>NZ_OZ034779.1:0-1565186 GCF_964028415.1 Wolbachia endosymbiont (group A) of Andrena helvola
TGGAAAGCGGCAAAACAACAATAGCGAAAATTATTAAGAGAAATGAGCCGGGTGGAAGAGTGCCTATCTGGCTAATGCGTCAGGCTGGCAGGTCTCTTCCTGAGTACCGCAAAGCAGTAGAAAATATGAATAATTTTATGGAGATATGCTACAACACAGATTTAGTGACAGAATTGACGTTACAGCCGGTGACAAGATTTGACATGGATGCGGCGATAATTTTTTCAGACATTTTAATAATAGCTGATGTTTTGGGTTGTGACGTGAATTTCGTACGCGGTGTAGGTCCAATAATAAAACCCGTGGAAAGTCCTAAGGAATTGAAGGGTCCACAAGAAATTGAAACTAAAACCTTACCAATTCTAAACGCTATAAAAAAAGTCAGAAGCCAATTACCAAAAGAAAAATCTCTCATAGGATTTGCTGGTGGACCATGGACAGTAGCCTCATACATCATAGAAGGTGGGAGCAGCAAAACTTTTTCCAAAGTATTAAATTTTTATCCTTCGTGTTTGAAGGAAATAATTGAACGAATAACGGAAGTAACGATTATTTATCTAATTAAACAGATAGAATTTGGAGCAGATGTTATTCAGCTATTTGACAGTAATGCTGGTGCGTTATCGGAACCATTGTTTAAAGAATATGTTATCGAACCAACAAAGAGAATTATCTTGGCAATAAAGGATAGATTTTCTGATTTTCCAATAATAGGTTTTCCAAGGTCTGCTGGAAATCTTTATAAAGATTACTGCGAACAAACAGGTGTATCTGCAGTAAGTATAGATTATAATGTTCCAATAAAATGGGCGAAAGCGAATCTAAACATCCCTCTACAAGGAAACCTTGATCCTAATCTTTTAGCCTATAATAAAACGGAAGCAATCAAAGAAGCAAAACGTATAATAGATTGCTTTAGAGATTTACCCTTCATATTTAATCTCGGACATGGAGTACTCCCTGATACTCCAGTTGAAAATATTGCTGCATTGGTAAACCTGGTAAAAAGCTACTAATACAATACACAAAATTCTAGCTTTTTTGTTGTACGGGGTTTATCATTTGAATTTAGCTTCAGTAAGATATGTCAGACCTTGCAAAAAGAATGTCCCTAATAAAACCATCACCTACGATTGCTGTAACTGATAAGGCAAATAAGTTGAAAAATGAAGGAAAAAAGATCTGTGTTTTAGCTGCAGGAGAACCGGATTTTGATACTCCAGATCATATAAAAAAAGCAGCTATTCAAGCAATAAGTGAAGGTAAGACTAAATATACTGCTGTTGATGGAACGCGTGAGCTGAAAGAAGCAATAATTAATAAGTTAAGAAAGGATAATAACCTCGAGTACACGCTTAACCAAATCTGTGTTGGTACAGGTGCTAAGCAGGTGTTATTCAATTTGTTCATGGCAACAATTAACTCTGGAGATGAAGTTATTATTCCAGCTCCTTATTGGGTTTCATATGTTGATATGGTAAGTCTTTTTGGCGGCTTGCCAGTTGTAGTAGAATGCAAACAAAATTTTAAACTGACAGCGGAATTATTGAAAAGCAGGATAACTAAAAAAACTAAATGGTTAATTCTTAACTCACCGAACAACCCTGCAGGAGCTGTGTACACATGTGATGAATTGAAAGACATAGCACAAATATTGCTTGAATATCCACATATGAATGTCGTTACAGACGATATTTATGAGCATATAATATACGACGAAAAGTTTTTTACTATCGCTCAGGTTGAGCCGAAGCTTTATGATAGAGTTTTTGTAGTCAATGGAGTATCAAAAGCCTATGCAATGACAGGCTGGAGAATAGGGTATATTGCAGGTAGAAGTGATGTGGTAAAAGCTATCTCTACGCTGCAGTCTCAAAGCACTTCTAATCCAAATTCGATAGCACAAGCAGCAGCAGCAGCAGCATTAAACGGTGATCATAGTTTTTTGAAAGAAAGAACAAGGATTTTTAAGAGTCGTAGAGATTTTATGGTGAAAGAGCTAAATTCTGCCCCGGGATTATCAGCGTCTGTTCCACAAGGTGCGTTTTATTTATTTGTCTCATGTGAAGGATTGCTCAGTAAAAGCACAAAAAGTGGTAAGATAATAAATAATGATTTAGATTTTACTGAATACTTACTGGGAGATCATTTGGTTGCTGTGGTTCCAGGAATTGCATTTGGTCTAGAAAATTTTATCAGAATTTCTTATGCAACCTCTCAGGAACAATTAGAAATTGGATGTGATAGTATTACTAAAGCGTGCCAGGAGTTAAAATGAAATAGACTATCCATAAGTTGTATATTTTGCCATACTTCGCCAAGGTTATTTTGAATGTTCTAACTTGTGTTTTTCTATGGAAGGCATTTTTATTGATTGAGCAAGTGTCTTTCTAATATTGAATTCCTCATTTTTTTCATTTTGTTGCAGTAAGTTAATGTTATTTATTTTATTTACTAAATCTTTCCCCTTTTCCAGAGTCTTTAAATCACTTTCGTTAATGTGATGTTCATTGTAAAATTCTGCAACAATTTCTTTTCTTTTCGGATAAGTATTTAAAAATTCCGACACCTGATGTTTAGCAACAGCTTGAATAAATTTCTTATTAAATCTTGAATCGTTATATAGATCTTCTAAATTTTCATCGTAGTGTTTTGCTTCATTTACAGCAAGCTTTATTATCTCTTCTATACCACTTAGAAGTTTCCTATACAATTTGTCGTATCTATTGCCTAGCACGTGTGTAGCGAATGTTTGTTCAATGTATTTTGTTATGTAATTTTGCAGCGTATTATCTATCGTGCTTATATTCATCAGCCTGCTTTAATATTATATTAACTATTTTACACATAAAAAGGTTAATATTGAATTAATAGAATACTTCTGAAGTCAAATTTTACTGAAAATTATGGTATTTAAGATATAATTGTCAGCATGAAATAAAAACATAAATAAAATGGATCTTGTAACAAAAGTGAAGCTCAAGATAAAGATGAATAAGGGTAAAATCATAAATATACTTATCATTTGTGGTGTAATTTTTTTCATATACCTTATTCATGAGCCAGTTGTAGATATGGTAGAAAAAATTATAAGTAAAATAAAAGGTCTCTTTTAAAAATAGAAAAAGTGAACTTTTTCCATCATCCAAACTTGAACCTGGAAAATTTAGTTAATGCATAAACTACTTATGTTGGCTATGAGTTCAACTGTATAAAATTCCGGTAAATTAAAATAAGTATTCATAAAAATATTGTTTTCTATAAACAGAGTATCTATAATGCTAGCTTTGGGGTAAAGTATTGCAGAGGAATTTTTTAATCTGGTTGTTGGCGTCACTGTTTTATGCATACCAATATATATTACGCGTAATTCCAAATATTATAATTCCTGAATTGGTAGTAAGGTTTAATATAGGAACAACAGAAATAGGACAATTTTGTGGACTGTATTATGTAGGTTATGTGTTAGCACATATTCCTGTAGGTATTCTTTTAGATAGATTTGGTTCTAAAGTTGTTATACCGATTTGTATTGCATTAACATCTTTAGGTGCTTTACCTTTAGTCAGTTCTAATGATTGGAGTTATTCTATTATTGGAAGAATAATTACTGGTATTGGATCCTCTGCTTCAGTACTTGGACTCTTTAAAATAATAAGAATCTATTACCATAGAGAAAAATTTGCCATGATGTTCAGCATATCGGTTATTATTGGCATTTCAGGTGGTGTATTTGCCACCAAACCATTACATGTCTTACTTGATAAGTTTGGGTGGGATTATTTATTTACTGTGTGTATAATGCTTGGATTATTGCTTGCTTTAACTACCTTTATATCTATACCTAAAGTTGGCACCTCAGACGAAGAATTAAATATTAAAAATTTAAGCAAAGTTATATTTAATAAAGATATTTTATTGATAGGTTTGTTTGGCGGTTTTATGGTTGGACCATTAGAAGGCTTTGCAGATACGTGGTCCGCAACATTCTTGCATGAGATGTACGCTATAGATAGACACATTGCATATAGCATTTCAAAATGGATACTAATAGGCTTTGGCTTTGGGCATTTATTACTTCCTTACATATTAGCAAAAAATCCAACCAAGCACTATGAAATAATAATTTCTTGTGCTATGGCCATGATAATTGTGTTCTTATTACTTTTTATATGCAATATTAGTGAACTCCTGGCATGTATATTACTATTCATTATTGGTCTTGCTTCTGCATACCAAATTGTTTTTACTGCTAAAGTTGTAAGTTGTGTAAAAAACGAAGCAGTAGCAAGTGCAGGATCTGTAGGTAATTCCATAGTTATGAGTTTTGGTTATTTTTTTCACGTCATTATTGCAAATATAATGAATTTTTATTGGAACGGTGAAATTATCGATGGAAAGCCATTTTATGGAACTGATGTAATGGTTAAGTCTATGTTAATAATACCTATATGCCTACTAATAGGAATGATAGGCTTTTGGTTACTTAAAGTTATAAGCTGTAAAAAGAGCTAAGCAGATTTAGATGATTAATATAGTATTGTTTTTTATAACTAAAGTATCTATAATCCTAAATTTTAGCTGAGATTCATGTTGCAGAGGAATTTTTTAATCTGGTTGTTGACGTCACTGTTTTATGCATACCAATATATATTACGCGTAATTCCAAACATAATTGCGCCTGAATTAATAACAAAATTTAACATAAGTATTGCAGATGTTGGCCAGTTTGGTGGGTTATACTATGTAGGCTATACGCTAGCTCATATACCTATTGGTCTTTTCCTTGATAGATTTGGACCAAAGTTTGTTTTACCTGCTTGTACCGTTTTGACATTTACCGGAACACTACCGCTTATATGCTTTGATGAGTGGAGTTATTCAATAATTGGAAGAATAATTGTGGGAATTGGGTCATCCGCTTCGGCAATTGGAATCTTTAAAGTTGCAAGCATGTATTTTGCGCAAGAAAAATCAGCAAGAATGGCCAGCTTATCTATAATTATAGGAATTTTGGGAGGGATATGTGGCGGGTTACCTTTAGACTTCTTACTCGATAAATTTGGCTGGAATTATGTTATCTATACATTCTCAGCATTTGGGTGTTTACTTGCTCTGTTGCTGTTCTTAGTAACGCCTGAAAGCAATGCTCAACAGGAAAAAGTTAGCATTAGAGACTTAAAAAACATACTTTTCAACAAGCATATTATTCTAATTAGCTTTTTTGGTGGACTCATGGTCGGTCCAATGCAAGGTTTTGCCGATGGTTGGGTGAAAGCATTCTTTTTTGAAGTATATAAAATGAATGAAGACTTGGCATCTTCTCTCTCTTCCGTAATATTGATAGGAATGTTAACAGGATCATTCTCTTTGGCTTATTTATTGGAAAAATATAAAAATAAGCATTATGAAGTAATAATTGCATGCTCATTTGCAATGATCGCTAGTTTTCTTTTGCTTTTTACTCAGATTGGTGGCTTGTATGTTGTATTACCTACGCTTTTTATTATTGGCTTCACATCTGGATATCAGGTGGTTACCATTTACAAAGCGATAAGTTATGTAAATAATAACTTAGTAGGCCTGGCTACAGCTGTGTCAAACATGATAGTTATGGTTTTTGGCTATTTTTTTCACACTGGGATCGCAAAAATAGTAGATTTGTGTTGGGATAGAACAATAATACAAGGAAATCCTGTGTATGGTGCTGAATTGCTGATAAAAGCAACATCAGTTATTCCTGTATGTTTGCTGGTGGCTGTTTTTGGGCTCTTATGGTTAAAAAATAAAGATTTTAGAGAAGTTGATTGTAATAAGTAGATAATTTATCGAAGGCTCGTATGATAAAATCGTTAGATGTACTAATTTAAGGCTCTTGTTATTATGAAATATAATACTTTATTTTACTTTGATATTTTTGTTTTAATTGTAATTGGGTTTTATTAGGTGGTAGGTATGTCGAAAAGTAATTTTTTTGTATGGTTGATAGTATCTCTTTTCTATGCATACCAGTATGTGTTACGTGTCATGCCAAACATAATTGCGCCTGTATTAATAACAAAATTTAATATAAGCATTGCAGATTTAGGGCAATTTAATGGTCTCTACTATGTGGGATTTACACTAGTTCATATCCCTGTTGGTCTTTGTTTTGATAGATTCGGTCCAAAAATTGTTTTACCTATTTGTGCTGTCTTGGTATCTATTGGAACATTACCTCTTGTGTGCTTTGATGAGTGGTATTATTCAGTATTAGGTAGAATAATTGTTGGGATTGGCTCGTCTGCGTCAGTAATAGGAGTATTTAAAGTTGCCAGTATGTATTTTCCGCGAGAAAAATCAGCAAAAATGGCAAGCATATCTGTTATTATAGGGCTATTAGGGGCAATATATGGTGGTCTACCAATAGAACTTTTGCTTGATGAGTTTGGTTGGAATTACGTAATTTATATTCTTTCAGGGTTTGGTTTCTTACTCGCTTTATCTTTATTTTTAGTTATTCCTTACAATGCTTACGACTTTCGAAAAGAAAAAATTAGCATGAAGGATCTAAAAACTGTGCTTTTCAATAAATATATCATTCTAATTAGTTTTTTTGGTGGCTTAATGGTAGGTCCACTAGAAGGTTTTGCTGATGCTTGGACAAAAGCTTTTTTATGTGAGGTATATCAAATGGCCGGTGATCTAGCGTCTTCAATTTCTTCTGTTATATATGTAGGATTTGCAGCTGGATTGCTCTCTTTTGCTCACATATTAGAAAAATATCCAAATAGACATTATGAAGTTATTATTGTCTGTTCCTTTGCAATGATTGCTAGTTTCCTTTTACTTTTTACACAGGCTGGCGGATTGTATATTGTATTGCCTGCACTTCTTGTTATAGGTTTCGCTTCTGGATATCAAATAGTAACACTGTACAAAGCATTAAGTTATGTAAATAATAACTTAATAGGATTAACTACAGCTGTGTCAAATATGATAGTCATGGTTTTTGGCTATTTTTTTCACACTGGGATCGCAAAAATAATAGATTTGTGTTGGGATAGGACAGTGATACAAGGAAATCCTGTGTATAGTGCTGAATTGCTGATAAAAGCAACATCTATTATTCCTGTATGTTTGCTGATAGCTGTTTTTGGGCTCTTATGGTTAAAAAAGCAGGATAAGCAGTCTTAAAATTGCTTGTGCATCTTAAAATTAAAGCGAGGTTTGATCTATGATGAGTGTTTTAAAAAAAATCTGTGGCTCTAAAAATAGTTTAAAGTCTTTTGATAACGAGGTTTATCAGTCTATAGAAAAAGAATTACAACGCCAAAAATCACAATTGCAATTAATTGCATCAGAAAATTTTGCAAGCAAAGCGGTAATGGAGGCACAAGGCTCTTTTCTGACTAATAAATACGCAGAAGGTTATCCAGGTAAAAGATATTACTGTGGTTGTGAGCATGTGGACAAAATTGAAAGTCTGGCTATAGAAAGACTTTGTAAGTTGTTTGGTGTTAAATTTGCAAACGTTCAACCTCATTCTGGTTCTCAGGCAAACCAGGCGGTATTTGCTTCACTGCTTACTCCAGGCGATACAATACTTGGATTATCACTGAGTTGCGGTGGGCATCTAACTCATGGTGCGGCACCAAGCCTTTCTGGTAAATGGTTTAAGTCAATTCAATATACAGTGAATAAAGACACTTACTTGCTGGATATGGATGAGATAGAAAAGCTGGCGCTGGAGCATAAACCGAAATTGATCATAGCTGGTGCTTCTGCTTATCCAAGAAAAATGGACTTCAAACGCTTTCGCGAGATTGCAGATAAAGTTGGTGCTTATTTGCTTGCAGACATTGCTCACTATGCAGGGCTTATTGCAGCGGGCGAATATCCATCCCCTGCTGAATATGCACATGTTATGACTTCCACGACTCACAAAACTTTGCGTGGTCCTCGTGGTGGAATAGTGATGACCAATGATGAAGCATTACACAAAAAAATTCAATCCGCAGTTTTTCCAGGATTGCAGGGCGGGCCACTTATGCATGTGATAGCTGCAAAAGCTGTTGCATTTAAAGAAGCATTAGCACCAGAGTTTAAGACTTATAGCAAGAAAGTCGTGGAAAATGCGAAAGTGCTGGCTCAAGAATTGCAAAAGCATGGACTTGACATTATAACCGGTGGCACTGACTCTCATATAGTGCTAGTTGACTTAAGATCGCAGAAATTAACTGGAAAAGACGTTGTAGATAGCCTTGAGAGAGCCGGTATTACCTGTAATAAAAACTCTGTACCATTTGATACAGCAAAGCCGACCATCACTTCAGGGCTCCGTTTTGGCACCGCTGCTGAGACAACACGCGGACTTGAGGCAGAAAATTTTAAAGAGATAGCTGGTCTAATAAATGAAGTAATTCAAGGATTAATCAGCGGAAATAGCTCAAGTGTCGAAAAAGCAGTAAAAGCTAAAGTTGAAAGGATTTGTAGTAATTTTCCTATTTATTAATTTATGTGGTGTCATCCAAGTAGCTGGTAGAAACGAAAAAACTTACTTGACACCCTTCGCCAGCCCTCTTATCATGAAACTGAAGGTATTCATTTATCTTCAATCTGTGCAGATTAAACGACAACAGTATTACGTAATTGGCGTCTTATTTTTAATTTTTTGCACTATGCGCACCCTACGTCTTCACAACATTTCTGGGTTTTTACCTATATAAGCTGAAACGCGCTTATAAAGCGTTTAAGACAGTATAGCACGCCAATTTGCAGGATTAGAGAGTGACAACTAGCTAATACGGGATTTCTTTTGCCTTTTTTTCTGCTTAGTAAATTTCTTAAACATTTAAACTAAGATGAGTTGCATTTAAAAGCAGCTAAATTGCAGTGTTTAAGACTTAAAAAACGCCAATACTGAAAATAGACAATGACTGGGGCTTCTTTTGCCTTTTTTTCGTTTGGTAAATTTCTTAATGTTTGTAGCTAACATGAACAAACATTTGAGAGTAACTTCTGCTAGTAGGGTGTCATCCCAGTGCCCAAGCAACAAGGACAACATTGCAAATTTAGAGTTCAAAAGGGTTATTCCTCGAGAACTACTGCGTCAGAAAGCTGGCGCTGAATTTGTATATAATGTTGATCTTGGAGGTTTTTATGAATAATAGTGAGAGAAAAGAGAAATTAGAAACTCGTATTCTATCAAGTAGAGGTAGGTCTTTACTTGACCATGAGCTACTGGAACGTAATCTATCTGCGTGTGCAGAAGGAAGAGAAGTCGCTAAAAGGCTAATGGAGCTCTTTAGTAGTTTAGGAAGGGTAATTAATGCTGATTTTTATGAGCTAAAAAATGTTACAGGAATGAACGATGGAGCAATAGCAAGTATCTTTTGTCTGAAAGAGATTTTTGATAGGATACTGAAAGGTAAGTTAAAAAAATTGTCAATTCTTGATAATAGAGAAGAGCTACTAAAATACTTTAAAGCAGCAATAGGGCAGTCACGAAAGGAAAGCTTACGAGTAATATACTTAGATCGAAGTGATCATTTAATATATGAGTATATTCAAGACTGTGGAACTATAGACAGAGTACCTCTGTATGTCAGGGAAATAATAAAACAGGGATTACTGATTGATGCAGCATCTGTTGCAATTTCACACAATCATCCAAGTGGAGATATAGAACCTTCAAAGGAGGATGAGGATAACACACTTACATTAGCTGCAACCTGTGAAAATGTAGGAATGAAATTAATAGATCATATAATCGTAACACAGAAAAGCCACTTTAGTTTTTATGACAGTGGTTTATTGTAATCTGTAGACCGGAAGGAAAGTTCTCCAACTTTCCTTCTTTTTTTCACTTTATAAATTAAAAAATTCAATATAAGCTTGAACAGCTAAAATTAGTAATGAAAGGTGGAATTAGGCAAAAAAATAAAAGAGCTTAGGTTATACTGTGGTTTGACACAAACTGAATTAGGAAAAAGAATAGGTGTTTCATATAGACAGATACAAAGGTACGAAAATGGTTCAAATTGCATTTTAGCTAGTAGACTATATGACTTAGCAAAAGCCCTATCGATTGATGTTGCTGATTTTTTTACTGATGTGCATGACGACTCACATGAAGCTTATGATGAGGAGATATTAAAATTAGTTAAAGGATACAATGAAATTAAGAGCAAAAGGTTACGTAGTGTAGTTTATATATTGGTAAAATCTTTTTCTCAAAGTGATAATACATAGTTAATATTATCTGATACGTAAAATGACTATACAACATCCTATCGATAAACAAATAGGGGAAAGAATAAGGAAAAGAAGGCTAATGTGTGGTTTTAGTCAAAGAGACTTAGGAAAAAAGCTTGAAATTTCATTTCAGCATGTACAAGGATATGAAAGCGGAGAGATTAGGCTTGTAGTTGATAGGTTATATAAATTAGCAGAAGTACTATCGGTTGATATGTCGTATTTTTTTACCAAAGCCTCTGAAGATTTACATGATAAGGCCTTCCATAGCGATGTAGGCAGCGAAGAAATATCAAGGCTAGTGAGGGAATATAGAAAAATTGAGGATGAAACTCTGCGTGACATTGTTCATTTAGTGATTAAGGCTCTTGCTAATACAGGCTTTAAAGCATAAATTCTCTCCTTGAATCGTTGAAGAAAACTTAAACTTTCATTTTCTTCATCATTTTGCTTTTGATTTTCTTTCACTTTGATGCGTGTAGTTATACCCTACACAAAGTATAATGTTTTAAAAATAAAAACCTGCACCATAAAATATTGAGATTTAGAATATTAACTTATAAAGTCTTTTCGGCAGTTTTAGTGAGGGTTTATTAGCAAGGATGTTGGAGGTTAGAAATGACTATATCTGAAGGTGTAATACAGGGTATAAGGCATAATGATAAGAACGAGATAGGGGAATGATTTTTTGGTCAAGATGGCTTTGCATCATCCAGCTAAGTTTGATAGCTTAGAAGTAACAAAATTTTTAGTAAATAATAAAGGTGTAAGTTTTAACACTAAAACTAATGACGAAAACAAGCCTATTCATATTGCAGCTGATTTTTGAAATATTGATATTGTAAAGTTTTCTCTTAATCAGGGAGTAGAAGTTGGTACAAAAGGTAAAAACAATTGGACTCCTTTGCATTATGCTACCAATAAAGGATATCTAGGAATTGTAAAGCTTCTAATAGAAAAGCAACAACAAGAATCATTTATTAATAATTCTAAAACTACAGATCAGTCTACTATGCTGCCAAGGAAGGACATTTACCATCTGTAGAATTTCTCATAGAAAAAGGAGCAAGAATTGATATTAGAGGTTGTCCGGAAACAAGTAAAAGGCTATAATATCTGAAATTTTAGTACGGGGTAAAGATGAGAAAAAAGTATCCAACAGATCTAAGCGAAAGGGAATGGGCAAGAATAGAAAAACACTTCAGAGTATCATACAAGAAAGGAGGAAGGCCGCCAAAGTATAGCAAAAGAGAAATATTAGAAGCAATTTTCTATGTATTGCGTACAGGGTGTTAATGGCGGTATTTACCAAATGATTTTCCGCTATGGAAGACTGTGTATGAGCAGTTCAGGCAATGGAAGAAGCAGGGAATTTTTGAGAAAATGAATTATGAAATTACAAAATATAGTAGAAGAAAAATAGGAAGGAATGAGCAGCCGAGTGCCTGTATAGTAGATAGTCAATCTGTAAAGACTACAGAAAAGGGGGGATCAAAGGCTATGATGGAAGTAAAAAAGTAAAGGGTAGAAAAAGGCATATAATTACAGACACTCAGGGTTTTATACTAGGTTGTTACGTAGGCGCTGCTAACGAAAATGATAGAGATGGTATTAAAATAGCATTAAACAATATGAGAACAAAATATACTAAAGTTAAAAAAATGTGGGCTGACATGGGATACCAAGGAAGAAATTTAAAGAATCACATAAAGGAAGAATATGACATAGATATTGAAATTGTTAAAAGGCCTCCATGTAGATTTTGGGTGCACAAAGATACGCCACCTGAGCTACTACCAACAAGAGAACAAGGGTTTAAAGTACAGCCAAGAAGATGGGTTGTAGAAAGGACTTTTGCTTGGGTTAATAGGAATAGAAGGCTATCGAAGGAGTATGATTTACTCACAACATCCACTGAGAATTTCATATACCTAGCTATGAGTAGGGTTATGTTAAAGAGGGAATATGCTTGAATTTACTTGTTTCCGGACAACCTCTTAGAGGTTGTCCGGAAACAAGTAAAAGGCTATAATATCTGAAATTTTAGTACGGGGTAAAGATGAGAAAAAAGTATCCAACAGATCTAAGCGAAAGGGAATGGGCAAGAATAGAAAAACACTTCAGAGTATCATACAAGAAAGGAGGAAGGCCGCCAAAGTATAGCAAAAGAGAAATATTAGAAGCAATTTTCTATGTATTGCGTACAGGGTGTCAATGGCGGTATTTACCAAATGATTTTCCGCTATGGAAGACTGTGTATGAGCAGTTCAGGCAATGGAAGAAGCAGGGAATTTTTGAGAAAATGAATTATGAAATTACAAAATATAGTAGAAGAAAAATAGGAAGGAATGAGCAGCCGAGTGCCTGTATAGTAGATAGTCAATCTGTAAAGACTACAGAAAAGGGGGGATCAAAGGCTATGATGGAAGTAAAAAAGTAAAGGGTAGAAAAAGGCATATAATTACAGACACTCAGGGTTTTATACTAGGTTGTTACGTAGGCGCTGCTAACGAAAATGATAGAGATGGTATTAAAATAGCATTAAACAATATGAGAACAAAATATACTAAAGTTAAAAAAATGTGGGCTGACATGGGATACCAAGGAAGAAATTTAAAGAATCACATAAAGGAAGAATATGACATAGATATTGAAATTGTTAAAAGGCCCCATGTAGATTTTGGGTGCACAAAGATACGCCACCTGAGCTACTACCAACAAGAGAACAAGGGTTTAAAGTACAGCCAAGAAGATGGGTTGTAGAAAGGACTTTTGCTTGGGTTGATAGGAATAGAAGGCTATCGAAGGAGTATGATTTACTCACAACATCCACTGAGAATTTCATATACCTAGCTATAAGTAGGGTTATGTTAAAGAGGGAATATGCTTGAATTTACTAGTTTCCGGACAACCTCTTATTAGTTTTGTAGTAAAATTATATGAGTACATCATATCTATTAAATCAGAAGCTTTATGGATTATAGACTGAGAGTTATTTGTTTGGGGTTATCTGGTTTATACTTAGCTTATTTAGTAGTGTAGCTAATGATACTATATCAAAATATCTAAGTTTACATCTTCAGAGTTTTGAAATAATTTTTTTCCGCTTTCTGTTTACCACTATTACCCTTGTACCTTTTATGTTTTACTATGGAATAGAAGCTTTTAAAACAAGTCAAATATCTATTCAAATAACTAGAGGTGCATTATTGTTTTGTGGAACGGTCTTATGGACCTATGGATTGAGTACTTTCCCCATAGTAACTGCAACGATTATAAGTTTTTCTGTACCATTATTTGTTATACTTCTTGCAATCCCTTTACTAAACGAAAATATAATTTGGCAAAGATGGATAGTAACTATTATTGGTTTTGTTGGTATTGCTATTACTATCAAAGCTCATAGTGAAGACTTTAATCCTAAAATTCTTATTTTTATTGTATCTGCATTAATCTTTGCTATATTAGACATACTTAATAAGAAACTTGTGATAAAAGAGTCAGTAATAAGTATGTTATTTTATTCAGCTCTAACGACAACTATTTTTTCTACTCCACCTTTGTTATTTTATTGGCATATGCCTTCCTTGTTGGAATTAGTATTACTGCTGATTCTGGGAATTAATTCAAATCTAATTTTGCTCTTTATCTTAAAAGCTTTTACTCTTACTGATGCTACTGCACTTGCACCTTATAGGTACATAGAGCTAATAATTTCTGCAATAGTAACATACGTTATATTTAATGAATTACCTGATAAAAGTGCTTTATATGGTACTTTGATATTAATATCTTCAACCTTATTTATAATTTATTCGGAAAGTAAGGCAATTAAGCAAAATAATGTAACAACAAAAGTTTATGACTCTCATTGTTAATGGTATTTATTTTAGATGCTAAGCTATATTTTTAAGGTGATAATAAAATGCACATAACTATTATAGGAGTAGGGTATGTAGGCTTAGTATCTGGTACAATGTTATCGGAGCAGGGCCATAAAGTTGATTGCATTGACATAAATACTGAGAAGATTGAACTTTTGAAATCAGGGAAAATTCCTCTATATGAACCTGGATTAGCAGATTATTTAGAGAATAATATAAAGTCACAAAGGATAAGATTTTTCGATTCGTATTTTCAAATAAATCCCAATACAGAAGTAGTATTTATAACTGTAGATACTCCATCAGACTCCCTAGGAAATGCAAATTTAAAGAATGTATATAATGCAGTAAGTGAAGTTTCTGAGAGAGTTAATCAAGATTGCTTAATAGTGATAAAGTCAACTGTTCCTCCTGGTACTGCAGAAAATATACATAATTATTTATCTAATAAGGGCTATAACTTTGATTTGGGGGTGAATCCAGAGTTTCTCAAGCAAGGCTCTGCAGTATCAGATTTTTTATACCCAGATAGGATAATAATAGGAGTAAAAACTAAGCTAGCTAGGGCAAAACTAGAAGTTATATATAGACCATTTATAGATAAGAATATTCCGTTAATAGTCACTGATACAGTTACTGCTGAAATGATTAAATATGCTTCTAATGCTTTTCTAGCAACAAAGGTTGCTTTTATCAATGAGATGGCAGGTTTATGTGAGCTATTAGGAGCAGACATTGACCTTTTAGCTAACAGTATGGGAATGGACCATAGAATAGGTAAGGAATTTCTCAAAGCTGGTCCAGGATTTGGAGGATCATGTTTTCCTAAAGATTTGTCAGCTTTAATAAGGCTTGCTGAAGACCACAATGTTAAGCTACAAATTTTAAATTCAGTTAAGGAATCTAACTATAATCATATAACAAACATTGCTAAAAAGGTAGAATATCTATTAAATGGAGTCCAAAATAAAAAAATAGCAATATGGGGGCTAACTTTTAAGTCTGGTACTGATGATGTAAGAAATAGCCCAGCTATAGATATTGCACAATTGTTAGTGAATAACAAGGCTAAAATTACTGCATATGACCCAATGGGGATGGATAATGCTAGGCAAGTTCTAAAGGATATAGAGTACGCGGACAATGCTATAGGGGCTGCAAGGGACGCGGAAGCCTTGTTATTGTTAACGGAGTGGAAAGAATTTAAAAATCAAGATTTTGCAAGTTTAAAGAGTATTATGGCTGCACCTAATGTTTTTGATTTCCGTAATTTATTAGATAGCGAGCTGTTACTAAGATATGGTTACCATGTTTATTCCTTGGGTAAAAAATCTATCTACAAAGTTTAACTGTTGAGAAATTTTTTTTACACCGCTTTACTTAGTTTTTTTAAGATCTTTGCTTGATAGTATGGAAAAGCAAACGAGTGCAACAACAGAGCAAATGGAAAAAAATGAAAACATAATACTGTTACCACAGTGCTTAACAAGTACTCCTAAGAGCACGCATGAAAATATTGAACTTGCAATATACCCAAATAATCCTGTTAAGCTTACAATTGCACATACATTATTTTGTGGAGCAATTTCTACAGCTATAACACCTGTCAGTACTTGCACTCCAAATATAAAGAATCCTGATAAGATTGCACCAAGGTTCATAAGAATTATGTTTTGACCAAAGTTCATTGCAATAAAAGTGAGTGCTATACCCAACATGTAAAATAATGCCAGCAAGCTTCTATTTTGAAAGAAGTACATATCACTAATTCTTCCTGTGATTAAAGTTCCAAGGATTCCACCTAAATCATATACACCTGTTATTAGTGAGGATTGTACAAGAGAAATTTGTAATTTATCCCTTAAAATTATAGGAAACCAAAAGAAGATTCCCATTTTTATAATATAAGCACAAAAAGTAGCACAACATAGAAACCATATGGAACTTGTTACCTTGATACCTATTTGAGATTTATGCACCTTATAATAGGTAGTAAAGTTGGCAATTTCTTTGTAATATGCTTTTAATATTATATAAATTCCAAAAAGTAAGCATAAGAGACCAGAGTACAAAAATGCACTCTTTGCATCATACATTTTTATTATACTTGGTAATACAATTAAAGTAATACAAGAACCAAGTTGCTGAGATGCGCTCATAACTCCCCATGATGATGCAATTGAAGAGATGCTAGAGTTTGTAACCATAAACTTGGTAATAGCTGGCCAACCTAACCCTTGTGTCCAAGCTAATAATATTAATGTTAACAGTAATAAAGTTAGATTATTATATGATAAAGTTATACCAATGGTTAATAATCCAGTTGCAATATTGCATAGCCCAAACATAAATAATGGATTATTTTTGGAGTCCATGATTATTCCATTAACAAATTTTGATACTCCATAAAAAAAAGAAAAGCAGGCAAAAAAATAGCTTAATTTTACATGGTCAGTATCTATTAACAGTGGTAGAGCAATTGGTATACTTTGTCTTGATAAATAAAGCAGCATATATCCACAGAAGAATAGTAAATATTGAAAGAAGACAAAGTTCACACCTATTCCCAAATAGCTCTATGCAGATGCTAGCATAATACTATATTGGTATAATATTGTTTGACAAGAAGTTTGCAAACAATTAGTGCAGAAAATTACTTAGTATCTTTCTTATAGCAGATACAGTAGCATTAATATCTTCATAGCTTATATCTCTATGTGTTATAGCTCTGATTTTACCTTTGATGTTAGCCATTCTAATTCCATAATTTGTCATTAGTACGTTTATTAATTCTTGAGTAGATATACAATTAGTACGTAATGAAAAATACGCTATATTAGTTTTATACAGGTCGATATCAATTATAACTTGATCTATGGAGTCTAGGCCTTCTATAAGGTGCTGCATTTTTTTATGATCTTCTTCTAAAGAATTTACATTATTATGTAGAGCATATAAACATGCAGCTGAAATAATGCCAGCTTGGTGCATACCTCCGCCAATTTGAAACTTATAGTACCAAGCTTTTTCAATAAACTCTTCACTTCCAAGCAATATTGCGCCCATTGGAGCACCTAATCCTTTACTAAAATCAATGAATACCGAATCAAAATAACTTGCATACTCCTTTGGAGATATTTTAGTATGAGCACAAGCGTTGAACAGTCTTGCTCCATCTAAATGAGTGAATACGTCATTCTCTTTACAAAGACTTGAGATCTCTTGAATATATTCTAAAGGCCACACAGCTCCACCACCAAAATTTGTCGTTTGTTCGATAGAAACAAGCCCAACTCTCGGAATATTTCTTAAACTAGGACGAGTAATAAACTCAACAATTTGTTCTCCAGTAAATATTCCTCTCGTACCTTTGATGGGCAAAGGAGTGGCATGTGCCTGGGCTGCGATCAAGCCAGATTGTACTATAAGCGGATGTGAAGTTTCATCAAGCAGCAAGTAATCACCAGGTCTTTGAATGTGTACTTTATAAGCAATTACATTGGACATCGTTCCTGAAATCAAAAAGATTCCTGCAGGTTTACCTAATATTTTACATGCGGTTGCCACTAATTCGTTCACAGTTGGATCTTCACATGCAGCTTCGTTTCCAACTTTTGCTTTAGCCATCGCTTCCCTCATTTTAGCTGAAGGGTCAGTGTTTGAATCGCTAAAGAAATCTATTTTTATTCTCATATTAAATTTAACACAACCTCCTTTATAATTTCAGCAGCTTTCATGATGTCTGTTTCCTTTGTGCCAAGATGGGTAACTGCTCTTATATGAGACTCGATCCAAGGAAAAAGCAATAAACCATAAGCTTGGCACTTACTCAAGAAAACCTCATTAGTTACATTTAGTGCTTTTATACTAAAGCTTACTATATTAGTTTCTGGATAAGGTAGTACCAGTTTTATGTGTGGAATTTCTTTAATCTTATCTGCAAACAATTTAGCGAGCTTATTATCTTCTTTAAGCCTAGAGATATTATTCTGTAGTACGTATTTTGCTGCATTAGCACAATACCCTATCTGATGATAACCACTACCTAGCCAAACCTGTAGCTTTTTAGCCCTTTCAATTATCTCTCTTTTACCCATAAGCATTGAACCAAAAGGAGCGCCAAGTCCTTTAGTAAAAGAAAAGCTCATTGTATCCACATATTTAGCATAATCTGCTAAAGCAATATTTGTTTCGATATGAGCATTAAATATTCTCGCACCGTCTAAATGAAGATTTACATTGTGAGCTTTTAAAAAGTGATATAACTCGACTTGTTTTTCAAAAGGATAAATTTTACCATTAAACCCATTTATACTATTTTCTATAGAAACAAGACTCACCTGAGCAAAAATTTTATACCTCGGCTTAGAATTAATAGCATATTCTACTTCATCAACATCTAAGATTCCGCTATTATTTCTAATACAATTAAATACGATATTATTTACTTTTGCATTGCCTGCGCTATCGAAAAAATTAACGTGATAATTATAATGAGTTATTAGTTCATCACCAGGACTTGTTTGACTGGCAATGGCTAATCTATTTGCAAGCATACCGCTGGTTACAAATAATGCTTCTTCTACTTTGAATAATTGTTTGCAATATTCTGATAAGTCATTACAGCTTTTGTCTTCACCATAAGCAAAATCTCCAACAATTGCATTACTTATTGCATTTATAATGTTGGAGCTCTGCAGAGTTGTAGTGTCACTTCTCAGATCAATAATTTTTTCCATCTTCTTTTTCGACATTCAAACAACCAATTTGAGCATTCCAAAGTTCCTTGTAAAGACCTTGCTTAGAAACTAGTTCAGCGTGTTTACCATCTTGGACAATTTTTCCTTTGTTAAATACTATAATTCGATCCATGTGTAAAAGTGTAGAAATACGGTGTGCTATAGTAATCGTAGTTTTATTTTGCATCAGTTTAAATAAACTCATTTGAATTGTTTTTTCTGTTATAGAATCTAACTGACTAGTTGGTTCATCGAGAAATAATATTGGAGCGTTTTTTAAAAATGCCCTTGCTATTATTATTCTTTGTCTTTCTCCTCCAGATAGCTTGATGCCTTTTTCTCCAACTGTAGTTCCATATTGATCTGGTAGAGTCATAATGAAATCGTGAATACCAGCTAGCTTTGCAGCTCTCATTATTTCTTCGATAGTAGATTGAAGTCTACCATATATGATGTTTGCTAAAATAGTATCATGAAATAACAATGGGTCTTGAGGTATTACAGATATTTGTTGCCTCAAAGAACTCTGTGTAACTTCTGATACTATTTGATTATCAATCTGTATATTACCTTTTTTAACATCAAATAGCCTTAGAATTAAGTTTATAAAAGTAGATTTACCACCTCCAGAATAACCAACTAGACCTACCTTTTCGCAAGGATTAATGGTAACTGAAAAATCTTGAAATAATGGCTCCTGACCTTCATAAGAAAAAGAAACATTATTAAACGTTATTCTTCCACTTAATAAATTTAATTCTTTAGCATTTTCCTTATCTTGAATTTCTGGTACAGTAGTCAAGATTGGCAATGCATCTGAAACTTTGCCAAAATGAGTAGAAAATTGGGTAAGATTCCTAGTTAGATGGTTAAGAAACTCTATAATTGATACATTAATTCCAAGTACAAGAGCAATATCTCCTATTGCGATCTTGTTCAATTGATAATCATGAATTAAAAAGTACAAGTTTACTGCTTGGAGTATATCAAATGAATAGCCATATATAAACCAAAGCCAAAAGTATGCCCATTGTAATTTTTTCTCTGCAATAGTTCTTTTCTTGCATATTTGAAAAAATTTGTGTCTCTCATGTGCTTGCTGAGAAAATAACCTTACTGATATAACATTTAAAATACTATCTGCTATACTAGCTATTACTTGTGAATTTTGTTTAGAGTAATTATCAGCTAATTCAGTAAGTACACGAAAGCTGAAAATCGAGACTAAAATAAAAATGTTTACCCAAGTGAATGTAGCGATTGCAAATTTTATGTTTACTAATGATAAGGTATAAATAGCTAAGACTAATGCTATGCTGTAACCGAAAAAACAATCTATAAGCAATCTTATTAACTCTATCACACTATCCATTAAGTTACTGACCTTATGTACTAAGCTTCCAGATAAATTGTTCTGATAATAGGAATGGTCTTGTTGGAGTAGCCTACAAAAAGATATATCAGCTATCTTTTGACGCATTAAGGTAAACATTCGAATGTCAACAAAATAGCCATAGAATCTAAAAGCAGTAGTGATAAGTAATGCCATACCAAGATAAGCGCTTACAGGTAATAAAAGATTTTCAATTACATTACCTTCCTGATATTTTACAGCTGTATCTAGAATATTTTTTACTAAATACTTTCTAAAAGACAAATCAACAGCTACCACCAGGGCAACTAAAGACATTATAAGTACATTAAGCTTGAATTTAGATACTATATTCAAGATGAACATCAATACACATTTGAAGCTATCAACTCTACTTCTGTTCATTTACAATGCTAGCTCCACTACGGTGACTTTTTTATTGAGAAATACAAGTAGTGAAAACCATAAATTTTTGTATATTTTTCCTGAGATGTCTCCAGCATCATGTAGTGCTGATGCTTGATTCAGAATAAGTAGCTTATATAAATCTCGCTTAGCCTCAGTAGTGTCGATCTCAGAAATATTTGTAGTTGTGTCTGTAATAAAGGCTAACCAGCTCTTGATAAGTTCTTCCATGTTTTTTACTTTTATACTTTCCTGGTAGCAAAATAATGACAAGCATTTTCTCAGTATAGATTCTGTTAACTCACCACAATTGAGTATACCAAAAACTGAAGGCTGAGGTTTTGGCACATAGGGAAGATCTTGATCTTTTATAATCCACCTTGTTACATAAGCAAATCTATCTTTAGCATCTGTATTCTTATCACTACCATGCCATAACCGTGAATCAAAAACTATCGCATCTCCTGATGAAATAGGTAGTGACTTAATTTTATAATTTTCTCGGTTATCTGAGTACTGATCAAAAAAATATGGATACCAAAAATCAACTAAAGGTTGTATTTCCCATTTATGACTGTTTTCTATAATTTGTAGTGCACCTGAAGTTTCACTGACATTATTCAAAGCTAACCAAACGGAAAAGTGGTAAGGATCATTAAAACTATAGGAGATGTCTTGATGGAAGGGAACTGCATCTATTAAATCAGCAGTTTTACATATAACATTTGATTTTTTCTGCAGTATCTGACACTGAAGTGACTTTTCAAGGTAATTTTTAATAATTTTATCTAATGCTTGAGATATAATTCTAGTTACTTGAGATAACATGCCCCATCTGCCGGTACAGTTTAAGTAGTCAGAAGTTGAAACACTTAGTTCTTGGGATAGCTTTGATATTTTATTTGTTATATCACTTAAAGACTGAGTTATTAGTTCTAAAGGAACCAGATTTTTGATAATAAAAAAACCATTTTTTTGTAGTATTTTCATATGATTAACACCTGACATCAATGACTGATAAGTAATCTGTTAAAGGTACAACAGAAGAAATTTTGAATCCTTTTACTTGTTTGAGTATTTTTTCCCAATCGCTTAATGTTCTTAGTTTACCTCCTGTTTCAACCATTACATTAATATCTACAGAGCCTCCAGCTGGAGAGCGGTAATCTAAAATAGTTTCTATCAATAAAATACGAGATATTCCTTTGACCAATTTTAAATAAGATAATACTTTATCATCATCATAATGCTGTAGAAAGCAGCAAAAGACACCTAATTCATAATTTGTAGCTGATAGTTCTTCCTGAGTTATAAGTTTGACTTTTAAATTTTCTACTAACTGTCTTGGTACTTTATGTTCGTTATATAGGCCTATAGAACCTTTATTGTGTATATCAGAATAAGCAAGAAATAAAGAATGTACACCAAATAGCAATATATTCTTAGCATCATCTATATTAATTCTAGAATTAAACTCTTTAGTATCAAACCTAGAATATCCTAGCAATGCTTGGTAAAACGCTATTTTCTTATCTTCTGATGCTTCTCTTTCCTTAAAAGATTCAAATGAAGAGATTGACTTCTGTTTTAGTATATCGGCAATCTTTAACCAATTCTTTTCAGCTGCAACTCTCACCCACATTGTTGCAGCTTTAGACAAAAACGGTATTTCCTTAAAGCACTTACCTTTTGATGATAGTTGCCATAAGTCCTTGTCCTTATCGTAATCAATAAACCCTATTTCCCACAACGCCCTTAACAGCCTTTCTAGATTTGGTACGATAATGTTTAACTTTTTAGATAAAACCGGCATAGTTGCAGGTAAAATATTTAACAAATCAAGTTCAATAGCAACGTTTGTTAGGTACGTTTTCCAAAAGGCTGAAAGTTCTGCAGAAATCCTATGCACTTGAGATTCTTTACCTAAATCAAAAATATTAAACTTTACATTTCCGGTAATATCGATTTGTCCTAACACACCTTCAAGAGTTTCAACTTTTGCCATCCCATTATAGAATGCTTCTACCATTTTAAATCTCTGCTGGTAAACAGGATCACCATTAATATCTATATGAAACCAACCATGTTGATCTTCTGCAATAGAATACCCTTTATGAAAAACATTAAGTTTTTTATACCATTTATTATGTACTAACTTTCCATGATGATTAATATGTGTAGCTTTGCCATCCTTATAGACTACAGCGATACCATCCTTAAAATCTCCAACATAATCATATTCCTCCTGATAAATCCTGTTGCCATTTAAATTAATATGAAAACATTTATCATGTCTTCTAACTACACAAGCATCTTCCTGATAATTTCCAATCCATTGATACGACTGTTTGTATACTCTACATCCAGATGAATCAATATGGTAACACCCTGTATCATCTTCTACGGCCGCTCTATTAAAGTAGAATCCAAAAGTTTTTAGAAATCTATGATGATAAACTGCTTCTCCTCTCACATTGATATGATAAGCGCCTATCTGATCATAAACCGGTGCAAGACCGGGCTCATGAAATTTACCAACCTTTATAAACCTATTTTCATACAAAGGATTTCCTAGCAACTCGTGAAACCTCTCACACGGTGAAATTTTAATAGATCTAAGATTATCTTTGATTAATTGATCAAAGGTTTTCTCATGTTGCATGTTTTGCATAATTTGTAATTTAAATAATTTTTTTGTAAGCTTAGGTACTCACTACTCTGCCATATTTCCTCGAGTTTAACCTCATTAACATTACCAAAATTTCCTAATGTCTTACGGAGTTCATCTGGGGCACAGCAAGGACTAAACTTTCCTTCATTGTTTATCCATGCTTCTTTACCTAAAAATGGGCATTGACCACCTGGAGCCAAATCCTTAATACCTTCTTGAGAAAGGATTGTGAAATTTTCTAATTTTATCTTTTTACCATTTGGCAATAGCATATTATCTCTAAGTTCGTATAACCTTCTCACCTCCGTGTTCCATCTACTAATTGCTAACTCATCTCTTCTCATAGATAGATCCTTAATTTCCTCAAAATGTGCCCAAAGATGATGTCCTTTAACTCTATCTATGCCATTTTTTATGGCCATCTTAACTATGTCATAGAGTTCATGTAAATTACTTTCCAAAAATGTTAATTGTAAAGTAACGGTACACCTTTCACCTGTATTGCTAAAGTATTTATCTCTAACTTCAAGAAAAGTTTTTAAATTTTCTGTCACTACTTCCCATTTTGAACCTTTCATGATTCTTTCATGAGTTTCTTTGGTTGCCCCATTCCAGGAAATCTTAACATCAGATAAAATTGGTACCAATAGTTCAGCCCATTTTCTAGCTCCTTTAATAGGAAAAGAACCATTGGTCGTGAGGTTAAGCTTAAGGCCGAACTCATGGCACAAATTGATTATTTCATCAAAGCTTTTGTACATTAAAGGTTCACCCATAGTAGAAGGAATGATTTCCCTTAAAGGTGTGCCAGCTGCTTCCTTAATTACTTTTCTGATAGTTTCTATCGACAGTATCTTAGGTTTTATTCCTTTAGCTTTCTTTTCTTCTTTAACTTTGCTGTATGGTGAAAAACATTCGCACATTATACAAGCAAAATTGCAGTAATCTGGATTAGTATCAAAAGTAATTCTCCAAGGACCGGGTTTAACAGCTACTGATTTGCCTTTCTTTTCAATAGCATCACGGTAAATCTTGTTAAGTTTCTCAATATGCTCACTCATAGAAGGTATATTTCCATTTTCAGTATAAGGATAGCCTTTTTGGGTAAGTTTACTATATAACCCCTGATCTGTAGATAGGATTTGCATTTTTTCTGATAAACTACTCCTAAGAAACTCACTCAACTAACTCTTCTTGTTGAACTAATATGTAGCCAAATTCGCTCGCTTTTTTGATCAAATTTTTTACAGTTCTATCTTTATAGCGTGTTTCATAGTATTCCATTCCTTTTTCTACATATTCCTGTCCGTATTTGAGCATACTATAAAATATGCATGCCATTTTTCTTGCAGTAGCTGTTATTGCTTTTGGTGCTCCTAGTCGTTTTTTCAATCTTCTGTAGTATGCACCCAACGCACTTTTACTATTTCCTACAGAATGAGCAGCTATTCGCAAAGCATTTGCAGCACGGTTAATGACTTTACGTGTTCTTGTGTTAAACACTTTTTCCCCTGTAACTTTATTAGCAGGACTGAGTCCCAACCACGATGAAAAGTGCTTTTCTGTTGGCCATTTACTATGGTTTATACCAACTTCTGAAATTATGGTTTGTATACTTAATACATCAAATCCAGGAATTTTAGTGAAATCCATACCAGTTATTCGGTGCAGTTCCTCATACAAAGCAAAGCTTGGCTTACTTTTGCTATTTTTATTCTTTTGCTTACTTAGCTGTTTGCTTTCACAAGACTTTGTTTCAAACGTTTTATAATAGGCTTCAATATTTCTATCACATTCTGCTATTTTTTCTTGATAAATATTATATAGTTCAAATTCTTGCTTTAGCGTGAATAAGTGTTCCTCTCTATAGTCACCAGCTAACGCTTTTGCAATAGTAGACTGATCATTTTTCATTCGCACGTCCCTGAATTCTGCCAATTTTTCAGAATCTCTTTCGCCTTCAATTATAGCTTCAATGATTTTCATACCAGTTATCCCAGTAATATGACTAATAACCTTGTGTAATTGTATATTCATTTGAATTAATGCCTTCTGCATACGCAGAATATGTGTAGATGCACTTTCAGTGAGATTTTTGCGTTGCCGCACGTAACTGCGCAATACACACATCTGATTATCTGGCCTAAACGATCCATGAAGCAGTCCGTAGCTATGCAGTTGTTGGAGCCATTGGCAATCTTGAACGTCAGACTTCCTACCAGGTACATTCTTTACATGCCGTGCATTTACCAATCTTACCTCGAATTTGTATGACTCAAGTATTTGAAATAAAGGAATCCAATATACTCCTGTTGATTCCATAGCTACTGTTGTAACTTTACACTTTTTCAACCACTGTGCTAAGTTATGAAGGTCTTCAGTAAAGCAGCCAAATTTCTGAACGCGTTGTTCATCTCTTCCTTCAGGTACACACACATAGTGTACAGCTGAACCAATGTCTATTCCTGCTGCATTAGGATTCACTATTTCTAATTTACTTTTTGCTTTTTTCATGGTAACTCCTGCATATAATTTGTAATAGGGAAACGCTTCAGCTTGGAACGGTTGATAGTACAATCTCCTAACCGAGGTAGTCTAAATGACTCCATCAATGATTTGACCGTTCCTTCCAAAACCATGCTTGCATACGGGCACTTAGGCACCATTGAAAATGTCGGTCATAACTGCAAAGGCGCTCCCTGTACAACTATACTTGAAAACTACTAAAAACTTAAATTTGTGTGTTTCTTTCTGATTTGACAGATTTCGTCTGTTCGATGCTGGTATACCTGTCATATACTTTAAAAGTAACTTAACTTTTGGTAGGTCGCCATCTACAGAGGCATTACTCAAAGCCTGAACTTTCTCTTCTCCAGTAAATCTTTTGTTATTCAAGAGTATCTTCATAACTTCAGTGCTCTCATTGTGAGGAGCTGTGTTAAGAACCTCTAGTATTTTCGTATGATCTATGTAATCTAAAAATATCTCAAACTCTTGAACTTTACCTTCATTAACGGCGGTCAACAAAGCATTAGATTTTCTTTCTTGATCAAATTTATCGCTATCCAAAAATATCTTTATAACGTTAGGTTTTCCACCTGATACAGCGTAATCTAATACAGTTTTAGAAGTAGTATCTCCAATATCAATTTTAATATTTGACTTTGCGAGCAATTCAACAATTTTTGGAAATGTATCATAATCATTTAAAATACTGCTTTTCCCTGAGCGGAGAATATCCATAAACAAATCACAAATCTTTGCATCTGTTGGCCCACTTTGTTTTAGCTTCTCACCAAATTCCTGAGCAGCTATATTAGGATTATCAGTTACAAATTTCTTTACATCTTCATAAGTTAAATTACCGATCATATTCAAATCTTACTATTATTGCTATACGCTTATTATATCAACTTTTTCATTATTCAGTCAAGTAATCTTGCAGTATCAAATGGCATGATATATATTGATTTATGATTCTCGAGCAAATGATAGAAGATTTAGCCTATAAGTTAGTGAAAGTAACCGAAGCTGCAGCACTTGCTGCATATAAATTGGCAGGCCTTGGTAATGAAAAAAAGGCCGATCAGGTTGCAGTTGATGCAATGCGTACGGTGCTAAACTCAATGGAAATAAATGGTACAATTGTGATTGGGGAAGGGGAGAGGGACGAAGCACCGATGCTATATATCGGAGAAAAAGTTGGCACAGGAAGTGGCCCTGAGATTGACATCGCTGTTGATCCACTTGAGGGCACTACGATTTGCGCTCATTATAAACAAGGGGCAATGTCTGTTCTTGCTGCAACAAAAAAAGGTAATTTTTTACATGCACCTGATGTTTATATGGAAAAGATAGCAGTGGGAAAAAATCTCCCAGAGGGTGTAGTCTCACTAAAAAATAGGATTGAGAAGAATCTGGACAATTTAGCCAAGGCAAAAGGATGTAAAGCAAGTGATCTTATAGTAACTGTACTTAAACGTGAAAGACATGATGAATTAATAGCAAAAATTAGGAAGCTAGGAGCAAAAGTGAAATTAATAGATGATGGTGATGTTGCAGCCATAGTTTCGCTAATAAATGGCAATCACGATATGTATATCGGCACAGGAGGAGCTCCAGAAGGAGTGCTTGCAGCAGCAGCGCTAAGCTCAATCGGTGGGCAGATAGAAGGAAGATTAATATTTGACACGGATCAATTAAAAGAAAGAGCAAAAAATTTGAATATCACTGACCCAGAAAAAATCTACACCGTGAAAGACATGGCAAGAAGTGAATCAGTGTTCATTGCAACTGGAGTAACAAATGGAGAGTTTGTGGATGGAGTAAAGTTTGGCCAAGATATTTGTCTGACTAATTCATTAATAATATTGCCTGGTAAAGTAATAAAAATACAAACAAAATCAATATCTTAAACATTTGTCATATGCTAATTATAAAATTTTTATAGAAGGAAGATACTTATAATTGTCTTAAAAAAATGAATTTACATATTAATTTTAGCTTTACAACATTTGGCATTAAGTTATAGTTAAGTAGTAATACTAAGAGGTGCTTAATGTTTAGTTCACTAATTGATTTTTTTACTAATACGTCTAAAAAGAAAAGTTCTCAATCTGAAGAAAATAATCATTCTTTCTCTAAGAGCCTGTCTTCAAACTCAAGAATGAGCTAATTTGTGAAGCATAATAGTGATCATATTAAAAAAGATGTTATTTTTTGAAGTGAGAGGAGAATGCTCATAATCCTTACTCATACGTCTAAAATTGGAGAGCCAAGCAAAGGTTCTCTCAACAATCCAACGTTTGGGAATAACCTGAAATCCTGTATCAACTATTTTCTTGGTAATCGTCAATAAACATCCAGTTTCCAATAAGCAGAGGTTTTGCAATTTACCTGTGTATCCTTGATCAGCAAAAAACTTATGTAATGTTGGAGCTTTGCATTTGGCTTGAACAAAAAGATTTAGTGCACCATCACGATCTTGAACACTTGCACTATGAACATCAGCCGCAATAATTAGGCCCACTGTATCTACAACAATATGACGTTTTCTACCCTTTATTTTTTTGCCAGCATCATATCCTCTGGAACCCCTTTTTGAGTAGTTTTTACTGATTGGCTATCTATTATCCCACTGATGGAGTTTCATTCTTACCAATTATCTCTCTTACTTTTTTAACTAGAAAATCATGAATCTCTTGCCATATTCCACTTTTTTTCAATCGCGAATTACAACTATACACTGTTTTCCATGGTGGAAAATCTTTAGGCAGTTGTCTCCATTGACATCCTGTTCTCATCATATAGCAGATTGCGTTAATAATTGTTCTAATACTATGTTTTCTTGGTCTGCCGGTCTTTTTAGGTTCAAAATATAGCTCTATTATCTTCCATTCTTTGTCACTTATATCGCTTGGGTACATTTAAAATATATCTTATAACACACTTCTTAACTCCTTTCTACTTAGTTTGAAGACAGGCTCTTAGATTTTGCTGCTAATTTGCGTTAACTTCTTTAATGTTTTTAAAATTGATGCTGATGGTTAGTACTGGCTAAATTGAACGCTGGTGTGGCAACTGTCAGTAAAAATGCTAATCTCTTGCTCCCTATATTGGATTTAATTTTTTTATTTTTCTTTTCAGTTTTTTGAAGCCATTTTTGAAGTAGTATTTTTGGCTTAGCTTCTTGAAACACTTTTTTGGAGAGGCGATATCCCTTGTTACAGAATTTTTTTGGCATTTCTACGTATCAAGATAAAATATCACAGAATTTATCGACTACTTTTTGGTTACCTTCTATCATTGCCTTTGCCTCTTGCTGAAGAGATTTGATATTTTTTGATGTAATATTATCCATCTCAGCTGATGCTATTTTCAATTGTGATTGTATACGTATATATTTATCAGCTATAACTTGATCAAGTTGGTAATTTACTGCATCTAAACTTGAGGCAAACATCATATTCAGTAATGGCTTGATCCAGCCTATTTTTCCAAATCTTCTTGAATTAACATATTCTATGCTTCTATCTGTTCTTCCAGTACCTATCGATAACAGTAGAATATCATCATTAGGAAATAACCTCTTACCACTTGCATATGCACAAGCCGCTGGATTATTGGCAAAAACCCCTCCATCCACTAATACCATTTCCTTTTGGTTGATTTTAAGATATTTAGGTACAAAGTAAGTAGGTGATGCAGTTGTAGCTCGTAATGCATCTTTCAATTTGATAAAATTTCTATCTTCTTTCCAGCTCTTGAAAAAGAAAGGACGGTTGTTATGAATATCATAACTTGTTATCAGTACCTTACTTAAAGTGTTTTGTAGAGTATCATCACCAAAATATTTTTCTAATATCGATTCGATGTTTTTGTGTGGGTATTGTGCACAATTAAGCCAAGAAAATATTGATCTTCTCAAAAATGAAGACTTAAAAATATATGCTCCGTACTCTTGGTAAAGCTCAACTAAATCATTGGCTGAATATTGGGGATTGCCCTGTTCATCTTTTTTACATAATCCTGCTACAACAATTCCACCGGTTGAAGTACCTGCCATTAAGTCAAAGATCTGGGAAATTGTCTTCCTTGCTCTCTTTTCTATTTCTGCTAAAATTATTGCTGGTATGATGCCCCTTATGCCTCCGCCATCTACTGAAAGGATATATTTAGTCATGTTTAGATATTTATTGATTTTATTAACTTGTTCTCTTTTATCAGGTTGTGTTTCTTGTCCAACTACTACTGTATGTTTCACTCCTGGGGAAAATTGCACCAATCTAATAATTGATTCTGTGGATCATGCTAAAAAATCCGTGTTGGTTCAGGCATACCAATTTACCTCAAAGCCTATTGCTGAGTCCTTGATTCAAGCCAAAAAACGAGGTGTAGAAGTTAAGATAATTCTTGATAAGTCGCAAATTCATTCAAAATATAGTGTCATCAACGAGTTATTTGAGCAAGGTATTAAGATTTATATTGATTTCAAACCAGCAATCGCTCACAATAAAGTCATGATTATTGATAACCAAAAAATTATAACTGGATCTTTCAATTTCTCTGACGCCGCACAGAAAAAAAACGCTGAGAATCTACTAATTATAACAGGAGATCCTCCATTAGTCGAGCAATACATCAAAAACTGGAAGGATCGTCAATTTCAATCTGATGCTTATACGCCATTAATAGAAAATTGATTACTCACATTTTAAGTTGCTAGCTTTAAAATCATCCAACTCTTCAGAAAGATTTTTCACCCTTTCCTCAAGTACAAGAACCTTTTCCATTAAACCATATTCTATTAGCTTATCGTGAAGTTGTACCCTTGAGTCTAACTTGGATAACCACCATATGAATGCTACGGTTTGGATTAATAACGTGATAATTACTGTAATTGGGATTTTTTGATTTTGCATGTTTCTCCTAACTGTGTAATAAAAAACTTTCAACTACTTCTTGTTTCCAGTTACTAAATATTACTGCTCAGATTTGTGTTCCTTTTCAGCATTATAGAGCAAGTGTATAATTTCATCGTATGGTTTATCTTTATTGTGCCGTGATCTTAGTACAGCTACATCTCTTGGATTTTTTCCATCTTTATTTCTGATTGTAGGATTTGCACCTTTCTCCAATAAAAGCCTTATTATTTCTAAATCTCCTCGATATGCAGCATTGTGAAGTGCTGTACTTCCATACCCGTTGATAATATTTACATTAATTCCTTCGTCTATCAAAAACTTGACAACTTCTAAGCATCCTTCTCCTGCAGCATAATGTAATGTAGTAAGTTTAGAAATTTGCATATCTATATCTAATAAATTTTTTACTGAAAACTTCACAATTTCTAAGTTACAATTTTCAGATGCAATCCGCAGTATTGTTTTATAATTGTCTGTAGCTTTTGTTCTCATATAACAACAGGTAATAACAACACATATTATCATTGTTATACACCACCAAAAATGTAGCTTATTTCTTGAGTCTCTATTCATATTCAATACTTTTTTCAACATTAAACACTTGTTTTACTGATTTTCCTTTAACGTTGATGCTGATAACACAGTGTGATAACCTGAACCATCTAATACGTGTTCTGCTCTGTTAACTATCCATTCACCATCTACCGCTTGATTAAAAGCTATAAGATTAAGTTTCGCTTCTGCAAATAGTTCTGGATTACCAGGTATAGTGATATCCAATACTGCATTATTTCGCTTTAGTTGTTTTAATTTAGCATTTGCTGCACTTAGTGCTGATTCTACATTAGAGTAAAGCGTCTGTATAGTATAACTTGGACTACCAGAGCCAACTGTTTCTGATATAGTTTCACCTTTTTCATAGCTATGCCACTTTGCCACTACTGAATTATACTTATCACGTACGGTAAAATGCACTTTCCAGTTAATTGTATCTTGAGGTCTAATAGTCGTTGTTCCTAAAGCTTTTCCTGTGGCTGATTTTGCCATATTCTTTGAAATAAACAATATATACCCACCAGCTAATTTTGCCATTGCTTCACGCTCTGTTGCGATCTTTGTTAACAGACTTATATCACTTTCATCTGCCTGATTAATATGGGGTATCAATACATTCTTAAATTCCTCAGCGACTTTGTATCCATATCCATGTTTTTGGGCTATTTCTTTTACTAAGTTTTCTATGGTAATTTGGCGCCATTCTTTTGATACTTTTGCCTTCAAAGATATTCTTAAATTTGTTGCATGAGCTTTGATTAGTAGAGTCTTAGGTGGACCCTGTATAGTCACTTCGTTGACTGTATATATACCCATTGGAAAGATTCCAAATTCCTTATAACCTAGTGCTATGTTCAATTCATTCGGAATATCTATGTCTTCATCCCTGTAATCAACACACACTTCAACTACATCATCTATTATTCCTGATTCATCTGTAAGGTGCAATGATATAACTCTATCTTTAATTGATTCACATTTATCTATTATAAAATCTGGCTGCATTTATTCCCAGACCTTTAATTTTGACTTTTGTACTGTTTTCTTAATAGTAGGAAGCTTTATCTTTAATCCTGCAGGCAAAAAGCTTCCGTATTCTGCCAAACCTAAGTTCTCTGCTAGTACTAATTCCACTACTCCATCAGTAAATCCGTAATGTTTTCAGCAAATCAGATCTAGCATTTCTCCTTCTTTGGTTAAGTAATATATAGTCATCTATAGCTTTTTAAACTCAAACTAAATTGTAATAGTTCAGACTTGATCTGACAGGCGAACAAAGTAAGATAAAAATATGAATAAATTTTAAAGGAGTGTCAGATATGAGTACAACACAAGAAAAAATACTAAAACCAAAGTTGGGATTGCTAGAACTTGCAAAGCAATTAGGAAATGTATCACAGGCGTGTAAGGTAATGGGATATTCAAGGGATACATTTTACCGCTTCAAAGAACTGTATGAAAAAGGAGGAGAAGAGGCTTTACACGAGATAAGCAAAAGCAAGCCATTATATGCAAATAGGGTATCGGAGGATATAGAAAAAGCAGTAATTGAAATAGCAATAGAATTTCCAGCGTATGGACAAGAAAGAGCAGCAAACGAACTGAAAAAGAGAGGAATTCTCATCTCTGCAAGTGGAATAAGATCAGTGTGGCAAAGAAACGATCTTGAGAATTTCAAAAAGAGGTTAAAGGCATTAGAAGCAAAAGTAGCTCAAGATGGCATTATCTTAACAGAAGAGCAGATAACAGCTCTAGAGAAGGCTAAGGAAGAAAAAGAGGCCCATGGAGAAATTGAAACAGAACATCCAGGATACTTGGGTAGCCAAGATAGCTATTATGTGGGTAATATCAAAGGTATTGGACGAATTTACCAACAAACCTTTGTTGATACCTACTCTAGAGTTGCTTTTGCTAAGCTTTATACAGAAAGGACTGCTATTACAGCTGCAGACCTTCTCAATGATAGGGTGATACCGTTTTTTGATGAACAGAAAGTATCATTGCTACGCATTTTGACGGATCGTGGTACAGAGTACTGTGGCAGACCTGAAAATCACGCTTACCAGCTGTATTTGGGGGTAGAAAATATTGATCATTCTCGAACCAAAGCTCGTTCTCCACAAACTAATGGCATCTGTGAAAGGTTCCACAGAACTATGCAAGATGAATGCTACAATATTATCTTCAGAAAGAAAATTTACACCTCTTTGGCAGAGCTTCAGCTAGATGTAGACCATTGGGTGCATTCTTACAATAGATCTCGACCGCATTCAGGTAAATATTGCTATGGTAAGACACCTATGCAAACCTTTTTTGATAGTATGCATATTGCTTATCAGAAAAATATTGATAGCATTAAACAGGATGCTGATTTTGGTTTTGACTTTGTCAATTCTTCTGTCAGTTAATTCACGCCTGTCAGATCAAGTCTGAACTATTACACATTAACCGTGCTGCAAATGCTTTGCGAATAGCTGCTCATTCTGTAGGAAATAGTAAAAGTGCGTTGGGTGCATACTACAGAAGATTGAAAAAACGACTAGGAGCACCAAAAGCAATAACAGCTACTGCAAGAAAAATGGCATGCATATTTTATAGTATGCTCAAATACGGACAGGAATATGTAGAAAAAGGAATGGAATACTATGAAACACGCTATAAAGATAGAACTGTAAAAAATTTGATCAAAAAAGCGAGCGAATTTGGCTACATATTAGTTCAACAAGAAGAGTTAGTTGAGTGAGTTTCTTAGGAGAAGATGGTATAAGAAATCTTCTAAAAATAATTGAAGAAGGGAAATTATCACTCAGAGAACAACTTCAAATAGATTCTGAGTTTAAAGTCGACTTCAGCAATTCTGATCACAATAAATATCTCTCAAGCTGTGTAATAATTGCACTGCTTAGATCAGCATTAAGTAACACGCCTAATTTGGGAGGGAATAGAGCGGACCAGCAGTAGTGGAGAAACTGCTGTGCTAAATAGCAATGACGTTAGAAAGTGGTATCAACGTATAGCGAGAACAATAAACTCAATCAGTTTTGAAGACTTACAAAGGGATTTAAATAAGCAAAAAACTAGTTTTCAAAGCAAGTGTGGACAAGGTACTGTGTTAGGAAACGCATTGCTAGAGTGTGCAATTCAAAATGAGAATTTCAATGTAATAAAATTACTCTTAGAAAATAGAGTGACCGTTATTAATGCAATCAGTCAAGAAGACAGTTATTACGTTAGCAAAATTGAAGGAGACAAACCTATATTATGCTTTGTTGTCTCTTACACTGATGATGACAATGCTGAGATTCTGAGCACGTTACTGCAAAGTGTTAATGCAGAGCAATCAAAACTAGATCCTGAAAGTGAATTGTACAGATTATATCAACAGTTAAAGGATGATGCATTCTGCACTGCTTCTTCAAAAAAGAATTCTGTAGCAGCAACAGCACTGATACAAAATGATCGAGAAATAATTGTGCCGCATGGATCAGCAACAAATAAGGAACAAGAAACATTCCACATAGAAACAAATAGTGTATCCAATAGTAATAGAAATGTTATTAGTAGACCTGTAGCAACAGTGCTCCCTGTTAGTACTAACGATGATAATCATAATAACAAAAATGAAGCACCTGTATCAACAAGGACTGGCCCAACTGTCACACCAAATAATGATAAGAAAGCTAACGGCTTTGTAGAGGCTCAATTTTCTCCACCACATGAAAAAGAAACTAAATACAAAAAAAGTAAGGAGAGTTTTTACGCCTCATTAAGGAGTGATGTTGTTGGAGTTGTTATTGCAGGATTGTTTGTTGCTGCTGCTGTGATGGTTCCATCTTTAGCTGGTGCATTAGTTTGCAGTGTCCTAGCTATTTTAGTTGTAATAGTAACTGGATTACATGTAAAAAATTTTACACTTCCAAGTTACAGCGAAATGAGAGAAAATAAGGTTGAACCTGTAAATTCAAGTTTGAGAAACCATGCAATCTAGCTCCTAGAATCACTTTTCAAACCAATTATAATTTCTTGATTGTTAAACCACTTTATCAAAATTAAGTGGGACTAGTGCGATTCGAACGCACGGCCTTCGGATTAGGAATCCAACGCTCTATCCTACTGAGCTATAGTCCCATGTCTTCTGCTATTTATGCAAAATTATAGCAAAAAGTCTCGCATTTTTCTAGGCACCCTGTACAATTAATTCACAATAATAAAAAATATTTCTGTATTTCTTGAATGTAATACTGTTATATTTAATAATACGATTCCAATTGAAAGATTAATGCTAGTTAACAATATTAGTTACTTTTATAGTAATCAAGATGGCTTTGCTTTAAGCAACATCAACATTCAAGTGAAGAAAGGAAGTGTTGCCTGTTTACTAGGTCATTCTGGCTGTGGCAAGTCAACAATTCTAAAATTAATCGCAGGAATAGAAAATCCAAAATCTGGAACCATTGTTATAAATGGTAAATTAGTTGCAAGTAACAAAGTGTCAATTGCTATAGAGCGTAGAAATATCGGATTGATTTTTCAGCATTCTGCATTATTTCCTCATAAAACAGTAATAGAAAATATAACTTTTGCTATTTGCAGTACTTCTAAGAAAGAAAAATACCTTACTGCATTGGAAATCTTAAAGCTATTTAATATAGAAAAATATGAAAACATGTACCCTCATGCTTTATCAGGAGGACAGCAACAATTAGTTGCAATAGCAAGAGTAATGGCGCAAAATCCTGATGTTGTTTTGCTCGATGAACCATTTTCTAATTTAGATATACTGCTCAAATATCGAATAAGGCACCATATATTGTCACTTTTTAGAAGCAAAAATATTCCTGTACTCATGGTAACTCATGATCCGCAAGAAGCGTTGAAAGTTGCAGATTTTATTTACGTGATGAAAAATGGTAAAATTATTCAATCAGGAGTTCCTAGCTACATATACCACAGACCTAAAGATGATACGTTAGCAAAATTTTTTAGTGAGCTTCCTTTTACTCTACAACTAAACTAAACTTAATGTTAGGCTAAAACTATTATAAGATAATTAAAAACTCTTGATTTATAATTCAATAAAAGTGATATAATTTATGTATCACTTGGCTTCAGTCAAGTTTTAATACCTAAAAGTTAATATTTTCAACGGAGGTACAAATGAGTTTAGGTCCATGGCAGCTGTTTCTAGTCTTAATAATAATCTTAGTTCTGTTTGGTGCAGGTAGGTTACCACAAGTTATGGGTGATTTAGGCAAAGGCATTAAAAACCTTAAACAAGAACTTAAGGATTCAGAGAAACTATCATCTAATGAACCAGATCGTTAGCTTCCTTATGTTTCGTGACACGCACTAAAGTGCGTGTCATTTGTTTAAACAAGGCTAAAGAATTGAAGAGGTATGATTGAAGTACAGTAATAATTATGTTAGTTAGAATGTTATTAAAGGTTAATCGTGGAAGAAAGTGAGAAATTGACTGAAGATAAAAAATTGGCCTCTGATATTCTAAAAGAGGTTGCAGATACCAATAACAACGATAGTGATAAAGTAACATTGTTCGACATCAAAACAGCTTTACATGAGCGTGGTTTTGGTATTTTAATAATCATCTTCTCTTTACCGCTATCAGTACCTATACCTGTTCCACCTGGCTATACAACCATTCTTTCTATACCTTTAATCTTATTTTCACTGCAGCTTCTATTTGGGTTTGATTCTCCTTGGATGCCTAATTGGCTAGAAAGGAAATCTTTTCAACGTTCAACACTAGCTCTCGTGGTAGAGAAAACTTCACCTATATTAAAAAAAATAGAAAAGTTCATGAAACCAAGAATGTCTTTTATTTTTCTTGGTCCGGGTGAAAAGATTCTAGCTTTTATGATGTTGCTTTGTGCAATAATAATAGCTCTTCCATTACCTTTTACTCACTTCCTTCCTGCAATTGGTATAACTCTTATTTCACTCGGCATTATGGGTAAAGATGGATTTTTATCTACGTTAGGAGTGTTAGTTTCATTCTGTGCGTTATTGGTTACCCTTATTGTAATAGTTAAAGGACCAAAACTTATAGCCGGAACACTTTCTCTTCTTAAAAGCCTTATAACTTAAAAGCTTTACAACACTTTAATAAAAGAATGAAGTACAGCATGAAATGAATAATCGATATTGAAATATAGCAATAACTATGTTAGTTAGAAGTTATATTGTTATTAAAGGGTAACTGTGGAAAAAAGTGAGAAATTGACTGAAGATAAAAAATTGGCCTCTGATATTCTAAAAGAGGTTGCAGATACTAATAATAACGATAATGATAAAGTAACATTATTTGATATTAAAACAGCTTTACATGAGCGTGGTTTTGGTATTTTAATAATCATCTTCTCTTTACCGCTATCAGTACCTATACCTGTTCCACCTGGCTATACAACCATTCTTTCTATACCTTTAATCTTATTTTCACTGCAGCTTCTATTTGGGTTTGATTCTCCTTGGATGCCTAATTGGCTAGAAAGGAAATCTTTTCAACGTTCAACACTAGCTCTCGTGGTAGAGAAAACTTCACCTACATTAAAAAAAATAGAAAAGTTCATGAAACCAAGAATGTCTTTCATTTTTCGTGGTCCTGGTGAAAATATTTTAGCATTTATAATGCTGCTTTGTGCATTATCGATAGCAATCCCACTTCCTTTAACTAACTTCATTCCTGCAATTGGTACAACTCTCATTTCACTGGGTATCATGAGCAAAGATGGATTTCTCTCTATAATGGGAGTATTAGTATCATTGTGTGGGTTATTACTTACTCTTGTCGTAATAGTTAAAGGACCACAGCTTATATTTGGAGCATTTTCTTTTCTAAAAAGCTTTGTATATACTATGATATAACCATAGTATATTTAAACTTAAAAGATCAGCAATTTGCTCGTGAAAGGATTTTAAGACCATAAGATTGTTCTATATGTTTCTTCAGTTCCTCTCTTTCCTTTTTATTGAGTGGATGCTCTGAATAATAAACTTCCCCACTTATTTTGAAAGAAAATGTTACCTTTTTGTTTTGGAACATTACTTTAGCTGATTGAATAGATTGTAGTATATTGCCAATAGATGACTTTAAAATATGTAACTCTGGTGCAATAGGATCATACGGCTTTACACTCAAAGTAAGATATGTATTACTATTTTTGAAATAATCTGACTTAAAATTTAACTCAAATATACAAATATTAGGGTCAGAACCCTCTATACATGCTTGAAGAAATTTATGCACTTGTAGTGGAAAGTTCTTATCCTGTATATTTACAAAAGTACATTCGCAGTTAAAATAACCACTTACAATACTATTTGCTATTTCCACAGCTTTATTAGTATTTTTAGCACAGAGATTAACCTTTGTACCATCAAGCGAAAAATCTAAAATCATCCACTCAGGTTTATGACCATGAACAACTTTGTTTGAATTAAGCAGTAAATCCATGTCACTTCCTCGACGTACAAACATATATATTCGATCTTGATGATGGAAAAAACCCTGCAACTGGTCATCATCTTTAAGTATCTGCTCTACGGCTTCTTGTGACATAAATTCCTTAAATGAAGTATTTATTTGTCTTGGTGATTTCTGTAGAGCAAATGATACGAAACCTTTCTTTTGTACTTTATCAAAGTGATAGACAAATTTTAGAAGTTTGCAATTTATGTGAAATAGTAAAAACAATAAGGATCTTTTATCATACTTAGTGTTATTTTTTATCAGGTATGATCTCATTAACTCTTGAGTAAGGGCAAATCTTGCTACTTCACTGACTGTAGCCTCAAGCTTTGTACAATCAAAGTAGCTAATGAGATAATAGTTAAAAAGAGAGTCAGAGTAACTGGTAAGTATCTTACGTTTTTGTTGAGTGGATCTATCGTCATAATCTCCGTCCTGAAAAAGTTGTCCATTTAAATGATTTTTAAAGCAATGCTGAAAAATGATGCTCAGTTGTTTACCAGAAAGGGAATCTAACCAAGATTGACGTATATTATAATCCTGAAAACGTTCTAGTAAAAGGTTGACCGGAACTTCTAAATCACTTTCCCAGAATTCGTAACTTGGATGAACATTCATACCATATTAAATAAGCTATATTATACATAATATGACAATTCAAGCAAAGATTTTTTGGACATAATTTTTTCAAATCTTGTATATTTAATTAGGGAGAATTTGTGTAAACTAGATAGCTTTCTTAAATGGAACATAAGGTGTGCATTGGTTTAGTTTAATAGAAGTCTCCTAACCTATAAAAAAATTCACAGAAAGAAAAACATGCAAAAAGGGGAATTAACTATTAATTGCCGTTATGAACCTCACAGGTTGGCGGGTACATATTTGGCAAATGCTTATGAACAATTATTGAAATGTAAAACAAAGGAGGTAGAAGAAAATGACAACGGTAAGCTTGTATGCAAGAGTTTCATCAAGACAACAGGCACAGGAGAATACAATAGAGAGTCAGATTGTAGAATTGGAGCGTCGCATTGGTAGTGATGGACATGAGTTATTAGATGAGCATAAGTTTGTCGATAATGGTTATAGTGGATCAAATTTAGAACGTCCTGGCTTAGAGAGTTTACGTGATAGAGTAGCAGAAGGTAAGATTGATAAGATATATATTCATTACCTGATCGGTTATCACGCAAATCTGCATACCAAGCGCTCTTACTCGAAGAGTTTAGAAAAGCAGGTTCAGAGGTTGTTTTCTTAAATCATAAATTTGAGGATAACCCAGAATCTAATATGTTTTTAGGAATTCAAGGATTAGTAGCAGAGTATGAACGTGCAAAGATTATGGAACGTAATCGCAGAGGAAAACTTCATGCAGCTAAAACTGGCCGTATCAGTGTAATGAGTAATGCACCTTATGGTTATCGCTACATAGCAAAACATGTAGGTGAAGGAAGTGCTCAGTTTGAGATTAATGAAGAAGAGGCAAATGTAGTACGCAAAATATTTAATTGGGTTGGTCAAGAAAGAATAAGCATCAATGAAGTTATACGTAGACTTAGCGAGATATCGGTAATAACACAAACAGGAAAGGAACGTTGGAAAAGAAGTACTATCTGGAAGATGTTAAGAAATCCTGCTTATATAGGACGAGCAGCTTATGGTAAAACTAAGGCATGCTCGAAGCCACAAGTAAGGAAATCAAAAAAAGGAACTTGTGGTAAACTCAAAAATGGTCATTTTAGTAATGATAAAGAGAACTGGATTTACGTTCCAGTGCCAAAAATAATCAGTGATAATTTATTTGATTCAGTGCAAGTACAGCTAACTGAAAATAGGCAAAGGGCAAGAGCTCGAGAAAGAAAAGAAACTTTTTTGTTGCGGAGTTTAACAGTATGTCAGCGTTGCCAATATACTTATTGTGGTGTATATAGTAGAAATAAACGTTATTCTTACTACCGTTGTTCTGGCTCCAGGTTTAATGGCAACAGAATATGTGACAATAAATCAATACGCACTGATGTATTAGATGCAGTTATATGGGAAGAAGTCAAGAGTATACTAAAAGAGCCAGATAGGATTGCAAATAAATATCAACGTAGATTGTCAGAGAACAAAAAACCTCTACATAATCAAACACGTGAAAAGCAAGAAAGTAAGTTAAGATTAAGTATAAAAAAATTTATAGATAGCTATGCCAAAGGGTTTATAAGCCAAGAAGAATTTGAGCCAAGAATTACAACAATGAAACAGCATTTAAAAGAAATTGAGGAGGAAAAAGAAAAAGTACTTGATCAAAAGAAATTACAACAAGAATTGAGCCTTGTTACAGATAGCTTGAAAAACTTTTCCTCAAGTGTTGAATCAAAACTTGATCTGGTAGATTGGCAGACTAAGCAAAATATTATTAGAATGTTAATTCATCAAATTGAAATCAATCACAATCACTTGTATATAGTATTTCGCATAAAAAGTCTTGCAAACTTTGATCAAAATAGCCATAATAGAATTATGCAATGTTGTACTAGTCGTACAGACACTGGGATCCAGGAATTTTATTAAGTTAGTAAGCATAAAAGTAGCCGTTTTATGTTAAAATACAACATTTTAATGATTATGAAAAGGCTGGATTCCAGCGGGCTTTGTTGCATCGCTAGCTATGATGGATTAAAGATAAAAAAGATGGAGAATATCAGTAGCTTATTATTCTGGTATTTATAATAAGAACGGTCAGTGAATACCTAAATTTGAGTAAAAGAAATTTCACTACCACTCACTAATCTGGCTAAAATTCAAGAATTTCAATGCTTTAGCTATTTTCAATAGAATTAAATTTATTAATATAAATAATAAATTACTATTCTTAAATTTGATCAGATTGATTGCAAAAAAACAAGATTTTCAATAGGTTGCTTATAATTCTAACTATAGTTAGCCTTTCATAAGTAGCGATGCAACAAAGCCATTCCAGCGTCACGCGCTGGAATGACATTGTAGGGTGTTATCCGAGTCCTTTTTCCGTCATCAGAGGACCATATGACGTCATCCAAGTAGCGTGACTACTTGGATCTAAGCTGTATTACCAAGTCCAATTAAGTGCAGCATCATCACTTGTTGGAGGCTCAAAATACGGTTGTGACATTTCCTCTTGCACAGCTCTTTTAAATTCTGGACTTTGTATGCTTATCTCTGTTACATGCTCTTGTAAGGCTTTCTCAGTAGCTATTTCAGCAGCTGTTGGACTTTTACCATCTGCTCCTGTCTCCCCTTTTAGCCCTTTACCTCCTAAGAACACCTTTGCTGTTTGATCATTTTTGTCACCATACGCTGTGTCAGTAGCATCAAGAAATCCTCCTAATTTATCTACTAAAATTGATTTGTCGCCGTCTTTTGCATCAAATATAGCATTCACGACATCTTTCGCTGCAGCTTTTGTTTTAAGCTCTGTAGCTTTAACAAAAGCAGTCTCTGCAGCAGTTTTAGTGTAAACTTCATCGGCTGGAGCAGCTTTAATATATACCTTATTTGTAAAATCAGGAGAAGCAGTTATAGCATCCACAACAGGCTGTTTTACTACTTCTGTTTTTAGCGTATCTGTAAGTCCTAAAGTTTTAACAAATGCATCATCAACACCTTTTTTGGTATAGATACCTTTATCATCATCACCTTTTGCTAATTCTGGTATTAAAGCATCCACAACAGCTTTTTCTGCAACTTTTGTTCCAAGATCTGCAGTTTTAAGAAACGTGTCATCAACACCTTTTTTAGTATAGATACCATTATCATCATCACCTTTTGCTAATTCTGGTATTAAAGCATCCACAACAGGCTGTTTTACTACTTCTGTTTTTAGCGTATCTGTAAGTCCTAAAGTTTTAACAAATGCATCATCAACACCTTTTTTGGTATAGATACCTTTATCATCATCACCTTTTGCTAATTCTGGTATTAAAGCATCCACAACAGCTTTTTCTGCAACTTTTGTTCCAAGATCTGCAGTTTTAAGAAACGTGTCATCAACACCTTTTTTAGTATAGATACCATTATCATCATCACCTTTTGCTAATTCTGGTATTAAAGCATCCACAACAGCTTTTTTTGCAACTTTTGTTGCAAGATCTGCAGTTTTAACAAACGCAGTATCTGCATCATTTTTAGTGTATACTTTATCGGTAAAATCAGTAGAAGCAATTATAGCATCCACGACATCTTTCGCTGCAGCTTTTGTTTTAAGCTCTGTAGCTTTGACAAAAGCAGTGTCTGCATCAGTTTTAGTGTAAACATCTGCAGTATTAGCTTTGTTGGCTAGATCAGCTGCACCAGCTTTCTCTCCTAGCTCAGCATCGACGTAATTCTTGTCAGCTTTTTTTGCCAACTCATCATTTACATTTCTTTTAGTGTAAACATCTGCAGTATTAGCTTTCTTTCTCAACTCATCATCCACACCTTTTTTAGTATATATACCTTTATCATTAGCACCTTTATTGAGTTCCACTATCAATTTTCCTAAAAAATTTTTGTTAGTTGCAAGGTTTTCTATTGTATCTATTGTACTCAATTTTTCACTCAACGCCATATCACCCTCCATTAATTACAAAAACCATAGCATGCATGAAAATAGTATAATTTTCGTTAATGTTAGATTTTACATAAGATTTCCTTGAAACTTGTTGTTTCAGAATTCTTCTCTTGTCATTCAAGTGTGTAGCAGATGATGTCATTCCAGTCTGGAATCCAGCCTTTATTATGCAGCCACTTATTTAAAGTTAAGTTTTCTGGATCCCAGTGGGCTTTGTTGCATCGCTAGCTATGATGGATTAAAGATAAAAAAGATAGGGAATATCAGTAGCTTATTATTCTGGTATTTATAACAAGAACGGTCAGTGAATACCTAAATTTGAGTAAAAGAAATTTCACTACCACTCACTAATCTGGCTAAAATTCAAGAATTTCAATGCTTTAGCTATTTTCAATAGAATTAAATTTATTAATATAAATAACAAATTACTATTCTTAAATTTGATCAGATTGATTGCAAAAAAACAAGATTTTCAATAGGTTGCTTATAATCCTAACTATAGTTAGCCTTTCATAAGTAGCGATGCAACAAAGCCATCCCAGTGTCTGGGCACTGGGATGACACCGAAGGGGCTACTCGGATGACAAACCCTGTCATTCCAGGGCGTGACGCTGGTTTCCATCCAAGACGGCAGTGCTTGACACTGGAATGACAAGAAGAGGGCACTGCCCTCCTTGTATGTATTAGATATAGGCCGAGTTGTGGTCGTGATAAATGTGATCGCTTGCGCAATCGAACATTTTCACAAAACCATTCTCTAGATAAAGATTATATTCGTGATGTTGATCTGATAATACAATATTATCTTGCTCCCCTGAATTGAAATGACTTGAATCTGACAGCAATTCGTAATTTGGATTATCTATTTTACTAATGCTGTTTATTACTTTGCCATTACCACTTGATATAGCTAAACTATAACTATCACCATCCTTCATTATCTTGATGGACACCTTATCTTCAGGTAACACTATAAGCTTCTTTGTGCCACTATCGTGGATTACGAATTTGCCTTTTTCAAAATAGTATTTGTCTTCCGGCAAAGCACCAACCTTATAATCTGATGTGTGCAGTTTGTTCCAAAAATATAACACAGATTGCTTTTCTGCTCCTTCCGCTCTATCATACAAGGCTTTCACATCATTATAATTTATCGTTACATTTGCCTTATGCTTCCCTTCTGAGTCCTGCTCGTAGCTCTTTTCTATTTTGAGAATTGTGTCTTTTAATACTACCTGTTCTTGCTCTTTCTCCTCCACTGAAGCTGACCTTTTTGCCCTTGTTGGGATTTGTGGCTGATCAGACTGCATTTCACTATTGTCGTTTGATGCAGTTTTCTCTTCAGCAGCTTGTGCAACAACATTAGTAGTACTATGAACTTCTGTCTTAGTTTCACTTACTTGCCCTTTTGGACTTTCGGTTTGTTTCTCTTTTGTAAATATTCTCTGATAGTCCGTGTAGCCTCTATTAGTATCACCGATATCGCCACTGCCTTGATCAAAAGTTATTTTTTTACTTCCATTTCCCATATCTTCAATTTCAACTTGAGGAGAAACAGATGCTAGGAAATCGTTATAACTGTAGTTGTAGTCAGCAGAAAAGAATATTTTCCCTTTGAAATTGTGAAAGTTATTAGACAACATTCCAATTTCTTCATCACCATCAAACAATTTTACTTTAGTGAAATATGTTTGATCTTTTATTCTAACTATTTCACCGCTGGAGTTTCTTTGTATGTGATAATCATTTGGGTCGTACTTTATAGCAAAAAGTTTGCCAGAGCCATATTTCTCTAAGTTTATAAGGCCCACATTTACATGTTTATGGGAATAATCTCTCTTTTCATATTCATGTGCAAATATTGGATCTATGTATCTATATTCATCTGATATATTTGGCATACCTATTGGATGTTCATTTCCATCTTTCGTCACCGGAACAAGCTTATATGTTCCGTCTTTTTCCACTAATTTTAGATGAGTAATACTTTGTGGTAGTTGAAACCTTACATTTGCTCCATGGTCATGAATAAATAGATCACCTTTTTCGGTAATATAAAAGCCCATATTTTTGAATGTATGTAAATTTTCGCCTCCTTGTTTTACAACCGCTTCGTGTACATCGTCGTCTGTCCTATCTGTTCCCTTATTATCCAGTAGTTTTCCTTTTTCTACGATTACTCCATTTGCCTTTTGCTCATCAGAATATTGGGCATGCTCTGAATCCTGATGATTCAAAATTTTGGTACCTCTAAGAACCTGTCTTGAAAGGAGTTAAGCAGCTAATTTAGTAAGCATAGAAGTAATCATATTAAATAAGATATTGTTTTTTGAAGTAAGAGGAGAATGCTCGTAATCCTTGCTCATGCGTCTAAAATTGGAAAGCCAAGCAAAGGTTCGTTCTACAATCCAACGTTTAGGAATAACCTGAAATCCTGTATCAACCAATTTCTTGGTAATCGTTAGCAAACATCCAGTTTCCAACAAACATCGATTTTGTAATTTACCTTTGTATCCTTGATCAGCAAAAAACTTACGTAATGTTGGAGCTTTGCATTTAGCTTGAATAAAAAGATTGGTAGCACCATCACGATCCTGAATGCTTGCGCTGTGTACCTCTGCAGTAATTACAAGACCTAGTGTATCTACAATAATATGGCGTTTTCTACCCTTTATTTTTTTACCGGCATCATATCCTCTTGATCCCCTTTTTGAGTCGTTTTCACTGATTGACTGTCAATTATACCTACTGAAGGTGTTTCATTTTTACCAACCATTTTTCTTACCTCTTTTACTAGCATGTCATGTATTTTTTTCAATTTTCCATTATTACGCCACCTGATAAAATAGTCATACACCGTTTTCCATGGGGGAAAATCCTTTGGTAGCATTCTCCACTGGCAACCACCCCTCATTATATACCTTATTGCATTAATAATTGTTCTGATGTTATGTTTTCTTGGTCGTCCTATCGCTCCTTGTGCAACATAGGGCTCTAAAATTTCCCATTCCTTGTCACTTATATCACTTGGATACAATTTACCCTCCTATTTTTTGCTTACCTCATCATACTCTTTTCTTTATTCCCTTTCAAGACAGGTTCTAAGGAGCAGAGAATCTAAATCTTTTTGGATGTGTCCAGTGCTAGGATGCAACAATTCATTTTCATGTAAATGCGCTTCATCAAAGTATTCATCGCGTTCAACTGTTCTGCCATCTATTAGGGAAGCTTTATAATGACCATTTTCTTTTGTAACTGCCATGTAAGCACCGCCTTCGTATGAAACATTTAAGTTGTGCAATATATCCTCAAAAACGAAAGTTTCTTTAGTTTGGCCTTCAACTTGCTTAAAAAATCCTGATTCGCTCAATAATTCTCCAAGCTTTGTATTTCCGTCATATATAGACAGTGCACCCATATCTCCTTGACCATGAGCTTGCATAGAAAAAATCTTACCTTCTTGTAGATCAATATGATTTGTACCTCTTATCAAGTTTGAATCGATGTTGATCATCTCTCCTAACATCTTTTCTACGTCGATGTTCTTAGTCGCTTTTACTTGTTCTAAGCCAGTGTTTATGGTTTTATCAAGTAAGGTACTTTTTAATTCCTCATATTTGGAGGGAATTGAATAATATTTGTCTGAATACTCTTCGTAAGAAATCTTCCCTTCGCTATATTCTTTATTTATCTTGGGATATTCCATTTGCCTCTGCTCATCCAGATTTTTTAATGCATCATCATAAGCTTTCTTTAAATTTTCATCATACTTTGATAGCATTCTAAAAGCCTGATTTTTATACTCTAGACTGTTTCGGTACTCATTACCTTGTTGGTCAGAGTAAGTTAGTTTATCCTGTCCATCGGAAGTTTTTACTACCTTGAGGAAATGATATTCCTTTGATATATCAAATGTATCATTTGTTGCCCTATTTATAGCACGAGCAACATCATAAAATGCAACGTGTTCTACAGGAGAAAAACTTCCAACGTTTTCTCCATCCATTTTTTCTATATTTGCTTTATAGTAGGATACGTTTTTAATTTCTCCACCCACTATTTCTTGACCAATTGCTATGAAATCTCCTTTTGTAACTTGCAAAGCGTTGAGATGTTCCATTGCAGTTTCTGTATCATTCTCAGCAAGCCAACTTTTGAAGTCAGTATCGTGTCCTTTTATGTCTTTCAAGAAACTTTTTGACTCATCTGAGTTACCTTGACGTAAAGCATCTAGGTAGTCTCTTAATAAACTAGGATCTTTTTCCTGTAAGTACATTATCAACGCATGACCTGTTTTATAAACCAAGCTATTTGCTTCGCTGTCCTTTGAGTATTCTAAACTTAAAATTTTATCTAAATCCAAATTTGCAGCTTCAGTTTTGTCGATACTTGATCCTTGAGAATTGAATTTATGATCTGAATGATGCTCAAAGTAGTCTGCAATTCCTTCCATTAATACTGTAGGTAAAGATTTGCCTCCTGTAGCCAAGTAAGTTAAACCATGTGCAAATTCATGCTGAAGGTTATGAATGCCACCTTGCTGGTAGACGTACATTTCAGCAAAAACGTCAGCTTTCCCTTTGTAGTAACATTTACCACCTTCGTCTCCAAGGTAAGAACCGAAACGCTCGCTTCCGCCAAGGTGAGTGTAATCATCCTTGTCATCAAACATGTAAATTTTAAATGTTTGTTCTGAACTGCCGCGTTCTAACTCGAATGCGTTTTTAAAATTAGTAGCTGTTTCTCTTATCTCACTTTCAATGTTAGCAACTTTACTTGCTCTTAAATTGTGAGAATAAACCTCTACTTTAATATTTAAATCTTCAACTTCTATAACATGTGGCGAATTAAACCCTTTGCCGTTATTGTTGAAATATTCTGCTTTAGTTATATTTTTATTTACTTGTTGACTAATTGTCATAATTTTAACCTCTAATTTGCTGATCTTTCAATATCAAGCATAAAGTAATTTCCCTAAAAAAAACGTAAATCCCTGTATTAATATAATTTATATCTTAATAAATAAAGTATAGATAGTTAACTTAATATGTAAAATTTAGAATATGGCTGAAATTCTATACAGCTATATTCCGGAATCACATTGGACAAGGACAAAAGCAAAGTGGTTTATTGACTTTCATTCCACCAAAGCACTATACTAAAACCACGATGGGTAATTAGCTCAGTTGGTAGAGCACTTGCTTGACGTGCAAGCGGTCGCTGGTTCGAACCCAGTGTTACCCACGTTTTTGTTTATGAAAAGATTTTATATGACAGCAGTGCATAACGGTAAACACTCAGCAGCGCAGTCCAAGCGCTTAATCTATTCCATAATAATAGTTGCGATAACAATGTTTATGGAAATAGTAGGTGGAATAATTTCACATTCGCTTGCTCTATTATCAGATGCAGGGCATATGCTCACTGACCTCTTCGCCTTGGTTTTAAGCTGGTTAGCACATAGGTTTTCAGCTAAGAAATCCGATTTGCAGAGATCATACGGATATCATCGGTTGCAGATAATTGCAGCATTTGTTAATGGTTTAACTCTATTCCTCATTGCAGTAATCATTATAATTGAGTCAATAAAGAGGTTTATTTTTCCAGTCAATGTTGAGTGGAAAGTAATGTTAATAATTGCTACACTCGGTCTTGTCTCTAACATAATAGTCTTTTTTATATTACATAGTAAATGCGAGAGCAATATAAACATAAAAAGTGCTGTACTACACGTTATAGGAGATATTTTAGGTTCTGTAGCTGCTATACTTGCATCTATAATTATCATGCTTACTGGATGGCAAATAGTAGATCCAATCTTATCAGTATTTGTTAGTGTGATAATTCTAAATAGCGGCTATAAAATTCTCAAAAATTCTTGCCATATACTCCTTGAAGGTACGCCTGAGGGTATATCTGCTGAAGAGATAAAAAGTAAGATCACATCAGAATTACCTGAAGTGATAGATGTGCACCACATACATACATGGTCGCTGTCTGATAATTATTTTATAATTACCATGCATGCTAAAATAAAGCAAAATGTGCAGCACACCAATGTTTTATATGAAATAAAAAAAATATTGCTAGATAAGTTCGAGATAGCACACTCTACAGTCGAGATCGAATACGATGAGTGTGCGGATAATAAGATACTTAAACATTGACGTTTTAAATTATTATGCTATTACTAGAGTGTAATGATGTTGAAGGTAAGCTATGATAGGTATTTCTCAAATACAATTTCCTTCAAAGGATTCTAGTAAGCTAAAATTTGTTAGCTACTTTGGAGCTTTTGTCTCGTTAAGCATTATCACTAATCCTGTTAATGTTCTTTTTTCTCTTGGTACTATGTTCTTCAGGTCTGAAATTAAAACTCTTTATATCTACAAAGAAATAAAAACGGCAAAACAGCAAAAAATGAGCAAAAGGGAATATTGGGAAATATTTTTTAAAAACAATACAATCAAGGTAGCAGCCTTCCTCTTGTTTTCTGCTTTCATAACATATCTAACTTTCACTACCACTTTCTTGCTTATTTCGTTACTGGGAACTATACCACTTACAATGCTATTAATTTTATTGCAGAGTGAACTAAGGCCAAAAGATTTTAACCCATTTACGCTGCTTAAAGCTTCTATAAATTTCTTTTTGGAAGGTATAAAAGAGAATTTACGTGGTATGGTTAATAGTTTTGATGTTAAGCTTGAACATTTACTGCCCCATCAATTAAATGATGATATCATTAAAAATATTGATAAATTAAAAGGTAAGTATAGTGAACAAGTACCTGAAGACGTAATCAAAAATGATGAATATATTCAATTCATTGGATATATAAACAATTCATATGAGTTTAGTGATGAGGATAAAGGAAGAGTAATTGCATTTTTAGATGACTTTTGCAAAGATGATCAAAAGCATAGCTCCGGCTTTACAGGTGGGCAGGTTCTGCTTTTAGTTTTAAGGGCTTGCAATGATGGAGACGGAGAAGCCGTTAAGAGTAAAAAGGATGCATTGATTTCTAATTTAATTGATAGCCAAACTTTCTCTAGAAAAGAGCGAATTCCTAACACTTGCTTCACCGGTATTATCTATAGAATGTTAAGCACGCTAGAGGGTATTCATCCTGATCCAGAAATTAGATTTACTCCTCCAAGGGAAATGTTGCTCTCAGAAGCACAAAATAAAGCACGTGAGTTTATGTTAGACAGGTTAAAAAACAAGAAAAACAATAAAGAAATTCTTAAGGCTTGGTATGACGTTCAAAATGGTTATGAAGACGATGAAAGTCAAAAAATAGTTGATGATTTTATTTCAGAAGTAAGTATTCCTTTAATGAGAAAATTATTGAGTATTACTTCTCAATATAGTGAACAAATTGTGCTGACGTTAATGAAAAATATTAGCTCTATAAAGTTAAATAAATTACAATGTTGTGAGCTGGTTCAGCACATGAGAAATAAACTGCAGGAGCATGATTTAGATGACCAAGAAAGTTTACTCGAAAACATCGGAAAAAAAGTATTCTTAGAGCTATTAAATCGAGATCTACTCGAGACAGATTTTTCTCTCAAGGATTCATCTTTGGATGGAGCTAAGAGAATAGCTAATAAGATAATAGAAGAAGAAGTAGCAGAATTTAAATTAAAGGCTGAGAAGACTATTGAAGGTCAGATAATTAGCATGTTAGATGGGTTAAGAATGCTCCCAAGAGAAAAAAGATGTTATAGGGTATATGTAGAACTCAGTAAAAATAACGAAAATGATAAGGAAAAAATAAAGAAAATTTTGCAAGAAAGGTTAAAAGTAACAAAAGCAGCAATGGATGAAATGTTAAAAAAAGGAGCTTCACATAAGCTAGAGTTAGAAATTGAAAGTGTATATGAAGGAAATAAAGATCACGTTACTCAACTTTATGAAAAAATAAGAGAAACAAAAAAGGAATTCATTGAAGATGGTCTTTTAACACCTCAAGAAGTAGAGAATATAACAAAAGCAAAAATCATAGACTTAAACAAAGAGGACAAAATCATACCGTCAAGCAATTTGTCTCGTAGTTTAAGTGTCAATAATTTGGCAGTACATTATCTATAAAATTTATACTCTTTACCTTGCAGAAGATTCACAATATTTCTGTGGTGTTTTAGGAAGACCAGTGCTCCTATAATTAGTAATGTTAAGAACAAATTCCTCTGAAAAAAAAAGGACCATGCTACAGCCGTTGAAGTAGCACTGAGTGAAGCAAGGGAAGAGTATCTAAAGGCAAGAAAGACTATTATCCAAATTATTACGAATACTAAAGTAATATCGATGTTAAATGCTATCAGTATCCCTAGAGTGGTTGCAACGCCCTTTCCTCCACTGAATTTTAGCCAAATAGGAAACATGTGTCCTAAAACTGCTAAAATTGCAGATACATATATATAAAAATCGTTATTATCACAAAATTGTTGTGCTATATAAACGGCAATAAATCCCTTAAAGGAATCCAGAAATAATGCCAAAGCAGCAAGAAATTTATTTCCCGTCCTTGCAACGTTTGTAGCACCAATGTTTCCTGAACCTACTTCTCTTAAGTTTATCCCTTTTATTCTTGTAATGATTAAGCTAAACGGTATTGAACCGAGTATGTAGGACAGTATAAGGACTACATACTTTTCCATTATACCAAGAACCTAATTAATTTTATTATTCCTCAGCCTTTTTAGGTAGCACTGAACTTCATCGTTAATCTGATTACTAAACAGTATAAGCGCTGTCATGTTGATGAGAGCTAAACAAGAGAATAAAGTTCCACCGATATTGGCAATAGCCATTATATCTTTAGAAAGACCAGAGAAAAACGCCACAATTATTACCGCTATGCGGTATATCACTATACTTTTTGCACCGAATAAATATAGCCACCCCATTTCACAACAATATACAAACGAAATTACTGAAGAAAATGCAAACAAAGGAGCAGCTACTGTTAGAAGGATAGGAAACCATGGAGAAACTGTCTCAAATGCTTTGTGAGTAATTAATATTCCCTCACCAACACCTGTTTGGTATGCACCTGTTATTACTATTGTTATTCCTGTTAAACAGCAAATTAACATTGTGTCAAAGCATGGTTCTATCATAGCGACTAGTCCAGTTCTTACTGGTTCTTCATCTTTAGTTGTTGCATGAGTAATTGAAGCAGAACCAACACCTGCTTCGCTGGCAAAGATTGCCCTTTGAATTCCAGCAACAAATGCTCCTACCATCCCTCCGCCAACAGCATTGAAATCTATCATAGTGGAAAATAATATTTTCAACGTATAACCAAGGTTATGAATATTAAATGCAATAATAATAATACAACTAAAGATATATATAAGTGACATAATAGGCACTAGTGCAGAAGATACTCTAGCTATCCTTTTAATTCCGCCAATAATCACTAGAGCAAGCAGCGCAGAAATTATGGAAGAAAGAAACCAAGAGTGACCATCTACCCAACTTGAATAGCCAGATAATATTGAAACCATTTGGTTGGTTTGAAACGCTACACTTCCACCAAGACCTGATAATACAAAGAATACTGCATACATGGCAGCCAGCACAATACCAAGTTTTTTAAATCCAAATTCCTCCAGACCATTCCTTATATACTGAAAGGGACCACTAAACAATTGGTCCTGATCTTCTGTTCTATGTCTAAACGCCAACGTTACCTCAGCAAATTTTGCTGACATACCAAAAAAACCTGTAATCATCATCCAAGGCACCGCTCCTGGTCCACCCATTGAAACTGCAATTGCGACTCCAGCAACAGTTCCAAGGCCTACTGTGCTTGAAAGTGCAGTCATAAATGCCTGAAAATGCGTAATATGACCATCATGGTGATTCGTGTCATATTTTCCACATAAAATAGCAAACGCATGCTTAAACATTCTTATGTTGAGAAATCCAAAACGTAATGTTAGAAACACATAACCAAAAACTAGTAGAAGGATTATAAATGGCACGTAAAGGATCTTGAAAAACAGTACTTCATTCATGAAGTTATTTATTCCATTCAACACAGCGTCATAACTTTCGTAAAAACCTGAAGCAGCGTACACATCATTAAACAATAGGCAAAATAACACCATACAAAGCAATCTATAAATCATGTTAATACCCTTTAGAATTGTAATAAGAATCTATTGTATTCAAAACTTCCCTTCTTAGTAGATATATTGCAACAGCATTTGGAATCATAAGGCACATAAACAAACTGTCACCTAGATAAGATATAAATTCTATATTCTTTGACATACAGCTGATATACACTGAAACCACTATAAGAATTTGGAACGGTATCAGTATTTTTTTACTACCAAATAAATACAGCAAAGCAACTTCACAGTAGTAACAATAAGCTATTATTGTGGAAAATGCAAAGGAAAACATCATTAGCGGAAAAACTAACTTGCTGAACAAGGGCAAAGCTGTTGAAAATATCGAACTAATTAGTGTAATATCACCCACGTTATCAGTGCTATGCATACCAGTGATAATTATCACAATACCAGTCAAAAATGAGATTAATATTGTGTCTATAAGTGGTGCAATCATTGCAACGCACCCAACTTTAATTGGATCTTCTTCTTTTACAGCTGAATGTGCTATAGCTGCTGTTCCGGTACCTGCTTCGTTAGCAAACACTGATCTTCTCACTCCGGCTATTAATCCGCTCAATACTCCGCTTCCTATAGCTGATTTATTGAAGATATCTTGGAATATTATGGATAGAGCATTCAGCAAATTACTTCCGTTTACATAAATTAAATATATACACATACCCACATATAGCACTATCATAATTGGTGCTAAGCTCGTTGAAACGAAAGCAATGCGCTTTATTCCTCCCAATATTACAATAAAGACAAGCAGGGATATAATAATGGATGCGTTGTATTCTAGGAGGTTATTTGATAGTGCTGCTATTTGATTTGCTTGAAATGGTATACCGCCCAAAATCATTGCAATAAGTAGCATAATCGCATAAGTGAAGGCAAGAAATCTACCAGTTTTTGCAAATCCAATTTTTGCAAGCCCGTACTTCATGTAATAAAAAGCCCCGCCAGTTGTATTTTCAGAGCGATAAGTAAATGCAAGCACCACCTCGGCAAACTTTATCGACATACCAAGTATTCCGGTAATTACCATCCAAAAAACTGCACTTGGGCCCCCTATTGTGATAGCTATTGCAACTCCTGATATTGTTCCAAGACCAACTGTTCCTGAAATTACTGTTGCAAACGCTTGAATATGAGTGATTATGCCATTGTTGCTGTTATTACACTTTAGATTGAATAGCGTCTGTATTCCATATTTAAGTAACCTAAAGTTAATGAATTTGAACTGGGCAGTACAAAAGATTCCAGTTGCAATTACCCAAATAATTATAAATGGAATGTTGAATATCTTTATATACAGAAATGAATTTAATAGTTCACTTATCTTCAAAATCATGCAGTTTTCTATTTTTTGTTAGCTAACGAGTTTTATATGTAAAATATATGTAAAACCCGATGCTTATTGGAATAGTAAGTGTATACACTATACCTAAAATTGGTAGAGTCATCCAGGGCTTACTGATGAAAAATACAATAAGTACTCCAAAAAATGACACAAATATATAGGATAGGCTTTTGGGAATATAAATATATTTTGCAGAGAAAGTTGGAATGTGACTTATCGAAAAAAATGAAATGGCCAGAAAGTAACAAGCTACGTTTCTTGTGTTAAAAAATCGCTCTATGAGAAGTAAGTATTCACTCTCATGAGATTGAAAGGTAATAATTATTGGTAACAAAGAAAGTAAAGCACACACTGGAGCTGGAACACCAGAAAAGAAAAATTTTTCCCAGTATGGTTGTTCTGAGTGTAGCGAAACATTAAATCTTGCAAGTCTTATTGATATGCAGATTACGTATATCATTACTAAAATCCAACCTATGACTTTGATTTCGTTTAGCTTCCAAAAATACAAAAGAAATGCAGGCGCTGCACCAAAATTTAGAAAATCTGCAAAAGAATCAAGCTGGGCTCCAAAATCGCTAGTTGATTTTAGAATTCTAGCTATTCTGCCATCCATTCCATCTATTATTGCTGCAATGATGATAAAAATTACTGAGAATTCCCATTGTTCATTAAATGTAAATTTAAGTGAAGTGAGACCAGAACATAAACCCAATAAAGTTATAAAGTTTGGGAATAATTTAGTAATAGGTAAGAATCTACTGTTACTTCCATCGTTATTCATATAACGTCAAAAGTAAGCTTCTCTTGAACGTTTTCCTTATTTAAGTTTGCTATAATTGTTTCACCACCAATAACAGTTTGCCCTTCTGAAACTCTGACTTCTGTATCAGCAGGAACATAGATATTCACTCTACTGCCAAACCTTATAATTCCAAACCTTTCACCTGCTTTTACGTTCTGGGATATTCCTAAATTACAAACGATACGACGTGCAATTAATCCAGCTATTTGCTCCACAATAATTTCTTTCCCCTTTTCGTATTCAATTACAATAACCTGCTTTTCATTTTCATTACTAGACCTATTGCTCATTGCGGATACAAACTTGCCTTTTTTATAACTCATTTCCTTTATCGTACCAGATATTGGTATACGGTTCACATGGACGTTCAAAACACTTAAAAATATGCTAACAAGCGTAAACTTCTTCTCCTCTCCGTTTTCTGCTGATAAAGGATAATTAACTTCTTCAATTTTTGAAATCACACCATCAGCAGGACTTAATATAAGATTCTTATTGTTTGGCACAGCTCTTGCTGGATCACGAAAGAAATAAGTACACAATAATGTCGGAAACAAGCACGTAACGCCAAACCCCCAAGATATAGAGAATGCTATACACGTTACTATAAAGGAAACTACTATAAATGAATAACCTTCCCTGTTTATATTAGGTAAACCAAAACACATAATCTTATTAACAATAACCTATTGTTAACAATTTATCATTTATAATTTCTCATGAAAAGCTTTTTTTAACTGCTTCAGCAAAGTCTTTTTGATACAAGGTAACATTACAGATTGTTATATTAGCACATAGAATTACCGTCATACTGTAACAACCCGTCCAACACAAAATCTAATGCCTAAGTTTAGATCAGAAAACTGATTCTTCTAAAAGTTGCTCACTATCCTCGTCTATTATGATAGAATTATCATGATTTCTGAGTAAATCTCTGATTTTCGTTTCTATTTCATTTGCGACTTCTTTGTTTGTTTTTAGGTAAGTTTTTACATTCTCTCTTCCTTGCCCAAGACGTGTGTTGTTATATGAATAGTAAGCGCCTGCTTTTTCAAGCACACCAAGCTTTGCTCCCATATCTATTATTTCTCCGAGTTTTGATATACCTTCATTGTACATTATATCAAATTTCGCTTCTCTAAATGGAGGAGCAACTTTATTTTTTACAACTTTAACTCTTGTTTCATTACCTGTAATATTTTCTTTGTCTTTTATTACACCAACTTTTCTTATATCAAGCCTTACAGAAGTATAGAATTTTAATGCATTTCCACCCGTGGTAGTTTCAGGATTTCCATACACTACTCCTATTTTCATACGAATTTGATTAATAAATATCAATATACAGTTCGCTTTTGAAACGGCAGAGGTTAGTTTCCGTAGCCCATGACTTAGAAGCCTTGCTTGCAGCCTCATATGTTGATCACCCATATCACCTTCAATTTCAGCTCTTGGAGTTAATGCTGCGACAGAGTCAATAACTATCACATCAACCGCACCAGAACACACTAAATACTCAACAATATGCAACGCCTGCTCTCCAGTGTCTGGTTGTGAAATCACTAAATCATCAGTGCTTACCCCAAGTTTACGAGCATATAAGACATCCAATGCATGTTCTGCATCGATAAATGCGCATGATCCTCCTTTTTTTTGTGCTTCAGCAATCACGTGCAAGGCAAGAGTGGTTTTACCAGAACTCTCGGGGCCAAATATTTCAATTATACGCCCTTTTGGCAGACCTCCAACACCTAGAGCCGAATCAAGCGCAATTGATCCTGTGGATATTGTGTCTATTTTTTCTACAGGGTTTTGCTTCAACTTCATTATTGCACCTTTACCGAATGCTTTTTCAATCTGGCTTATTGCGTTATCTAGCGCTTTTTGTTTATCACTATTTCTTTCTTCTGGGTTACTTGCCATAGATCATTTATTAATTTATATAATTCTCTATGATAATCAAACGCGAATAACCTGCCAAGGTTTTTCTAGTATTTATGTATTATTTCAATGAAAAATATTAACGTTTTCATAAAGCAGATATTTGTTTGCCTTCGTTAGTAACACACTATACTTTAGTGTACGAACGTTGCAATTTGCAGCATAGCAGGTGGTGTCATCCAAGTAGCCAACACTGAAATGACTAAATTCGAAATGGCTACATGAATTTATTGTAAATTACTACCGTATAAGGTGCGATGCAACAAAGCCATTCCAGTGTCAGCTACTTGAATGACACCTCTTAGATGGGTCAGCTACTCAGATCTGCCATGAAAACTGCAACCCTAAATGTTGGAGCACTGTCGTACACTAAGCGCTGTAATGACAATTTTAGTCGCTTCATACACTTATCATGCTAGTCATAACAGAAATAATTTTTACCAAAGATATTTATGAAATAATTGACATAGTTTGGAAATATGTATATTATAGAACATTAATAGTTAGTTAATTTGTAGGTGTAATGTGGCTAGAAATGTTTTGAATGAAAATGAGTACCACGCTTTAAAGCAGTTGTTTTTAACATTTAATATTCAAAAGGAGGATGTGGTAAATTCTGACATTAAGAATATTAAGAAAAAGCTTAGTCAACAATACCGTAAATTATCGTTAAAATATCACTCAGATAAAAACCCAAACAATAAAGAAGCGGAGGAGAAATTTAAGGTTATTGCATTAAATAAGCCATTTTTTGAAGAATTTATAATAGAGCCATTGGAGAAAGGTCTCAATAAAAGAAATAATTTAATAAAAGAATTACGCGGTAAGTTGTGGAGTCGCAGTTATGAAGAATTGCAAAAATACTTAGATGATAAGTGCAGAAATAAACTCTATAATAAGCAGCAGTCAATTAACAATAATGTAACTGCTTATGTAAAATATTCTTCTTATTCAAATCTCTTAGGAGTTCTTTTAGTATCCTTCACATCAATTGCATTTTTAATAATTAATGGTATTTCTTCTAATGTACCAATAGCAGTAGGTTTTCTTGCTCCCTTGTTAGCAGGATCTATTTTAAATCTAGCTGTTAAGAGCATTTATACTAGAAATGGGAAAGAGTTTAATCATCAGACTAATATTTTATTATTGTTTAACTTTGACCAAGAATGCGAAAATTTTTCAAAGAGTGATAGGACTAAATTAAAGTGGCTAAAAAATTCAGTTATTTTGAGCAACACAATCTGTACATCTTTAATGTTTTTCGGTATGGGATTAGATTTAGTTGCCAACGGCTTTGGTATAACTAACTCTATGATGTTATCCGGCTTATTACTTTCATTACCTTCACGCTTTTAATTGTTACTTCACCTATTTTAAATGCTGCAAGTAATTATATTCTCAAAAAGACAGCTATAAATTCAATTGAGGAGCAATTTAAAGGTGATGATCAGTTTATAGAAGTCGATAACGAAAAGCCAAGCAGTACTATGAGCAATCAAAGTTATTTCCCCATCGGTCAGTTAATATCATCAAAGTTAGCTATTCTCCATAGCGAAGTCTCTAGCTAGGAACAATGAGCCACAGATTAGTATGGTTTTGACGTTTTGGGTAGAGGCTTTTAATATGTGATTTGATATTGCATCGCCAATTGATTCACATTCAACTGCTTTTATTCCTATGTTATTGGCTTTTTCCCTAATCAAATTTGTATTTGTTGCTTTAGGTTCAGACTTAACACAAACCGCACATAGTAGCTTGATATATGGCTTTAAGTGCTCTAAGAACTCTTCCACATTTCTGTTACTAGTAACACCAAAAACCATATAAATACCTTCAGCAAAATTATCTTTTACCCACTGAGATAGTACTCTAGCACCATCATTATTGTGTGCACCATCTAAAAATAATTGCCAATCTTTCGGTAGTAGGAAAATTAAATTACCTTCTTTTATAGACTCTAGCCGTGCAGGCCAATAAGTGCACTGTAAACCTGAAGTGATATCCTCTTCTCCAATATCAAATTCATACTTTCCACTTAAAATACTACATGCTGCAATAGCATTGCCTGCATTAATCACCTGATGATCACCCTTTAAAGATGGCAAAGGAAATTCTATTGATTGAATAGCTGATTGAAAAACCATTTTGTTGTTCTTTTTTTTGCAATTCCATTCAAGACCTCCTCTATACAAGGGAGATTTCTTATTTATTGCGTGGTGTTCTAGCGTGTTCACTATAGATTTTTCTTGCGGTGCTATTACGCAAGGAACATTAGGTTTCATTATTCCAGCCTTTTCACCTGCTATAATTTCTACAGTAGGGCCAAGATATTCCGTATGATCAAGTGCAATGGAAGTAATTATTGTTAAAATCGGATTATCTATAACATTTGTTGCATCAAGCCTTCCACCCATACCCACTTCAACTAAAGTTATATCGGCTTTATGACGAGAAAAAGCTAAAAAAGCTGCAATAGTTGCAGCTTCAAACAGAGTGATAGGTTGTTCTGCAATTACTGCACGACATTCTTCTAATAAGCTATATAATTCATTATCGTCGATATAGCTGCCGGCTATCACTATCCTCTCATTAAAACTCACTAAATGTGGAGAAGTGTATGCGTGTACCTTATACCCTGCTGCTTGCATTATATATCTTATAAATGCTAGTGTTGAGCCTTTCCCATTAGTTCCAGCTATATGAATTACGGGAGGCACTTTTTTCTCGGGGTTATCTAGTTTGCTAAGAAAGCCTTTTATGCGATCAAGAGAAAAATCATTCGGCCTGCTACCAAGTGGCTTAGGCCAATGAGGCATATATATCATGGATTGTTATTGCATTTTAATTCAGCTATAACGCTTGCTATGCCATGCGTGTCGATTTTTTCACTAAATTGATAACGTTGATTAATAGCAATACTTATTCCACTCATTACAACATCACTTATCAAGAAAGAACTGTTATTTTTAGTAACTTTAAAATCAATATTTGTAAATTCTTCATCACCGTAAGAAAATCTTATACCAATTAAGCAAGTTTCATCGTCAACTGCTTTTGTACTCATTATGATCATTTCACTATCATGCATGTATTTATATAAAATTTTAACGCACAAACGCGTAAGATACACTTCATACTCTCTTAAAAAATCTTCTTTTTCTTTTTGTTTAACTAAAGCCCAATGTTTTCCTATGACGAATTGCGATATTCCTTTGAGGTTAACATTGTTTTGAATGACCTCCTGAAGCTTTTTTTGCACACATTCCCGGTTTTTTTTATTCTCCTTTGTAGATATACCATCCACTTGTTGCTTCATAGTATGCACAAAAATTTTGTGATCTGTACAATTAGTGTAAGCACTTGAAGAAATTACAATAAAAACAATGATAGTTAAAACTTTAGTAATGTTCATAAGATATATTTATTAGCTATGATACTTAGAATGCAAAGTTTAATAAAGATTAAATAATAATCGCTAGCTTTAATATATCTATAGACACACCTTGTATAAATCATCTACAATTAATTAAGGGTCTGTTCTATGCGTTATGAGTTAAGTTAAATTTCCCGAGCGATAATTTCTAGTCAAGGGAATTGCCTCTGTTAATTTCGTTGAAATTGATACGCGATGCCCACCTTAACTTTAGTCTCAGGAATCTACTAAGGCTGACGGTAGATACGGATCCTATTTTGATTGGTTTAACATTTATGCTTCATCAATACAAAGAACAGGGTGTTTTCCTATGTTTGCCTAATGAAGTATTCCAAATTGTAATTGATGTTGAAAGGTATCCTGATTTTGTTCCTTGGTGCAAAGCCGTTTATATAAAAGAAAAAATTAACAACCAAATGGTTGTGGATCTCCTCGCAGCTTTTCATGGAATTAAAGGTAGATATACATCAGAAGTTACTTCTCTTTCTCCAAGTGGAACAAATGAAGGTTGGATAAAAGCTGTATCATCAAATGGAATATTTAAACATCTATACAATGAATGGCAATTCATTCCCATAGATGAAAATAAAACTATGGTAAAGTTTTATATAGAGTTTAAGTTTAAGTCCAACTCATTTTCCACTTTATTAAACTCAGTATATAAGTATACACAAAGTAAAATAATTGCTGCATTTAAAGATAGGGCTGAAAGCCTTGCTAAACAAAAGTTATCTTGACATTATTAATATAAATGTATAATTTTTTTTAGTAAGTTAAGTGTTTATATTGTAATGATTTTTAGACTATTGTTTTTATTAATTTTCATAAGTGTTAATTCTTATGCAGTTGTTAAGCAAGATTTATCCGATAACCAATACATTCAAAAAAAACCCAATGAAATAACATCAAATGAGCTATTATCGCCATTACCTAATGATAAATTATTAGGAGATCCAAAAGCACCAATTCTAATGATAGAATATGCTTCATTAACTTGTTATCACTGCTCTCTTTTTCATAGGAATGTTTTTCCTAAAATTAAAGAGAAATATATAGACACAGGTAAGATGTTATATATATTTCGTCATTTTCCTTTGGATTACAGAGGGCTAAAGGCTGCAATGCTAAGTCATTGCTACGAAAAACAAGAAGACTACTTTAATTTTAACAAAGCTGTTTTTAACTCAATAGATTCGTGGAATTACTACAATTTAAGTGATTTGACTTTACTACAAAGAATTGCTGCACTAAGCAACTTAAAGCAAGATACATTTAACCAATGCATTAATGATAAGAAAATAATGGATAAAATCGTAAATGATAAATCACTGGCAATTAATAAACTTGGTATCACAGCCACTCCAATATTTTTCATCAAGCTTAACGATGATAAATCATATATAGAGCATAATAAAGTTAAACATGGAGGGTATAAAGAGCTGAAATATTTCACTAATGTGATAGATAAATTATATGGAAAAGCTATAGTGAAGTAATACCACTGTAGCTTACCATATAAAAGACTCTATGCTGAGTCATTGTTTTTCACTACTGTTTGTTGTTTTTTACGCTCAAACTCTCTTTTTTTACTGTGCCAAGTGTAGTAATACATAGCGATTTTATTCTCTATTAATACTATTGTCCCATCATAAAACTGAACCATATCCATAACTTTTCTCTGAGCTTCATCAAAACGTTCTTTATACTTTTCACGATAAGCTGGATTATGTAGTAACATAACCCCTTCATTCTTGTTAGATTTTTTGTTTAACGTTTCAACTTCACCAGCAATAGTATAAGACATATAACCCCCTCTAATTGATTATAAAAATTATATTTTAAAAAGAGAAATGCGCATAAACAATCCCTTTAATTCTAGCATAATAATCGACTGTTTATTATACTAGTTAACTATAGTACGATATATAATAATTTTTGTCACTTAAAATTTTATACTATGAAATAATAACTTAAAATAAATGTTTTTATTATTTTAAACTATATTATTATATTTATAAATTGTGTATGAATTAAGTCTCCCTAATTTATAATATATGCGTAATAATTTTAGTATAAAATTGTCATACATAAGAAATCTATTTGCAAAAGAATATAAAAAAATAGAAGAATATTGTATTCTTGAAAAAAAGCAACATATTCAAATTGGCCCTGAAGAAGGAAAGCTATTAAGTTTATTTATAAAAATCCAAAAAATCAAAAGTATTGTTGAGATTGGCACGTTATACGGTTACTCGTCGATTTGCATGGCAAAAGCTCTACTAAAAGACGGTCATATATATACAATAGAAAATAATCCTCAACACTCAAGAATAGCAAAAAAAAATTTTAGTGCTTTTAATCTAAGTGATAAAATTACTCTAATAGAAGGCGATGCACTGGAAAAAATTAATGAATTATCAGCAAAAGCACCATTTGACATGATATTTATTGATGCTGACAAAAGTAGTTATCCTAAGTATTTAGATTGGGCAGAGTCATACATTAAACAAGATGGGCTAATCGTTGCAGATAACACTCTACTGTTTAACACAGTATTTTTAGAATCGCCTCCAAAAGAAGTATCAGAAAAATCATGGCATGCCATGAGGGAGTTTAATAATAGATTATCAGATGAAAAAAAATATTTCTCTATATTGATTCCAACTGATGAAGGAATGACTGTAGCTTTAAAGCTAACATAAGTTAAAAATCAAGGTCAGCATAATGTTTAGGAGGGATTAAACCAGAAATCCTCTCTAATAATATCTCACGAAAACAAGGCTTTGATTTAACAATGGAGTACCATTCTTTTAAAATTTTACTTTTTTCCCATGGAAAACTACTTACATAATCCATTACGGAAATATGCGATGCTAAAGTAATATCAGCTAAAGTGAACTTATCAGTTGCAAGCCAAACGTTCTTGTTAATTAAGTGTTCGGTGTATTCCATATGGCAAGGCAGGTTATGCTGAGCTGCATGAAGAAATCTAGAGTCAGGGCTGCGGTTAGTAATTACTTTTTCATTCATAATATACTTAGTAACTTCATTGTAAAATTTGTTATCGAACCAATTGATTAGAGCGCGTATTTTAGACTTAATAATAGTGGATGAACCAAGTAATTTGACGTCGCTATTGTAAGTCTCTTCTATATATTCACAAATGGCATTACTATCCGCTATTACAAAGTTATTATCTATTAACACTGGTACTTGCCCGGTTGGATTGATCTCCATAAATTCATTCCGCTTTTCCCACGGATTTTCATACACTAGATCACAGCCTAATTTTTTTTCTTTTAGAAAAGCTCTAACTTTTCGTGAAAATGGACAAAGAGGAAAATGATATAAAATCATAATGTTCCTCTTTTGTTATACCAATATCCTTTTTTTGTTACTCTATGGCTTGACCTACAACTGTACGAACTTTCTTTGTAGTCCACAGAAGTTTGCGTAGCAGGTAGTGTCATGCAAGTAGCTGACACTGGAATCCAGTTCTTGTTATACAATTGCCTAGTGCGCTCATTTACAGTTAAGTTTTCTGGATCCAAGTAGTCAAGCACTGGGATGACATCCTTTTCGGTAAAAATTGCTCTTATATCACAACATTCATACAGCTGTATGCCTAGGCACTGGGATGACATAAATAAGCGCTGAAATGACATAAATAAACATTGGAGTGACAATCTTGTAGTGACTTGCATGACAACTAACTTTTTGTTTACTTCAAAATAGCACTGTAAAAAATTTAACATATCAAATTATAGAGCTAATATAGGATATACCTTGCTAAATAAAAAAAAAAGTATAATATTTTATAAGGTATGCAGGCAAAAACTCTGTAATTTGGTCAGATCAGAAATGAAGCAGCCATATCAGAACCTTTTTGGGTTGCATACCTATTTCATTATTTGTTTTATCCGAGGCTATGAATATAGCATTAAAACATCGTCCTAGTAGCTTCAAAGATCTAGTAGGTCAAGATATATTAGTGCGTGTATTAGAAAATGCTTTTATTTTAAACAAAATCCCACAATCTATACTGCTCTCTGGTAGTAGTGGAGTTGGTAAAACCACCACTGCAAGGATAATAGCTTTATGTTTGAATTGTTCCCTGGGGCCAATTTTTGAACCTTGCGGATCATGTGAAAATTGTCTAGCAATAAAAAATTCAAGCCATCCAGATGTAATTGAAATCGATGCAGCAAGTCACACTAGCATTGACGATATTAAAGTAATCCTGGGAGATATTTGCTATTCACCTATAAGCTCTAAATTCAAAGTCTACATTATAGATGAAGTACACATGCTATCTAGCAGTGCATTTAACGCATTACTTAAAACCCTAGAAGAGCCACCATCTAGTGTAAAGTTCATTTTAGCAACTACGGAAATAAAAAAGATACCAATAACTATTATTGCACGTTGTCAAAGATTTGATTTACACAACATTCCTGTAGCTAAAATAGTGGAACGTTTAAATGATGTTGCACAAAAAGAGAGTTATTCCATTGAAAAGGGAGCATTAGAATTAATTGCACGACACTCTGGAAATTCAATGCGTAACGCCTTGTTTTTGATGAATCAAGCAGTGCTATATAGCAAAGATGGTGCAATATCCACTAAAAATGTGACAGACATACTTGGCCTAGTGGATAAAGATATTATATTTGATCTATTAGGGGCAATATTAGAAGGTGATTTACAGAAAGCTCTATCAGTGTTTGACAAGGCGGTAAAAACAGCAAACCCACTTAGTATTTTTGAAGGTCTATTGCAAACAATTCAGTTAGTATGCCGTTTTTTGATTACAAAAGAGATTGATAATGCAGTTACAGAGCATGAAAAGAATAGGATAAAAGATTTAAGTATAAAGAGATCTTTAATATTTTTTTCGAGATTGTGGAAGATGTTGCTTAAAGGTATTCAAGATATAAAAACTTCAACATGCAACGATGTTGCTGCTGAAATGATGTTAATTAGCCTCTGTTATCTTTCTGATCTGCCTTCTCCGGAACAGGTGATCAAAAAAGTTCTTTCGCAGAATGTAGAGCAAGGAAATAGACAGGGCAGACCTGTTGCACCTTCCCCCTCTGTCATCCAAGTAGCTGACTACTCGGATCCAAAAAAATATGTGGAAAGTAAACAACAACCCCACTCTGTCATCCCAGTGCGTGACACTGGGATCCATGTGGAAAATAAACAACAAAATTACGATTTTGATAAGATTTTGCAACTATTAAGGCGAAGTAACCAAATTTATCTTTACAAACAACTGTGTAATAATCTACAATTAATAGATTGTAAACCTGGATATTTAAAATTAAAAGCTGTATCTAAGTTGGATAGTAATTTTTGCAATGATTTAAAAAATTACTTAAACCAGGTGACTCAGCAAGAGTGGGTTGTTGCAGTTGATACAGGTTATATAAACAGGGAAGTGAGTAATTTAAATTATGCACCTGCAGTTAAGGATATCCTTGACACGTTTAAAGGTGCAAAAGTAGTTAATATAGAAAATAAGGAGTAAGTTGTGGATTTTAGTCAAATAATGAAACAAGCGCAAGAGATGCAAAAAAAGCTTGCAGAAGCTCAAGAAAAATATGTTGGAAAAGAGTTTCAAGGTATTTCTGGTGGTGGCAAAGTTTCTGTATTAGTGGAAGTCATAAAAATAGGTAGCTATAAAGCTAAAAAGGTGAACATAGACTTAGAACTTATGAGAAATGAGGAAAAAGATATAGTAGAGGATTTAGTAACAGCAGCGTTTAATGATGCCGTTAAAAAAGCAGAAGAAGATATGGCGAATGCAACTTCTGATCTTGCAGGTATGATGGGTTTACCATCTGGGTTTAAACTTCCTTTTTGAATTTACTACTGAAGTTTCTTTTAGTGTAAGTATTTTTTTTCTAATATTCCCAACGCTAGTACTTCTTCATATAATGTACCTATACTAGCATAGCCCTACGTCATACCGTGATTCATTCCACAACTGTACAAACATTGCAATATGGCACATAGTAAACGATGTCATTCCAGTCTGGAATCCAGCCTTGCCGTAATCTCATCAAGAACATTGTGTTTTAACATAAAACGGCTACTTTTATGCTTACCAACTTAATAAAATTCCTGGATCCCAGACTGGGATGACAAGAAGATGGTACTTGGATAAGAGGCATTGCCCTCCTGGTAGGCCCAAATTGCAATGTTCGTACAGTTGTGGATTTCTCATCCGCTAACAAGCAGCGAGATGACGAGGTCTTTCGATAGTAAATCTTACCTGTGTTAGCTATACCAAAAAATCAAAAGTCGTATTTATTCATTAATAAAATCTTTGTCTTCTCCTAAAAATTAGTTAAAATGTAGAATATTTTGTGTTATTAAGTTAGCACTTGACTTAACTTTAGTTGTTACTTAGACTGCTAAAGTGGAATTTTAATTTTTTTACGAGGACAATTATGCATTATAAAAAGTTTTTTTCAGCAGCCGCTTTAGCAACGTTGCTAAGTTTATCAAACTCTGCTTTTTCAGATCCTGTTGGTTCAATAAGTGATGAAGAAACTAGTTACTATGTTCGTTTGCAATACAACGGTGAAATTTTACCTCTTTTCACAAAAGTTGATGGTATTACCTATAAGAAAGACAATAGTGATTACAGTCCATTAAAAGCGTCTTTTCTAGCTGGTGGTGGTGCGTTTGGTTACAAAATGGACGACATCAGGGTTGATGTTGAAGGAGTTTATTCATACCTAAACAAAAATAATGTTACAGATGCAAGATTTACGCCAGATACTATTGCAGACAGTGTAACAGCAATTTCAGGGCTAGTTAACGTTTATTACGATATAGCAATTGAAGATATGCCTATCACTCCATATGTTGGTGTTGGTGTTGGTGCAGCGTATATTAGCACTCCTTTGAAAGACGCTGTGAATGATCAAAAAAGTAAATTTGGTTTTGCTGGTCAAGTAAAAGCTGGTGTTAGTTATGATGTAACTCCAGAAGTCAAACTTTATGCTGGAGCTCGTTATTTCGGTTCTTATGGTGCTAATTTCGATAAAAGCGGTGGTGAGAAAGACAAAGGAGGATATACAGTCCTTTACAGCACTGTTGGTGCAGAAGCTGGAGTAGCGTTTAATTTTTAGTCTATCTCAGTCTTGTTATCCCAGTGGGTTTTTTCTTGTCATTCAAGTAGCATGACACTGGGATCTAGAAAAAAGAAATGTGGATTCCAGTGTCAAGGCACTGGAATAACACTATTTGCTATGTGTTTAAGCTATAACGTTTACCATTGTACTGGTAGAATATCATCTAAAGTTACATAATGTTATCCAATTAGCTAACACTGCGGCCTACTGTCTCCAAGAAATTAGATGGAAAATTTGTACTTTTTTCAAATCAAAGCTTGAATTTTTGCTGGAAAATCAATATATTATATGCATGAAGTTTTAATTTAAGTTGTTATGTTGACCCCAATGGCAAGCTTATGTGTCGATAGCAGAACCAATCTCATGCAATATATTGCTAGGGTGCGAAAATTTCCCATGCTGTCTCAAGAGGAAGAAGTACAACTAGCAAAAAATTGGAACCAATACAAGGATATTTCTTCTGCTCATAAATTGATTACCAGCCATTTGAATTTGGTAGTGAAAATTGCAATGAAATTCAAAAATTATGGACTATTGTTGATGGACCTGGTCATGGAAGGGAATATGGGTTTAATGCATGCAGTAAAAAAGTTTAATCCTGATTTAGGGTTTCGTTTTTCAACTTATGCAGTGTGGTGGATTGAAGCTTCAATAAAAGACTTTATATTGAAATCTTGGTCATTTGTGAAAATAGGCACAACGCAAGCACAAAGAAGATTATTTTTTAGTTTACGTAAAATAAAAAAAAGAATTTTACAGTATACAAACAGAGAAACTTTAAATAATGAAGAAATAAAAGCAATATCTAATGAGCTTTCTGTATCCGAAGGAGATGTTATACAAATGAATTACCGTTTGGCTTGTAAGGATCAGTCGCTAAACGATTGCATAAAAATAGGTGATGACTCTAAAAGGGAGTTACAAGATATGATCCCATGTAACTTGGTCAGTCAAGAAGTAACCTATCAGAATCATGAAGAAAAAGAATTAAAAGAAGCAATTTTAAACAATGCACTAGCGAGCCTCAACGAAAGGGCAAGAGACATTTTTATCAGTAGATATTTGTCTGAAAACATTCAAACTCTGGATGAACTTAGTAAAAAATATTGTGTTTCAAGAGAAAGAATAAGGCAGTTGGCTGAGCAGGCGATGGCTAAGGTAAAACAATATATACAATCTGAAAGTTTGAAATTTTGTTTGCATGCGTAGTTTTTTTATATTTCTAATATTTTTTTCGATAGGCGCTTTTGCATCGGTTAGTGATGTACAATTGAAGGAAAAATATAAAGATTGGCTCGTGTATACTGCATTGGAAGATGGAGAGAAAGTATGTTATATTGTATCCTATCCTAAAAAAAAAAGCGAATATTATACAACCAATCGCAAGCCGTATGTAATGGTTAGTTATGTTGATAAAAAAGCAGATGAGGTAAGCGTTACCTCTGGTTTTCAGTATGATAAGGAGCCTGTAGCTCTCAATATCGACAAAAAAATTAAATATACACTGCCCATAATACAGGGAAGTTTTGCGTGGGCAGAGCATACAAAAATAGATCAAGATCTCATTCTAAAAATGAAGCAGGGATTATCAATGGTAGTTAATGGAAAAACAAAAACAGTGACCATTGATGATACTTATTCCCTACTTGGTTTTCAAAAAGCGTATCAAAAAATGCATGATTTATGCCATACAAAGTAAATTATTGTAACAGAATACCCAGCTATAGTATAAACTAGACTACTCTTTCAATGGAAATATAAATAGCACTTTACTTTATATGGGATGTGGATATCATTTAAAATATATTTTTGAGAGTTAGCAATGTCAGAGGTTGCAGGTGTAGATACAGAAATCAAAAAGCAAAATTCTGTGTGCGAGCAGATGCGTTTTAGCGTGAGCCGCACAAGTCTTTTAAATACATTATCCAGAGTAAGTGGAGTGGTTGAAAGGCGTAATGCAATAGATGTTTTGGCGTGTATAAATATCAAAGCACAACACGGCAGCATAAAATTAATGGCAACTGATCTTGACATTTCAATGTTTGCCTCACTTGCTGCAACCGTATTAACAGAAGGAGAAGTAAAAATTTCAGCGCATACTTTACATGACATAGTGAAGAAGTTACCCGCTGATTTGGATGTCAATTTTGAAGTAAACAACCAAGGAAAATTATTGATGTCTTGCGGAAATGCAAACTTTTCTTTACCGAATGTAGTTTCAAGCAGCTTTCCTGCTCTTGAAGAAGACAATTATAAACATGATTTTACTCTACTAAATACAGACCTGATAGACTTATTAACTAAAACAAAATTTGCTGTATCACTAGATGATACAAGGTATAATTTAAATGGAATATATCTACATACAGATGAGCAATTTCTGTACTGCGTTGCAACTGATGGCCATCGTTTATCATGTATAAAGAGGCCAAAGCCTGGGAACATCAATGGCGAATTTGGTGTGATCATTCCACGTAAAACTGTTATGGAGCTGTTAAAAATATTGGACGATTGTAATGAAATTAAAGTAAAACTCTCAGACAGAAAAATCAAGTTTACATGCGGTGAATATATTCTAATATCAAAATTAATAGATGGAACTTTTCCAAATTATAAAGCAGTTATTCCAGCATCTCAAGATAAGCATATGATTATTGAAAGTAAAAAACTTTCAGACGTTATAGATCGAGTTTCCGTTGTTGTATCTGATAAAGTAAAATCTATTAAATTCTCACTACAAGAAAAGCTGCTAACTCTGCATTCAAACTCCCAAGAGTGCAGTGATGCAACTGAATCCATAGAAGTGGACTACAATGAAGCCCCTATAGAAATAGGGTTCAACTCGCGTTATTTACTTGATGTTCTATCCTGCATAAAAAATAAATGTAAGTTTAGCTTAGCCGATGGTAATAGTGCTACAATTATCACTGATGAAGACGATTCAAGTGCATTATATGTAGTAATGCCAATGAGAACTTAAACTCGTCATCTCGCTGCTTGTTAGCGGAATCTGGAGATACCGTGGCGGTATGGCACTTATTTCACTAGCTTTTATTAAATTAGTAATCTATCTTTACCAAATATAAGCCAAAAGGTGGTGCAGTAACTCCAGCGGCACTTCTTTTGCATTGGTTTAATATATTTAGCATTTCTTGCGGATTGGTTCTATTTTTTCCAAATTCAACTAAAGTACCCACAATAATCCTCACTTGGTTATGTAAAAAGGAAATAGCAGATATTTTGATGTGTATATGATTCCCATTTTGTATTATATCGATATCATCAATTGTTCTTATCGGATTTGCGGCTTGACAATCTTTTGAACGGAAACTTGAAAGGTCATGTTTTCCAAGTAGATGTTTAGCAGCTTCACGCATAATATTTACATCAAGTGGGCTAAACACTTGCCATACATAACCCGTCTCCAGAGCGGCAGGAGCATAGCGATTAACTATTCTATATTCGTAATATCTTTTTTTTGCTGAAAACCGTGCGTGAAACGCATCATCTACAACTTCTGCATTAAGCACGACTATAGGAATTGATTTTAAATGATAGTTTATTGCATTCCTTATTCTATAAAGCTCAAATTCCTTTTCCATATCAAAATGAGCAACTTGTCCTAAAGCATGAACTCCTGCATCAGTCCTGCCACCACAGTACAAAGTAACTTTCTCACCACTAAAATTAAATATAGCATTTTCTATCTTCTCCTGGATTGAGTTAGCAGAGTGTTGCTGTTTTTGCCAACCAGAGAAATTACTACCATTATATTCTACCGTTATTTTGTATCGCACTGCATTACATCAAGCTCTATCTAAAATAGTCATTTTCTATCTTAACATAATTTATGGTCAAGCCTACAGTGCTGCCACTCCCATAAAGTAGTTCGTCCAATCTTAAATCTTGCTGCCACTGCTTCTCTGCTTTCTCCTTCGTCTAGCGCCTCCATTGCTTTTTTTCTTAAATCATAACTATATGCTGCTGGCATTCAACCTCCTTATCATTATCTATCCTTATCACATCCGGACTTCTATGAAAAGAGCTATAAGAGGTTGTCCGGAAACAAGTAAAAGGCTATAATATCTGAAATTTTAGTACGGGGTAAAGATGAGAAAAAAGTATCCAACAGATCTAAGCGAAAGGGAATGGGCAAGAATAGAAAAACACTTCAGAGTATCATACAAGAAAGGAGGAAGGCCGCCAAAGTATAGCAAAAGAGAAATATTAGAAGCAATTTTCTATGTATTGCGTACAGGGTGTCAATGGCGGTATTTACCAAATGATTTTCCGCTATGGAAGACTGTGTATGAGCAGTTCAGGCAATGGAAGAAGCAGGGAATTTTTGAGAAAATGAATTATGAAATTACAAAATATAGTAGAAGAAAAATAGGAAGGAATGAGCAGCCGAGTGCCTGTATAGTAGATAGTCAATCTGTAAAGACTACAGAAAAGGGGGGATCAAAGGCTATGATGGAAGTAAAAAAGTAAAGGGTAGAAAAAGGCATATAATTACAGACACTCAGGGTTTTATACTAGGTTGTTACGTAGGCGCTGCTAACGAAAATGATAGAGATGGTATTAAAATAGCATTAAACAATATGAGAACAAAATATACTAAAGTTAAAAAAATGTGGGCTGACATGGGATACCAAGGAAGAAATTTAAAGAATCACATAAAGGAAGAATATGACATAGATATTGAAATTGTTAAAAGGCCTCCATGTAGATTTTGGGTGCACAAAGATACGCCACCTGAGCTACTACCAACAAGAGAACAAGGGTTTAAAGTACAGCCAAGAAGATGGGTTGTAGAAAGGACTTTTGCTTGGGTTAATAGGAATAGAAGGCTATCGAAGGAGTATGATTTACTCACAACATCCACTGAGAATTTCATATACCTAGCTATGAGTAGGGTTATGTTAAAGAGGGAATATGCTTGAATTTACTAGTTTCCGGACAACCTCTAAGAGGTTGTCCGGAAACAAGTAAAAGGCTATAATATCTGAAATTTTAGTACGGGGTAAAGATGAGAAAAAAGTATCCAACAGATCTAAGCGAAAGGGAATGGGCAAGAATAGAAAAACACTTCAGAGTATCATACAAGAAAGGAGGAAGGCCGCCAAAGTATAGCAAAAGAGAAATATTAGAAGCAATTTTCTATGTATTGCGTACAGGGTGTCAATGGCGGTATTTACCAAATGATTTTCCGCTATGGAAGACTGTGTATGAGCAGTTCAGGCAATGGAAGAAGCAGGGAATTTTTGAGAAAATGAATTATGAAATTACAAAATATAGTAGAAGAAAAATAGGAAGGAATGAGCAGCCGAGTGCCTGTATAGTAGATAGTCAATCTGTAAAGACTACAGAAAAGGGGGGATCAAAGGCTATGATGGAAGTAAAAAAGTAAAGGGTAGAAAAAGGCATATAATTACAGACACTCAGGGTTTTATACTAGGTTGTTACGTAGGCGCTGCTAACGAAAATGATAGAGATGGTATTAAAATAGCATTAAACAATATGAGAACAAAATATACTAAAGTTAAAAAAATGTGGGCTGACATGGGATACCAAGGAAGAAATTTAAAGAATCACATAAAGGAAGAATATAACATAGATATTGAAATTGTTAAAAGGCCTCCATGTAGATTTTGGGTGCACAAAGATACGCCACCTGAGCTACTACCAACAAGAGAACAAGGGTTTAAAGTACAGCCAAGAAGATGGGTTGTAGAAAGGACTTTTGCTTGGGTTAATAGGAATAGAAGGCTATCGAAGGAGTATGATTTACTCACAACATCCACTGAGAATTTCATATACCTAGCTATAAGTAGGGTTATGTTAAAGAGGGAATATGCTTGAATTTACTAGTTTCCGGACAACCTCTAAATCGTGAAAAAGAACTGCTCATTAAGTGCTGTTTGCTTAATAAATTTACTGACATTGGTATGGCTAAATTCGAAATGGCTACATGAATTTATCGTAAATTATTACCGTATAAGGTACGATGCGACAAAGCCATCCCAGTGTCAGCTACTCGGATGACACCGTCATAAAGGAACCAGTGTTAGCTACTTGGATGACAACCATTGTGCTTGAGGCAAAATTGACTATCACTTCTTTTTATAGAGCTTGCTCCAAACTTTGTTGTTAGTTAATACAAAAAACACTGTTAAAATTATAAAATACGCCACTACTTTTAATCCAAGTTTATGCCGGCGCTCTAATTCTGGCTCTGCTGCCCATTGTAAAAAATTTATCACATCATACGCCATATTTTCAACTGTGGCTTGCCTTGCACCATCATATTCCACCATTCCTTCAGAAAGTGGTGGCGCCATAGCTAATCTGCCTGTTGGAAAATACGAATTAAAATATAAATCATTTTCATCGTGTTCGCCGTTTTGATAGCCTGTTAACAATGAATAGACATAATTTGCACCATCATGCCTTGCTTTAATAATTAATGATAAGTCTGGTGGGACTGCACCATTGTTGCTTGCTGCAGCTGCTTCTTTTGTATCAAAAGGCGCAATAAAATAATCCGAAGGTACTCCAGGTCTGTCAAACATTTCACCCAAATCATTCGGACCATCTTTAACTTGATAAGAAGCTGCTATTTGTTTTACATCTTCTTCAGAAAAACCGACATCTTGCAAATTACGAAATGCTACCCTATTCATTGAATGACAAGCAGCACAGACTTCTTTATACACTTTATAGCCACGCTGAATTGACTCTCTATCGAAAGATCCGACAATTCCATCAAATTTCCAGTCTATTTTCTTATTTGGTGATGATTTAAATTCTTCTGCAGATATAAGACTAGATAGAAATAACATGCAGAAGATTGCAAATACATTAGATCCCATGCATAACCACTGTTTTAGTAAATTTCGAATTGATGTCATGCAAGTAGCTGACACTGGAATCCAGCTTATTTCATCACTGACATTATGGTTATCATGCACTCCTAGAATCTGTTGTCCATTGCATGATTTGTAAGTATTTTTATACCTGGATCCCAGTGTCAAGCACTGGGATGACAACGGAAGATAGTGGAATGACACTGTGTGTTGTATACAACGTTCATACAATTGTGTACATGATGCTGGAATCCATTTATTTTTTTTCTGGATCCCAGTGTCAAGCACTGGGATGACAAAAGAGGGCTCTGGGATGACAGAAGAGAGCTCTGGGATGACAGAGAATTTTGTAAGAGATCTGCTTTGAATTGACATCACCTCATCTCCGGCACAGAATCACTTAAGGTTTTTGGTGGTTCTTTTGGCTTTTCATACTTACTAAGCAGTGGTAAAACTATCACAAAGTATGCAAAGTAATAAAGAGTAGATAGCCTACTCATAGTGATGTAAGGCTCTTTTACCTCTTGTCCTCCAAGCCAGGCAAGAAGTACAAAATTTATTGCAAAAACCCAAAAAAATTTCTTAAACACCGGGCGATAAGCACCACTTTTAACTTTTGATTTATCAAGCCAAGGTAACAAAAACCACACTAAAATAGACGCAAACATGGTAAGCACACCAGTAAGTTTATCTGGAATTGAACGTAGCATTGCATAAAAAGGTAAAAAATACCACTCTGGCACTATATGTACCGGAGTGACCATAGAATCAGCTTCTATATAATTGTCTGGATGCCCAAGATAATTGGGAGCATAGAAAACAAATGCGAACAAAACTACAAAAAACAGACCAAAAGTTATGCAATCCTTGACTATATAATAAGGATAGAGAGGGATGGTATCCTTATCTGATTTTACCTCCACTCCACTTGGGTTACCAGAGCCAAACCTATGCAGAGCTATCACATGAAGCATAGCTAAAGCAATAATAACAAAAGGCAGAAGATAATGCAGAGCGAAAAAACGGTTAAGTGTTGGGTTATCCACTGAAAAACCACCCCATAACCATATAACTATTTTATTGCCAATTAAAGGTATAGCAGAAAATAAGTTGGTTATAACTGTTGCACCCCAGAAACTCATTTGTCCCCAAGGCAATACATATCCCATAAAGGCAGTTGCCATCATTGCAAAAAATATAAATATTCCAATAAACCACACCATCTCTCTCGGTCTTTTATAAGATCCGTAATATAATCCACGCATTATATGAACATAGACTACCATAAAGAAGAGCGATGCTCCAACAGCGTGAGTGTAGCGTATTAACCACCCGTAATTCACATCTCGCATTATGCGCTCTACACTATTAAACGCATAATCAACATGCGGAGTGTAGTGCATAGCAAGAAATATACCTGTTATTATTTGTAAAATCAGCGCTATACCAGCCAAAGAGCCAAAGTTCCAAGCATAATTTAAGTTTTTTGGCACTTGGTAAGAAGCAGTGTGTCTTAGAAAAGAAAATATAGGCAATCTATATTCTATCCATCCTAATATGCCTTTTTCTTCTTTTATTGTTTCTTTTTTGTTATCTTCCTGCATAACTTAAACCTTTCTGAACACATGTCCATTGCTACTTTTATCTTATTTTTTTATTGTAGCAACTTATCCTTTACGCACAAATAAAAACTTTAAAGCAATATTAATTACCTCTTCAGCAACCTGTCACGTGCTGCGTTTAATTTTTGTGCAAAATATTCCGAGCCTCCTTTATCTGGGTGAACTAATTTCATTAAATTTTGATATGCTTTATTGATTTCATTTTGGTTCGCTCCAGAATCTATTCCTAGCACTTTAAATGCTCCATCTCTGAACATGTTACTACTACCAGACTAGTATGATTTTGTCTTGTAAATTTATTCAACAACCCTATTCTAACTATATAATGAAAAATTATCTACAAAGTGTTTATGAAGATGGTATGAAAATCCAACTATCTAAAGTCAACAAATATTTATTAGTTTTACTGATTACTGTCTCAGCATTTCTCATATCTGGGCAAGTATCCAGTTCAAGCAATATCGAGAATGATTTTCAAAATTTACAAGAAAAATTACCATTATTGAAAGATCAGGATTTGTTATTTTTAGATCCAGCTTCAGCTTTAAATTATGGTGATAGGGCAGGTAAAAAAGTGTTAATGGTTATAGTTCACCATACTGAAACATCAACACTAAAAGGTACAAAAGATACGCTGAATGCTAGAGGATTGTCAGTTCATTTTATTGTCGATAGGGATGGCAGCATCACCTTAATGGTTCCATTAGAGAAAGAAGCATGGCATGCTGGTATTAGTTATGCAAGAGTTAAGGTAGATAGTAAGCTTGAAGAGTTACGGAAGCTTAACAACTATTCTGTAGGTATTGAAATTGTAAACACAGGACTTGAGCCTTTTCCGGAAGAGCAAATGAGATCTGTTAAAGAGCTGATTTTATACCTTATGGAGCGTTTTAAAATTAAAAGGGATATGATATTTAGTCATTCTGAAATAGGAACTATAGTGTATGATCCAGAGCTTGGCTATACAATGCGTAAACCAGATCCACACAAATTGTTTGATTGGGAGTTATTAGAGAAAAATGAAATTGGATTGCACATAAGTGACAGAATAAACCCTAAAGATGCTAAACACAAAATGGGCAAAACATTGTATAAAGCAGGTGATAGAAATGAAGGTATTTTGAAATTAAAACAAAGGCTGAACAGATTTTTCTATAAGATAGAACCTTGGAATGATAAGAAAGGTAATGTAATTTTTCCTGATAATAATGCTGATTACTCAGATGAGTTTGATGAGAATTTTGTATGGGTTATTTATCAGTTTTCAATACATAATTTACCAAGAGAAATTAGAAAAGATCTACCTCTTAAACTAGAACAAGCAGATATATTTCCTGAATTCTTTAGTGAATATAGTCATGGCATTTCTTCTAGTTATCTAACCTTTAGTGAAAAAATTAAATCGACTCTACAACCATGTTTAAGCAAAGTAGATTATGAGAATTTATTATCTTCTCTTGCACAATATGAGAATAACATTTCTCCTGATGCATCTACCACTTTAATGTACAAAATTAAGTTATACTATGATTCTTATTTAAGATATCGCATATGGTCTTCACTCTATAAACCATTTAAGCTTAATGTATTGGAAGAGTTAGAGATTTTAAAGAGTGGAGTGTTATCTTTAAAATCACTAGATAGCTCTAAAGCTGCAGAAGTTTCCAGTTTAATTGATAGCTTTAAAGTAGATATTTCTTTAGAATTTCAGGGTTTTGAAAAACAGTGGTTTCAGGAGTTTAAGAATGCTTGGAGACAAGAATTTATACCTTCCCTGGAAGAACAGATAACATGGACTGCACTACATGAAGCAATATTGGAGTATTTAGAAAAAGCAAAGGAAGAAATTCGTTAAACGAAAACTTTTTTTAAGATCACTTTTTTAACAATTTATCACGTGCCGCATTTAGCTTTTGCGCAAAATATTCCGAGCCTCCCTTATCTGGGTGAACTAATTTCATTAAATTTTGATATGCTTTATTGATTTCATTTTGACTTGCCTCAGGATTCAGCCCCAGTATCTTTAATGCTTCATCCTTGGACATGTTATCACCAGTGTAATTTTCAGTATAACTTCTACTGCTACTAAATTCGTTCAAAAACTTACTCAATATAGAGTTCATCATGAAACTCATATTATTTTTTTTTGTCAGGAAAAGAAAAAATATAACAACGCTAGGCAAGACAAATGTAATTACTATGAATACTAAAAAAAGAAAAAAGATGAATGACATGTATATTTTTTTATCATTTTATGATTAAATAGTAACAATTATAATTGTCATGGTAAATAACATGTTCATCCAGATTGAAGAAACACCAAACCCAAATACGCTAAAATTCCTTCCTGGATTTGAAATTTTAAACGAAGGAGAAACTGCTGATTTTTCAAATGCGAATGAGATAAAAAATTCTAAACTAGCAGCAAATCTTTTTCAAATAGAGCATGTGGTAAGAGTATTTTTCGGTCATGATTTTATTTCAGTAACAAAATTGGATGGAATTAATTGGGATATATTAAAAGTAGAAGTTTTAACTACAATCATGAATCACTTTACTTCTGGTGGAAAAGCACTAGATAAAGAAGAAGTGAATGATCCAGATGAAGAATTTTTTGATAAAAATGATATAGAAATTGTAAATAGAATAAAAGAATTGATGGAAAGTCATATCAAACCTGCAGTTGCTCAAGATGGTGGCGATATCAAATTTCGTGGCTATAAAGATGGAATAGTTTATGTTGAGTTGCAAGGAGCTTGCTCTGGATGCCCAAGTGCTGCAATTACTTTAAAGCAAGGAGTGCAAAATATGCTGAGCTACCACATACCAGAGATTGCAGGTATAGAGACCACACTATGACTAATCAAACGGTTAGAGGAACAAAAGATCTCCTGTTTGATGAATGGTACAAGTTTAAATACATAGAGCAAACAGCAAACAGAATCTCAAGTTTATACGGCTTTTTGCCCGCCCAAACTCCAATATTTGAGTGCACGGAGGTTTTTACAAAAACCTTAGGTGATAGCTCAGACATCATCACTAAAGAGATGTATAGCTTCAATGATAAAGGGGGAAAGAGCATAACTTTACGTCCTGAGTTCACTGCAGCGATTGTCAGGCTACTCATTGAAAAAAAACTGCAAACACCGATAAAATTATTCTCAACAGGACCTGCATTTCGCTATGAAAGACCGCAAAAGGGAAGACAAAGGCAATTTCATCAGATAAATTTTGAGGTTTTTGGCATAGAAGATCCAAAAGCTGATATTGAATTGATATCACTCGCTCAGCACTTACTAACTGAATTTGGCATCAATAAAAATGTAAAGCTGGAAATCAACTCTTTAGGTGATGGTGAAACAATAACTAAATATAGAGAAGCTTTGATCTTATACTTTACAAAGTATCAAAATGATCTATCAGAAGATAGCAAAAATAGGTTGATCAAAAATCCACTCAGAATACTGGATTCCAAGGATGAGAAAGATAAATCAATAATTTCTGATGCGCCTAAAATCAGCAATTATTATACGAAAGAGTCCTCAGATTTCTTTGAACAAATACTAAATGGATTAACAATTCTTGATATACCTTATACCGTAAACAATAAACTAGTTCGAGGTTTGGATTATTATTGCCACACAGTGTTTGAGTTTGTTACAGAGGATTTAGGTGCACAAGGGGCAGTTTTTGCCGGTGGAAGATACGATAATTTAGTATCTTCAGTAGGTGGAAAACACACTCCAGCAATAGGATTTGCAGGGGGTATTGAGCGCATAATGGAGTTAATCAATTATTCTCCGAAAGAAGAGCGACCTATTTACCTAATTCCAATCGGTAGAGAGGCTGAAAAACATGCTTTAACACTTGCAAATGAATTGCGCAGAAATGGTTTATATGTAATCTATGAATATAGCGGAACGCTCAGAACCCGAATGAAAAAAGCAAATCAAGCAAATGCTAAAGCTGCTTTAATCTTTGGCGATGAAGAATTGAGTAGTAAAACTTTAAAGATTAAAAACATGGATACAGGTGAAGAAAAAATAATTGCTCGCGATAACACAATAGAAAATATCTATTAGGAGCAATGCAAATGTTTTTCTCAGTCAGCTATAGAAGAAAATTCGTCTGCACAAGAATTTTTCATAGTATTCAAAGTATTATAATCTGTAAAATCTAATTTTACCGGTGTAATAGTAATAAATCCTTCTTTTATTTTATTTATACTACCACTGCCTGAGTGCTCTCGAGACCAATTTAAGCTAAAAGAGCCATTCGAATTTTCAGTAAAAGTTAAATCCCCATCAATGTTATATTCACCTTGTTCAGCAAATTCTACTCCTTTTACTTTTTCCGTAGCAGGAAAATTTACACTCATCACTATGTTTTTAGGCCAACCAACCTTAACTAGCTTGGCAATAACCTTTGGTGCAAAAACCTTTGTATTGTGCCAGTCTATTTTATCATGATAAACTTGGCTCAGCGCAATAGAAGGTATAGACCTTGCAGCACCTTCCATTACAGCACCAATTGTTCCTGAATAACAAATATCGTCCCCGACATTTGATCCAATATTTACTCCGGACAATATTAAGTCTGGTTTTTTATTCATAACTTTATTTAGCGCAATAATGACACAATCTGCAGGAGTACCAGACACACTAAATTCCCTTTCACTATGTTGTTTTATTCCAATAGATTGTTTCACTGGATAATCAAGAGATCTTGCAGCTCCGCTTCTATCAGTATCTGGTGCCACTATCCATATTTCTGACGCAAAATTCCGTGCAACCTCTTTGAGTAATTTTATTCCTTCACTTCCAAAGCCATCATCGTTTGTTATCAATATTATCATATACAATACTCAGCTATACAGCTCCAAATTATGTAAACCACTGGCTGTAAATAAACTCATGAGGCTTTAAGTTTCTTTGCATAACTGTGGACTGTAACAAAGAACCTGCTGTAAATCAATAGATTTCTTGCACAGGCCATAACTGTCATTACAATAGAAACGAAAAAACTTACTTGACAAACTCCGCCAGCCCCCTTATCATGAAACTGAAGCTATTTATTTATCTTCTCTGTACAGATTAAATGACAAAAAAACTCACGTATCTGGCGTCTCATGTTTAATTTTTTGCACTATGTGCACCTTATGTCTTTATCAAACTTCTACCTACATAAGCTGAAACGCGCTTATAAAGCGTTTAAAACATAAAAAAACGCCATACTTGAAAGTATAATGTAAGTAATTAGCCAACTACGGGGCTTCTTTTGCCTTTTTTTCTGTTTAGTAAATTTCTTAAATATTTATAGCTAAACGACAACCGTCATCCCGCTGCTTGTTAGCGGGATCTAGAGATACCGCGAATGAATCGCGGTATGACGTAGGACTGCTGTCATTCCAGTCTGGAATCCAAAAAAAAGGATGATGTCATCCCAGTGCCCTGACTACTTGGATCCAGTTTTCTTTACAAATTCACAAAAAGTGCTTCATTCTATAACGCAAAACCCATACTCACCAAACCCAATGCATTACTTGCAATTAAGTTTCCTGGATCCAAGTAGTCAAGCTACTCGGATGACACCCTTTTGGATGGAGACCAGTGTCAGCTACTTTCATGACACCATTCTTTTTCCTGGATCCAAGTAGTCAGGGCACTAGGATGACAAGAGAAAGAGGCTACTGGGATGACAGCTACCCTGACAATCGTCATCCCGCTACGTGTTAGCGGGATCTAGAGATACCACGGCGGTATGACGGTTCGCAGCGGTATAGTAACTCGTCATCCCGCTGCTTGTTAGCGGGATCTCTTGTTAGCGGATGAGATACCGCGAATGAATCGCGGTATGACGGTGTAGATAGTATCCCGCTGCTTGTTAGCGGATGAGATACCGCGAATGAATCGCGGTATGACGTGTTGAAACAATCCGATAAGGTAAGCCTCGTCATCCCGCTACGTGTTAGCGGGATCTAGAGATACCGCGGCGGTATGACGTGTTGCTTGGGTCAGCTATAGTATTTCTTAAAATTAATAATAAATTTCTTGGCTAGCAAGAAGCTGTAAATTTTTTTGCGAGACCTAAGCCGCTTTTGATATAGCTAAAGGTTTACTGATGATTTGTCTCATTCCACTACCTGCTGACTTACTTTCTGCTTAGCATATCCATCAAATCAGATTCTTTGAGTTTACTATGGTCAACTTTACTGAACTTATTTACCATAGAGCTCATTTGATTATACTGCTTAATTAGAAGATTAATGTCAGTTACAGTTGTTCCGGACCCCTTAGAAATTCTAAGTCTTCTTTTGCCATTTAAAATATCTGGATTTTGCCTTTCTTTTTCAGTCATTGAGTTTATGATGGCTATATATTTTTTCACTTTATTGTCATCTGGCACACTGCTACTTAGCTTTTTTGTAAATGAACTAGGAATGAATTTCATTATGTTGCTAATGCCATCCATTTTACTCAGAGTTTTTAACATTCCCACTAGGTCGTTTAGGTCGAATTTACCTTTTTTCACTTTCTTTTGTAACTTATCAATTTCTTCCTGACCAACAATCTCAGCAGCTTTTTCAACCAATGAGACAACATCACCCATGCTAAGTATTCTTTTTGCAATTCTATCTGGATAAAAATCATCGAGGTCACTTAATTTTTCACCACAAGCAATAAATTTAATTGGACAATCGGCGATCATTTTCATAGAAAGAGCAGCACCACCACGTGCATCACCATCAACACGGGTAAGAATAATGCCGGTTACACCTATTACCTCATTGAATGATTTGGCAATGTTGACTGCATCCTGGCCTATCATTGCGTCGGCTACTAAAATAACTTCTGCAGGTGAAGCTATTTCCTTTACGGCTTTCAACTCATTCATCATATTATTGTCAATATGAAGCCTGCCTGCAGTGTCTAGTATTAATACATCATAATTATCGTTCTTTGCTGCTGCCAGTGCCCTTTTTGTAATTGTAATGGGCTTCTCATCTATTACTACAGGTAAAGTTTGCACATCTATTTGTTTACCTAGCACTTCAAGTTGTTTCTGGGCAGCAGGCCTATAAATGTCTAAAGAGGCAAGCATCACTTTTTTCTTTTGCTTTTTTAGTTTTAAAGCAAGCTTTCCTGAGGTAGTTGTTTTACCTGCACCTTGTAAGCCCACCATCATAATCACAGCAGGGGGTTTAACTGCTAGATTTAAGTCACTTTTCTCTGATCCGAGAACTGCAACTAAATTATCCTGTACAATTTTAATTATCATTTGTGCTGGAGAAACACTTTTTATGACTTTTTCCCCAATCACTTTATCTTTAATGTCGTTGATGAATTTTTTTGCAACTTCAAGTGAAACGTCAGCTTCAATTAAGGCTATGCGTATTTCACGCATGGCAAGATTAAAATCATCTTCAGAAATGATTGACTTTCCTCTCAGTTTACTAAATACAGAATTTAAACTTTCAGTTAACGATTTAAACATAATAGCATTAGTAGAATACTCATTAAAAAGAGAGAAGAAGCTGAAACAAAACTCACTGAGTTATAACTCAGCACTTCTTTAAGTTTAGTAATATTATTAAAGTATAAACCAACAAGTGGATTAGTCAAGTTTTGCACTACGCTGGCAAACATTTCTCTAGTTTTAGAGACTAACTGATTGAACAGCAAGATAATATAGGGTATGAAAGCTCTAAAAATCCAATCAACATCCATTTTAAAATTTACTCTCGGGTAAAATAACTTGCGTAAAGGAATAAACAATAAAGTGGTACATAGTAATAAATTAAATTGCGACCAAATATTTTTTGTGTTGTACACAAAATCGAAAATCGAAGGTTTATTGTAAATAGGTAAGTAAGGATTGCCAGCGATTACGCATATAAATGCTAAAATAATCATAGTCATTTTGCCTCCTCTCTCTGCTAAAGGTTTTGACTTACTTTTTGCAATAAATAAGTAATAAAGAAACTTTAGCCCCACGCTTAAATGAAGCAGCAAATTTAGAAGCTTATATAAATTTTTATACCCTTTTAAGGCAACAGTGTTCATTTCAATTTCAGCTGTGATATATGATTTACTGATAAATCCAACGGTTCCAGGAAATGCAGCCATTGTAAGTATTGCGATTATAGCACACATGCCTTCCACTGACATCAGTTTACCCACTCCATTAAAACTAATTGTTTTTGTTTGTGAAATAATCGAATTACTGACCACAAACAATAATGATTGATAAACAAGAGAGAAGATTATATGCAGTATCAAAATTGGTATTGCTTTTTCCGAAGGACTGAGCAAACTTCCTGCAATAATCAGCAAGCCCATTTGTCCTACAACGTTATAGCATAAAAATCTGCGAATATTTTGCTCAAGAGAAGCAAATATAATGCTGTAAATTGCAGTGATGGCGCCTACAAGCGCTAATATTTCAGTACAATCTTGCCATAGGTTATAAGTGTGTAAAAGCATCACTAAAAAAGAGACTTTAGTGGTAAATAAAGAGAGATATGTGGTGCCATGTAGCGATGCAGCAGGATATGCATCAACAACCCAAAATGAAAAAGGAAAACAAGCGCAGTTTATCAATAAACCCAAAATTATCAGGTTAGTGCTTTGAAGTGCCAATCCTGCTATTAATATAACTCCAACGAAAAAGTGTACACAAGCGTACCTTATTGCAGGTCCACTATCTCTACAGCTAGCTGCGATAATAAAAAATGCACTGATGGTCATTAATTCACAGAATATTATAACCAATATCATATGTTCAGATAAAACTGCATAAAGTGAACTAATAGTGTAAGCAGCAAAAGATAGCATCTCTGAAAAAGTCAAATTTTGTGCTGGTAGAACAGCTAAAAATGCAACTGATAAAAAAGATATTAGTATGGTACGAAAAGATAAATCAAAATCTAGAATTGGGAGAGACCAATTTACTGCAATGCTCAAATTTTCAGGTAATTTTAGGACTATAACTATTAATACAGTCAGTAGAAGTAACAGTGACGATTTATAAAGTTGCACAATAATTAAAACCAATATGGTTTATGCTATCTCAATATATGAATAAAATCAATTTGCATATTAACCACTAATTAAACTAATTATCATATAATTATATCAGAGTTTAGAGGGTTATAGAGAAACCGGTCAGATTAGGTTTTTAATCTAATCTGACCGATAGCTTTAATAGTGAGGTAAGCTTTAATATAGCACTCCTAATTCATAACGCTACACTCGTGCATAATTTATTTTTAATTTGTGCACGAGCGTTAGTAAATTGTTTACTTTTTGAAATAAAATTTGGCATCACTTTAATATTGAGACTTAGTAAACCTCAGTAGGTCTGCCAGTTGGGCCCATAAGAATTATTTGCTCGCCTTCTCTTAAGTGTCTGCATAAATTAGTGGAGCCGCCGATTTCCAGCACAATAGTGGAAATAATTCCTTTTTTTTTGTCTACTTCAGTGCCGGTTATGGCTATACCTTCTATAGCAAGGTTTGTATTATTGGCTTTTCTGCCATTGGTTTCAAAATTTTGCAATCTAAAGAATTGCCCAGGCTTAAAATTCTTTGCCGCAAGTGGTGCTTTAATCACTATTTCTATCACTTTATCTGTTAAATATTGAACTTTTATGACTTTTGCAGCGAATTGCTCTTTGATTCTATTGAAGAATTCTTTGTTAGCCAGATCTTCAATGCTTGACCACGCATTTTTTTTCTGGCCCACAACATCACACACTGGAATGACAGAAACGAAGCTATTAACTCTATTCAAAAGCTGGGAAATAATAGGGTAGCCGTTCTTAGCACTTGCCATAGCTTTCACGACGCTGCCACTATACGAAGGGTGAAGATCACCAAAAAAGCTGATTGTTTTATTGCCTTGCTTATACACTAATATTCTATCTTTATTTTGCATTTTAGGAGAAAATATTGGGTCTATTTCTTTTCCTGATGAATTCAAATGAGTAAAATACCCATTACTTAATTTAAAATGCTTTTTATCTTCTGTTGCAATAACTGTATTTGGCTCAGTACCTGCTGCTATAAAAATAGAACGTGCTTTTATACGTTTGATTTCGCCGGATTTTGTGTCTATCAGTTTTATTAATTCAGCATGGTTATATTTATCCGTCACAACTTCAACTGGCTCTAAGTTTTCAATAAAGTAAATCCCTTCTGATAATGCGTTTTGCACCTCTTCGCTATTTAATCGATAACTTGGTGAATCTTTTAGCTCTTTTCTATATATAACTTTCACTCCCCCGAGGCTCTGCATTAACTCTAATATTTTTATTTCTCTATTCTCTTTTTTTGCTAACTCTTGCTCTGCTTGGATCAACTTTGCGTGCGATATGAGCTCATTTGCAATTTTGTGTTCTTCTTCTGTCCAATCTTTTTCAACACAGTCCTTTCCATACTTATCAACTAATATCTCATAACGAAGAAGAAATTTTTCTACTTGAATTGGATAATACGCTAAAGCTTCAGTGGCAGTGTCAATCGCAGTAAGCCCCGCACCTATGACAACTATCGGCATACGAACTTGCAGATTTGCTATAGAATCAAATTTAAGAGCGCCAGTCAGTTGTAACGACATCAGAAAATCAGATGCCATGCGTACTCCACGAGCTAGTATGTTTTTTATTTTGATCATTCGTGGCTTACCAGAGCCAAGTGCTAGGGCGATGTGATCAAAACCCGAGTTGAACGCGTCATCAACATTAATCGTGCCACCAAAACGAATGCCTCCATAAAGTGCGAAATGCTCACGTCTTTCCAGCAGTAATCTAATAATCTTTAAGTAATTCTTATCCCACCGAGAAGTAATGCCATATTCTGCCACCCCACCAAACCCTCCTGCCGTGCGTTCACTCAATTTTTCGTGTTTGAAATCTTTAATTAGCTGGAAATTATCGATCAAAGGTTCAATCTTTAGTCCATCAATGGTGATAACGTTATGCCCATCATTCAACAAATGATGAGCTAAATTAAAACCAGCAGGACCAAGGCCTACAACTAGAACGTTTTTTCCGGTGTTTTCTCTTGGCAATGAACGCTGAAAATTTAAAGGATTCCAACGGCTGAGCAGAGAATATATTTCAAATCCGTACGGTAAACTGAGCACATCATCCAGAATCCTTGTTTCAATTGCTGGCACATTTACGGGTTCTTGTTTTTGATATATGCACGAATTCATGCAGTCATTGCATATTCTGTGTCCAGTAGCCGCGCATAATGGGTTATCTATCATCACAATTGCAAGACTTGCTATGCTGTACCCTTCGCTTTTCACCAGATTCATTTCTGATATTTTCTGCTCTAGTGGGCAGCCGTGCAGTTCAACTCTAAGTGGAGACTTTTTGAAAGTATTGTCATCATTAATTAGCCCCTTTGAGCAGCTGTCCTTATTTTGCTTATGACAAAATATGCAGTAGTGAGCATTATCTAGTGCTTTATTCAAACTTACCTTTTTGCTTGTTAGATCAAAACCGTATCGTCTTTTTACTTCATTTGAATACAGCACTTCAACTTTGTCTACTTCTTTTTTAGAAAATGGTATGAGGTTTTCGTGGTCAATTTTTTTATGAATACTGAATAATATACTCTGTTTATTTTTCACTCTCCACGCTGCATATTGTGCCGCAAGTTCTATTTCCTCTTTGTGATTTTCTTTATCTTCAAACCAATGCATCACCTGCTCAGCGAAATTTTTTTCTGTTGTTGGCAAAGTGAGAAAAGGACTTAGTTTGTTAGTAATATTTATATTCGCCACATTAGTGTATTTCTTCAATGCATAGCGTTGGACAAATAACCTTTTGCATTTATATATTACAGCAAAGTCGTTGTGCTTTTTCTTTAGCTCCTCTATTTCTTTTTCAATATTGAAAAGTTTTGCAATAAATCCATCAAGTAAGTACGAAAGGTCTATAATGAGCTGGCTATCTGTCATCCAAGTAGCTGACCGTTCTTCTTGTTTTCTAGATCCCAGTGTCAAGCACTGGGATGACGGGGGGTGACACTGGGATGATGGGAGGTGACACTGGGATGACATCGAAGAAGAAGCTGCTTTTTCTCTTGCTTCAATTAATGAACAAAACAAGCTCTCATCACATGATTTAATATAATTCAAAAATGTCTCATCTAATTTTGTTAATCCATTGCGAGTATATAGATTCGAAAATGAGATTTTGAAATTCAGCTTCATTGCTATACTATAAAGTGTACATGCTGTTTCTTACAGATGAAGATTTTATTTATTTTGCAATACTGCTGAGATTGTTGCTTCTGCAACTTTTTCTTCGCTAACAGATGCAATACACCTAAATTTGTATACACCTAAACACACACTTTGAATGTTAGCTTGAAGAATCAATGTGTCCCCTGGAGTAACTAGCTTTCTGAATTTTGCATTTTCAATGGATCTCAAGTAAACAACTTTATTTTCTATTGTTTCTTTACCTAGAACACATATAGCAGATGCCTGAGCTAGAGATTCAATTATCAAGACTCCTGGCATTATCGGATGACCAGGGAAGTGGCCAATAAAAAATGGCTCATTGAAAGTCACATTTTTGATTGCTTTTATACTTTTACCAGGATCACACTCTATAACTCTATCTACTAAGAGAAACGGATAAGAATGTGGTAGTGTTTTTATAATATCACTGATATTAAATTGCATAAGTCTATTCAATGCCTTTTAAAGCAAATTCAGGTATTTCCTTGTTTATATTGTTTAATACCACATCTGATAAATCAACTTCATCCATGGAGTATAAAACTTGGTTCTTTTTTGAAATAAATAGTACCAAATCTATGTTGTTTTTTTCTGCCGTTTTTTTAGCGACTTCTTTTATCTTGTTAAAAACACTCTCTACTGCTTCTCTATAGCTTTCTTCTAAATGTAACATTTTTTTAGCATAATTATCTCTAACATTTACAGTGTGCTTATTAAATTGTCCTGTCTTTTCCTTTTTTGCTTCTTCTGACAAAAGGTCAAATTCTTCTTTTGATGGCTTAAGTTTTTCTAACTCATTTTCAAATTCTTGTTGTAATCTAGAATTCTGCTCCTTTATTTGTTGTTGTATATTTTGCAGAGCAAGAGATTCATTGATGACTTTGTCACTATCGATAATTGCAGCCTTTGTGTTCTGAGGTTGATATCCTACAAACTTATACCCCACAAATAAGGAAATAATTAAGGCAATAACTGATATAAATAACTGTATATATTTCATTCAAATCCCCGCTTCAATAGAAAATTTAACATTTGGTGATGGTATTATATCATAAGATTCCTTTACTAAAGGAAACCCGAAATCCAATCTAAGTCTACCAAAAGGAGAAAGCATTGAAAAGCCAAAACCTGGTGACACTCTCACAAGCTTGCTATCATAGTATTTCCCTTCATACTTCTTATTTTTATCATCTAAGCCAAAAAGTGTTGCATAGTCAACAAATAGTGAGCCTTTGATACCAGCATAGTCATATAGTTTTGGTAGAGGAAAATCCACTTGCTGTGTTAGATTAAAATAAGTTTTGCCTCCTAATGAGCTTTTATTTTTGTCTTCTGCTCTTGGTCCAATACCGGAAAGGTCAAACCCTCTAATCTCATTACCCCCTTTAAAAAAGTGCTGGCCAATGTTTAGATTTTCATCAGTATAAGAAAAAATATGACCTGCCGCCATCTTAAAGCGTAGCGTTATATCATCGTCAATTTTGCTTAATATAGGGTGCGTATAAAAAGATAAGAATTCAGATTTCAGGAAATTCACGTTTCCTCCCAATCCTGAAATATCCTGACTTAAGCGCAGTAAATACCCTTCTTTTGGAGTATAGAGGTTATCCAGTTTATTATATGCCAACGTGTATCCCACTGATGAAATCTGATGTTTACCTTTTCGGTCCAGTATTATTTCAGAGATATCGGTGTCTTGTCCACCCTTATTATCCATGTGTATATGATTATACTTATAAGAATAGCGAAGGGAATTAGTTAAGTTCTCTGTGACTTTATATGATAACTTTGTAAAAAATCCCATATCGCAACTATCAAAAGTAGTGTTTGGTTTATCTTGTTTTTCATAAAATACACCCATGCCTAGTGACGTATCAGAATCGTTAAAATTATTTTCAACAAACTCTAAATCAGTAGAAAATACGTATTGACTTTTTTCAAGAGCAAAAGAGAGCTCTTTTCCAGTACCAAATAAATTACGGTCTTTGAGGTCAATTTTAATCAATGCTCCACCAGGAAGAGACACACCTCCTCCCAAATACAACGAAGTAGTGTTTTTTTCTTTAACACTTAAGTCAAGATTTACTGCATTATCATTAACTGCATAACTATTTACTTTCACTGTTTCAAAAAAATCACTACTCATTAGTTTTTTACGTGACTTTTGAATCTCAGATATATTGTACGCATCACCTTCTGCTACACTTAGCTTACTTCTGATCACTTTATCTAAAGTGCGATCGTTACCATCAATTGTAATTTGATTTATATAAATCTTTTTACCCGGCAGCACTCTGTAGGTTACATCTACAACATTGTCACGTTGTGCATACTCTGGATTAACTTTTGCAAATATATATCCTTTCTCATTTAAATATTTGTTTATTTTTTCTACTGTATTATTAATTTTAACTCTATTAAATATCTTATCGTTTTCCTCTGTTATAAAATCCAATATTTCTTCTTTTAGGCTCAAATCCTGAATTTCAGTTTCAATATTAACCTCATTATTTCCAAATAAATACTGCTGTCCTTCGTCAATCAAAAAAGTTAACTCTGTTTGATTGTTATTATCAACCTCAACAATTGGTTGAATATTATTTTGAATATATCCTTTAGATGAATAAAAATGATCGAGCAATTCTGTGTTAATCAATAGATATTGCGGTGAATAATGATTTCCGCCTTTAAAAATAGCTCTAAATAACTTACTAAATATGTCATTACTATGTCTTTTGATAACTTGCTCTAGCTCATTTTCAGAAAAGTTTTTGTTGCCTATAAATCTTATATCCTTAATTTTAGAGGTTTTGCCTTCTTTTATTTTAAAAATTAGATTGACTCTATTGCCATCAAGCTTATTCAGGTCATATTCAATTTTAACACCAATCTTACCGTTATTTCTATAAGTAGTGACTAAATTCACTAAATCGTTTTGCAATTTTGTTTCAGTTAAAATAGTTAGCGACTTTGATTGAATCACATTACTTAGCAGCTCTTTGCTGTTAAATAACTTATTGCCTTTTAACACTACCTTGTTAATCAGTGGATTTTCTTGAATTTTTATTACTAAATTTTTTTTATCATCTATGTAAGCATTAACACTAGCAAATAACTTTGTTTTATATAGATCTTTTATAATTGAGTCTATATCATCGTCGTTTATATAATCACCAGATTTTAGTTTTATATAGAACCCTATTGTCTGGTTGCTTACCCTCTCATTACCAATACATTTGACATCTTTCACCTGCACTTTTTCCGCAGTTCCTAAAGCAACAAGCAGGGCAGGAAAAGAAATAAAAACCACTACCAGTATATAAAATAGCTTTTTCATATTTTATTTCAAAAAAGATCCCTAATATCATTTGACATTCCAGTTGCCATAAGCAAAAACAACACTAAAGCACCAAAAATAGCTGCATATTTTTGACATTTCAAGCTTAAATCCCTACGTATAACCGCTTCTATGATATAATGAAATAAATGCCCACCATCTAGCAGTGGTATTGGCAGCAAGTTAATTGCAGCTAAATTAGCTGAAATGATTGCCATAAAATATAGAACCATAATAAATCCCTTTTTAGCTGATTGTCCTGAATATTTTGCGATTTTTATTGGTCCACCTATTTCACTTGCACTCCTCTTACCAACAATAATTTGAAAGATAGCTTTAATCGTTAAGCACATAGTGTGGTAAGTTTCACTTACTGATAAGCTCACAGCCCCAAGAAAAGACGACTGCTTTAATGTATTGACTGAAATAATCCCTATAGTTTCTCTTTCTATTGTGTTGCCAAAAACGTCTTTGTCCTTGATTATTAATGGAGTTAAACTGGTCCTGTGCTTCTCATTATTTCTGCTATACTCAATCTCCATTCTTGTTTTAGGATTCGACATTATCACACGTGAAATATCTTCAAAGTATTTTATTTTATGCTCATTGATTTGTGTAATAGTGTCACCTGGCAACAAACCAGCTTGCTTAGCTGCACTACCTTCGATTACATTTTCAATCACCGGTGGAGTGCGATAATAACCTGCTATGCTAAAAAATATTGTAAAAGCTATAACAGCAAATACCATGTTTGCAAAAGGCCCTGCAAAAACTACTGCTGCTTTTTTATGACGCGGTTTTGTATGAAATGAATACAATTTTTCTTCTTCCGTTAATTCTTGTTGATCAGCTGGGACACTCGCTGCATTAGTATCTCCTAGCATTTTAACATAACCACCCAATGGAACAACGCTTAATTTCCATCTAGTTCCAGACTTATCGTTAAAACCAAAAATTTCAGGACCAAAACCTATGGAAAAAGATTCAACTTTAACTTTGCATGCTTTGGCAACAACATAATGCCCATATTCATGCACGAATACTATGACAGAAATTATTAAAGAAAATGATAAAAAATAATATATTCCATCGCTAAATTGATGGATAAGATTAGAAATTAATTCCACCTGTATATTTAGATCTTAACAAAATGTTAAGTATATTAAAATGCGCCTCGCTTGACAAGTATTTAGTTTAACTTTTAAATTAAAAAAAGTTTAATTGTAATGACAGATACCTCACTACTCAGAAGAAAATTAATATATAGAAGCTGGCATAGGGGTTGCAAAGAAACCGATATACTTTTAGGGCATTTCGCATTGAAATATCTTGATAAATTTTCCTTAAGCGAACTAATCGAATACGAAAAAATAGTTGATCTTGATGATTACGAATTATATTGTTACATAACTCGTAAGACAAACCTCCCTCCTGGCTTGAATAGTCAGATAGTCAATTTAATTGCTTGCTTTATTGAAGCTAATCCTTTATGCACTCAAGATTAGTGATAATCTTATTTACCTTATCTAGTACCTCAGTATATTCTATTCTTTTCTCGTTTCTATACTTTTCGCGCTCTTGATTTACTTCATCTAATCGCTTTGTTAATTCTAAAATTTTATCCTCAAGAATTAGTGCTGCAAGTAAGAAATTTAATGCATCCGAACCCTTACCTCCAGTTTTTTGAGATACAGAACTAACTAACTTGTCAAAACTATTAGCAAGGCGTAATAAATGATTCCCCTTCCCACTTTCGCAAGATATTTTATATGTGTTATTACGTATAACTATTTCTACTACTTGCATATGGTGCTAAAAATTTCTATCGTACAGTATAAACTCAAACCCCTACTTTCATCTTATTTATGGTATAAATTTTTATTCATTTATCAAATCAGATAATTTTTTACTGCTACGAAAATATGTTTTAAAGTATTGATTCTTTGTAAACTTCTGTAACATTAAATGGCTTGTTTCTTTCAAGTTATAACTTCTAACTGAAAAAGAACCAAACCCCCTAATTTCAACTCTATTATGATGTTTCAATGTGCTTGAAAGTATCCCAAAAAATCTATCAACTATAGCTGCTATAACAATCTTATCTAAAAAAGGATGTCTTTTTGCTACCCTCGCTATTATATCAGACTTTGTTGCCATTTATATGAAGCCAAAATAAGTAAACCTTATCACTTAGCAGATAATGCTATGTTATATTCTTCAACACCCAATACTTCAACTTCTATTTTTTCTGATATAGAGAATTTTTTATTCTCTGGTAAATGCTCTTGATCTATTAGAAGGGTTACATCGTTCTCAACTTCAACGACTAGTCCATTATCTTCTCTCTTACCTACAATAACCTGTATTTTATCACCTACCTTAACTTTCTTTATCAGTTCTTCAAGAGGATCATACTCTATTTGTTTTATTCCAAGATAAATTCTTGCCCGATTCACGTTAGCCCTTATTACTTTTGCTTCTATTTTATCACCTACATTATACTTCTTTATCTCATCTGAACCATTTTTAGACCAACTAAAATCTTTCACATATATTGTCCCTTCTACGTTCTCATCTATTTCAGAATCACCGAAAGCAACAGATACATATGAGCCGGTATTATTCTTCACTTCACCAGAAACAATAGAACCAGGAGGATATTTATTGATAAATACTTGCCAAGGGTTGTCTACACACCTTTTCATGCTTAAACTCATCCTACTCTTAGCAATGTCAATACTGAGAATTTTTACATATACTTCTTGTCCCCTTGTTACGAGACTACTAACTGGTAAATTACTCTTAACCCAAGTTATTTCTGACGAGTGCACTAAACCTTCAATTCCAGGTCTAAGCTCAACAAATAATCCATAATCTTCTATGCTTGTTACATAACCCTTATGCACACTATCAACTGGATATTTTGACTCTGCATCTTGCCAAGGGCTATCTTCTAGCTGCTTCACACCCAAGGAAATTTTAGCATTTTCCTTATCTATTTTTATAATTTTAACTTTTATAGTCTGACCACAAGTAAAAACTGCAGACGGATGACTTACCCTACTCCAAGAGATATCTGTAATATGTAACAATCCATCTATAACTCCCACTACATCTGATTCATGAATACCGACAAATACACCGTAATGAGTGATACTTTTTATTTTCCCTTCTATTATATCGCCTTCATTTAAAGATTCTAAAAATTTAATTTTTTCACCAGCGTGCAATTTTTCTAACACCAGCTTTCTTGATACTACAATATTGCCCTGCTTCTTATCCATTTTAAGCACGATGAACTTTTGTTCAGTTTCAATAAGGTGCTTCGCATCTTTTACTTGCTTCAAATCCACATGACTCAGCGGTAAAAAAGCGCTTATTCCGTCACCAAGATCAACAATAAAGCCACATTTAATTGAGCGTTTAATAACTCCGCTTACTTCAGCCCTTGTAACTGTATCTTCTTCCAACTTATTCCATTTTTCGTCCCTAATTGCTTTTTCACGACTAAGAACAACATTACCATGATAATCTTCAATTCTTTCCACATAAACTCTGATTTTCGAGCCAATAATGACCTCATCATTACAACCGAGTTCCTTGATCAGAATTCTCCCGTCAGATTTTAAACCAATATCAACCACAACGTCGTTAGGGTTTATTCTTGTAATTACACCTTCTACCACATCTCCTTCTTTAATTTTGTTAACAAAAGAATCTTCAAACAAGGTATTATCTTGATCCTCAAATTGGCCTTGACATATCTCTTCTATAAATTTGTTTGATGATAGCTTTCTGATAGTAACCGGTAGATTTACGACTGGATTATTATTATTCATACCTTTAACTTAAACTTTATTAGAACTCATATATTATATAATATTAACAATTATTGACAAGTAATTTTTCATTAACTCATTTCGAGAATTGTTTAAGCTATATAAAATATAGTGAGAAAATTATATATGTATCAAGAATATGCTATTTAAGAATAGCAAGTGGATTAGATCGTTCTCCAGAAGGTCCAGGCTAAAACCTGATGTTGATGAAATATTGGAAAAATATTCTATTCAAAACAGCAAGGAATCTATAGAGAAAATTGTAAATTCACAAAAAAGAATATGGGTAGAAATAGGCTTTGGCAACGGTGAAAATATGCTTTACCAGGTGCTCAATGAACCTGATCTATTATTTATAGGATGTGAGCCCTACTTAAAGGGGGTTTCTCGCTTGCTAACAAACATAGAAATACAGAACATAAAAAATATTTTAATGTGGACAGAAGATGCAAGAGAATTGATTGCAAATTTTCCTGATAACAGTGTTGAAAGATTCTTTATTCTCTTTCCAGATCCATGGCCAAAAAGAAGTCACAATAAAAGACGATTAATTAATACGGAATTTTTAAATTTATTAGCAAAAAAAATACTTATAACAGGGGAAATATTCATTGCAACCGATCATCAGGACTATGCAGAGTGGATAGCATCACATATAAAGCAGTGTAACTCTTTAATCTATAGGGAAGACGATTTCACAAGTTATACTCTTACAAAATACCACAGAAGAGCGCTCAAAGATCAGCGTAAAGTGAGGTTCTTTAAAGTAAGTGTTATTAATAATTTGCAGACTATGGATCAATAGAGTTTTTGCATATCTCTTTTACGTTAACTATAGATTAAAAATAATAAAAAAAGAGGGAGAAATAGAGTAAATTCCTTTAACTACTTCTCCTTATGAAGGAATAGACTTCTTGCATAACCCAAACTAAGTAGAAAAAAGGTATCATCCAAGTAGCCCCTTTCTCGTCATGCCGCTGCGAATCGTCATACCGCCGCGGCGCTAACACGTAGCGGGATGATGAGGCTTATCGTCATGCCACCGCGAACCGTCATACCGTCACGGTATCTCTTAGCCGCTAACAAGTAGCGGGATGACGGTTGTCAGGTTAGCTGTTATCCCAGTTTTTGACACTGGGATGACAACGAAGGGCTACTTGGATGACAGGGAAGGATGCTGGAATGAAGGTTTTTCAAATTGTCGATAAACCTAAATCTATAATAACTATTTGCCTTTTTTCTAGGTTATGCAAGAAGTCTACTGAATAACAGTAAGATTTTTCAATCCTGTTCCACAGCAAATTTTAGTGCCATGTGAGTAGTTATGGTGCTGTTAACAATCAAAATAACAAAAACTAAGATGGTGATTAGTAGTGTATAAATATTCAAGGATAAATTTTCAAATTGAGTTAGCATTTTAAAATACACAAAGGTTGGCATTATCATTGGCAAAACAAGAATTTGCGATACTCCTGATGCTAAGTTGTTTTGACCAATCATCAATGCATTTCCAGTAGCTGAAATATTAGTGATTATCAGCGTATTAAATAATAAAGACACTCCAACTGCTATTGAGTGTTCAATACTATTGCCTAGAATTGCAAAGCTGAATATGGAAGAAATTACTGAAATCGGTAACCCAAATAATAACCAGTGAGCGAAAATTTTATAAGCAACTATAAGCCTAGAAGAGAGTGGCTGTACAAAGATTTGCTCTAATATTCCATCATGATAATCAGATGTAAACAAATTATTTGTAGAAATCTGCAAAACAAATGTAGCACATATCCATGTTAATGTTAACATAACTTCTTGTTTATTGTTGTTTTTAAGTGTAAATGAAGATAAACTTAACATTATGATAAAAATACATACTATATAGGTAAAGTTCTTATCATCTATTACTAATTTTTTTACTGAGTCGATCATACTAGGCTTTTAAATGTTTATTATAAATTATAGTGTTTACTTTGAGGTAGTATAATTTTTTGTTCATAAATTATATAGGTTTTATTATTTTTTTGATAATGCAATTATGGAAAAGTTACCAAAAATAAAGTCACCAGAAGATTACACTCCTTCAGAAGATGAAGAATATATGAGCGTAAAACAACTGGAATACTTCAGCTTAAAGTTACAATCAATACTCGCTGAGTTAGAGAAACAAGAACTAGAAGATAATAGTATTGATACATACTATTCTGATGAAGATAGTGGAAACGAGGAATTAATCAAGCGTCGAAAAGATAGAAAAGAAAAAATTAAGGAGGCGTTAGAAAAAATAAAATTAGGCACTTATGGTTACTGCGATGGAACAGGAGAAGAAATAGGAGTCGAAAGACTTAAAGCTAATCCGCTTGCTATATATTGTATTGAAGAGCAAGAGAGAGTAGAAAAAGAAAAGAACGTGTACAACATTAACGATTAATTTACACATAAGTGGTGAGCCCATTGGACTTCAAGAGGAGCAAGAGGCGCTGAAGTATGTTATGCTATAAAGAAAGTGGAAAATTGGACATTCTCAACTTGACTCCTGCAGATTAAAAATTAAGTTGTATCCGTTCAGGCAATGGCGTCAACTTAAGGAAAAATATCAGCGATAGTGTATAAAATTTCTCTCCAAATTTTTTATCATTAAATTATCCAAAGAGTGCAAGGGACAGCACTTTTGTTTCTGTTTTATTTCAACAAAGAAGTCTAAAATGTGTCCTTTTTAGGTGAAATATGCAAAAAGGAAAAAACCTTATTCTACAAATTAAAAATATAATATACTCGAAAACTTTTCAGAAAATCCATTGTGTTGAGTTTTACACGAACAAGAAAACTTCCTTTTTCGACAGTATTTTCTATGATTTTAAAGTTAGTTAAAAAAAGTTTGGGAATAGAATGTGAACTTATGGAGCCATTGACATGTACCCTCAAAGCAAGCTTTTTCTAAAGCAAGATATAAGATTTGCCATACAGGCTTTCAAGAATCTAAGCATCCAAACAGCCTATCAGGATGAACCTGAGTTGGAGAGGCTATAGACTTATTGCAGCAGATGGTTCTGGTATGAGATTACCCAGCTCTGGGGAAATTGTATCCGAGTTTGAACCAAATGGAACAACAGGCACCATTGGCAATTTGTTTGTTGATTTGTGTACTTCGCTGATTTGTAGTGCTCGTCTTGCAGCTTGGAATATAGGTGAACAAACGTTGGCGGCAGAGCAATTACCCGAAGTTATCACTCAAATGCGTTTATTAAATCAAGAGAAATTATTATTTATCTATGATCGTCTTCAGTAAAATTCATTCAGCAGCATTATGATTTGGAAGTAGATTTTATTTTTCGCTTGCAAAAAAGAAATTATAGTAAGCTATGGGAACGCTGGCGAATTAGATTTTGATTTTATATTAGAAAATGAAAAGCTAAAAAATAAAATGAAAGGACAGAAAGTAAGAGTTATAGTGCTGACATTAGCCAACTGAGAAACAGAGTTTTTGACCGAGACTTTGGAGCAAAGCTTATGTGTTAAGGTGGCACATAGAGAAGTGCTATAAACGACTCAAAGTAGGAGCAGAGTTAGAGAATTTTTCTGGAGAGGCTGTATTACAAGAATTTTGGGCAAACTTGGTCATGTGCAATATATTATCGCTTCATATATGTGATGCACAAGGGCCTTGGAACCCAGATCAAATTACTGAGTATCGTTTAAATTTTTCAGTTTTATTTAGTGTAATGAGACAGAAACTCTATCAGGTACTTATTGCGCCAAAAAACTTTCAAGCCCTTTTTAAGTATACGCGCTAAAGTTAAAATCCGACCGGGACAGCCGCAATAAAGTAGATAAGCCTAAACGCCATCATGTCTTTAGGAGAGTTTGCTAATGAAAGTTCTTAAGTTGACGTCATTGACTGTTCCGATTCGTTATATGACATAAGAGCATCATATATTTCATGCAATGTATTTGAGATGTTTTTTTCCATATGTTGATTAATATGCCCATATATTGTCGTCTCTTCCGAACACTCTGTATCTTTATGTATATGATTTTGTTGCTTTAATTCTTCTCTATCTACACTCTCTATTTGCTCTGACACTAGCATAACTACCTCATATTTTACATAACGAAATAAAAAAATTCTAACTGTAGTATGCTTATATAATCTACGAAGTCAATAGTTAAATTGAAAAGTTTCGGTTATAATTTACTTCATATAGAACATGCCCTTGAATTATGCTAAAAATCGCCATAGTAGGCCTACCAAATGCTGGAAAATCGACCCTATTCAACAGATTAATAGGAAGAAAAGCAGCAGTAGTGAGTAACATTCCAGGAGTGACAAGGGATAGGCGAGAGGGAATGGGGAGAATTAGCGATTTGGAGTTTAAAGTTATAGATACAGGAGGATGGAACGACCAAACTAGTTTTTCACTGCAAGTTATTGAGCAAATAGAGTTTTCTTTATCCAGTTCAAACATAATTTTCTTTCTTGTTGACGCAAAAGTGCAAAATGAGCGAAATAAAGAGTTTGCAAAGTGGCTGAAGAGAAAAATAAATAAACCTGTGATACTGATAGCAAATAAATGCGAGAGTCATAAATCCGAAAATGTTGATTATTTGCAGTTTTTTGATTTTCTTGGCCCGGTGTATATCTCTGCCGAGCATAATCTTGGCATGGTTGATCTTTATGATGCATTAGCTGGTGTTATTGAAAATTTTAACGAGAACACTGAGTTACCTAACAATGAACTGAGTAGGCTGAGGATCGCGATCATCGGCCGTCCGAATGTTGGAAAATCAACTTTTTTAAATGGTTTACTTGCAGAAAACAGACTAATAACAAGTTCAGAGCCAGGTACCACACGTGATTCTGTGGATATTACATATGATCATGATGGAGAGTTAATTACTCTAATTGACACTGCCGGAATCCGCAGAAAGGCGAATGTTGTAGATGGCTTAGAATCAAGATTTGTTGAGAAAAGCATGGAATCAATCAAGCGCTCTCATGTGGTAGTTTTAATGCTAGACTCCCTAGTTGGTATTGAGCAGCAGGATTTATCAATTGGTGAAGCTGCAATTAAGGGAGGGAAAGGGATTATTGTTGTTTTAAATAAGTGGGATTTAATAGGTAAGGATGACAGAAGCAGGTTAATAAAATTTGTCAAACAACAGGAAGTAACCAGGTTATTCTTGGAAGTGCCAACTATAACAATTTCTGCGTTAAAAGGCATGCGCTGCGGTGATGTGATAGATAAGTGTCTTGAAGTGAGTGAATCCTTGAACAAGAAGATCAGCACTGCAAAACTGAATAAGTGGCTCATAGATGCTGTAGGAAAACATTCTCACCCTCTTGTAAAAGGCAAAGCAGTTAAAATGAAGTATATCGCTCAAATTGGTACTAAACCTCCAGCTTTTTCTTTGATATGTAACATACCTGAAAGTGTTGATGAAAGTTACAAACGCTATTTAATTAACGATCTCAGAAAAAATTTCTTTGCAGACGGTGTGCCAGTTAGATTGCTTTTGAAAAAAAATAAAAATCCCTATGTAAAATGAATACTCTGCTTTATACTTTCAGGGATAATTTACTTAAAGTTATGTGTAATAATTCCAGAATTCCTGCAATCTTTCTGCTGTCGAGTGCCGCTGCTCTAATTTTTGCATATGTGCTAGAATATTTTTTCAACATGCTGCCATGCAAGTTATGTACATACGAGCGAATAGTTTACTATATCGCCGGATTACTTGCAGTAGCGTGCATGCTTAAAGACAACAAAATTCTAATCTATGCAATGTTTTGCAGCTACCTCATAGGTGCAGTAATATCTTTTTATCATATAGGTCTTGAACTCCACTTATTTCATGATGTTTTAGGTTGTACAGAGCAAGCAAGTGGTAACGTTAGTATAGAAGAGCTCAGAAATAATCTACTAAATCCTAATTACTCTCCATCTTGTGACAGACCTCATTACGTTCTAGGTGTTTCCTTAGCAACATGGAATCTAATTTATCTCATAGTAGCTCTGTTCGTATCAGGTAAGGTGTATTGTGGAGAAAGAAAGAAATCTAAATAATTTAAGGTACAGCAACAATCAGTTCTTGCAACAGGCAATTAGAGTAGATCACGCTGGAGAATATGGAGCTATTTGCATTTATTCTGGTCAAAAATTTATTCTTAAGAAATCTTCTATAATCAATGAAATAATTGAAATGGAAGAGCAGGAAAAAAAGCATTTTCACTATTTTAATGAGAAAATCAAAGAGCAAAAAGTTCGTCCTACTGTTTTGTTGCCTGTTTGGCGTGTTTTAGGAGTGTCGCTTGGCGTTGCAACTGCCATTATGGGCAAAAAAGCTGCTATGGCTTGCACTGCTGCAGTTGAAGAAGTTATCGGGGAGCACTACAAAGAGCAAGTTTCACATTTAGAAGATGGGGAATTAAGAGAAACTATAAGTAAATTTCGCGACGAGGAGTTAGAGCACAAAGATATTGCAATTCAGCACAATGCTGAAAGCGCATTTGGCTACAACATTTTATCATCATTCATAAAAACAGGCTGCAAAACTGCTATTTACTTGTCTAAGTTAATTTAACTAAGCAGCTTTCTTAAAGTGTTTTAAATGTTCTGATAACAACAGAAACCAGGAAGGAATTCAAGTGTAACAATTATTTTATAACTATATTTACATATCACCATTATTAATAAATAATTAGTATTGGTAAATTAAATACATCTAAAGTATAGACTGCAAAGGAGGCAAAAGTGCGTTTTAATTTAGAAGAGGGAAATGCTCTTATGTAATACCTGCCACAGGTTCACAACTGTACGAACATTCATTTTTGAAGGTAAATTGCACAGCAAATGGTGTCATTCCAGTCTGGAATCCAGAAATTTTGCTTATAACTGAGCTGATAAGCTAAAGGTAATTGTCTTACACTAAAACAAACGTTTTTAATTAAGTTGCATAGAACCAGTGTCTGGGCACTGGGATGACACCCCACTGGTGGTCCAAACTACAACGTTCGTACAGTTGTGGATTCCAGACTGGGATGACACCCTACTGATGGGCCCAAATCACAATGTTCGTACAGTTGTGGGTCAGGCTATAGGATGACAGAAGTTGACTTTATTAGCTATAGGTGGTATGACACTTAGTCAATTTAAGTAAGCAGATGATCTTAGCTACAAAAGTATTTTTTACCTCATTTGTTTTTGGGTTTATTCTTTTTCCCTATTTTATAAAGCTTCTAAAAAAAATAAGCAAAGATGGGCAACCAATTAGATCATGTGGACCAGAAAGTCATTTAATAACAAAAAAGAATGTACCACCTATGGGCGGAATAATAATACTGATTTCTTCTTTATTACCAATTTTACTCTGGGCTCAGTTAACACCAGAAATTTTGCTGCTGATATTGATAACTCTATTTTTTGCTCTACTTGGATTTATTGATGATTATTTAAAATTGAAGACAAATCACTATCGAGGTTTAAGTGCAAAAACCAAAATACTTATTCAGTTTATTGTTGCTCTGGTTGGTGTGTTTATACTTAAGCTATACTCTGCTGAATGTTTTACAAAAACGTCCCTATTTAAAGGAGTAATAATAGATTTTGGCTATCTATATGTTCCGTTTGCTGCGTTTGTAATTGTCGGCTCTTCTAATGCTGTGAATCTCACAGATGGTTTGGATGGCCTTGCTGCAACTCAAGTTATCACTTCCTTTGCTTTTTTGGGGCTAATTGCATATATAACTCAGGCAGATATGAATATTACTTTATTCTGCATTGCATTTATAGGAGCTATTCTAAGTTTCTTGTGGTTTAACACACATCCAGCAAAAATATTTATGGGTGATGTTGGTAGCTTGTCGGTAGGTGCGGCTTTAGGGTTAACTAGTGTCCTAATTAAAAGAGAAATGCTTTTTGCCATTATTGGAATAATCTTTGTAATAGAGACTCTATCTGTTATTATTCAGATATCATATTTTAAATATACAAAGTTTAAATATGGAGAAGGAAAAAGAGTTTTTCTTATGGCACCAATACATCATCACTTTGAGAAGAAGGGATGGTCAGAAAATGCAATCGTTATGAAATTTTGGATAATTTCTATTATCTGTTCAGTTTTTACTATAACTTTCTTATTATAAAAACCTATGAAATACCCAGACTTTACATTAGAAAATAAATTATCAGGAGTGATAGCAGGAGTGGATGAAGTTGGAAGAGGTCCGCTAGCTGGTCCAGTAATATCCGCAGCCGTAGTGTTTATTGATAGAAATACAATTATTGATGGAATCAACGACTCGAAAAAGTTGACTCCTCAATGTAGGCAAGTCCTATATGAAAAAATAACATCCGTTGCAAAATTTGGTATAGGAATGGCAAGCGTAGAAGAAATAAATTCATACAATATCTTGCAAGCAACAAAGCTTTCAATGAAACGTGCGTTAATAGACTTGGACCTAGAATTAGATTATGTACTAGTTGATGGTAATCAACCACCTGAAGTGAAATGGCAAGTGAAATCCATAGTAAATGGTGATAATTTGAGTACATCAATTGCAGCAGCTTCAATCGTTGCAAAAGTTACGAGAGATCGGCTTATGCAAGAATTGCATAATAAGCATCCTGAATATAATTGGTATAAAAATAAAGGATATGGGACAAAAGAGCACCTTAACGCTATTGGCCTTTATGGAATTACAGAACATCATAGAAAAAATTTTGCACCCATATCTCGGGCATTATAGCCTTTACCCTTTTTTGAAAGGTATGGTTTCATTAAATAGGCAAACTGTACTCGATCCATTCCTTAAGGTAAACACTGAACTTACCCTTTCGATTATCAGGTAGTTATCAACTGTACGGAAATTTACTAAAGACTCATATCCTGCAGAATCAACCATAAAAACTGCCGGAAAATCAGAGTTTATTTTATTGAATTGTAGATATGTAAATTTTCCGTCATCAAAAACCTTAATTGGTATTATTGACTGACTACCTTTGACGTGCGAGATGGAATAATTAAAATTTAATCCCTTCTTTACAACTTCAATATCATTGATATCAGGAATAATGGTATGACTAGCTTGTTCGAAGATATCACCGTTATTTGTTGTGTAAATCTCATCACTGCTAAATAGTGGATAAAGAAACCTTACTTCATATGCTAATCTTGGATCATCTAGTCCAGTTGCTTCTTCAGCATGAAGTTCAAAGTAATAAACTCTTTTATTGGTAATTATAGTTGCATTAGTATCGGCAATATCATCTATAGGCTTAATAAACAATCTATTACCTTGAGGAAGGAGTTGCCAACCAGTTGAATCACCCATTGAAAGGTTTTGTATTACCTCCCCTGGTTCAAACAATATACTGGACTGATAACCATAAAAACCCGTATACTTATGTATAGCTTGTGGGTTATAATTTATCACCTTTATGTGATTATCTCCAGCTATTGAACGTGGCTCCTGTTTTGCAAGTGCATCACTACCACAGAGGAACAACAGTACGGCAAACAGTAAACCAATCATAATATCAAAATAAATTAATTTTCATTTTATCATTGATAGACATGCACTGCAACTATTAAGGCACTTTCTATACTATAAACCCCAAAGCAAGCGGTAGAAAAGGCAAGAAATAAGGCAAACTCCTTAAATACTTTAGAACTACAGGAGGCTTTACCTGAACGGATATACTTGGAATCCTGCCATTTTCACTTTGTAAACATACCAAGAATTCTGTCCATTATTCCACCCATATTTGCTTCAGCTTGAGTATACTCTATTTTACCACCATGCAAGATTAGTTTAATATCTGATCCAGGTGATATATTAACAAATTTACTGCCAACAACTCCACTGCTAGTGATCAGAGCTGAACTATCAATTGGCAATTTTATGTCTTTGCTTATACACATATCGATTCGTGCTACGTAGGTAGCTTTGTCAAGTGATACACCAGTTATGCTTCCAACATCTACACCAGAGATCTTGACACTATCACCAACTCCTATACCGTTAGCGTTAGCAAAAAGACCATATATTTTATTGCAATCCTTATAGTTTTTCTTTATGTAAGATAGCTTATCAATAGCAAAGAAAATCAGAAAAATAGTGAAAATTAATACAAATAATCCAGCGGTTATTTCAAGTATATTTGACCTTCGCATCTTTAGTTATCAGGACTCCAGCTTTTATAGTAATTTTTCACTTTTTGGTTTGGATAGTATGCATCTTTTGTACCCGTTAAATTAGGAGTATGTTTTACTTTTCTTTTTTTATTATTAACTGGTACTACATTATCAGTATAGTGAAGCCATATATGCCATTCCGGAGGCACTGTTGTAGGCTCAGAGACACTGCTATACATAACCCACCTTTTTCCTTTACTTGATTCATAGTAAGAATTTCCATTTTCATCTCTTCCTACAAATTTATCTTCTCTTCGTAATAGGCGTTTTATTGCGTTACAAATTTTAGATAACATAAGGGTATTAAAACAAAAAGTATTATATATACTAATACTTTAACGATATATTAACAACAATTTAATGCAATTACCAATCTTACAAGTTATTATACCAATAATTGCATCAATGTTTTGCTTTCTTACCAAGAAACACAAGGTATCTTGGTTTATTTCTTTTATTGCAACAACAATCACTCTTATCATTTCATCAATACTACTCATTAAAACATATAAAGGTGAAATTATAACTTATCACCTTGGAAATTGGGCTCCTCCGTATGGAATAGAGTTAAGAATCGACGTGTTAAACTCCTTGATTCTAACTTTGGTGAATTTTATAGCGCTGATTAGCGTGCTTTATAGCTTTTATATTAACGAAAAAGAAATTAGCAAAAACAAAATCACTGGTTTTTACTCTCTATTTCTACTGTGCTTAAGCGGACTGCTCGGGATTCTAGTAACAAACGACATATTTAACCTTTACGTTTTCTTGGAAATTTCATCTCTTTCTTCTTATGTATTAGTTTCAATGGGAAGGGATAAAAAAGCCTTGGTTGCAGCATTTGAATATCTAATTAGTGGAACAATAGGCGCAACATTTTATTTATTTGGCATCGGGCTCTTGTATTCAATGACTGGAACGCTCAATATGTCTGACATGGCTGAAAGAATAGTTCCATTACACGATAACAACATCATAAAACTTGGCACGTTGTTCATTTTTATTGGTCTCTCAATCAAAATGGCACTGTTTCCATTAAGCAGGTGGCTGGTTAATGCATATAGTGAGGCGCCAAGTTTCATTAGCATATTCTTTTCAGGCACAGTGACAAAAGTGATGATATATGTTTTCATCAGAATCTTTTATACTGTTTTTCATCAAAATTTCTTCTTATTTAAACCATCACTAAGCAACGTGATAATTATCCTCGCACTTTGCGCTGTTATATTTGGGTCGATATTTGCAATAACCGCAAAAGACATAAAAAGACTGCTTGCTCACTCTAGTATTAGCCAAATTGGTTATATAATTTTAGCACTGAGTTTTAACTCAAAAACAGGTGTATTTGCAGCAATTCTTCACATAGTAAACCACAGCATAATAAAAACATCTTTATTTATGGCTGCAGGATGTATTTCTTACAAATTTGATACAACAAAAATAGAGAATTTATCGGGACTCAAGAAATCAATGCCTTATACAGCACTTGCGTTCACTCTACTCAGTTTAGCATTAATCGGTGTGCCTTTAACAAATGGCTTTGTAAGCAAGTGGTATATAATGAAAGCAATTATCGAATCTCATGCGTGGATTTCCCTTGTAACATTTGCTGCTGGCTCTTTCCTTGCATTGATATATATGTGGAAGATGGTAGAGAAAATGTATTTTGAAAATGATGCAACGTCACGCACTGGAATGACACCGGACAAAATTAATGATGTGCCATTTCCTATGCTTTTCTGTCTATTGTTTATGGCAGTTTTAACAGTAGTAACTGGAATATATAGCACTCCAATTCGGTTAGTAGTTGAGAAGTTGGTTTTTTGATTTTTATCTTTGTTTCATATTTTACTATACTTTAAGGTTATAAGGTCTTTATTGTGGATAGACTGAAGAAGATTCATTGGTTGTTAGTCATTAACGTGATAGCGCTGTTTTGCGTTGGCATTGTTGTTCAATACTCTTCTGCTGGAGGAAAGTGGGTGCCATTTGCGATTCACCAACTGGTCATATTCTCCTTCTTTTTCCTACTTGCTATAGCTATGTCATTCATAGAGCTAGATTTTTATTTGAAGCACGCCTACTTTTTTTATGTAGCAGCAGTGATTTCGCTATTAGTAGTGAATTTTTTTGGCTCACACATAATGGGTGCAACAAGGTGGATAAGAATTGGATCAATTAGTTTGCAACCATCAGAATTTGCAAAAGTAGGCTTAATACTTGCGCTTGCTCGCTATTTTGATAAGCAGAGTGTATATAAAATGATGGAATTTAAAAGATTGCTTAAGGCACTTATAATTATTTTCTTACCCGTGTTCTTGGTGTTAAAGCAACCTAATTTAGGCACAGCTGTGATAATGTTATTTATAGGGATATCAATTATATTCACAGCAATAATAAAAAGATCTCATTCGGTAATATGTGGAACGCTTGGCATTTTTGCAGTACCGGCTATTTGGCCTTTTTTACGTCCTTATCACAAGCAAAGGATATTGTCGTTTTTGGATTCATCAGTGGATCCACTTGGAATAGGTTATAATGCGCAGCAATCTCAGATAGCTATTGGTTCAGGAGGTTTACTTGGTAAAGGTTTTGTGAGTGGAAGTCAAACTCAACTTGGATTTTTGCCGGAAAAACGTACAGATTTTGCTTTTGCAGTGCTGAGTGAGGAGTGGGGCTTTTTAGGTAGCATGACTTTAATTTTGCTTTATACCTCATTACTTGGCATAATTTTCTCTATCGCTTATAGGTCGAAAAATTATTTTTCTAAGTCGGTATCTATCGGCATTTTCGCCTTTTTTAGCGCTCATTTCTTTATAAACATCGGAATGTCAATAGGCCTCTTGCCTGTGATAGGCGATCCACTGCCATTTCTTTCTTATGGAGGAAGTACAACTGCTGCAAGCTTGATATGCATAGGATTATTGCTGGCAATAAAAGCAGATGAACAACAAAATACTTGTATTTTACCTATGCTAAAGTAAAATTAAACTTTACTTAATAGTTTTTATGCTAGATGAAATGCGTGAGGAATGTGGGGTATTTGGCATAAGCTGCAACCAAAGCGCTGCTTTTAACTCTATACTTGCTCTCCATGCTTTGCAGCATAGAGGTCAAGAGTCTTTTGGCGTAGTAACCAGTAACAACGATAAGCTGCACTCTTATCACTTTCAAGGTCAAGTGAGCAGCGTATTTGATGATATAGATGAAATAAAAAAATCCTTGCCTGGAGATTGTGCAATAGGTCACGTTCGATACTCAACAAGTGGTAGTAAATTTGGAGCGCAGCCCATGCTTGGCAAAAGTAACAAATTTGGGGATTTTGCTATAGCACATAATGGTAATTTAATTAATATTTCTCCGATACGCGAACAATTAATTAAACAAGAGTGCGTTTTTCAGTCAGATATTGACACAGAAGTAGTAGTGCATCTGACAGCAAGGGGTGAAAAAAATAGCTTCTTAGAGAGTTTTATATATGCATTAAAGCAAATACAAGGTGCTTATTCTTTTGTGGCAATCAATCAAGAAGTAGTTATTGGAGTACGTGATCCATCTGGAATCAGGCCTCTTGTTTTAGGGAAGTTAAACGGTTCTTACGTTCTTGCATCTGAAACTTGTGCTCTTGATATAGTAAATGCAGAGTTTGTTAGAGAAATAGAACCAGGTGAGTTAGTCACCATTGATCGAAATGATAATCTAGCTTCAGCATTTCCTTTCCCACAGCAAAAATCAAGTTTTTGTATTTTTGAATACGTTTACTTTTCGAGACCAGACAGCATAATGGAGAATAGGTCCATATATGATATAAGAAAAGAAATAGGAAGAATACTTGCAGAAGAGAGCCCACCAAAAAACAATGTAGATATGGTTGTACCAATACCTGATTCTGGAATACCTGCAGCTATTGGATATGCAAAGCATTCAGGATTACCTATGGAACTGGGAATAATTCGTAATCATTACATAGGAAGAACTTTTATACAACCAACCGCTGAAGTACGTAAAGTTAGAATAAAATTAAAATTCAATGCTAATAGGCACACTTTGAAGGGTAAAAACATAATTTTAATAGATGATAGTATAGTGCGTGGTAGTACGTTAACAAATATAATAGTTATGTTAAAGGATGCAGGAGTAAAAGAAATTCACCTCAAAATTTCAAGCCCACCAATTAAGCATTCTTGTTTTTATGGAATAGATACGCCAGAGTGCAAAGATTTAATTGCTGCAAATAAATCTGTAGAGGAAATTAAGGAAGTTATAGGAGTAAACAGCCTAGCCTTCTTGAGTATTGATGGATTATATCAGGCTGTTAAAGGAGAAGTGCGTAACAATGCTACACCACAATATTGTGATGCTTGTTTCACTGGTGATTATCCAATTGGCAAATAGTCTACGCAAGATCACTGGAGCTTAAGTTTAGAAAATCTTAAACCGCCAAAATTTCTCTTGGCCTTTACTAATTCCGATTCTCGGAGTGCACACATAATCCGGGTTGAGGTGAGATTCATAAACACAAAATTTGTGGCTTATAGTAAGGTCTTGCTTATTATGTTCTTTGGTAATGTTTAATCTTTTGCACAGTATTCCTGGTCCGCCTAAGTTTGCTTCAAGCGGTTCAATGAGCTTTAATCCTCGTATTAACACTGCTGCTGGGAACCCTTCTGTTTCTGTTACAATATTTAAACAGTAATACATTCCATATATAAAGTACACGTATGAAAACCCCGGCATACCAAACATTACTGAGGTTCGATTAGTATAGCCTCTTGCCGCGTGACAAGCTGGGTCATTCATTCCTATATAGGCTTCAACTTCGGTTATTATTCCACTAAAGTTAGAAAATTTCAGCATCTTTCCTAGTAACTCCCCGGCTACAACCAAAGTTGGCCGCTCGTAGAAATTTCTTGGTAGTATTGTGTTGCTCATCATAAAAGTATAAGTTACTTGCAGATGCAAGCAACTTATACTGAATTTTCACTACTTTACCTATTTTGAAGCAGCAGGAGCTTGATGCTTTTGTGATGCGCCGCTCAAGTCTTCTACATTTGTTGAATGCTGCTCCAAAAATTTTACTTCTTCAGAGCTTTGTTGTAATTGTGTTTGTGGCAATTGTGATGCTAACACTTCATGTAAAGGCTTTGCTTCATATTGCCTTCCTACTTTTACTTCTTTATGTGCAGCTAATTGCTCCATAGTAACACCATTACCCTCAATAAGTTCTACGGAGCCATTATCATGAATATTAATTTTAATATTACATTCTTTTCCTTGAGCATTCCACTTTAAAGTCATTTGATATGACCCATTAGCTACTTCATAAATTCTTGTTCCATGTTCATCAACCCGGCAACGTAGCCCCCTTGCTTTACTTTGAGGTAGCAATAATGTAATTGCTTTCACGCCATATTGTTTACACAAATCGTTATTTAGAATGTCACTCATGCTTATTTCTTTTGTATTACTACCTATCGCAATTCTTACGGCAGGCTCAATAATATTATCTTCATTTTTGCTTTCTTTAAGTTTTATAAATTCTATATCATTATTTTCTATATTTTTAGATATCTCTTCTTTAATTTGTTCAGCAATTTTGCCTATAATGTTCTTACCACCATATTTATTCTCATCCCGAGCAGTATATGTACATATACCATTACTATCCTTATGAATATAAGGTTTTGGTTTCTTTTTATTAGTGGTATTAGTAGAAGTGTTGTTCTGCATTATAAAGAACTCATTCCATTCTTCTGCATTATTAAGAGTGACGTATTTAGGTACATTCTCATCTAGTGTTGATTTAGGTACATTTTTAGTATCCGAAATCGAATTATTATCAGAAGGACTGATATTTAGATTAGAAGAAGTTTCAATTAAAGATACAGTTTCAGTGCTATTAGTTAACATATATGCCTCCATTATTTTTAATATATAAATGTTAGCATATAGATACCACGCCAATTAGTCAATATAAATTATGATGTTTAATGTTGAAAGCTCAAATACTCCTTTGCTTGATCGGTTAGAACGCGCCCTCTTGGTGTGCGCTTTACAAAACTAATTTTGATTAAATAAGGTTCTACTGTTTCTTCAATATTGCCAACATCTTCGGATAGCGCAATAGATATGGTGTCAATTCCAACAGGGCCTGAAGTGTTGAATAAAAATCTTAGATAATTCATATCAAGTTTATTGAGTCCCATTTTATCTACACCCAATTTTAGTAATACAGAATCAGCGACTTCATAAGTAATTTTTTTATCATCTTTCACTTCAACAAAATCCCTTATTCTTCTGAGTAACCTCAAAGCAATTCTTGGAGTGCCGCGCGCACGGCAGGCAATTTCCCGTGCTGCATCCTCTTCAATTTCAGCAGAAAGAACTCTTGCGCCTCTTTTTATAATATTAACCAGCTCCTCAAAGGAATAAAACTCAAGATGCAAAGGAATGCCAAAACGATCTCTGAGTGGCGCAGAAAGTAATCCAAGCCGTGTTGTTGCTCCAATTAGCGTAAATGGTGGTAGATCTATCCTTAAAGTGCGAGTAGATGGACCTTCACCTACTAATATGTCCAGGCAAAAATCTTCCATAGCAGTATATAAAACTTCTTCGATGCTGCGATTTAATCTATGAATTTCGTCGATAAATAGAACATCTTTTGCATTTAAAGTGGTAAGCACTGCGGCCAAATCTCCAGCTTTACTAAGTAAAGGACCAGAAGTTGCGCGAAAGCTAACTCTTAATTCTTTAGAAACAATTTGTGCTAAAGTTGTTTTGCCAAGCCCTGGAGGACCATATAATAAAACGTGATCTAAAGCTTCAGTTCTCGTCTGTGCAGCGTTTATAAACACTTTTAAATTTTGTATTAAGTCTTTTTGCCCGACAAAATCATCAAGTTGTTCAGGCCTGATGTTGATATTGCGCACATCTTCAGTATATTCTTTACCGCACGATATTGATTTCATAGTATTGAAAGCTCCTTAAGCGCCATGCGAATAATATCCTTAGTGTCCAGATTTGGCCTGTATTTTTTTATCGTATCATAAGCTTTCATTTTTTCATACCCAAGATTGATCAATGCTGAAAGGGCATCTTCATTAATTGGATGAAAATTATTGTTATTTATTTCTAGTTTACTCACTTTGCCACTCAATTCAGTGATGATTCGATTTATGAGTTTCAGGCCAAGTCCGCTCATCTTGAGTGCTACTTTATCTTCATTCATAATTGCCAAAAATAGCTGTTCTGGAGTTAATTTGCCCAAAATTGACATTGCAGTTTTATAGCTAACGCCGCTTACTTTGACAAGCAACCTCAAGCACTGCTGTTCTTCTTTGCTTATAAAACCATATAGCTGAGCGACATTTTCTCTGTTATTTGCATAGGTTTCGATAAGTAATTTAACTCTACTTCCGATGGAACATGCATTTAAAGTTTTGGCTGAAAGATACACCATATAGCCAACATCATTCACATTCAGGATTATGTGATCACTGCGCACTTCATCAACTATTCCGCTTAGATTTCCTATCATTTTTAACACTATATAGAGTTCAGTTTAAATACTCCTGGATCTTAGGTCAAGCAAACGAACATTATAACAGGGAAACGTGGCTAAAAAACCACTTGACAAACTCCGCCAGCCCCCTTATCATAAACACTGAAGCTATTTATTTATCTTCTCTGTACAGATTAAATGACAAAAAAACTCACGTATCTGGCGTCTCATGTTTAATTTTTTGCACTATGTGCACTCTATGTCTTTATCAAATTTCTGGGTTTTTACCTACACAAGCTGAAATACGCTTATAAAGCATTTAAAACATTAAAAAACGCCAACTTAAAAAATGGATAGTGAATAATTAGCTACCCTAGGGTTTCTTTTGCCTTTTTTTCTGTTTAGTAAATTTCTTAATGTTTATAATTTAGATTAGTTGCAGCTTAAAAGCAGCTGAGTCGTGGTTATTAAGCGTTTAGAATAAAAAAACGCCATACTTGAAAGTATAATGTAAGTAATTAGCCAACCACGGGGCTTCTTTTGCCTTTTTTTTATTTGGTAAATTTCTTAATGTTTGTAGCTAAACGACAACCGTCATCCCGCTGCTTGTTAGCGGGATCTATGTTAAGGTATGACGGTTAAGTAAGGGATCTATGTTAAGAGATACCGCGAATGAATCGCGGTATGACGGTGTAGATAGTAATTCGTCATCCCGCTACGTGTTAGCGGGATCTCTTGTTAGCGGCCGAGATACCGCGAATGAATCGCGGTATGACGTAGGACTGCTGTCATCCCAGTGCGTGGGCTTTGTTGCATCGCTCTTCGGATAGTAGGTAACGCACAATAAATTTATGAAGCTATCTCAAATTTAGCCATACCAATATCAGTGAACTTATTGAGCAAATAGTATTTAACAAGTAGTTCCTTCTCTCTATTTGTCTCAGATTTATTCCTAAAACTAAACCCGAATGTTTGTTTCAGTCGCGAGAAAAAACTTTCTATATAAGATCTTTTTCCATAACTCATCTCTTTTTTCCACTTCTTTATACTATCTTCATCATATGACTTTATGAGCTTGACTGCAGAATTTCTCTCAGCCATATAGTCTAACTTTGGATGCTCTGCTGCGTTGTTTTTCGGAGGAATTTTCGTTTTTATACCATATTGATTACACAGCTTATAGAGCTTTTCTCTGTCATATGCCCTATCTGCATATAGTACTTTTATGACATACTGAAAATCGACTTCTTTTAGCAAATCACAAGCTCCATAGTGATCAGAGTAGACACCGTTACTGTATTTTACAGCTATGGCTTTTTTGCTGTTTGTATTCAACATTACATGCAATTTTCTTGTCTGTTCATAGCTGCGATACTTTCTATCTTCGCTATTTTCTTTGCTATGACCAGGAGTGTTGTTGTATATACTAATTCCTGTACTGTCTATAGCAATTTCGATATCTTCCATATTATTTTCTGCAATCATTGATCTTAATATTGAGTTTCTTAAACCTTCTTGATGATTGTGAATAGCTGATAACTTGCAAATTTTTCCCAATTTGCTCAAGGTATCCTGCTATAAACCCAACTGTTTGCCTCAGGCCTATTCTAAATAAACAAGTTATTATGTGCACCAAAATTACAATTTTATCGCTATAAATATTGTTGCCACCTGGTATTTTTGGACCATTCTCGTACCACTTTTCTATGGCTTCGTTGATATAATGAAAAATATTTCCTCTTTTTTCTAGAAATTTGTTATATTCGCTATGGTTACTGACCCTCATTTTTTGTGGCATATTTTTTCTTTCAAGGTTAAATGGCTATTTTATAATGAATTTTGTCAGTAGCCACCAGATTTTTTCAGTTGCTATGCAACAAAGCCATCCCAGTGTCGGCTACTTGGATGACAAGAAGAGGGTACTTGGATAAGAGGCATTGCCCTCCTGGTAGGCCCAAATTGCAATGTCCGTACAGTTATGGATTCATTCGCGGTATAGATTCCGCTAATGAGTAGCGGAATGACGAATTTGTTGTTTTTCAAATTGTAGGTAAACCTAAGCCACTTTAGCTATATATAATAGAATTTCGCTTTCTACTATCTTTCCAGTTGTTTTATACATAATTCTCGAATTTTGAAAATTTGCTCCATATCTAATTTCTCACTTGTATAAAATTTGTTTTCTTACTTCGAGACCTAATCTACCACAACTTTTATATGGCGTTTCTTTCCTGCAGATAATTTTATAAATGGCTGATCTTTAAAGCTTTCGAAATTTATTACATGATCAATATTGTTTACAACATTATCATTAATCTTGCATCCGTTGCCCTGTATTAAACGCTTTGCAGCGCCTTTTGAAGGTTCAAAACCGGTGTCATGTAGTAGGTCTACTAAGGATATGCCGCTTGCAACTTGTTCTTTTTTTATGATGTAATCAGGAAGTAGTGAGCTATCTTCATTCTCAAAAGCAGAAATTGCAGCAAATTGTGCAAGTTCCGCTTCTTTGTCACCATGACATATTTTTGTCACTTCTGTTGCCAAGACCTTTTTTGCTTCATTTATTTCTTGATCCTTTAAAGACTCTAATTTTCTAATCTCATCAATTGGCACATCAGTGAGCAATCTTAAAAAACGTCCAACATCTTGATCATCAACGTTGCGAAAATATTGCCAGTAGTCGTAAGGCTTTAGCATATTATCATCAAGCCACACTGCTCCACTTTCAGTTTTGCCCATTTTTTTTCCTTGTGCATTTAATAAAAGAGGCATGGTAAGGCCAAATAGCTCAGGTAAATTCAACTTTTTTCCAAGTTCAATTCCGTTTACTATATTTCCCCACTGGTCTGACCCTCCAATCTGCAGACGACAATCATATTTTTTGTTTAATTCAATAAAGTCGTAAGCTTGCAATAGCATGTAATTAAATTCTAGAAAGCTTAAGGTTTGCTCTCTATCCAGCCTGGTTTTCACACTATCAAAACTTAGCATACGATTTACAGAAAAATAAGCTCCTATATCACGCAAAAAATCTATGTATTTTATGTTATCCAACCAATCTGCGTTATTTACTATCATTGCACCAGTCTTGCTGTCATTAAAAGACACCATTTTCTCTAATATTCTCCTTATATTGGATGTATTTTGATTGATGTTCTCTACAGGCAAGATGCTTCTTGCTTTATCTTTGAAGGATGGGTCACCAATTTTTGTTGTGCCACCTCCAAGTAAGACTATCGGCTTATAACCAAATTTTTGTAGGTGACAGAGCATCATAATCTGAATTAGGTGACCAGCATGAAGACTTGGTGCTGTGCAATCAAACCCAATGTATGCAACTATATAATTGCTCTGCAATAATAATTGATCTAGTCCTTCAATGTTTGTGCATTGGTATAGGTACCCTCTTTCTTGGATGAAATTTAAAAATTCAGATGCGTGTTTCATTTTATAAACCCCAGTCTATCCTGTCATTAATGCCGAAGGTAACCCTAATAGAGAAGCCAGTGCCCAGACACTGGAACTTAATTATAAACAAGCACACTATACAACGTTTCCGATGAAATTGCATGAAAAACTGGATTCCAGTGTCAGCTACTTTCATGACACCACTACCTGTGCAGGAGTTGCCTTCAAAATTACAACGTTTGTGCAGTTGTGCACCAGCTATCCAGGCAATCAGTTCCATAACTCTTCTATTTTATAATACTCCCTTACTTCCGGCCTGAATATGTGAACCATTATGCCTTGAAAATTCAAAACTACCCAATTGCCTTCATCCATACCTTCTACATCTATTTTATCATGTGGCTTGAGGCTTTTTATTACGTGCTCAGCTAAAGCTTTAACGTGACGGCTTGAATCACCAGATGCAATAATCATATATTTTGCAATAACGGTTTTATTCTGCACATCAAAAGTTACTATATCATGACCTTTATTTTGATCTATTATCTCTTCAATTGTACTTCTTATCGATTCCATATCGCTAAGCATTGTTTACAGGTTATATGATTCATTTATAATTATATACTCAAAATTTCTAAATATGAACTATTTTCAACGCAACTACTTGTTAAAGGTATTACCTGCATCTATTTTATCATCATGTTTTTAGCATGTACAATGTATATACTTTTTATATAATTGAAAATAGCTTTTTACTAGTATTCATTATGGGCAAGACTCTCATCTACTTAATCGGCTTTCCAGGCAGTGGTAAGTTTACTACTGCAAAGGAACTGTGTAAAATCATTGGTGCAGTAATAGTAAGCAATAATCTATTCAATAATATTATATTTGATATTGTTAAATTACAAAACGCTGAAGTTCCAGATGACCTATGGGAAAAAATTTTTGCAGTTAGGGAAAATGTATTAGCAATACTGGAAAAACACTACGTAAAATCAAAACATTATATATTTACAAATGAATTGATAGAGGGTGATCCCTATGACCAAAGATTATATAACTCAGTGGTAAATTTAAGTAAAAAAATGGACATGGAAATTTTTTCTGTAGTATTACATTGTAATAATGAAAAACTAGTAAGACGTGTCCAATCAGAAGAGAGATATCAGGAAAATAAAATTACTGATCCGGATTTTGCTATAAAGAAAATTGAAGGGAAAAGGCTATTTATACCTGAGGGTTCGCTTGAAATTGATAACTCGAACTTGAGTGCAAAGGAAGTTGCAAAGAAAATTGTTGAAGAGATGAAGAAAGAAAAAAATGGAAAATTAATTAAAACTTCTGTAACAAATCATTTAAAAACAGAGCGTACTCGTGGTTGAGCAGAAAGATAAGTACCGTCCTTGTGTTGGCATAATGCTATTTAACAGACAAGGACATGCCTTTATTGGAAAACGCTTTGATAGCGATTCTTACTGGCAGATGCCACAAGGAGGTGTTGATGATGGTGAGGAACTGGAACAAGCAGCGTTACGTGAGTTGCTAGAGGAGGTTGGTACTAATAAAGTAAAGGTTATAACTAAAAGCAAGGATTGGATATACTACAACTTGCCTGAAGAAGTTATACCAATATGCTGGAATGGAAAATATTCTGGTCAAAAGCAAAGGTGGTTCTTAATGAAGTTTTGCGGAGAGGATGAGGACATTGATATTAATTATACTGGTCATCCAGAGTTCAAAGAGTGGCGTTGGCAAGGTATAGATAGTTTAGTAGCCAGTGCTATATCATTTAAAAAAGAAGTTTATAAAACAGTGATAGAAGAGTTTTCTTCTATAATAAAAGCCTCAACAATAAGCTCATGATAGTAGATTCTCATTGCCACTTGATTTATTTTTCTGACGATGAAATACCAAAAGTAATTTCAAGGGCAGAGCAAAATGGTGTAAAGGTTTTGCATAACATATGCGTAAGCATTGACGATGTTCCTAAGTTATTAAAAATTTCTTCATCCTATGATCAGGTCTACTCCTCTGTTGGTATACATCCGCTTGATGCTGCTATAGAAAACGGTGAGTGTATACATGTTGATGAATTAGTTGAATTTACCAAGAACCAAAAGGTAATTAGTATCGGTGAAACCGGGTTAGATTTTTATAAATCTGACAACAAAGACAATCAGAAAAAAAGTTTTGCATTACATATAGAAGCGTCAAGAATAACTGGACTACCTTTAGTTATTCACACAAGAAGCGCTGATAATGAGATGATCGATATGTTAAGGTCAGAAATGAAAGCCGGTGCTTTTAGTGGAGTAATGCACTGCTTTGCTTCCTCTAAAGAACTTGCTTATCAATCTATAGATTTGAGGTTATATATTTCATTTTCTGGAATTATTACTTTTAAAAATGCGAGCTTACTCAGAGAAATTGCACAAAATGTACCACGCGAGCGTGTTTTAGTCGAAACTGATGCACCATATCTATCACCTGAGCCTTATAGGGGAAAAAAGAATGAACCAGCAATGGTGAAATACGTTGTTGATTGTTTGGCAGAGTTGTGGAATGAGTCACCAGAACAAGTAGCGAAGGTAACCACAAGCAACTTTTTTAGGCTGTTTGAGCTATAAAGAAGCTCTATAAAACCATTAATTTGCTTATGAACCTAAAGATTTCACCAGCTCTCTCACCGAGTTTACAGACTTATTAAACATTTCTTGTTCACTATCATTCATTTTAACTTCTAGGATCTTTTCAATTCCGTTTTTTCCAATAATTACAGGAACACCAATAAACAACTCTTCTACACCATATTCACCATTAAGGTAAGCAGCACATGGTAATATGCGCCTCTTATCTTTTAAATATGATTCTAACATGCATATAGCTGAAGATGCAGGAGCGTAGTATGCAGATCCAGACTTAAGCAGATCAACTATTTCTTTACCGCCATTGCGAGTGCGTTCAACTATTTCATCGACTTTTTTCTGTGTGATAAGACCCATATCGATAATTTGAGTAAGTGGAATTCCAGCAACTGAAGCACAATTGATTAGTGGTACCATAGTGTCGCCATGTCCTCCAAGCACAAAAGCAGATATATCTTCAACTGAGATATTTAACTCACTTGCAAGAAAGTAACGAAAACGGGAAGAATCAAGCACTCCTGCCATGCCAACAATCATATTAGTTGAAAGGTTTGAAAATTTATGCACCACTGAAACCATGGCATCCAAAGGGTTGGTAACCACTATTACAAACGCGTTTGGAGAATATTTTTTAATATTTTCGCCAACCTCCTTCATTACTTTAGCATTGGTTTGCAGGAGGTCATCCCTGCTCATTCCAGGTTTTCTAGCGATGCCAGCGGTTATTATAATTGCATCGGAGTTTTTTATATCTTCATACCTATTTGTGCCAGTAATATTGACATTAAATCCATCAATAGGGGATGATTCTGCTATGTCGAGTGCTTTACCTTGTGGTATTCCATCACTAATATCAAGTAAAACAACATCACCGAGTTCCCTTAGTGCAATCATATGGGTGAGAGTTCCACCGATATTTCCTGCACCGATTAAAGATATTTTTTTTCTTTGTACTGTCATTTTCTACTCCTTTGTATTTACTTTTATGGTTTTACCTTCCCAAGGCGATAAGCTATCAAACATACGAAAATCTTGCGGTAAATCTATAGGATTATACACAACCTTTTTTGTCTCTATATCATATCTTACTTCCTCATAACCAGTGAGAGGGAAATCTTTTAACATTGGATGACCTTTGAATCCATAGTCTGTTAGAATCCTACGCAAATCAGGGTGATCAGAAAACTCTATTCCATACATATCAAACACTTCACGCTCAAACCACAAAGCCGTACTAAATATCTTCGCTACACTTGGAGGCATGTCGCTTTCACATAACTGAAGCTTTATGTGTACTCTAATATTATGCACAATGCTGAGCAGATTGTATATTAGCTCGAAACGCTTCTCTCTATTTGGATAGTCAACCCCAAAAATATCAACTAATAGTTCAAACCTACACTTTTCATCATCACGTAGAAAGAATAGGTGCTTTTCAATTTCATCTAAAGTTGAATATATTACAATAATGCCATCATCTTTTTGAATGCACTCGCATTTGGTCTTTTTTTGTATATACTTTGCAGTTTTATCCATTCCGAGTCCGTTTTATTTTGTTTTGTAGGCATAGCATTCCATATAGCAACGCCTCAGCGGTTGGTGGGCATCCAGGGACATACACGTCAACTGGCACAATTCTATCACAGCCTCGGACTACTGAATAAGAGTAATGGTAATAACCACCACCATTTGCACAACTTCCCATGGAAATAACATACTTCGGGTCTGCCATTTGATCATAAACCTTGCGCAATGCTGCTGCCATTTTATTAGTTAGTGTGCCAGCAACAATCATCACATCTGATTGACGTGGGCTTGCACGAAACATTATACCATATCTATCAAGATCATAACGGCTGGATGCAGTATGCATCATCTCAACTGCGCAACATGCAAGACCAAATGTCATTGGCCACAATGAACCAGACCTTGCCCAATTCATTACATAATCTGTTAAATCACCAAATTTAGTGACAAGAAACCCTTCTTTTTTATAACGACCCCAGTCATCATTAGATAGAATTTGATTTGTCATAAACTACTCCCACTCTAATGCACCTTTACACCATTCATAGATAAAACCTATAGTGAGTATTGCAAGAAATACCATCATAGACCAAAATCCACCATAGCTTATCTTAGATAAAGAAACAGCCCAAGGAAAAAGAAAAGCAATTTCTAAGTCAAATATTATAAATAATATTGAAACTAGATAAAATTTAATGTCAAAATTTTTTCTTGCACTGGATAGTGGATTGAAGCCACACTCATATGTGGAAAGCTTTTCACCATCTGGCTTACTCACTGCAAGAAACATAGGCAATATACCTAAAGCAAAAGATACTACAATTGATACGCAGATAAAGATTACTATGGTTAAATATTCGCTCATTTAACAAAACATATAACACTATGAGTTTACATGCTTTCCTAACTTTTTACCACCTAAAATATGCACGTGAAAGTGTGGTACAACCTGCTCTCCATTTTCACCGTAGTTAGTGACTAATCTATATCCTGTTTTTTCTAGATTATATTTGTGTGCTATCTCTCTTACAGTTTTGAAGAAATCCGCTATTTCCTCTTCAGGAGCTTTTAGAATGAAATCATCATATGAAATATATTGATTTTTTGATATAACTAAAATATGAACTGGTGCGTCAGGGTACTTATCATGAAAAGCTAGTACATTTTCATTTTCATGTACCTTCTCACAAGGTAACTCACCTCTTAATATTTGAGCAAAGATGTTATCGCTATCATAAACTTCATTGCTCATATTTTAAGAGCGACCTTTCCCTCTTTCTTCGTTTTTCTCTACATTAGGTGTAGATAGTGGTTTTATCGCTTCACCAGAAGCATCTTCAAGATTTAAAGAGCTTACAAGTTCCCTTACTTTTACCATGTCCTGCTGTTCTTTCAAAAAGGGTTCTATTCCACTTACCCTTTTTCCAGTAATAACTCCTGGTTGTAAGTGATACATATCCCCAGGAACAGTTAGACTATGATGTCTTTCCTCTATTTTTTTAGCTTCACTCATAATACTCCCCTATAACTTATTTTTGCATTCCACAACTTTGCGACTTACCTGCTTTTATAGCTTCTTGCGCCCATTTTTTCTCACCTGAAGCTATAGTTTCTGAAGGCTGACCAACATCAGACTTCACAACTTTGTCTGATGACTGCTTTTGATTATCATATTCCTTATACAATTTTTCTGCAATACCATACAGCAATTTTAAGTCTGTGTGAACTTTAAATTCTCCACCAGTAATTTTTGCTAGATCTTTAAGGTTACCGTCAACTTTTTGTTTAATTTCTTCAATAGCAAGCTTTTTTATCTCCTCTGGACTCTTTCCTTTATAGTCAGTTTTAATGTCTTCAATTATTTTTTTAACATCAACTTCAATTACAATTTTATTTTCTTCTCTATGTATAGTGATGTTTGAATACTCACTTTTTAGTGCTTTTATTTGTTCATCATTCAAATAAGGTATATCTCCCGTCAGAGTTCTTGACACTAAAAAACTTACCTTTCCTATCCCTTTCTTTTGCTCTGTTATTTGTACACCAAGATCCTTACTAGCCTGTGTGGTTTCTATAGGTGGATCATATTCCCTTTCTTCTTCAGGTACATCTATACCAACAGCTTTCTTTAACGAAACTGTAGCATCATGTTTCATTTCACCCGTTGAAGCAAACGGCTTCTTTATAGGGTAAATAAGTGCTTTAGGCACAAGAGCAAACACCCGACCTGTAGCTTCTACACCTGTTTTAACTGCTCCGCCTATCTTAGCCCAAATAGATTCTGCCATACATACCTCCAAGGTAGTTTCTATAACTAAATACATTTTAATTATAGACGAAAAAATTTAAACTTCTATATCCATTATAAGATAGAATTATAGGGATTGCAACCATTATTTGCACATTGTCTAAAACATGTAGTATTTTCGCTACTTTTATTGTTCAATTTATTATAAAGAATACTCTAAATTATGTTTAAATGGAACACAAATAATATCATTGATGCAACTGGCGGAAGAGACGTAAATGGTTGTAATTGGATACATAGCTCAAATATTTCAACGGACACAAGAAGCATAAAAAAAGGTGATTTATTTATTGCCCTCAAGGGAAAGAATTTTGATGGCCATAATTTTTTGCATGAAGCGTTTTTAAAAGGGGCTGTCGCTGCAATAGTGAGTGAGGGTAAATATAAAAGTTTCCCTCTCATGATTGTACAAGATACCCTGAAAGCTTTGCACGATATGGCATCATACTACATTAGAAATGTTCTTATTGATGCTAAAGTTATTGCAGTTACAGGCAGTGTCGGGAAAACCACTACAAAGGATATGCTGCATACTGTTTTATCGCAATATGGAGTGTCCCATGCAAACGAAGGTAACTTAAATAATAATATAGGATTGCCTTTGACAATTCTGAAAGCTCCAAAAAACTGCCAGTACTTAATTCTTGAAATGGGAATGAATAAAGCTGGTGAAATAAAAGAATTATCAAAAATTAGTAATCCGAATATTGCAGTTATTACCAACATCGAACCTGCACATACTGAAAATTTTTCATCACTATTTGACGTTGCACAAGCGAAGTTAGAAATTCTGTATGGTATGAAAAATAACGGTACTTTGGTTTTAAGCAGAGATAATAAATATTATGATTATCTCTCATCACACGCCAATAGAAATGTAATAAGCTTCGGTAAAGATAAAAATGCTGAAGTTTGTTTACTAAACTTAATAAGAAACGATGAATCTTCTGTCATTTCAGCACTATCTTCTGTCATCCCAGTGCTTGACTACTTGGATCCAGGAAGTTCAATTGCAAATGAGCATATCAGACGGTTGTATAATAAAGACTGGATTCCAGCGTCACGCGCTGGAATGACATCAAACCGAGTTGCTAATAGATTAAGTTTAAAAATCAGGCTGAGTGATAATCAAATTATAAACTGTAATTTACGTGTACAAGGTGAGCATTTTGCTTATTCGCTACTTGCTGTTGCAGCAGTTGTGCAAAGCCTCGGACTTGATTTATCAAAATTACCACTTGCACTTAAGAATTTTAGTGTAGCGAAAGGTAGAGGCAATATTCATAAGGTCAAATGCAATAAAAAATATATACATTTAATTGATGACTCCTATAACGCCAGCCCTGCTTCGATGAAAACTGCAATAAAAACTTTGAGTACATATTCTAATCAGAGAAAAGTAGCTTTGCTTGGTGATATGTTGGAACTTGGTGATGAAAGCATAGAGTTTCATACAGATTTGGTTAAGATTATCACAGAAAATAATATAGATAAAGTTTATACAGTTGGTAAATTTATGTTAGAATTGCATGAGCTTTTGCCAGATAATATAAGAGGCACGCATTTTAATGATTCTAATCAATTGAAAAGTGATTTAGCTAACATTATTCAGAATAATGACGCAATTCTAGTTAAAGGCTCACGAGGAATGAAAATGGATCTTATTGTACGGGAATTCGTAATAAAATATTAAGCGAAATCATTGTATTAATTTACAGTAACAAATTATTAGGAACTTTAATTGTGACAAAACGTGTAATTATTTTTGGTGGAACGGGGTTTATAGGGAAACACATCGTAAGACGCTTGGCAGCAGAAGGATATTTAATAAAGATATTCACTCGTAATCAGGAAAAAGCTGCTTGTTTAAAATTGTGTGGCAATTTAGGACAAATATCAATATTTAAAGGCGATTTTTTTGATGAAAAATCAGTTCTGGAGGGTATGGAAGAATGTGATGTAGCTATAAACTTAGTGGGAATATTATATGAAGCAAAAAAGCACGATTTTTACGCTGTTCACGTTAAAATAGCTGAAAGGATAGCAAAAGCTGCAAAAATGAAAAATGTACCTATGATGATACATTTTTCTGCTATGGGAATAGAAAATAGCAAGTTGTCAAAATATGCCAAAAGTAAATTGGAAGGTGAAAAAGCTGTAACTTCAGCATTTCAAAAAGCAATAATAATTAGGCCAAGCCTTGTATTTGGTAAAGAAGACAACTTCTTTAATAAATTTGCAAGATTAGCAACTATTCTTCCTTTCTTACCACTAATTGGCAATGGAACAACTAAATTTCAGCCAATATGTGTAACAGACTTAGCTGAAGTGGTATATCGTATTATCAGTTTTAATAAGCAAGACAAGAAAATTTATAACATGGGTGGACCAAAGGTTTACTCTTTCAAAAGCTTATTGAAGTTTATTCTGAATGTTACTAACAGAAAGTGTTTGTTGATCAATGTATCTTTTCCAATGGCAAAGTTAATAGCTTTCTTTTTAGAAAATAAAATTATTTCTATGCTGCTAAAACCAATAACCGGAGATACGAACCCTATGCTTACTCAAGATCAGGTGAAAGTTATGATGAATAGTTCAATCGAAAAGTCAGTTGACCTTGAAACAATGAAGGTTCGACCATTAGCAATTGAAAATGTGGTGCCAGAGTACTTGAAGATTTATAGAAAGTATTGATAAAAGAGTGTGCCCGGTGGGATTCGAACCTACGACCCACAGCTTAGAAGGCTGTTGCTCTATCCAGCTGAGCTACGGGCACACAACATATATAAAATGCTTCTTAGTACAAGTGAAGTCAAGTACTTCGTGTGAATATGATGTTTATCTTGCGACACCTTGTCATTGCAGTTGTGTGTCGCGCGCTGCCAAAATTGGATGCGAGAAGTCTATTTATTTTAGAAAATATTATATAGAAACTTACTTGACACCCTTCGCCAGCGCCCTTATCATGATAGTGAAGCTATTGTATTTGCTTTCGCCAATCTGCAGATTAAAAGGTAAGGATTACTTAATGTATCGGCGTCTTATGTTCAATTTTTTGCAGTATATAGATACTGTATGTCTTTACAAAACTTCATCTACATCTAGATTTTTATCTAAATAAGCTGAACGCGCTTATAAAGCGTTACAAGACATCAAAAAATGCCAATACTCGACAGAGATAGTAAAAGACTAGCTAACTCGGGGATTCTTTGTCTTTTTTTCTGCTTAGTAAATTTCTTAAACATTTGCAGCGTAGGTTAGTTGCAATTAAAAGCGGCTGAATCTCGCTTGTCAAGCGTTTAAAACATAAAAAACGCCAATATTTTAAAGCGGATAATAACCACGGGGCTTCTTTTGCCTTTTTTTTCATTTGGTAAATTTCTTAATATTTATAGCTAAACAACAACCGTCATCCCGCTACGTGTTAGCGGGATCTATGCTTTGAGATACCGCGAATGAATCGCGGTATGACGGTGTAGATGATGGTTAAGTAATTCGTCATCCCGCTACGTGTTAGCGGCTAAGAGATACCGCGAATGAATCGCGGTATGACGGTGTAGATGATGGTTAAGTAATTCGTCATCCCGCTGCTTGTTAGCGGCTAAGAGATACCGCGAATGAATCGCGGTATGACGGTGTAATGATGGTTAAGTAATTCGTCATCCCGCTGCTTGTTAGCGGGATCTATGTTAAGGTATAGTAGGGGATCTATGTTAAGAGATACCGCGAATGAATCGCGGTATGACGGTGTAATGATGGTTAAGTATCCCGCTACGTGTTAGCGGGATCTATGTTAAGAGATACCGCGAATGAATCGCGGTATGACGGTTAAGTAGGGTGTCATTCCAGTGCTCCTTTTTTTGTCATCCCAGCGTCACGCGTTGGTTTCAACATTATATCATGAACTTTCTAAAATTCATTGAACTGTGCTTTCAAACGGTAGTGCCGGGGTGTGAGTATAACGATTATCAGTATATAAAAGTCATAGCAGATAGGCTGGAAGCGGCGAGCGCTGGTGAAGTGAAACGAATAATATTCAATATGCCTCCGCGCTCGATGAAGTCCATGTGCATAAGCGTTGCGTGGCCCGCATGGATACTGGGAAACCAACCAACTGCGAGAATAATAGTTGCAAGTTATTCTCAGCGGCTCAGCGAAAAGCACTCGCTCGACACCAGGTGCGTGATGCAGTCTAGTTGGTATAGAGCGCTATTTCCAGAGATAGAACTATCCAAAGACCAGAATACCAAATATAAATTTCAAACAGTGCAGAGAGGATACAGAATCGCAACATCAGTTGGTGGAACACTAACTGGTGAAGGTGGTGATTTTATCATTGTGGACGATCCGCTCAGTTCTGCTCAAGCTTTGAGTGAAACGCTTAGAAAGCGTGCCACAAACTGGTTTGATCAGACTTTAGTAACCAGGCTGAACGATAGAAAAAAAGGAGTCATCGTTCTTGTAATGCACAGGCTACACCAGGAGGACTTAACTGGATACCTTCTCTCCAAGCCAAAAAACATATGGCATCATATTTGTTTGCCAATGATTTCTGAAAATAAGCAGGTTATTTATTCAATCAAAAAGCCAATACCTCCCGTTCCTATCATCCGAGTAGCTCAGCACTGTGCGACCAGGCGATTATATAATAAACCAGCGTCACCTGTAAGGATATTATATTCAAGAGAAGAAGGTCAGTTGTTATATCCCCTCGATGGAGGAAAAGAAGAAGTTGAGATAATAAAAGCTGAACTTGGGAGTTACGCTTTTGCTGCTCAATATCAACAAAACCCTCTGCCGCTTTCAAGTGGTATAATTAAACCAGAGTGGTTGAGAGGTTGTCCGGAAACTAGTAAATTCAAGCATATTCCCTCTTTAACATAACCCTACTCATAGCTAGGTATATGAAATTCTCAGTGGATGTTGTGAGTAAATCATACTCCTTCGATAGCCTTCTATTCCTATTAACCCAAGCAAAAGTCCTTTCTACAACCCATCTTCTTGGCTGTACTTTAAACCCTTGTTCTCTTGTTGGTAGTAGCTCAGGTGGCGTATCTTTGTGCACCCAAAATCTACATGGAGGCCTTTTAACAATTTCAATATCTATGTTATATTCTTCCTTTATGTGATTCTTTAAATTTCTTCCTTGGTATCCCATGTCAGCCCACATTTTTTTAACTTTAGTATATTTTGTTCTCATATTGTTTAATGCTATTTTAATACCATCTCTATCATTTTCGTTAGCAGCGCCTACGTAACAACCTAGTATAAAACCCTGAGTGTCTGTAATTATATGCCTTTTTCTACCCTTTACTTTTTTACTTCCATCATAGCCTTTGATCCCCCCTTTTCTGTAGTCTTTACAGATTGACTATCTACTATACAGGCACTCGGCTGCTCATTCCTTCCTATTTTTCTTCTACTATATTTTGTAATTTCATAATTCATTTTCTCAAAAATTCCCTGCTTCTTCCATTGCCTGAACTGCTCATACACAGTCTTCCATAGCGGAAAATCATTTGGTAAATACCGCCATTGACACCCTGTACGCAATACATAGAAAATTGCTTCTAATATTTCTTTTTTGCTATACTTTGGCGGCCTTCCTCCTTTCTTGTATGATACTCTGAAGTGTTTTTCTATTCTTGCCCATTCCCTTTCGCTTAGATCTGTTGGATACTTTTTTCTCATCTTTACCCCGTACTAAAATTTCAGATATTATAGCCTTTTACTAGTTTCCGGACAACCTCTGAAACGCTATAAAAAATTTCCTGATAATCTCTCGCATATAACACAAAGTTGGGATACTGCGGTTTCAACAAGTAACATGAGCAACTTTAGTGTCTGCACCACCTGGGCAAAAATAGATAATAAATTCTATTTACTCGACGTATATCGCGCAAAGCTTGAGTATCCAAAGCTTAAAGAACAAGTTTTATCACTAGCTGCAAGATGGTCACCACACGCGATTTTGATCGAAGCCAAAACAAGTGGTCAGCAATTAGTACAAGAGCTAAAGACAAACAGTGATTTACCCATTATTGAAATAATGCCACATGATGACAAACTCACTCGATTTTATCAAATTGTTCCGACTATAGAGTCTGGCAAGGTTTTTCTGCCGCACCAAGCAGTATGGCTGAACGATTTTGAGTATGAGATTTTAATGTTCCCAGAAACGCGCCACGACGACCAAGTGGACAGTACCGTGCAATATTTGCAGTGGGTGAGAAACAGTACCTCTAGGGTTACGGCTGTACGGGCATTGTGATTTGAGAGCAATTTCCACAAGGGAGGATGTCATCCCAGCGCTCCTTTTTTTGTCATGCAAGTAGCTGACACTGGAATCTAGCTTCTCGTTGCTGCTGCGATCATATACTATTGTAATGAGCCTTCAAAGTCACTTAAAAATAGCAACGTCCAAAGGTTTTCTGAAAAGGTCCCACAACCCGGTTCGTAAAATTCACAAGAACCATTAAAATATTTTTTTACTTTTCATTGTATATTTCTCAACATATTATCTTTAAGTACTAAAATAATTAACAATATGGCATTATTAATAGTTGAATCACCTGCGAAAGCAAAGACAATAGGTAAATATTTGAGTAAAGAGTTCAAAGTAGCTGCATCCTTTGGACATGTGAGGGATCTTCCAGCAAAAAACGGTTCTGTCGATCCGGATAATGATTTTGCTATAAAGTATGAAACCATTGAAAAAGCAGAAAAGTATATAAAAGAGTTAGTAAAAGCCGCAAGCAAAACATCAGATATATATCTTGCAACAGACCCAGACAGAGAAGGGGAAGCAATGGCTTGGCATGTGATAGAGACATTAAAAGAAAAGAAAGCAATCAGTAATGAAAACAACATTTATAGAGTAGTCTTTAATGAGATAACAAAAAGAGCAGTACAAGAAGCAATAAAAAATCCACGTGAAATTAATATGGATTTAGTGCGTGCACAACAAGCACGTAGAGCTTTGGATTATCTAGTTGGATTTAGTTTGTCACCACTGCTGTGGACAAAATTGTCGGGAAGCAAGTCTGCAGGGCGAGTGCAGTCTGTTGCATTAAAGATTATATGCGAACGAGAAGATGAAATTAGTAAATTTATAACACAGGAGTATTGGAGCATAAAGGCAGAAATGCAAAATAGCAAAGATGAGGCTTTTTTTGCTATGCTAAGCCACTATGACAATAAAAAGCTAGAAAAATTTGATATTAAGAATGAAGAAGAAGCAAAGGACTTAGTCAGGGAGATTGAATCAAGGCAATATGCTGTAAGCACAGTAGAACGCAAGCAAGTTAAGAGAAACCCGCTTCCTCCGTTTATTACTTCAAGTCTTCAGCAAGATGCAGTGAATAAACTGTATTTTAATGTGAAAAGTGTTATGCGCATAGCGCAAAGTTTATATGAAGGTATCGATATTGGTGGTGAAACTGTAGGGTTGATAACTTACATGCGTACAGATGGGTTTCATATTGCAGATGAGGCTATAAACTCAATTAGAGGGTCAATTAAGTCATTATATGGTGATAAATATTTACCGCAGTCTCCTCGTAAATATGTAAAAAAGGTCAAAAATGCTCAAGAAGCACATGAAGCAATTCGTCCAACTGATATCAATAGAACGCCGGGTAGTATTAAGGATTACTTAACGCCAGAGCAATTTAAATTGTATGATTTAATCTGGAAAAGGACCATTGCAAGTCAAATGGAGTCGGCGATTCTTGATCAAGTGGTAGTCGAAATTAGTTCTACTGACCAGAAAGTAATTCTGCGAGCAAGTGGATCAAGTATATTCTTTGATGGTTTTTATAGAGTCTACCAAGATAACATAGAAGCCGAAAATGAAGGCCTGCTACCTGCCATGAAGGAAGGGGAAGCGTGTAAGCTGATTTCAGTTGAGCCAAAACAACATTTCACTCAACCGCCACCTCGTTATAGTGAAGCAAGTATCGTAAAAAAAATGGAAGAAATCGGTATAGGTCGACCATCAACTTATGCAACAATTATTTCGGTATTACAAGATCGTGAGTACGTTTCATTGGATAGCAAAAGGTTTATTCCAAGCAGCCGCGGTAAAATCGTTACTATATTTTTAGAAACTTTTTTTCAGCGTTGTGTAGAGTATGATTTCACAGCACAAATGGAAGAGAAGCTTGATTTAATTTCAAATGGACATGCAGATTGGAAAAAAGAATTAGGCCACTTTTGGGTGCCATTTTTTGGTCATGTAAACTCTGTCAAGCAAATGACGCATGATGAAGTTTTCAGCGGCATTCACGATTTGGTAATCGATTGGTTTTGTTCAGAAGAAGGAAGAAAAGAGGTGAATACGAAATGCCCTGCTTGCTTAGGTGGCATATTGAAATTGAACTTTGGAAAAGCCGGGGTGTTCCTTGGATGTTCTAACTATCCTGAATGCAACCATACAAAAGAAATTACGGGCAGTAACGACAATTCAGAATATCCAAAAAGTTTAGGTATAGATGATATAACAAACCAAGAAGTGATGATCAAAAAGGGTCCTTTTGGACTTTATCTGGAGTTTAATAACGAGTTAAAAAAGAAAAAAACGGTTTCCATACCAAAAGATATAAATGTTAATGAGATTGATCTGAGCACCGCTACTCAGTTACTTTCCTTGCCAAAAGTAATCGGAGAACACCCTGAAACCGGAAAGGAAGTAAAAATAGGCCTTGGACGATTTGGGTACTATATTTTCTATGATGGTAAATACTTTTCTCTTAAGAAAAGCTCCAAAGAGGTGCTGAATACAGAATTGAGCGAAACTGTACAAATTATTGCAAACAGTCCACGCAAAGAGTTAAAATCTCTCGGGGTTAATGAAAAGGGAAAAGAAGTTTTTATCTGCAACGGTAGGTACGGATTCTATATAAAATGCGGTAAAACAAACGTTGCTTTGGGCAAGAGTACAGATATTGAGAGTATAGATCTGGAGAAGGCTTTAGAGTTGATTAAGGGTAAGAAGTAGACTTCTTGCATAACCATTATCTACGTTAAAAATCAGCTTTTTTGTCATTCCAGCGTGTGACGCTGGAATCTAGAAAAAAAGAACCTGGATGCCAGTGTCTGGGCACTGGCATGACACCCTTTCTGGTAGAGGTTGCTCTCAAATCACAACGTGCATACAACTGCAGCAGTATGATGTTTTATTTATTATAGCTATAACACTGAAGTTTACAATCAGAACAAACCACTTGGCCACGTGGAACTGATTTCAGTTTATCAGTTGAAACTTGATTTGAGCAGAATATGCATTTTATTGTGTTGCTTGGAGTAAGTGAGTTATCAACAGCAATTCTATCATCAAAAACAAAACATTCTCCTTTCCAATTACCATTTTTATTATAAGTTTTTTCAAGGTAAGAAAGAATGCCGCCTTTAAGATGGTAAACATCACTAAATCCAAGGCTTTTCATATATGCTGTAGATTTTTCGCATCTAATCCCACCAGTGCAGTACATAGCCACTTTCAGGTCTTTACTCTCAGAAAATGACTCTGTCCACTGAGGAAACTCACGGAAACATTGTGTGTGTGGATTAATTGCATTCTTAAACTTGCCTAATTTCACTTCATACTCGTTTCGTGTATCTATTACTAAAACGTCAGATTGAGAAGTAAAATCATCCCAATGCTCTGGATCAACATATTTACCCTTAAGGGAAATATCAAGATTGCTTACACCAAGATTCACAATCTCTCTTTTTAATTTTACCTTCATCTTGCTAAATGGTTGATATTCTGCTGCACTCTCTTTCCATGTAAGGTCCCTTAGCCTATAATCAGAACGTAGAAAATCGAATATTTTATCAATTGCGTTTCTTTCACCAGATATTGTTGCATTAACACCCTCTTCTGCAAGGAGTATAGTGCCCTTTAACTCAACGTTGTTGCATGCAGCTTTTATTTCGTCTTTCATGTCATAATAATTAGAGAGTTCTACAAAGTGATAGAAAGTTGCAATGACGAAGCTCATGATTATTCACTTATCAACTAAAAACATGATATACAAAATTATAAAGATATTCAATAGTACGGCTGTTAATTACTGGATATCTTCAGTTTTTACATATAACATTTTAATATAAAATATAGATTCAAATTAATGTTTTTAAGAGTATTTAAAAATATATTCTTATTTTTAGTAAGTATATTATTCGTCTGTCCTATACTATCGTTAATATCAATCTTATTTACAGATTCAGCGAATTCCGAATGGGTAATCAGCACACTTTTCCCTGAATATATACTGAGTACGTTAATTTTGATGATAGGAGTGGGGGGAATATCTTTCATATTTGGAGTAATTCCAGCTTGGCTCACCACATTTTTTTCATTTCCTGGAAGTAAAATTTTTGAGATTGCTTTGTTCTTTCCGATATCGATTCCTGGATATATAGTAGCGTTCGTCTATGTAAATACGCTAGAGTTTTCAGGTCCGGTGCAGAGCTTATTAAGAGACATTTTAGATTGGAGCAAAGGTGACTATTGGTTTCCTGAAATAAAATCCCTAGGTGGTGGAATATTAGTAATGGGATTCAGCCTATATCCATACGTTTATATGTTAGTCCTCTCAAGTCTAAAGAATGTTAGTAACTCAGTCACTATTGCGTCAACACTTGGGTTCTCCTCATTGAAGAGCCTGTTTTCTGTCATCATACCCTCCATACGCCCATCAATTATAGCTGGGTTGTCTTTGGTACTAATGGAAGTAATTACAGATTTCGGCACACCACAGTTTCTTGCTATCGATACTTTCACAACAGGAATATATCGCACCTGGTTTTTACTGCATGACAAATATTCAACTACTGTTTTAGCAGTTGCAGAGTTGATTTTCGTTGCAACACTAATAGCTATCGAAAAAAAACTACAAAAAAAAGGAATATCCTACTCTTCAATCAATACCAATTCAGATTATCACAACAAACGGAGTATAAGTGGCACTATACCATTGATCTTTGCTTATCTTATGTGTGTATTGCCGATATTAATAGGTTTTATTTTGCCAATGATTCCGCTCATATATTGGAGCATAGAGAAGGGGTTTTTCATATATGAAGCAAGATTCTATAACATAATAGCAAATAGCGTTAGTTTATCATTCATCACTGCACTAATCTCAATTAGCATTGCAATAATTATTGGATATACGGCGCGTAAAAATAAGGTAATCAATAATGTAGCACGTCTCATTTCTTTAGGCTACGCAATTCCAAATGCAATTATCGCAATTAGCATAATAATATTTTTAAGCAGAATATCCTCTTTCATTACTCAATATATTGTGGAAATTAGCTTGGTAGGAACTATTGGCGCATTAGTTTACTCATATTTATTTCGTTTTTTTGCTATATCTTTCAAGGCGGTAGAGTCAGGGCTCAAAAAAACACCAAATGAAATTGAGTGGACTGCATATACTATGGGTCATGGACCTATTTCCACATGTTTGAATGTTCATATCCCTCTCATCAAGAAGAGTATATTATCGGGATTTTTGCTCGTATTTATGGATACTATCAAAGAGCTCACAGCAACACTTATTATAAGACCATTTAATTTTGAAACTATATCAACTAGAATATATGAACTTGTAAGCGATGAGCGCTATAGAGAAGCTGCCCCATTTTCGTTAATAATAGTTATAATAGGCTTAATCTCTACAATAACCTTATTTACACTTGATGATAAGGATAAAAAATAAACGTAACCGTTCACAGATTTCCACTTAATTCTTCAATCTCACTAATAGAAAGGCCAGTAAACTTGACAATAGTGTTGACATCAACATTATTAGCCAGCATTGCTTTTGCGACTTCAATTTTCCCTTCAATTTTCCCTTCCTCTTTACCAATTTTTTTGCCTTTTTCAGTAGCAAGATCAAGTCTGTATTCAAGAATGGCTTCTTCTTTGCGTAGATCCATTATCCTTTCTTCATAGGCTACTAAATCTTTTTCGTTCCAACGAAACTTGTCTAACTCATCATACGCCAGCTTTATTATTGGTGCTTTTTCTGCTATCTCTTTTAAGTCCTCTTCTGTTGTTTCTTCTGCATATTTAAAAAAGAAACACCACCTTTCTACTATACTTTCTAACTGCTCTACTTTATTTTTTGCGAATTTAGGCAACTCAATAAAGACAAACTGAAAATCTTTTAAGTAATGGCCGTTAGTTTTTATATCACGTATATTGTGAGTAGAAATATAATCAACTTCTTCAGGAAGTAAGTTACAATTTGATATAGCAATAAAGAAGACTTTCTTTAAATCAATGTAGTTGCCAGATTTATCTAATTGTCTTGAGTAGGCTTTAGCGGCATATAATTGAGCGCGTTTTTCGAAGCCCTTGTCTCTAGCGAGCTGGTTAGGTAAGGAAGTAGTATTGCTACTACTCCCTCCCTTAGAAACGCAGCATGCAGGTTTCCCCACACTACGCTTGAGCCCCTTATCTAAGTCCTTCTTTTCTCGAACCGGCTTGTCCTTCATGATTCCTCAGAAAACATCATTCTTAATGGTGACACCAACAGTAGAGAACCTTCTCTTGAGAAAGAGCTTGCTAACATTTTTGTTTGTTTCACTCTTTCATCAAAATACTTTTTCCATTTTAAGTCAAGTGGATTTGCATCCGCCCTGATTTTAACATGTCGTCTGATAGGTATATCAATCAACCTAAGCAGTCTTAAATACCTTATCTCTTTCGGTTTGTTCTTGCATATGGGTGCAGCAAAGACCCATTGGCGTTGTTTCATTACCTTGAAGTAACGATTCTTTATCCAACGTAATCCTTTACGAGGATGTCTTTTCTTTGCCCATTTCCATAGAGCACACATAATTTCATGGTCTATTTTGTTAAAAGCTCTTTTCGCACACACATGGCTGTAGTAATTTCCCCATCCCCTTAATAGGGAATTGAGCAACTTGATTAGTACGGCCTGAGTGTTCGCTATGTTTGCCTTTATCAATGTACGTGCTTTATTAAGAAGTTTCTTAATACTTTCTTTTGAAGGTTTTATAATTAACTTCTTATTATACCTGCGTACATTACAACCAAGAAAGTCAAACCCTGTTGTAATAGATGTAATTTTTGTTTTCTCTTCGGAAAGGATAAGACCTCTCTCCTGAAGAAAGGACGATACTAGAGGTTTTACTTCATTTTCCAGTGCTTCACGTGTGATTCCTGAAATGATAAAGTCATCTGCGTACCTGATTACATTTACTCCACTTCTGATTTTGCTTCTTCTTTTACTGCCAAGTTTACCAAATTGACTTTCCAATGATTTTTCAAGTCCATTTAGGGCTAGACTTGCTAGTATTGGAGAGATGATACTACCTTGTGGGGTACCTGCAGTTGTGGAATACAGAGTTTTTGATTCTAGGAAGCCAGCTTTTAACCAGCTATGAAGAATTTTCTTCTCCATAGGAATATGCTTCATGAGCCATTCATGGTTAATGTTATCAAAACACCCTTTAATATCACCTTCGAGTATCCATTGTAGTTGGTTACGGCTTGCCAGTAACAAGTGACAAGCCACAGTAGCGTCTGCGCAGGATCTTTTTGGTCTAAAACCATAAGAGTGACGATCACTGATCGTTTCAGCTATCGGTTCCAAAGCAAACAAGTATAATGCTTGCATGGCTCTATCTTTTATCGTAGGGATTCCAAGAGGTCTTCTTTTGCCATTAGACTTACTGATGTATATCCGTTTTAGCGGAGAAGGTTTGTATCCTCTTTGTTTTAATAGCTTTATTCCTTGAAATTTTGTGTTGCAAGTTGACCATATTTGACGATCTACACCTGCTGTGTTTTTTCCTTGGTTTTCAGTTACTCTCTTAACCGCCAAAGCTTTGCCGCTAAAAGAGCGTGTGAGAAGGTGTTGTAAAGTTTTCACCTTACCCCATCTGCCTTGTTGGACAGCCTTAACAATACGCCTCTGTAGCCTCATAACAACTTTTTGGCATTTCTTCCAGGGTAACTGGTTCCATGCTTCGGAGTTATTGGTAGGTGCACTTACAGTTGTACTTGTAATCATCTGCTTTCCTACCTTAAGTGGTTAACAAAGTTTCTTGTCATGAGGGACCAAATGGAAGTCTGCTCGTTTTCACGCGAATTAATGTTACAAATTCTATCCATTTCGTTACAAAATGGCATTCGCTTTCTCCATTATCCTTTACCTGCACATCCATCAGCATTCCTTGCGGGTTGCCTGCCATATAGGCGAAAATACAGGCTTATCCTGTTCCTTTTGTCATACAATAGTGGGTTAGGTGGCTTCTCTATACCGGTGGAATTATTATTTGCGTACATCCAGAAATGAAAAATGTAACTCATCCACATTACCTTTTGGTCGGAGCTTATCAGCATCTTTAGCTCTTTAATCGTTACGATACTTATGAAGCTTCACTTACGTTCACCATACCACTAAGCCTAGCCCTCCAACCACATGATGCTTGTAGTTTATGCTTTCTCTCACGATTGAGCATCTTCTTTATCAAGAGGAGGTTCATTGTCCGCGTCGCTCGGCACCAACTGGTTACCCAATTCGCACTGATGCGTAGACTCAGATGGCAAAACATCTGGTTCAATAAGCTTTAGAATCCTTTCAGTTTCTTTCTGAATGAATTCCTCTCCTTTTAAACAATATGACCGAAGGCTTTCAGGTCGCACCATCTCAATTATATACCTGTTCCCACTAGAATCCCTGCAAAGAACATCAACAATGCTTTGTTTATCAGAAGCAATTTCAGGATCCATTATAGTACTGAGGAATTCCACTTCTTGTATAGTATTTATCTCAGTAAACCCTAAAATATCATTCAAAAAATGTATGAGAATATTCTTATTTTTTTCAGTGCCAAATATTTTTTTGAAGGTCAAATCCAGCTTAGGGTCGAGAAACTTAGATAAAGCCATAGCCAAAGTGCTTAAAAATATTAATAATTATACACTATTATTAACAATTATTCAACCATATTTTTGAAGATAGCTATGCCGCCGCGAACCGTCATACCGCCGCGGTATCTCTAGATCCCGCTAACAAGCAGCGGGATGACGAATTACTTAACCGTCATACCGCCGCGGTATCTCGGCATAGATTCCGCTAACAAGTAGCGGAATGACGATTGTGTATCGTGTTTTGCTAAAAATCACAGAATGCAGTCTGGTTACATTACTCTAGCTATACGCAACAACTTTACTTTCAACAATTTTGTGAGCAATAATACGACTTTCATAATCAATATTTATTATATCAGATAGTGAATTAATATCAGTATAACTACCAAAACTTTCCATTGTTGATTCCACTACCTCTACTATTTTTAAAAAGCCGATTCGTGACTTCAAAAATTCATTAACAGCTATTTCATTTGCAGCATTGAGCACAATACTGTTTGTTTGTGGAGCAGAAGAGTTTAACACTGCCATGCTAAGCTTTAGCGCAGGAAAACGCTTATGGTCTGGTTCTTGAAAGGTCAATTTTCCTTGCTTTGTTAAATCTAATTTACGATTTAAAGCTGATCTTTCCGGCCAAGATAGAGCATATGAAATAGGAATTGCCATGTCAGTTTCTGCAAGCACAGCAAAGTTGAACCCATCCTTATAAGTTACAATTCCATGTACTATTGACTCAGGATGCACTATTGCTTCAATTTTATCCGGGCTGATATTAAACAAGTTATGTGCTTCTATTATCTCTAGTGCCTTATTCATCATTGTTGCGCTATCAACCGAGATTTTCTTTCCCATATTCCAAGTGGGGTGACTAAGCGCCTTATCTACCATAACATTTCTTAATTGCTCAAGGCTATAATTTAAGAATGGTCCACCAGAAGCAGTAAGTATGATCTTTTCTACGCATTTGTCGTCATTTTGCAAAATTTGAAAAATTGCATTGTGCTCAGAGTCAATAGGGATTATTTGTACATTTTTTTCTTTAGCTTTTTTGAGTAATAACTTTCCACCGCAAACAATGCTTTCTTTGTTTGCCAATGCAATGACTTTGGTACCGCTTTCTATAACTTCCATAACTGGCCCAAGGCCTGCAATGCCAACTATTGCAACAACTGAGAGATCAACAGGTATGGTAGCAATATTTGTAGCACCAATTGCTATTTTTACATCTGTACCAAGTAAACTTTCTTTCAAATCTTTGTAAAGCCTTTCATCGGAGATAGCAACATATTTTGCATTTAGCAGTTTTGCTTGGTGTGCCAGTAGAGCAAAGTTCGAATGGGCACTTAGTGCTTCCACTTGGTATTCTTCTTTTCTCTTTGAGAGCAAATCTACAGTCTTTTTTCCAACACTTCCTGTTGACCCTAAAACTGAAACCTTTTTCACTAAGACAAACTCATGTTAATTATAACAACAGCAACTTTTCTTATTAGGCCTTCTCGCATACTATTCAGCAGTTTTTAAGCGTTTAACCAAGTTCATGCCCGTGGTCATCGCCAACAGATGGTGAAGGACCAGGTGAAAAAGATTGACCATGGTGATCACCTGCATCATGCATGTCTTGCAAACCATCAGCATTATGAGCCATTTCATTATTGGCATGAGGGTAATCATCTGAGTGAGGTCCCTCATCACCATGAGCCATATCCATTCCTTCTGATGGCATATCTTCTCCACCTCCACCTGAAAAATATTCTGCAAGGCCTTCAAGAAATTTTATGCCAAACATATTACCTGACTTTCCAAACAATGTTACTAGACTACTGCCACTCACCAAACCTTCAAACACGTTACTATAAGCAGCAATTGCTCCTTCATGAAAGTTGAACAACCATTTCATTCCATCGACAACTGTTGAAACAGAGTCACTATGACCAAGACCAAAACCACTTTTCTCACCAGCAGCCTCTTGGTGTTGCTGCTGCGCTTGCCATTCTGCAATGTTTGGACCTTGAGCTTCACTCATAAGTTTTTATTCTCAACCTTAAGTTATTATTTTATCACAAATATTGCAAAATATCAATAGAGCTTTTGAATATAGCTAATACAAACAATTTCTGTCATCCTATATATAGCTAAACTGACTTACGACAATTTGAAAAACGACAAATTCGTCATTCCGCTACTAGTTAGCGGAATCTATGCCGAGATACCGCGAATGAATCGCGGTATGACGTGTTAGCTATAGGATCCAGTTTGAAAAAAATCTGAATTCCAATGTTCACTACCTTTTACAAAGTTAAAACTTAAAAATATGACTGTTAGCAATAGTGTATATATCTTTAGCTATATATAATGAATGAATTTTTTTATATATTCGTTATTAGTATTTTGTATTTCCTGAACAGTTCCATGGGAAATGATCTCCCCTTCATATAATACTGCTATTTTATCAGCTATTTTAAATGCGCTATGAATATCATGTGTAATCGTGATAATTGTAGGGTTAAGATCTCTAGATAATTTTATTATTATCTCGTTTACTATATCTGACATAATTGGGTCCAATCCTGAAGTTGGTTCATCCAAAATAATGATTTCTGGATTGTGTGCAATCGCCCTTGCAAGTGCCACTCTTTTTTTCATTCCACCTGATAGCTCTATTGGAAACATATCTGCTATGCTTTCCTCCAGTCCAACATCATTTAACTTCTCGATTGCTAGCTGTTTTGCCTCCTTTTTGCTGATATTAAAGCGTTTTTTATAATTAAAAGATATATTTTCCCACACTGTAACGTAGTCAAATAAAGCGGAATTTTGAAATAAAACCCCAAATTTATTTTTGCTTTTACTATTTATTTTAACAGACCCTGAGTCTGGAGCAAGCAAGCCGATAATTGTTTTTGTTAATACAGATTTGCCGCTTCCTGAGCCACCAAGTATGACTAATGATTCCCCTTTTAATATATCAAAATTTAGATCTTTTAGTACTGTCCTATCATCAAAAGATAAGCTTAAGTTCAATATTGATATTATGGGGTTACGCATGTATCAAAGTAATCATGTAGTTTGCTAAAATGATCAGTATGGACGATAAAACAACAGTTGATGTTGTAGCAACACCTACTCCTCGTGCACCTTCTTTGCAATGGTAACCGTAATAGCAGCTTGAGACAGAAATTATGGCGCCAAATACAGTTGCTTTTATTAGCCCAGTTATAAAATCATACGTATTAAAGAACTGAGCTGTGTGTTTAATGTATATATTTAAATTGTGGTTAAATTCGAAGACTGCAGTGATACATCCTCCAAATATTCCTATTAAATCTGCACATACTGTAAGTATGGGAAATACTATGATTGACGCTAAAATCCTTGGTGCAATTAAATATTTAAAAGGGTTGATGTTCAAGGTTGTAAGTGCATCTATTTGCTCGGTGATGCGCATTGTACCAATTTCTGCTGCAACTGATGATCCAACCTTTCCTACCATTATTAAGCTGATCAAAACTGGTCCTAACTCTTTAATGATAGTGATCGTAACAAGTTTGGGTATTATCTGTTCTTGGTTAATTAATGGGTCACTCAAGCTACTTTGTAAAACTATTGCCGCTCCTATAAAAACTCCAGTGAGCCCAACAATTGGCAGAGAGAAAAAGCCTATCTCTATAATTTGTCTTGCTATGTTGCTAAAATAATATGGTGGCACAAGGCAGTGGTATAGAGATTGAATAAAAAATATGAATGCACTACCAAGCCTTAACAAAAAATTGATAAAGTACCTACCAATTATTCTAACACTATTTATATCAAAAAAGCTCACTTTGTATTCATTTTAGCTAGAGGTTAGTCTTACTGATTTTATTAAAATTTTTATTAACTTTATCGCAAAGTATAGCTGAGATATGTTTTAAGTTCAACATACTTGATGTTTAAATTTAAAGCTCATATAGCTAACCCAAGAAAGGTTTCCCTACGTCATACCGCCACGGTATCCACAACTGTACGAACGTTGTAGTTTGGGAGCAATTCCCACCAGTGGGCCAGTGCCCAGACACTGGGATCCAGCTTCTATGCAACTTAATTAAAAACGTTTGTTTTAGCGTAAGACAACTACCTTTAGCTCATCAGCTCAGTTATAAGCAAAATTTCTGGATTCCAGACTGGAATGACATCATCTGTTGTGCAATTTACCTTCAAAAATGAATGTTCGTACAGCTATGGATTCATTCGCGGTATAGATTCCGCTAACGAGTAGCGGAATGACGGTTTTTCAAATTGTAGAGCCACTTTAGCTATAGAACTCAATTACATAAGCAAACCTTACTTATTTTACTATCCCTGTTTACTTCCTGTAAAAAACATGTTACTAATGTATTGTATTTTGTAGTAGAATGGAGGAAATTTTGGCAGTTCCAAAAAGAAAAAAGTCAAAGTCAAGGCGTAATATGCATCGTTCTCATCATGCTATTGAGCCTAAGAATGTTGTGGTATGTTCAACAACTGGGGAATTCATGTTGCCTCATAACGTAGCAGTTGATGGCAGTTACAAAGGAAAACGGGTTTTCATCAAGCAACAGGCAGAGTGACTATTATGATATGTTACCTACGGTCAATAATAATATAGTTATTGCACTTGACGCTATGGGGGGCGATTTTGCGCCTCTTTCCGTAATTCAGGGTGCTGGTTTTTTTTTAGACAACCTTGTTGACCCAGGCATTAAAGTTTTTTTTCATATTTATGGAGATAAGGAAGAAGTATCTCCTTTGCTTTTGAAATATAAAAAAGTAAGTAACAATTCTGAATTTACTCATTGTTCTGACAATGTCCTTGCAAATGATAAGCCATCTTTTGCACTGAGGCATCGTAAAGACTCAAGTATGAAAGCTGCCATTGAGGCAGTAAAAAAAGGTAAAGCTTTCGGAGTGGTGTCTTCAGGCAACACCGGAGCATTGATGGCAATTTCCAGATTTATTTTAGGAACATTACCAAACATTTATCGTCCTGCTATTGCCTCTATCTGTCCAACTAAGACAAAAAGCTTCGCTTTGCTTGACCTTGGTGCAAATGTTGATTGTAATGCCGACTCATTATTTCAATTTGCGTTAATGGGTAGTATATTTGCAAAAATAGCATTAAAAATTGACAATCCTGAAGTTGCTTTGCTAAATATCGGCACAGAAGAAGTTAAAGGTAATGACTCAGTGCGCGGCGCTTTTGAGTTGCTTAAAAACGCTCCAGGCATTAATTTCAAAGGGTATATAGAGGCAAGTGAATTTTTAGAGGGTAATATAGATGTGATTGTTGCTGATGGTTTTGTTGGCAATGTAATGCTCAAAACGGCTGAGGCAACCGCTAGTACCTTTATCAATCTAATAAAGCAGGAAGTATTCAATTCGTGGATAGCGAAAATGCTTGTTGGTATATTGTTAAAATCCAAACTAAATAAAGCTTTAACGCGTTTTAATCCCAAAATTAGAAGTGGAGCTATGTTTTTAGGGCTGAATGGTATCATCATTAAAAGTCATGGAAATTCTGATGCTATTTCTTTTGCCCATGCCATAAAATTTGCAGTAAATGCAATTAGTGAAAATTTAAATCAAAAGATAATTAACGGGGTAAGTCATATTGAATAAAAGTTTCATATTAAGCACTGGATCTTACCTACCAAGAAAAATGTTGAGTAACAACGAAATTGCATCGATAGTTGAGACGAGCGATGAATGGATAAGGCAGAGAACAGGAATAGTTCAAAGGCATATAGCAGATGAAGGAGAACTAACGTCAGATCTAGCTGTAAATGCAGCAAAAAGTGCTATAGAAAAAGCTAAAATTTCAGTAGATGAAATTGACTTGATTATAGTTGCTACAACAACTCCTGATAAAACTTTTCCTAGCTGTGCAACGATTGTACAAAGTAAGTTAAAATGTAAAAACGCATTTGCTTTTGATGTACAAGCAGCATGCTCTGGTTTTATATATGCAGTTACAGTTGCTGATTCGCTCATAAAATCTAACAATAGAATTAAATATGCATTGGTTATAGGTGCTGAAATAATGTCTAGGATTGTTGATTGGGAAGATAGGTCAACTTGTGTACTCTTTGGTGATGGTGCTGGTGCAGTGGTGATGAAATCAGAAATGGGTAGAAGCGGCATCATATCAACAAACTTATACTCTGACGGCAATGTGGACATACTATGTACGAACGGAGGGGTATCCTCTACTGGTGATTCTGGAAAAATATACATGAATGGAAGAGAAGTGTTTAAACATGCAGTGGATAAGTTAACAGCCTTAATAGAGGAAACTCTGAAATGCAATAATTTGAAAATTACTGATATTGACTGGCTAATTCCCCATCAAGCAAACATTCGTATTATTGAAGCAGTAGTAAAGAAATTAGATTTTCCTATAGAGAAAGTGATTAATACCGTTGATAAGCATGCAAACACCTCAGCGGCATCAATTCCACTGGCCTTAGACTATGCAATACAAGAATCAAAAATAAAATCAGGAAATCTGGTACTGCTGATTTCAATAGGTGCAGGCCTGACCTGGGGTTCTGTGTTGCTGCACTATTAGACTTCCTGCATTACCTCCTGTCATCCAAGTACCCTCTTTGTCATTCCAGTGCCTCTTTCTCCTGTCATCCCAGTGCCTCTTTCTCCTGTCATCCCAGTGCCCCCTTTTGTCATCCCAGTAGCCCCTTCGGTGTCATTCCAGTCTGGAATCCAGTTCTTATTGTACATTCACCTGGTGTAAAGTTAAGTTTCCTGGATCCCAGTGTCAGCTACTCGGATGACAAAAAAAGGAGCACTGGAATGACAGCAGTCCTACGTCATACCGCGATTCATTCGCGGTATCTCTAGATCCCGCTAACAAGCAGCGGGATGACGGTTGTCGTTTAGCCACAAATATTTAAGAAATTTACCAAATGAAAAAAAAGGCAAAAGAAGCCCTGGGGTTATTATCCGCTTTAAAATATTGGCGTTTTTTATGTTTTAAACGCTTGACAAGCGAGATTAAGCTGCTTTTAATTGCAACTAACTTACGCTGCAAACGTTTAAGAAATTTACTAAGCAGAAAAAAAGACAAAGAATCCCCGAGTTAGCTAGTCTTTTACTATCTCTGTCGAGTATTGGCATTTTTTGATGTCTTGTAACGCTTTGTAAGCGCGTTCAGCTTATTTAGATAAAAATCTAGATGTAGATGAAGTTTTGTAAAGACATACAGTATCTATATACTGCAAAAAATTGAACATAAGACGCCGATACATTAAGTAATCCTTACCTTTTAATCTGCAGATTGGCGAAAGCAAATACAATAGCTTCAGTTTCATGATAAGGGAGCTGGCGAGGTTTGTCAAGGAAGTTTTTCTTTCCCGTGAATTCCCTTTGAGGTTGAATATTGAAAATTAACCGGAGAGTTGTGGATTACTTTGTATATGTCATAACAAGCCATGGCGCTCTCAGCAAAACCATTTAGTATTAATTTTAGTTTGCCTGAATAAATAGCTATATCTCCGATTGCATATATCCTATCTCTACTGGTTTTAAGTGTAGCTGGGTCGACAACTATGCGGCTATGTTCTAACTGTATACCCCAATTGTTTATTGGACCAAGATTCATTGACAATCCAAAAAATGGCAGCAAAAAATCAGCGGATATTTCTTTTTCTTCCTTAGAGGCAATGTTTTTTACTATCACTGTGCTCAATTGCCCATTACCTCCTGCTAGTTCGTGTAATTGATATGGCACTACCAGTTCTATTTTTCCATCAATTTCAAGTGATTCTAATTTATTTCTAGTTTCAGGAGTGCAGCGAAATTCCTTTCTCCTATGTATCACATAAATTTTCTTTGCAACTTTAGAAAGTTCTACAGTCCAATCAGCCGCAGAATCACCCCCACCTGCAATGACTATAGTTTTATCCTGAAAATCAGAAATTTTATTTACACTGTAAAATACAGATTTATTTTCATATTCTAATATACCACTTAAGGGTGGACGGTTAGGTTCAAACATTCCATTACCTGCAGCAATGATAACAGCTTTGCATTTTACCTCTGTACCTATGTTCGTTATGATAGTAAAGTTTTCACCTTCGTTATTTGAAATCTTTTCTACTTTTTGACTTAAATGGTAAATAGGCTTAAATGGCGAAGCTTGCTCCATTAGCTGCTCAATTAATTTTTGGGCAGTAATTACAGGATAACCAGGTATATCGTATATTGGCTTTTCTGGGTAAAGAGCTGTGCATTGTCCTCCTGCTTGATCCAAAACATCTATTATATGACATCTCATATCAAGCATTCCCGCTTGAAAAGCAGTGAATATTCCAACAGGTCCTGCACCTATTATTACTATATCGGTTTTCATATTCAGATGGTGATCTATTTATAGATATTAGCTTTCTTTGCTAACAAGGTCAATTTACAAAGGGATGTATTTTTAAAAGATGTGGCTAGATTAGACAAGATTTCCAGCGTTATGAACCACATAGTCCAAATAAGCTCTCAAAATCAGCTAGCATAGCGAGATGCTGTGCGGACGGAATGGGATTCGAACCCATGGTACGCTCATCACGTACGTCAGTTTTCAAGACTGGTGCCTTAAACCGCTCGGCCATCCGTCCATTTCTTTTCTATCACAACATTTGATTTTAAGCAATCTATAAAAGCTTTACTTGCCCACGCAAAAGTTGCTAAACACACTACTCAATATTTCCTCAACATCAATAATTCCAATCACCGCACCAAGTTCAAATGCAGCAAGCCTCAAATCTTCAGATATCAACTCAATTGGATTATCGATATTAAAACGTTGTAAATGTTCCAGTGCTTTCTTCATGTGATTCCTATGTCTTTGCCGAGTAATCACAGGAGTGTCTCTATCATGCCCAAATTTTTCCTCTGCCTTCTCTTTTATGAGGGAGATCAACTTGTTTGTGCCTATTTCCTTTAGAATAGAAATGGGTAAAAGATCTATGCCATTAATTTTTATATTGTGATTATTGATAACATCGTCAGCTTTGCTCAATACATAAATGGTGTCATTTTGGTCTGATGTCATGCAAGTAGCTGACACTGGTTTCCAGCTTATCTCATCATGAACATTGTTTTCAGCACATGTTTCTAGAATCCATTGTCTATTGCATAATTTGCAAGTATTTTTATATCTGGATCCCAGTGTCAAGCACTGGGATGACACCGTTTGTTGATTACAATATTTGCATAGTTGTGTGTCAACGACAGATGGTATATTGCCTGTGGCTTGATAATTGACATCGTGTCGTTGTTCAAAAGGAAATAGCTCTATTCTTAAATCAGCTTCAAAAGACCTCTTTTTCGCTCGACTTATACCTTCTAATTCTATTGGATCTGAACTTTCACGAATTCCAGCAGTATCAGAGAGAATGATTGGGTATCCGCCAATGTCAATATGAGCTTCAAGTATATCTCTTGTTGTGCCTGCATATTCAGAAACAATAGCAATATCACGCTTGGCTAAGAAATTAAACAGAGTTGATTTACCGACATTTGGTTTACCAGTTATTACAACATGCAAACCCTCACGCAACCTTTCACCCCGTCTATTATCATTTAAATGCTCTTGTATCAACCGCACAAGAGCTCGCACTTCATTATTAATTTTTTCCAATTCATTTTTTTCTGTCCAAACATCCTCTGGAAAGTCTATATATGCTTCGATTTTGGATTGTATCGTTATTAATCTTTGCCTCCAATTGCTGTATAGTCTCTCCAATTCTCCTGATATCTGCTTAATCGCTTGTTTAGCTTGCATTTTCGTCTCAGCATCAATTAAGTCTGCAATCCCTTCTATTTGCGTTAAGTCAAATTTACCATTTAGAAAAGCCCTAAGTGAGAATTCTCCAGGCTTGGCCATAACGAAAACTTTTGATAATTCCTCCAAGATGATTTTTATAACTGCCTTGCTTCCATGCACTTGTAACTCTATAACGTCCTCGCCAGTGAAACTGTTTGGAGCAGGGAAATAGATGATTATTCCATTATCTATCAATTGACTGGAATCATCATATAGATCAACTAAAGTAGCAAATCTTGGTTTAATTTCTTTCTTAATATGAAAATGATTTAAAGCTTTAAGCGCGTAGTTGCCTGAAATTCTAATTACTGCAACTCCTGACTTACCAAATACGGTCGATAAAGCGAAAATAGTTTCATTTGTGTTTGTCATTATTTATATAAACTACTTAGCAATATTACACTTAAGAAACCAAAATACCTAAAAAGTCACCCAGGTGAAAATATTTATTTTGAAAACTGATAATATGATTTATAATGACTGACACAAGTTTTAAATATTTTATGCTCAAGAAATTAGCTTGGTACTGGTCTTTTGTAGAGTTAATTAAAGGGTTTGTTATTACATTAAAATATATGTTTAAGCCAAAGGTTACTTTGAGGTATCCTATGGAGAAGGGCCCTTTAAGTCCAAGGTTTCGTGGTGAGCATGCGTTGCGTAGGTATCCAAACGGTGAAGAACGATGCATAGCTTGTAAATTATGCGAAGTTATCTGCCCTGCTCAAGCAATAGTTATTGAAGCAGAGGAAAGAGAAGACGGTAGTCGCCGCACTACGCGCTATGATATTGATATGACAAAATGCATATACTGCGGACTTTGCCAAGAGGCATGTCCAGTTGATGCAATTGTGGAGGGTCCTAACTTTGAATTTGCTACTGAAACGAGAGAGGAGCTAATGTACAATAAAGAAAAGTTATTGCGTAATGGTGAAATTTGGGAAGACGCAATTGCACTCAGGTTAAAAAAGAATAGACCTTATTATTAATGTTCAGAGCTTATAACCCTGTTATCCATTATGATTTAAGGGCAGTGCCCACTAGGGGTGGTGTCATCCAAGTAGCTGATACACAACTGTACGAACATTTGTTTGCGAGGGCAGTATGTTAAATGTTATAGCCTGTTTTGCCTCAAACACAAAGGTGTCATCCCAGTGCTTGACACTGGGGTCCAGGTATAAAAATATTTGCAAATTGTGCAATGGACAACAGATTTTAGGAGCATACGTTAAACTAATTTCCATTATAAAAATAAGATGGATCCCAGTGTCACGCACTGGGATGACAAAGAGAGGGTTAGACAAAAGGGTCGATAAATGATTAGGATTACTTTTTCAGCCGAACAAAAAGTAAAAGAATACAGTGGTAAAGTTACTGGCTTTGATATATTACAACCGGATGTTTTGAAAGAAGCAATTGCCTTTAAGGTAAATGGTGAGTTGCATGATCTCTCACGTGAAATTGAAGCTGATGCAGAGATAGAGGTGATACAACTGAGTGACGAAGTGGGTTTAGATATAATAAGGCATGATGCTGCTCATATAATGGCGCAGGCAGTGAAAGAGCTATTTCCTAATACTCAGATTACTATCGGCCCAACAATTCAGGACGGTTTTTACTATGATTTTGCTACAGATCGTACCTTCACTACGGACGATCTTACCGCAATAGAAAAGAAAATGAAAGAGATTGTAAAAAGTAACCACAGATTTGTTCGAGAAGTTTGGACTCGCAAGCAGTCAGTTGATTTCTTTAGTGGTATAGGCGAAAAATATAAGGTTGATATTATCTCATCCATACCAGAGGGTGAAAACCTAACTGTTTATAGGCAAGGTGATTTTGTTGACCTATGCCGTGGTCCGCACTCACCATCAACCGGTAGAGTTAAAGCGTTTAAACTTATGAAAGTAGCGGGTGCATACTGGCGAGGTGATGCAAAGGGCCCAATGTTGCAGCGAATATATGGCACAGCATGGAGAAATAAGGATGAATTAAACGCTTATCTTGAGTGCCTCAAAGAAGCAGAGAAACGTGATCACCGCAAAATTGCCAAGGATATGGATTTATTTCACATCCAAGAGGAAGCTGTTGGGCAGGTTTTTTGGCATGAACAAGGATATATTCTATATAATGTTCTTGAGTCTTACATCAGAAAGAAGCTAATAAATAATGGCTATTTTGAGGTAAAAACTCCTATTTTAGTAAGCAAAGAGCTGTGGGAAAAATCTGGACATTGGGATAAGTTTCGTGAAAATATGTTTATTGTTGATGAATCTGAAAGCAAAAAGCTAGCAATAAAACCCATGAATTGCCCCTGTCATGTGCAGATTTTTAATTCTCACACCAGAAGCTATCGTGATTTACCGATACGTATGGCAGAATTTGGTACGTGTCATAGGAATGAAAGCTCAGGCTCATTGCACGGACTGATGCGAGTGCGTGGTTTTACGCAAGACGATGCACACATTTTTTGTATGGAAGAACAAGTGAATTCTGAAACTATAAAGTTTTGTGACCTTTTAAAAGAAGTATATTCAGAGCTTGGATTTAATGAAATTTCTGTGAAATTTTCAGACCGTCCAGATATTAGAGCAGGTAATGATGAAGTGTGGGATAGAGCTGAAAAAGCGCTGCTTGAAGCCGTTAAAGAAGCGGGCTTGAGTTATGAACTGAGCCCTGGTGAAGGTGCATTTTATGGTCCAAAGCTAGAGTTTGTTTTGAAAGATGCAATAGGCAGAAGCTGGCAATGTGGAACATTGCAAGTTGATTTCATTTTACCAGAACGTCTGGGAGCTTTTTATATAGGGGCAGATGGACACAAGCATCACCCTGTCATGTTACATAGGGCAATTCTTGGGACTTTTGAGCGTTTTATCGGAATTTTGATAGAAAATTATGCAGGAAAATTTCCAGTTTGGCTTGCTCCAACGCAACTTGCTATTCTGACCATTACAAATGAAGCTGACGGTTACGCCACAGAAATTAGCAATATTTTAAAAGAACAAGGTGTGAGAGTCAAGACTGATTTGACCAATGAAAAAATTAGTTATAAGATACGTTTGCATAGTTCAAACAAGGTTCCTATATTGTGGATTGTAGGCAAAAATGAAGTTACAAGTAAAACTGTGTCAGTAAGAAATTTAGGATCGGAAAGACAGGAGTCTTTTTCTTTGGAAAAGGCTAATGAATCGCTGTTAAAAAGTATTAATTTGAATTAAGGGAGTTAAAGTTTGCAAGTTAAAAAGAACAATAAAAACAGAATTAATGGATTCATCACAGCTAAGGAGGTACGCTTAGTTGATCATAGTGGTGAAATGGTCGGAATCGTGCTAATAGAACGAGCTTTGGAGCTTGCACAGGGTGTTGGTTTAGACTTGGTAGAAATTGCACCTGATTCAACCCCTCCAGTATGTAAAATTCTGGATTATAGCAAACAAAAGTATGATATAAAAAAGAAAGCAAGTGAAGCAAAAAAGAAACAAAAAACATTAACTATAAAAGAAATTAAACTGGGTCCCAATATTGGTGATCACGATTACGGAACAAAATTGCGTCAAGCAAGAGACTTACTTGCCCACGGACATAAAATTAAAGTCACAATGAGATTTAGAGGGAGAGAGCTTATAAACACTGAAGTTGGACTGGAAAAATTAGAACGGCTAATTCGAGACACTGAAGATATCGCAAAGGTAGAATTGGCACCTAAAAGAGAAGGGAATCAATATTTTTTAGCTCTGGTTGCTAAGTAGCAAGACGGCTTAAGAAGTATAAGTAGAGTTAAACTATCGCTCTCTCTTTGATAACATGGCGAAAATGTCTTATTAATCCTTGAATCGGCCAAGCTGCAGCATCGCCAAGTGCGCAAATTGTATGTCCTTCTATTTGAGTTGTAAGGTCAAGCAGCTTATCTATTTCATCAGGCTTGATATCTCCTGCTACCATCCTCCTCATAATCCTCCACATCCATCCAGTACCTTCACGGCATGGTGTGCATTGTCCACAGGACTCATGCATGTAAAAGTGTGATAACCTCTCTATTGCAGCTATTATATCAGTTGATTTATCCATCACTATTACAGCAGCAGTACCAAGCCCTGATTGTGCAGTTCTTAATGAATCAAAATCCATTTCAATAGTATCACATATAGATTTTGGAATTAATGGCACTGAAGACCCACCAGGTATTACAGCAAGTAAATTATCCCAACCTCCTCGCACTCCACCTGCGTATTTTTCAATTAATTCACGTAATGGAATTCCGAGCTCTTCTTCAACATTACACGGGTTGTTTACGTGCCCTGAAATACAAAAGACCTTGGTACCAGTATTATTTGGTTTACCAAGAGATGCAAACCATTCTCCTCCGCGATTCAGAATATCTGGAACCATGGCTATAGTTTCAACGTTGTTTATTGTGGTTGGGCAGCCAAAAAGTCCAACACCTGCGGGAAATGGAGGCTTCATGCGAGGAAAGCCCTTTTTTCCTTCAATTGATTCGAGTTGAGCTGTTTCTTCCCCACATATGTAAGCTCCTGCGCCCCTATGGATAAACACATCAAGATCATAACCTGATTTGCAGGCATTTTTTCCAATTAAACCTTCTTTATAGGCTTCCTCAAGTGCTTTTTTTAGAACTAAATATTCATTATAAAATTCACCCCTGATATAAATATATGCAACTGATGCGCTGATCGCTTTGCCGGCCAGGAGAATTCCCTCAAGTAACTTATGTGGCTCATATCGCAATATATCTCTATCTTTACATGTACCAGGTTCTGACTCATCTGCATTGACTACTAAATATGCTTTTGGGAGATTTTTGGGCATAAAGCTCCACTTAAGGCCGGTGGAAAATCCTGCACCCCCTCGACCTCTCAAACCAGATTTCTTTACTTCATCAATGATCTTTTCTGATCCTAAATCCAGTAATTCCTTTGTTTTTTGCCAGCTACCACGTTTTTTTGCACCCTCAAGTAGTGGAGTTCCTTTACCATTTAGGTTGGTGAATATTTTGTCTTGTTCTTTTAGCATGTTTTTCAAAATTTGTGAGTGATCCCGACGCGATTCGAACGCGTGACCCACTGATTAAAAGTCAGTTGCTCTACCGGCTGAGCTACGGGATCATTTCATTTTTCAGCTATACTAAACATCAATACAGTTTTTATCCGTTTTAATCAAACTAAAATTTTCATGTGTGGTTAAATAAATTATATAATATACTGCGTTAGTGATAATTTAGTTAAAAAATCTATGAATAATTTAAAAAAATTTCCAAAGGAAAACTTCTTGTTAATTTTCAGTTCACAGATTTATTTGGATGGTGTGACGTATAACGCTAAGGAGACAAAAAAATAGAGAAGTGTGTACACCCTGCAGAATTTGTACACTATTTAGCAATAGCCTAATAGATAAATATTTCTTGCATTTCAGCCTGAGTGATTTATGCTTTAAGCAAGAATTACCTGGGGGTATAGCTCAGCTGGTAGAGCATCTGTTTTGCACGCAGAAGGTCAGCGGTTCGATCCCGCTTGCCTCCACCAGTCTATACAGCTCTAGCCGCCACAAAACCTGTCAAAGCAGCTTATTTTAATCTATGAGGATTTTATACTATTTCCCTGAAAATCTCTATTTCTTTTCGTAACTTTTCTCTACACAAGTAATGTTGGTTATTACAATTGTAATATATACTAACTTAACAATAAATTAATCAATAAATGTTAGAATACTAACAATTAATTTATTGGTAACGCCTATGAGTGGAAAAAAGCATGTTTTTAAGATGATACCTGGAAAAGAGGTGTTTAGAAAAACCCCGACTACAAGGATAAAGTGGCCTGAAGGTAATGATCCTACAATGCCTATTAAAAAAGTTGAGCTTGTATCGCTGGATGATAAAAACGATGTAGTACTAGGCTTATTGCCTATAAAACTTTGCAGCAGTTCTTGCCTAGACAGTTACATATGTCTGGAGGAAGAAAATGAAGGAAATCTGGTAGCCAAAGATTATAAAAGTGATTCTAACTTAGATTATGTAAAAAGTAACCATACATTTGTATATTACGGTAATGAGTTGGCTAAGTTATCATATACAAGAGAGCTTGTGCAGCCTTTCAAAACTATGTGTAGCAGTTCTATTAAATCAAAAAAATTGGAATACAAATATGTAACATGGGAAGATTCAGATACTGGCAACAATAAATATTATTTTTCAGACGAGGCAGGAAATATAATCGATTCACCTGACAATGAGGTATTACAAGACATTATGTTATACTACGGTGAGAGACATATAAGAGATGTGCTACTGTTGCTATCAAACGCGTTTACTAAAGTTTTTATTCAGGGCCTAACAGACGGCCAACTAAAAACTCTTGCCAATACTCTTAGTAACGAGCAACTGCAAAAAATAATTCCTGAACTGAGCTCAAGCCAGTTGCAGGCCTTAGCAGAGAACTTAACAGATGAACAACTCCAAGCTTTAGTGGATCATCTAACCAATCACCAGCTAAAAACCCTCGCTCAGGAACTAAATCCAGAAAAGTTACAAATAATTGTTCCTATTTTAAATGATACTCAGCTTGAAGCTCTAGTGAGAAAATTAAATTCAGAGCAAGTAAAAGAAATTTTACCTCACTTAAAAGTGGATCAGTTCAAAGCACTTATTAAAACTTTAAATGACGAGCAATTTACAGTGCTTGCAAAAGACTTGGCTGAGCACCACTTGACAATACTCTCCAAAGAATTAGAAGGTGATCAGTTGAAAGCTTTAGTAAATAGTCTGCAAGAAGACCAACTGAAAGACTTAGTTAATAAGCTTGATCCTGAGAAACTCGAAGCAATTGCTCAGGATTTAACTGATTCTAATAGGATCCAGATTATCATTAAGTCTTTAGTTGATAACCCAGACAAACTTCAAGCTTTTGCTCGCAATATGTCTAATGAGCAGTTTAAAGAACTTTTGGATAACGTAGGTGCAGAAGAGCTTAAAGAGATTATTCACAAACTGCCTTATGAGAAAGTGACAGCTGTGATTGGTGATCTCAGCAATCAAGATCAGTCTAAAGCTATTATTGATGCATTAAAAGGGAAACTTGATGAACAAAATGAAAAACAAAAGGAAATCCTTGAGCTGATTAAGAAACTTGGAGATTCTGCTGATGAACCTAAATGGGAGGGCCCTCTTCAAAACGCCAATGCTGAACTAATGGTAATGGAAGAGTACTTTCAGACTGGATACGAAGTATTGTTGAGCTAAATATTTATGGGTTTGAAAAGAGCTTTTTATATTTCTATAGTTGATTTTATTTGTAATAGTTCAGACTTGATCTGACAGGCGTGAATTAACTGACAGAAGAATTGACAAAGTCAAAACCAAAATCAGCATCCTGTTTAATGCTATCAATATTTTTCTGATAAGCAATATGCATACTATCAAAAAAGGTTTGCATAGGTGTCTTACCATAGCAATATTTACCTGAATGCGGTCGAGATCTATTGTAAGAATGCACCCAATGGTCTACATCTAGCTGAAGCTCTGCCAAAGAGGTGTAAATTTTCTTTCTGAAGATAATATTGTAGCATTCATCTTGCATAGTTCTGTGGAACCTTTCACAGATGCCATTAGTTTGTGGAGAACGAGCTTTGGTTCGAGAATGATCAATATTTTCTACCCCCAAATACAGCTGGTAAGCGTGATTTTCAGGTCTGCCACAGTACTCTGTACCACGATCCGTCAAAATGCGTAGCAATGATACTTTCTGTTCATCAAAAAACGGTATCACCCTATCATTGAGAAGGTCTGCAGCTGTAATAGCAGTCCTTTCTGTATAAAGCTTAGCAAAAGCAACTCTAGAGTAGGTATCAACAAAGGTTTGTTGGTAAATTCGTCCAATACCTTTGATATTACCCACATAATAGCTATCTTGGCTACCCAAGTATCCTGGATGTTCTGTTTCAATTTCTCCATGGGCCTCTTTTTCTTCCTTAGCCTTCTCTAGAGCTGTTATCTGCTCTTCTGTTAAGATAATGCCATCTTGAGCTACTTTTGCTTCTAATGCCTTTAACCTCTTTTTGAAATTCTCAAGATCGTTTCTTTGCCACACTGATCTTATTCCACTTGCAGAGATGAGAATTCCTCTCTTTTTCAGTTCGTTTGCTGCTCTTTCTTGTCCATACGCTGGAAATTCTATTGCTATTTCAATTACTGCTTTTTCTATATCCTCCGATACCCTATTTGCATATAATGGCTTGCTTTTGCTTATCTCGTGTAAAGCCTCTTCTCCTCCTTTTTCATACAGTTCTTTGAAGCGGTAAAATGTATCCCTTGAATATCCCATTACCTTACACGCCTGTGATACATTTCCTAATTGCTTTGCAAGTTCTAGCAATCCCAACTTTGGTTTTAGTATTTTTTCTTGTGTTGTACTCATATCTGACACTCCTTTAAAATTTATTCATATTTTTATCTTACTTTGTTCGCCTGTCAGATCAAGTCTGAACTATTACATTTTATTTGAAATTTTAAATTTTAATGAGGTAGTTTATATGGCCAATGAACCAAAAATTATAAGTAAAGTTACCCTTGCAAAACCGACAAATTACGAAACGAATAAAGATAAAAATGCGAAAGTTAGTTATACTCATAGTGTTATTGATAAACTGATTGAAAGTATGAATGACGGACTTGTTGTGCAAGTAAATACTAACTTGCATGGAGAACAAGAAAAAGTCAATCAACTGATTGAAGACGTTGGTAATGTAGATAGTGGTTTAGTACAGAGCCTGAATAACTTACAGACAAGAGTAAAAGAATTAGAAGACAATACCACTAGTGAACCAGATTGGGGTTAAACTGGAAAGAGTAATAGTCTCTAGGCTATTACTTTCTCCACATACCATTTCAATGTAGCTGAGTTGATTTTAAAAGTATAATTTTTTATAGAAGTTAATATGAGTAATTACAGTGTAAAAGAAAGCGAAAGCAACTTTGAATTAATAAGCGAAATAGGCGGAGATAACCCTAGAGTAATAGACGACATAGAGGTCAAAATTAAGCCTAAATCTTTTGAGAGCGATAAAGAAAAGAATGCATCGGTCAATTACGTTCACAAAATTCTAGATAAACTAATCGCAGATTTAAACGACACATTTGTTCCTAAATTGAATAATGAGCTGAAGGATCGTCAAGATGAAGTGGATCTATTGTATAAAGATTTAGATAGGCTTGAGATGATAGCTATAGAGGCTGAGAAGGATTATAAAATTTTGGAAGGAAACCTTAACAACCTAAAAGAAGAGGTTGAAAAATTAAAAACAGGAACAATTGGTGGTGATAATATGATGAATGGGAAGCACCAACTCACTCTGATATATTGTAGTAGTTAGGAAAGTCACAGCTTGCTAGCAGGCTGTTACTCTCTCTACATACTATTTCAATATAGCCAGATTAAGGAATCTATTTTAAAACTTTCGGCATATAGTTCTCATCATGTTTTGCAAACACCGTATCTGCAAGAAAGGTATTATTATCAGACATTTTACCTTGCACAACAACACCACTTTTTTCTGAAAACATCGGTGGAAGTATTCCCTGGTATTTTACCACAACGCTTTTGTTAAAATCTGTCATTTGAAAAACTACTTCACTTTCGCTCCGTATCACACTATCTTCAACAACCATTCCACCAACACGGATTGGCTTTTGACTATTTGGTAAAACTATTGCCTCACTTACTGTATAGAAAAATGAGATATTTTCTTTGAGCGTTGTTAAAATAAAAAAGACTATGCAGCTTAAAAAGCAGAAAATTCCTGAAGTTATAAGTAATCGCTTATGTTTCTTCTTCATTATTATCTTTCAGGCTTTCTAGAATTTTTTTACTTTTAGTATAGCAAGAAATGGTAAAAATTAGCTCTCCAACAATCAGCGTGAAACTAATAAGGTAAGCAAAAATTACATATGTATTCATAATGCACTGCCAATAAATAACTCACCTGCATCAAAATAAATTAAGCTTCCATCCTTTTGCTGCAACACCAATTTACCACTTTTATCTATATCAGCAAAAATTCCTTCATACAATTTGTCAGCTAACTTTACACTGATTTGCTCATTCATTTTGAATGCTTTTTTTAACCACATTTCTCTTATAGCATAAAACCCATCAAATAGCCATTGCTTTCTTAGCTTATTAAAATTTATTATTAATTCCTTTAACAGATCTATGTTAGACACAGACTCACCGTAATTGCTAATGCACGTTGTTCCTGGAAGTGGTGCATGACTGACATTAATTCCAATTCCTATAATGAGCCAATTCGAATTGGATCTTTTTTCAAGCAATATTCCACTTATTTTCTTGCCATCAATAAGGGCATCATTTGGCCACTTATACTGGAGATTTAGACCATTTATAAATGACAGTATAGTATTTCCAACAGCAAGAGCAGTAACAAAAGTCAATTCTGTTAATTTGCTAACATCCGCAATTTTATTCACCAAACCCTTCTCTGTCATCCCAATGCCCTCTGATGTCATCCCAGTGCTTGACACTGGGATCCATTCTTCTTTTTTTCTAGATTCCAGCGTCACGCGCTGGAATGACACCGAAAGCTGGCTTTCATTCAGATAATCGTTAAAGAGGTTTATCACCAAACTCGCATAAAAATTACCCTCTGGAGAAACCCAACTTTTTCCGGTGCGCCCCCTGCCTTCTGTTTGTTTATCGGCAATAATAACGGTTTCATTTGATATTCCTTTATCAATTAAATCCAACGCTTCTTTATTAGTGCTTGAAACTTCTTTGTAATGATGAATATGAAAGCCCTCAGGGATCACCTTGTCAGCCCTTTAGTTCAATGAGTGAGTAAAGATCTTCTACATACAAGAAAAGAACGAGGTTGATCAGTGAAGCCACTGAAGTGATAATGAATAGACCCTTAGAATAAGCAACCTTATTACCACTAGCTTTATCAAAATACATAACTTTCATGATATTTAAATAATAGTAGCATGATATCACACTCGCTATTACAAGGATCAAGGACAGGCTGATAAAGCCAGAATTTATTAAACTTTTGAATATAAAAAATTTAGCGAAAAACCCAGCAAGTGGAGGTATTCCCGACATTGAGAGTAACAGCACAGAAAGATGAAATGCTACAATTGGGCGTTTCTTCCCTATACCAGATAAATTTGCAATATCACAATCGTCATCGTCAATTTGTACGAGATATGAGAATAGCCCTATGCTTGTGATGATATATATCACCAGATACATTAAGGCACTATCTGTTCCTGCTTGTGTAAAAATAGAAAGTGAAGCAAATATAAAACCAATGTGACCAATTGAACTGTAAGCAAGCAGCCTTTTTAAGTTTTGCTGACGTAAGGCCCCAAAAGCTGAGATAAGCACAGACAATGCTGAAACGTATAAGAAAATAGGCTGAACATAACTTTTTACATTTACTAACTCTTCATTCATCAATCGAATTAAAAATGTTACAAGTGCAGCTTTTGGGGCCGTAGAAAAAAACGCAGTTACTATGGTAGGTGCACCTTGATAGACATCTGGAGCCCACATATGAAAAGGAGCAATAGCAAGCTTGAAACACAAACCAATTAGGACAAAGACTAACCCAAAAACTATTCCATAAGTTATCTGATGGTTTTGCAAGAATGAACCGAGCTCAGAGAAATTGACTTGTCCTGTATATCCATAAAGCAGCGACATTCCATATAGCATAATGCAGGAAGATAATGCACTGAGTGTAAAATATTTCACTCCTGCTTCACATGAATAAATCGAATCTTTATTAAAGCTCGCAAGAACATACAAAGATATACTCATCAACTCAAAAGCTAAATAAAAAGAAATCAGACTATTTGCTGAAACCAAAGTTATCATGCCAAATAGCGCAAAAAGAATCAGCATTGAAAATTCATACTTATAGTCATATTTTGATAAATTCAGCATCAAAAGTATTAAAATTCCTGTGCTGAGAATTAACCCTTGGGCTGACCTGATGTATAAATTGAGTTTTAACAACGAATTAAAGAGAAAAATTTCATTGTTTTCTGCCGAAAGAATTAAAATAATCAAAGTTACCACTGTGCAGCCAAGTGCTAATAAGTTGATAGTTCTGCGGTTAAATATAATCCCAAGCAGCAGCAACACTAACGAGGAGATAATAGAGAACGTTTCCGGCAATATCTGTATATAATTCATAGCGCATTATATTTGACTAACAAATTTGCCATACATGGCTTCAAATAATTCAGTGCAAGGGTTGGGTAAAATCCAAGCAAAATAACAAACACTGCAAGCAGAATTAAGACAGAAAATTCTATGCTATCCAAACGGTTATTTAATAATTTAGAATAGCTAACCCCCCATATTATTTGCTTACATAAATTCAGCATATAAACTGCGCTTAAAATAGTGCCAAGTGCGATAAATCCTGTAAAAAACCCTATGCTCTTAAACATTCCAACCATAGCCAAAAACTCACCTGCGAACCCAGATGTTCCAGGTAGCCCTATTGAAGCCATTGAAAATAAAATGAACATAAAACCAAATTTTGGCATTGTGTTTACTATGCCAAAATATTTTGCAATCTCCAAAGTTCCAGTTCGAGTATATAGCATTCCAACACATAAAAATAAAGCAGCAGAAATAAGGCCATGACTAATCATTTGAAATATGCTACCCAGTACTCCTTCCTCACAAAATGAAAAGAGGCCAGCAGTAACGATCCCCATATGTGCTATTGAAGAATAAGCTATTAACTTCTTTATATCATCTTGAGCAAACGCAACTAGAGAAGCATATATCACCGCAATAATGCTCAGCACAACAACGAAATTTGAAAAATACAAACTTGCCTGAGGAAGCATTGGAATAGAAAACCTTAAAAATCCATATCCCCCCATTTTAATAAGCAAGCCAGCTAAAATCACAGATCCAGAAGTTGGTGATTGCACATGTGCATCAGGAAGCCAAGTGTGAAATGGAAACATCGGTACTTTTATTGCAAAAGAAATAAAAAATGCAATCCACAGCAATGACTGCACTTCAAGATCAAGGCTTGGCACTAATGTAGCTAATTTTTGTATATTAAACGTTCCAAAAATGTTATAGATGTAAACCAATCCAAGTAGAAATAATAATGAGCCAGTTAATGTATAAAGAAACAACTTAAACGTTGCATATACCCTGTGTTTTCCTCCCCAGATGCCAATAATAAAGAACATTGGTATTAAAACAGCTTCAAAAAACACATAAAAGCTTATAGCATTCAGTGAAACGAAAAAACCGACTACAAAACTCTCAAGCAGTAGAAACAATGCCATATAGGCTTTTAGGGTCGTATAACTCATTTTGCAGTTGTAGAGTATACAAATTACAAACAAGAAAGTTGTAAGCAGAAGGAAAAGCAACGATATACCATCTATCCCTATTCCAACATTTCTAATTGGGTAGCTGACAAACTGAAGGTCCGCATTGTTATAATCAAATTCTATACAAGCTACAATGCTAAGCAAAAATGGAAGTACAGCAAAAAATAGAGCAAGGAATCTTAAGTGTATAGATTGATGATTAATCCTGATTAAGGATAAAATCAACGCTCCTATCAGTGGAAGCAAGAATATACTAAGTAACAACACCTTCTATTTAATTCCAATAATATATAAAGCACCGATTATTAGAGTAACAAACATAATAAATGCATAATCAAATATATAACCAGTTTGTAACTTTATAGAACTTTTTGAACATTCATTAACCAACCTTACAACACCATTTGGTCCAAATGAATCAATAGCCTTAACATCAAACTTCCATAGAAGCCTAGATATAAACCTTATCGGTGCAATTATAACAAACTCATACACCTCATCAAAGTACCATTTATTCTGCAAAAACTTAAGTAAAAATTTACTCTTAATTTGCCTAATTACTTGATATTGGTAAATTAGGTACGCAAGTGCTATTCCACTTAGGCTTGCTAAGGTTGGCAGTAGTTTTATAAAGAAATTATGAACTCCATGCTCATCAATCATCACTAAACTTGATTTCCAAAACGCATTACTAGTTATGTTCAAAATATTTGCTCCCCATATTCCAGAAAATACTGATCCAAAAGCGAGTATCAGTAATGGTATAAGCATAATCTTTGGTGCCTCGTGTATATTAATTTTACTTTGTTTTTGGCTGTGGAACACAAGAAGCAATAACCTCCAAGAGTAAAACGCTGTGAAGAATGCAACAACTAAGCTTATTACAAAAGCAAAGCTATCCGTGCTATAAGCATGTTCAATTATCAAATCCTTTGAATAAAAACCTGCAAATGGGAATATCCCAGAAAGCGCAAGAGATCCAATCCACATGAGAGCGTAAGTGCAAGGGATTTTCTTCCAGCAATTTCCCATTTTCTGAATGTTTTGCTCATGATGCATTGCATGAATCACATTGCCAGCACCAAGAAATAGTAGAGCTTTAAAAAAAGCGTGTGTCATTAAATGAAAAATAGCAACATTGTAAGCAGAAAGCCCACATGCCATGAACATATAACCAAGTTGACTGCAGGTTGAATAAGCAATTATTTTCTTTATATCGTTCTGAGTAATTGCAACGGTGGCTGCAAAAAAAGCAGTGAGTGCTCCAACGATAACTATTAATTCTCGTGCCACATTTGATAACTCAAACAATGGAGAACACTTTGCTACTAAAAATATACCTGCTGTTACCATCGTTGCTGCGTGAATAAGTGCAGAAACAGGAGTTGGCCCTTCCATTGCATCTGGCAACCAAACATGTAAACCAAGCTGTGCAGATTTACCCATACAGCCAATAAAAAGTAATATGCATATTATATGAGTTACTTTGAATTCACAGCAGAATGCCCTAATGTTCTGCGTGCCAAGAAGATCAGTTGTGTCAAAAACTTCAGTAAAATTCAAAGAGTGAAATGTATAATAAATAAGAAAGATTCCAATCAATAGTGCAAAGTCTCCTACCCTATTCACAACAAATGCTTTAATTGCTGCATTATTTGCAGAATATTTTTGGAACCAAAATCCTATGAGTAAATAAGAACATAGGCCAACCCCTTCCCAGCCAAAAAAAAGCTGCACGAAATTATCGCTTACAACCAGCACAATCATGCAAAACGTAAATAGCGATAGGTAAGAAAAAAACCTCGACTTCCCCTTATCATGCTCCATATAACCGATAGAGTAGAGATGTACTACCAGTGAAACGGTGGTAATAACAATAAGCATTAAGGATGAGAGAGCATCCACACTAATTGCCCAATTTACTTTTAAGATGCTCAATGAAAACAAAGGAAATAAACTCAAGTGATAATTTTCAGAGAAGGTGAGAAAAACATACCAAGATAAAACTGCAGATATTCCAATCCCTGCCGTTGTAACTAACTGACTTTTTCTAAAAAGTGCTGCAAATAGCGAACCAAAAAGTGGCAGAAATACTATTAATTTCAGTATATCCATCATACTTTCATTCTTTCATTAAATTTGCTTGTTCAACATCTATATTGCCACGGCTTCTATAATATACAACCAATATTGCAAGCCCAACTCCTGACTCTGCTGCCGCAACAGTCAACACAAACATCACAAAAATTTGCCCAACTATATCATTCATAAAGGCAGAAAAAGCAACTAGATTGATGTTAATCGCCAACAATAATATTTCTATTGATAACAATATATTGATTATGCTCTTACGGTTGATGAAAATACCGCACACCCCAACAGTGAACAAAATAGCAGCAACTATCAAAAAATGATTTAATCCTATTTCCATTCCACTCCTTTTCCAAATTTAGCCTTAACCAATTTTACAGATGAAGATTGCGTCAATTGCTTTAATACATTCTGTTTTTTAACTCCTTTTTTCTTGTCCTGCAAAGTAAGAGCAATTGCACCGACAATTGCAACAAGTAGCAAAATTCCAGAAAGATGAAAAGCGTACATGTAGTCAGTGTAGAGCAAATTACCGATAGCTTTCACGTTATTGGCATTATAGTTTATAACATTACTTATATTCAGCGTTGAGCTGCGGATTACAAAACTGATAATCAAAAAAAACACACCACACAATATAGCACCAAGAGTGAAATGCTTCGCAAAACCCTGGCGCAATCTTATGTAGTCAATATCGAGCATCATAACTACAAAGAGGAACAACACTGCAACTGCACCGATGTATACTATCAGTACCATCATAGCGATGAATTCAGCTCCAAGGAGAATGAAAAGCACTGCAGAGTTAACGAAGGTGAAAATTAAAAATAATACTGCATGCACAGGATTTCTTACACTAATTACGCATACAGCAGATAAAATGCTAAGAATTGCAAAAAAATAAAAGAAAAAAGGCATTGATACTTTAACTGCAACAATAGTTACTAATTTAAAGTGACTATCGTTGTAAAGTCAATATTATATTAAACGTTTGAAAACATTGTACTACAAAGCTCCAGCTCCATTTTAAATTATTATACAGAGCGCTTTCTAAGTGCTTAATCAATACACTAAATCCTTAATTTATCAATATATAATATGTGTATGTTAGTAATTAATGGCGGCTCAAAATGTACAACATATTTGGTTATTTTAAAAGCAACAATAGTTCTAACGCACAAAGTAGCAGACTAGATGGAGAAAGTTATCAATACACCACAAGAGACTATATGACAATTTACTTTAATAACACACTAGCAAGTTTCAGTAGATCATTGAGAGAATTTAAAGAAAAAGCGTATGGATTTATGTATGATATCGGAACTTGGTTGAAAGAAACATATGAAAATCTCACTGAACGACCTGCAACGCATAATCGCTATACCCCAAAAGAAAAACCCCTTGTTGAAGTTGAAGAAATAGAAATGAAGGAACTAAACCGTACATATAAGCCATTCCAAACTCCACTTATCCACCCAACAAGCAGAAGTTCTGGTGCCAATACCTCAAATCAAGTTGTTGTTACTCGACATACACCTGAAACTACTAAAACAAAATAGATGTAAAACCTACGTTTAAATATGTAGTACTTGAGTGAAGCATTCTTTAACTGTTCTATTCAATAAAACCTTTACAATATTTCAATCATAGGTTTAACTTTACGAAGTTATAATCTATAGGGCTACGATGAACGATTATCTCTCACTGCTAAATCCAGAACAACAATCAGCTGTAACTAACATAGATGGACCAGTTTTGATACTGGCAGGAGCCGGGACGGGAAAAACAAGAACGATTACTTCAAGAATAGCACACATAATTAGAAACGGTCACGCTTATTCTGATGAGATATTAGCAGTTACATTTACAAATAAAGCAGCAAATGAGATGGTATCAAGGGTACTTGAGCTAACGGGCACAAACATACCATGGCTTGGCACTTTCCATGCAATTGCAGCAAAAATCTTGCGCCTGCACGCAGAAATTGTGGGCTTAAACCCCAATTTTACAATCATTGGTGTGGATGACCAATTACAGGTAATAAAAAATATTATCAATGAAATAAATCCTGATTACCTATCAGAAAAATGTAAGACCATTATGAATATTATTCAGCAATGGAAAGAGAAGTGCTTATTGCCATCTGAAGTGGAAGATATTCAATCATTTAGGCCAGTATATGTAACTGCACTCAAAGTCTATCACCAGTATCAGGAAAGGTTGAAATTCCTTAATTCTGTCGATTTTGGTGACTTATTGCTATATAACATACAGCTCTTTAATCAAAAGACCGAAGTTCTGTCCTACTACCAAAACAAGTTTAAATATGTTATGGTAGATGAATATCAAGATACAAATGCGATACAATATCTTTGGCTAAAATACCTTGCAAAAGAGCACTCAAATATTTGCTGTGTAGGAGATGATGACCAGTCGATATATAGTTGGCGTGGTGCAGAAGTTGAAAATATTTTGAAGTTTTCTGATGATTTTAAAAATGCAAAAACCGTTAAACTAGAGTGTAACTACAGGTCAACATCCCACATACTTGCAACTGCGTCATATGTTATCAATCACAATAAGACTCGCTTAGAAAAAAAATTGTGGACAACAAACATTGAAGGGGAAAAGGTAAATCTAATAAAATTATGGGATGGGAAAGCTGAAGCAAGGTTCATAAGCGAACAGATATTAAAGCTCAATAAATACAGATTTAGTGACATTGCAGTGCTGGTAAGGGCCACTTTTCAAACTAGAGTTCTGGAAGAGTATTTTATAAAATATTCAATTCCCTACAAGATTATAAGTGGCGTAAAATTCTACGAACGTCAGGAAGTCAGGGATATAATTGCATATTTAAGACTTGTTACAAACAATAACGATGACTTAGCTTTCGAAAGGATAGTAAATCGGCCAAAAAGAAGCATAGGAGCTACAACTCTAAAGAAAATATACACGACTGCTCAGGATAACAAAATTTCTTTTTTTGAGGCAGCAAAAATATTAGTTAATAGTAATCAGGTAACCGAAAGAATTAAACTCTCACTCAACGATTTTTTAAATAAAATTAAAGCTTGGGAAGAAATAGTAAGCGTAAAACCACTGCATGAATTCGTTAAAATCGTAGCAAACCAATCAGGATATATTGAAATGCTTGAAAATGAGGAGGTAACAGGCTTAGCACGAATAGAAAATGTTAAAGAGCTCATCTCATCTTTAAAAAATTTCGATAATGCCACAACTTTCTTGGAGCATATAAGTCTGGTGATGGAAGTGGATAATATGAATAACGATGACACCGTATATGTTATGACTCTTCATGCAGCCAAAGGACTTGAATTCCCGTGCGTGTTTCTACCTGGTTGGGAAGAGGGATTATTTCCTCATCAAAGATCTTTTGATGACAAAAGTGGTAAAGCTTTAGAAGAAGAAAGGAGACTCGCATATGTTGGCATAACCAGAGCCAAAGAAAGGTTAATCATTTCATGTGCAGATAGGAGGGAAATTAACAACCAGTGGCAACTGATGCGCACTTCTCGGTTCATTAAAGAATTGCCAAGAGAAAATGTTGAGGTAATTAAAAGCAACATTGCCTACTGTTGAAGCTATAATTGCAGATAAACATATCTTACAAATCTGAATTACTTTAACTATATGTTTCTCCTGGCAAAAATTCTGTAACCGTTCACACTTAATTCTTCAATCTCATACCAATTTCTATTACATAACAAACAAATAGACAATAGAAGTGAGAAGGTTATACTAAGGCAGTATAATGATGGAGTTTTGGAATGGCATTGGTATCAGGTTGCAATTTTAGCTTACATTGTGCCAATCTTTCTTCAATTGCTGCTCGCATAAATTCTGCCTGTCTTTTAGTTCTGCAGTGCACTATCGCATCATCCACATATCTTTCAAATGGTACTGTTGGGTGATTTTGTTTCATCCATATATCAAATGCATGGTGCATAAATATGTTTGAAATGATTGGGCTTATTGAACCTCCTTGCGGAACTCCTTTTTTCCCTAACTACCTTACTGCCATCTGCTTGCTGAATAGGGGATTTCATCCACCTTTCAACATACAGTATGACCCATTTGCAGTCTGTGTGCTTCTTGATAGCCTGCAGTGCTAAATTGTGGTCCAGATTGTCGAAAAATCCTGTAACATCAACAGCTTTCTTGGTAATCGTATCCTGTCTCCAATAAACAGCGGTTTTGCTATGTATCCTTGATCAGCAAAAAACTTACGTAAAGTTGGAGCATTGTATTTAGCTTGAGTGAAAAGATTTAGAGCACCATCACGATCTTGAACACTTGCACTATGAACATCAGCCGCAATAATTAAGCCCACTGTATCTACAACAATATGACGTTTTCTACCCTTTATTTTTTTTCAGCATCATATCCTCTGGATCCTCTTTTTGAGTGGTTTTTACTGATTGACTGTCAATTATTCCTACTGAAGGTGTTTCATTTTTACCAAACATTTTTCTTACCTCTTTTACTAGCATATTATGTATTTTTTCCAATTTGCCATTACTACGTCACCTGAGAAAATAGTCATACACCGTCTTCCATGGAGGAAAATCTTTCGGCAGCATTCTCCATTGACAACCACCTCTCATTATATACCTTATTGCATTAATAATTGTTCTGATATTGTGCTTTCTTGGCCTCCCTATCTTTCCTTGTGCAACATGTGGCTCCAAAATTTCCCATTCCTTATCACTTATATCACTTGGATACAATTTTCCCTCCTATTTTTTACTTACACTATCATATTTTTTTCCTCATTCCTTTTTAAGACATACTCTTAGACAACTGGACGTCAAGCCTATCCTAGTGCTGCATATCAAGCTCATACTCAGTATGTAAATCTTTGACTAAAGCTACAGCGCATTCTTTTTGAACAATTATACTGATTTTGATTTCAGATGTTGTGATAGCAAGTATTTCTATCTTTTTTTCGCTTAAAACCTTGAGTGTGCGGTGCATCACTTCAGTGTTAGACATAACACCAATACCAATTATTGAAATTTTAGCTACATTATCGTTTATAGCATAATTTTCATTCTTATTCAGTAACTTTTCCATTAAATCAATATCAAATTTGGAGATAACAAAACTTGACCCATGTATCATATCAATTTTAACGTTTGCTCCTGCTATATCTCTTAAAGTACGCAAGTTATTTGCAAGGTTAGTGAAAGTTACAAGAGCTTCATTAGTGCTATAAGTTATTCCAGTAATTAAGTATCTCTCTAGTACATCCCTTTTGTGTAGCACTGTGGTGCCTTCTACTTCCTTAAAAGTGGATAGCACTTGCACTTTAATGTTATGTTTCATTGCAAGTTGTACTGAACGATTATGCAGTATTTTAGCACCAGATGACGACATTTCCAACATTTCATCGTAAGAGATAAATTTGAGCTTGCGTGCCTTTGGAACAATTCTCGGGTCTGCTGTATATATTCCATCAATATCAGTAAAAATTTCGCAAGTTCTAACACCAAAGGCTACCGCGAAGGCAACTGCTGATATATCAGAGCCTCCTCTTCCAAAAGTAGTGATTCTATCATCATTTATACCCTGAAAACCAGCAATGATCGCAGCAGTATAACCCTCAGCAAAAGATCTTTTCACACGTTCAATCTTTATTGTTTTTATTTTAGACTCAGAATAAAAATCATCAGTTATAATTGGTAACTGCCAGGCAAGCCACGATTTAGCATTAACTCCGATCGATTGGAGAGTGATAGCTAATAGACCGCAAGAGATTTGTTCTCCTGCTGAAAGCATAACGTCATACTCTGATAACTCTTGTCTATAACTTAAATTTGAGATTTGCCTAGCCTGAAAAACCATTTGGTCAGTAAATCCTGCAACAGCAGATACAACAACGATTACATTACAACCTTTCTCAATATCGTTTTTTATCAAATTTGCAACTCGGTTTAAATCAGTTAGCGAAGTCCCACCAAATTTTTTTATGATTATTTTGTCCATAGTTACAATATAACTCTCTTCTGAAGAAAAATATAGTTTTTGTAGAGATAGCAGCTTGCAAGCCATTCAGAAAAGGGAAGACAAAGCTATAGCTAACGCGTCATACCACGATTCATTCCATAGCTGTACGAACATTCATTTTTGAAGGTAAATTGCACAGCAAATGGTGTCATCCCAGTGCCTAGACACTGGGATCCAGAAGACTTAATTTCAACCAAGTGGCTGCATAATAAAGGCTGGATTCCAGTGCCAAGCACTGGAATGACACCCTCCCTTGTGGAAATTGCTCTCAAATCACAATGTTCGTACAGCTATGGATTCATTCGCGGTATAGATTCCGCTAACTAGTAGCGGAATGACGAATTTGTTGTTTTAAAATTGTCAGTAAATCTAAGTCAGTTTAGCTATATAGCACGAACTAAACCACTAAGCAGCAGAAGACCTTGCATGACCTCCAAAAAATGTTTTTACTCTTTCAAGATAAGTAAGTGGTTCTGCAGGAATTTCTATCTCGTCTATCTTATAAGATATTGCTGCATCTATGACTTCATCTGTTATTAATTCTCTTAGCCTTTGTTTTATTTGCCCTCTCCGAATATGTTCTCCATAGTCGTTATAAAACTTTACATATAATTCCTTAAACACAAATTCTTTTATAGCATCTCTTGTATAAGAAATGCCATCCTTTACTTCATCACTCACGCTGCTCAAATCCACCCCAGAACTTGGTGAATACAAATTATCAAAATTTTCTTTCAAAACTTTTATTTTATGGTAGTGCTTATCCACATATTTCTCAAGAAATCTTTTAGTAGCATCACTAGCCAACTTTCCTATTGGCTGAGGCTCTAGTTGAGCTGCAAAATTATTTTCCGCTTTAAGACCACTTAATGCATAAATGATACGGTTGAGCATTCCAGGACCACATTGGCGATTACTTTCCTCAAAGCGAACCAGTAATATAGACTTCAATAATTCTATATCTGCATTTTGCTTTCTTGCCGCAATTAAAACTAAATTTATAGCCTGTGTCAATGTCAATCCGGTTTGTGAATCTGCCCAATTTACCCACTCCCCAGTTTCATAACCATCCAATCTTAGATAAGGTTCTATCATTCGTTTTTGCTGACTTGTTAAGAGGTTGTCCGGAAACAAGTAAAAGGCTATAATATCTGAAATTTTAGTACGGGGTAAAGATGAGAAAAAAGTATCCAACAGATCTAAGCGAAAGGGAATGGGCAAGAATAGAAAAACACTTCAGAGTATCATACAAGAAAGGAGGAAGGCCGCCAAAGTATAGCAAAAGAGAAATATTAGAAGCAATTTTCTATGTATTGCGTACAGGGTGTCAATGGCGGTATTTACCAAATGATTTTCCGCTATGGAAGACTGTGTATGAGCAGTTCAGGCAATGGAAGAAGCAGGGAATTTTTGAGAAAATGAATTATGAAATTACAAAATATAGTAGAAGAAAAATAGGAAGGAATGAGCAGCCGAGTGCCTGTATAGTAGATAGTCAATCTGTAAAGACTACAGAAAAGGGGGGATCAAAGGCTATGATGGAAGTAAAAAAGTAAAGGGTAGAAAAAGGCATATAATTACAGACACTCAGGGTTTTATACTAGGTTGTTACGTAGGCGCTGCTAACGAAAATGATAGAGATGGTATTAAAATAGCATTAAACAATATGAGAACAAAATATACTAAAGTTAAAAAAATGTGGGCTGACATGGGATACCAAGGAAGAAATTTAAAGAATCACATAAAGGAAGAATATGACATAGATATTGAAATTGTTAAAAGGCCTCCATGTAGATTTTGGGTGCACAAAGATACGCCACCTGAGCTACTACCAACAAGAGAACAAGGGTTTAAAGTACAGCCAAGAAGATGGGTTGTAGAAAGGACTTTTGCTTGGGTTAATAGGAATAGAAGGCTATCGAAGGAGTATGATTTACTCACAACATCCACTGAGAATTTCATATACCTAGCTATGAGTAGGGTTATGTTAAAGAGGGAATATGCTTGAATTTACTAGTTTCCGGACAACCTCTAAACCGCTTATATAACTTTTAAACTCTTCATCCAACTCATTTAACGGCGTACCATGTTCTTCCTTTAATTTTTTGGCACATTCAATAACGCTTTGCTGAAAACTTCTAGTATGAACGCTCTGACTACTAGTACCCACATCACTTACATTGAACAAAAAGCTTAGCTGCTTTACATTCAAACCCAAAGGTGAAAAGAGTTTTACTGATGGATATTTTATTAACTCAAGAAGTGCTACTGGAATTAGCAGTGCATAATTTAACAATAATAAACCAAAATTAAATATAAGAAACCCACGTAGAGCTGATACCTTTGATGCAATATACAAAAATGGAAGCTGTAGGTAATATATCAAGTGTATACTGAAGAATAAGATTTTGTCCTTTAATTTTATTGTTGGATCTTTATAAACCTCAAACAACATGCTATTGCTATCAATATTGTTGTTTTTAAAGGAGGTATAGTTGTTTATGATCTTCTCTTGCAAGGGAAGAAGCATTTTATTCAGGCAAATAAACGCAGCAATAACAATAAAACCTGTAGCCAAAAATGCTAGTGCAGGGCTAGAAGTGCTTGTAGATAAATAGGCATAAAGACCATCAACAATTAAGTTTTTGTATAATCTTTCAAAGGGACGAACTAGAATCGGGTCAAGGATATAGTTAACAAGAAGATTTAAATAATACACGAGAAACAAAAGTGCAATCAAAAATGCAATAATACTACAAACAACCAAAAATGCTTTTAATCTCGGATTCATAACCCCCTCTTAATAATCTGTTAATATAATCTATTTTAGGAATAAATTGAAAAAAATGCAAGTTTTTATGTTAAAAGATCAATTGAAATTTCTGAGTTTAGGGTATATTGTTAATCTATTTAGATAAGAATTATTGTGTCAAATAAAATAGGTTTTTGGGCTATTTTTGCCTTAGTGATTAGCAGCCAAATTGGCTCTGGAATTTTTATGCTTCCAATTAGCCTTGCTCCATATGGCATGTATAGCCTTATAAGCTGGATAATATCAGGGCTTGGTGCTATATCTCTTGCTTTAGTTTTTGCCTCACTCTGCGCAAAATTTCCGGAAACGGGTGGCCCTCACGTCTATGTAAAGCATGCTTTTGGCCCTGCTGCAGCTTTTTTTGTTGGTTGGACGTATTGGGTGATCTCATGGGTTAGCACAACAGCCGTAATAGTTGTGGGTGTTGGTTATCTTACACCATTTTTCCATGAAGATATTCAAAACGTACATCTGTTTTTAGAGATGTTATTACTTACAATTATTACACTAATAAATTTTAGAGGAGTAGCTACTGCTGGACGTGTTGAGTTTTTATTGACGGTGATAAAAATTTCTGTATTGCTTGTAATACCTATAGCAGCATTGTTTTTTTTTGATAGAAATAACTTCATCATAAGTGAAGAAATATCAAATCTTACAACATCGCAGATTCTTGCCCGTTCTACACTTATTACTCTATGGGGTTTTATTGGAGTTGAATTGGCAACAGCACCTGCAGGGTCAGTTGATAATCCAGCTAGAACAATACCAAGAGCTGTGGTACTTGGAACAATCTCTGTTGCTGTTGTGTATTTTATCAACAATCTTGCAATTATGGGATTAATAAATGGCAATGATTTAGCAAGTTCAAGAGCACCATATGTTGACGCAATAAAAATTATGGCCTCTGGCAATTGGCACTTGATTATTTCTATAACTGCGTTCATTTTTTGTGTTGGTACTTTAAACGCTTGGGTACTAGCTAGTGGACAAGTGGCCCTTGGCCTTGCAAAAGATAAACTGATGCCACAGTTTTTTGCTCAAAGAAACAAGCACGGTTCTCCTTTCTGGGGCATAACAACTAGCTCAGTTGGAACTGCAACTTTACTAATCCTCACTTCAAGCAACAATTTTGCTAAGCAGATCACATCAATTATCGACTTTTCTGTAGTTTCATTTTTATTTGTTTACCTTGCATGCAGTCTTGCTTTTCTCAAAGTTATTGTGCAAGAAAAGAGTTGTTACAAATTTTTAATTGGCAGTATAGCAACAACCTTTTGCTGCTGGGTAATATTTGAAACTTCTGTGAATACCTTGCTGATCGCAAGCTTATTCACTGCAAGTGGCGTACCTCTTTATTTATTTTGGTATCGCAGAGTTTCTGTATAGCAAATGTTATGTATCTGTTCAGCAGAGTGGCAAAATAAGGTAGACGAGAAAAGACAACTATAGGAAGAAATGGGTGTCATGCCAGTGCGTGACACTGGCATCCAGTTCTTTCGCGCAGTTCCATCAAAAACGTTGTAAAGGATTAATCGCTTTCGTGTTTACCAACTTAGTGCCCAATCTGGATCCCAGATACTGTCTCTGCTGTCAAACAAATTATCCAACAAAATTACAATTAAATGGTTGATTATTTTTAAGAATACCAAAAAAGACATGCATTAATTTTCGCATTAACGCAAGAACTATGACTTTTGGACATTTGCCTTTACTTGCTAGACGCTGACAAAACTTTTGAAAATGATTATTATGGTTTTTGACTACTATAGCTGGCATATAAAGAGCTTTTCGAATACGCTCAGATCCTATTTTGCATATGCAACTTCTCTTACTTACTGACGATCCCGATTGATAATGTCCTGGCAGCAAAAGCTGTAAATTGTTTAGCATTGTCAAAGTTATCAACTGATGGCATTTCTGCGACAACAGCAACAGCAGTAAGATATCCTATACCTTTTATAGTCTTAAGGTTTTCCACCATATTTTTTAGATGTGGATAGTTATTTATATGCTCATTAATTTCTTTTTCGAGAACAATAATTTGCTCCTCTATTGCCAAAATTACTTTAGATATAGCTTCTTTGCAACTGGAATGCATATTTTTGTTTTCCAAGCGATTTGTCTGTTGCACCTTATCATCTTTTAGCGATTGCATGCAACGGTAAAGCTCCCTCAAATGCCTCATTTCAGGTGCAATGGGCTTCCAAAGAGCAGGTTTGTTGGCGATACAAAATCTAGCTATCATAGCTGCATCTGATTTATCTGTCTTATTTCTGAGCAGCTCACTTTTGCCAAAAGCTTTCTGGGTTTACTATACTGACATTATGTCCTAAATCGTGCATAAAAGTAGCCAAATCTTCTCCATACCAACTAGTTGCTTCAAGACATAAATGAGTAAGATTTGCTCCATGGCCATTGCACCAAACTACAAGTTTTGCAAAACCATCTTGATTATTTTGAAAGACTTTGTGTCGTTTTTTACTGTCCACTAACAAACAAACATCAAATTTCTTTTTTGAAATATCCACACCCAAAATAGCATTTACTTGCATAAAATTGCCTCCAAGACTATAAATAAACTGAGAGTTTAGACTAACCTTGTAATACGGGATATAATTCCAAAAGATACTGTTCAGTCTTTAACTCTATGGGAGGGAAGCAAAATCTGGCTTAATGGCATTAGTGTCGCATCAGCTTCACCCTCCCTGTGAGGTATTTTAGCTCTAATGCCTCACATCATAAAGATACAAGTGTCACGCACTGGGATGACGAGAAAGGAGCACTGGAATTTTTGTTTCAATATTTGTACATGAGCCATGCATCTGAACAGATACAATGTTATAACTAGAGATAATTTTTAAATGATTGATATTTATGAACTACGACTTTTCTTGTTGTCCACTTGTTCAACATTACCCTTCTCAAGTTTACTATCTACTTCTTTTGTGTGTTCATCATCTATACTAGTTTCATCTTTTATCTTACTAGGGTAATCTTCCTGCGATTTTTTATATGCTTCCATGTTGTCATATATAGGGTTACTGATGATTTCTATTTTTTCAGGTGTGAAAATCCTTGCTAAAAATCTCCTTATTATTGGTATTGACCTTAAGAGATCTCTTAGCTTTGAAGATTCTTGTCTTTTGTTTAGAGACTGTTGGTCTATTTTAGAGGTTTTTACACCATACTTTTTATCATCAAAATTTATTGTAGGCTTTCTTTTATTCGAAAGAACACTTTGGGCCTTTGATCCATAAGTGTTGAAAGTAACACAAAAAAGACATAAAGAACTATTATTGCAAGAAAATGGAGGCAATAATGGATCAAATAGAAAGAGTACTAAATTTAATAAAAGATGAGGATTTAGAAAGGCTAGGAAAATTAAGTGAAGTAGATAAATGTAATACTAAATTGTTGGGCAAGATTATATTTAAAGGTCTAATGAAGTTAATATTAATGGGGCAAAAAACAAGCCTAAGAGTGCTAGAAATGGTAATAAACAGGTGTATAATGGATAAGAATAGCGATAAAAGTACAGTAACATACAGTGGTTTGTCAAAAAGGTTAAAAGTTATAAATCCAGAATATTTTAAGGGAGTATACATTGATTTGATGAGCAAGATTAAAAAGCTATTACCCCAAAAAACATCAAATAACTTACATAAGTTTGATTCGACGATCATAAATTTATCGGGATATCTCATAAAAGATGGGCTAAAAATAGGCGGTAAAAGTAACGACAGTCAAGTTAAAGTGAGTGTAGGATTAAAGGATCAATTGCCGACAAGTATAAGATTTTGTAAAGGACAAGAAGAAAGTAGTGAAGATATAGCATTAGTGAGAGCAATTAATGAAGCTAAAGTTGAAAAAGAGGATATTTTATTATTTGATAGAGGAATCAGAAAAGTTGGAACTTTTGCCGAATTTGATGAAAAGGAGTACAAATTTATCACAAGAGTTAAAGTAGGAAGAAAACATGATGTTATAAGCAGGAACAAAGTTATAAGAGAACAAAAATCGGATGGATCAGAGATTTTAGAAGATATAATAGTTAATCTTTATCGTGCACGAGGTAAAGTGGCAGAAAAGCATGATCTACGGCTAATAAAAATCAGAAATAAAATTGGAGATGAAATATGGTTTTTGACAAACTTGTTTGAAATGCCAGCTTATGAAGTAACAGAGCTATATAGGCGCAGATGGGATATAGAAGTGTTCTTTAAATTTATAAAGCAAAATCTTGGATATAAGCACTTTTTAAGCCATACTATGAATGGCATGAAGGTGTATATTTACATGATTATTATTACGGCTTTGTTATTTCTTGTTTATAAAATCAAAAATAATCTACATGGGTTCAAAATAGCATTACTGCAATTCACATTGGATCTAAATGACTCTTTTATACGTTCGATTGTTTTACTGTCGGGAGGTAATTTACATGCCGTTGATCATCTCATATCACGTTATTTTTGATACTTTCAACACTTATGGCCTTTGATCCATTGGTTCCTTCAGGCCCTTGAGGTGTAGACATTGCAGGTTTAACCTTAGTTTCATCGTATTCCTTACTCATCTTTCATTTCATTATGTAATATTACTAATATTGCATAATAATAGCTAAATTACAATTAATTGCAAGGTAAAAATATTAAAACAATTGTAAATTTTGTCAGTAAAAATATAATAGAACTTTAAAATTAGAGGTTCATCTATATGAGATACAAAATTGCTGTTATTGGAGCAACCGGAAGAGTAGGGCGTGAGGTATTAAGCACGCTTGCTGAATTTCAAGATGAGGCGATAGATTGCGTTATTGCACTTGCATCGAAAAAATCAGAAGGGAAGAAGGTGAGCTTTGGTGACAAAGAGTTAACAGTTTTATGCCTTGAGGATTATGACTTCGTTGGAACTAATGTAGCCATTTTCTGTGCTGGATCTCATGTTTCTGAAGAGTATGTACCAATTGCAACACAGGCTGGATGCATCGTGATAGATAACAGTTCCCATTTTAGAATGAAAGAGGGTGTGCCACTCATTATTCCAGAGATTAATAAAGAAAAAATTATGGAATATAAAAACCACAACATAATATCCAATCCAAACTGTACTACAATACAGATGCTGCTAGTACTACATCTATTACACCAAAAAGCAAAAATAAAGAGAATCGTTGCTTCAACTTATCAATCAACTTCTGGTGCAGGCAAAGCAGCAATGGATGAGCTCTATGACCAGACAAAAAAAATCTTTATGAACGAAGCTAAAAAACCCAAGATATTCTCTAAGCAAATAGCATTCAATTGCATTCCCCATGTAGGAGAATTCATGGAAAATGGCTCTACAGAAGAGGAATGGAAAATGCAAGAGGAGACAAAAAAAATTTTAGAGGAAGATATAAAAGTTACTGCAACTTGTGTAAGGGTACCCGTCTTTATCGGTCACGCTATGGCAGTAAATGTGGAATTTGATCAACATATCACTGAAGAACAAGCTCGTGAAGTGCTAAGTGAAGCCGAAGATAGTGGAGTTTTAGTGTACAACAGGCGTGAAGATAGTGAATACATAACTCAAATTGATGTTGTACAGGAGAATGCTGTATATGTATCGCGTATTAGAAGAGACAATACTGTTGAGCACGGATTAAATATGTGGATAGTGGCTGACAACCTGCGCAAAGGCGCAGCATTAAATATAGTGCAGATTCTTGAGATTTTGATAAGAGAGCATTTGTCAATCAAGTGCATATAGAGCGCACGTACGTTGTAATTCGAAGGAAATTGTATATCACATGGCAGCGCGTGACGCTGGAATGGCTTTGTTGCATCGCTACTTATGAAAGGCTAACTATAATTAGGATTATAAGCAACTTATTGAAAATCTTGTTTTTTTTGCAATCAATCTGATCAAATTTAAGAATAGTAACTTGTTATTTATATTAATAAATTTAATTCTATTGAAAATAGCTAAAGCATTGAAATTCTTGAATTTTAGCCGGATTAGTGAGTGGTAGTGAAATTTCTTTTACTCAAATTTAGGTATTCACTGACCGTTCTTGTTATAAATACCAGAATAATAAGCTACTGATATTCTCCACCTTTTTTATCTTTAATCCATCATAGCTAGCGATGCAACAAAGCCGGCTGGATTCCAGTGTCAAGCACTGGAATGACACCATTTGCTGTGCAGTTTACCTTCAAAAATGAATGTTCGTACAGCTATGGAATAAATCGCGGTATGACGGTTCGCAGCGGTATAGTAACTCGTCACCCCGCTACTTGTTAGCGGCTGAGATACCGCGGCGGTATGACGTAGAAGCTATACTTTTATACTCACCAACTCAGTATCCAATCTGGATCCAAGTAGTCAAGCTATTCGGATGACCATACGCGTCAAGTTAAGAGATTGTGAGCAAATTTAGAGAGGTTAAAGTGGATACTCTAGCCCTTCTACGTTTGTCTTTTAATGAAAATCGCGACCAAGTTATAGTGAGTTTTTTAAGAAATGCTTTTAAACTATTAATTTTGGTTAATACTAAAAATAACTCTCTAACCCGCCTTTTTAGCTCAATAAATGCCTTTGTTAAGCTAAGTTCTGTATTCTTTTTCACTTCTGTGCAACCAACTATGCCGTGAAATATAAGAATTGCGCACAATTTAGCATATAGTTCACATAATACTCTGCATGGCTTTCCTTTTAGCTTATCAAGCCTGATATGGCTTTTATACAATTTAAATAATAACTCAATTTGCCACCTTACTCTGTAAATCGTTAATACTTGCTCAGCACTAATTTTATTTTCTGGAACATTAGTTATAAATATTGACCAGTTCAACAATTTTTGATTTCTTTTAGAGGATGTATATCCCTGCGATCTTGCTAATCTATTAGCTTTCCTTCTTCTGGCCATAGACTGTTCTTCAGTTAGTTTCTGACATATAATTCTTACTCTAATTTTTGCTTCTTTTCCTAACAATACCTCGTTTTCTAAAAATAACTTATCCTCTAAACATTCTAATAACTCCATTTTTTGATTTGTTTCTACATCATATATGTTGGTATCGGATTTATAACGACTTATGAAATAAGCTCCTATTTCATTGATTTGTTTAAAAGAACTTGGCACAAAATAACCGAGATCAGATATTAGCAAATCATTGCTTAATATATTACTTAAATGTTTCCTATATCCCTGGTCTGATCTTACCCCCTCCGTTAAATTAAGTTGGTCTATTATCTGATTCATGTAGTCGAAAACTAATTGTAACTTTATTCCAGACTTAATATTGCTTTCATAGCCACTGTAGCTAGTACCATAACCTTTATACATCTCTTCCATACTGTTAGGTAGAGTAATATAGCTACTGTCCAATAATTTAACACTATTAAATTGCTGTAAGATTTTGCAATCAACTTGCAAGATATTTTTAAAGAGAATCACAGATTCATTATACATCCTTTTCATAAATTCCACTGCTTCTTCAGTAAATCTAAAATCCAAACCTTGTTTTGTTATATCTATCGAGTCCTCGTTTAGTAATTGACACATTGTTTCTACGCTACAATTATCAACTCCTATATTACCCAAGACCATGGCTTTTACGAATGATGAACCTTTTAGCTTTCTCTTTCTTTTTATAAACCTTGTTGTAATTGAGATTTTCTCTGCTTTTTCATTAAAAAATTCTTTGAGCTTTTTTGATAAGCAAGTTATTTTATTCATTGGTTCTCTCACTAAAAGTATATCTGGGAGAACTTATACCTTATTATTCTATCTCTTTCATACCTTTATTTCCTTAACTTGACGCGTATGATTCGGATGACACCCTCATAAAGTGAAATGAGATCCCGCTAACACGTAGCGGGATGACGAGAAAGGGGCTACTCGGATGACACCCTCATAAAGTGAAATGAGATCCCGCTAACACGTAGCGGGATGACGGGAAAAGAGGTACTGGGAGACATCCTTCCTGGTAGACCCAAATCACAATGTTCGCACAGTTGTGCGTCACGCGCTGCCGAACACTGTATGGTTATACAAGAAAAATTAAGGCTTAAAAGGAATTTTAAGTATCAGGACTCAAGGTTTTTATTCCTTCTTAATAAAACATAAAAAGCCCCTTTACCACCATGTTTTTTCGTAGCTTGTTGGTAGTATAGAACCATATACTGGATTTTAGTATCATTTAACCACTTATTTAAGTTATTCTTTATAGTGTCTGTTTTATTTGTTGCACTGCCGTATCCCGTAATTACCAATAAACATCTATTTCCTGCTCGATAATTTTTGATAATAAAATCTATCAATTTACAGTAAGCATCCTCTATATTATAGCCATGCAAATCGAGCTTATCGCTTATAAAATATTTACCCCTATCAATCTTTGATTTTGTGTTGTAGTCAAGACAAAATGATGAGTTACCATTATTGGTATTAAGAAAATTCCCTTGTAAGTCGGAGGTACCTTTATCAACCATAGACTTTATATTTACTTTATGATCAACTTTCAAAGTAACTTTTCTACATTCTATTGGCTTAACATTTTTTTGCCAATCCAACTCATCGTCCGACATAAACGCATTAATCGAATTGTATAATTTTACAACAATATCTAAACATAGTAAAATGTTGCTTATTCTATAAAAACCAGATTTTCAATAATACGATGAAATCGTCAAAAACTAATGAGAATTTTTGGCTGTATGGAAAGCACACCTGCATGTCAGCACTGAAGAATAAAAATAGGCGGTGTATAGAACTGTTAGTAACAGAAAATTTCTATAGAGAACACGAAAAAGAAATTAAGCAATATGCAAATAGTAAGGGCATTAAAGTTCGATTAGTAGAAAACAAAATACTTAATGACGTTTTACCCAAAGGTGCTAACCATCAAGGAATTGCTTTAAATGTTGCCCCTATTCTTTATAACTTAAGCATCGAAGAAGTAGCTGAAAGCTCAAACGACAGTTCTACTATAGTCATTTTAGATCAAGTCACTGACACGCACAATATTGGATCAATTTTAAGAACTTCAGCTTGTTTTAATGTCGACGCATTGGTTTTACCACATAACCATTCACCGAGTGAAAATGCATCTATTGCAAAAGCAGCAAGTGGGGCTTTAGATATTGTTCCGCTAATATACGTTACAAATATAGTAAAAACTATGCAGTATTTAAAAAAGGTCGGCTACTGGTGTTACGGGTTTGATTGCAATGCTAAAGAAAATATAGATGAAATAAAGAGTTTTGAGAAAAAAAGAGTAATTATTTTTGGTTCTGAAGAGAAAGGAATGCGGAGGTTAGTTAAAGAAAATTGTGATTATCTTTTAAAAATCCCAATGTCAAATGCAATTAACAGTTTAAATGTTTCAAACGCAGCAGCAATAGGCCTATATTCTATTTATATTAAAACAAATGCCAGCGCATAGCTGTTTATAATAAAAACACTTGATAAAAATATGGTTTTATATTATAATGTGTTAAGTAATGGATAAAAGGAGTTATATTATGTCTTATATGAGAAATGAACAGGATATTCGCTCTCAAGGCGTTTATTATAGTGCTGGGCTTAGAAGTTACCTAACTAAAGTATATAATTACATGGCTTTAGCTTTGGGCGTCACAGGGCTTGTTGCATTTTTAACAGTATTTTCTGGTCTTTTTCAAGTAATTTATTCTAATCCCGTTCTATCGCTTGTGGTAATGTTATCTCCGGTTGCATTGGTGTTCTACATGTCTTATAGAATTCAACACCTAAGTGCTCAGTCTGCCGTTACTATATTTTTCTCGTTCTCAGTGTTAATGGGGCTTTCCTTATCTTATGTTTTTATAGTTTATACTGCAGAAAATATAGCAAGGGCGTTTTTCATTACATCAATCATGTTTGGCTCTATGGCTTTATATGGCAATACTACAAAAAGAGATCTTACAAGTATGGGCTCTTTCTTGATTATGGGAGTTTGGGGGTTAATCATTGCGTCTATAGTAAATTTATTTCTTGGAAGTAGTCCTCTCCACTTTGCAATATCGTTCATATCAGTAATAGTCTTTACCTTAATGACTGCGTATGATGCTCAAAGAATCAAGGACGTTTATTATAAACATAATGACGGATCAGAAGTTGCTACTACTAAATTGGCAATACTCGGTGCAACTAATCTTTATTTTGACTTTATTAATATATTTCTCAATCTACTCAGGTTACTTAACTTGTTCAACAATAGGGATTAGATGTTTTCCTTTTTAAGGAAAGGCAGTAAGAATTCTATAGTTTTCTTTTTAGTATCTTTAGTTGTGTCGATGATATGTCTTGCATATGCATCGGTACCTCTATATAGCATTTTCTGTAAAGCTACTGGGTATGGTGGCACAATAAGAAAAGTAACTAACACAACAACAAATATAACTAACCAAAAGATCAGGGTCCATTTCAATGCTGATATAATGTCCGATCTACCTTGGGAGTTTAAATCAGAAACTAACTACGTTGACGTAAACATAGGAGAACAAAGTTTAGCGTTTTATTACGCAAAAAATCTATCTGATCAGCCTTCATTTGGTATGGCGGTGTATAATGTTACGCCTTTCAAAGCAGGTAAGTATTTCAATAAAGTTGCATGCTTTTGTTTTGAAGAGCAAATGTTGCTACCAAAACAAAAAGCAGCTATGCCCGTATCTTTCTATATAGATCCTGAGATAATGCTTGATAGTAATACAAAAGATTTGGGCGAAATAACACTATCATACACGTTCTTTAAGCTTAAGTAACAGAATGTTTGCAAACCGTGTCATTTCAGTAATCAATAGGGTGTCATCCAAGTAGCTGACACTGGAATGACAGGAGGTAACGCAAGAAGTCTATTGATTGTGAAAACAATAACTTTGCAAAATATTAATTGTTAGATAACATAATCAAAGTTTTTATCTTAATATTCATCATGGTTAGAGCTATACAAATTAAAAAAACTGGGGGACCAGAAGTATTAGAATTTGTAGATAAGAGTATAGGTGAGCCAAAAGGCGAGGAAGTTTTAGTACGTCACACAACTATCGGCTTAAATCGTTATGATTTAGAGCACAGAAAAGGTACGCGCAAAATTAAAAATTTACCATCAGTGCTTGGGGTAGAAGCAGTGGGAGTTATTGAAAAGCTTGGTAAAAAAATCAGTGATGGATTGAAGGTTGGAGACAGAGTTGGATATTGCACAGCTCCTCCAGGGGCATATTGTGAAAAGCGCATTATACACCAGAAATATCTGATAAAAATTCCAGATGACATATCTGATGAAGTTGCTGCTGCAGTGCTGTTTAAAGGTATGACAGCTCACTATTTAGTTAATCAATCTTATAAAGTTAGGCCTGGTGCTTTCGTGCTAGTTCATGGGGCTAATGGTGGTTTAGGACAAATAATATGCCAATGGGCAAAGGATAAAAAAGGTGTAGTGATAGGTTCTGTAAGCTCTGATGAAAAAATGAAGATAGCTTTACAAAGTGGCTGCACATACGCAATAAACTACAATGATAAAGACTTCGTTTCTAAAGTTATGGAGATTACGCAAAACAGAGGAGTAGGTGCAGTGTATGACCCTATAGGTTACGCTACAAGCAAGCTTTCTTTTGAATCTTTAGGCAGGTTCGGCATATACGTTTCCTATGGGCAGATATCAGGTAACGCTCCTATTAGTTTTTCTTTACTTAGTTCACGTTCGTTATTTGCAACTGGAACCTCAATATACCATTATAAGCATGATAGATTCACATTAGTGCTTACCACAATGGAAATCTTCGAGATGATAAGAAAAAAACTTTTAACTGTACGGATCAATAAAAAATATAAATTTGATGAAATAATTCAAGCACATCGTGATATGGAAAATAGAAAAGCGAGTGGGTTAAATATTATCAAAATCTCTTAAATAAATTAGTAATTTAAACTAACCATTCATTAAGTCATATCAACTAGAACTTCACATATTTAATTCTCCTTTTGGGGGAATTAAAAGCATATAGCTAAACTGACTTAGATTTACCGACAACCGTCATCCCGCTACGTGTTAGCGGAATCTATACCGCGAATAGACTTCTTGCATAACCCAAATTAAGTAGAAAAAGGTATCATCCGAGTAACTGACACTGGTTCCTTTATGACGGTAGTAGCCCCCCTTCTCCTGTCATTCCAGTGCTCCCTTTCTTGTCATCCAAGTAGCTGACACTGGGATGGCTTTGTTGCATCACACTTTATGAGATGGTGATTTATGGTAAATTCATGTAACTATCTCAAATTTAGCCATACCAATATCAGTGAATTTATTAAGCAAATAGCATTTAGTTCTTTTTCTCGATTTATCTCAGATTTATTCCTAAAACTAAATCCGAATATTTGCTTTAATCTTGAGAAAAACCCTTCAATATAAGATCTTTTCCCATAATTTACTTCTTTTTTCCATTCTTTCATGCCATCTTCACCGTATAATTTTATTAACCTAATAGCAGCATTCCTGTCAGACATATAATCTATTTCTGGATGTTCTGCCGCATTGTTTATTGGTGGAATTTTTGTCTTTATATCATATTCGTTACACAACTTATAAAACTTGTGCCTATCACATGCTCTATCTGCATATAGTGCTTTTATGGCATGCTGAAAATCAACTTCTTTTAGCAAATCACAAGCTCCATAGTGATCAGAGTAGACACCGTTACTGTATTTTACAGCTATGGCTTTTTTGTTGTTTATATTCAACATTACGTGCAATTTTCTCGTTTGCTCATAGCCACGATATTTTCTGTCAGTGCTATTTTCCTTGCTGTGTGTTGTTGTATATACTAATTCCTGTACTGTCTATAGCAATTTCGATATCTTCCATATTATTTTTATCAATTCTGCAATCATTTATCTTAATATTAAGTTTCTTAAACCTTCTTGATGCTTGTGAATAGCTGATAACTGCCAAATCTCTTCCTATTTGTTGCAAATACCCTTTTATAAACCCGACTGTTTGTCTTAAACCAATTCTAAAGAAACTGACGATTATATGCACCAAAATCACAACTTTATCACTATAAATATAGTTGCCGCCCTGCATTTTTGGACAATTCTCGTACCAATTTTCTATGGCGTCATTGATATAACAAAAAATGCTTCCTCTTTCTTGGAGAAATTTGTTATATTCATGGCAGTTACTGACTCTCATTTTTTGTGGCATATTTTTTCTTCAACAGTTAAATGGCTATTTATAATGAATTTTGTCAGTAACTGCCAGTTCTTTTCACTTGAGCGATGCAACAAAGCCCACTGGGATCCAGTTTCACCTTGTGATGGTGTCATGAAAGTAGCTGACACTGGTTTCCATCCAAGACGGTGTCATTCCTTACTATTACCCACAAATATAAATGGACTAAAAAGTAAAATATTACAATATTAAAGTTTGCAAATATTGAGGGTGTAAAATGGCAAGTAAAAGTAGTGAATGGGCTAAAAATGAATTTGGAGATAAAAGGTTAACTGAGCGATTAGTAAAGATTGCTGATATGTTTGACAAAATTACCTGAAAGTTAGATTAATCAAGCATGTGAAAGTTGGTCAGAAGCAAAAACAGCATAACGTTTTTTTCAAAATGAGAATGTAAAAGAAAGTGATATTTTAGCTACACATATTAATAAGACGGTTGAGAGAACAAAAGCTCACAAGAGGGTTCTTGTCATTCAAGATACCAGTTACATTGTATATAATAACCATAAAAAAACAAGCGGATTAGCAAATTTGTCCAGTTATGATACTGCAAAAGGTATTATAATGCATACAGCTCTTGCCGTTAGTATAGAAGGTTTGGTACTAGGGATACTAGATCAAAAAGTTTATTCAAGACCTGAAGAAACTGAGAACCTTAAAAAAAAGAGCGATCGCATTGAAGATAAAGAAAGCGTAAAGTGGTTGGAAACTTTAAGAAAAACAAATAATATTATTGATCCAACTCAAACTGAGACTATAACTGTATGCGATAGAGAAGCAGATATATATGACTTTTTTGAGCTTGCACATAATCTTAATTCGGCAGTGCTAGTTAGAGCATGCAGAGATAGAGCAGTAAATAGAAAATCTCGATATCCTGAAAAAGGTGAGCAGAAGTTATGGGCATTTATTAAATCCTCTCATTGTGCAGGTACGGTAGAAGTTGAAGTTCCTGTAAAAGATAATAAGCCAAAAAGAACAGCACGTTTGGAAGTTAGATTTGGAAAGTTTATGATGAATCCATCTAAGAATAATATTAGGCATAAGACGGAAGAACTACCTAAATTACCACTTTATGCAGTTTATGTTGTTGAGAAAACTCCCCTTCCCTTAAAAAAAACCGCTAGAATGGATGCTATTAACGAATCTTTCAGTTAATACTTTCGATGAAGCTGTTGAAAAAATTAGTTGGTATCAACTATGTTTTTTAAAAATTTTTTTATTTGTGTAATTTTGCAAATTATATGGGCAATAAAAACCCGTTTGTCATAGAAATAGAATTTTATATCAAACAGCTACCACAGCAATTTCTGCTTAAGCTAATGAATATGTGCTTTAAGTCTGTGTGGACGCACATATTCATTAGCCAATTTCAGTTACCGTTGTGAAGATTTTTAAGTATGCAAATTAATTGCTTCTTTAAGTCTTGTATTAGCAATTACTATAATTTTACGCATTAGGGCTGTTATAGCCACCATACGCGTCAAGTTAAGGAAATAAAGGTATGAAAGAGATAGAATAATAAGGTATAAGTTCTCCCAGATATACTTTTAGTGAGAGAACCAATGAATAAAATAACTTGCTTATCAAAAAAGCTCAAAGAATTTTTTAATGAAAAAGCAGAGAAAATCTCAATTACAACAAGGTTTATAAAAAGAAAGAGAAAGCTAAAAGGTTCATCATTCGTAAAAGCCATGGTCTTGGGTAATATAGGAGTTGATAATTGTAGCGTAGAAACAATGTGTCAATTACTAAACGAGGACTCGATAGATATAACAAAACAAGGTTTGGATTTTAGATTTACTGAAGAAGCAGTGGAATTTATGAAAAGGATGTATAATGAATCTGTGATTCTCTTTAAAAATATCTTGCAAGTTGATTGCAAAATCTTACAGCAATTTAATAGTGTTAAATTATTGGACAGTAGCTATATTACTCTACCTAACAGTATGGAAGAGATGTATAAAGGTTATGGTACTAGCTACAGTGGCTATGAAAGCAATACTAAGTCTGGAATAAAGTTACAATTAGTTTTCGACTACATGAATCAGATAATAGACCAACTTAATTTAACGGAGGGGGTAAGATCAGACCAGGGATATAGGAAACATTTAAGTAATATATTAAGCAATGATTTGCTAATATCTGATCTCGGTTATTTTGTGCCAAGTTCTTTTAAACAAATCAATGAAATAGGAGCTTATTTCATAAGTCGTTATAAATCCGATACCAACATATATGATGTAGAAACAAATCAAAAAATGGAGTTATTAGAATGTTTAGAGGATAAGTTATTTTTAGAAAACGAGGTATTGTTAGGAAAAGAAGCAAAAATTAGAGTAAGAATTATATGTCAGAAACTAACTGAAGAACAGTCTATGGCCAGAAGAAGGAAAGCTAATAGATTAGCAAGATCGCAGGGATATACATCCTCTAAAAGAAATCAAAAATTGTTGAACTGGTCAATATTTATAACTAATGTTCCAGAAAATAAAATTAGTGCTGAGCAAGTATTAACGATTTACAGAGTAAGGTGGCAAATTGAGTTATTATTTAAATTGTATAAAAGCCATATCAGGCTTGATAAGCTAAAAGGAAAGCCATGCAGAGTATTATGTGAACTATATGCTAAATTGTGCGCAATTCTTATATTTCACGGCATAGTTGGTTGCACAGAAGTGAAAAAGAATACAGAACTTAGCTTAACAAAGGCATTTATTGAGCTAAAAAGGCGGGTTAGAGAGTTATTTTTAGTATTAACCAAAATTAATAGTTTAAAAGCATTTCTTAAAAAACTCACTATAACTTGGTCGCGATTTTCATTAAAAGACAAACGTAGAAGGGCTAGAGTATCCACTTTAACCTCTCTAAATTTGCTCACAATCTCTTAACTTGACGCGTATGGTTATAGCCACCATCTTCTTCTTACCACTTTCAACAAGCTTAGAATAAAAGGCGCCAAGTATAGATTTTGACCTTGTAGCAGCCATAGCGGCTGTAAAGAGCTTTGAACGAACGTTACTTCTACCACCTGTAATCCTTCGGTAACCAACAGCTTTACCACTTTCTTTTGGATGCGGTGCAACTCCGGCAAGACTTGCTACTTCTTTTCTATTTAAGTAACCAAGCTCTGGCATTAAACACAAAAAATCTTGTGATAACTTTTTACCTATTCCAGGAACTGTTTTAAGAATTTTTTGGCGTTGTTGTAATTCGCGGCTTTCATCAATAATCTTTTGTATAGTATCATTGAGTTCGTTTATTTGACTATCGAAAAACTCAATGGTCTTTTGACAGCTTTCTTTTATATGATCATTTTCCGGTGCTTCAAGTCTGCATTTTTCTTGAGTTCTCATTTGCGTAATATCATCACGACGTTGACAAAGTGCAGCCAAAGTTGATTGTTCTGTAGAGGTAGGTACAAATAGAGAGATAGTTCTATGGCGTTCAAATCCATATTGAGCAAGAGCTCTTGCATCTAGACTTTGCTAAAGTTCCGTGAGATAAAATAAAGCTTTTTACTTTACGAGTATTAGCTCGATGCACGGCAATATTTTTGTCGGTAAGAAAATGTGATAAGCCAAGCTCATATTTCCCTGTATTTTCTAAAGTCACTAAAGCATTAGGTAGAATATCTGAAAACTCTTGAAATAATTGTTGCCAACCAGAAGCATTATTATCAAATTCGACAGCATTCTTCTGTTTGTGAATTGCAACGACATTTTTAAATTTTCCGATGTCAATGCCAATAAAATTTTGATAAGATGTAACCATAATAAACCTCGATAGTTTTAGTTAATTTAAGATTGTAAACGGGTGCATATATATGTCCCAAGCAACTATTCAAACGTATCGAGAGATAGGGCTAGCGTACCTTGATACCAACGGTTGTAATACCAATTTCCTTTCGGTCGCGCACGCCCGCTATTCCTAGTGAGCAGGGTTATCTTTCTCTCTTATCTCTTTTATATCACGTTTTTAACTTACAATTGCCTTAGATGGAAAATAGAGATATTACATAAAATTTTAAATCCGGTCTCAAAGTTGAAGAATGTAGGCTTGGAATAGCAGAAAGACTAATGAGATATCTAACAGTTATGAGTATTATTGCTTGGAGGATCTTCTTTATTACATCAATTGCAAGAGCTAACCCAACATTACCATGTACTACCTTATTAGCTGAAGAAGAATGGAAAGTTTTATACGTTAAAATACACAGAAAACCATGTCCAAGTGTAGTTCCCAACATAAAAGAAGCTGTTTCATGAACTTGGAGGCCATTTAGCAAGAAAAAATGACCCAAAACCAGGACCAATTACTCTTTGGAAAGGATATAAACGTCTCTTTGATTTAGCAGAAGGATGGCGACTTGCTCACGAACTTTATATTTGTGGGTAATAGTAAGTTGTTAGGGGGATCTGGAGATACCGCGGCGGTATGACGTAGGGAAATCTTACTTATTATAGCTATAGTTCTACATGAATTACAAAAGTAATATTTACTAGATCTTAATATTTTAGATCTATATTTTAATAAATAATGAGCTGTAATTAGTATGAATAATCCATTTAAAAGTGAGAACTATAAAAAAAATCTCGATTCTCTGATCAAAGCTGTAAAGCTAGGAAATGCAGAGAAACAATATAACAAAACGTTAAGGGATTTATCTCATGCATTAGAAGGTTTTACAGGTGAGGCAAAAGGTATAGCTGAGTTTGTTATATATACTGACTTGAACAATTATGTAGAACAGCCATTAGGTCTTTTTAAAACATTAATGAATAGAATTTTGGGAAAAAATTTTCCAACCAAGAACAGTAGTATAAGTAATTTTGTAAATGATGAGTTGTCAAGTTTCACTTTAGAAACAGCAGCTAAGTATACAAGAATTTTAAAAAAAATTGATCTCTTGGAACAATTAGAAAAAGATTTCAGAAAAAATAATATTTTAAAAGATTCTTTAAATTTAGAACAAAGTGAAAAGAGTCAAGGAAAAGATAGATCACACGAAGTGAGTTTGGAAGGTAGAAAGCAAAAGGAAGGTACTTTTGAGCTGCGAAAAGAAGAACAGCCGAAAGAAAAATTAGGTGGTAATCGCATGAGGCAAATAAAGCGACCAACAACAGCACCTCCGGCTGCTCCAGATTCGAGGAAGGTACGCTTTAAATCAGAAATATCCTCAGATGGAGAAAGCAAGGCAAAGTCTACATCTTCTTTACTAAAAGGAGCTAATAGTTTTAGTATGCCTGATGCTAAGGAAAATCCTTCTGAGGATTCAGGCTATGAAAGTTCATTAGATCAGGGGTCTGAATATGAAGACATATCAAATTATCAAGAGAAAAAGCAAAAGGAAAATCCTTTATATGAGCAGAGAGAAGATTCAGGCTATGGAAGTTCATTAAATGAAGAGTCTGTATACAAAGAGATATCAAATTATCAAGAGAAGAAGAGTAAAATTTTAATAGAAAATTCGCAGAGTTCAAAATCGCCCAAAGAAGAGCCAATTTATGCAACAGTTCCTAAAGAACATATAGAAGCAAAAAGAGAACGTAAGCAGAAACAACAACCTCAATCCCTCGTACCACCAAAACCACCGCAAGTGCCAAAAAAAATGTTTACTACTGGTCAAGAAGTTAGACAAGAATCGAAAGTGGTAATCAAAGATAAACCTGCAGTACCGCCAAAGCCTAAAAATCTAAGCCGTGCTAATCAAAAAGTAAGCACAGAGCCAAAAGTAGTAGGAGTAATTCTTAAAAAATCAGCTGAAAGAGTACCACTAAAATCTGAAAATCAAGACAATAGGAAATCAGCACAAAAAGCTGCTGGTAAGGCGATACCAAAAGTAGCAGCAGCTACTATGAAAGGAGGAGCTAATCGCGAGATGGGCAGTAAAGTAAAGGCATTAAAAGAAAAATTTGAGCAAAATCAAGCAAAAGGAAATGCTAATGTACAGCTTGCTGAAAGCAAAACCACTCCAGCAGCACAAGCGGATATCGGTGTGAAGAAAAAACAATCTCATTCATTTCTAACAGAGAATAAAAGATCTGCAACGAAACACGTAACAGCAAAATCTGATCCAAAATCTCATGTCAGCAAAAATTCCCTTCTCACGCATGCAAATGTAAAGGAAATGGTTGCACAAATTGAGAAAGGAAAAGGAGGAAGATAGTAACATTTGGGAAAAAAACATATGTGTCAAGTCAAGAGATTGTGAGCAAATTTAGGAAATTATAGCTAAACTGACTTAGATTTACCGACAATTTGAAAAACCGTCATTCCGCTAACTATAGTATTTTCAAAAGCGAATGATAAAGGTATAATATGTTTTTTTAAAGTAGGGAAAGCGATGGTATATAGTGTAGATTTAAGGGAAAAAGCAGTGTCTTTGGTAGAAAAAGGAAAGTCAAAGGTTGAAGTTGCAGAGGTTTTTGAGATAGGGATAGCAACACTATATAGATGGCTAAAAAAGAAAGCTACTGGCCAAGGTCTCAAAGCGGTAAAAAGTACTGGTTTTATTCGAAAAATAGATCCAGAAATACTCAAAGAATATGTCAAAAAACACCCAGATCACACACTAGCAGAAATGAAACAAAACCTTGGCTTTGGGATAAGTGCAATTTGGTATAGATTAAGACAGCTAAAAATAACCTTTAAAAAAAGTCACATTCTATCAAGAGCGCAATCAAGAAGATAGGCAGCAATTTATCGATAAAGTCTCAAAAATAGACCACTGTAGCATTTTATATATAGATGAAGCAGGAGTTGATAATAGACTATACCGAGAATATGCACGAGCTCCAAGAGGAGAAAAAATATATGCTGATGTTCCAGGAAAAAAGCGGGAAAGAGTGAGTATAATAGGTGGATGAGAAGTTTATTGCACCAATGACCTTCACAGGAGGGTGTAATAAAGATATATTTAATGTATGGTTAGAGCGAAGATTACTTCCACAATTACAGCGTGATACAACCATAGTTATGGATAATGCTACATTCCATAAAACTCCCAAAACAAAGTCATTAATAGAGTCTTTTGGCTGTCATTTGCTTTATCTTCCAACATATTCACCTGATCTAAATCCGATAGAGCATTGTTGGCACACCATCAAAAGTTGCCTCAGACCTCTAATGCATCAATGTACAGACTTACACCTTTTAGTTGGTAATACCATTTTAGACGTTTATCATTCGTTTTAGAAAATACTATAGTTGAAATAGCGCAGTTACTCACCCCATAAATTTGGTGCTCTCTTTCAATCAAAGGTGTCTTGCTGCTTGAAATGTTTTCTTTGTAAAAATTTGGCTTATCTTTATATCATCTCATTCAAACAGCATTAACATAACTTATGCCTTTTTTGGATGTAGAAATTTTCTAGGAATTGTTTTTTTGAATTCTATGGTATTTTGTTTAACATTGAAACAAGAGGCCAGTGTCACGCACTGGCATGACACCCATTTGTTCCTATAGTTGTCTTTTCTCGTCTACCTTATTTTGCCACTCTGCTGAACAGATACATAAAGAAAGTGGAAAATTGGACATTCTCAACTCGGCTCCTGCAGATTAAAAATTAAGTTGAATAAAAATTGGATTTGACGCAGTTTTTTCCCATAGTTTAAGAAATTAAAAGTTTAACGATTAGAATTATAATTACAAACCACAATAAAAAATAGACTTTTCCATTTGATTTATTTTTAATTTGGATGTTTTCTAATTTTTTATCAGCTATTAGGTTTAATTTTTCTATAAGGCTAAATATCCCTTGGATTGTTTTTACAGGATAAGAACTTCTAATTTTTTCCCTATACCCTATTTTATTTTCATGTTGACTGCTTATCCACGCTTCAACTACTTTCCACATATTGATTTCTGAGTAGATCTTTCTACATGTCCCTTCCAGTAAAATCATAGTTTTCTGCAGCAATAACAATTGTGTTTGAACTTTCATATCAAAATCACCAGTTATTTTTAATAGCTGAGCAAGTAAACTAGCAAATGAAATCTTCTGTATAGGCTGCCCAATAATGGGTTCACCTATTGCCCTGCAAGCTGTGACAAAATTTCTATGCTGTGATGAAACATAACCAGCCCTAAAGTGCATTTTTGCAACGTGATCATAATCCCGATTTAAAAAGCCTTTGAGTATCTCTATAACGTAATAGCATGTCTCACGATCTATTCTACCCATGATTCCACAATCCAGGGCAATAATATTGTTATTACTATCAACCATTAGATTTCCAGGATGCATATCAGCATGAAAAAAACAATCCCTGTATACTTGATTGCAAAACGATTCTATAAGATTGATAGCTATTTGCTTACGATTATTCAGTTTTTCAACTTCGTATATTGGCGTTGCTTCTATCCATTCTAATGTTAAAACCTTTTTCGAAGTTCTATTCCAATCTATTTCAGGTACGTAAAAACCTCTGTCATTTTTTGTGTTTTCCTTTAGTTCCGAAGAGTGAGCAGCTTCAAAACGTAGATCTAACTCTAATCGGCAAATTTCAGCAAAAGTTTTGACTAATTCAATTGGCCTCAGCCTTTTTGATTGTTCGCTAAATTTTTCTGCAATTTCTGCAAGCCAAGAAAGCATTTTTATATCCCTTGAGAATGTTTTCTCAATATTTGGCCTTAAAACCTTCACAGCAACTTCCTTACCCTCAGTTGTAACCGCTCTATGCACCTGAGAAATCGATGCTGCTGCAATTGGCTTTTCAGAAAAGCTTGAAAAAATGTCGCTCAATTTACAATTAAACTCACTTTCTATAGTTTTAACTGCTATTTTATGTGAAAATGATGGCAATCTATCACATATCAATAACAAGTTATTTGTTATATCCTCATTTAAAACATCAGTACGTGATGAGATAGACTGCCCAAACTTAATGAACACCGGACCTAATTTTTCAAGAGCACACTTTAGCTTGTGGCCTTGTATTTTATTTATTGATTTTTTTGATGGTGGAAGTAAATAAGGTAATATATTGTAACGCGTCAGCACCGTAGTTATGTGCAGAAGACGCAAAATATTTTGAATCATTTCGCTGCGTAACTGCTAAATATTTCATTTAGGGTTCTATTTTTCATAATCTCATCAGGCTTGCCTTGGCAATAGATAGTATTATTTATACAAATTATGTAATCTGAGGATGGTAGAGCAGAGTTAAGATCATGAGAAGTCATAAGAATCGATACCAATCGTTTTTTTGCTATTTTATTTATAATATCATAAAATTTAGCCCGCGCGTTAATATCCATTGCACTAACTGGTTCATCTAGAATGATCAAGTCAGGCTCTGCAATTAAACAACGTGCAAGCAGTAATAATTGTGTTTGCCCTGCAGAAATTTCTAACACTTGATTTTTCAAAATGTTACCGATACCAGCCAACTCTATCGTTTCTGTAATAATGGATTGATTTTTCTTTAGTCTTTTCAAGGAGCTATTTAAAAGAAAATATTCAACTGTTATTGGCATCAAATTACTAATACTAAAATTTTGCGGCATGTAGCTAATTTTTGTGTTCTCAGCTAACACAATATTTCCAGTATAATTTTTATTTATACCAGCAATTGCTTTCACTAAAGAGGTTTTACCTCCACCATTTGGACCAAGTATTGTAATTATGTCTCCTCTTTCCATGAACATATTGATATTGTCAAGGATTCTTTTACCATCATATGCGAGAGCAAGATTTTCTATTTTTAGAACACGATTATTGACATTATTCAATTTATTGACAAAATTTAACTTCTTCTCAACGTTTATATGAGACATTTACTGGCTTTTTTTCTATTACTTTCACTTACACTATACTATAATATTGCCTTTTCATCCAATTTAAAAGTTGTAGCTACAATCAAACCTATCCACTCACTTGTAGCTTCTGTTACAGAAGGGATTTTAGAACCGGAATTGCTTGGCTATGCAACATCTGCACATAATTATATATTAAAGCCATCTGATGCGAGTAATTTAGAATCAAGTGATGTTATATTTTATGTTGACGATAACTTAGAGACGTTTGTTCAAACTTTCGCCAAAAATAATAAAGAACTAGTGCAATTGTCAAAGGCAATCAACCTACTTCCTACTCGGCCACATTCATTTTCTAGAAAAATCACTCACATTCAAGATGAAAAAGATTTACACATGTGGCTGAGTCCCGAAAATGCAAAGAGCATGATACTTTCTATAAGTGCAACATTGTCTGACATAGATAAAGGAAATTCCCATCGATACAGTTCTAATGCAACAAAAGCTATAAAAAAAATAGACCAAGAAGTAAAAGAAATCATGAAAGAACTGAATGATTTTAAAAATCAAAAATACATCGTTACTCATGATGCTTATCAATATTTTGAAAAATATTTCGGTCTAAATCATCCAAGCGCTATTCTTTCCATAGAAGAGGATTCTTACATAGGTATGAAGAGTTTAATGAAGCTAAAAAAGATAATGAAGGAAGAAAACGTTAAATGTATATTTGCTCATTCACAGGAAGATAGCATAAAGCCTAACGCCCTTTCTAATGACGCAAAAATGGTAGTTCTTGATCCTATTGGATCAGACATAGAGCCTGGAAAAGATGCATATCTAGCTATAATCAATAGCATTGCACAAAATTTTCAGTCTTGTTTTGTTGAGTAATAAGTTCCCTTTTAGCTTACTGTTTTATTGTTCTACAAATCAAGAAGAAGTGAGTTTACAACAAATGGTGTCATTCCAGTCTGGAATCCAGCTTTTTCATAATCATCAAAACGTTGTATTTTAACATAAAATGGCTGCTTTTATGCTTACTAACTTAATAAAATTCCTGGATCCCAGTGGGCTTTGTTGCATCACACTTTATGAGATGGTGATTTATGGTAAATTCATGTAACTATCTCAAATTTAGCCATACCAATATCAGTGAATTTATTAAGCAAATAGCATTTAGTTCTTTTTCTCGATTTATCTCAGATTTATTCCTAAAACTAAATCCGAATATTTGCTTTAATCTTGAGAAAAACCCTTCAATATAAGATCTTTTCCCATAATTTACTTCTTTTTTCCATTCTTTCATGCCATCTTCACCGTATAATTTTATTAACCTAATAGCAGCATTCCTGTCAGACATATAATCTATTTCTGGATGTTCTGCCGCATTGTTTATTGGTGGAATTTTTGTCTTTATATCATATTCGTTACACAACTTATAAAACTTGTGCCTATCACATGCTCTATCTGCATATAGTGCTTTTATGGCATGCTGAAAATCAACTTCTTTTAGCAAATCACAAGCTCCATAGTGATCAGAGTAGACACCGTTACTGTATTTTACAGCTATGGCTTTTTTGTTGTTTATATTCAACATTACGTGCAATTTTCTCGTTTGCTCATAGCCACGATATTTTCTGTCAGTGCTATTTTCCTTGCTGTGTGTTGTTGTATATACTAATTCCTGTACTGTCTATAGCAATTTCGATATCTTCCATATTATTTTTATCAATTCTGCAATCATTTATCTTAATATTAAGTTTCTTAAACCTTCTTGATGCTTGTGAATAGCTGATAACTGCCAAATCTCTTCCTATTTGTTGCAAATACCCTTTTATAAACCCGACTGTTTGTCTTAAACCAATTCTAAAGAAACTGACGATTATATGCACCAAAATCACAACTTTATCACTATAAATATAGTTGCCGCCCTGCATTTTTGGACAATTCTCGTACCAATTTTCTATGGCGTCATTGATATAACAAAAAATGCTTCCTCTTTCTTGGAGAAATTTGTTATATTCATGGCAGTTACTGACTCTCATTTTTTGTGGCATATTTTTTCTTCAACAGTTAAATGGCTATTTATAATGAATTTTGTCAGTAACTGCCAGTTCTTTTCACTTGAGCGATGCAACAAAGCCATCCCAGTGTCACGCACTGGGATGACATCGTAGGGGTGCTGGCCTGATAACCGTCATCCCGCTACTTGTTAGCGGGATCTAGAGATACCGCGAATGAATCGCGGTATGACGGTTCGCGGCGGCATGACGATAAGGTTTATACCTTGTCATCCCAGTGCTTGACACCGAGATTGATTTATCTTGTCTACCTTATTTTGCCACTCCGCTGAACGGACAATGGCGTCAACTCAAGAGCCTTCATTAGCAAACTCTCCTAAAGACATGATGGCGTTTGGGCTTATCTACCTTATCGCGGCTATACAATCGTCCTGGTCGGATTTTAACTTTAGCGCGTATACTTAAAAAGGGCTTGAAAGTTTTTTGGCGCAATAAGTACCTGATAGAGTTTCTGCCTCATTACACCAAATAAAACTGAAAAATTTAAACGATACTCAGCAATTTGATCTGGATTCCAAGGCCCTTGTGCATCACACATATGAAGCGACAATATATTACACATGACTAAGTTTGCCCAAAATTCTTGTAATACAGCCTCTAAATTTACGCCAGAAAAATTCTCTAATTCTGCACCTATTTTGAGTCGTTTATAGCACTCCTCTATATGCCACCTTAACACATAAGCTTTGCTGATATCTTCCAAAGTAAATTTTACTCGGTCAAAAAGTGAAGTAATCAATACCTCTGTTTCTCCGTTGGCTAATGTCAGCACTATAACTCTTACTTTCTGTCCTTTCATTTTATTTTTTAGCTTTTCATTTTCTAATATAAAATCGAAATCTAATTCGCCAGATGCAATTCGTTCCCATAGCTTGCTATAATTTCTTTTTTGCAAGCGAAAAATAAAATCTACTTCCAAATCATAATGCTGCTGAATGAATTTTACTGAAGACGATCATAGATAAATAATAATTTCTCTTGATTTAATAAACGCATTTGAGTGATAACTTCGGGTAATTGCTCTTCCGCCAACGTTTGTTCACCTATATTCCAAGCCGCAAGACGAGCACTACAAATCAGCGAAGTACACAAATCAACAAACAAAGAAACTCTTGCCAATGGTGGCATTGTGCCTGTTGTTCCATTTGGTTTAAAGCGGCCAAACTCGGATACAATTTCCTCAGAGCTGGGTAATCTCATACCAGAACCATCTGCTGCAATAAGTCTATAGCCTCTCCAACTCAGGTTCATCCTGATAGGCTGTTTGGATGCTTAAATTCTTGAAAGCCTGTATGGCAAATCTTATACCTTGCTTTAGAAAAAGCTTGCTTTGAGGGTACATGTCAATGGCTCCATAAGTTCACATTCTATTCCCAAACTTTTTTTAACTAACTTTAAAATCATAGAAAATACTGTCGAAAAAGGAAGTTTTCTTGTTCGTGTAAAACTCAACACAATGGATTCTCTGAAAAGCTTTCGAGTATATTATATTTTTAATTTGTAGAATAAAATTTTTTCCTTTTTGCATGTTTCACCTAAAAAGGACACATTTTAAACTTCTTTGTTGAAATAAAATAGAAACAAAAGTGCTGTTTCCTGCGGCTTCTGGATAATTTAATGGTAAAAGTTTTAGAGAGAAATTTTATACACTATCGCTGATATTTTTCCTTAAGTTGACGCCATTGGCTGAACGGATACCATATTATGCAGGTTTAGAATTATGCTTTATTCTTACGTTTATGTCTTGGCCCAATACAATCAATAAGTTAAGCAAGTATTCTAAGGAGAACCCTTCGATTTTTGACCTATTGATTTGAGATACTTTAGGTTGATCAATCTTTAGAGCGTTTGCTGCTTTTTTCTGTGTTGTGTACTTCTTACTTATTAATTGTGCAATGACCTTTATTAATTTCAGTTTTGTATCTTCCACATCCCCCAACTCTACTATTATAGGATAACTTAATTGTAAATTTTGCATAATAATAAAATTCCTTATAAAAAAATTACTTTAGTTTTTCTTCTTTAAATAACACATGCCTTCTGACTACTGGGTCATACTTCCTAAACTCCAGTTTTTTGGTGAGCTTTTTTGGATTACGCTTTTTTACATAAAAATAGCCAGTTGATTTTTCTTCACCAGTTTTTGTTATCTTGATTGCAGTGCTGACTAACTTAACGAGCAAAGAAGCATTTTTTTTCGCCATACTTATAATGATATAATAAATTCTATGCGAGTTTATTACGCAAAATACTAAAAGTCAATCGAATAATGCAGATTGCAAAATCCTTGACAATCAACAGTGCATTAAGTAGCATAAAGTTAACTTCAGAATAAAAAGCAAACGGTAAATAAGTGACAAATAGTGGTAAAAGGGTATTATTGATAGAAAATTCTATCTGTTCTAATGAGGTAAGAGTTGCCTTGTCAATTAATAACAAGGTTGTAGAATTTGAACAAGAATTCAAGGAAAAAAAACAATTAAGAGGTAATATATACGTTGCTTATATAAAGCGTATAGAGCCTTCTTTGCAAGCCGTATTTATTGAATATGGGAAAAATAAGCAAGGTTTTTTGTCTTTTTCCGAGATATCTCTAGATTACTTCAACATTCCAGAAAAAGAAAAGGAAACTATCTTTGAGGGCTACTCAAATGACGATTGTATAGAAGAAGCCTCAGCAAATGTTTCTTCAGATTCTGCAGCTAGTAAGAATGTCAACGAATCAGGTAGTGGTTTTGTAAGAGAGGTACCTTTATATAAAAAATACAAATTACAAGATGTTATTTCAGTAAATCAAAAAGTATTGGTTCAGCTAACTAAAGAGGAACGAGGCAATAAAGGAGCTTCATTTACAACATACATAACTTTAGTGGGTAGATACTGTGTTTTCATGCCAAATTCCATGAGTAAAGGTGGAGTGTCTCGCAGAATTGAAGATGCTAATGTCAGAAAGCAGTTAAAGGAGATACTGAGTTCAATAAACTTGCCAAAAAGATCAGGTTTAATAGTAAGAACTGTTGGTTCAGGAAAAAATAAGAAAGAAATTGAGCAGGATTACAATTACTTATCCTCATTATGGCAGAGCATTCAAAAAAATGCCTTCTCTGTAAACGTTCCATCATTAATTTACAATGAAGCAGATGTAATTATGAGATCTGTTCGTGATTTTTGTAGCGATGGTATAGAAGTTATAGTGTCTGGAAAGGAAGCTTTTGAGGCAGTTAGGCAATATGCTAACAATGCACTAAAAGGTAGTAAGTTGCGCTATAGATTGTATAGAGGTTATGCTCCGATCTTTACTTACTACGGAATCGAAGATCAAATTTCTGAGTTATATAGCAATAGAGTAGAATTGCCATCTGGTGGGTCTTTGATAATAACTTTAACTGAGGCGTTTGTTTCAATAGACGTAAATTCAGGAAAGATGACAGGAGAAGATAGCATAGAAGAAACAGCTTATAGAACCAACATGGAAGCAGTACCTGAAATATCAAGACAGGTGAATCTTAGGGGCCTATCAGGATTAATAGTAGTCGATTTTATTGATATGTTGAAATATCAGTATTGCAGAGCTGTTGAGTCTGCTATAAAGCAAGCGTTTAAAGATGATAAAGCTAAAGTTCAATTTAGCTACATAAATGACTTTGGTTTAATGGTATTTTCAAGACAAAGAATTAAACCAAACATACAAGAAATTAATACTACAGAGTGTTTACACTGCAAAGGTACTGGAAGAGTAAAATCAAACGAAGTAATTGTTTCATCAATACTAAGGGATTTACAACATATTGCTAACAAGAATCGAAATAAGTCTTTTGATTTAGTAGCACACAGTGCAGTTATAGCGCACATTTTTAATAACAAACGCAATACAGTTTCTACAATCGAAAAAGAGTTTAATATTACATTGAACGTTAGTATTGATAACAGTTTAGATGTAAATACATTTGTTTTAAAACAAGGAGATGATGTTAATTTAAACGGTTATAAGCCATTACAGAACTCTGGATACCAAATTGGGGATAGCAGCAATGAAGAAGCTGATAATTCAAATAAACTACGAGGCAATTTTTGGCTGACTAAGTGGCTTTCGCGCCTTTTAAGTTCTAATAACTAATTAGAAACCTAAATTGGGCTTGTAATTAATGAGCCCTATACTTATATATTCTTATATCAGATAATATTTACAATGGGGTACTCATCATGGGAAGAGCAATAGGCATAGATCTCGGAACAACAAATTCTTGTGTTGCAATAATGCAGGGCAAAGATACAAAGGTAATAGAGAATAAAGAAGGAGCAAGAACTACTCCATCTATAGTTGCATTTACTTCTTCAGGAGAAAGGTTGATTGGTGCTCCTGCAAAAAGACAAGCAACCACCAATGCAAGTAATACCTTTTTTGCTACTAAGAGATTAATAGGCCGTCAATATAGTGATCCTGAGATGAAAAATCTAAGTGTACCATACAAAGTATTTGCAGCAAAAAGTGGTGATGCATGGGTTAAAACAACTGATAATAAAGAATATTCTCCTAGTCAAATTGGTGCATTTATACTACAAAACATGAAAGAGGCAGCAGAAGCTTATCTTGGAGAGGAAGTAAAAGATGCTGTGATAACAGTGCCAGCATACTTCAACGACTCTCAACGTCAAGCAACAAAAGATGCAGGAAAAATTGCCGGATTAAATGTACTCAGAATAGTAAATGAACCGACTGCTGCAGCACTTGCTTATGGTCTTGATAAGAAACATGGGCACACAATAGTAGTATATGACCTTGGTGGTGGTACATTTGACGTTTCAATACTTGAAATAGGTGATGGAGTTTTCGAAGTGAAAGCAACAAACGGTGATACCCATCTTGGAGGTGAAGACTTTGATAATGGAGTAGTGAGTTATTTACTAGATGAATTCAAGAAAAGTAATGGCATTGATTTGAAAAATGATCCAATGGCTATGCAAAGAATCAAAGAAGCTGCTGAAAAAGCGAAAATTGAATTATCAAGTGCAATGGAAACGGAAATAAATCTACCGTTTATTACAGCTGATGCAAGTGGTCCAAAACACTTAAATATGAAATTAACGAGAGCAAAACTTGAAAGCTTAGTGAATGATTTAATCGAAAGAACTATGGCTCCTTGTAAAAAAGCTCTTGAGGATGCTGGTTTATCTGCTAGTCAAATTGGCGAAGTGGTTCTTGTTGGTGGCATGACTCGTATGCCAAAAGTCATAGAGAAAGTTAAAGAATTCTTTGGCAAAGATCCACATAGAGGAGTTAACCCTGATGAAGTTGTAGCAATTGGAGCTGCAATACAGGCGGGGATCATTCAAGGTGATGTAAGAGATGTGTTACTACTTGATGTGACCCCACTTTCTCTTGGTATTGAAACTCTAGGAGGAGTATTCACTCCACTTATTGAGCGTAATACTACAATTCCTACTAAAAAATCTCAGGTGTTTTCAACTGCAGAAGATAACCAAACAGCTGTTACAATTAAGGTGCATCAGGGTGAAAGAAAACTGGCAGTTGATAATAAGCTACTCGGTCAGTTTAGTTTGGAAGGGATACCTCCTGCTCCGCGCGGAAGGCCACAAATTGAAGTAACATTCGACATAGATGCAAATGGAATAGCGCACGTTTCTGCAAAAGATAAAGCTACTGGAAAAGAGCAAAAAATACGTATTCAGTCTTCAGGTGGTTTATCTGATGATGAAATAAATCGCATGGTAAAAGAAGCTGAAGAAAAAGCGCAAGAAGATGAAAAGCGCAAAAAGTTTATTGAAGTGAAGAATCAAGCGGATAGCTTAGTCCATTCTACAGAAAAGTCTCTGACAGAGTATGGTGATAAAGTTTCACCAGAAGATAAATCTGCTATTGAAAATGCAGTTAACGAATTAAAAGAAGTTAGTAAATCTGATAACATTGATGACGCTGATTCAATACAGCAGAAAGTTACTAATCTTTCTCAATTATCTATGAAACTTGGAGAAGCTATGTATCAAACATCTCAACAAAATAGTGCTGAAAATGGCTTTTCATCAGAAGGAAATCCAAATGATAAAGAGGAAAAAGTAGTAGATTCTGATTATCAAGACATAGATAATAAAGAAGAGAATAAATAATTGTGATCACTTTTCCTGTCATCCGAGTAGCTGACACTGAGATGACAGGAGGAGCATATTGTTGCTTAAAGAAACCATTATGGACATTATTAAGGCAATAGAAGAAAAGATACGCGATTCGATAGATGTAATTGATATCAACATTATCGATGAATCAGCAAAGCATGCTGATCATTATTTTGCTTCATCTTCAACATTACCTTCGCACATTAAATTAATATTAATATCTGACGGCTTTATTGGAATGAGCGTTCTAAAAAGACACAAGTTGATTTATGAGTTATTGAAGGGTGAGATAGAGCTAATACATGCAATTTCTCTTCACTTGTATACGCAAGATGAGTACAATTTAAAAAATAAATAATAAAAATGTGAAGGAAGAGTCTATATTAGTTAAAGCAGGAAGAAAATTTAATGACTATAAAGGTTCCATGAACCCGCCAGTTTATCATTCTTCTACCATATTATTCCCTACTTACAAGGACTACTTAAATGCAGCAAATGGAGAAAGTATATACGATGTAATCAACGATGGTGTTGCAAGGGATTATAGCTACAGTAATGTTGGTACTCCTACTGTTCATTATCTTTCAAATGCACTGGCTGAAATTGAAGGGAGTGGACAAGCGCTTATTTATCCTTCCGGACTATTTGCACTTACTTTTGCTATTCTAACTTTCGCTAAAGCAGGCTCGCACGTTTTAATTCAAGATAATAGTTATTATAGGCTTAGGAGGTTTGCAGAAAATGAGCTACCAAAAAGAGGAACAGAAGTAACTTTTTATGATCCAACACAGGATATAACTGATTTAATTCAGAGTAATACTTCATTGATAATGATCGAGACTCCTGGTTCTGTAACGTTTGAGATTTCGAATATAGAGCATATAGTAAAAGTTGCTAAGGAACATAAAATTGTGACCGTTTGTGACAATTCATGGGCCACTCCTTTGTTATTTAAGCCGCTTGATTATGGAGTTGATGTTGCACTATATGCGGTGACAAAGTATCTAGCCGGTCACTCAGATTTAGTGATGGGAGCTATGGTTGCTGAAGGTGAAACTTTTAAATTGCTTTATGAGAGCTATAAAAATTATGGAGTAACCATTCAATCGCACGACTGCTACCTTACACATAGGGGACTAAGAACACTGCACACACGTATAAAAAGGCACCAAAATACAGCAATGGAAGTGGCAAAGTGGCTAGAAAAACATTTAAAAATCAAAAAAGTTTTGTACCCAGCACTTCCCTCCCATCCTCAACACGAATTATGGAAAAGTTACTTCAAAGGAGCAAGTAGCGTATTCAGTATAATACTGGATAGAGAATATTCATGTGAAGAACTAAGCTGCATGGTTGATCATATGAAAATTTTTAGTATTGGTGCTTCTTGGGGAGGGTGCGACAGTTTGATATTACCAATAGATCGTAGATCTATGTCAAGATCTGTAATGAATTCAGATTATGGTGGAAGTTTCATGCGGATATTTTGTGGACTAGAAGATTCTGAGGATTTGATCTCTGATTTAAATGCTGCACTAGCAAGACTGCCATGTTTGAATATCAAAGCTGGCAGATGAAACTGAGAGAATTACTGCATAACATTATTGATGTTAACTTTGATATTGAAATCAAGGGCGTTACATGTAATCCCAAGAGAGTCAAGGAAGGTTATCTTTTTGTTTGTGTGTCAGAAAGGAGTAAAGAATACGCAACATGCGATACTGGAATCCATATCCTTCCTACTGAATCACAGTGTTACGTACACAACTGTGTAGACGTTGTGATACAAGGGGCCAAGAAAGATGTCATCCCAGTGCTTGACTACTTGGATCCAGAAAATTTAATTGCAAATGAGCACACTAGGCAATTGTATAATAAAAACTGGATTCCAGTGTCACGCACTGGAATGACAGATACTTCGAGCTTTGCAGTGCTTGAACACCCAAACCCTCAAGAAATATACAGCGAAATAGTCAGCAGGTTTTATCAATTCAAACAGCCCAAATATGTTGCTGCTGTAACTGGTACAAATGGTAAAACTTCAGTAGTAGAATTTTGCCGCCAGATCTGGCAAAACTCTGGCTATAATGCTGCGTCTATTGGAACACTTGGAACATGCATCAATAATGGCAGAAAAGGTAATAGCAACAGCCTTACAACTCCAGGTGCAGAAGACCTTTACGCAACATTGCGTGGTATAAGTGTAGAACACTTAGTGTTGGAATCATCAAGTCATGGGATTGATCAATACAGAATCCATGGATTAAAGTTGAGTGCTGCAGCTTTTACTAATTTCTCGCAAGATCATTTAGATTACCATAAAAGTCTTGGTGGATATTTAGAAACTAAAAAAAGGTTATTTTACGAAGTATTACCAGAAGGAAAAACAGCGATTTTAAATGCGGATATAGATGAATACGGCGCATTGCTTAAAATAGCTGAAAAACGCAGTAATAAAGTTGTGACTTATGGAAAAAAAGGCTCTGATATTACTTTATTAGAGCAAACATCAACCCCTAATGGTCAACATCTTACAGTAAAAATTGATAACCAAATTTACAATACATTTTTCCCAGTTTTAGGAAAATTTCAAGCATATAATCTGCTATGTGCAATTGGTATATCTGGATTAAATTACAGAGAAATATGCGTAGAAAAACTCGTTTCTCCACCAGGAAGAATGGAAAAAGTGAAACCTTTTGCATTCGTGGATTACGCTCATACTCCAAGTGCGCTTAAACAAGCCCTATTGTCTTTAAAATGGCATATCAACAAAAAAATAATTCTAGTTTTTGGATGCGGTGGAAATCGCGATCAGACGAAACGTTCAGAAATGGGCAAAATAGCACAAATGTATGCAGATAAAGTAATAATTACAGATGATAATTCGCGTGATGAAGATCCGGCAAAAATTCGCCACGATATTTTGCTACATTGCCCTGATGCACTGGAGATAGGAGGTAGGAGAGAAGCTATAGAGAAAGGCGTAGATATTGCCTATAACGAGGGTATGATTCTGCTAGTTGCAGGAAAGGGAAATGAGAAATTTCAAATTATAGGCAACCAAACTTTTGAATTTAGCGATGTTGAGGTTATTAAAAATCATGCCTTAACATACTGATTTTCGCAATGGGCTTACCTCCGCTAATGTGCGAATATTGAAGCAAAAGTGATGTCATCCCAGTGCTTGACACTGGGATGGCTTTGTTGCATAGCAACTGAAAAAATCTGGTGGCTACTGACAAAATTCATTATAAAATAGCCATTTAACCTTGAAAGAAAAAATATGCCACAAAAAATGAGGGTCAGTAACCATAGCGAATATAACAAATTTCTAGAAAAAAGAGGAAATATTTTTCATTATATCAACGAAGCCATAGAAAAGTGGTACGAGAATGGTCCAAAAATACCAGGTGGCAACAATATTTATAGCGATAAAATTGTAATTTTGGTGCACATAATAACTTGTTTATTTAGAATAGGCCTGAGGCAAACAGTTGGGTTTATAGCAGGATACCTTGAGCAAATTGGGAAAAATTTGCAAGTTATCAGCTATTCACAATCATCAAGAAGGTTTAAGAAACTCAATATTAAGATCAATGATTGCAGAAAATAATATGGAAGATATCGAAATTGCTATAGACAGTACAGGAATTAGTATATACAACAACACTCCTGGTCATAGCAAAGAAAATAGCGAAGATAGAAAGTATCGCAGCTATGAACAGACAAGAAAATTGCATGTAATGTTGAATACAAACAGCAAAAAAGCCATAGCTGTAAAATACAGTAACGGTGTCTACTCTGATCACTATGGAGCTTGTGATTTGCTAAAAGAAGTCGATTTTCAGTATGTCATAAAAGTACTATATGCAGATAGGGCATATGACAGAGAAAAGCTCTATAAGCTGTGTAATCAATATGGTATAAAAACGAAAATTCCTCCGAAAAACAACGCAGCAGAGCATCCAAAGTTAGACTATATGGCTGAGAGAAATTCTGCAGTCAAGCTCATAAAGTCATATGATGAAGATAGTATAAAGAAGTGGAAAAAAGAGATGAGTTATGGAAAAAGATCTTATATAGAAAGTTTTTTCTCGCGACTGAAACAAACATTCGGGTTTAGTTTTAGGAATAAATCTGAGACAAATAGAGAGAAGGAACTACTTGTTAAATGCTATTTGCTCAATAAGTTCACTGATATTGGTATGGCTAAATTTGAGATAGCTTCATAAATTTATTGTGCGTTACCTACTATCCGAAGAGCGATGCAACAAAGCCATCCCAGTGTCAAGCACTGGGATGACACCCTCCTTGGCAAACAATGTTCGTACAGCTATGTGCGTGACGCTGGCGCTGGAATCTAGAAAAAAATAGATCCAAGTAGTCAAGCTACTTGGATGATACTGACTGCTAATTTTTTATGCAAGAGGTCCAATCATTCACCGTTCTTGCAAGTGATAGCACTCTCACTTCTTTTGCACCGGAGTTTAAAATTTCCTGAGAGCAAGATCTTACAGTTGCTCCGGTTGTTACCACATCATCAACTAATATCACGATTTTATTTTCGATAATTTTCTTGTTGCTTGTTTTAAAAGCCTTCTTTAAATTTTTTTCACGCTGTTTAAGTGAAAGACCAGCTTGAGGCGCAGTATGGCGAAGGCGTTTTATTGCAAATGGCGTATAGGATAAATTGGACAACTTACTCAATTCTTTTGCAAGCAGTGCTGCTTGATTATATTTACGTTTAAACAAGCGCATTTTATGTAACGGTATAGGGATTATGATCTCTGCGTTCTGAAATGTATCCTGATTAGCTTGGTGTATCCACTTTGCATAGATTTTTACGTAATTCAAATTATCAAAAAATTTGAAATTTATAATCATGTTTCTACTATGTTGATCATAAGCAAAAACTGATCTTAATACTTTAAACGGTGGAGGATTGATGATGCACTTACCACACGTATAAATATTGTCTAAGATTACTACGCCACAAACATTGCAGTAATGCTTAGTTAGAAAATTGATTTTTTTGTTACATTCACTACACAGATTAAGATTTTCATCAATGATACACTCGCAACTTACGCATACGTTTGGAAATATGAGATTTGTAGCTTTGTTTAGTAAGAGAAGGTTCACAATTCATTAAATATATTATAAAATTTATATAGTATAGCTAAAGTAACTTGTGCTTACACTCTTTCACTTTTTATTTCATCTCAATATAGTTCAAACTAAGCCACTGCTGAAAAAGCAGAACTTATAACTCAGTAGATAAACGCTGATATTTTTCTGGTTCCTGTATTTCACTCAACTTACTTTGCACTTTGTCACAAGCCCACACAAGTGGCGTTATGGTTGACGCGGCAGCCCAAACGATAGCAGCGCAAGCATAACTTACAATCTTGTTAAATACTCTAGCTACTGCATTAGCACAATCTTGCCCAGCACTTAAAAATGCATTTGAATGATCAACTAATGACTTTGTACTTGCTTTTAAACAATAGTCCCCTGTTATTTTTGATAATAACTTAATTGGCAAGTATGACGAATATGCCAGTACTAAACATAAAGGCTGCAATATTATGCTGGCTGCTAAAATAGCACTCAGTGCACACAATGAATACACTTTCTCTGCTCTGTAACCCACGTATTCACAATTATCATTGTTTTTATAATACTTGTTATAATCATCTTTACTCTCAACTCCACAAATTACATCTTTCACAGGTCCTAGCACATTATCAACGTAACGTACAGATTTATAGAAACTATTTTCTGGAACTAGTGTGTTATCTTCTGCTTTCTTAGCAGGTACAACTCCATATTCAACGTACCTTCTAAAGTATCGATATTCTTATCTCCAAATCATAAATATGCAACCTAGCCTAATATAATTAAGAAATAGTTTATAATAAATATGTTTTAAGATGCCTGCCTGTAACACTTTCTGGAATTTTTGCCACTTCTTCTGGAGTTCCAGTAGCAATCACTTCTCCGCCTTTTATTCCTCCCTCTGGTCCGATGTCTATTATATAATCTGCAGTTTTGATAACATGCAAATTATGCTCGATAACTATAACAGTGTTTCCCAGATCGACTAATCTATGAAGTATTTTTAGTAAGTTATTTATATCTTCAAAGTGTAATCCAGTTGTTGGCTCATCAAGAATATACAATGTTCTTCCGGTAAATCGTTTTGATAGCTCTTTAGACAGCTTTATTCGTTGTGCTTCACCCCCAGACAACGTTGTTGACGACTGCCCGAGTTTTATATAGCCAAGCCCCACTTCCTGCAAAGAAATCAACTTTTCTTTTACCATTGGAAGGTTTTCAAAAAAATCACAAGCCTGATCTATCGTCATATCAAGCACATCAGAGATTGATTTTCCTTTATAAGTAACTTCCAATGTTTCACGATTATACCTTCGCCCTTTACACTGCTCACACTTCACATAAACGTCCGGTAGAAAATGCATCTCTATCTTTAAGTGCCCATCACCTTTACAAGCCTCACACCTTCCACCTCTGGTATTAAATGAAAATCGACCTATATTATATCCCCTTGCTTTTGACTCTGGAAGACCTGCAAACCAATTTCTTATATGAGTGAACATACCAACATATGTTGCTGGATTTGACGCTGGAGTTCTACCAATTGGCGACTGATCAACTTCTATAACTTTATCTATATATTCAAGGCCTTCTATTCTATCACACCGACCATACCGTGCAGACGAATGATGTATCTTATGTGCTGAATATTTATATAACGTTTCTATGACTAAACTTGATTTTCCCCCTCCTGATATTCCAGTAACACAAATAAGATTCCCTATAGGAAATTTAACGTTCACATTTTTTAAGTTATTTTCACATGCATTTATTACTTTTATGAACTGAGTTGCTTGCTTTCTTCTCCTTGGAATTAAAATTTTTTTCTCTCCACTCAAATATTGCCCTGTTATGCTCCCCGAATTTCTTTGCACCTGGTCTGGTGTTCCTTCTGCAACAACTTTTCCACCATTTACGCCAGCTCCAGGACCAATATCAATTGCATAATCAGCAGCCATTATTGTATCTTCATCATGCTCAACAACGATTACAGTGTTACCCATGTCTCTCAAGTTTTTCAGTGTAGCAATTAACCGATCATTATCGCATTGATGAAGGCCTATCGAGGGTTCATCAAGCACATACAGCACTCCTGTTAAACCAGAGCCAATTTGCGAAGCAAGTCTAATCCTCTGGCTCTCACCGCCAGAGAGAGTGCTAGATTCTCGATCGAGCGTTAGGTAATTCAACCCTACATTCTTTAAAAATGTTAGCCTCTTGATTATTTCACTTAGTATTTTATTTGAGATTTGCTTCTGTTGTTCTGTTAGCTTGTCTGGCAAATTTTCAAACCACTTAAGGGATTTATCGATGCTGAGCCCTGATATTTCACCTATATGTTTGCTATCAATTTTTACTGTAAGCGCTTCTTTTTTCAATCTATAGCCAGTACATTCTCTGCAGTGAGTGACAGAGCAATATCGCTCAACAAGTGTTTCATCATAATCCATCTGGTTCTCCAAGATACTGATCAAACCTTGAAATTTATTAGAGCCAAAGAGTATCATATCTTTTACTTCTTGATCTATGTTCTTCCACGGAATATCAAGGTTAAATTTGTAGTTTTCAGCCAGTGATAGAATTGCACTTTTTAGAAATCCATAACCTGTGTGCACTTGGCGGAACATTGATCCCACTGGCTTTAAAGCACCCTCAGATATTGAAAGAGTTTCATCCGGTACTATTAGCTTTATATCAACACTTAGTTTTTTACCAAGCCCATTACACGAACCACATGCACCGTAAGGGCTGTTAAAAGAAAATAATCTTGGTTCTATTTCCTCAAGAGTGAAACCAGACTCGGGGCATGCAAAATTCTCTGAAAAAGTCAGAATTTGACCATTTTTATACTCGGAATTATGGTTGTCAGGTAGGTTTACTATTTCTACATACATTAGACCATTACCAAGTTTTAGTGCGGATTCTATACTACTTGGCAGTCGATTTCCTATATCGCCCAATATTGATATTCTATCTGCAACCACAAAAACGTCGTGTTTCTTGTTCTTATCGAGTTTAGGCAAGTCATCTACATTGTACACTTCACCATCTATTTTGAACCTTACGTAACCTTGTCTTTTAATTTCCAATATCTCTTTAAGATGTTCTCCCTTTCTACCACGCACAACAGGGGCAAGTATATATATCTTAGTTTCTAAAGGTAACGCAATTATAGTGTCTACAATTTGAGACACCGTTTGTTTTGTTATTGGTAATCCAGTTGCAGGTGAATAAGGAACTCCTATTCGTGCATATACTAAGCGCAAGTAATCGTAAATTTCGGTAACAGTTCCAACTGTTGACCTTGGATTTTTTGAGATCGATTTCTGGTTGATAGATATTGCAGGAGAGAGACCTGTAATCGACTCAACATCTGGTTTATCCTGAATGTTGAGAAATTGACGCGCGTAAGCTGACAGGCTTTCAACGTACCGGCGTTGGCCTTCTGCATAAATCGTATCAAATGCAAGGCTAGACTTGCCAGAACCACTTAGCCCAGTTATAACAACTAGCTTATTTTTCGGTATATTGACGTCTACACCTTGCAGATTATGTTCCCTTGCGCCCTTAACTCTGATAAAATCGTCCATATTATACCATATAACGTATTAACCATTATAGCCTCAAAATACGTGAATTTATAGTGATATATTGATTTTCTATTGATTTTTTCAACTGTTACGGAAAATTAGGCAGCGTTTGATAAATCGTCATTCCGCTACTTGTTAGCGGCTGAGATACCGCGACGGTATGACGGTTAAGTAGGCCAGTGCCCCATAAGTGTTGAAAGTAACACAAAAAAGACATAAAGAACTATTATTGCAAGAAAATGGAGGCAATAATGGATCAAATAGAAAGAGTACTAAATTTAATAAAAGATGAGGATTTAGAAAGGCTAGGAAAATTAAGTGAAGTAGATAAATGTAATACTAAATTGTTGGGCAAGATTATATTTAAAGGTCTAATGAAGTTAATATTAATGGGGCAAAAAACAAGCCTAAGAGTGCTAGAAATGGTAATAAACAGGTGTATAATGGATAAGAATAGCGATAAAAGTACAGTAACATACAGTGGTTTGTCAAAAAGGTTAAAAGTTATAAATCCAGAATATTTTAAGGGAGTATACATTGATTTGATGAGCAAGATTAAAAAGCTATTACCCCAAAAAACATCAAATAACTTACATAAGTTTGATTCGACGATCATAAATTTATCGGGATATCTCATAAAAGATGGGCTAAAAATAGGCGGTAAAAGTAACGACAGTCAAGTTAAAGTGAGTGTAGGATTAAAGGATCAATTGCCGACAAGTATAAGATTTTGTAAAGGACAAGAAGAAAGTAGTGAAGATATAGCATTAGTGAGAGCAATTAATGAAGCTAAAGTTGAAAAAGAGGATATTTTATTATTTGATAGAGGAATCAGAAAAGTTGGAACTTTTGCCGAATTTGATGAAAAGGAGTACAAATTTATCACAAGAGTTAAAGTAGGAAGAAAACATGATGTTATAAGCAGGAACAAAGTTATAAGAGAACAAAAATCGGATGGATCAGAGATTTTAGAAGATATAATAGTTAATCTTTATCGTGCACGAGGTAAAGTGGCAGAAAAGCATGATCTACGGCTAATAAAAATCAGAAATAAAATTGGAGATGAAATATGGTTTTTGACAAACTTGTTTGAAATGCCAGCTTATGAAGTAACAGAGCTATATAGGCGCAGATGGGATATAGAAGTGTTCTTTAAATTTATAAAGCAAAATCTTGGATATAAGCACTTTTTAAGCCATACTATGAATGGCATGAAGGTGTATATTTACATGATTATTATTACGGCTTTGTTATTTCTTGTTTATAAAATCAAAAATAATCTACATGGGTTCAAAATAGCATTACTGCAATTCACATTGGATCTAAATGACTCTTTTATACGTTCGATTGTTTTACTGTCGGGAGGTAATTTACATGCCGTTGATCATCTCATATCACGTTATTTTTGATACTTTCAACACTTATGGCCAGTGCCCCTATGATGTCATCCCAGTGTCAAGCACATAGCTGTACGAACGTTGTAGTTTAGGAGCAATTCCCACCAGTGGGCCAGTGCCCAGACACTGGTTCTATGCAACTTAATTAAAAACGTTTGTTTTAGCGTAAGACAACTACCTTTAGCTCATCAGCTCAGTTATAAGCAAAATTTCTGGATTCCAGACTGGAATGACACCATTTGCTGTGCAATTTACCTTCAAAAATGAATGTTCGTACAGCTATGTGTCAAGCACTGGGATGACACCATTCTTTTTTCTGGATTCCAGACTGGAATGACACCCCCCTGATAGGCTCAAATCATAATGTTTGTACAGTTGTGGGTTTAGGCTACCTATAAATTCTAAACTGTTGTTACGCACCAAATACACCCCTAGGACCCAAAGTCAGTTTAGCTATATCAGAAAACAGGTTATGTGGAAATCTTAAAATACTTCTTGTTTGCCAAGCAAAATAAATACATTCCTACAAACAAACAGATGCTCAATACTGACGCATAAGAAAACTTAAAAATTAAGTCTCTAGTATATATTGATAGGCATTTACCTGCAGAAAATTTGTATAGTAATCCAACACATACAACGGCACCATCAACCACTGATGCTATAATTAAAGTAATGAAATTTGCCATATGAAAATTCAACTTGGACTTCAATTTTTCAAAAATAATTATGCTTGAGAGAAGAGATACTAAAATTGCAGTATATGAAATCAATATCATCAAATTAAAACTTTGCCATTTAAAAACACAACATAGCGCTGTACACACTATTAAGTTGTACGTAGCTTTGCTTCTGCCATAAAATTCAACCATTGAATTTACAACTAAAGCAGCTCCCACAAATAAGGCAGCACATATCATCAATTTATTTGAAGTGTTGAGTAAAGAAAGACTGATAAACAGGAGTATCGATAAAATAGACATAATTACCTACCCAAAATTAATAACATACATTCATTCTAAATAAACATTACATATAGTAAAAGAGTTATTTAGCATAATAAGAAAAATATTTTATATTAGCATGCCACATCTTTCAGATCTACTTTTAAAACATCCTTTATGTTTAGCACCTTTTTCTCTGTTACTTTGCCAATACATGAATAAACTGCACCTTCAAACAATTCTTCAAACCTCTTCTGATTTTGTGGTGCAATAGTAACCAAAATTCTACTTTGCGATTCAGAAAACATTATTATCTTGTTTATTATGTCTGTATTTTGTATTTTTCCTATTGGCACTAGTGAAAGATCGATTTCAGCACCAAGGTCTCCTGCAATTAGCGATTTTGCCAGAGCAATAACTAATCCGCCTAAGTTTGGTGCAATTGCAGAGGCAATTATGCCATCTTTTATTGCCTGGTTGTAACGCTCATACAACTTCCTAGCGCTCTTTGCATCAACTTTTGGTACGTTGTTATTACCTATTCCACTATATAACTGATATTCAGATCTACCAAGTTCATCAAGTGTTTCTCCAAGCACATATATCAAGTCCCCTGGCATTTTTACATCAAGCGATACCGCATTTTCAATATTTTCTATAATTCCAATTGCTGAGATGAGTAATGAAGGTGGTGCAGAGATTATCACTTTCTCGCCATTTTCATCATATCCCTTGAAGTCATTGAACATACTGTCTTTTCCGGATATGAATGGTGTTTTAAATGCAGTTGCGAAGTCGTAACAAGCCTCTGCAGCTTTCTTTAGTTGCCACAACCTTTCTGGATTATAAGCATCACACCAACAAAAATTGTCGAGCAACGCTAGATGATTTATATTTCCTCCTGCGGCTACATAGTTGCGTATCGCGGTGTCAATTGCACATGCTGCCATGTGGTAGGTGTCAATTTCTCCATAACTTGAGCCAAATCCTTGCGATTTTACAACACCTTTATTTGAAGAAAGGATTGGCCTTGAAACAATAGCTTCACTGCACACTCTTCCCTTGCCCTGCAGTGGTTTCAGCACTGACGACCCTTGAACCTCATGGTCATATTGCACCACTATGAACTCTTTGCTGCAAATGTTTGGTCTGCTCAGCATTTCTTTTAGTTCAATTGCTAAAGAAGGCGAACTTGTTGTCATTCCAGCGCATAGCGCTGGAAGCCCCTTAGACCACGGTTTCGTCTGTAAATGCACTTTGGGATTACCATCATGCAGAAATTCAGTTTCGATGTCCATTATTACTGTCCCTTCAGGACATTTAACAACAGCTTTACCACTCTCATTAAACTCTCCAATCACACAAACCTCCACATCATGTTTTTTCATGATTTGCTTAAACATAGGGAGATTTTCTTCTGGCACTGCTAAGGTCATTCTCTCTTGTGATTCTGATATCCATATTTCCCACGGAGCCATACCATCGTTTTTAAGGAGAACCTTGCTCAAATCAACTTCAAATCCGTCTTTTCCCATTTCACCAATAGACGACGACAGCCCACCTGCTCCATTGTCCGTTATTGCATTATAAAGACCAAGATCTCTTGCTTTTATGACGGCATTGGATAGTTTTTTTTGTGTTATAGGGTCACCAATTTGCACAATCGTTGAAGGGCTGTTTCCCGACAAAGCCTCTGAAGAAAACGTTGCACCGTGAATTCCGTCTCTTCCAACTCTTCCGCCAATAATTACAATCTTATCGCCATTTTTTGGTCCTTTAATGTGTGAAGGTGCATTATTTATATTGCGTGGAATAATTCCAATGCTTCCGACAAAAACTAATGGCTTGCCACAAAATCTATCGTCGAAATATACCGATCCAAGTTGTGTTGGAATACCAGAGCAATTACCAGCAACATTAACACCGTGAATCACTTCTTTCATTATATATTTTGGCGGTAAGATCTCATCAGTGCGCTCTTTATCCCTATGAAATTTGCCTTTTGCTTCTTTGGCAAAGCAAAAGTAATAGGTATTCATTATAGGCTCTGCGCCTTTCCCGAAACCCACTATATCGCGATTAACTCCAAGCACTCCGGTCATTGCTCCACCAAATGGATCAAGAGCTGAAGGGCTATTGTGAGTTTCAACTTTATCTACAATCAAGTAATCGTCATCAAAAATTATTCCTCCTGCGTTGTCGGAGAAAACTGACACGCATATGTCAGAATTTATCTCACGCGTTGCACGCTTAATATAATGAGCATATAGACCGTCTTTTATTTCATCAATAGGGGAGCAAAAAATATTGTGTTTACAATGTTCAGACCAAGTCTGTGCCAGAGACTCAAGTTCAATATCATATGGATTTCTACCAAGTTTTTTAAAGTAATCCTTTATAGCTTTCATTGCTGCCAGCGAGAGCCCTAAAGTGCCATTACCATCGATTCCATCTCTGCTGATTTTCTCAAGTTCTTGGTCACTTACATTTAAATCAACAGATTTAGCCCCATTACTACTTGATATCACTCCAGTGCTCTCTTTTGTCATCCCAGCCTTTTTTTCTGTCATCCCAGTGCTTGACACTGGGATCCATTCTTTTTTTTCCTGGTCACGCGCTGGAATGACACCGGAGTGGGTATTTAATGACTTATATTTACCATAATATTTCCAGCTATAGTTATTATTTTCTTTACAGATAAGTGTGCAATACTCAGTGATGGGGTTGAACTCTTGTTTTATATCATCTTCGGTTGGTAAATCTCCTTGACTTAGAATCAATTTTGAACTTCTTGCTTTGATCTCAATTGGTGTCATTCCAGCGCGTGACGCTGGAATCTGCGTTTTCTCTTTCTGGATCCCAGTGTCAAGCACTGGGATGACAAAAGAAGGGGCTGGGATGACAGGCTGGTCGATATAGCCTTTGCTTATTAAATACTCTCTAACAATTTGTTTCACTGTGTTGCCTACATTATCGGTCATGCCAGGTAGGAAGCTTATTTCCAAGCCCCACTTTGCTTGTGGTTCTATGAAATCATACGGAACTTCTTCAAGGTTTTCATTGTAGGAATAATAACGGCAGTCTTGTATGACTTTATTATAAAATAGCCCGCAAATTTCTTCATATAATTTGGATGGTAATCCTTTGCGTATGTAAATCGAGTAAACGTTGACTAACCATCTGCGGCCAATTTGCTCGCATTTATTTAAAACTTCTATTCTAATGTTTGCCATGTAATGTTATAAAAAATTTTAATATATAATAGCATACAAGCACGTTTATATTTTGAATAATTTCTATACAATAAAATATTGTATTAATTGTTACTGTTAGTGGGAAGAGTTTTTACCGTTAATGTGGATGAATCTCTTTTTGATGTGCTGGTTCAGCACATATTTTCTGAATATGAAAGAGAAAAAATTCCTGAAGTAAAAATCATACTTCCTTGCAAGAGGGATGTGATAGCGCTGCTGAGTGCATTCAAGAATCATAACGCTAAAAAATGCATAATTTTGCCAGAGATAGTTTCGCTAGAGAATATTGATGAGGAAGATTTAATATTAAATCTTGATAGGGTTAAAGTTATCAAGCCAACAAAAAGGACACTGCTACTCATTCAATTCATATTGGAGTGGAATAGAAAAAATAATGATAATTTTCCAATTGATTTAGCTTATAGCCTGCCATCACTGCTTGATAAAATTCAATCTACCCAAACAACGGATTGTTATCAATTTGATGAACATTCAAAAAAAATAGAGAATTTCATAAGCTTACTCACTGAGACTTGGAGTAAAACTTTAAAAGATTTAGAAGTAGTAGATATATTAAAACATAAGAGTGATTACATAAACAATATGATAATCTCTTTACAAAAAGACCAATATATAATCTTTGTTGGAATTGGAAAGGATAAGTCGTTAATTAGGGCTATATATGATCTGCCATTTGGAAAAATAATTTTGCCTAACTTGAATTTGAAAATTAAAGAGAAAGACTGGAAATCGCTTGATAAAAAACATTATCAATATTGCCTGAAAGATCTGCTCGATTATTTAAAAGTGGATAGAAGGGATGTTAGTTTTCTGCCAGAAGCGTGTTCTCCAGTGCCCAGACACTGGGATCCAGAAAACTTAACTTTAAATGAGCGCACCAGGTGGCTGTATAATGAAAACTGGATCCCAGTGTCAGCTACTTGGATGACAGAAGAAAGGGCTGGGATAACAGGAAGTCCTGAGGAATATCTAGATTACGTCTTTGATACAACTGCCGATCTAAGCAAAGTTAGTAGTGGACATGTTGGCAATATTGAAGTCATCACTTGTGATTCCAGAGAGGAAGAAGCACAAGTGACATCATTAATTATAGAAAATGAAGGTTATGAAAACATTTCTTTGGTCGTCTTTGATAAATTACTTGCAGCTCGTATAGCATGTTTATCAAGGCAACACAGTGCCATACCGGAAAATTACCCTTATATAACGCTTCTGCTTTATAGTATCGAAGTTTTGACCTCAAATTGGAGCAGTGTGTCATTACTTTCGCTCCTTAAACATAGGCTAGTGACTTTTGGTTACACTCAAGAAGAGTACACTCGGATTTTATCTGAATTTGAAATAGAGATATTACGCAACTTTAGTACAAATGGTCTGAGCGATATTATAAATGCTATCAATGCCCATAAAAAGCTAAAATACAAAGAAGATATATTACTTATTATCAGTAAGTTAGAGGTTATATTTAATCCTTTACTTCGTTCTATAAATTGCTCTATTTTCGATGTGGTAGCAACTCATTTGCAGTGTATTAATATATTATCTGGTATAAATTTTTCAGAGCTAAATAGTGAAATAGGTAATTTTACCTGTAATTTCTCAAATGCATGTGAGGGTGTAGGAATTAAATGCTCCTTAGAGTTATATAGCCAAATTCTGACCTTATTTTTAGAGAAAGAGTTTTTCTTTGTAGCAAGTGACTTGAATAAATTCAGCTTATATCACAACAAAGTTGTAATACTTGCTGGATTTAATGAAGCGCCAAGCTTTCAAAGTCCGCTTTTGAATGCACTTACGAGAGAAAAATTTAATCTTCCTTCTGCGCAAGAAGAGCAGGGGTATTTTTTTTATACTTTACACAATTTGTTTTGTGCAAGTAAGGTTTATATTACAAGATCGCTAAGCCATAGAAAGCCAATTCTATTGCAGCGTTTGGAAATTCTACTCAAGGAGGGGAAGCAGCCGTATCGTGATTGGCTAAGGATATTAAATACGCCTGAATGTACTGTTCCATGTACTCAGCCTATGCCAAAACCTCAAACCGAAGTTAGAAAAGAAAAAATGCAGGTGATGTCTTGCAGTGCAATAGAAAAGCTAATTCGTAATCCTTATTCATTTTACGTTGAATATATACTGGGTCTTAAACAATTAAGAGACTTGAATTTCAAGCCATCGATATTGGAATTTGGCACTATGGTACACAACATTCTTGCAAGATATTTACGCAACAAAAAATCGCCAATGAGCATTGCACGAAAAGCATTCTCGACTAGTCAGTTTAATTTTTCAAATATGTGGTGGGTAAGACTGCAAAGGATAATTCAATCTTTTGTCGAATTTGATGAAACTCGAAGCAATTATGTTGAGTTGGAAAAGAACTTTTCCTGTCCGATATTTCATATTCCAGCGCGTGACACTGGTTCTTGTGATCAGTATGAAACTGCTTGGATGACAAATAAGCCACAAGAAATTTCACTGATAGCAAGATGTGATAGAGTTGAGTATCTACCAAGTGGGCAAGTGGCAATTATAGACTATAAGCTTGGTACACCACCTTCCAATGAAGAAGTAATGTCGGGATTTTTTCCGCAATTAATTTTACAAGCCTTAGCGGTAGAACATATAACAAAAAGAGAAGTCTCAGAACTTGCTTATTGGAAACTTGATTATGATAAAATAAAAGTTATTTCTATACAAAATTATAGATACAAAATGCAAGAATTAAAAAATGATCTGCCTGGTTTTTTATCTAACTATTTAAGTAATTCCACACCCTTTATTGCCTCTCCATATTTTGATAAATTCCTGAGATTTAACAGCTATAAACAGCTAGAAAGGGTAGGAGAGTGGTTGTAAATGGTGTCATCCGAGTACCTGACACTGGTTTCCATCCAAAAGGGTGTCATCCCAGTGCCCAGACACTGGGATGGCTTTGTTGCATCACACTTTATGAGATGGTGATTTATGGTAAATTCATGTAACTATCTCAAATTTAGCCATACCAATATCAGTGAATTTATTAAGCAAATAGCATTTAGTTCTTTTTCTCGATTTATCTCAGATTTATTCCTAAAACTAAATCCGAATATTTGCTTTAATCTTGAGAAAAACCCTTCAATATAAGATCTTTTCCCATAATTTACTTCTTTTTTCCATTCTTTCATGCCATCTTCACCGTATAATTTTATTAACCTAATAGCAGCATTCCTGTCAGACATATAATCTATTTCTGGATGTTCTGCCGCATTGTTTATTGGTGGAATTTTTGTCTTTATATCATATTCGTTACACAACTTATAAAACTTGTGCCTATCACATGCTCTATCTGCATATAGTGCTTTTATGGCATGCTGAAAATCAACTTCTTTTAGCAAATCACAAGCTCCATAGTGATCAGAGTAGACACCGTTACTGTATTTTACAGCTATGGCTTTTTTGTTGTTTATATTCAACATTACGTGCAATTTTCTCGTTTGCTCATAGCCACGATATTTTCTGTCAGTGCTATTTTCCTTGCTGTGTGTTGTTGTATATACTAATTCCTGTACTGTCTATAGCAATTTCGATATCTTCCATATTAGAGGTTGTCCGGAAACAAGTAAAAGGCTATAATATCTGAAATTTTAGTACGGGGTAAAGATGAGAAAAAAGTATCCAACAGATCTAAGCGAAAGGGAATGGGCAAGAATAGAAAAACACTTCAGAGTATCATACAAGAAAGGAGGAAGGCCGCCAAAGTATAGCAAAAAAGAAATATTAGAAGCAATTTTCTATGTATTGCGTACAGGGTGTCAATGGCGGTATTTACCAAATGATTTTCCGCTATGGAAGACTGTGTATGAGCAGTTCAGGCAATGGAAGAAGCAGGGAATTTTTGAGAAAATGAATTATGAAATTACAAAATATAGTAGAAGAAAAATAGGAAGGAATGAGCAGCCGAGTGCCTGTATAGTAGATAGTCAATCTGTAAAGACTACAGAAAAGGGGGGATCAAAGGCTATGATGGAAGTAAAAAAGTAAAGGGTAGAAAAAGGCATATAATTACAGACACTCAGGGTTTTATACTAGGTTGTTACGTAGGCGCTGCTAACGAAAATGATAGAGATGGTATTAAAATAGCATTAAACAATATGAGAACAAAATATACTAAAGTTAAAAAAATGTGGGCTGACATGGGATACCAAGGAAGAAATTTAAAGAATCACATAAAGGAAGAATATGACATAGATATTGAAATTGTTAAAAGGCCTCCATGTAGATTTGGGTGCACAAAGATACGCCACCTGAGCTACTACCAACAAGAGAACAAGGGTTTAAAGTACAGCCAAGAAGATGGGTTGTAGAAAGGACTTTTGCTTGGGTTAATAGGAATAGAAGGCTATCGAAGGAGTATGATTTACTCACAACATCCACTGAGAATTTCATATACCTAGCTATAAGTAGGGTTATGTTAAAGAGGGAATATGCTTGAATTTACTAGTTTCCGGACAACCTCTAATTCAGCGTTCTCTATCTTTAAAGCTTTATTTTCTGCTTTTAAGTTTTCTATCTCTGCTTTCAGTTTTTCTATTTTTTGCTGTAAATTTTTGCAAAGTTCTAAAAGGTTTACCACATTACCTCACTTTTGCTCTATGATTATCTTTTTAGATCACTTTGTCTACCTTATTCTACCACTCCGCTGAACGGATACCTTGGGTTAGCTATAGCTAACACCACAATTGTACTAACATTGTGATTTGAGAACAACCTTCACCAGAAAGGGTGTCATTCCAGTGTTAAGCACTGGAATGACGAGAGGTAACGCAAGAAGTTTACTCTTAATAAAAACCTGATGATGAATCATTATTACCAAATTTCGGCCTATTTCTGTTGCTGAAACCAGAACGAGGACGAGGAGGCCTCTTATGGTGACTTCCTCCAGGTTTTCTACTAAATGAATTATTGTAATAATTATCCCTGTCATTTGGACCATCTTTCCTTTCCTCGTTGTAAAGCTCACCTTCAAAAAACTCTCCCGTCTCTTGATCAACCCGACGTCTTGACAACTTTGGACACCCACCTTTTTCGAAGTCAATTACTAGTGCTTTGAAAGTATCATCTTGTTTAAGTACGCTCTCTATAGAATCTATATGTTCATTAGCTACTTCACTTATGTGCATTTTTCCTTTTCTGCCATTAAGAAATTCAAGCTCTACAATAGACTTCTCTATTCTTACAACCTTGACATCAACTATAGAACCTTGTTCTAGTTCTGTTATTGAATCAATCATCATACTCTTTGCAATTTCAGCTTCAGTGCCACTCGTAGCAAAAACAGAAACTTTACCATTATCTCCTATTTCAATTTTTGCATTACTTCTTTCACACACGCTGCGTATATTTTTCCCCTTAGAACCTATAGCAGCAGAAATTTTGTCTTTATCTATGTAAAATGATAACATCCTTGGTGCATGGTCTTTGACATCATCACTGTGTTCTGAAATCACTGCATTCATTTTTTCTAAAATATGTAATCTTCCAGCTTTTGCCTGTTCTAAAGATTTTTCAACAATTTCAAAGCTTATACCAGAAATTTTCATGTCCATTTGTAGCGCCGTAACCCCTTCACTAGTTCCTGCTACTTTAAAGTCCATATCACCAAGATAATCTTCATCACCAAGTATATCGGAAAGTATTACATACTCGTCTTTATCTTTGATGAGACCCATAGCAATTCCAGCAACAGGGGCCTTTATTGGCACACCCGTATCCATTAAAGCAAGAGAAGTCCCACAAACTGTTGCCATAGAAGAAGAACCATCAGACTCCAAAATTTCGGACACTACTCTTATTGTATAAGGAAATTCAGACTTATCGGGTAAAACAGGATGAATTGCTTTCCAAGCAAGTTTGCCATGACCGATTTCTCTTCTTCCTGGTGCACGCGCAGCAGAAGTTTCTCCAACAGCAAATGAGGGAAAGTTATAATGCAACATGAAATGCTCACGTCTATCCCCTTCAATATCATCCACAATTTGCTCATCTTGAGTGGTGCCAAGAGCAGTAACAACCAGTGCCTGAGTATTGCCTCTTGTAAATAGTGCAGAACCGTGAGTTTTGGACAGAATATCAACTTCAACTTCTATCTGACGTATCTCATCATGCTTACGACCGTCTATCCTTACACTTTTCTTCCTAATTATTTCACGTACTAAAGATCTTTCAAAGTTTTTTACTGCATACGTAATTAACTTTTCGTCTTTTCCAGTTTCTTTAAGAGTATTCAATATATTCTCTCTGATCGCTTCTAGAGCTTGAACTCGCTCTTGTTTTACTGTTTGCGAATATGCTTTTTCAAAATCTTTACCGTATTTTTCGAGCTCTTGTGTTATATCTGATGCATCAATAGGGGCAAAGCTCTCAGGTTTATTGCCAATTGTATCAGCAAACTCTTTTATGAGCTTAATGACAGGCTTAAGGTGTTCATGGCCAAATTTTATTGCATTAAAAACATTTTCTTCAGAGAGCTCTTTCACTTCTGATTCAACCATTAAAATTGAATTTTCATCACCAGACAAAAACAGATCCAAGCTGCTTGCTTTCATCTCTTGAACAGAAGGGTTGAGTATATAGTTATTATTTTCATCACAACCAACCATCACTCCAGCTATAGTAAAGTGAAAGGGAACACCAGAAATTGCAAGAGCTGCAACAGCACCAATCAATGCTGGCACTTCAGGAGGATTGACTGTATCATAAGTTAATAGATTGCACACCACACTAATTTCATCATGAAATCCTTCTGGGAATAGTGGTCTTATACTTCTATCTATTACTCTTGAGATTAAAGTTTCTCTATCAGATGGCTTGCCTTCTCTTTTAAAAAACCCGCCAGGGATCTTACCCATGGCATAGCTTTTTGCGATAAACTGCACATTTAAAGGTAGGAAATCAACGCTTTCTTCCTTCTTTTTACGTACAACAGTTACTAAAACAGAAGTATCACCGTAATTTACAACTACTGAACCATGAGCTTGGCGTGCTATTTTTCCTGTTTCTAAAGATAAGGCACGACCACCCCACTCTATAGATTTTTTTATAATTTTAAACATATTAAATTCCTCGATTATTTTCTAATGCCTAACTTCTCTATTAATTCCTGATAGGCTTCATTACCAAATTTACGCTTTATATAATTTAAGTGCTTGCGTCTTCTACCTATCAATATAAGTAAACCACGCTTAGAGTGATGGTCATGCTTGTGCACTTTAAAATGCTCAGTTAAGTTACTGATCCTCTCGGTCAAAATTGCACATTGTACAAAAGATGAGCCTGTATCATCTTCTTTAATTGCATACATATTTATCAAACTCTTTTTCTTTTCGGATGTTATCGACATCTAAACCTCATTTTAAATATTAAAAACACGAATAGGTTTCACACAACCATAAATAAAACTGCAGATTGCAATAGGTACACTACCCACCACCGTACAACAAATATCATGATTCTTTAAATTACGCAAGTTATTTAATACAACTTCCTGACCTTTTCTGATTTTCCCCGCATCTTCTAGGGAAATTTCAACTTTGAACATCGATTTTAAAGCCGATTCAATGGGGATGACGAAACTTTTTGTATTACTCCCTGTCACTCCATCATCTTCTGTCATCCCACCCCCCTCTGTCATCCAAGTAGCTGACACTGGGATGGCTTTGTTGCATCGCTCTTCGGATAGTAGGTAACGCACAATAAATTTATGAAGCTATCTCAAATTTAGCCATACCAATATCAGTGAACTTATTGAGCAAATAGCATTTAACAAGTAGTTCCTTCTCTCTATTTGTCTCAGATTTATTCCTAAAACTAAACCCGAATGTTTGTTTCAGTCGCGAGAAAAAACTTTCTATATAAGATCTTTTTCCATAACTCATCTCTTTTTTCCACTTCTTTATACTATCTTCATCATATGACTTTATGAGCTTGACTGCAGAATTTCTCTCAGCCATATAGTCTAACTTTGGATGCTCTGCTGCGTTGTTTTTCGGAGGAATTTTCGTTTTTATACCATATTGATTACACAGCTTATAGAGCTTTTCTCTGTCATATGCCCTATCTGCATATAGTACTTTTATGACATACTGAAAATCGACTTCTTTTAGCAAATCACAAGCTCCATAGTGATCAGAGTAGACACCGTTACTGTATTTTACAGCTATGGCTTTTTTGTTGTTTATATTCAACATTACGTGCAATTTTCTCGTTTGCTCATAGCCACGATATTTTCTGTCAGTGCTATTTTCCTTGCTGTGTGTTGTTGTATATACTAATTCCTGTACTGTCTATAGCAATTTCGATATCTTCCATATTATTTTTATCAATTCTGCAATCATTTATCTTAATATTAAGTTTCTTAAACCTTCTTGATGCTTGTGAATAGCTGATAACTGCCAAATCTCTTCCTATTTGTTGCAAATACCCTTTTATAAACCCGACTGTTTGTCTTAAACCAATTCTAAAGAAACTGACGATTATATGCACCAAAATCACAACTTTATCACTATAAATATAGTTGCCGCCCTGCATTTTTGGACAATTCTCGTACCAATTTTCTATGGCGTCATTGATATAACAAAAAATGCTTCCTCTTTCTTGGAGAAATTTGTTATATTCATGGCAGTTACTGACTCTCATTTTTTGTGGCATATTTTTTCTTCAACAGTTAAATGGCTATTTATAATGAATTTTGTCAGTAACTGCCAGTTCTTTTCACTTGAGCGATGCAACAAAGCCCACTGGGATCCAGTTTCACCTTGTGATGGTGTCATGAAAGTAGCTGACACTGGTTTCCATCCAAGACGGTGTCATTCCTTACTATTACCCACAAATATAAATGGACTAAAAAGTAAAATATTACAATATTAAAGTTTGCAAATATTGAGGGTGTAAAATGGCAAGTAAAAGTAGTGAATGGGCTAAAAATGAATTTGGAGATAAAAGGTTAACTGAGCGATTAGTAAAGATTGCTGATATGTTTGACAAAATTACCTGAAAGTTAGATTAATCAAGCATGTGAAAGTTGGTCAGAAGCAAAAACAGCATAACGTTTTTTTCAAAATGAGAATGTAAAAGAAAGTGATATTTTAGCTACACATATTAATAAGACGGTTGAGAGAACAAAAGCTCACAAGAGGGTTCTTGTCATTCAAGATACCAGTTACATTGTATATAATAACCATAAAAAAACAAGCGGATTAGCAAATTTGTCCAGTTATGATACTGCAAAAGGTATTATAATGCATACAGCTCTTGCCGTTAGTATAGAAGGTTTGGTACTAGGGATACTAGATCAAAAAGTTTATTCAAGACCTGAAGAAACTGAGAACCTTAAAAAAAAGAGCGATCGCATTGAAGATAAAGAAAGCGTAAAGTGGTTGGAAACTTTAAGAAAAACAAATAATATTATTGATCCAACTCAAACTGAGACTATAACTGTATGCGATAGAGAAGCAGATATATATGACTTTTTTGAGCTTGCACATAATCTTAATTCGGCAGTGCTAGTTAGAGCATGCAGAGATAGAGCAGTAAATAGAAAATCTCGATATCCTGAAAAAGGTGAGCAGAAGTTATGGGCATTTATTAAATCCTCTCATTGTGCAGGTACGGTAGAAGTTGAAGTTCCTGTAAAAGATAATAAGCCAAAAAGAACAGCACGTTTGGAAGTTAGATTTGGAAAGTTTATGATGAATCCATCTAAGAATAATATTAGGCATAAGACGGAAGAACTACCTAAATTACCACTTTATGCAGTTTATGTTGTTGAGAAAACTCCCCTTCCCTTAAAAAAAACCGCTAGAATGGATGCTATTAACGAATCTTTCAGTTAATACTTTCGATGAAGCTGTTGAAAAAATTAGTTGGTATCAACTATGTTTTTTAAAAATTTTTTTATTTGTGTAATTTTGCAAATTATATGGGCAATAAAAACCCGTTTGTCATAGAAATAGAATTTTATATCAAACAGCTACCACAGCAATTTCTGCTTAAGCTAATGAATATGTGCTTTAAGTCTGTGTGGACGCACATATTCATTAGCCAATTTCAGTTACCGTTGTGAAGATTTTTAAGTATGCAAATTAATTGCTTCTTTAAGTCTTGTATTAGCAATTACTATAATTTTACGCATTAGGGCTGTTATAGCCACCATCTTCTTCTTACCACTTTCAACAAGCTTAGAATAAAAGGCGCCAAGTATAGATTTTGACCTTGTAGCAGCCATAGCGGCTGTAAAGAGCTTTGAACGAACGTTACTTCTACCACCTGTAATCCTTCGGTAACCAACAGCTTTACCACTTTCTTTTGGATGCGGTGCAACTCCGGCAAGACTTGCTACTTCTTTTCTATTTAAGTAACCAAGCTCTGGCATTAAACACAAAAAATCTTGTGATAACTTTTTACCTATTCCAGGAACTGTTTTAAGAATTTTTTGGCGTTGTTGTAATTCGCGGCTTTCATCAATAATCTTTTGTATAGTATCATTGAGTTCGTTTATTTGACTATCGAAAAACTCAATGGTCTTTTGACAGCTTTCTTTTATATGATCATTTTCCGGTGCTTCAAGTCTGCATTTTTCTTGAGTTCTCATTTGCGTAATATCATCACGACGTTGACAAAGTGCAGCCAAAGTTGATTGTTCTGTAGAGGTAGGTACAAATAGAGAGATAGTTCTATGGCGTTCAAATCCATATTGAGCAAGAGCTCTTGCATCTAGACTTTGCTAAAGTTCCGTGAGATAAAATAAAGCTTTTTACTTTACGAGTATTAGCTCGATGCACGGCAATATTTTTGTCGGTAAGAAAATGTGATAAGCCAAGCTCATATTTCCCTGTATTTTCTAAAGTCACTAAAGCATTAGGTAGAATATCTGAAAACTCTTGAAATAATTGTTGCCAACCAGAAGCATTATTATCAAATTCGACAGCATTCTTCTGTTTGTGAATTGCAACGACATTTTTAAATTTTCCGATGTCAATGCCAATAAAATTTTGATAAGATGTAACCATAATAAACCTCGATAGTTTTAGTTAATTTAAGATTGTAAACGGGTGCATATATATGTCCCAAGCAACTATTCAAACGTATCGAGAGATAGGGCTAGCGTACCTTGATACCAACGGTTGTAATACCAATTTCCTTTCGGTCGCGCACGCCCGCTATTCCTAGTGAGCAGGGTTATCTTTCTCTCTTATCTCTTTTATATCACGTTTTTAACTTACAATTGCCTTAGATGGAAAATAGAGATATTACATAAAATTTTAAATCCGGTCTCAAAGTTGAAGAATGTAGGCTTGGAATAGCAGAAAGACTAATGAGATATCTAACAGTTATGAGTATTATTGCTTGGAGGATCTTCTTTATTACATCAATTGCAAGAGCTAACCCAACATTACCATGTACTACCTTATTAGCTGAAGAAGAATGGAAAGTTTTATACGTTAAAATACACAGAAAACCATGTCCAAGTGTAGTTCCCAACATAAAAGAAGCTGTTTCATGAACTTGGAGGCCATTTAGCAAGAAAAAATGACCCAAAACCAGGACCAATTACTCTTTGGAAAGGATATAAACGTCTCTTTGATTTAGCAGAAGGATGGCGACTTGCTCACGAACCTCATATTTGTGGGTAATAGTAAGATTTGATATGCTGCCAACACTTATGTTCAAATTAAAAATGTCATTTATGATACTAGCCACTTCACGCTTTGAGTTTTTGTAAAATCCGCTGAGTGCTGCAATTATAGACTTAACCCTTGGACCAAATGTATCTGGCGTAACACCTTCTGGTAACTTGCTACTTTTTCTTTTTCTGCATCTCCAACAACGACCATGTTCCAATTACTACATAAGGCCTAATTTCCGGAAGATCAACTTTTTGGTGAACATAAGGTTTTTCGCATATTACAAGCTCTCCTCCGCATTCGCAAATATTAGGCAACTCTATTTTTACTACTTTATCCGCTTCCATTGTGGCATGAAAATTTCCTTTATGCCCAACCTGATCGCCAACATTCCTTTCGCTTTTTGGCTTGTCCTTTTTTATTTTGTATAGCTCTTTTGAGCTGGGCAGGGATGAGTTTTTTGAATTTAAACCGAGCCTTTCCTTTAATTCAGCGTTCTCTATCTTTAAAGCTTTATTTTCTGCTTTTAAGTTTTCTATCTCTGCTTTCAGTTTTTCTATTTTTTGCTGTAAATTTTTGCAAAGTTCTCAAAGGTTTACCACATTAACTCACTTTTGCTCTATGATTATCTTTATTATCTTGCTTTGTCTACCTTATTCTACCACTCCGCTGAACGGATACAATTTACTAAACAGAAAAAAAGGCAAAAGAAACCCTAGGGTAGCTAGTTATTCACTATCCATTTTTTAAGTTGGCGTTTTTTAATGTTTTAAATAGCGCATTTCAGCTTATATTAGGTAAAAACCTAGAAATTTTATAAAGACATAAGGTGCACATAGTGCAAAAAATTAAGCATGATTTACGCCAAATACATTAAGTTTTTTGTCATTAATCCACTGCAGAGATTGCGAAGATAAATAAATAGCTTCAGTGTTATAATAAGGGGGCTGGCGAAGCTTGTCAAGGAAGTTTTTATGATTTATCTAACGAACTTTACACTTGCTAAAGTTGTACCATCTTGGTAACTTTAACTGAAAGAAGTTATTTTTTATCCAATATGAAAAAAGCCTTTATATTCACATCCTTAATAGCAATTATATTGATAGTTATTACTTATTTATACAGAAACGACGGAACTAATGACTCACAAGTGGTAAATGTTTATTCATCGCGCAAAGAAGAATTAGTACGTACTTTGTTTGATGAATTCACGAAAAATACAGGTATTAAAGTACGTTACATCATTGATGATTATTCTCAGCTACTTTCACGAATGGAAAACGGTGGTGAAGCTGACTTATTTTTGACTGCTGATGCAATCAACTTAATTCTAGCAAAAAAAAGAGGACTTTTATCTCAAGTAGATTCAGAGGTTTTAAAAAGTGTTATACCTGCAAGATTTAGAGACAGTGAAGATTATTGGTTTGGTCTTACAAAAAGAGCTAGGATATTGGTTTACAATAAAGAGTCAGTAGACCCTAAGGACTTAAGTACTTATGAAGATTTAGCAAATGAAAAATGGAAAGGAAAAATATTAGTGCGTTCTTCTACAAGTCCATATAACAGATCGTTAATTGCTTTTATGATTGCAAATAATGGTTTTGAAAAGACGAAAGAATGGGTAAGCGGAATTGTGAGCAATATGGCAAGAAAACCAAGTGGTGGTGATACTGATCAAATTTACGCCGTAGCAGCGGGTGAGGGAGATGTTGCAATAGTAAACAGCTACTACTTTGCGAGAATTCTTTCATCAGAAAATAAAAAGAATGTTGCAGACAAGCTAGGGGCTTTTTTTCCTAATCGCAACGATCACGGTGTAATGGTAAACATCAGTGGTGCAGCAGTAACAAAAAACGCAAAAAACAGGGAAAATGCTATAGTCTTATTGGAATTTTTAGTAAGCAAGCAGGCTCAAGAGTTATACGCTAAAAAAAACCAAGAATATCCTATTATTGAAGGCGTTGAAACTTCCGATATACTAAAATCTTGGGGAAATTATTCACAAAGTGATTTGCCTCTAAGTGAACTTGAGAAGCATCTTTTTGAGGCTGTTATGATAGCGGATGAGTGTAAGTGGAAGTAATCCCCAGCGCCACTAAACATTGGGATGAAAGATTTATGCTAATATACCTTACTCTTGACTCGCTGAACTTTTTCTTCCTTCTAACTTAATTTTGACTTTACTATCTTTTTCCGTTCTTTCACCAAAACAATTGCTGCACAAGAAGTCTATTGAAAAAAGGTAATAAGAAAGTAGAATAGGTTCAAGTAGTTGAAAAGGAAACTATGAACAAGAGAAGGAATTTGTTAAACATCTCAGACCTTACAGTCGATGATGTAGAAAATATAACTAAGTTGGCCAACCAGTACCTTAAAAAAGAAGTTGCAAATAGTCATATCTTGGAAAATAAGACAGTAATAAATTTATTCTTTGAAGATTCAACGCGTACACTTGCGTCTTTTGAAATAGCAGCAAAAAGCCTTGGAGCAAATGTTGTAACTTTGCCAATAAGATCTTCTTCTATTAACAAGGGAGAAGATCTAAAAGACATGATCAAAACATTAAATGCAATGAATCCTGATTACATAATAATCAGGCATAAAAGTAGTGGTATCATTAATACACTGGCAAAGTATGTTAACTGCTCGCTAATCAATGCAGGCGATGGAAGTAGTGAACATCCAACTCAAGCTCTTGCAGACTATCTTGTAATCAGCAATCACAAAAAGCAAATAAAGGACCTCAAAGTTGTGATATGTGGAGATATTCTGCACAGTAGAGTTGCAAGATCAAATATAAGATTGCTAAAAATGTTTGGAGCAGAGATAAACTTGGTCGCACCACCAACTTTGATTTGTAAGCATTTTCCTGAAGTAGATTCAGTCCATTATTCATTAATTGAAGGTATAAAGGATGCTGACGTAATTATGCTTTTGAGATTGCAGAAAGAGCGCATGAATAATAGTTCTTCAGAGAAAGAATATTTTTATTTGTATGGACTTGATTCACAAAAGCTATCATACGCAAAACCAGATGCGATTGTTATGCACCCAGGGCCAATAAACAGAGGGATTGAGATTAGCAGCGATGTAGCAGATTGTGTTATTTTACAGCAAGTAGAATTTGGATTGGCAATACGTAAGGCAGTGTTGCACTATTATAGGCCTTGCTAATATTAAAAGATGCTACACAACTAATGCAAAAAGGGGGGGGCATGAAATGACAAGGCTTGTAAATGGTTTGAGAATGGCCATTAAGATGTTAAGGCCGAGGATATGGTGTGGAAGTTTTTACGAAAGCCTGAAGTCAATCAACAACCTTGCAGAACGGCAAATTAGACGGCTATCGTAAAAACAGCTTTTTCACCTGGTCGGAACATGGAGAAAGATTTGTGGAAAGAATGTTGTCGATATTTTTGACATCACGTCTCAATGGCCAAAATCCCTTCCAAAAGTTACGACTGCTTAGTTCTTTATTCATTCTCACAATCCGTGAACGGTTACAACCTAGATTCCAGTGGGCTTTGTTGCATCGCTAGCTATGATGGATTAAAGATAAAAAAGATAGGGAATATCAGTAGCTTATTATTCTGGTATTTATAACAAGAACGGTCAATGAATACCTAAATTTGAGTAAAAGAAATTTCACTACCATTTACCAATCCGGCTAAAATTCAAGAATTTCAATGCTTTAGCTATTTTCAATAGAATTAAATTTATTAATATAAATAACAAATTACTATTCTTAAATTTGATCAGATTGATTGCAAAAAAACAAGATTTTCAATAGGTTGCTTATAATCCTAACTATAGTTAGCCTTTCATAAGTAGCGATGCAACAAAGCCATTCCAGTGTCAGCTACTTTCATAACACCATATTACCTTAACAAAAGCAAATGTTCGTACAGATGTGCATCAGCTACTTTCATCTGCCACCTGCAAATTGCAATGTTCGTACAGTTATGTGTCACACTACTTGGATGACACCGTTGAAAGAAATGAACCGCCTTTTCAAAATTGTTTTGAATAGAGGAATAACATTCACAAGTAAAATTTCATATTACCATTTTTTAATTTATGTATTATAATAAGCTTAATCTATAAGAAAAACAAAGTTGGAAAAGTTGGAAGAACTAAGCAAAAACTGGGTGATAAGAACGGGAAGATTTTTATCTTCATTGTTTTTTTTACTGTTGATTGCGCTATCAATACGTAGTTTTTTATTCGAGCCATTTCATATACCTTCTGGTTCAATGAAAAGCACCCTACTTGAAGGGGATTACATTTTTACTAGTAAATATTCATACGGTTACAGTAAACACTCCTTTCCATTTTCTCCAAACATTTTTAGCGGCAGGATTTTTTATACCCCTCCAAAGCGTGGCGACATAGTAGTTTTCAAACCCACAAGAAATGACAGCATCAGGTTTGTTAAGCGAGTAATAGGAACACCAGGTGACAAAGTGCAAATGATAGAGGGAGAATTATACCTAAATGATCAGAAAGTAAAGCGAAGGCAAATTGAAAGTTTTTTTGATTATGAGTCAAATCGTAACATACCAAGATATATAGAAACGCTTTTAAGTGGCAAGGAACATGAGATTTTGGTAGATGACATTTCTAATAAGCTATCATATAACACTCCGGTTTATTATGTACCTAACGATCAATTTTTCGTTATGGGAGACAATAGAAATAATTCTTTAGATAGTAGGTTTCCTGAAGTTGGTTTTGTACCAATGGAAAATATCATTGGGCGTGTAAGCATAGTTGGTTTATCATTTAAATTAGGAAAGGTCGATTGGTTACCATTTAATTTCAGGTTACCTGTTGCTTTGAGATTAAATAGGGTATTGCACAAGGTTGTGTAAGCTTTTTCTACCTATTTGTTAATTCACACAACTCTAAAGAAGAATTTTCTAACTCGGCGATAGTGTTGTTAATTTCATTCAAGTCATTGCCTTGTAAAGCGTTTTTTGCATTTTGTAATAGGTTTTTCAACTTTTGATCAGTGGAAAGGTTATTATTGTTTTCAACCAAGTGTATGAGTTTATTTCCATTAATTTTAGCACCTGCAAGGGAACGAGTCTTCATATCTTCGTCAAAACTGTTTATTGACTGGTTAACCATATTTTGAACATCAGCTTCACTCAAGCCAAAACTTGAATTTACTTTAACTGTCTGCTCAATTCCAGTAGTTTTTTCTCTTGCAGTAACAGTCAAGATTCCGTCAACGTTAACTGTAAATTCTATTTCAACTCTTGCAGAACCTGCAGGCAGTGGAGGTATACCTTTTAGTTCAAACTGCGCTAGAGATTTGTTATCCTCTATCATTTCACGTTCTCCCTGACAAACATGAATTTTCATTGCTGTTTGCCCATCAATATAAGTTGTAAACTCTTTTATCTCTGAAACTGGTAGTGGTGTATTTCTTGGTATGATTTTTTCAACTATGCCTCCCATAGTTTCTATGCCAAGTGATAAAGGTAGAACATCCAGGAGAATATTCCTATCTTTTGAGCTCGAAGTTAAATCATGAGCCTGCAGAGCTGCCCCAATGGCAACTGCTTTATCTGGATCCACGTCATTTAGTACTTTATTTCCAAAGAGTTTGACTAGTGAATTTTGAACCAATGGTGTTCTAGTTGCACCACCAACTAAAATTACTCCTTTTATATTATCAATTTTAAGATCTATGTTGCTTATAGTACGAGTGACTATATTGATAGTCTTATTGACCAAAGAACTGATTGCCTGCTCGAATTCTTCTCTGGTAATTTCGCACTCAAATGGCTTGCCGTTAACATTAAATTCAAAGATACCTATAGTGTGATTGCTTAGGTACTCTTTCACAGAGCGTGATTCGATAAATAAGGAATTTAGTTGCTTAGCCGTCTTTTCTCTATACTTATCAATCACAATTGAACTCAGCAAATGATCAAAATCATCACCGCCGAGTTTGGTGTCACCACCAACCGCAAGGACTTGAAACACTCCTTGGTGCAATTTCAATATCGAAATATCGAACGTTCCGCCACCAAGGTCATAAACTGCATATATTCCACTGCTATTGTTCTTTTCAATGGAGTAAGAAAGCGCTGCAGCGGTTGGCTCGTTAACGAGGCGAAGAACTTCTATTCCAGCTAATTTTGCCGCATATTTGGTTGCGTTACGTGCTGAATCGTCAAAGTAAGCTGGCACAGTAATCACTGCTTTTTTTACTTCCAGCCCCTTAGACTTTTTTACCCTCTCACATAAAGCTTTTAATATCTCAGCAGAAATCTCAATAGGAGTAAGATACTTTTCCTCTGCGCATTTTATTCTAATAACTTTTTCGCTTTCATGATCTATTTCAAAATTGACGCCTTCTTTATTTAATTCTTCAACACTTTTACCCATTAAACGCTTTATTGAGTAGATTGCATTTTGACCGACATCGTAGCCAGTTTTCAATGTATTATTTTCATATGAAAGAGCAGAAGGCAGCAGTTCTCTTCCTTGTTCATCTTTAAATATCTCCACGTTGCCAGCTTTATTTACCATAGCAATCAAAGAATTGGTGGTGCCAAGGTCTATACCAAAAACTACTTCACTTGAATTTGGTTCAGAAATTTGAATTGGTTGCATTCTTTTTCACCTCCTCAAATGACTTATATAAATATTTCAATCTTAAGACTTGTGTAGCAGCTCCATCAAAATTCTTTACAGCAAAAGTGTTAATTAGGTTTTTAACGCAATCTTTTATTTTTTCATCAATCATCCTGCTTGCAAATTGTAGATCGTCGCAGTCTAGTAAGTACTCTCTTATTTCCATTGATTCATTTAATATTTCAGAATTCGGATGATCCTTTGCCACACCAAAAAGATTCAACAAATGCTCAGCACGTTCTAGTGGTGACTTTAGCACTTGATAAGCTTTGTTGATATTTTCCATGTTTTTGGACTGTCTTTCATTTATATCAGTCTTGCTTAGCTCAATATATTTTTTCTCTAACTCATCAAAGCTGATATTGAAAGCTGGTTCAATTTCAAACAATGCAAAATAGTTGCTAGACATGAAAACTCTCTCCACAACCACATTTTCCTTTCTCATTAGGATTTTTGAAAACAAAACCCGATGAAAATTTTTCTTCTACATAATCCATTTCAGAGCCAAGAATAAACATGACGGATTTTGGGTCGATCAACACTTTAACTTTTTGGCCATCACTACAGTTTTCTTCAATTACCGACTCTAAAGGACGAGTATCATACGCATATTCAATATCATATTTTAAACCAGAACATCCTTTTTGTTTAATTAGCACTCTTATTCCTATTGCTTCTTCTGATTTCTCAAGGTTAGTATGCTTCTTTTGGTCCAATAAATACTTTATCCTTTCTACTGCTTTCGCAGTTATAGTAATAAGTTTTTTATCTTTCTTTATAGCGTTTACTCCTTGATATTCACTCATGCTTTAGTTCTCAATGTCCACCTTTATTTTGTTTACTTTGATAATCATGAATAGCAGCCTTTATAGCATCTTCAGCAAGCACCGAGCAGTGTATCTTCACTGGAGGTAAAGACAACTCTTCCACTATTTGAGTATTCTTTATCTGTGTTACATCTTCAATAGCTTTTCCTTTAATCATCTCTGTTAACAAAGAACTTGAAGCAATGGCAGAACCACAACCAAAAGTTTTAAATTTTGCATCTTCAATAACACCTTTGTCATTGACCTTTATCTGCAATTTCATTACATCACCGCACGATGGTGCACCAACTAAACCAGTACCAACATTTGGATCATTTTTATCCAGAGAGCCAACATTCCTTGGATTTTCATAATGATCTAAAATTTTCTCATTATAACTCATAAAATTACCTATAAACTGCTATTTTACATTATAACATATTTAGGTTAAAAACTAAAGGAAAACAATCGTTTTACGTGATTTTTACTTTCAAAATTCCCGTAAAACGACTGTTTAACTTTACAAATACACATAATACGTGTATTTCTTTACAATCAGCGTCTCTATGTTGTCATTAAGTTTATAATTTAAAAAGGAGTATTCCCTTGAGTTTGTTTAGTAACCTTTATAAAGGCTTGTTAAAAACTTCTTCTCGCTTTAGCGACGGGGTGAAAAGTATTTTTTCTGGCAAAAAAAAATTAGATCAGTCGCTTTTAGATGAGCTAGAAGAATTGCTAATTAGCATGGATATTGGTCATAAAACTTCTAAGTTGATTATCGATAGGCTCACAAGCATCAAGTTTGACAAGGAAGTTGAGTATAATATTATCACGCAGCAATTAGTGAATGAAATAGAAGCTATATTAAATCCAGTCGTGCAGCCGTTAGTTTTGGATAAAAAACCCCACATAATAATGGTATGCGGAGTAAACGGTAATGGTAAAACCACAACTATAGGTAAGCTCGCATATAAATATAAGGAGATGGGAAAGTCCGTTATGCTTGTTGCATGCGATACATTTAGAGCTGCTGCTAGTGAACAATTAAACATTTGGGCAGAACGCTCTGGTTGTTCTATCGTTACTGGAGAGTACGGTAGCGATTCTGCGAGTGTGGCATATAGAGCTGTAAGTCAAGCTATGAAAGATAGCGTTGATGTTGTTCTAATTGACACAGCAGGAAGGCTGCAAAATAATGTGAACCTTATGGAGGAATTATCAAAAATATATAGAACGATAAAGAAATTGGATGACACTGCCCCTCATGACGTTATCTTAGTTCTTGATGCAACTACCGGCCAAAATGCTTATAGCCAATTAGAGGCATTTAGTAAGATGGTCAATGTTACCGGGCTAATCGTAACAAAGCTAGATGGCACCGCTAAGGGCGGAGTAGTAATTGGACTTGCAGAAGCTTATAAGGTAAAGTTACATGCTATAGGAATTGGCGAAAATATAGAGGACTTAAGGGAGTTTACTAGTAAAGAATTTGCTGAAGCATTATTTAATTGTAATTAAAGACTTCTCTTAATTCCCTTACATGACCAAGCTTAATTATCTCAATATCATGAGAAGAATAATTGCCATTTTTAGGCATAATTGCTTTTTTGAATCCTAACTTTTGTGCTTCTTTTAGTCTGAGATCAGCATGCGAGACATTCCTAATTTCTCCTGAAAGTGCAACTTCACCGCAGATTATTGAAGAAGTTGGCAGCGGTAAATTTACTACACTTGAAATAAGGGAAGCAGCAACAGCAAGATCAGCCGATGGTTCCTGTATTTTGAGTCCCCCTGCAATGTTTAGGTATACCTCTTTATCATGCAAAAACATTTTGCAACGAGCATTTAGCACCGCGATGATCATAGCCAATCGATTAATATCCCACCCAACTACTGCCCTTCTTGGGGTTGCCATATTAGTCCCTGCTATTAATGCTTGCACTTCCATTAAAATTGGTCTTGAACCTTCAATTCCTACAAATACGGCGCTGCCAACTACTTCTCTGTCATGGGCCATCAGAAACAATGATGATGGATTATCAACAGGCACAAGTCCTGCTTCAGACATCTCAAAAACACCAATTTCATTTGCAGGGCCAAATCTATTTTTAATAGTACGCAAAATGCGATATTGATTGCTATTTTCACCTTCAAAATATAATACCGTATCCACCATATGCTCCAGAGTTTTGGGTCCAGCTATTTGTCCATCCTTAGTTATATGACCAACTATTAAAAGAGAAACACCATATTGTTTCGCAAGAATAGTTAATTCATGTGCGCAAGTACGAACCTGAGTTACAGTTCCTGGTGCCGATGTAATTCTGCTATCATACATTGTTTGTATAGAGTCAATTACTAAGAATTTAATACTTTTGTTTTCCTTTATTGTTGCTACTACATCAGTTAAAGACACTGTAGATAAAAGCTTAATTTTAGGTTCATTTATCTTAAGACGCTTTGCTCTGAGACTCACCTGCTCTAAAGACTCCTCGCCGGATACATAAAGACATTCAAAAGAGGAAAGTTGCACAACATTAGCTGCAATTCTAAGCAAAAGGGTGGATTTTCCAATACCAGGTTCGCCACCAATTAAAATGCTAGCACCTTGAACGATACCCCCACCAAAAACTCTATCTAATTCTTCTATTCCTGTTAAAAAACGACTTGGAGTGATAATTTCGCTACCCGATAACGTCTTTATTAAAATTGGTGCAGATATACTTCTTTTGCCCGTTTTTACTGCTATTTCCTCAACAATTGTATCCCAATTGTCACATGCGATGCACTTCCCTACCCACCTACCAGTGCTGTGACCACAGGATTGACATACATATACAGTTTTCATCAAAGCCAAAATTATTTTGTTGTAATTGTAATAAAAATTAGCTGAATATGCGAAGTAAATCTATAGCTAACCCAAGAAAGGGTTCCCTATGTCATACCGCGATTCATTCGCGGTATCTCTAGATCCCGCTAACAAGTAGCGGGATGACGAGCTTATCGTCACGCCGCCGCGAACCGTCATACCGCGATTCATTCGCGGTATCTCAAAGCATAGATCCCGCTAACACGTAGCGGGATGACGAGGTCATGCCACCGCGCGAACCGTCATACCGTCACGGTATCTCTAGATCCCGCTAACACGTAGGGGAATGACGAGGTCATGCCGCCGCAAACCGTCATACCGCCGCGGTATCTCTTAGCCGCTAACACGTAGCGGGATGACGGTTGTCGTTTAGCTACAAACGTTAAGAAATTTACCAAATGAAAAAAAAGGCAAAAGAAGCCCTGGGGTTATTATCCGCTTTAAAATATTGGCGTTTTTTATGTTTTAAACGCTTGACAAGCAAGATTAAGCTGCTTTTAATTGCAACTAACTTACGCTGCAAATGTTTAAGAAGTTTACTAAGCAGAAAAAAAGACAAAGAATCCCCGAGTTAGCTAGTCTTTTACTATCTCTGTCGAGTATTGGCATTTTTTGATGTCTTGTAACGCTTTATAAGCGCGTTCAGCTTATTTAGATAAAAATCTAGATGTAGATGAAGTTTTGTAAAGACATACAGTATCTATGTACTGCAAAAAATTAAACATAAGACGCCGATACATTAAGTAATCCTTACCTTTTAATCTGCAGATTGGCGAAAGCAAATACAATAGCTTCAGTTTTATGATAAGGGGGCTGGCGAAGGGTGTCAAGCAAGTTTTTTGTTTCTATTCCCAATGTTATATGGTTATGCAAGAAGTCTAATAGCAAATTTTTAAGTTTCTCTTTAACCAGCGGGCTCGCATGAGGAGAGGAGAGTAAAGGTCCTCTTCCATAGATATCTTCACACTTTTTTCTTCTTCTATAGTTGGCGGACGAGTAAGAAAGTGAATCTTTGGTGCGCCACTAATTATTGCCATTGGTGTTTGCTCCGCCCCTTCTCCCATAACTAAAACAGCAGACGTTGCCAACGCATCAAGAAGATTGACTTGTGTTACTTGCAGTGGTTGATCATAAAGATCTGGCTTGCCTATATAGGAATAAAATGGTTCAAATCCACACCAACCAAGAGCAACGCCCGTAACCCCAAGGCGCATAGGTGTTATGTTACTATCTGTAATCAAAATACCAAGATGTTTTATGCAGTGTTTTGTCTTGAGATAGTTCCATATTGATAGAGCTGTTTTCTGAACATCCTTTGGGTATAAAATATACATTTCATTACCATTTGATTCATCAATACCAGCAGATGGAATTAAGATATTGTCTTTGATTGTTAAATAGATGCCGTAAGAATTATGGTCTACATCAACAATTGCATCAGCTTCTCTTTTGATTAGCTCTTCTTTAGAACAAGCAGTTTTGCAAACCACTTGTTTTTGACAAATAGAAATGATTTTTGATGTGATAGCAAGAACAACTTCCTCTCCTAGCAACTCTGAAACATAGCGATCAAGAACCTGCTCTAATACTTCCCCACATTCAATGCGGTGGGTATAAATTGCTTTAACATGCATATTAACGTATTAGCCTACATATAGTATAATCTTTCGTTTTGGTGAGAATAGTTTTATGCCATCCATCAAGAAGTGTTAAGTTGAAATATACATCACCTTTATAGGGTTTGTAAATTTCTGTCATGATGAACTCTGAAATTAGATTATATTCTAAAAAAAGATGCGCTATTTGTGCTCCACCAATCACAAAGATTTGAGGGTAACTCCAATTACTTTGGATTGACAAAAACTCTTGCATAGAAGAAATAATAGTGCATTTTACTCCTCTGTTAAAACAAGAATTTAATTTGTTACGAGAAAAAACAACAGGGATACGATCCTTTAATATGTTTTGAGACATAGTTTCAAATGTTTTTCTTCCCATAACAATAACTTGTTTGTCAGTCACCTGACGAAAATGATCTAACTCACTTGGATAATGCCAGGGCAATCCATTATTTATTCCAATTACCCCCTTGGGATCAACAGCCATAATTCCGATAACTATCATCCCTGTAAAGCAGCTTGAGCTACAAAGAATCGCATGTGATCACGCACATTATGCACTCGAAGGAAATCAACCTTGTTGTGCAATGCAGATGATAAAGCAATTGTTTCTAAATCTCGGTTAAAGACAGGTTCTGTAGAAAAAGAAGAAATAAATGACTTTCTAGAATGACCAACCAGAACTTTGCAGCCAAAATTTTGTAACGTTTCTATACTGCGTAAAATCTGGATATTCTGGTACATAGATTTGCCAAAACCAATACCAGGATCAATAATGATCGAGCTTTGATCAAAACCTAGGGCAAGTAACCTGTTAATGCTCTTTTCTGCCCAATTATTTATGGTATCAATTGGATCAATGTCACTTGGGATAATGTTGTCACTATGTGGTGGTATGGAGAGTGAATGCATAATAACGATACTACATCCACTGCTAGCAATCGCTTTTAAGGTATTATCATCTAGATCTCCCTTCTGATCGTTTACCCAGGCAATGTTGTAGTGTTCCAAAACATTTAAAATAACGTCTGACCAGAAGCTATCAATGCTGACTTTAATGTCACCAACTTTCATATATTGATTAAGGTCATCAAGCACTGGTTTTAAGCGTGCATATTCTGCTTTTGGAGTTTGTATTGAGGAGCCAGGTCTTGTTGATTGAGCACCAAGTTCAACTATGCTTGCACCATCTGATAACAGCCGCAGTGCCTGCTTGGTTGCTTGATCTGCATCATAATAAAGACCACCATCTGAAAATGAATCAGGAGTAATATTAACAATACCTACAAGCTCTGGTGAAAGCGTAAAACTCCTTAAAAAGCAATCCTTAATGTTAGGGTTAATAGTACCAAACGTTTTGTTAACTACTGCCATGGGACTCAGCATTGCCATCAAGTGAAGCAAAAATGGTCTGTTTATCAATTCTGGGTGAGGAATCTTAAGGTAGGGTGTATCAAGTGTCAGGTCATCCCATAACAAAATATCCAAATCAATAACGCGAGGTGCCCATTTTTCATAGACCTGCGGGCGGCCAATGTCACACTCAATTTGTTTAAGGCCCTTTAACAGCTCTTCAGGAGAAGAAGAACAACTTCCATACACAACCATATTTAGAAATGGCTTATTCCACTGAGGTGGAGCATCATTTGGTAAAATAGCCTTAGTTTCCAGAATAATTGAAGATTTTAAATTTTTAAAATAGCGTTCCTGCAGTAACTGAGCAGCCTTTTGTAAATGGGAAAAGCGATTCCCCATATTTGAGCCAATAGAAATGTAAATCATTCTTGCAACGCATTACGATAAGTAAAGAAAACACCTCCATGCACACTGGGGACAGGTGGTGCAACTTTGTGAATAGTTACGCCTATAGAAGAAATAATAAGCTTTTTTTGCATCACAAGGTTATTAATGGTCCTGTATATATCATGAGTTAAATGCTCGATTAAGTTGAATTGCTTGCTTTGAACGAGAGATTGAATACTCTGAACTACCTCCAAGTAGCATATAGTATCCTCAAGCCGGTCAGTTGTAAGTCCTAAAGGGGGGATTTAAAGGTAAAATCAATATTAACACTAACTAATTGAGAATGATACTTCTCTTCTGCACTATAGCCTAAATGAACCCAAAGCCGTAAGTCAGATATAAGAAGATTACATGCAGACATTGCATTCCAACATCACTGAGTTTAAGCTACTTACAACTACTAACACACGCTAGCATTCATCATTCCATCAAGAAAACCCCACAAGAGCCTTGCTCCCTTTTGAGCACCCTGCATAACTTTATCTTGCTCTTTTTCATCTAGATCTTCAATAAGATTTGCACATTCCTCAGAATGCCATTCATCAGCATGCATATGGACCGTAAAAAATTGAAGAGAACGCTCATCACTTATTGAATAGTGTTTTTTTAAACCTTCAATTTTAGACTTGGAAACCTCTGGAGTTTGACGTTCGTAAGCGTACAAGGCTCCAAGACCTGCTGCAAAACCTGATCTTACAATGTCAAAGTAACCATCAATTAATTCTTGTGTCTCCTTAATCTGTGCACTTTCACGAAGATCAGATCGCGCAACGCCAAGCCCTTCAGCAAAACGTTTCCATAACTCTGGATGATTTTCATCACCTTGTTCCTCTTCTATTAAATTACCAAGTAAAACCTGTCGCATTTTTAGATCTGGGCACAGAAAATGTATACCACTGATGTAACGAGGAAACGCAGCAACGTGGTGATAATATTCTTTAGCATAGGTTTGTAAAGCTTGCAAGCTTAAGCTTCCTGTATTCCATGACTGGTAAAATGGATGATTTAGTAAGTGCAATTCATCTAACTTGTTATTTAGAGACTTAGTAAATTCCATCATTTCCCCCATTACATTAATATATAGTTCATATACTATAGTTTTCTCATTGTTACGATCATGCTAACAATGGTGGGATTGGTAGGACTCGAACCTACGGCCAATTCGTTATGAGCGAACTGCTCTAACCGACTGAGCTACAATCCCTTTTATCAATATTTATAATACACACAAAAGCAAATTTGTCTATTAGCTTATTTCACTATCAACCCAACTTAGCAGATCATTTGTTGCACCAATTTTGCGTGCAATTTCCTTACCATCTTGAAATATAATCAAAGTAGGTATAGATTGAACCCCATACTTACTTGGCACTTCAGTCCCTTCATCTATGTCGAATTTGCAGATCTTAATCTTGCCTTTTCTGTCTTTAGCCAATTGTTCGATACGTGGCATTAGACTTTTACATGGCCCACACCATTCTGCCCAAAAGTCTATCAGAACAAACCCTTTATAGTCAGTGACTTCAGATTTGAAATTTTGATCATTTACCGATGTAATATCATCACTCATAAAATACCTAAATTTTTGTAAAATATAGCGTATCTATTAGCAGTTAATCAACTAAATTCTTACCGCAGAGCTTGAAAAATTGCCCTAAAGTGTTTTGCACAAACAAAAAACTTCTATTACATCTGGTGGTTAAAGATATCCACGTTTTCCCAACCCATTAAGTCTAACTCAATACGAGTAGGAAGAAATTCAAAGCACTTTTGGGCCAATTCTTTTCTATTTTCACGTTCCAGCATTAAGTCTAGCTTTTCCTTTATCCTGTGGAGATACAAAACATCAGATGCAGCATAACTTTTTTGTTTGTCTGTTAAATTTTCATTTCCCCAATCAGAAGATTGCTGCTGCTTATTTAGTTTGGTATCAAGCAGCTCTAAGCACAACTCTTTTAAGCTATGATTATCTGTGTAAGTGCGAACTAAACGTGAAGCTATCTTTGTGCAATAGCACGGAAGTGCCCAAGTTTCCAAGTAATAACGTATTATGCTCACATCAAATCGCGCGAAGTGAAATATTTTAGTTATATTTTTATCCTCTAATATTTTTCTCAAATTTGGCGCTGTATAATCGTTCTTGAGTTGAACTAAGTGAGCGTTGCCATCATTAAAAGAGAGCTGCACAAGGCATAATCTATCTCTGCTATGAAGTAGCCCCATTGCCTCGGTATCAACAGCTATAGACCTTACATCATCTGGTATTGAACTAGCTGGCAAGTCGTCTTTATATAAAAATATTCCCATAAAATTAATACATTTTTTGGCACAATTGAAAACCTATGATAATCAAAAATGAGTCTTAAGTATACGAAAAGATCATAGAAGGAACCACGCAAATTTATGGGCTCTCACATTTTTCGTGTACACGGGGTTTACAAATCGCTGTATATGCCTATAATTAAGTAAATTTAGGTTAATTTAATTGCGGGAGTAGCTCAGTTGGTAGAGCGCAACCTTGCCAAGGTTGAGGTCGAGGGTTCGAACCCCTTCTCCCGCTCTTTGCTTTCAAAATCATTTCGTCAAAAATCCCTTGACAAACTCCGCCAGCCCCCTTATCATGAAACTGAAGCTATTTATTTATCTTCTCTGTACAGATTAAATGACAAAAAAACTCACGTATCTGGCGTCCCATGTTTAATTTTTTGCACTATGTGCACCTTATGTCTTTATAAAATTTCTAGGTTTTTACCTAATATAAGCAGAAATGCGCTTATAAAGCATTTAAAACATCAAAAAACGCCGATTTAAAAAATGGATAGTGAATAACTAGCTGCCCTAGGGTTTCTTTTGCCTTTTTTTCTGTTTAGTAAATTTCTTAATGTTTATAATTTAGATTAGTTGCGGCTTAAAAGCAACTAAATCGCGGTTATTAAGCGTTTAGAATAAAAAAACGCCATACTTGAAAGTATAATGTAAGTAATTAGCCAACCACGGGGCTTCTTTTGCCTTTTTTTTCGTTTGGTAAATTCCTTAATATTTATAGCTAAGAGAGCCCAAGAGAGGTGTCATTCCAGCGCGTGACGCTGGAATCCCAAAAAAAGGATGATGTCATCCCAGTGCTTGACACTGGGATGGCTTTGTTGCATCGCTCAAGTGAAAAGAACTGGCAGTTACTGACAAAATTCATTATAAATAGCCATTTAACTGTTGAAGAAAAAATATGCCACAAAAAATGAGAGTCAGTAACTGCCATGAATATAACAAATTTCTCCAAGAAAGAGGAAGCATTTTTTGTTATATCAATGACGCCATAGAAAATTGGTACGAGAATTGTCCAAAAATGCAGGGCGGCAACTATATTTATAGTGATAAAGTTGTGATTTTGGTGCATATAATCGTCAGTTTCTTTAGAATTGGTTTAAGACAAACAGTCGGGTTTATAAAAGGGTATTTGCAACAAATAGGAAGAGATTTGGCAGTTATCAGCTATTCACAAGCATCAAGAAGGTTTAAGAAACTTAATATTAAGATAAATGATTGCAGAATTGATAAAAATATAGCTCTTTCCATAAAAGTCCGGATGTGATAGGATAAGGGTAGATGATGATAAGGAGGTTGAATGCCAGCAGCATATAGTTATGATTTAAGAAAAAAAGCAATGGAAGCGCTAGACGAAGGAGAAAGCAGAGAAACAGTGGCAGCAAGATTTAAGATTGGACGAACTACTTTATGGGAGTGGCAGCAAAGAAGAAAAGAAACAGGAGACTTTCAATCAAAAAAACTTGGAAATGGGGGTTACAATCACAAAATTACCGACTGGGATACCTTTGCCAAATTTGCCAGAGAACACGGAGGAAAGACTCTATCGGAAATGGCTAAACTTTGGAACAACGTTAGTATCCAAACGATCTATCGAGCCCTTAAAAAAATTGGATTTACGCGCAAAAAAAGACATATGGATACAAGGAAAGAAACGAAGAAAAACGTGCTGAATTTTTGAAAATTATAGCGACAAAAGAACCTAAAAACTTAGTGTATATAGATGAGTCTGGCATTGATAACACCGAACTACGGATATTGCCAGAAAGGACAGCGGTTTTATGCCTTAAAATCTGGAAAGAAAACTCAACGAATCAGTATGGTTGCAGCCTTAAGTGGAAGAAAGATAGTTGTTCCGTTAACCTTTGAAGGCCACTGTAATATGGATGTTTTTAATGGATGGTTTGAGCAATTTTTGACACCGATCTTGGAACCTGGACAGACTGACCTTACCCAGAAAAAGTGGAGAGAAAGAAAAGAGTTTTTTTGGGTAAAATAAAATTTTGGAGGATTAGAAATGGCAAGAGAATATACGGCAGAATTCAAATTGGAAGCTGTTAAGCTGGCAAATGAACAAAGAAAGGTAGGTCAACCAGTTGCAAAAGTAGCAAGAGATCTAGGAATAAGGGATAGTGTATTAGGAAAATGGATGAAGAAATATAACGAAAAAAAGTCAGCGGCAAATGCATTTCCAGATGTAGCACCTTATGACAAAGAGAGATTTGATTTACAGAAAGAGTTAGCAAAAGTAACAAGAGAAAGAGACATTTTAAAAAAAGCCCTGGCCAGTCAAAAAGAGTAAAATATTTTTTCATAAAAGAGCATAGTAAACACTATAAAGTGCAGGAATTATGTAGGGTTTTCTGCTAGTGGCTACTATAAGTGGACTACAAGGAAAATAAGCAGTAGAGAATCAGCAAATAAAGAGTTATTAGCAGATATTCAAAAAATATATCAAGCTTCTAAATGTAGATATGGAGCTCCTAAAATTCATGCTGAATTAAAGGCTTTGGGTAAAAGTTGCAACTTAAAAACAGTGCAAAGTATTATGCAGAAAAATGGTATTCAGGCTATATTGAGAAGAAAATTTAAAATTAAGAAACAACAAACGGACAGTAGCTCCCAATATATTAGACCAAAACTTTATTGTCGATCAACCAAATAAAGTATGGGATTACTTATATAAAAACCAAAGAAGGATGGCTATATTTGGCAACAATAATCGATCTATATTCACGCATGGTAGTTAATGAGCAGTTCAATAAATAAACAATTGGTTATGGACTCTTTATTAATGGCCGTTAACAAGCGTAAACCTGCCAAAAATCTACTATTACATAGTGATCAAGGTTCACAATATACTTCGCAAGGTTATCAATATCTCTTATCCATAAAAAACATAGATGAGTTATAAAGGTTGTTGTTACGACAATTCTGTTGTGGAAAGCTTCTTTAGCTCATTGAAAAGAGAAATACTTATTGATACTTCACAACACTCTGCTCAACAAACTAGAACTGCAATATTTGAATACATAGAAATTTTTTATAACAAACAACGTCACTATTAACTATTGCATTCCTGAGCATTTTGATTCATCATTCTCTTTGTGAAAAACATTCCAAACTTTCTCTCCACTTTTTCTGGGTAAGGTCAGTCAGCTACTTGGATGACAGGGGAGGGAGGTGCTACCCTGACAATCGTCATCCCGCTACGTGTTAGCGGGATCTAGAGATACCGCGAATGAATCGCGGTATGACGGTCTGCAGCGGTATGACGTAGGGCTGCACTAGCTATATCATGCATTTTATTAACCGACACTATAAACAATATCCTTACAATTATGAGATTGAACCACAACTTGCTCAAGCGTTAAGCTGCTGCGTTTAGCGTCTTTACTGTGATTTTCCCCAAGAACATTTGTTCTTTCTCGTTTTATTTCCTCAATGAATTTCCCATTAACATCTTTAGGATCAATCTCTTCTTCAGAATATATAAGGTTAGTGCAATTTGTTTTTCTATAATAATGCACGCCAAGACATATAATTGATAATGCAAGTATACCAGAACCTATAAGTAATGATAATCCTATGTTATTAGTCAAAGGGTTTTGGTAAAATTTTTGTACACCATTAACACCATGTGTTGCAAGTAGCCCTAGAGGAAACGCTATATTTGCAGCAACTACACCAGTAAATAATGCAGTAAATATTGGTCTGTCGTTAATTACTGATTTTATTTTATTAGTTCTAGTAATTACTTTTTCGTCAATGTTAGTGAAGCCTTGTTTAGCTTCCCAAGCATTAAGTACAAAATTTGAATGAGTGCCATTGCTATATTCCAGTCTTACAGATTTTATAGCTTTAGCTTTTGGCTGGTGCTCCAACACCTCAGCTAAAATTTTATCCGCATCTTTTTTTTGAATGGAATGTTCTTCAGTATCTATAAATTGCCTTGTTGCAAAAAATATTGGACCAATTGCAAGCAATGCAGCAAGTGCGATAACTGGTATAGTGATATATTTTGGGCTGTTTGTAAAAAATGCAATAAATTTTGCTTTATCTTGTAAATATAATAAAGCTGCAGATATACTGAGTATAATAGCACTTGCAGTAAAAATTATAAAGCCCTTCTGCTGCATGGAATACTTTGCTCTTGGCAAGAATCTGTTTGTTTTTTTATTTTTTAAAATTGCATCGTCATTTATGTTAAATTTACTATTTGTAAGCAAAGACTTTTTAGAGCCATCTGCTGCGCTTGTGTATGATGGTAGTGAGCCAGTTGGAGGTATACTTGAGCTGTTAGTTCTTTGTAAATCTTCTAATATTTCACTATTCCAAGGTGGACTAAATACTGTCTCTTGAGAAGGTGATCTGCTTAGAGTTGAATTTTGTGGCACGTCAACATGAGTTTCTTCACCTTTTGTTTCTTCTAGGGAAGGAGGTGATACTTGAGTCTCAAGAGTTAACGGATCTCTTGAATTAGCATTGCTGTTTTTTTTCTCTTTAAATTCTTCCTCTAACAAAGCTTCTAAAGCTGTATTTTCATCATTTTTTTTCGGAGTACTTGTCCTAAGTGCTGGTATTGGTAAAATTCCTGGTGTTATCTCGCCATCTTCACTTATTGATGTGGAAGAAATTAATGTTACTGTTTGTTCTTCATTTACTGGTCCAGGCATATTCACTCCAAAATTAATTACTATGCTGCATTGATTACGCTATAGTTATTAAGATATAGTAAATACCAATTTACGGATAATTATTAGTATAGAAATTGTCTATCAAAGATTCTTTCATTCAGAGGGTAATCTTTGTCAAAAAGCAAAGTGATTGTGTTCTCATGGTCTTTTTGTATTTTTATCTGTGATATATCATGAAATTCTTTGTAATCTGATACTACAAGTGCTGGACGGTTTTTTGTGTCGTTAATGTCAATTTGTACGATTGTATCGTTTGATATTAACGCTCCATTCCAATGCCTTGGGTAATAGCTATTGATAGAAGTGAGTGCAAGTAAATTTGAATTTAGCGGCAAGATTGGGCCACCGGCAGAGAAGTTGTATGCAGTGCTGCCTGTGGGGGTAGATAATATTACTCCGTCCCCTCTAAATTTTTCTACTTTTAGCTTATCATTAATAGTAATATTCATCTCTACTATTTGGTTCGCTTTTCTAAAAACGTATACTTCGTTTACTGCTATGTAATGATATCTCTTGCCACTTGTGTCTGTTGCTTCCATTTTTAGCAAAGTTAACTGAGTTGAAGTTGCATGCTCTATATGATCAATTAAATCTTCACTGCAGCTAAAGCATTTATTCATCAAAAACCCAACATTGCCAGTGTTTATCCCATACACATGCATGTTTTTATTTTCTATGACGTAATTGTGCAAAGTGCGTAGCATAAAGCCATCACCGCCAACAACTATCAATAGATCGATTTCGGACTTATTTTCTTCTGTTATATTGATAAAATTAAGTTTCTTTAATAGTTTAGATACTTCCTGCGATTTTGGTGATGGAGAAGCAACATAGCCTATATTTTTGTATTTATGCATGCTTCAGTAAACTCTCTAAAACTTAAAGAGGAGGAGAATTAGAAAATGCTTCCATATTTATCGTTAAACTTAGCTAATTTGCTAGTTTTACTTGCTAACCCGCTTGTCAAACTTCCAGTCCATGCAGGGTGAGTAAGAGGATCTCTATCAAGTTTTACCCTATCTCCCTCCTTTCCATAAGTGGAACGAGTTTCAAACTCTTGACCGTCTGTCATAACTATAATAATTTTATGATAATTCATTGTTGTTTATAAACTTTTAGTCAGTTAATATTCTAGTGAACTTAATTCACTAAGTCAATCATTATTCTAAAATATTGACAAAAAATAAATAAAGTAGTATATTTAATAAGGAATAAATAATAACTATCATGATTTTTGCTTTCCCCGGTCAGGGCTCTCAGTTTGTAGGAATGGGAAAGAGCTTATATAGTGAGTTTTCTGTTGCAAGACAAGTATTTAATGAAGTAGATAGCATATTGGATGGAAAGCTGTCTCATTTAATCTTCAACGGTCCTATTGAAGAATTAACCATTACAGAAAACGCTCAGCCAGCTATAATGGCAGTATCAATTGCAATGCTACGTGTTATGGAGCATGTGTTTGGCAAATCTCTTTTCACTGATCACAATGTTAAATATGTTTGTGGGCATTCAGTTGGCGAATATACAGCGCTGTGTGCTGCAGGAGCGTTAACGCTTGAGTCTGCAATCGAGCTGCTGAAAGTTCGCAGCGAAGCAATGCATGAAGCTTCACTGAAATGTAAAGGCGGAATGGTTGCGTTGCTTGGAGCAGAGATAAATGAAGTGGAAGATATATTGAAATCAGTTCAAATTGACGGAATTTGTGAAATTGCAAACGATAACGGTGGCGGACAAGTGGTTATAAGTGGCACTAGAGAAGCTCTTGAAATGTTACCCGATTTATTCAAAAACTCGAGTGTGAGGAAACTAATTAAATTACAGGTTAGTGGGCCTTTTCATTCATCTCTTATGAAACCTGCTGATGAAAAAGTTTTGGAGTTTTTGAAGGGTATTAAAATAACCTGTCCTATAGTTCCTTTGATATCAAATGTTACAGCTAAAGAGGAGAGTGATCCCAAAGTTATAAAAACTTTACTCGCCAAGCAAGTTGTAAGCAGAGTGAAATGGAGAGAAATGGTTTTGTATATGTCAAGCCGTGGCATTAACAAATTTGTTGAAATTGGCCCTAATAAAGTTTTATCTAATTTGGTCAAAAGAATTGACCAATCTATCAGTACAAAAAATATAGATAGTATTGGTGATATTGACAGCTTCTTTAATGAATCATTAGTACTAACAGCGAAAAATTTAAAAGTTGGATTAAGTTAAAACACATCTATTTGATGTCATTCCGGTGCATAACGCTGCCTAGCTGGAATGACAGAGGGTAATGCAAGAAATCAACGAACTGCCTGTCATTTCGTTTGGTTTTTTAATTCCAAGTAGCTGTAAAATAGTAGGGGCAATGTCAGATAACCTTCCGTCTCTTAGTTTTAGATTATCGCAAGACACAATAAATGGCACTTTATTTAGAGTGTGTGCTGTATGAGGTGTATTATTTTCTTCATCGAACATACATTCCACGTTACCATGGTCTGCAGTAACAATTAATGCGGTGTTGCTTGACTTTTTAACAGCATTCAGCACTTTCGCAAGACAATCATCTACAGCTAGCACAGCTTTCTCGGCTGCTTTTATATTACCTGTATGCCCTACCATATCAGGATTAGCGTAATTTACAACTATCAGTGCGAATTCTTGGGAGTGAATTTTTTCTACAAGCTTTTCTGTGAGCTCGAAGGCTGACATTTCGGGCTGCAAATCGTAAGTTTGAACTTTTGGTGAGGGAATGAGTATTCTTTCTTCACCAGAGAAAGGTTCTTCTTTTCCACAATTGAAAAAGAAAGTCACATGAGCGTATTTCTCGGTTTCGGCGATACGTAATTGTCGTAATTTATTGTCTTCTATTGTTTGTCCTAGAGTATCAGCGAAAGAAGTAGGAGGAAAAATATAAGGAATTTTGAGATCTTCTTTATACTTCATCATACTTAAAATTGAAGAGAATTTTGCTACCTTAGCGTAATCTGTTTTGCCAAGCAAAATACTTGCTAATTGTATCATTCGATCAGCACGAAAGTTAGCCAACAGCACTCCATCTTCTGGTTTTATACCTTGATAGTCACCTATTACTGCGGGCCTGATAAACTCATCAGTTATGTTATTTTGATAATTTTCATCAATCAACGATACTGCATTATCATGACAAGGTGCCTTTGCAAATGCGATAGCCTCATAAGCTTCAATTGTTCTCTCCCACCTGTTGTCACGGTCCATAGCATAGTAACGCCCAGAAACAGTAGCAATTCTTGTGTCATTTCCCTTTATACTCTTTGTAAATTCTTGAATGCATTTTTTTCCTGAATTTGGCAATGTGTCTCTGCCATCTAAAAATGCATGTATCACCACTTTGATTCCATGCTGTGATATTTTATTTGCTAAAGTCGAAATGTGCTTTTGATGCGAATGAACACCACCATCTGATATCAACCCCATTATATGGCATATGCCGTTCTTACTTTTTAGATCATTAATAAAACTTTGTAGATTTACATTGTTTTCTATTGTTCCAATCTCTTGATTAATGCGCTGAAGGCTTTGCATTACTACTCTACCACTGCCAATATTCATATGGCCAACTTCTGAATTACCTATTTGACCACCAGGTAACCCCACATCAGCTCCACAGGCGGATAAACTACATTTTGGATAATTAGAGCTAATGTATTGCCAACAAGGTGGATTTGCGTTGCTAATAGCGTTGTATTTATTATTCTCTATTCCATTTCCCCAGCCATCTAGTATACATAAAACCACTGATTTAATGTTCATATAAAATCAACACTAGAATTTCACAGAGAAAAGCTCCCCGGGCCGGATTCGAACCAGCGACCAATTGGTTAACAGCCAACTGCTCTACCACTGAGCTACCGAGGAATAAACCGCTTTTAATTTACCATGTTGAACGTTGGTTGTAAACGTTTTTTGTATAGACTTTAAGTCCAACTGGTCACAGAAACGAAAAAACTTACTTGACAAACTCCGCCAGCCCTCTTATTGTAGTATTAAGGGTATTTCTGACTCAAAACTTGTTTTTGATCCGCGCGGGTTCAATAACAAAAATTCAGTAAAAAACTTGGAGTATCTATTGGCGGATTACATAAAATTATAGCGGCTGCATGTCTTTTTAATTTTTTCTACATTCAGCCAAATCGCGCTTATTTTAAGCGTTAGCACATTATTACAGCGCCAATTTAAAGTATTAGAGGGTCAAAACTCGCACCACGGGGCTTCTTTGCCTTTTTTTTTATTTGGTAAATTTTTTAACGTTTGTGGCTAAGCGACAGCCGTCATCCCGCTGCTTGTTAGCGGGATCTCTTGTTAGCGGCTGAGATACCGCGAATGAATCGCGGTATGACGGTTTGTGGCGGTATGACGATAAGACACAAAGCCTAATGGAAAAAACTGCGAACGCCAGTGAAAAACATAGCAATTTTATTTTCATTTGCAGCTTTTATCACATCTTGATCTTTCAGCGAGCCACCTGGCTGAATTATAGCTGTAATTCCATGTTTTGCACTTTCTACTATGCTATCTGGGAATGGAAAAAATGCATCTGAAGCAAGCACTGCACCTTTACATTTTTCACCTGCTTTTTTCACTGCAATGTTCACACTATCTATTCTGCTTGTTTGCCCTGCGCCGATGCCAATAGCACAACCATCTTTTGCTATAACTATTGCGTTGGATTTCACATGTTTACATATTTTCCAGGCAAAAATAAGATCTTCCTTTTCTTTTTCTGTTGTAGTGCACTTTGTTACTTGTTCTGCTTTTATTGTGTGGTCATTATTTTCTTGCACCAAAAACCCACCAACAACATTTTTAATTTGGTATTTCACATTTTGTTGGAAAGATTTATGAATAATCACTCTTAAATTTTTCTTTCTTTGTAAAATTTTTAGTGCCTCATTGTTTACCGATGGTGCTATCACTACTTCCAAAAATATCTCGTTTAATTTTTCTGCTAGCTTTAAATCTATCTCCCGATTTAAGGCAACTATGCCACCAAAACTGCTTACTTCATCACATGATAGAGCCTTTTCATATGCCTCCAAAGCATTATTACTAACAGCAGCGCCACATGGGTTATTGTGCTTTATTATCACTGCTGCAGGCTCTTCGAATTCAGAAGTTATGTTAAGTGCGGACTCTATATCTACTATATTATTATAACTCAACTCTTTTCCATGTAGTTTTTCCAACGGATATTCTGTAAATTGATTACTATAAAATGCAGCTTTTTGATGGGGATTTTCACCATACCTGAGTTCTTGTACTTTATGCCCATATAGTGCGAAAAACTCTGGCAACTCATTATTTTTACTCTGGGATAAAAACCAACTGTGAATATTAGAATCGTAGTGTGCAGTGAGAGCAAATGCTTTGGTTGCTAAGTGTTTTCTATATTCCAATGTTGTTTTATTGTTATTTTCTATCATCTCAGCTTTCAGTGCTTCATAGTCTTGAATGCTAGAAATAACTGAAGTAAAACGAAAGTTTTTTGCTGCAGCTCTAATTAACGCCACCCCGCCGATATCAATTTGTTCTATAATTTGCTCTTCATTTGAGCTGCTACTTACTGTCTCCCAAAATGGGTATAGGTTAGTTATAAGCAGGTCTATTGGCTCAATTTCTAGATCTTGCACTTCCTTTTTGTGCTTTTCTCGATCATAAAGTATTCCTCCATGAATTTTAGGGTGTAAAGTTTTCACTCTACCACCCAGTATCTCTGGAAATTGTGTGTAATCTGAGACCTCTTGTGTTTTTATTCCTGCACTAGATAGCGTTTTATAAGTATTTCCCGTTGAAAGAATTTCTATTTGTTGCTGCGTTAAAAACGATGCAAGATCAATTATATTCGTTTTATCGTATACTGATATTAAAGCTCTTTTTATTTTCATTTTTATATGGAAAGTTTTTTAAGATTATATCTAAGAAAAGGAAATTTAGCTATTACATTTCTACACTAATTTAAAGCAGTCTATTCTATAAATTTTTTTACCATGCTTGATTTCAAGCCACGAATAAAATCTTCAATACTGCAAGGATTTCTTCCTTCCATTTGTACAACTTTAGGAATTAAAGTGCCACCTTTTAAACTTATGTGCATATTATCGTTAACAATCTCACCTTGTTCTGAAGCGAAAGCTTCAAAGTCAGCATCAAGTATCCTGATACGTTTATTCTCTATCTTGATAAACGCTTTTGGGTAAAACGCTTTAACCTTTCTATAAGCAACTTCACAGGCATCACTTGCATAAATTTTATAGTCTTCCACTTTGTCAGCGTAACATGCATCGTTATCGTTCTGTTTTAAGAGAAGCTGTTTTTCAATTTCGTTTAGCACTTCCAGCAGTAAATCACTGCCTAGCTTAGATAATTTATCATGCAATGTCTTGTAATTATCGTTCTTTTCGATAAGAAATTTTTCCTGTTTTAAAATAGGGCCGGAATCTAATCCTTCATCCAATTGCATAATGCTAACCCCGGTTTCTTGATCTCCTGCTAAAATTGTGTGCTGTATCGGGGCTGCACCACGCCACCTTGGTAGTAATGAAGGATGAATATTAATACAACCATATTTAGGAATATTCAAAATTTCTCTTGGAAGTATCAATCCATACGCGGCAACAACTGCAACGTCTGGTTTGAAATTTCTAAATTTTCCTTGCTCTGCCGAAAACTTTAGAGAGATAGGAGTACATACCTCTATGTTACTTTCTTCAGCGATAACATGTACTGGAGATTTCGTTGGCTTCTGTCCACGCCCTGAAGGTTTTGGAGCCTTGGTGTATACTGCCACCACTTCGCTCTTTGATTTCAGTAACAAGCTCAGAGAATTAACAGCAAATCCTGGTGATCCCATGAAAATAATTCTCATGGTGTTTTTGCTTTAAGAATTCTCCGCTAATTTACCACTTACAGTTTCTACTAATTTGGCAAAATCATCCTTATAATTAACTGCCATCTCAGCAAGAATTTTTCTATTTAAATCAATGCCGGCAAGTGTAAGACCATGCATAAACCTACCATAAGTAAGCCCATGCTCTCTTGCTGCTGCATTAATACGTATTATCCATAAGCTACGGAAATCACGTTTACGGGTTCTTCTGTCTCTATAAGCATATTGCAGTGCTTTTTCAACTCTTTGTAATGCAATTCTATAACAACTTTTTGCGCGCCCTCTATAACCCTTTGCCAGTTTCAATATTTTTTTATGACGAGCGTGAGTAGTGACTCCACGTTTTACCCGAGCCATTTTATTTTACCTCCATTTTGTTAAATACCGTAAGGCATATGAAGCTTAACTATACGCGAGTCAGATTTACCAAGAATCGTTGTACCGCGCTGATTACGAATATTAGATTTACTTCTCTTTACCATGCCATGCCTTTTGCCTGACTGAGTAGAAATAACTTTACCCTTAGCTGTAAGGTGAAAGCGCTTTTTCACAGAAGATTTGGTTTTTAATTTTATTTTCTTCATATTCCAAATAAATTTACAAGCACTACTATTGAGTTCTTTAATAGTAATTAAGCATTAGTATAAATAATTTTATTAAAGAATCAAATTAAAATTGTATATTAAAGGAGTTTAAAAGTAATTACGCCCAATATGTGTGTTATACCTTCTTTATTCCCAAGTGGCAACAATACTTGCCTCATTTTAACACTTTCACTTTCTTCCTCTTCATTGATCGGGCATTTACTCTCTATTACAGTATCAAGTTTATCAATAACTGCATCTATTTTATATAGTCGCAAAAATGGTGCATCAATTGCATACTTATTATCAATGCGCGTCTTTTTCTCAAAACCATAGAATTCAACAGCCTTTTCTCCTGCATTTTCACAAATATAACCTTGATCCTTGACTTCAATGACAAAACAATGCTGCCATGATTCCATTATTTCTGCAGTGTCTATTTCATGCCTTTCTGGCCAATCTCTGTCTGATCCTTTTATGTCATTCCAGTGTTGAGTCACCACATTTGCTATTCTTTTTTCTTTGCCTACATAAATTTCCATTCCAATTTCCACATATAAAACACAGATATGAGGTAAATTTATCGTGAATATATTGATTTTTTCTTACCACAAGGTGCATGTCACTAGAAGTTCTGAGATCTAGAGAGTGGTATTGATTTTATTTCCATTACAACTTATTATTTATAGATAACCTCAATAAAAACGATGAAGCTAAACGAAATCAGAGAAAGATTTATAAAATTTTTTGTAAATAATGACCACGAGCAGGTTTCTTCTTCTCCTTTGATTCCAGAACATGACCCAACGCTCATGTTCACAAATGCTGGTATGGTGCAGTTTAAAAATATTTTTACTGGTGCTCAAAAAACTGAAATGAAACGTGCTGTCTCAAGTCAAAAGTGCCTAAGAGCAGGCGGTAAACACAATGATCTGGAAAATGTTGGCTATACAACTCGGCATCACACATTTTTTGAAATGCTCGGAAATTTTAGCTTCGGTGATTACTTTAAGGAAACTGCGATAGAATTTGCGTGGGAATTTATCACTAAAGAGTTATCTCTTGATAAAAACAGACTATCCATAACCGTCTACCATACTGATGATGAGGCGTACGAGATTTGGCGTAAGATAAGTGGCTTTTCAAGTGATAAAATCATAAGAATTACAACGGATGATAACTTTTGGAGTATGGGAAGCACTGGTCCGTGCGGTCCATGTTCTGAAATTTTTTATGACCATGGGAGTCCTAATTTACAAGAGGGCGATAGAATTGTTGAAATCTGGAATCTGGTATTCATGGAGTTTAACAAAGATGAAGAAGGTAATTTACACAAATTGCCAAAAAAATGCATCGATACTGGAATGGGCCTTGAAAGAATAGCGGCTGTTATGCAAAACGTCCATGATAACTATGATATTGATCTATTTTCTGCTCTGATAAGTAAATCACAAGAGTACTGTGGAAGAACGGAAAATAAAATAGCGCATAAGATCATAGCAGATCATCTTCGCGCGGCTGCATTTCTCATCGCAGAAGGAGTGCTTCCTGGAAATGAGGGCAGGAATTACGTATTACGCAGATTAATTAGGAGAGCCACACGTTATATTCACCTGCTTGGATATAATGATTCCCTACTCCATCGTATTTTTCCAGTGTTGATAGATAGCACGAGTTCGGCTTATATGGGAGCTGAATTAGTCAGAGCTAAAAGCTTAATAGAAACGACGTTAAAATCAGAGGAAGAAAACTTTAAAGACACTTTGATGAAAGGTATCAATCTCCTGGAGAAATTCACTACAGATTTAAAATCGGGCGATACTTTGCCTGGAGAATCAGCGTTTAAGCTATATGACACCTACGGATTTCCTTTGGATATTACACTTGATATTTTAAAAGAGAAAAAAATAAATTTTGACCAGAAGGGTTTTGATGATGCAATGGGAGAACAAAAAGAGAGAGCACGTGCTAAATGGGCTGGATCTGGTGAAAAATCTGTTGAGCAAGTATGGTTTGATTTGATCAATAAATTTGGCAAAACAAAATTTGTTGGTTATGAGTTCAATGAAGTAAGTGATGCGAAAATACTAGCTATAGTTTCCTCTAAAAATGAAGTAATTGATTCTGCAAAGGAGGGAGAAAAGATAACCATTATACTTGATAAAACACCTTTTTATGGCGAGTCAGGTGGACAAGTGGGAGATACTGGAAGTTTTATTGTCATCTCAGTTGGGCCAGCGTCACGCGCTGGAATGACACAAGACCTAGGTGTAATCACAGTGGAAAATACCAATAAGGTTAATGACCTATGTTTGCACAGATGCATAGTTAAATTCGGTTCAATTTGTAAAGGTGACACAGTTACAGCAAGCATAGATAAGGAAAGAAGGCAAACCTTAAGGAGAAATCATTCAGCTACACATCTTCTGCACTTTACACTCAGAAAAATTCTAGGTGATCATGTCACTCAAAAAGGTTCCCTAGTTGCACCGGATAAGTTACGATTTGACTTTAGTCATAACACTCAAGTTACTCAGGATCAGCTATTCTTAGTAGAAGATATGGTAAACTCTCTAATCAGAGAAAACCTTTCCACGTCTACAAAAATTCAGAGCATGAATCAGGCAATAGACGAAGGAGCTATGGCGTTATTCGGCGAAAAATATAGCGATCAAGTAAGAGTAGTGAACATTGGAGATTCAAAAGAGCTATGTGGTGGCACGCACGTTGAACATACTGGAGAAATCAGTTTATTTAAGATAGTAACAGAAAGTTCTGTTGCTTTTGGAGTGAGGAGAATTGAAGCTTTAACTGGTCAGGAAGCAATCAATTATGTACGTGATAATGAAATTAACTTAAAAAAAGTTGCAGAATTCGTAAAAGCGCCAGTGAGTGAAATAACAAGCAGGTTAAGTATTTTAAGTCAAGAACACAAAAAATCCGAAACCAAAATAAAAAACCTATATAAAAAGCTTGTGAGTGCAGAGAATATAAAAAGCACCGAAATAAATGGAATAAATTTTATAAGCCACACTTTCACTGATATTCCAGCAAATGTAATAAGAGAGTTTGTTTTGCAGCAACAAAAACCAAAAACGGTAATAGCTTTTACGGCAACAGAAAAAGATAAAACAGTCTTGATTATTAAAGTAAGTAAAGACTTAATCAATAAGATTAGCGCAAAAGAACTAATATCCATAGCAGTTAAAAAGAACTGTGGTGGGAATGCTGAACTTGCACAAACAGGCTGTGATAGCAATAAAATAGATGATGCCATTACAGCCATTTATAGCAAAATAACAGCTTCTAAGCACTCTACGTCATACCACCACGAACCGTCATACCGCCGCGGCGCTAACAAGCAGCGGGATACTTAACCATCGTCTACACCGTCATACCGCGATTCATTCGCGGTATCTCTTAGCCGCTAACAAGAGATCCCGCTAACAAGCAGCGGGATGACGAATTACTATGCCGCCGCGAACCGTCATACCGTTGCAAACCGTCATACCGCGATTCATTCGCGGTATCTCTTAGCATAGATCCCGCTAACAGGTAGCGGGATGACGGTTGTCAGGCTAGCTGTCATCCAAGTAGCTCGACTACTTGGATCCAGGAAAAAGAATGGTGTCATGAAAGTAGCTGACACTGATTCCTTTATGATGGTGTCATCCCAGTGCCCAGACACTGGGATCCAGGAAACTTAATTGCAAGTAATGCATTGGATTTGGTGAGTATGGGTTTTGCGTTATAGAATGAAGCACTTTTGGTGAATTTATAAAGAAAGCTGGATCCCAGTGTCAAGCACTGGGATGACAAGGTATAAACCTTATCGTCATGCCGCCGCGAACCGTCATACCGCGATTCATTCGCGGTATCTCAGCCGCTAACAAGAGATCCCGCTAACAAGTAGCGGGATGACGGTTGTCGTTCAGCCACAAACATTAAGAAATTTACCAAATGAAAAAAAAGGCAAAAGAAGCCCCGTGGTTATTATCCGCTTTAAAATATTGGCGTTTTTTATGTTTTAAACGCTTGACAAGCGAAATTCAGCTGCTTTTAATTGCAACTAACTTACGCTGCAAACGTTTAAGAAATTTACTAAGCAGAAAAAAAGACAAAGAATCCCCGAGTTAGCTAGTCTTTTACTATCTCTGTCGAGTATTGGCATTTTTTGATGTCTTGTAACGCTTTATAAGCGCGTTCAGCTTATTTAGATAAAAATCTAGATGTAGATGAAGTTTTGTAAAGACATACAGTATCTATATACTGCAAAAAATTGAACATAAGACGCCGATACATTAAGTAATCCTTACCTTTTAATCTGCAGATTGGCGAAAGCAAATACAATAGCTTCAGTTTCATGATAAGGGGGCTAGCGGAGTTTGTCAAGGAATTCTTATTAAAACTAAAGAGCTCAAATGAAAGGAGGTAAACTCTAAAGTATACATTTAGTAGCGCTTTCTATGAGAGAAATCGTATTACCTATTCCGTAAAGCTTTATGAAAGATCCCATTCTTGGACCGGTTTTTTGGCCAAGTAACGTTTCATATAATAGCTGAAACCAGTCACGTAAGTTGGTGTAATCATATTTTTTTCCAATAGAAAATACCTGAGATTGAATTTCTTCAGCAGTAGCAGTTGTAGATAGAGAATGTAAAGTGTCCTTCAAATCTAGTAACGCTGCTTTTTCTTTTTCATTTGGAGTTTTATATGATTTTGTTGGCTTGATAAAATCGTGATAATACTTTACTGCAAAGTCTGAAAGTCTATCAAGCATTTTATTATTTTCTGGTGTAACGTTTGGTGCATAAGAGGATATAAAACCCCATAGGATCTCTTTGTTTTCAGCATTACAAGCTGCTGCTAGGTTTAAAAGTAGTGAGAAATTTATGCCTGAAGTTTCTATACTGGGAACATTGCCCTGGTGAATGTGCCAAGCAGGATTATTTATATCCTTTTCTTTGTTCTCATGATAACGCTTTACAAATTCTAAATATTCATCAGTTGATTTTGGTATCACATCAAAATATAAACGTTTAGCTTTTTTAGGACTCTGAAAAATGTACAATGCTAAGCTCTCTGTTGGTGCGTAAGTTAGCCACTCTTCAATTGAAATGCCATTTCCTTTTGATTTTGATATTTTCTTTCCTTCTTTATCAAGAAAAAGCTCGTAGCAAAACAGAAGTGGTGGCTTTTCTCCAAGTATTTCACATATTTGACTTGAAAGCACAGCAGATGGAGTTAAATCTTTTCCGTGAGCTTCGTAATTTACTCCAAATGCGGCCCACCTCATTCCCCAATCAGGTTTCCATTGCAGTTTACATTTTCCTTTTGTCACTGGAACTTCTATTTTTTCCCCGTTTGGGTCTTCATATGTGATTGTTCCTTTCTCTGTATTTGTTTCAATTACTGGAACTTGTAAAACTTGAGAAGTTTTTGGGCATATTGGCAAGAATGGACTATAAGTCTGCTGTCTTTCTTCCCGAAATGATGGAAGCATTACGTCCATCACTTTATCATAATTTTTCAGTAAGAGTAAAAGTTTTTCATCGTAAACGCCAGATTTATAACACTCTGTTGCACTCCTGAACTCGTATTCAAATTCAAACATATCAAGAAATTTACACAACAATGAATTCATATGATGACCATAACTCTGATGAGTGCCAAATGGATCAGGTATCATAGTCAATGGTTTATTTAAGTGCTCTCTTAGCATCTCTTGATTTGGCACATTATCTGGTATTTTTCGCAAACCATCCATATCATCTGAAACTGCAATGATTTTGGTTTTTATACCAGGAGCTATTTTTTTTAATGCATTTACAATAACTGTAGTGCGGAAAACCTCTCCAAAGGTTCCTATGTGGGGTAAACCAGAGGGTCCATAACCAGTTTCAAATATTATTTCTTTTTTATTAGGAAACTCTTGCAATATTTTTTCTGCTTCTTGAAATGGCCAATTTGTCATTATCGGGATTAAATAATGTATCTTAACTTAAAGTGCTACTAGTTTCAATGGATTTTTAATATAATGATATAGTATTAGTGTTAGAGCTATTATTAGAAGGTTAAAGATATGTCCACAGGTAGTATACAAACAGATCAATTATTTAAAGGTCTTACAAGACCTGCAATGCTCTTTGGTGTGAGTTATATGTTTGCAATATTAAACGTCCTGATTTGCATGCTAATTTTCATTAATTCAAATGATTTAAGAGTGATTCTCTTAATGTTACCAGGTATACATGGACTTGGTTATATAGCTTCTGCAAAAGAACCGTTGTTTATTGAATTATTTATGGTAAAATTGGGAAAGTGCTCGAAATGTTTAAATCGTTTTTACCATGGAGCCAATTCTTATGATATTGCTTAACGTTGTGTGATGCTGAGGTTTAGGGCTATTCAATCAAAGAATAAATCTACTCTGAACAGGGAAGTTCACGCTGCTGAATTTATTCCTTATTCTTGCTATTGGAATAGCACAACCTTGATGACAAAAGAAAATTGGTTGGTTAAGGTTATAAAATTAAGTGGTTTTGCATTTGAAACTGCCGATGACGAGGATTTAGTCATACAGAACAACATCAGGAATCAGATGCTAAGAAGCATTTCATCTCCGGCATTTAGTTTGTATTTTCATACTATCAGACGTAAGAAAAATATTTTTTCTGATGAATTTGCAAGTCAAGGTTTGCCGAATTTTTTCGCTAATCACGTAAATCTAAAATGGAGAGAAAAACACGCAACAAGGCAATCATTTATTAATGACCTATACATTACGATTATCCGTAGAGCGGACACAAAAGGAGTAGAATTTTTGTCACATCTACTAAAAAAATTCGGACATGTAACTTCAAAACATGCTTGGGAAAGTGATATACGTGCCACGTATGAAGATTTAGAGGAAACGACAAATCGTGTAGTGACAAGCCTTAGAAATTATTCGCCTAAAATTCTTGGAGTAAAAGAAACTCCAGATGGTTTGTTCTGCGAAATAATGGAGTTTCTATCTAGAATCGTAAATTGTGGCTTCGTTACAAATACGCTTTTTCCGCTAAGAACTGAAATATCAAGATACTTACCAGTACATAGGTTATTCTTTGGCCGTAAGATGATACAGGTTGTGACTCATAATGAGAGTAAATATGCTGGAATAATTAGTATCAAAGAATATGGAAATCATACTTCTGCAGGAATGCTTGATTCGTTTTTACAACTTCCTTACGAGTTTATAATTACGCAATCTTTTCAATTTATAAACAGGCAAATGGCGATTGGAAAAATGCAGATACAGCAAAATCGAATGATACAGTCTGCAGATAAAGCTATTTCTCAAATAGCAGAAATTTCTCAAGCGCTTGATGACGCAATGAGTGGTAAGATTGCGTTTGGTCAACATCACCTGACTATTTTATGTATAGAAAAAAGTCCTAAATCATTGGATAACGCTCTGTCGTTGGTAGAATCAGAGCTTTCTAATTGCGGTGTTTACCCTATACGTGAGAGAGTTAACCTTGAACCAGCATTTTGGGCGCAAATTCCTGGTAATTTCGATTATATAGTGAGAAAAGCTACAATAAGTAGTCTTAATTTGGCTGGATTTGCATCTCAACATAATTATCCTACTGGTAATAAATTCAATAACCACTGGGGAGATGCCGTTACAGTTTTTGACACGACATCTGGTACTCCATTTTTTTTCAACTTTCATATAAGGGATGTTGGACACACTATGATAATTGGCCCAACTGGTGCTGGTAAAACTGTTTTAATGAATTTCCTGTGTGCCCAAGCGATGAAGTTTTCTCCAAGGATATTCTTTTTTGATAAAGATCGCGGTGCAGAGATTTTCTTAAGAGCACTTAGTGGTATCTATACTGTAATAGAACCAAGAACTAAAACAAATTTTAATCCTTTACAACTTGATGATACCTCTGATAATAGAACATTTTTAATGGAGTGGATAAAGTCTTTAATTTCGGTATATAATGATAAATTTACTTCAGAAGATATTGCACGAATTAATGATGCAATTGAAGGAAATTTTAAATTAAGAAAAGAAGACAGATTCTTGAGAAACCTCGTACCGTTTTTAGGGCTTGCAGGTCCTGATACTCTAGCTGGGGCAATATCTATGTGGCATGATAATGGTTCTCATGCTGCAATATTTGACAATAAAGAAGATTTGCTAGATTTTTCACGAGCAAGAGTATTTGGTTTTGAGATGGCTAGCTTGCTCAAAGATCCTGTTGCTCTTGGACCGGTCTTGATTTATTTATTTCATAGGATTAGTATATCTCTTGATGGCACTCCATCTATTATCGTTCTTGATGAGGCATGGGCGTTAATAGATAATCCAGTTTTTGCACCCAAGATAAAAGACTGGTTGAAGGTACTGAGAAAACTAAATGCTTTTGTGATTTTTGCTACTCAGAGTGTTGAGGATGCAAGTAAAAGTACTATTAGCGATACGCTTGTACAACAAACAGCGACACAGATTTTTTTACCAAATCTGAAAGCTACTAGTGTCTATCGGGATGTTTTTATGTTAACTGAACGTGAATATATATTAATTAAGCACACAGATCCGAGTACTAGATTCTTTTTGGTGAAACAAGGAGTCAATGCTGTAGTAGCTAGAATAGACTTAAAAGGCCTGGATGATATAATCAACGTATTATCCGGACGTGCAGAAAGTGTTCTATTGTTACACGATATATTAAATGAAGTTGGGGACAACCCAAAAGTATGGTTGCCTATATTTTATCAGAAGGTAAAAAATGTTTAAGACTAAGCTGTCATTGCTATTAATTGCGATATTTTTACTAAATATAGACTTTTTACTCTCATATCCAGTGCTTGCAGATGGAGTAAGTGGTACTGACAAGACAGAATTTGTTAGCAGATTTAATTCCACTGGCAGTTTTAGTCGTGCCTCTAATCCTGATTGTGGAGCGTTTAAAACAGCTGCAGCACTTGCTGGAATAGCGATTGCTGTTGGCGCAATATTTACTGGCATTGTTTTGATCGTTTCTTCTGCTGGTTTGTTTACCGCTCTTGTTATTGTTGGAATGATAGCTGCAATTGTTGGAGTCTGGAAAGCGATAGGAGGGCTTGTTGTTTGTGAACATAGTTTTGTTAAACACCCAGTTGCACGTGATCATGATGGAAAATACAAAAATTTTAAATTAGAAGACACAGGTTATAGTGGCTGCACCAATGAAAATTACCAAACAGAAGAGGAATATTTTTCTTGTTTGCAAAATAAAGCTCGGGAAGACGTGAACAAAAAAGATTATGACGGGAAAAGAGCAGAAAAAGAAGCCTTAAATTCTAACGTTCAGGAGAGTACAGAGAGTTATTACTGGCCAAAAAATGGTGTGCAATACAGTGAATATATAGAAGTATGTCATCGAAACCCTTTAACTTTTGGTAATCTTTTTAATAAGGTAGACTTTAATTCCAGAGGAAAACCTGGATACATAGACTTTGATGTCAGGGAGAAAGACACTGGATACGTAGATGGGTCATGGTCCTCGAAGGTTGATGGTGGTCTGGAATGTAGAGTTCTCAAAGCAGGACAGAGCGAACCCATACATGGAGCTACATTCAAAGCAGTGAGAAAAACGGGCAGATTATGTGTGGAGTTAGCCAGTGTTAGCATGCTTGGTATCGAAATGACTCCTTGGCCGCAAGGGGTTGATATGGGGTGCACGGAATTGCCACCTGACCCACTTGCTCCTATGTGTGAAAAATCTGTGATGATATTCAAAAATAAAGATGGTACAGGAGAGGAAAAAGTTCCTATTGGTAATAATGATGACTATAAAACTATTATCAGATCTAAAGAAAAAAGACTCAACGGACAAGGGGGGAAAATTTTTGTAGGTTATGATAATGCTGGCTGTTTTAGCTCGTATGTTTCTGAAGCTTGTTATAACCAGGCAGGGAGTAAATCATTAGCTCCTATTCCCGTAACTTCTATGATAGTGCAATGCATTAAGGAATCGTTAGATAATTTAGTTGCAGGTAAAGGTGCACCAAATGGTGAGAGTTTTATATCTGTAGCACAGAAAAGGCTGAAAAACACTGTAACTGCTGTTTTAGTTTTAGCTTTAATACTGTTCTCTATAAAAGCCATGTCTGGTGGAGTTCAGAGGCCTCAAGAAATGTATATGTTGATCATAAAATTCGCTTTAGTGATTTACTTCACAACAGGCAGTACCATGTCTCATTATTATGGAGAATTAACTCGTCTCTCAAATGGTTTGTCAGAGATAGTGCTAAAAGCATCATCTGAAAGTAAAGGCATATGTAATTATAAAGCAGGTACAGATTATGAATATACTCGTGCAGGAAAGAGGGTATCTTACAGTTATCTTGCACCTTGGGATAGGCTTGATTGTAGAATTTTATTTTATTTAGGTGCCCCTTTAGATGGAATTGGTGGCAAAATTGGTACTGGAGGTGTTGCAACGTTAGCAGTCTTGCTTGGTGCTGCTCCTGTCTTATTAGTTGCAGGTTCGGTAATCGGTATTATTTTTGCTGGTGGACAAATTTTAGTAGCTCTTGTCTGTATATTTATGGCCGTTCTGATGATGATGGTTATTTTGTGGCTGTGCTATGTATTTATTTTATCTCTAGTTGCTTTAAGTGTAATCATCATTTTATCACCTTTGTTCATTCCTATGGTTTTATTCCAACACACCAAAGGATATTTTGAAGGCTGGGTGAAAGAGTTGATTACCTATAGCTTATACCCGGTTATCCTTTTTGCGTTTTTGTCCTTTATGTTCATAGCATGTGATAAAATCTATTTTAAAAATTTAAATTTTGAACTGGACGAGTCATATAAAAATGAACAACCGGACAAGTCATATGAAAAGAAACAAGCAGAAATCTCATATAGTAAGAAAAAACAGTGGTTTAAATTGAAAGATGGGGAATGTGATAAAAATGAAACTACTCTTGCATGTATGATGCAAAATTATAGCTTTAAAAAGAGCAGCATACTTGGTCTATTCGACTTTACATACATGGAGTTTGGCAGCTCTCTCATCGGAGAATTATTAAAATTGTGTTTAGTATTATTCCTCTTTTACCACTTTTTAAACATTCTTCCTGGCATGGCTGCTGAACTTGCTGGTAACCATAGAGCAGCACTTGGCTCAGGTCAGACACCTGGACAAATGGTGGGCAAAGCTTTATCTGCTGCCAAAGCTGCTGCTGGGGGTGTTGCTGGAGTTGCTGGTGCTGCTGCTAAGAAGTTGAGTGGTGGAGACAAGAGTAAATCTCGAGGTTCTGGTTCTAGTAGCTCCGAGAGTGTTAACAAAAGCACTGAATGAGTTGGATTTATGCTAAAATTTTTGCTGATAATACCGTTTTTTTTTCTGTCAGGCTGCGGGGAACATCACTGTATTAAGCCAGAAAATTTATCAGGTTTGCGTGAAAAACTAGATATAGTGTCAACAGAGCAGAAATGGGTTGATTCTGGTGTTAATATCTCAGATAGAATAAGAGTAACAGAGATTGATATAGTGCCTAGTAAGGTTAATTTTTGTCCTAAGCAGTATGCAGATTTTGCAATTGGGCCTGGGAGAAATGACGTTGCATTACCATTTGCACTTAAAAAAGGCGATACGATAAGCTTTAGTGTGATTGGAAGTAAAGTGTGTAAAGATAAAGAGAGTGAGACAAAAATCAGGTATTTGAAAATCGACGAAAAGTGTAGCGAGCAAGAAACGGAACATTTTGCACATGTTTTAAATCAAGAGAAATGCCAAGGTGGCAAGGATGGGATATGTCCTAATAAATATATAATAGGCGATGCGCAATGGTTGAGTGGAAGAGAGTACTGGTTTTCGAAGTTAGATCAAGATGAAAGAAAAAAGGAAATTGAAAATATTATTAACTCTATAAAACAAGGAGAGAATATAGATTGCAGTAAGCTTTCAGAGAGCAGTGCAAGTAAGATAGATACGCACATTTTAAATTCACTCTGTAGACGTATATGTAAATTTTCTTCTGGTCGTAGAGGCGAGGATTGCGTGTATATTGAATATAATAATATAGAAATTGAGCTATTCAATGCTTTAAATTCTAGTGGTGAATCTGTTGTTGCTGAAATTATTAGTAACGTATTAAAGGGAAAACAGGTAAAAACTGACATTACATTTCTAAAAGTTGGTATGGATAATGAAACTCTTGAACACATTCCAGGTGGTGGTTTATGTACTAGTTGTGATCATAAGATGGAGAATGACCATCAAATACCAAGTTTAACTTTTAGTCTATGTAGCAGAAATGACAAGAGCTGCTACAATACAAATGACAAAGGCGGGTTCAACATAAGAGTAACGAAGAACCATAGTCTGGAAAATAGCTTGTATATAAGTGTTTCCGATAAATTCCCTGAGCATAAGCCTGGTGAAAATCAAGCGGATATATCTGTAGATATCAGCAAAGTTCATGACATGGAAAACTTGAAAGGAAAATTAAAAGACAAAACAGGCACCATATATTACGGAATAAGAGACCATGGCTGCGATTACAAAAATGAAGGTCAATTTAGTATTAACCTAACAACTAAAGAGCCACCTACAAAAACTTTTAGTGCAATATATAATTTCTTTGATGAAAAAGTGAAAACTGCATTTTTCGGCTCTAATTATAAAGACCCTAACGCAATTCACTCTGATACTAGTCCTGTAAAGTCTCTTTACGAAAGTTTTATAAAATCAAGCAGAACAAATACCATTAGATCTACTATAATATCACTATTAGTACTATATATAATCTTATATACTCTTTATTACTTTTTTGGATTAACTCATATTTCTATATATGAGTTTTTAATTATATGCGTAAAGATAGGAATCATCGCCCAGCTATTGCAGGATAATAGCTGGGACTTTTTTTATAACAACGCATTCTCTATATTTATTAACACTCCAAAACAACTAATAGAAATAGCAAATTTTAGAGGCACTACTTCAAATGTTTTTGAGTTTCTTGATTTGCCGCTCAATAGGTTCTTGTCATCGCATTCAGTATTGTTAATAGTATCTCTTATATTTTCTGGCCCTTTGGGCATTGTATCTTTTTGCTTGGTGATTTGGGGTTTAATCACAGTGAGCTTATCTATTTTTAATGCCTTATTTTCTTTTATTACATCTATAGCAATAGTTGCGTTATTGCTTTCTTTAGCACCTATTTTTATTATTTGTCTTTTATTTGCGTATACTAGGCAGATGTTTCACAACTGGGTTAAAAATTTAGCAAGATTTGCGATTCATCCAGTAGTGCTTTTAATTTTTATATCACTGATAAGCCAGGTTATGGATTATATTGTGTATTCAGTATTTGATTTTGAGGTCTGCTCTACATGTATACTTAATATTAACTTAAAGATTTTTAACCCTTGTATTTTTTATGGTTATGCTTCCAAATATACACCTAATATTACCGCTATGATGGCTTTTGTTATTTTGGGACACGCTATGAAAGCTTTAGTTGAAGCTTCTTCGACAATATCTGACTCGTTGTTTGGTGCTTATGTAGCAAGCGAACCTGGAAGACAGTATCAACAAAGCTTAATGGGAACAGTAGGGTTAGATGAACAAAGCGTTCAAAGAAGAGAAAGAGGAGGTGCTTCTCAACAGTCAGGTACGTCAAGACCTCAAATACCACAAGGGACTCAAAGGTCAACGCCTCAGATACCACCACCAGGAAGACAGCAATGATAAGTAAAAGATCACTATTGTTGATACTGTGTCTTGCAATCACTGGTTGTAACATGGATTGTGTCGAACCTGGGTTGCAGAGCAGAAACACTAGTGTTAACGTGGATGTTCCAGTTCATAAAGCTGGTGAAGAAGTTAAAATTCATTGGGTTGATTCTGGTCAAGTAATTAGTAAGGGTGAGGAAATCAAATTCACCCTCGATGGATCAGTAAATTTTTGCCCTTTTAAAGAAGACAAAAATCCAAGGAAAGTACTTGTGCCAGCTAGCTTTTGTGCTGATGGCTCAGAACCAAATTATAGTAAAGCTGCAAATATTAACGATGTGCCTAATAATTATGGCGTTGATGAAAAAGGCGTAAATAAAAACGAATTGTGCGGTGGTAAAGGATTTGGCAGCAATAGACGTTATGTAGACACTGGAATTAAAGTAAATCCTGGTGATAAGTTAAGCTTTAGCTTAGTTCCCAGAAAAATAACAATTGATTATGACAATCCAGGAGGGAAAGGTATCAGCTTTGATGACAATTGTTATAGAGCTGAAGAAGGAGGTGAAAAAGTGTCAGCAAGTGAAATATTGAATGTTAGCAAGCAAGAGGGAGAGGAATTTTTTTGTGAGGGCAAGGATGGAAAGAGAAATAAAATAAAATTTTTACCTCTTGATAAAACAAAAGCAAAGGAAAGCAAAGTGCTAGTTGGCAATGGGTACACTCCATATGATAATAAGGTACATTTTAATAAAGGTTATGTTAAAAACAACGAACCATGGATACATGGCTCGCTGTTCGATTTACGCCGAGCTAAAATAGGATTGAATGAGTTATGTGATGGAAAAAACTGTAGTTTGGATGAGAAAAAAAAGTACAGTTCTTATGAGCTTAATTGTTACTATCAGAATATATGCTATACTAGAAAAGGTATATGGAGCTATGATTCAGGTCGAGCAGGAGAACGGAACTGTGTCTCCTCTATAAGGTATAAGAAGTACGATAAAGGAAATAAATGTGATATGTATTCTTATCTAGAAAAAATGGAAGGGAATGTTAAAGCAGGTAGTTTTACTGAAGATGATAAATCTTGGGCTGAGGCTCTTGTTGCAAAAATTGGTGATCTTGGTGATCAAGATACTGATAAAGGTATGCAATGTCTTCCAGATAATGAAGTAGGTGCAAGAAAGGATAATGTGTGTTCGCAAATTAGTGACAATTTCGAGGATTTTTCTCTGAAATTAAATAGTGACTATGCAGTAAATGACAATGTAAAATATGGTAGTAGTGTGATGCTTGCTATAGCAGATTATGGTTACTATGGAGCTAATAGGGGCGGGTACTATGTTAAAGTGACTAGATCGTGTGAATATATCAATGGTGAAAAACTGTATGTGTATTTGGGTGATAACCCGCCAGGGGATCCATCTGCTCCAAAGACTAATGATTTCAAAAAAGTAGAGCACTTAGATAAAACAAAGGATAAGGTATATTATATAATAGATGGAGGTCTTTTAACAGATGAATGCAAAGACAAAAAACCTATAACAGATGAATGCAAACCTAAGAAGATATATTTCGGCATCAATGTAAGCAACGTAGAGAAAGATGACATTACGGACAAAAATGGCAAATATTACGAAAACAATAAGTATAGTGTAACTTTATTTGTCAAAAGAAAAATTAATGATTTTATTTCATCGAATGTAAACGGGGTATTTAAATTTATAAAAGAAGAAGTAATTGGGGACAGCGTTAAAGATTCATACAAAGGATATGCAAGAGGTCTTCTTCAGGGGGTAAGAGCTTTACTTACTCTATACGTTATATTTACTGTCATTGGCTATATGCTTGGAACAATACAGCTAAGTAAATTTGATTTCATTGTAAGGATGTTCAAGATAGCATTTATAGCTTTTGCCTTTAGCGATAGAAGCTGGGAACTCTTTGGTACAACTTTATCCAGACTTTTTGTAGATGGTAGCACTTATTTAGTTGATAGCTTTTCTGGCTATATAGGGGAAGGGGGGAGAAAATTTGCATTCTTAGACTTGACAGCAGGAGTATTATTCACAACAGAAACTTGGCTAAAGTTTTTATCGTTGATGCTCTCTGGTCCTTTTGGCTTTATTGCATTTTTGGCAATACTCTGTGCTACTTTTATGTTCTTAAAATGCATTATTAGCGCTACGTTTAAATATGTAATATCTACTGTTCTAGTGGCGTTTTTACTGTCATTAACACCTTTATTTATCGTATTTATTCTATTTCAAAAGACTAAACCCTTGTTTGATAATTGGATAAAAACGTTGGCTCATGTTTCATTAGAACCAGTCATTTTATTTTCATTTTTATCTCTTTTAAATCAGTTGATGTATTCAGTTTTATATAACCTCACAAATTTTTCTGCATGCTATCAATGTTTAATTAGCGTAAATTTCTTATCGTATGATCTGTGCTTGATGAAATCAATACTGCCTCTTGGATACAGTCCTGGCACTAGCGTTGATGTTGCACTCAGTACCGGAGAAAGGGCTGGTGGACACTTTGCAGCATTACCTATAGACCTAATCCAGGCGTTTATATACCTCATTATTGCCGGTGCAATGGAAGCTTTTGTTTCTATATCGGAAACTATGGTACAAACACTATTTAGCTCTGGTTATGGAGTTACTGGCGGTGTTGGTACAGTTGCTAAGAGCGCATCGCAAGCTATGCTGTCAACCGTTGGCCTTGATGATAAGACCCAAAGTATGATACAGAGTATCAAGCAGAAAATGAGTGAAGATCGGGGAAAAATTGAGGCTAAATTACCTAACACACCAAAGCAACCAGACAAAAAAGAAGATTCTAAAGGAAGTTCTGATAAAACAACGAGTGATAGACCTAAAACATTAAAACAATCAGATCAGCAAAAAAATTCTGATGAAACAATAAGAAGTGATCCTAGTGCTAAAGCTAAAAACAAGGAAGAAAATGGAGAGGAGTAAGATATAAATGATATTATGGAGTAACTAATTAAAAAGATATTTTAAGTAAAGTTTTAGAAATTTATTCTGTATTTGGAAAAAGTTTAGATATGCAATCACGTTTAGGCAAATGTTGGTTTAGGGTATTACTTCTTGCAGCTTATGTGCTGATCACAGGTTGTAGTAAAAACGATATGCCTTTTCCAAGGTGTATATCTGCTGACTATTTTGGTCCTAAACCTATTGCAGTAAGCGCTCATTTTTCAAGCGACCACGATGCGTTTATTCCAGGAGATGGAGAAGTTATTGATCCTGAAACTGGCGAAATTAATTATGGTTTTCACCATAACCAAGTGGTGAAGTGGGAGGATACCGGACTCGAAACCAATGGAGATAGTTTAAAAGTGCGAGTTAATGGTGCATGGACATCTTGGAGTAATAATAACAAGAAGGAATCTAAAAAAGGCAGTTATACCTTACAAAGCTTGGAGCAGTTAAAATATGCAACTAAATTTGAAGGTAAACAAAGTGATAATAGTTTACCTAATTTTCACTTAGTTTGTAATGATTATAAACCTAGCATACAAAAATTTTCAAGTAAGTCTGATACAAGTTGCACTGTAAATTGCAAGTGCATTAATGAAGATGATAGCGCAAATACAGTATCACGTGGTGCTCCATGTTGGTTTACCAATGGTCATGGTGCTTATCTTTTGTTTCAAACGGGGAAAGATGATCCTAACGAAAATCTAAAGTTAATGCGCGATCCTCAATATCCTACTGTACATCTAGGTTATAACTCCACAGCAGAGGGCGACAATGGATTTTTTACTTTAGACAGAGATAACACTAAATTAAAGGACAGAAATTGTAATGAGTTGAAGTTAAAAAAGGGATGGAAAATATATGTAAAAATATTAGATAGATATTACTTAGATAATGTAGGTGGCTACTCTTTTGAGTTCTTAAGTGGAGTGCAGCAGCCAAGTAGTTTTGGGTTTTTTGATTACATTTATAACTATCTAAAATGTGTATTATTGATTAACGAAAATTGCAAAGAACATTTTAATAGCAATGATCCTGCAGTTGCACAAGCTATGTTCGAAAATATAGCTGAAAAAAGTACGAGCTTTCACAATTTTGTTCTTTCCTTGCTTGTTCTATTTGTAATGATTTCATCGCTTCTTTATCTTTTTGGCATGATACGAGAAACTAAGCATGATATGCTCATCAGAATGATGAAAATCACTCTAGTAATAGTGCTTATATCTCCTGGAAGTTTTAGATTTTTCTATGATCATTTTCTTGTTTTATTCGTTAAAGGTCTTGAACAATTGATAAGTGTAATTACTAACTTTGCTCCCAACATGAACACCGGAAGTATTGCTCAAGGAGATGAAGCTAAGTTGTTTAGCTTCATAGAGGACATGTTCAATAAATTTTTTGCTTATTCTGTTTGGAAAAAGTTTGCAGCGTTTTTACATTACCAAATGTGGGCAAGCCTTCTTATGATACCGGCAATTTTCATAGGGATTGTACTATACTTCTTGTTGTGCTTGTATGCTTACATAATATTTCTCTCTGGCTTTATGGGTATAGCTTTTCTTATAGCTATCATGCCACTGTTTCTAATTTCTATTTTATTTTCACCGCTGAAAAGTCTATTTGAAGGTTGGATAAAATTCTGCATCAGTTTTTGTTTACAATCGATTATGATATTTACTCTCTTGTCATTGTTGGCTTCAATGATAATGAACACCTTTTATAGACAACTAGGTTTTACTGTATGCTACAATAAATGGTTCGAGGTAAAGTTATGTGCTCCAAAATGGGTGTTTGGCGGTTTTTGTATCGTTGATAAGCAGTACTTTGGTTGGACCCCAGGGCAAATTTTTGTACCTTACACTCTTGGAGAAGCTTCTTCTCTTAACATAGATAAAAGTATAGAAGGTATAGAAAAGATAAGCAGAGAAGGTGGTACAATAAAATTTACTGGTGGTGCTGGATATATCCCGCTTCCACCAGATTACCCTAAAGATAAAAATGGTGAACATATAAAAGGGTTTCGTTATATAGATTATCCTTTCTTTAATCCAATTCCTGGAACTAAAGATAATCCAGCAGACCACTATATTGCAGAAAGTGATATGGTAGTTAGTAATGGCTGTAGTGAAAAAGATCTAGTGCGCTTAACAAATAGTTTATCTCATGCATCAGAGAGGGCTGACATTATATTACTGATCAACAATATAGAGAAAAGGATAGGTGATGTTAGTGAAATAATAAAACGCTACTGTCAAGATATAAATAAATGCAATAGTTATAGGGAAATAATTAATGAAATAAGATCTTTAGTGCGGAGTGCGGTAGAAAAACAAGGTTGTAGAATACTGAAACTTCATGATTTATATAAGGATCCCAACAGTGAATACTGTCAGAAATGTAAAGATTGTGAGGATTGCAAAAATTATCAAGAAAATAGCGATTACCAAAGGGTGCAAGACATACAGAGAGGTTATTTAATCAATGCAGGGGAAATCTTTGTGTTATTCTTGCTTTCATTTTTAATGTTCTCCTTACGCGAGTTCGTACAACAAATGGGCTCAAGTATAGCTGGTGGTGGATTCAGCGTTTACAATATATCTAGAATGTATGAAGCATCGCCTTTGGTTGGCATAATGGAAGGATTAAAACAGCATTATTGGCAAGACGCAATTGGTGGAAAACTAGAATCTTTAGGTAATTGGGCTACTCATTTACCGGATAGATTAGCCGGAGGTACAGCTAATCTACTGGGTAGGATACCAAGAGTTGGAGGAGTGCTGAAATACGCTATTGATGTGCCACGTAAATTTGTAGGTGCTACTATTGAAGCAACGAAGTTTGCAACATCGCCTGAAAATGATGTTGATAAGCTCGAGGAAAAAATTTACAGGGCATTTGGAGTTGATAAGGAAGATATTACACACAGAAGGATCGGTAAATATTTAGATTATTATAAAGGATACGTAGGATCACATTTGGGCTATACAATAGAAGATGCTATGAAGTTTACTTGGGAGCATGGTCTTGACTCTATAGGAAAGCATGGCTATGATCATAACCTACTCTATAGAGCAAAAGAATATAGGCGAGATTTCTTAGAGAAGCTTCATGATTACACTATCGGCCGTAAGAGAGAACCAGAAAAAGACAATCCTGATCAATCAAATAAGGTAGAACGAGAGTTAGGCACGGAACTAGTAAGAGATAACCATGATCAGCCACTAGAAGAAGGCGACCCTCTTCGACTACGAGGGGGAGGTCAGCCAGATAAGGTAGTACGAGAACTAAGCACAGAACAAGAAGACAAGCCTAATCAACTACAGCATGATCAGCCAACAGAAGAAGATAAGCCTGATCAATCAAATGAAGTGACACGAAATTTAGGCACGGAACCAAAAGGTTCAGATGAAATTGATGATTTTGGATCTGCTTTTGAAGGTATGGAAAAACGTGCTGAAAGAGAAGGCAGAAGAAATCAAGATAAAGTTTACAACCTCTCACCACTTTTTGAAATGAACACTCCAGAAGCTGTAGAAAAACGTGCTGAAAGAGCTAGAAGAAAAGAAGAAAGAGATCGAAAAGACGAAGTTTATAATCTTAAGCCTTTATTTAAAGAACCAAAAAATCCAGAAGAGTACGTTAAGGCACTTTTTGAAATGAATACCCAGGAAGCTATAAAAAAACGTGCTGAAAGAGAGGAAAAAAGAAATCGAGAAGACAGTAAAAGGAAATTACCGGAACCAATGAGGAAACCAGATGCAAAAGGAGATGAGAAGAGGATTGAAGATGAAGACTAATAAAAATTTCAAAGGCCTTGATTATTATAAATTGCAGCAAGACAAAGATGGCAACATAAAGTTAAATGACTACGACGACATTTTAAATGCGCGTAGGGCAAGGGTAGACTTGTTGCGGGATAACACATCACTTGACAAGGATGTCAATTTTGCTAAATTGAATAAAGCTTTGAGTGAGAAATTTGTAGATAATCATGGTTTATTGTCTGAATTTGATAAGGAAGACAAAGAGATTGCACAAGAAAGGCTTAAGATGTCTAATATTTTAGACAATCTTGATAATCTTGCAAACATTAAAAGTGAAGAGCTATTAGAGGTTAGTTTATTGCTATCAGACCTTAGCTTCATAGAGAGAAATGTTGTACTAAATACCGATCAGAATTCTGATCTTACAGAGTTTAAAAGTCTATTTATCGAAAAAAAGGCATCTGGTAAAGAGTATAGTGAAGAAGAATGTAGAGGCTTTCTTGATAATATAGATAAAATCAATACTATAATTAAGTTAGAGTTAGAAAGCAGAATTGAAGGGCTAAATCATGATGAAAAAAATGATCATGATGATTTACAAGATGAGATTGGTCAAGCAATTAATGCAGCAGGCAAATCAGAAAAAGATAACTGATGAGTCTTGTGTTTGTGTTTTTCTTACAAGCGACTCGATAGCTTCTCTCTATTAAACTGCTAAAGCCATATTGACATTAATCATATAGTATAAATAATTAATTATTTTGGAGCTTATTTAATATGCTACGCATCATTGCAGGCAAATATCGCGGAAGAAAAATAACTACAGGTAAGCATTTAGCTGCACGGCCAACTATGAGTATTGTCCGAGAAGCAATATTTAATATGCTTTCCTCAAGAAAACCTATTTATAACTTGAATGTACTTGATTTATTCTGTGGTAGTGGTTCTTTTTCATTTGAAGCGCTTTCTCGCGGCGCTAAACATGCATTCATGGTGGATTCAGATTATTACAATTTGCAACTGCCTAAAAAAACAGCAGAAGATTTTGGAATTACGAACAATGTCACGCTAATTTGTTGTAGTGCTAACAAATTGCCACAACCTATTTCAAAGTGCGATGTAGTTTTTATAGACCCACCTTACAATAGCAATCTAGTTGAATCAACGTTGAATGGACTAGCTCACTCAGGCTGGTTAAGTGATGATGCATTGATAATTCTAGAGATTAGGAAAAACGAAGATTTTGAGTGCAATAAAAACTTCAGTATAATCTTGGAACGCACCTACGGTATAGCGAGAATAATTTTTCTTTCTCTATTAACTTGAACTTGCATATACTTTTCATTGATGAGTTCCAGTTCTATTTTCGTCAAGTTTCCGGAGAAATTACTTATTCTGTACTGCCCTAGATCAAAATTTTTATTAAATTCAGAGTCTATTAAATATTCATGTGCTTCTTCAATAAATTTATTTTCTTTTTCTTCGTAACTGGTGTATTTTGTTGTACCATTATTATCCTCACGATAAACTAAATGTTCTTTATGATCAGCATGAATATTTTTATTTTCACAAACCTTTTCAGGATCGTGCTCAAGTACTTTTCTACCAACAATCAATAGCTTATAAGAAATTTCCTATGATTCCTTTTAAGCGAGTTTTGAATTTTTGAAATGTCATGACATTGTTGATACGGTTATCAAGAAACGATAAAGTATCCACAAAATCTTCTGAATAATCATTGATAAAAAAAAGTATCGTACTTAAGTACACTCCAGCTAATATTGCTCTTTTTGTATAGTAGTTAAAATCTGTTGATTGGTCATGAATGCCATACCAAATCGCACTAATAGTTCTGTATAAAAGTTTACTAGAAAAATATGTATTTTTTGGTGATACGGAGAATGATAAAACATTTTTTAAAAGTTCTCTATAATTCGGTAGCTTAGCATAGTTTGAAAGGTGTATTTGAATAGCTAACTTTACTCGCTCTCGCACTTTCATATCTTCTAAATTAGAATTTCTTAATTCAGCTTCCATTGAGCTATTTAAGTCCTCTGCTATGTGCTCCAAAGCGCTATATATTCCATTCTGAAATTTGCAAAAGCTATTAGCTAGATTAAGGTCAGTGCACACCTTTAATAGGGTTTCATCGCTTATCCCTTCAAATGGAATAACCCTAATTAGCTTATCTATTATTAACTTTTGTTCCACGCAACATCATACTAAACAGCATGTGTGATTGTACCTGAGATTTTCAAACATTCTACAAAATGCTTCACCACGTTCCTCGAAATTTTTCCATTGATCAAAAGAAGCACACGCGGGAGAAAGTAATATTGTTACTTCTTCTGCGCTATTTAAGGCCTCTTCAAAAGCCAATCTGAATGCATCTTCTAGATTGCAACATTTAACATAATCTACTTTATTCTCCATAACATTTGCAAAAGCTTCGGTTGATTCTCCAATAAGAAAAGCTTTTCTAACCCTTGTAAAATGCTTGCTTAATGATTCTATTCCACCTTTTTTGCTTCTTCCACCAGCGATCCAATTTATGTTTTCATAAGATAAGATCGCCTTTTCGCTCGATTTTGCATTAGTTGCTTTGCTATCGTTCACGAAAAACACATTTCTTATTTTGCCAAGCAGTTCATTCCTATGCCTCAGTCCTGAAAAGGACTTGATTCCATTGATAATAGTGTTGCTATCTACTCCAAGTACCTTACATACGGCATATGTGGCTGCTATGTTTTCTGCGTTGGATATTAGGTTTATTTTCACGTCGCTTACTGATAAGCTATGATTCTCTAGTTTTAACGAGATCTTCTGGATCCCAGTGCCCCTTTTGTCATCCAAGTAGCTGACACTGGGATCCAGATAATTTCGATCTATACCAGTAATCTGTTCACTATAATCAAGCAAATTGTTACCTGCCAATGATATTAGATCTCTTGCACCACCCTCTGTCATCTGAGTAGTTGGCAATGGTTTTTCTTTTCTGGATTCCAGCGTCACGCGCTGGAATGACATCGGGGAATATGTTACTGAGATTGGAATTTTGTCTCCAGTGAATTTGTTGAATATATCAGCAGTAATCTCATTGTCACATCCTATTACGGCAACCTCACTACCGTTTATCAGTTTTAATTTAGTTGCTATGTAGTTCTCCATACTTCCATGCCTATCTATGTGATCTGGTGTAATATTGAGCAGTGCTGAAATGTCCACGTTAATTTCATTCATCAACTCCAATTGAAAAGAGGAGAGTTCGATTACATAAATTTCTGCATCTCTTTCTAGATCCAAAACAGGAACGCCTAAATTTCCACCAATAGCTACTTTTTTCCCTGCAGATTTTAATATGTGCCCTATTAGTGATGTAGTGGTTGATTTACCATTTGTTCCTGTGACGCCTATTACCTTCTGGTTCGTAGTTTTAGCTTCAAGAAATAGCTCAATGTCTGATTTTATTTTGCAATCAAATCTCCTTGCAAGTTTTACTATCCAATGTGGCTCTGTTGGCACTCCAGGGCTTAAAACCAATGCACTGATCTCATGCCAATTGTATTCCTTGGGATGAATAAAATTACATTTTTTATACATCATTTTTGCATTTGCTATTTGCTCTTCATGATCATCCCATGCATATATTCTTGCACCACTCTTTGTTAGAGCGTTAATGGCGGATAAACCAGTTTTACCAAGACCAAAAACCGCAACGTTTTGATTTTTGTATTTGTTTAGTTGCACTGCTAGATAACTTATGCGAATCATTTTATAAAGATATCGTACAAACTACAACAGACTTCTTGCGTAGGTTATAACTGTCATTCAATAGAAACGAAAAAACTTGCTTGACAAACTCCGCCAGCCCCCTTATCATAAAATTGAAGCTATTGTATTTGCTTTCGCCAATCTGCAGATTAAAAGGTAAGGATTACTTAATGTATCGGCGTCTTATGTTCAATTTTTTGCAGTATATAGATACTGTATGTCTTTACAAAACTTCATCTACATCTAGATTTTTATCTAAATAAGCTGAACGCGCTTATAAAGCGTTACAAGACATCAAAAAATGCCAATACTCGACAGAGATAGTAAAAGACTAGCTAACTCGGGGATTCTTTGTCTTTTTTTCTGCTTGGTAAATTTCTTAAACATTTGCAGCGTAGGTTAGTTGCAATTAAAAGCAGCTGAATTTCGCTTGTCAAGCGTTTAAAACATAAAAAACGCCAATATTTTAAAGCAGATAATAACCACGGGGCTTCTTTTGCCTTTTTTTCATTTGGTAAATTTCTTAATATTTATGGCTAAACGACAATCGTCATCCCGCTGCTTGTTAGCGGGATCTCTTGTTAGCGGCTGAGATACCGCGAATGAATCGCGGTATGACGGTTCGCGGCGGTATGACGGTTCGCGACGGCGTGACGATAAGCTCGTTATCCCGCTGCTTGTTAGCGGCTAAGAGATACCGCGGCAGTATGACGGTTAAGTGGGGTGTCATCCCAGTGTCAGCTACTCGGATGACAGGAGAAGGAGGCTACTTGCATGACACCATTCTTTTTTCTGGATCCAAGTAATCAGGGCACTGGGATGACAAGAAGAGGGCACTGCCGTCATAAAGGAACCAGTGTCAGCTACTCGGATGACAACAAAGAGCTACTTGGATAACAAGAAATATAGGTACTGGAATTGTAAAGAGTTTGCAAATATTAGTTATTACCTGTAGGATATAAAGAAATTAGTAAGGATTTTAATAGGAATAATATGCCATCTGTTACTTTTATTTTACCTGATGGGAGTAAGAAAAGTTATGAAGCTGCAGAGGGAGAAACTCTGCTCAATTTAGCCCATAGAAGTGATCCAGATCTGCTTGAAGGTGCATGTGAAGGCTCTCTTGCTTGTTCTACATGCCACGTGATTGTTGATCCAAAATCTTATGATGCTGTAGAAACGCATAATCCCATATCTGATGAGGAAAATGATATGTTAGACCTAGCTTTCGGCTTAACAGAGACATCAAGACTTGGGTGCCAAATAAAAATCACAAAAGATATCGACGGCTTGTGTGTAACCATACCAAGGGGTACAAGAAATATATCATTGGATAAACAGGGGAGTGATTAGCTATGCGTAAGATTTTTATCTATATTATCATCTCTTTACTTTTGTTTATTCCTGTAGCGTATAGTGGTTTTTGGTATTTTTCTGCATGTAAGGTAAAAAATCTTTTAGCTGAAACAATACTATACATTAACGACGAAAAATTTGATATTTCACATGATTTTAGTGGATTTCCTTCTAACCTAATTTTTCGTGTGACAAACCCAAAATTTTCCAATGAGCAATTAACCATCTCATCTGATGCTTTATTGATAAAAAATAGATTGTTTGATAAATCAGTATATATCTACATACCAAGCAATGAAGTCAATATTGCTGTTCATGGTGATGAGAAAAAGAATATAAAATGCCACACAAACGATAGCAGCCACTTTGTTGTTAGACTAAACGATTTACCATCTTCATTGCGATTCAACAGCGTGATAGACTATATAGATACACTTCGTTACGAAGATTATGGATTAAAATGTGATGTTTCAGAAAATCAGCAAAGTGTTATAACTGAAGTGAATGATAAAAGTAATTACATTCAATTTCACCTCGATAAAGAACCAAGTGGAAATACTAAACTAGGATTTGATTTTTATACTTATCGGTATAAAAATACTGCAAGTCCTGAAAGTTACCTTAGTATCGACACTAAATTTGATTACGAATTTGTAAACCACATCTCAGCTTCCAGAGTTAATTTCAACATAGAGAAATTTTTAATTCAAAGTAATAATTTTTCTCTTGCTGCAGATGGTGGAGTGCAAAATTATAATTTGGTTACGTCTTCATTTAAAGACAAAATCAACGTGGCTATATCAAATTATAAAGAATTAATCTCGTTTATGATTGGTGACTCAAAAACTTCAGATGCGTTTGAAAAATTAATGTCTTTCTTATCAGAAAAAACAACTGATGACAGCGTTCAATTTTCAATAAAGTACGATGATGATGTAGGGTCAAGCTTTATTGGAAAGTTATCCATCACTGATTTTATGAACCAACTCAGTAAAATAATCCAATTAACCAAGAATGAGAATAGTAATTAGCTTACTTTTCATATTGATATTCCACTCAGGCGTAAACGCTTTTACTCTGGATAATAAACTCAGAGATAAAAGCATGGAAAAACGAGCAACCAGTTTATTTGAAATAATAAGGTGTCCAATATGTTCTGGCGAATCATTGTCTGAATCTGGATCTCAGATCGCGTATGATATGCGAGAAGCAATTCGTAAAAAAATCAATGATGGATACACTGATGAAGAGATAATCTCAGAGTTAAAAAATTCTTACGGCAATTCAATTATAATCGTACCACCTAGCACTTACATTTTGTGGTTTATTCCACTTACAACTCTGCTTATTGGGTGTTTTTTAATACAAAGATACATCAATACAACCACTTAAACCTTTTATATATAGCTAAAGTGACTTAGGTTCTCTAATTGCACATAAGTCAACAATAATTTTCACACAAATCAAAACAGCATATCTTCTCCATAATCCTTGGTAATTTTACATAAGTTAAAAGTAGCATATGGTTCTCTCCGCGGTCTGAGATGACAATAAATTTGTCAAGCCGCATTATACTTGTTAGGCGGAAGTGGACGGCAACATGTTTACCACGAAGTCTAACTAAGTTCTTGCTTGTCCCTTCCATCGGCATTGCTATCTTTATTTTCAATAAAATTATTGTCCTATGCTCTTTTGATGTTTATTGATAATAAAATTCTGTTTTATCAACCAACATCCTATGCATAATTACAGCTAATTTTCTTGCTACTGCTACAATTGCTTTTTTCATTCCTTTTTTCTTCGCAACCCCAGTTTTTTAATTTAAATGTCCTCTTGGTAACTGTAAGCATTGTTTGTGCAGCTTCATATAACATACTTCTACATTCCGCTGGTCCCATCTTTGATATGCTGCCATGCCGATCAACTTCTCCAGAAGAATATTGCCTTGGTGTCAACCCTATATACCCCCTTACTATTACCCACAAATATAAATGTTTGTTGCATAGCTCTTAATGGCATAACTTTTGCTTGAAATAACTGTTTATATGGTGCAATTTACAGCTTTTAGTTGCTAAAATTATAACTCTTAGTTTAATAATTTTAATCTAATAAGCTTTCAGGTTAATAAAATTAAATTATTTGAGTAAATACAATACTATGTTTTTATTTGTGGGTAATAGTAAGATATACCCCAGTTGCGGATTAGCCAACGAAGTAAAGCTTAGAAATGCAGCGGCTGCATGGAATATGAAACAAGCGTAGAAAAAATGTGTACCAAAAAATTTATCGGTGATCTGTGGCGAGTATGCTCAATCTCAAATTTGTTTTTCAGAGAGCCAAAAACTGTCTCAATAATCGATCTTTTTCTTAACAAAATCTTCTCATTTAGCGCCATTAATGAGTTTTTCATACCCTTTTTTATACTGGTTACAAGCTTTAACCCTCTATCGAATAATTCGTGAAAAAGATCTTTTTTGATATATCCTTTATCTCCAAACAATAATCCAGTCAATTTCTTAGTTAAATTTGGCACAGGTATCAACGTTGCCTTTTATCACCGTAACCCCTTGAATTTCGCCAGTTTCATTGATTACTAGATGTACCGAAAAACCACCCATAAGTAGTCTTTCCAATCTTTGCCAACCCTTTGAAAACTTTGTTTCTCGAGGTCCTTTTTGGATGGCAAACAGCGATAGATGTTGCATCTATGTACGAAATCCCTGTCACTTTTGACTGTTCGCAAAACCATTGCATTAAGAGCGCTAAATACCATAAAACCCGCGATTTTAGCCTGATAAACCTACTATAGGATGGCAATTTTGGAAACGCTGATTCGTATAATAATTTCAAATAATGCACATAGAAAATTTTAAAATTGTCGCACTTGATATAGCAATATTATGGTAAAAATCTCTGAATGCGTAATCTCTGGCGTCCTGGTTGGTTTTTTGCCACTTGGTAGAAGTTTTTCTGCAAAATTTTCATCGACTGTATTGCAAAAATCATCGACTATACAAAAGATTTCTGTTACTTTCTCTTTCATTGGTAACCTCCTATTTTAGGAATGAATATCAAATACCTCGGAGTTTACCCTATTTCCTTACCTTTTCTATTTTTTCTAATTTACAACTGGGGTTAGCAGTGCTGTGAGAATGGTTGAAAGCGCAAAAGAAAACCTCTCGGAAGTTAAAAATATACTGGTCGATGCAGGTTATACAGGAGAAAATTTTGCAACTCAAATAAAAACGATTATTGGAGCAACTGTAGAAGTAATAAAACGAAGTGAATTACATTCCTTTGCTGTATTGCCACAAAGATGGGTTGTAGAGCGATCTTTCGCTTGGTTAGAAAAATGCAGACGATTGTGGAAAAATTGCGAGCGAAAACTTAGAACCTGTCTTGAAAGGGAATAAAGAAAAGAGTATGATGAGGTAAGCAAAAAATAGGAGGGTAAATTGTATCCAAGTGATATAAGTGACAAGGAATGGGAAATTTTAGAGCCCTATGTTGCACAAGGAGCGATAGGACGACCAAGAAAACATAACATCAGAACAATTATTAATGCAATAAGGTATATAATGAGGGGTGGTTGCCAGTGGAGAATGCTACCAAAGGATTTTCCCCCATGGAAAACGGTGTATGACTATTTTATCAGGTGGCGTAATAATGGAAAATTGAAAAAAATACATGACATGCTAGTAAAAGAGGTAAGAAAAATGGTTGGTAAAAATGAAACACCTTCAGTAGGTATAATTGACAGTCAATCAGTGAAAACGACTCAAAAAGGGGATCAAGAGGATATGATGCCGGTAAAAAAATAAAGGGTAGAAAACGCCATATTATTGTAGATACACTAGGTCTTGTAATTACTGCAGAGGTACACAGCGCAAGCATTCAGGATCGTGATGGTGCTACCAATCTTTTTATTCAAGCTAAATGCAAAGCTCCAACATTACGTAAGTTTTTTGCTGATCAAGGATACAAAGGTAAATTACAAAATCGATGTTTGTTGGAAACTGGATGTTTGCTAACGATTACCAAGAAATTGGTTGATACAGGATTTCAGGTTATTCCTAAACGTTGGATTGTAGAACGAACCTTTGCTTGGCTTTCCAATTTTAGACGCATGAGCAAGGATTACGAGCATTCTCCTCTTACTTCAAAAAACAATATCTTATTTAATATGATTACTTCTATGCTTACTAAATTAGCTGCTTAACTCCTTTCAAGACAGGTTCTTAACACTAGCCTACAAATGGTCGTTCTTTCCTTCATTTCTCTTCTATTGAGAAGATTTTAAACAGGTTCTAAATCTTTATTTTAAAAATGTCATATTGACCACCGGTACCTGAAAATACTATTCCAATTGATCAGAGCTATCCATTTCCTTAATTTTTGTAACGTTGTCATAGGAGTACTATAATTTAGTATCAACTATGTTTTATTGTTTTTGCATCTAAAAAAATTTAGCTTATTCAAGCAGCATTTTGCCTTTTTTTGGATGTAGGGATTTTTAAGGAATTGTCTTCTTGAATTCTATGGTATTTTGTTTAGCATTGAAACAAGATTCCAGTGTCAGCTACTTGCATGACATTGTTGGTTAATGTTTTATGGCTTTACGATAGCTATACAACTTATCTTAAAAGCAATATAGTGTTTACTATACAATGAATCAAAGATAGTAAGTAAAGTCTATGGAATTTCAAATCGCTACACATTTTCAACCGGCTGGGGATCAACCACAGGCAATCGATAGCTTAATTGCAGGGCTAAATAGCAATAAAAGAGATCAGGTTTTGCTTGGAGTTACTGGTTCTGGGAAAACTTTTACTATGGCAAATGTTATTGCAAGGACAAACAGGCCTGCATTAATTATGGCACACAATAAAACTTTAGCAGCACAGCTTTATGAGGAAATGAAAGGATTGTTTCCCCATAATGCTGTTGAATACTTCATTTCTTATTATGATTATTATCAACCTGAAGCCTATTTACCACAAACTGATACTTATATCGAAAAAGATTCTGCAATTAACGAAAGAATTGAGATGCTGCGTTATTCCACCGTCTGCTCCCTTTTGGAGCGCAGGGATACGATCGTAGTTGCCAGTGTTTCCTGCATATACGGTCTTGGTTCGCCTGAGAGCTACCGCAGCATGATCATACCGCTTAGTGTTGGAAATAAAATTCGTATTAATGATTTCCTGAGCAACTTAACTGATCTTCAATACAAGCGCTCTGATGCCAGGTTTGAGAGAGGATATTTCAGAGTGCGCGGCGATATTGTTGATATATTTCCTTCCCATTATGAAAATAAAGCTTGGCGTTTATCGTTATTTGGCGATGAAATAGAAGAAATTTCTGAAGTTGATGCTATAACGGGCAATGTTACCAAAGGCGTAAATAAAATCACCATTTTTCCAAATAGCTATTACATAACCCCACGTGAGGCTTTGTTGCAGGCAATTGAACTAGTCAAAAAAGAGCTGCATGAACGCTTGGATTATTACTACTCGCGAAACAAGATTGTTGAAGCAAAGCGCCTCGAGCAACGCACTAATTTTGATATCGAAATGATGAGAACAACAGGAATATGTAAAGGTATTGAAAATTATTCGCGTTATCTCTATGGAATGGAAGCTGGGGATCCACCACCTACTTTGTTTGAATATTTACCCAAAGACGTAATTTTATTTGTTGATGAGAGTCATGTCACCGTTCCTCAGGTTGGTGCGATGTACAGTGGTAATGAGGCGCGTAAAAAGAAATTGATCGACTATGGCTTCAGGCTCCCTTCCGCTTTTGATAATCGTCCATTAAAATTTGAAGAGTGGGAGGGAGTTAGGCCGCAGACTGTTTACATTTCAGCCACTCCCGGAAAGTATGAGTTGGCAAAGACCAGTAATGTATTTATAGAGCAAGTTATCCGTCCAACAGGGCTTACGGACCCAATCTGCATTGTAAAACCAATAGAGAGTCAAATTGATGATGTAATTCATGAGGCACAAGTGACAATAGGGAAGGGATTTTGTGTTTTAATCACTACATTGACGAAAAAAATGGCTGAAAATTTAGCTGAATATATGAGTGAATTGAATATGAGAGTGAGTTATTTGCATTCTGATATTGCTGCGCTGGAGAGAATAGAAATTATATACAAATTGAGATCTAAAGAAATCGATGTTTTAGTAGGTGTTAACTTGCTGAGGGAAGGTCTTGATATTCCAGAGTGTGGGTTGGTTGCAATTTTGGATGCTGATAAAGAAGGATTTTTGCGATCGGAAACTTCATTAATTCAAACGATTGGTCGTGCTGCGCGTAATGCTGAAGGTAGAGTAATTTTGTATGCAGATAAAATCACTGGTTCTCTGGACCGTGCATTAAGAGAGACCGAAAGAAGAAGAAAAAAACAAGAAGAACATAATATATTGCACAATATTGTCCCAAAGACTATAATAAAACCTATATCAAACACCTTACAGGAGAGGGCAATAGCAGAACCGAAAGTAAATACTAATAAGGATGATTTGAGAAAGCAAATGATAGAGCATGCTAAAAATTTGGAGTTTGAAGAAGCAGCAAGAATAAAAAAATTATTGTAAGGTTAAGTAATATATGATGCTATGGGCATAGCATGAAAGTGTAAATAATTTTATTGATATCTTTATATTAATACTTTTTAAACATTTAGTACCATGCAATACTTACAATGGACAAGAAAAACCAACACCAGTGCTCTCAGGGTCAGCTAATAAAACACTTAGGTGGCTGAGAGCAGTGGATTAGGTACGACTGTTAACTTTTTTCTCCTGCAAGTATTGCTCGATCTTAGTAGCATCCATTTTAGTTCTAACAGTGGAAGTACTGGAGTTCGATGAGACTGACGACCTACCACTAGCTTCTAGTTCATCTTCATCACTTCCAGTATCACTAGTCGATTTTTGTGAAGACGATCCTGAATAACAACCACTATCTGCAAAACTTGTAGAAGCGTTACCACCAACTTTTTGTAAATCTGAGAGTAGTTGCTTTCCCTCCTTCTCAGGAGAAGAAAGGAGTAAGTTTAGCTTCTTTCTCCCACCAGGAGTATACAGCAAGTATTTTAACTGTGCATCCTCAAGAGAGTTGGAATCTAGTTTCTTCTGCAGCTTAGGACAAAGAAATGGGCGTAGTTCCTTCTTCTCGTCATTAGTAAGAGGTTTTTCTTGAGAAGAAGCCACTTTTGAGAGTGAAGAATTACGGTGAAGCCATTTTGCTAATTTGTCACGAAATGAACGGTGTGACATATTTTTAGGTTCTACACGAGAACAAATAAGTAAGGATATTATATTGCCTGCCTCAGGAGAGAAAGGTTTGGATATTTGCTCTCCCTCAGGAGACAAAAGTAAGGGTAATCGCTCCTTCCCTTCAGGAGAAAGAACTAAAGGTATCGTCTTTTGCCCCTCAGGAGAAGGTGAAAACAGCAGCTCTTTTCCCTTAGGAGAAAAAAGTGAATGCAGTTGTTGTTTATTCTCAGAAGAAAAAAGCGAGCATAGTTGCTTATTCCCCTCAGTAGAAAAAAGAAAGTCTAGTAGGTTTTCCTGTTCACGAGGATCCGAAATCGAGGATAACTGCTTTCCCGCCTCAGAAGAAAGAAGTAAGGGTAGTTGCTTCTTCCCTTCAGGAGAAGAAAAATAATCTAGAAAACACAAAAAAGCTTTTACTGTTTTATTACTAGCACAAGTAGAAAAATCCGCAAGTGGCAGTGACTGTGGCCGCTTATTGTCTACGGGAGGATTTAGATCTTTCCTTGATTCAGATATCCCTGGAACAGTACTAGTAGTGATAGAAGAATTCGACTGTGGCCGCTCAAGCGACTCGAAACCACTATCTTTAGAAATTTTAGAATTACGGTCCCCGGGCACATTTGGCTTGCTTACGGCATCTTGTGGCAAGGGTTCTGGAATACCACCAAAAGACGTGTTCTCTAGAGACTCTAATATACTAGATTGTCGTACCTTTGATGGAGTGCTACTACCTGAAAACGAATTACTTTCTGACCCTTTCCGGCTACTCGGAGATTCACTCTGTGGCTTTGCTTTAGAACACTCATCGTTACTTTCTAGATCACTTTCATCAGTAACTTGCTGTTTTTCAGGTTCCTCATTAGAAGCCACAGAATTTAAGGACATTGAATCATTCCATGCTGTAGGAGAAGGAATCGATGATGATCTTTTCTGATCCGGAATATTAGCCTCTGTTAGCGTACCTTCACCAGCACTTAGATCTCTAGATATCCCTGGAACACCACAACTAGTTGTAGCATAACTCAGATCTGTCAATGGCCTATCACTCGTTCTAACTGAATTTACATAATTGAGCAACCGCGGTCCTTCTTCTCCTTCTTCTCCTTCTTCTTTTTCTGATCCTTGCCTGGGAGAATCCTTTGATGCTACACTCTGACTACACGTGGGAGACTCCAATTCCATATTTGACAGTTCAGTCGATGGTGATCGCGACAATGCTCGAAAACGAAGCTCAGGGTCAATGGACAATTCATGGTCTTTGTTGATTACAGAGTTTTTTATTATTTTGGTTATCACACAGTGAGAAATGTATGGATTGGAAAAGTCTATGCCATATACCTCACTGCTTCCATTCACTGATAATTTTGCTTGAGTTTTACTATTAAGATCACCAAGCACAACATTATTAAATGTATAATTTAGTTTAAGAGCTTCTTCGTGTGTTAATAATCTAGCTCCTTTATCATCTAGTATAACAGGCACAAGAACTGAGGCGTCTTTCCTACCTAAAGGAGGAGCAAGTATAAAACCATCTATCATCACTTTTGTCACCGAATAAGTAGATCTTATTATCATATTTTTAAATGACTTCACACTATGATCAACATCATTGCCAACTCCAAGGTCCATACCTGTAAGCCATGCCTTATACCGTGTTACACTATCAATAAAACGAGCGTTATCAAAAACATCTTTGATATATACACTATTGTCTTTATCATTAACCTCTAAAGGCTTCTTAGGAACATTTTTATATCTTTCTCTCATCCTTGATAAAAACTTATTCTTAAATTGCTGACTTAATTCTTTATTATCAAATTTAGAACAACACAAATATTTTCCCTTATTAAATGGTACAGTTGTACTGCTAATTTGCATATCTTCTCGAATATCTTTTGCAAGTGAAGAAGCCAAATGAGACTTTAGATTGAAAATTACGCCATCATCTACAGGTGTTACAAACTTAATACTACCTTGTTTATCTACGAACCAATCTCCTTTATAGTTCTTAAGTGGAAAAGATTCAACATCTTTATAGTTTTCAAACGGAAAAGAATTAACATCAAAAATTAGCTTAGCTGTATCCAATATTTCTGCTTTATTACCTTTTTCAATGCCGTAGAATTCACGTATTATCTTCCTTTTTATACTGTCCAGATATCTTCTACACTGATACGTACCCATACTCTTATCAAATGAGACTACAATATAGTCCTCCTTGCCCTTGCTTTGCAGCTTAAAATTAGTTTTAACTGTATTAGAAAAATAATTATGTACATTAAAAGCACTAACCAATGCGCTTACTGTTTCTCTATTAGGCATACCAACCTCCCCATTTTTAAATTACAACAACTATCTTTTATTACTGCTACCAACCCCACTAGAGCTTGATCCACTAATAGAACTGCTAGGCTGATTAGACTGACGTAGCTTCTCTCGTACGTCCTTAAGTGCATCACGATGATCATCAAACCTTGCTCCTTCGATTCGCAGCAATCTCCCACCACCTGGACCTGGATTCTCACGTTTCCACTTTTCAGCATCAAAACCTTTTTTATCATTACCGCTATGCATATTGCCTCCTAAGTAAAAATATTATGTAACTAATATACTAAAAATAAAATTAAGTGCAAGCACTTTTTTATATTTTTTTTCAAAAAATTTCATTCACTCTTTTTCACAAAACACAAATTTCAAGATTCCAGCGTCACGCGCTGGAATGACAAGTCATTGGCAACCCTAAGTTCCCTACGTCATACCGCGATTCATTCGCGGTATCTCAAGCATAGATTCCGCTAACACGTAGCGGAATGACGAACTGTCGACATCTATCTATATGCCCCTGGATTCCAGTACTGGAATGACACCCTTTTTTGTCATCTAAGTATTAGCTATCCCCACTATGGTGTCTTTCCTACTGACTGACCTTCTGCACATTTCTCAACTTTTACATCATTAGTCAATCCTCCTGGTGGTCGAGCATTACTTACAGAACCTTCATTCTCAGCACCATTCCAAGTACCCATGTTAGTAAAATCAAATCCACAATCAGCAACAGAACTTTTAACGGATTGCTCTGAAGCCTTTCTGTCAGACATAGATTTTGGGATAGGTTGGTTCGAAGCTTTTTCGTTAGGAACAGAGCCTTGAGTAGGTTGGTTTGGAGCTTGCTTATTATTATTTTCATCGTGGTTTTTCTTTCTTTTCTTACTACTATCGCATCCATAAACCTCTTTTCTCCCCTGCCCCGTCCCCGTCGTATTCGTTGCAGTCTTTGGAGCAGGTGGACACACCTCTTTCTCCGGCTTCGCTTTCTTCTCTTCTTCCACTTTTGGTTTTACCTCGCGGATCTCCTCCTTTATAACCTCTTTAGGCATTAGTTCTTTCATAGGTTTTGGTAAAAGATCAAGTTCTGGCTTGCTCAGAACAACTGGCCTTACAAATCCTGGTGAAATTTCAAAAAGGAAAACTGGCACTTTAGGCTTTTCTCTTTCATCTACCTTTATTTCTACGTCTTTATGAACTTCTTTATTTTCTTCCTTTAATGATGTTTTTTCTGCTTTTTTATCTTCTTTTTCTGTAGATGCCGCTACCGCAGCCGCCAACTCAACTCCAAACATCTCTGCGAACATTGTAACAATCCATCCGACAACGGCCATTTGTAACCTGAGTTTCAGATCTTGCAATGCAGTTAATCTTTCTAACGCCCTTGCAAACTCTTCTTCTGATAACTCACCACTGCCTAATTTCTCCTGCAATTCTTTTATCTCTTTGTCCAACTTCTGATTGAAACTTAAATCGCGTGCAAAAATCTTCTTGATTAACTCCTTAAGCTTATCACGCAAAAACTTCATTATCGCAGCAATCAGGTTTTTTTCTTTCTTCTCCTTGAGCATTTGGTAGATTTTCGGATCATCTACATCTACTTCAAAAAGGGTAAAGAGAGATTCAAAGAAATTCCAGAAATCTCCGAGTACTCTTCCTTTTTCACCAGTGAAGTAATCCTCATCATCACCTTCTCCGATATGTAGCTCTGCTTGAGATGATATTTCATCGATACAACTAAAAGCCTGACGCTCACACTCGAGCCTCCTGAGCAAATCTTGTCTGGTAAGCTCCTCTATGGCTGCTTTTAGTTCATTTAGCTTCTGCTCTGCAGAGAAATCTTGCTCCCTGATTTTTCCTTGGAAGATTGAGCTACCGTTTCCGTTATTATCTGAAAAATTTTCCATTATTTTTGCCTCCTCAATAAAATTACTGCCTTTGTTGTTACCTGAAAAGCTTTCCACCATTTTTACTTCCTTCATAAAACTTAATAATTTAATTCTACAGTACTAAATATTTAAGAACTATTAATGTAAAGATGTCAATAAAATTATTTACATTTTTACACTATATATATATATTATATCATGTGCTATTTAACCTTTCAATAATATTTTTTATTTTTACTGCTTCTTCAAACTCTAGCATGCGCTTTTCTTAAATTATCCTTATTAATATTTGCTTTTGCCTCTATCCCACTTTTTCTTGTAAAGTATTTGATATAGATTTTATTATACTCTTTGGCATAACATTTGCAACATACTTTATCTATAAATGGAAATTATTATACTTGCAGCTAGACACAATTTGAAATAATTTACACTATAAAGTTAAGGAACGAGATCCCAGATACAAGTGTCTGGGCACTGGGATGACAGGAGGGGGGGTTGGAATGACACCAGTATGGTTATTAATTGAATAAATAACCTCCTTATTTTCAGAAATCATTGGCAAACAAATGTGATGCCATATGTTTTTTGGCTTAGATAAGAGGTGCCCAGTTAAGTCTTCCAGGTGGAGCCTATGCATCACAAGCACAATTACTCCTTTTTTTCTATCGTTGAGTCTCGTTACTAAAGTCTGATCGAACCAGTTTGTGGCACGTTTTCTAAATGTTTCACTCAAAGCTTGAGCAGGGTTAAGCGGATCATCCACAATAATAAAGTCACCACCTTCACCGGTTAATGTTCCTCCAACTGATGTTGCGATTCTGTATCCTCTCTGCACTGTTTGGAATTTATATTTAGTGTTCTGGTCTTTGGATAGTTCTACCTCTGGAAATAGTTCTTTATACCAATCAGATTGCATTATGCACCTGGTATCGAGCGAATGTTTTTCACTAAGCAACTTAGAATAACTTGCAACTATTATTCTTGCAGTTGCCCAGTATCCATGCGGGCCACGCAACACTCATACATATGGACTTCATTGAACGCGGAGGCATATTGAATATTATGCGCCTTACTTCGCCAGCATTCGCTGCTTCCAGCCTGTCTGCTATGACTTTTATGTACTGATAATCATTATACTCACATCCCGGCACCACTGTTTGAAAGCACAGTTCAATGAATTTTAGAAAGTTCATGTTAGACCTCCTATAGTATCACCCAAGTAACCCCTATGGTGTTATCCAAGTGGCCGACACTGGTTCCTTTATGACGGCGTCATGCAAGTAGCTGACACTGGAATCCAGTTTTTATTATACAGCTGCTCAATGTGCTCATTACAGTGAAGTTTCCAGTGTCTGGGCACTGGGATGACATCCTTTGGTTTTTTATATGGTTATGCAAGAAATCTAGTGTAGATTTTAATTTATTTTATAAGATTGAAGTGTTACAGTAGCGAGCTTACAACACTACTGTTTTGTAAATTTAGTGAATAAAATTACTTCTTTAACTTTATTGAAGCGAAAAATTGATTTCCATTGCGGTAAATGAGCAACATTATTGAATCTTTACCGTTTTTCTTTACTGCTAAATCAACTTGTTTTTGAAAATCATTAGTATTTTCTATATCGGTTCCATCTAATTGGATAATAATGTCTCCTTTTTTAATACCACGCAACGTGGCATTACTGTTACTATCTACATTGGTAACTATCACACCTTTTGTAGGTACATTATTTTTACTTTCTTTTGATTCTTTTGGCAGATTTGAAACAGTTAAACCGGTTACATAATCAGATGTTGATTTATTTTCTTCTTGATTGTTATCTTGGCCATCATTTGTAGATTCTCCGATCACAACTTTAATATTAACCTCTTTGCTCTTTCTAAGTAACTTAACTTGCACTTTTTTCTCAGGTCCAGCTCTTGAAACCATTTGAGGTAATTGTGTCATTCTATCGATTTTTTTACCGTCAAATTCTAATAATATATCACCTACTTTAATCCCACCTTTTTCTGCAGGACTATCCTTTACTATACTTGCAACCAATGCGCCTTTTATATCTTTTAAACCTAAGGACTCAGCAAATTCTTTCGTTATAGGCTGAACTTGCACACCAAGCCAACCATGTTTTATTTTTTTGCCACTTTTTAATGTGTCAATAATTGACATAGCTAAATTAGATGGTATGGCAAAACCTATACCCACGTTGCCGCCAGACTCAGATGGAGAATAGATAGCAGTATTAATACCTATAACTTTTCCATTTAAATCAAATAACGGTCCTCCAGAATTACCCCTATTAATTGCAGCATCAGTTTGAATAAATTCATTCATAGTGCCAATACTAATGTCCCTGGACCTTGCAGATATAATTCCTGTGCTTACAGAGCCACCCAAACCAAATGGGTTACCTATTGCCATAACCGTATCACCAACCCTTGCTTTATCAGAATCACCAAATGCAACAGAAGAAAGATCTTTATCAGAATTAATCTTAAGCACAGCAAGATCAGTTCTTGCATCATAGCCTAAAACTTCTGCTTTGAAATAAGTATTATCGTTCATAGTAACTGTGATATCTTGGGCGTTTTTAATAACGTGATAATTTGTTACTATGATTCCACCTTTATCTATAATAAACCCAGAGCCAAGCAACACCACCTCTCTGTTAACACTAGGGCCCCTATCCATAAAAAACTGATCAAAGTGCTCAAAAAACTCTCTAAAATCATCAAAAAAATTATTTCCTGGCATAGATGGAACTCTAGTTTTGCTGTTATTTTCTTGTTTGATGATTTGTTCGCTTGAAATATTTACAACCGCAGGAATGAGTTCTTCCACTAAATCGGCAAGTCCTTGATTACAGTTGCATGCAGTAGTGCTAGCATCAACGACCTTTTTTGCATTCCAATCAAACATATTAGCATACGAAGAAAACGCAATTAGAAAATATGCAAATATAGATAAAATAAATGCCTTACTTTTCATAAATTATTTCCATCCTTTATTTAAAATATCTAAAAAATTATTATTTGGTGAAAGTACAAATTTAGTATTATTTTCGGCAAATGATTTACTGTAAGCGCTCATAGAGCGATAAAAGTTAAAGAACTCTTCATCAACCTTAAATGCCTCATTATAAATTCTAGTTGCTTCAGCATAACCACGGCCCCTTATTTCGTACGATTCTTTTACTGCACTGGAGATAATTTCCCTTTTTAATTTATCAGCTTTTGATCTAACTTCCTGCCCAGCTTGCTCTCCTTCTGCTCTAATTTCTTTTGCTTCTTTTTCCCTTTCAGTTTGCATACGGCGAAATATTGCAGAACTATTTTCTTCTGGTAAATCTGCTCTCTTAATTCTTACATCTATTATTTCTATGCCAAATTTTTCAGCTTCAGAATAAACTCCACGCTGAATCAATTGCATAACCTCTGATCTTTTTTCATTCAACAAACTAATCAACGAGAATCTGCCTATATTTTCTCTTATGTGTGCTTCTATAACTGGATACAATCTTCTAACCAGCCCTGATTCATTCCTCACAGCCTGGTAAAAAGTAACAGGATTTGTTATTTTATATTTTGCATACGCATCTACTATAATACGTTTTTGATCCGCTGTTATCACTTCCCTTGGGATCTTATCAGGACTTAAATCTAAAACTCTTTTATCAAGAAACTCTACACTATTTATGAATGGCAACTTAAAATATAAGCCACTTTCCCTAACATCCCTTACAACTTTACCCAGTTGTATAACTATTGCTTGCTTTGTTTCTTGCACAACAAATATTGAATTAAATAAAACAATCAATAAAACAACAAATACAGAAACAAAAACAATTTTAATATTACTACTCATGGTTATTTTCCTAAATTTGTAAGAGGTAAATAAGAAAACATACCTTTCAGATCATCAGTTACAACAACTTTGTCTACCTTACTGAAAATATTTTCCATAGTTTCAAGATAAATACGATTCTTAACGAGAGAAGGATTCTGTCTATATTCCTCATAAAGAGATAAAAAGCGATTTGCATTACCTTTTGCTTCATTTATTATTTCATTTTCATATGCTTGTGCATCTAATTTTATCTTTATCGCTTCACCCTTTGCTCGAGGTATAATATCATTATTATAAGCATATGCTTCGTTTATAGTACGCTCTTTGTCTGCACGAGCACTTTGTACATCTCTAAACGAACTGATTACTTTTTCTGGTGGATCAATTTTTTTCATTTGAACAGATAAAATCTCTATACCCATTTGGTATCCATCAAGAATCTGCTGCAATAGAATTCTAGTATCTCTAGAAATTTCTGGTCTGCCTTGACCAAGTGCAAAAGAGATCGTATTTTTACCTATTATTTCTCTCATGGCACTTTCAGCAGCATTTTTAACACTGAAACCGGGTTTGTAATCCCGCACTTTGAATAAATAGTCCTTAGCATCTCTAACGCGCCATTGAACCTCGAAGTTAACGTTGACTATATTTTCATCTCCAGTTAGCATCACGCCTTCACCGCGATCTGTATCTCGCCCATAAGAACTACTTACCCCAATTTCTTCACGATTTACTTCCTTAACGTTCACTTTAAAAACCTTGCCAATAGGGTAGGGGAAGTGATAACGCAAACCAGGTGTTTCTGTATTAGAATATTTACCAAAGGTAAGTTCTATACTTTCTTCACTAGGATGGACAATATAAAAGCCAGTGCAAGCATAGAACAGCAAAATAATGAAAATGATGAAATAAGGTTTTTTGCCCCTGTTTCTGGTTAATCCATTAAGAAAGAACCTTATATCAGATACAGCTTTACTTAAAATATCTTCATTATTAGGAGTTTTGTTCCCTACCGGTTTCTTTCCCAGATTCCAAGGATTATTATCATCAAACATAATGATTGATTCTATAATTAATACGCTAATATTACTTCTTTAATAAGAAAATGCAAACATAAATTGCTATTTTATTTACAAATTAATCATCAGGATGGAAAACATGATCGTACACTTCCTTTTCTCTATGTAATATGGTCGACTCTATGGAATTTTCTGGCTTTTTTTTGAATTCTTTGTTGTCACTCTTTAAGTGCACTACGTCTTTGTGAAAATGGGAATTATACCTAAATAGTAAAGCTATTATTATTAAAGTTATAATAGCCAAAAAGATGAGTGTTCTTTTTCTATACTTCATAAATGCTGCAGCTTCTTGACCTAATTTTCTATGTTACCACAAAACACGTCAAGCGAAATTATTTGAAGACAAATAAATACTGGCAATCAATTTAACACTAACTTAAGAATCAAGGAATACAATTATAATATATTTAATTAATAGTGAGGTTTAAAATGTTACATAATGAAAAAAATTCAAATTCTGTTGGAACTCAACAAAACCAACCAGAAGATAGTTTTGATTTGAATAAAACGATGCAAAATCTACCAAATTCAGATATTGCTAATGATCACAAGAAGCTAAAAGAAAGAATGACTGACCTGTTAAAAGGAGATACAGAATTCTCTAAGATGAAACAAGGAGATAAGATTCTTGTAGTAAGTACAGCAAGTGGGTTATTTACGGCAGTACTACCACTTTTGGCAGTTGGTGCAACACTTGCTATACCGGGTGCTATAGTTGGTCTTGCTTTATATTTCGCTGTAAAAGTCGCTGTAAAAGCAGTTCAATCTGGATATAAAGGGCTCAAGTGGTCAGCAGAAAAAACAGTTGATGGGGCGAAATATACTGCTGGGAAAGTTAAGGACGCATCAACATACGCTGCCGGAAAAGTTAGAGATGGTGCTATGCATGTTAAAGATAAGGTGAAAGAAGGTTATGAACATTCAGTAGATTCACTGAAAAAAGGCGCTAGTTTTGTAGGCGAAGGAGTGGCAAATAAGTTCCATAAGGCATCTGGTGAGACGGACTATTTAGATAAGATAAAAAGGTTTACTCCAGATGCAATTAAGAAATCTGACGAAATAAGAAATGATATGAAAGCAATTTTTGCTGATAAAGGAAATAATTCTGGGTTAGTGAAAAATATACTTTCTGGAATATCGTCAGAAATTGATTTAAAAATGGCAGAGAAGGCAAAATCAGGGGAGATTGAACATACTTCTGGATGGCAAGTACAGAAAGAATTCATTAATAATTTAAATGAAAAAAGCTTGCATAACTTGTTAACACAAAGGTCATTACCTAAAGGTAGTTATTTCATCGACAGTGTTTTCTCTGAACATCACGATGAAATTAAGAAGGTTATTAAAGAATGTAGAGAAAATCATTTGTACTCAAGCGTAAGCAATATGTTTGACAGAGCAGAGAAAAAAGCTAACAGGCCTTCTGTCAAAAGTTTAACTAGGTCTGTGTCATCATCATTCTCTTCACTGGGAAGAAAAGGCTCTGAACAATCTAACAGCTTGTCAAAAAGCAATTCACTAAATTCTATAGGAACTGAAAGTACTGCTACTGTCTCTGATTCAGATTCTCAGAACTTTGCAACAGTCCGTAGAAGCAATTCATCTAGTAGCTTAACTCCTAAGCTTACTCCAGTTGCTCCACCAGAACTACCTAGAAGCGCCTCATTGACTAACTTAAATGGACAAAGTTCTTTCAGTGAAGATGTTCTCAGTGATCCTATTGTGGAGCAAAACCTGGATAGTTTGAGTAACAGAACTCTCACTCACAGTAATTCTACTGATAGTGGAATGGGTTCTGGTTCTTCTACGCTAACAAGAAAACAAGTTCTTCCTTTAAAAGAAGAATTTGACAGAGAACTCGAAGAAAAGTTGGCAAAACGACGCGCATCTCTAGATCAACCTAGTGCAGAACCTGTCAACTCAAGAGCTACAGCAACTCCAGGAACAGTGTAATAAGTAAAACTTCTACCTTCTCCAAAAGGATGTTACTCAATGAGTAACGTCCTTTTTTTGTTTTTAAACTATAGAAAAATCCTAGATCCCAGCGGTATGCGTACAACCGTATGAACATTGTGATTTCTCTGCTAGGAAAGGTGTCATCCGAGTAGCTGACACTGGGATCCAGGAAAGTTTGCTTGTTTACAAGCAAACTAGCATAGAAAGTGGTTACAACGTTTTCGATGAGATTATATGGAAAACTGGATTCCAGTGTCAAGCACTGGAATGACATCACAGGGGCACTGGGATGACACCTTTACGTTTGAGGCAAACTAGCTATAACACTTAACATACTACCTTTGCAAACAAATGTTCATACAGTACGCGCTGGCGTTATTTTCTCTTGATGAATAAATCTCGGTAGAGTATAGTAGCAATGCATTTATGTAGCTACTAATGAATAATTTAGTTTTGGTTTATACAACTTTTTCAAATTTTGAGGAGGCTAAAACTGTTTCTGAAGAATTGTTAAACGAGAAATTAATTGTATGTGTAAATATATTTCCTGAAGTGAATTCTCTGTATTTATGGAAGGGTGAAATTAACAGTAGTTGTGAAATAGTAGCAATTATGAAAAGCAAAAATGATCAAGTTGATAAAATTGTAGAAAAAATCGAAGCAATGCATTCTTATGATCAGCCAGCTATTGCTGTGATGCCCATAGAAAAAGCAAATAAATCTTTTACTAATTGGGCTAATAGTGTTATTGATGTAAGTAGTATTGGGGTGTAGCCAAGTGGTAAGGCAGCGGTTTTTGATACCGCCACGCGAAGGTTCGAATCCTTCCACCCCAGCCATATTGAAGTGGGTGTGAAATGATATCACTTTTCTATAAATTAAGATTATTGAATTATATATTAGGTAGTCTAAAAGATATAATTGTGAAACTGTTTCTCTTCACAATGTATCTTTACACATTCAGCATTGTGCTCATGTTTCTCAGCAATGGTTTTTGGTATGCTGTAGAATTTTGCTCTTTCAAAAATGCGTTTTACCGTTTGTTTCAATATTGCAAGTGGTATTATGAAAATAGGGAAGATCTCGGTTACGGAATTTCTATTCGAATATTAGTGGCGTTTCTTACTCCGCATTTTCTCTATAAATTATTACTTGGCACAGGCTGGAAGTCCTTTTTAAAGGAAAAGATAATACAGATACTCAACACAAGAAGAAAAAAGGGTAGTGAGTTCAGTAACAGTAGCAAACCAAGTGGCAGTAGTTATAGTGATAAGAATAATTACAGCAATAACAGTGGTAACAATGAGCGTCAAGCTCAAGATGCAAAGCGAAAAGTAAACATGATAAAGCAGCTATTAATCAAAGATATAGAGGCAACTATAGATAGGAGATTGAATTATATTTTTTTCGGTAAAAGGAGTAAACCTCATTAAGTATATAAAAAGGCTTTATCTAGTAAGGCTTTTTAAGGTTGGCTGTATTTTATTTTTTACGTATACCGGATCACAATCAGCCAATATACATGTGTGCACAAAATCTTGACTAAAGTCTGATAACCAAGAAATTGCCTTACGTTTTTCTACCAAGCTTTCTGTTTTTTTGCAGTGACTTGCTGCATCAATCATTGCCTGCGCTATTACTGATTTCCACAGCAAATAATACCTTTGTATATCATCTGACGTACTATTTGTTTCATAGTGGTTAAAAAATTCTTTAAAATTGAAGTTGTTTGACATAATGATACCTCTTTGGATTGAAATTTGAAATGATTTGAGTTTATGTCGCCACAGCAGATTCCGCTAACAAGCAGCGGGATAACGAATTACTTAACCGTCATTACACCGTCATACCGCGATTCATTCGCGGTATCTCGCTAACAAGCAGCGGACCGTCATACCGCCGCGGCGCTAACAAGCAGCGGGATGACGGTTGTCAGGCCAGCGCCCCATAAGTGTTGAAAGTATCAAAAATAACGTGATATGAGATGATCAACGGCATGTAAATTACCTCCCGACAGTAAAACAATCGAACGTATAAAAGAGTCATTTAGATCCAATGTGAATTGCAGTAATGCTATTTTGAACCCATGTAGATTATTTTTGATTTTATAAACAAGAAATAACAAAGCCGTAATAATAATCATGTAAATATACACCTTCATGCCATTCATAGTATGGCTTAAAAAGTGCTTATATCCAAGATTTTGCTTTATAAATTTAAAGAACACTTCTATATCCCATCTGCGCCTATATAGCTCTGTTACTTCATAAGCTGGCATTTCAAACAAGTTTGTCAAAAACCATATTTCATCTCCAATTTTATTTCTGATTTTTATTAGCCGTAGATCATGCTTTTCTGCCACTTTACCTCGTGCACGATAAAGATTAACTATTATATCTTCTAAAATCTCTGATCCATCCGATTTTTGTTCTCTTATAACTTTGTTCCTGCTTATAACATCATGTTTTCTTCCTACTTTAACTCTTGTGATAAATTTGTACTCCTTTTCATCAAATTCGGCAAAAGTTCCAACTTTTCTGATTCCTCTATCAAATAATAAAATATCCTCTTTTTCAACTTTAGCTTCATTAATTGCTCTCACTAATGCTATATCTTCACTACTTTCTTCTTGTCCTTTACAAAATCTTATACTTGTCGGCAATTGATCCTTTAATCCTACACTCACTTTAACTTGACTGTCGTTACTTTTACCGCCTATTTTTAGCCCATCTTTTTGAGATATCCCGATAAATTTATGATCGTCGAATCAAACTTATGTAAGTTATTTGATGTTTTTTGGGGTAATAGCTTTTTAATCTTGCTCATCAAATCAATGTATACTCCCTTAAAATATTCTGGATTTATAACTTTTAACCTTTTTGACAAACCACTGTATGTTACTGTACTTTTATCGCTATTCTTATCCATTATACACCTGTTTATTACCATTTCTAGCACTCTTAGGCTTGTTTTTTGCCCCATTAATATTAACTTCATTAGACCTTTAAATATAATCTTGCCCAACAATTTAGTATTACATTTATCTACTTCACTTAATTTTCCTAGCCTTTCTAAATCCTCATCTTTTATTAAATTTAGTACTCTTTCTATTTGATCCATTATTGCCTCCATTTTCTTGCAATAATAGTTCTTTATGTCTTTTTTGTGTTACTTTCAACACTTATGGCCAGCGCCCCCATGATGTCATTCAAGTAGCTGACACTGGTTCCTTTATGACGGCAGTGCCCCTATGGTGTCATCCCAGTGCTTGACACTGGGATCCAGGAATTTTGATTGGACACTGGGTTGGTAAGCATAAAAGTGTTATGTAAAATACAACGTTCTTGATGGGATTGCATGAAATGCTGGATCCCAGTGTCTGGGCACTGGGATGACACCATAGGAGGCTGCTTGGATGACAAAAAAAGGAGCACTGGAATGACAGCAATCTACGTCATACCGCGATTCATTCGCGGTATCTCAGCCGCTAACAAGAGATCCCGCTAACAAGCAGCGGGATGACGGTTGTCGTTTAGCCATAAACATTAAGAAATTTACCAAATAAAAAAAAGGCAAAAGAAGCCCCGTGGTTATTATCCGCTTTAAAATATTGGCGTTTTTTATGTTTTAAACGCTTGACAAGCGAGATTCAGCCGCTTTTAATTGCAACTAACTTACGCTGCAAATGTTTAAGAAATTTACTAAGCAGAAAAAAAGACAAAGAATCCCCGAGTTAGCTAGTCTTTTACTATCTCTGTCGAGTATTGGCATTTTTTGATGTCTTGTAACGCTTTATAAGCGCGTTCAGCTTATTTAGATAAAAATCTAGATGTAGATGAAGTTTTGTAAAGACATACAGTATCTATATACTGCAAAAAATTGAACATAAGACGCCGATACATTAAGTAATCCTTACCTTTTAATCTGCAGATTGGCGAAAGCAAATACAATAGCTTCAGTTTCATGATAAGGGGGCTGGCGGAGTTTGTCAAGGAAGTTTTTTCGTTTCTGTGGGCTACCTGGTTTTCCTACTGAAATTTTGAAAAATGTAATCTACTCCTATATTCAAATATATCAAGCAGTAATTCAAAATCAGCCATTGCGCCTTTTGCGTTATTATACGCGAGATTGAGCAGCTCTTTGTCCTGATATAAATCAGCAAATTTAAATTCCATACATCCTGATTGTTTTGTGCCTAAAATATCTCCACTGCCTCTTAGCATCATATCCCTTTCAGCAATGTAAAATCCATCTTGTGACTCACACATGATCTTTAACTTTGAAGATGAGCTTTTACTTAAATTATCGTATAATAATACACAAAAAGATGGCTTGTTTCCTCGCCCTACTCTGCCTCTTAACTGATGCAATTGTGATAACCCAAATTGCTCTGCATTTTCTATAATCATGATGGTTGCATCTGGCACATCTATACCAACTTCTATCACAGTGGTTGCAACAAGCAGAGAAAATTCATTCCTTTTGAAGGAAAACATAACTTGATCTTTCTGCTCCTGAGTCAATTTTCCGTGTATTATCCCGACTTTATCAAGAAATGTTTTTTGTAATTCCTGAAAACGCATCTCTGCTGCAGCAATATTGGTCTCTTCGTTTTCTTCTATATATGGACAAATCCAATATGCTTTTTCGCCCCTGTTTATAGCACCTTTTAGCTTTTCAATAACATCTGGCACCCTACTAATGTTCATAGTTACAGTTTTTATTGGCAATCTGGATTTTGGTTTTTCTTTCAAAATTGAACATTCAACGTCACCATACATAGCTTGCTGCAAAGTTCTTGGAATGGGAGTTGCAGTAACGAAAAGTATATCGGCATTTTCTCCTTTTCCTACCAAGCGATTTCTCTGCATCACTCCAAATCGCTGTTGCTCGTCTATGACTGCAAGCCCTAAATTTTTAAATGTAACGTTAGCTTGAAATAGTGCATGAGTGCCAATCACTATATTTAAAACACCACTTGCAAGTTCGTTCATGATAATCTTTCTTTCCTTGCGCGAAGTTTTACCAGTAAGCAGCGCAACTTTTATATCGGTACAGGATAAAACTTCCTCAATCCAATTATAATGTTGCTCCGCCAAGATAGTAGTCGGTGCCATTAGAGCTGCCTGCATGTTGTTTTCTACCACATTTATCATCGCAAAAAGTGCAACTACGGTTTTGCCACTACCAACATCACCTTGCAGCAAGCTTATCATGCGATACTTGGATTTTTGTCTCTCTGAGATCTCATCTATTGCACGAGTTTGATCATTTGTTAATTGAAACGACAATTCATTTAAAACTTGCTCTTTGTATTTACTCAATATTATAAATTCTCTTCCCCTTTCTTTCACATGATTTTTTCTTGCAAGTTTCAGCGCTAGCTGATACGCAAACAATTCATCATAAGCAAGCCTTTTTCTACAAACCTCAGCTTCCACCAATGAGCTTGGTCTGTGCAACTTTATGATGCTTTCCCTCCAACTTAACCATTTTTTTTGCTTGATTAATGTATCATCTATCCACTCTGGTAAATCAGGCAATTCCTTTAGATTAGAGCTTATTATGTTCCCAATGCGCTTATTGGTAATGCCACGGCATAATTGGTAAACTGGCTCTATGCAAGCTATTTCTTTAAATTGGTTGATGTCAAGCGACACGTAATCTGGATGAGTAATTTGCCAATGTTCAGCAAACTTTTCGAGCTTGCCACTGATGATTACAGAAGCTCCAGTTGGAAATAGTTTATATAAATACTTAACTGAGTAATTAAAAAAGACTATGAACATATACTGACTCTCACTTTCAACGACTATTTTATATGGTCTACCTCTAAAAGTGGGCGACTGATGCTCATAAACTTTTGCAATGAAAGTTGTAAATTCTCCAACTCGAGCATCAGATAGTAACTTGCTTCTATCCACATAACTAAGTGGCTTATAAAACAGCAGATCCACCACCTTGTCCCCACCACAAAGTTTAGGCAATATTGCGGAATGGAACTTAGGTATATTCTCCAGCCTGCTATTTAGAAAAATCTGATTGCTCATTGAGATTCATACATGTGTAAAACTGTTATAGAGCCTTTTTAAAATCTTGTCACCTTATGGTCAGGTATGCACTATAGCTAGCACAGCTCTCTAACGTTATACCGCGATTCATTCGCGGTATCTCAGCCGCTAACACGTAACGGAATGACGAATTTGTTGTTTTTAAAATCGTCGGTAAGCCTAAGTTACCCCTAACTATATTTGCTATCATAGGGCTTATAGTAGGTATTTTATTAACTTATTAATCATTTTTATGTATTATTATACCATTAGCAGTCTATATCAAGGTATTAATGATGAACAGCTCTACACCAAAAGAAAAGGAAAATCCAATAGTTACACTAAGAGCTCAAGCAGAAAAGTTTGGTTTTAGCAGGTTGAGGGCTGGTAAAGATAATGCTGAAGCGAATTCTGGTGCAACTATGTACGTAGATCTTCCAAGAATGAAACTTGTTATTCAGAACAAAGTTATAACAAAAGAGCTTGTTGATGAATTATATAATAAACATACCAACCTCATTTCAAATGACAAAAATAAGTACCGCCAATTTGTAAAACAAGTTTTTACAGAGCTATTTGAATATGCTGAAGCAGAAGTTCCAAATGATTCTATTCTAGAAGAACTAATCACTAATTGTAACCAGGCTGCTTATGTGGGTGCATTGTATGGTAAAGGAGGACCTATCCTTCATTTAGCTGAAACATATGGGTTATTGTTTCAGTCTAATCATGTAACACATATTAATTGTAGTGATCCAAGTCATGCGGCAATCAGAATTGAAGAAAAAATTGCAGTTCGCACTTTTGCAGAACTGGAAGAAGAATTATGTAAATTGGATAGCTCGCTAGAATTCACACTTAAGTCTCAAGGTGACAAAGATGTAACATATGAAGATGGTAAATTGTCGCTCACTGTTCCTCGAAAATTGAGAGATTACAAAATTGATGGCAGAAATTTATTTGATGTCATTAAGGAGTATTTTTACGAATTCTGCGAGAAGCTAGGATTTAAGTTGAAAATAGAGCATGACTTGGATAAGCAACTGAAAGTGAACAGTGTAGAGTCACTTACCCACGATAAGGGTAGGACTTAGCCTTGATAATGATTAAGATATCTCAATCTCTGTAAGCTTATTTGCACAATCAATTACTTTAGAACTCGGAAATTGATTTTTAAACCAAGTATACTGACGTTTCGCGTAGTGTCTTGTATTGGTTTGAGCAATCTGTATCGCTTCGTCTAAAGTAATCTCACCTTTCAAGTACTTTATAATTTCTGGCACTCCGTGTGCTTTCATAGCTGGCAAATGTGGGGCTAGGTTCATGTTAAGTAGCTTTTTTACTTCATCAATTGCTCCATTTTCAATCATTTTGATAAAACGAGAATTTATTTTTTGGTATACATCCTCACGTTTAGGCAAAATTGTATATATCTTAAAATTATTGAATAAAGGAGGCTGTCGATTTTTCTGCCATACGAAAATCGACTTGCCAGTTTCAGTGATAACTTCAAGTGCCCTTGAAAGGCGGTGCGAGTCATTCATGAATACTTTACCTTGAATCCTTGGATCTTTGCTTAGCACTAATTTGTAAAACTCCTCTTTACTTAAATTTTTCCTTAATTCGCTTACATTTTTCCTTACTTTCTGACTTATTTGTGGCATTGATGATAAGCCTTTGATTAAACTGCTGATGTAAAGCCCGCTTCCTCCAGTGATGATAGGTATTTGAGCATTTTCTAATGCGTGATTAACTTCTTTTTCTAAATCCTCTAACCATAGACCCACGGAATAATTTTCTTTTGCTGAAACATAACCATATAATTTATAAAATTCTTCTTGCTTTAGTGGTTGAGCAGTAATTATGGGAATTTCTTTGTATACCTGCTTTGAATCACAATTTATTATACTAATATTTCCATATTTTTCTCTCAGGTTATCGCATAATTCTGATTTACCTGAGGCCGTAATTCCTGTAATAATTACTATATTATTTTTCATTTATATTAATTTAATTAACATATGATAAAGTGTAGTAAAAGTTTGGATTCTACAATCTAAAGTTTGGAGATTTTTATGGCAGAAAACAACGACAATAATTCATTTACTAAGCGTTTCACAAACAGGACTCCTGGCGGTACAGGGGAAGGTTTTTCCAGTAAGTATTCGTCTCAAAACACCAAAGAACGGGCATTAGGGGAAAAAGGAAAAATTTCTGAATTAGCAGGCAAAAAAACCGAATCCAAGGAAGCTTTTTCTGAAAGTGGCGGCATAAAAAGTAAAAGCAGAACTGTCAATGAAAGATCTTTTGCTGATGCAACAAAAAGAAGTAGGTCAGATCTTATATACTTAGTCCGTGGTAAAGATCGTGGAAAATCAGCGTGGCATTATGTATTAGTTGATAAAGAGAAAAGAGAAATGTTTCTAGCAAAAAGCAGAACTGGCTCTATAGATGTTGCAGACTATGGAGAGATTTTGTATTCAGGATGGGGAGAGGATCCACCACAGGCAATAATTGATAAAGTCAATGAAGAGTTTGGGTTGTAGCAAATCTGCATAACAAATGGTAAGCTGCGTTGCATTACGTTTACAAAAACTAGCAGTTACTATATAAGATACAGTGCAACAAAACTGATCTAGTTGTTATGAATAAGTTTTTAGCTATATGGTATCTAAAATAATAAATGCAATACAGAACAATTTATTAGTGTGTTTTCCAACAGAAACAGTGTATGCTCTTGCTTGTAATGCACTAGATAATGAATCTATAGGAAAAATATATCAGATAAAGAAACGCTCTCAAAATAAACCACTGTCTATATTTGTTAGTGATATTTACAATTTGACAAAAATAGCAAAGGTAAAGGAAAGATATATTGATTTAATAAACCACTTTTCTCCTGGACCAATTACCTATATTTTACCACTTAAAAACAACAACATATTGCCAAACGAATTCTTTAAAGATAGTATAGGTATCAGAATTCCTGAGCATCCTATTGCAATTTCAATACTAAACAAACTGAAAGTTCCAATAGTTGCAACTAGTACAAATATTTCAGGAAAAGAAAGTGTATGTAAGGCAAACGATATACCACAATCCATTAAGCAACATTTATCTGTAGTGATTGAAGATGACGAACTAGTTTCTGGTATAGAATCTACTATTATTGACTTAACCGAAGATAAGATTAAGGTTTTAAGGGAAGGTGCAATTTCATTACAAACAGTAAACAACGCATTTTCAAACTAAAATCTATAGGAGAAAGAATGAAAAAAGTAATAGGCCACAACCAAGCCAAAAAAAAAATAATGAACAACTTATCTGTTCAGTCTTGGCTGATCTGTGGTAAAAAAGGTATAGGAAAAGCAACACTTGCAAAATCCTTCTCCAATTGGTTACTCATAAAAAACTATAATGAAGTAGCATTGGACTTACACATTGTTGAAGGTGATACTATCGGAATAGAAAAAGTCAGAGAAATGAAAAACTTTCTACACTTAAGTCCCATTCAATCAGAACACAAAATAGCTATAATAGATAGCTTAGAGGCAATGACTAATAACGCTAAAAACGCAATATTGAAAATATTAGAAGAGCCGCCAAAAAATTCTAAGATATTTATAATTAGCCATAAGCCATATGATATACAAACCACTATCCGGTGTAGGTGCTTTCAGCTAAATTTACTCCCATTAACTTATGATGAAACAAAGCAAGTTGCTTCATCTCAATGTAAATTTGATAATCAAACGTTTGACGAAATGATTACTTTATTTCCTGGAATGCCAGGAATGATAATAAATACAATAAGTAGTGATGCTTATGAAGCATACAAATGCTTTTATAAATTTCTTCATGATTTAAAGAATCCCAATATGATTAATAAAGTAATTAATAGCGAAATCGAACTAGAACTAGCATCATATATAATTCAGGCCTTCATTTTAGAAAGCATAAAGAGAGAGGTAAATGGTGTTGAAATTCTGCTAAGTCAGTGGAAAAAAATAGATGAACTTTTCGTTGCCGCAAAGCAACTCCACTTAGATAAAAAGCATGTTTTAGCTAATGTAGTTAATATCATGACATAAGTTTACAAAGTATAATACTTTTAACATAAATTCATGATAAAATTCTGTTAATTTAATACTCGAAGTATATAATTTGACTGATAATAAATTAACTGTATGGCAATCAATAGAAGTTTTGACGAAAGCCATATTGAACATGCAGAAAAAATTAAGCTTAATTAAGAATATAGCTTCAGATCAAGACATAACCCTAGAAAAAGGAAAGGAGTTGTTAAGTGGCATTTATGAAGCAAATTTTAAGCTAAACAAGACAATCAATATAGCTACTTTGCCAAAAATTGGCTATCATATGCTAAATGGTGAGCTTGTTGTACGTAATCATATTACGGAAGAGGAAGTAAAGATTCCTGGAGATTTTCATTACCTTAAAGTCGTAAAATCCGATCATGATAATTATAAATTAACGTTTTGTAATTTTTTAGGTAATGAGTTTTTTGAATATAAAAAGTATGATCCACAATATTCTGGTATTTCAGATGAATATAAATTTGTGGATTTTGGTAGTGTAAAAAAGACTCATAATCTAAAATTTAAGGAATACATTGGTCATGCACCTAAATTTTTTGCTGCAGAAGGGCCTATTGAGCCTGGATCCCAAAACCATGTAATTGATCTATTTGAGCTAGTCAAAAGTGGTAAAGGTAGAAAAGTGGGAACCTTTGCTGATGAATTTGGTTATTTTGATGATCAAAATAAATTACATTATTATAATTATCACAAAAGTGTAGAAAGTAATACTTATGATCCTGAAAATTTCAGTGTAAAAATGATAAATATAGATGTGAGCAAAATCGATAAATTCTACCTCATTGCAGAACAAGGTGATATAATCATTCATCCTATTTGGGAAAATTTAGACATATTTTAAAGTTTTTTTTAGAGTATCTAAGCTTATTGTTATTATAATGATCCGATTAGGTCTGGTAGTATTGTGTTATGGAAGATAAATTGCTTGAATCAGTAAAAAACAAAAGTTATTTCAGTAAAGCAGTCGAATGGTACTGCCATAGGTATCTGTTTTGTGTAGCAGAAAGATCTTGGATGGCATTAATAGTATCGCTTCTCCTAGTATGCTTATGTTTATTAACATTAAACATATACCTGTTATTTCCTATTAAAAAAGATTTAAATTTTGTGAAGTATATGAACCACACAGAAGATGAGTTCTCTGCAATGCATAAGCTTAGTTTCAGTAAAAAGGAAGATGAATACACTTCCACAGCGAGGTACTTAATAAGTAAATACATTGAAATATACGAGTCCATTAAGATCGTTGAACCGAAGTACCAAGAAAATTTTATAAGAAACAATTCTATACATAAAATCTATCAAGGCTTTCAGGAAAAAACGAATAATGAAGCTGGTAATTTGTCTTTATCTAAAAGAAAAATCGCCAACATAAATGTAATAACATTATCTATTGATCGATCGACCAAGGACTTAGTTACATTTGCTGGAAATGCTACTGTAGTTTTTACAACCGAGCAAAATAAGGAGGATACTGTGGAGATTAGCTTCACTTTGTCGAATATAAAAGCAACTCTGGCTGGTATAATACCATTTAAATTTATTGTTAATGGTTATAAATACAGATTTTAAAATATTACTTGGTAGCTAAAAAAAATAACCAAAGTGCACATAGCAGTAATAACTGGAGGTAAAACTAGAAGAATTGGTGTTTTTTTAATAAAGTAATTCTGAGAAGGTTTTAAGAAAAAGGCGTTGTAAATTATCGGTAAAAAGTACAGAGCGTTGAGTATAGTACTAACAATTAACACTAGAGTTACAAACACAGAAAGTATTACATTGCCAGAGTTGAAAACAGCTTGAAAAATGAGAAATTTACCCCAAAAAGTCGGAGCAGGCGGCACCCCTATCATAGACAATGCACCTATAGCAAATGCTGTCATGCTAATTGGCATACTGCGTCCTATACCGTAAATCTTATCTATATATTTCTCACCTGCTCTCGTTATTATTGCTCCGGCAACGAAAAACAAAGTGATTTTTGCAAATGCGTGGCAAACTAATTGAAAAATTGCAACCCTCATGCTGAGATCACTAAAAATTGAAGCGAATAATATAATATACGACAATTGAGAGATGGTAGAGTAAGCAAGCAATTTCTTTAATTCTTTTTGCTTTAGTGCAATCAATGATGCAGTAATAATAGTAAATCCAGCAGCGTACGGAAGCCACCCTCCAGCAAACCAATTTTGCTGCACAAAACGTTGCATATTATCGACGCCGAAAGTGTATAATATAACTTTTATGATGATGAAAACTCCGGATTTCACAACAGCAACAGCGTGCAGTAGTGCACTCACAGGAGTTGGTGCAACCATTGCTTTTGGTAACCAAAAATGCATTGGCATTAATGCAGCTTTTCCTATTCCGTAAATCAGCATAGCAAAACACACTGCAATGAAAGTGATGAGTGAAGTATCAAATTTGAATATTCCACCGCTTACAAAGTCTAAAGTATGAAATTCATGATATAAAAGGCCTATTGCAGGAAAAAATAATACCAAAGAAGAGAAAAATAGCACGCCAAAGTAATAGCGTCCTGCAATCATTGATTCATTTGTTGAGTTGTAAGTAACCAGAGGGTATGTACTAATAGTTAGAAGCTCATAAAAGACAAATGTAGTGAGCAAGTCTCCAGAAAAAGCAATAAACATTGCACAGCCAATCGATATTGAAAAAAAGCATAGAAAACTTGAGTGATTGCTATCAGCATAGTTATTCTGCATATAACATATTGCATATATACTGGTCAGCACCCATAAAAACGATATTAATAAACTGAATATTACTCCGGTAGACTCTAGCTTTAAACTAATGTGCAAATTATTACCAAAATCCATGAGAATAAATTGAGAATGATCACCATATACCCAATATAAAGTGCACAGACACGTATACGTAAACAGAAGTACAGAAGAAGTGACAGTAATACTATTGTTCACTCCGGGCCATTTACCAGTAAAAAAAATAACTAACGCACTTAAAAGTGGAATCAACGCAGTAATTAATAAATAATTCTCAGTAATTGAAAATGGTAAGGAAAGAGACGTTAAAACACAGTCCATTAAATAATTCATCTTTTTGTTTAGGTAAAGCTAGAATTATACTAAAATCATAGAAAAACCGCTATGTTTTTTTGGCAAACTAGTCGTTTGTGTATGCTATAGCTATACTGCGATTCATTCCACAACTGTACGAACATTTGTTTTTGTTAAACACAACAAAGATGTCATCCCAGTGCCCTGACTACTTGGATCCAGGAAAGTTTGCTTGCTCACAAGCAAACTAGCATAGAAAAACGTTTTCGATGAGATTGCAGAAAACCAGTGTCTGGGCACTGGGATGACAAAGGAGGACAGTGTCAAGCACTGACCATTTGCTGTGCAGTTTACCTTTAAAAATGAATGTTCATACAGTAAGCCATAAGATGACAAAAGAGTAAACTTTATCTGTGTGAGCTATAGACGCAAATTACAACAAATGCAGTAGCGTAATCTCCATCGTCACTTAAAGAAAGATGAATTTTGGAGATAAAATCCTTGCTAACGGTAAGATATGGCTTGCCTCTTACATCATTGTATATTTCTATATCTTTCATTGTAATACCCTGACCACTACCTCGTGCTTTAACAAAAGCTTCTTTTGCTGCAAAGCGTTTAGCAAAATACCTTGCTCGCATTTCTTGACTATTATACTTTCTACTTAGCTCTATTTCCTTTTCAGTGTAGATTCTATTGAGAAATTTTTCCCCGTATTTTTGTAATATTCTCAATATTCTTGGTATATATACTATGTCAGTGCCGATACCGTGTATCATTTTGCGCTAAAGTGATTTATTGCTTCCTCAATCTGCATTTCCTTTACCTCTCCAGTTGCTCTATTTTTTACTTCAACTATATTTTCACTTACTGCTTTCTTTCCGACAATTATTTGCCACGGCAAGCCTATCAGATCCATTCTAGAAAATTTTACTCCTACACTCCCTTCCGTATCATCGTAAAGCACTTCATCGCTCTTCAAAGCTTTGTATATTTTATCTGCAGCCTCCGTTACTTTCGTTTGTAAATTGATTAAACCAATTCTGAAAGGAGCTACCTCCTCCGGCCAGATAATTCCCTTATCATCATGAAAAGCTTCTATTATCGCACCAACAAGTCTTGAAACCCCAATGCCATACGAACCCATATGTATATTGACATTTTTTCCATCTTGAGAAGTAACACTTGCCTTCATAGGCTTTGAATATTTGTCGCCAAAATAAAAAATATGCCCTATTTCAATACCTTTACTAACATTTAACTGCTCTTGTGATATAGGGCAAGTCTCAGGATCATGCATATCATCTGCAACTGCGTATATACTCTTTAAACTTTCAATATCTTCACTCTCTAGTAGTTCAGAAAATTTATTGTCATAATATAAAGTGCTCTCACCAGTGTTTGCCAATATATGAAACTCGTGGCTCAAATTTCCTCCAATTGGCCCCGTATCAGCTCGAACTCCAATTGGAGTAAATCCCATGCGTTTGAAGATTTTTATGTAAGTTTTGTACATCAAATTATATGAATTCAGTGCACCTTCGTAATCTACATCAAAACTGTATGCATCCTTCATCAAAAATTCCCTGCCCCTCATAACACCATAACGTGGTCTTACCTCATCACGGAATTTCCATTGAATTTGGTATAAACAAAGTGGCAAATCTTTGTAACTTTTTACCACATCTCTAATTAAATCAGTTGCTATCTCCTCATGCGTTGGACCAAAAAGCATATCTTCCTCATGTCTATCCTTTATGCGTAGCATTTCCTTACCGTAATCATCGTAACGCCCTGATTCTCGCCAAAGACTTGCTGGTTGCACACAAGGCATTAATGCTTCAATAGCACCGGATTTGTTCATTTCATCTCTGATAATATCTTCAATATTCTTAAGCACTAAGAGACCAAGTGGTAACCACGTATAGATGCCAGATGCTATCTGCTTTATTAAACCTGCACGCAAAGAATATTGATGGGAGATAATTTTAGCATGGGCAGGCTTTTCCTTTAGAGTTGGCAGGTAATATTTGGATAAGCGCATATAATAGATCTGATTGTATTAAGTAATCTTAATACAATCAGACCTGTAGGTAAACTTATTTTGAAAAGGAAGGGAAGTGCATGGCTGACCATTTCATAGTTATCATAGTCCTTGTACAACATTTTCCTTTTGGCATCGCAACGCTTTTCCACCAAACTGTGCTATGCGATCCTCAACAGAAAGAGGAGGTGAATCTTGCACCTCATTATCCACTGAGTCAACATTATTTACTTGTGGTGAATCAACACACGAACTTGGCGGTACCGGTGACTCCTCTTCACTATCTGAGAATTGCATGACTGCTGCTCTCTCCTTAAGTCTCTTTGTCCAATCTGAATCATTATCATCCGACTTCTTTCTCTCTGCTTGCTCCCTATCTATTCTTGCAGCAAACTCTTCTGGTGTTTCTTTTTTGTCAGTGCCCCCACTACTTTCTAATTTTGCTTTCAATTCATTTGTAAAATTTTGTTGCTGCCCACTCTTTTTAACGTAGTACCTCCTCTTATCTGTTCAAACAGAGTAGAATGATTATTATTCTCAGGTTCACCAGCCTTCTTCGGTGCATCATTCTTAGGTTGCTCCGTACGCTTGGAAGCTGTAAAAAAATGCGGAGGCGGAGGTGGTAGTGCAGCATCTTGTGGCAATGGAGGAGGTGGCGGCGGTGGTACACTGACACTTGGATTTGGTTGTGTTCCAAACGTTACTGGAGGTGATTGAGGAGTAGGTACATTTGATTTATTCTCCAGATTAGTACAATTTTTACACACAAATTTTTGTGGTTCTTGAGATGGAGTATGGCCGAATTTCTGTCCATTAAGACCTACTTCTTTCTTATTATCATCTCTAGAAATAGCCAGTTTAACAAGATATGTCACTGAAATAAGTGCAACAACCGTAGAAACAGCAAAAATTGCTAAAGGAACTGCTGCAATAGGACCAGAACCAGAAACTGCTATAATAACATAAGGAAGATATTGACCAGATATGAAACTAAATATAGATAATAATGAAACAGCAATTAAAGGTTTCCATATAGTCTGCTTAGTTTTAGTAAGCTCCTGACTATCTTTTAGCAATGAAGAATTATTGGATATCATCATTTCTTTGCCTCACTTGTTAACGATAATTTAATAATAACCCAATTAATAATTTCTGTCAATAATTAATTATGAAAAACAAAGTTGCAATTTGAATAGATAAGCTATAAGTAATATACGACCAGCAATAGCCATACAATAGACTTCTTGTATAACCCACACTAAGTAGAAAAAAGGTGTCATCCAAGTAGCTGACACTGCTCTCCTTTGTCATTCCAGTGCTTGACACTGGAATGACACCGAAGGGGCTACTGCCGTCTTGGATGGAAACCAGTGTCAGAACTAGTTAACCATGGGGCTTCTTTTGCCTTTTTTTCCATTTGGTAAATTTCTTAAATATTTATGGCTAACATGAAGCTAAGTACGAACTTTGTTAAACATAACAAATGGTGCCATTCCAGTGCTCCTTTTTTTGTCATCCCAGTGCTTGACACTGGGATCCAGTTTTCCATATAATCTCATCGAAAATGTTGTAACCACTTTCTGTGCTAGTTTGCTTGCTTACAAGCAAACTTTCCTGGATCCCAGTGTCTGGGCACTGGGATGACATCATAGGGACACTGGGATTACACCCTGACAATCGTCATCCAGCTACTTGTTAGCGGCTAAGAGATACCGCGAATGAATCGCGGTATGACGGTTCGTGGCGGCATGACGATAACCTCGTCTCACTGCCATTAAGTTAAGGAAAAAAGATAGATTTTATGGGATAATGATGTATACCAATAAGTTTAAAGGTAGTATGAGTAAAAAAGGCAGTAATAAAATTTATTCAAAATGAATTGGCAAGTCTAGAATTTATAGAATCCCATAAATCATCTTCAAAAGATTTTATGAGAAAGAGGAAGTTATCTTTTATTGACATATTTATCTTAATTTTAAGAAAAAGTGTAAAGTCGCTGCAAGTAATACTAAACGAATTTATTTTATATAGGAAAAAAGACTATACCGTTACTGCTAGTGCTTTTAGTCAAGCAAGAAAAAAAATGAAACACAGTGCATTTTCAGAAATTAACGAAGGTGTGGTTTCCTTGTACTACCAAGACCAAAAATTTAAAACTTGTTTTGGCTTTAGAGTGTTAGCTCTTGATGCCTCCAAAATCATTTTACCAACAAGCGTTGAAATAAAAAATGAATTTGGCTCAAGAAAAATACGTAACCAAAAACCAAAAGATTTAGGTGATTATGCAAGTGCAACCTTTGCGGTTTGTTAAGATGTGCTAAATAATGTTGCCATAAGGTCAGTGTTAGATAGAGGTAACACTCATGAAATTAACTTAGCAGATGAAATGCTTAAAGTTGTAAATACTAATGACTTACTGATTTGTATATTTATCTTATAAATTTCTTTCTAGCCTTACAAAAAGAAAAATTGCTTATGTCATTCGATGTCCCAGATCATCTTTTAATGAAGTGAATGCTATGTTTGAAGAAAAAAGCCCATCTAGTGTTGAGGTTACCATATGTGCTCAGCGTAAGATAAAACAAGAAAATAGTGGAATAACGCTTCAAAGTGGTACTGCCATCTGGTGAAATTGAAGTGTTAGCTACATCATTAATGGATGAACAAAAGTTTCAAACTGGAGGATTTAAGGAGTTATATTTTTTACGCTGGGGAGTTGAGACATTTTTTGCAAAACTCAAAGGAAGACTAAGTCTAGAAAATTTTACAGGAAAAAGTGTTGAGTCTGTTAAACAGGATTTTTGGTCAGCTATCTTTATTAGCAACCTAGAAAGTGTTATGACAGAAGATGTAGAAGAAGCGTTGAATATGGACTTAACCGATGATAAGCTTAAGAGGAGCATTAACAAATCTGTCTCATTTAACGCGATCAAAAACTTGGCTTTCGACATTTTTGCTACGGAATCAGATACTGACTGCATTATGGATCAATTATCAAAGCTATTTTTGATGAACACTTTGGCGGTAAGAAAGGGAAGGAAAGTTGATCGTCATAAGGTACCTTATCTTCGTTCGTTCAATTACCAAAAAAGGGTTAGAAAACACATATTTTGACTAGAGGTAGTATTCATATCTTCTGATAATAACTGGGTAGCTTATTGCCATAGCTCCTGTAAAATGACTTCTAAACAAACTATTTCTTAAGTAATTTACACTTCAGAGTTTATCTGCTTTAAAGTTTACTCTATTCTGTTTCAGTATTTGTCATAAATCCTTAATTATTTCTGACTTTTTAGTTCAGTTTTTAACCATTCTTTCCTTAACTTAATGGCAGTGAACCTCGTCATCCCGCTACTTGTTAGCGGGATCTCTTGTTAGCGGCTGAGATACCGCGAATGAATCGCGGTATGACGGTTCGCGGCGGTATGGACGTAGGAAAACCTTTCTTGGGTCAGCTATAGAGACTCTCATCTTTAGCGAGCTTCAAGGTAATTGGTTGCTATTTGCGAAAATATTCGCATAATTTAAGTAACATTACTTAATAAAAATTAACTATGGAGCTTAATAAGATTGCAGCATCGATTTTACTTTCTGGGCTAATCATTATGATAGTTAGTAATGTAGTTGATATGCTTTACAGTCCAGAAGAATATAAGATTGAACACCAAACGATAGTAGCTGCTGGCAGCAATGAGTTCCAGCAAAAAATCGAGCAAGTGGCGCTTGATATTGGAGCGCTCATGCAGAATGCTAGCTTTGAGAAAGGTAAATCAGCAGCAAAAAAATGTATAGCCTGCCATAGTTTTGAGAAAGGTGGAATGAATAAAGTAGGACCAAACTTATGGAACATAGTTGGAAATAAAAAGGCCCATCTTGGTAACTCATTCAATTACTCAAAAGCAGTGCTTGAAAGAGGTGGAAAATGGGGGTATGAGGAGCTATTTGCCTTTTTAAAGAACCCAAAAGCCTATATAAAAGGTACACGTATGGCATTTGCAGGTATTTCCAATCCACAAGAAATTGCAGATCTAGTTAGTTATTTGCATCAATTGAGTGATAGCCCGGTTGCTTTGCCAAAGTAGTATGGATTATTGTAAATTGTTTGATGGAAATAATGGTCACATAGCATATCGAAAGCTACAAGGAAAGAAAGCTTCTGTAGTTTTTTTCGGTGGATTTGCATCCAATATGGATGGAACTAAAGCAACTGCTATTTACAAATTTTGCCAAGAAAATGACGTAGCACTTGTGCTATTTGATTATTTTGGTCACGGTCATTCAAGTGGTAATTTTATTGATTACACGATAAGTGATTGGCAAAAAAATTGTGCTAAAGTAATGAGTGAATTAACTAGCGATAAACAAATAATTATAGGTTCAAGTATGGGAGGATGGCTGATGTTGCTCACTGCCCTTCAATTTCCAGAAAAAATTGCAGCACTAATTGGTATATCGTCTGCTCCCGATTTTACTGAAGATTTGATATTCAAGCAATTGTCAGGCAAGCAAAAAGAAGAACTAGATTCTAAAGGTGTAATAGATTTTACTTCAGAGCATTGTACATACAAAATAACTAAAAATTTGATCGAAGATGGCAGAAAGAACCTTCTTTTAAACAAAAAGACAATAGATATAAACTGTCCTGTGCGCTTGCTGCATAGCATTAATGATAAAGATGTTCCTTATCAAACTTCATTGAATTTAGCTGAAAAAATTAAGTCAACCGATGTTGAAGTACACTTAATAAAATCAGCAGAGCACAATATGTCTGACAATCATTCACTGGAAGTTTTATTTAAGACCATTAGAGAATTTTGTAACCAGACTGCATTCTGTGATTTTTAGCAAAACACGATTTTTCATTTGAGCTTTCTTCAACTTAAAATAAATACAGAAAATTGCTGCCTATAGCTAAACTGACTTAGATTTACCGACAATTTGAAAAACCGTCATCCCGCTACGTGTTAGCGGCTGAGATACCGCGGCGGTATGACGGTTCGCACCATCACACTTTGGAACCTTACAGATATTGAGCAAATCCAATAATATCCTTGATTTCTTTTATATTATGGGTTGCAATTTCTGCTGCTTTCTTTGTGCCTTTTTTTAATATTTCATGTAAATGGAATTGGTCTTTTAAAAGATCATTCATTTTCTCACGTATGGGTGATATAACACTGATAATTAAATCAGCTAACTCTTTTTTGAAGTGCTTCATGTCATGTTTGTTCACTTCTTCACATACTTTTTCTGCATTTACATTACTAAGCACTGAATAAATGTTTATCAAATTGCTTATTTCTGGTCGGCACTTTAAAGTAGCAAAGCCTAGAATTGAATCTGTTTTTGCTTTTTCTATTTTTTTGACAATTAAGTCATCCGTATCATCAAGGTTAATGCACGAATGTTCTGAAGGATCAGATTTACTCATCTTGCTTGTGCCATCCCTTAAGCTCATTATCCTTGATGTGCAATCCAAAGTTAAGATTTCAGGTACGATGAAATAATCCAGCTTATAATGATTGTTAAAAGCTGATGCAATATCACGTGCAAGCTCCAAATGCTGTTTTTGATCATCACCAACAGGAACGTATTTAGTTTGATACAACAATATATCTGCAGCCATAAGTACTGGATAACTATATAATCCAAGAGAGGCTTTTTGTTTATCGCTGCCAGCTTTATCTTTAAATTGAGTCATGCGATTAAGCCAACCAATTGGTGTATAGCATCCAAGCAGCCAGCCCAGTTCTGCATGACCACTAACTGTGGACTGACTAAAAATAATGGACTTTTCTGTATCTATTCCGCATGCAATATAAGCTGCTGCTGTTTTGAAAATATTACTTTTTAATTCACTTGCGGGAAGCTTATTTGCTGTGATTGCGTGTAGGTCGACAATACAAAAAAGAGATTTGTATTTATCCTGTAAGTCTATCCACTGTTTGATTGCACCAAGATAATTACCTAAATGTAGTACGCCACTTGGCTGGATACCTGAAAAGACAATACTTGTCATTATACATTTACCTCATGCTAATCGCTTCCACAATCAGCAGATTTCTTAGAAAGAATAACCATTGCAGGACGGAGCAACCTATTTTTGATAGTATAACCAGTTTGTAGTACTTCTACAATGGTGCCAGGCTTTTTTTCATTGTCTTCTCTTTCCACAACAGCTTGGTGTAAATTACTATCAAAAAGCTCACCAAGTGGATCTACTTCCTCTATTCCATGTTTTTTTAGATCATTTATAATTTTTTGATAAGCTACTTTAATCCCCTCATGAACAGGATCACCGTCTTTCAAAATTTCCATTACTCTTTTTAAATTGTCGCACGAGTCGATCATATCACGTGCAAGTTTTGTGACTGCGTAGTCACTTGCATCGCTAATTTGCTTTTGCATTATACGTTTGACGTTTTCATTATCTGCAACAGCACGGCGTAAATGATCTTCAAGCTGAACTGCACGTTCTTTTAATGTATTGAGATCTTCATTTAAATCATCAGTTTGCTTATGGTTATCACTTTGTTGGTCGTCACCTTTCTGCCTACTTACCATATCAGCAAACTTCTTCTTTTTCTCCTTACTGCTATCTGACATATCATTACCCTTAAGAATCTAATAAATATATAACAATTAATCTGAAAATATCAAGCGCCAGCTACATTCGTCTTTCTATGCTCGCATTTAAAAAGTTAATTAAAGTAGTTTTATAAAAAGAATCAGAAAAAGTACTAATATCATTTTGTGCCATATTAATGTAGTGTCTAGCTTTTTCCATAGAAAGCTGAATGGCATTATGGTGATTAATATAGTGTAATGCTTGGTCAAAATTGTGTCTAGCTGAAGAAAAGCATTTTTCCCAGAATTTTTGCTCTGCTGGACTGCCCTTTTCGTATGCTATAATAGCAGGTAAGGTGACTTTACCTTCGAAAAAGTCTTTTCCGACTTGCTTTCCAGAAGTGCCTTGATTAGCAGTATAATCGAGCATATCATCAACTATTTGAAATGCCATACCAAAATTAAAACCAAAATTCTTTAGCCTCTCTGTTTCGTCATTTGTTGCACCAGATACTGTTGATGCAGCTTCACAGCATGCAGAAAATAAAGATGCTGTCTTTTCTCCAATGATATCAAAATAATTTTCCCTGACTGTGTGGGGGTCAAAGCGTGCTGTCATCTGCTTTATTTCACCCTTCACAAGTAAATGCGATGCTTTAGATAAAATAGAGAGAATATTTAAATTTCCACACTCTATAAGCCATCTAAATGCTAGAGTCAACAATAGATCACCAACTAAAATGCTTGATTTATTTCCCCAAATCTTATTCGCTGTTTTAACTCCATGGCGTGCCTCACTTTCATCGAGCACATCATCATGAAGTAAAGTAGCATTGTGTATAAACTCTACCGATGCAGCAACGTTGATCCTATTCTCCCCAGAATAGTTTAGCATTTTACATATAATAAAAACTAGTTTAGGCCTTATTTTTTTTCCACCTGACCTAACAAGATGAGATATAATATCAGTAGCAAGCTTAACATCTTCATCATTGACATTTTTGAAGACAAAGTCATTCATAGCTGACAAATCAGAAGATACAATATCGTCTAATTTATCGCTGTTTGTTAAATCAGTATTTAGCATTTTAAGAGACTTATGCCTCTTGCCCTTGTGCTTTCTCGTTCTCTACTTTCTTCTTTTCTGTTTTCTTTGGTTCTGTTTCTAAAGTTACTATGCCTTTTTTGATAAACCACAGTACTCTTTCAGTTGCCTGCGCGCCTACACTTAGCCAATGTTTTAATCTATCAGCTTTCACCACAACACGATTTTTATTGTCTTTTGGTAACATTGGATCATATTGTCCTATTTTCTCAATAAAACGCCCATCTCTTGGTGCTCGTGAATCAGCTACAACTATCCTATAAAAAGGGCGTTTCTTTGCGCCAAACCTCGCCAACCTTATTTTAACTGCCATGTTAACCTTTATTCATATATTAGCCACAATTTTATACAATGAGCCGTTTTAAGTCAAATGAATTATACAACTTTTGCACCTTATAATATAATTACCAATAATGTAGGGCAGTGCCGGGCGCACAGCTATACGAACATTCATTTTTGAAGGTAAATTGCACAGCAAATGGTGTCATTCCAGTGCTTGACACTGGAATCCAGCCTTTTTTTAATCATTAAAACGTTGTATTTTAACATAAAACGGCTACTTTTATGCTTACCAACTTAATAAAATTCCTGGATCCCAGTGTCTGGGCACTGGGATGACATCCTTTCTAGTGAAGATTGCTCTCAAATCGCAATGTTCGTACAGTTGTGTGTCTGGGCACTGGAAGCGTTTGAAGCAACTTATAAGATTTTTGACTATATATCATCAAGTATAGCGTGATTAACTTCGACTTTATACTTTGATTCCAGATAGCTAATTAATTGCTCTTTTAGCGATATCATCACACGTTTTCCGGTGTCAAGCGTGTTTAATTTGCCATTTGATGAATGCATTTCTTTTAGAACACCTATTATAATTTCATTATTGTATTGAATAGGATCTGTCACTGAACCAGTTGTTTTCATATTGAAAATCTCTTCTACAAAAGAAAAGGGGTAGTTTTGTTGATCCACTTTATTGCGGTGCATCTGCTGACCTTTAACTAATTCCACACCTTGAATTTCTTCCAAATCTGTTTTTTCTCTTAGTTGAACTGCAACCTCTTGCCCGAATTTAAACATTCTTTCTTTTATAAACTCACTATGCCAAAGCTCTACCGCTAATGCCTTGCCTTCTTCAAAACTTTGCAATTTGGGTGGAAAGATATCGACGATTTTTACACTAACAACGGCGTCCCCAACGCCCTTAAAATAACCTTTCTGATCCTTTTCTCGCGAAAAAATGAAAGAAATCAAATCACCAGAATCTCCTACGTTATTACCGCTTTGATCTTTTCCACTCGCATCTACTGGACCAATAGTTTGTATAGGTAAATTATATTCACTCAATATTTCTTCAATTTCTGAACCATTGTATATCTTATAGTTCACTTGGTTTATGAAATCATTGACTCTTTCAAAAGACTTTTGGTTAGTTAGAACTGACTTTATGTCTTTTTTTAAATCAACTAAGTCTTCATCAGAGATTTGATGCGCACTTTCCACTTTTACTATGTGCCAACCAAAACTGCTTGCTAAAACTTCACTTACTTCACCTACTTTAAGAGCAAATACCTTCTCTCTCACGTCTTCTGGTAAAAAATCCTTAGTTATATTATTTACTCTAGTTTCCTCAAGTTTTGCTTTGCCAAACTCTTCTACTATCTGTTCAAAGCTTGTTTTACCCTCCTCAAATGCTCTTCTTGCTGTCTCAGCTTCTTCTTTGGTAGAAAATATTGCATTGAATATATCTCTTTGATTTTTAAGTTCTTGTTGTTCTATTATACCATCAACTTCTTCATCTGAGATCTTGATTTGATCTTCAAAATACTTTTGGCCTAGGGAAATATATTGCGCAGTTCGATACTCAGGATAATAAAAATGGGATTTATTTCTTTCGTACAAATCAAGTAAGGCTTGATCATCTGGTTCAGGAATGTTTGTAACTGCATCTTCAGTTATTTTAACAATATCAACTACTCTAGTTTGGTAGCGACTTTTGTATATCTGCTCATCAATTTTCTCGCCAAAAGTTACTGGATAATTATCTTTAAATAATGAAGTCATGAACATCATTGCAGGCAGGACTTTCTCTAGCTTTGCTATATACTCTTTCTCTGTCATATGCAGGTCATTTAGCGTTTCATAGAATTTATTTTTGTCAAATTCACCTTTATCATTTTGAAAGTATTTGGTGTTTTTAATATGGTTTTTTATAGATTCTTCTCCAACTGTCAACCCCAGCTCACTAGTTAGGTTAAACAATAGTTTTTGCTCTATAAGTGCGTTAAGCAAATCATATTTCAGCTTTTTTACTTGTTCTCTACTCGCATCAGATCCAGAAATTTGTTTTCCATAATTTTGATATAGCGACTTATACTCATCTGACGTTATAACTTCTTTTCCAACCCTAGCTACCTCTTCTTTTTCATCATCACCTGATAAAAGGTTGCCAATTCCCATGAAGATTAACAAGCAAGCTAAAAGGACAACGGTTACTTTAGTGAAAAAATTTTTAACATTCATTTTAAACCCAGTTAATTAATGATTAATTATAGAATAGTGATAATTTAATGCTTGTAAACCTGTTGCTTTATTAGCTAATATATATAATATTACAATATATTAACTTAAAATTTAACTCTCTAATCTTAAATAGGAACATATGTTTAACTGAGTTATACTATACCTTAGGAAGGGGAAATATTTTGTTTGAAATATGCTTAAAGGTAAGCGCATTTAATTAACTTAAGAGGTGGGAAGTGACAAACAAAAAGTTATTGAATGACAAAATTAATGCTTTTTTAGTTTTAATAGTTTATATTTTAGCTCTGTATAACAGTAAGGGATACTTTAAATGGGAGATGCTTTTTTGATGTCAATGGAATCTTCTAAGGGCAATAACGATAGAAATAAACAGTTTCTAGTGCAAATAGCTGCTTGGTTAGTAGACAACACTGGTTTAACTTTTAATCAAATAGCACAATGTTGCAGATTGGCCCTTGAAGAAGTACAAGACATAGCTGATGAGGAAATAGAAGTAGAAAAATATAACCCTATTATTTCTGGAATAATTACTGAAAAAGAAATCGATGATTGCAAAAAAAATCCAAATCGTGTACCAAATTTGATTATAAAAAATATAAAAAAAAGGAGTAAAGCGATTGGTAGCATTCTTGGCTTTGCCTCTACGGCAAGACGTAGAGATAAACCTGATGCGATTTATTATTTAGTAAAAAAATTTCCTATCTTGGACAATAACGTTATAGCTAAATTAATTAGTACAACAAATTACACAGTTGAGCAGGTAAGAGATGGATCTCATCATAACATGCAAAATATAAAACCCCAAGATCCTGTACTACTCGGCTTATGTAGTCAAGAAAATTTAGAAGCAGAAGTGGAAAAAGCAAAAGTAGAAGAGGAGAAGCAAGAAAGGTTAAAAAAATATAAAGAATAGCTATTGAAAATCCTCAAATTTTTGTGTTTTGTTAACATTAAATTAACTTGACTTGCTAGTGTTTATTAGTATAATGTAAGTAAAGTACGGGGTTTAATGATAATTAAGCTTAATACGCACTGAAACTAACTCAGCCTAATTTATTATCTTATAGTCACATTTTAGGTTAGTAAGCATCAATTAAAATTTTTGGAGGATTATGACAACAATCAATGAAGATGTTTTGGCAAAAGGAAAGGTTACAGCTCAACCTGAAAAAAGTGAGCAAATTTACAATAACGATACAGTAAAACAGATGGTCAATGAAGGTACTGAGAAAAACAGAAAAACATTAGATCTGAGCGAATTAAAAGAGAAAACAGCAGAAGAATTGTTAGAGTTAGCTGAAGAAAGAAAAATTTCAACTAACGGTAAAAGCAATGGTAGAATGCTAAAGCAGGAAATAATATTCAGCTTAATGAAAAAAATGAGTGAAGAAGGAGGCATAACCACAGGGAGTGGAATAGTGGAAATATTGCCTGATGGTTTTGGTTTCTTACGTTCAGCAAGTGCAAATTATGCCCCAAGTACCGATGATGTTTATATTTCTAACGGGCAAATAAAGAAGTTTAATTTACGTACAGGAGATATGGCATATGGAGAAATAAGGCCACCTGGTGATAAAGAGAGATATTTTACTTTAACTAAGGTTCAAAGTATAAACTCTACTGAAGTAAGTGAATTAAGAAAGTACGTCCATTTTGATAATTTGCTTCCTCTTTATCCTGAGGAAAGCATAGTACTTGAGTGTAATAATGGTGATGATAAAAAAGGCTTAAGCATGCGTGCTATAGATATAGTAGCTCCTCTTGGAAAAGGGCAAAGAGCGTTAGTAGTTGCTCCACCTCGCACAGGAAAAACTGTATTGCTTCAGCAAATGGCTAACTCTATAGCTATAAATCACCCTGAAGTAGAATTAATAGTGTTACTTATAGATGAAAGACCTGAAGAAGTAACAGATATGATACGTTCTGTAAAAGGTGAGGTAGTAAGTTCTACATTCGATGAGCCTGCTTACCGTCACGTACAGCTTGCTGAAATAGTAATAGAAAAAGCTAAAAGAATGGTTGAGCATAAAAAAGATGTGGTAATTCTACTTGACAATATTACTAGACTTGCACGTGCTTATAATGCGGTTATTCCTTCGTCTGGGAAAGTTCTAACTGGTGGTGTAGATTCAAACGCACTGCAGAGACCAAAACGCTTTTTTGGAGCAGCTCGTAATATTGAGAATGGGGGTTCTTTAACTATAATCGCCACAGCTCTTATAGAGACTGGTTCAAAAATGGATGAAGTTATTTTTGAAGAGTTTAAAGGTACAGGAAATGCTGAGATCATACTTGATAGAAAACTTTCTGATAAACGTATATTTCCAGCTATTGATATTACAAAATCCGGAACAAGGAAGGAAGAGCTATTAGTTGATAAGGCTATACTAAATAAAATATGGGTGGTGCGTAGGATACTCAATCCTATGGGACCCGTTGAAGCAATGGAATTTTTACGTGACAAACTACTTTTAACAAAGAGCAATGCTGACTTTTTTAACTCCATGAATCACTAAAAGTAAGCCAGTTATGATGGATATGCTGAGCAAAAAGTAAAACGCTCTTATAGCTAAAATAATTTGGATTTACCAAAATATATTTATAGTTAAGTTGGCAATTTACCTTAAGTTAGCGCGTGACACTGGAATGACACCCTTGGTGGCAGACAGCTAAAGGAAAATATCAACTAGGTTTATAATCTATCACTACCGTGTTTGCAATTTTGTCGTGAAAAGCTTGTTTATGTTCATCACCTACTGCACATACTAAAACTAAGATTAGTATAGCTAAGAATAAAATGGGATTACAAAGTGATATGCAATAAATTATAAAAAGAGCTATAGTCCTTTTCATTGCTTGCATTGTAGTGATTGACTCAAATGTATCTTTGTCTTTTACACGCATGCTAAATAACAAGTGTCCTGGAGTGCCGCCAAATTTTACTAGCATGAATATATGAAATATACATGGTATCATTAAAAATAAAGAAAATACAATCGTGGTGATTACAATTATTGCACCCATGATCCCTTGTATTGCGTGTGTAAGTGAGAAACCCACCGCCATTAAACCAAATGGTATTGCGATAAATAAAATACAATCAACTATAAATGCTAGAGTACGTCTTGTCATCGTTGAGTAGTTTACTTTTTTATCCATGTACTACCTATAAAGAAAAATATCAACTAGATTTATAGTCTATCACTACTGTTTTTGCAATTTTATCGTAAAAAGTCTGTTTGCGTTGATCAAATACTGCAAACAAAAATAAAATTAGCACAATTAAAAGATATGGAAAAGTATAACCATGATAATGCAGATGAAGCAAAAAGCGAAAAATAATCCAGATGCTTCCCTTAGAAATACATCTTATTGTTGCTTGCATAAGGGTAACATTTGTAAATGTATTAGCATCTTTAATATGCATACCACACAATAGTTTTCCTGGGGTACCACCAAGTTTTGTTACCATTAATATTTTGGATATTGTTAGTACTAATGTTGCGACCACTGTAGAAACTATAAATGGTATTTCTGTTGCTAGTTGTGCAAGTTCCTGAAAAGAGTCTTTATCTTGATCTTGTAATGATACGATGAATACACCATAGATAAAACCGAAGATAAAATGAGGGGAAAATATGATGAGGTCAAGTATTTCTGCTACAATACGCCTTGTAAATCCTACATAATTTACTTTAACATTTATTTCAGTATTCATAACCCCACCTATATTTCATAATATCATCATATGATATAAAAATACGTTATTAAATAACCGTAAATATACTAACTTGGGTAATATTAGCTACTTGTGCCACTCTATTATTTAAATTAATATTAAATCATTTATAACTAGGGAAGTTATGTCAACACTAATCACAGTTGCATATGGCGACGGTATCGGACCAGAAATCATGGAAGCGGTGCTGTCGATATTGCGCGAAGCAGAAGCGGAAATCTCAATAGATATTATTGAAATAGGGGAGCGTGTTTACAGTAAAGAATGGTCTCACGGAATTTCTCCAAGTGGTTGGGAATCAATTGAAAGGACAAAAATATTATTAAAATCTCCGACAACAACTCCTCAAGGTAAAGGGCACAAAAGCTTAAACGTTGCACTCAGAAAAAATCTAGGGTTGTATGCAAATATCAGACCATGCATTTCATATCATCCTGTTATAGAAAATAAATTCGATAAGTTTGATATCGTAGTGATACGTGAAAATGAAGAGGACGTTTACACCGGAATAGAGCATAGGCTCACTGGTGACTCTTACCAATGCACTAAAATTATTACTAGATCTGGCTCAGAGAAGATATGCAGGTACGCTTTTGAATATGCAAAAAAACACAACAGAAAAAAAGTAACTTGCCTGACTAAAGATAACATCATGAAAATGACTGACGGAACTTTCCATGCCGCGTTTGATCGCATTGCAAAGGAATACCCAGATATAAAGGCAGAACATTATATAGTTGATATTGGAATGGCGCGTGTTGCAACAGAACCGGAGAATTTTGATGTTATAGTAACCGAGAACTTATATGGCGACATATTATCAGATATAGTCGCACAAACCTCTGGATCTGTGGGGCTTGCCGGAAGTAGCAACATCGGGAATGAATACGCAATGTTTGAAGCAGTGCACGGTTCTGCCCCTGATATTGCAGGAAAAAACATAGCCAATCCTTCTGGTCTTTTAAATGCTGCAGTGCATATGCTAATTTACATAGGTCAAGTGGGTACTGCAAAACTAATCTACGATGCATGGCTCAAGACTTTGGAGGATGGAATACACACTGCCGATTTATATAAGGAGAAAAGAAGTAAACAGAAAGTTGGTACAAAAGAATTTGCAGAAGCTGTTATAGACAATCTAGGAAAAAAACCGAAAACATTATCTGAGCTTATAATTGGCAGTGATCCAAATAGTAAAGTGGATAAAATACAGGATAATTATGAACAGGATTATAAGATTAAAAAACTAGTGGGTAGCGATATAACGCTTGCCTGGAGTAAGCCGGCTGACTTTGACCAAATAGTGAAGTTGTTTGAAACAAGTAATCCGCAGATTATAGCAATATATTCAAAAGGCCTTGCGATTTGGCCAGGAAGTTCAAAGTCTTCAAGTGACCAAATAACCTGCAGGTTCATTGCAAATAATGAAATTACAAATAGTGATGTGAATAACTTGCTAATCAAATTTGAGGAACATAATTTTGATGTGGTGAGAATGGATAAGTTGTATTTGTATGATGGGAAAGAGGGTTTCTTCTCTTAGTGGTTGCTTGATATTTTTATGCTTGTGTGAAACATTAAATATATTATACTAATAGTATTGTGTATTTATGTGAGGTGTAGTAATGAGTCAACATTTTAAGTTAACTGGTCAGGAGTTTTATGATAATAATGATCTGTTTAACGTACTAGAGATAAAAGCTGAACAAATTGTAGGTAAGGATTATCAAGCTCTTAGCAAGTTTCTGAAAAAACAATATAATAAATTGATACTTGTAAACCATCCTGACAAAGGTGGAGACAAAAATAGATTTGATCAGATTTATAAAGCTTATCAAGAGCTAAAAAAGTACATTGAACCTTTAGAGTCAGGAAATCCTTGTGTTAAAGTCAGTGTTGGTGCTGAAAGTAATGGACGTTTAACAGCACGTGAATTTCATTATAGAAAGAAGCTGTTCGATACACTAGGGATTGGTGAAGAAGCTATAGGTAAAGATTTTGATGAATTGACTTCTATATTAAAAAAGAATGATAGTGCGTTTGAAGAGGATGTGGAATACTGTTTTTCAGGAGATATTTATGGCAGTTTTTTTAGGCCGTCAGACCCTGGCGAGCTTAATAAACGCTTATCAAAACCTAGTATACGGCTATTTCTTTATATTTCTCCTCTAAAGGAAAAAAAGAACCTAGTAGATGAGGATAAAAAAGAATTAGCGTTAAGATTTATAGAACGTAAAAATGCCTTACTATTTATTCGGACTCTTAGTGTTCTACCCTTAGGCCTGTTAACTACAGTTACTATAGGTTGCTATTTTTCATGGTGGATCATAGCATTTAACATCGCTATTAGTAGAGCCTTTGGTTTATTAGTGAATTATTATATGGAAAAGTATAAAAATTCAGAAATTTCCACTGATGAATTCATAAGTAAAATGAACTATATCGCGCTAGGCAGTAAGCTTCTTATCAACTATCCTTTAGCTGCTTTTTCTGTTTATCTACTTACAACAAATTTCATTGCTAATAGATTAACTGTTGGTGGAACCATACTTGGTTCACTATTGTTATTGGCAGTATTAATTGAAATGTTAGCTCCTGTTTTCTCAAAAGGCTGTGAAATATATGCTGAAAAGCACACAAAAGATTTACTAGAAGAGGATCCAAGAGATAGGGTACAAAAGGAAACTGACCTGTTAGGATGGTATGATCCACGAAAACTGTTAATGCCAATTGTTATGCCTCTTATTAAAAAGTGTTTTGCGGAAGTGGCAAGCGAATTTGCTGAGAGGAATTTTGATGAGGTAAAAACTGATATGTCTGATGTTAATGCTGAAGGACTATCTAAGCCTAAAGGAATTGAATTTGCACAGCAACCAGTGTAGTATAAGCTTTTAGCTCTATGCATGGACTCAAAAAAAGTAGAACTGATATTTGAAAAATTCAAGCAATCAAATCCTGCACCAAAAATAGAGCTGAATTATACCAATGATTTTACGTTATTAGTTGCGATAGTTCTATCAGCGCGAACAACTGATATAAGCGTTAATAAAATTACAAAGGAGCTATTTAGTATCACTGATACGCCAGAAAAAATGCTGAGTTTTGGGCAGAGTGAGCTAAGAAAATGCATAAGCAGTATTGGTTTATATAATTCCAAAGCAAAAAACATAATCGGGCTCAGCAAAATATTGATTGAGAGGTACAATAGCAAAGTGCCTACTGATTTCGATGATTTGGTGTCTTTGCCGGGAGTGGGAAGAAAGAGCGCTAATGTGTTCTTAAATTCGGGGCTTGGCATTCCAACATTGGCAGTTGATACTCACGTTTTTAGAGTGAGCAATAGAATCGGGCTTGTGAAAGAAAAAGATGTGTTTAAAACAGAACAATCTCTTTTAAATGTGGTTCCCAAAAAATACCTGCTTTATGCTCATCATTGGCTAGTTTTGCATGGTAGATATGTTTGCAAAGCACAGAAACCTTCGTGTGAAACGTGCATAATTCATGATTTATGTGAATTTGAGTGCAAAAGGTATAAAGTCTAGTATTTCTTTTTTTGTCATCCAAGTAGCTATAGAAACGAAAAAACTTACTTGACACATTTTGCTGGAATGATACAAGTTATTATTCAAACAACAGTTATGCAAGAGATCTGATTACATCTAAGCTAACAATGGACCACTAGATATATTACTAACTACGTTGACCTGATTCAATATTTTATTAGTGGGATTGAAATAATTTTCTATAAATTCCTTATATATAGCTGTTAACTTGTGTATATCGTTTACTGATACGCATTCGTTTATCTGATGTGCAGTTTTGTTGATTATACCAAATTCAATCACTGGACAAACATCTTTGATAAACGCAGCGTCAGATGTGCCACCACTTGTGCTAAGTATAGCATCAATGTTGGTAACCTTACTTATTGCATCAAGCATAATATCAGTATTTCTATCGGGAGTAGAGAGGAAAACGTCCCTGCTGCTATGCATAGAAAGTTTATAATCGTTAGTTACACTGGAGCATATTTCATCAATCAGCTTATATAAGCCACCCGGTGTTTGTTCATTGTTATATCGAATGTTAAAACGTGTAGTTGCTGAGCCAGGTATTAGATTGCTAGTATTATTTCCAACATCGATAGTAGTAACTTCGCAATGTGAAGGCTGAAAATATTTATTACCATGATCAAAAGTAGTATTTTTTACCTTACTCAATATCGATATTACCTTATATATTGGATTGTCTGCTAGGTCTGGGTAGGCAACGTGCCCTTGTTTTCCATGGCAAATTAATTCAAATGTTACAGAACCTCTTCTGCCTATTTTTATGGTATCACCTAATTTCTCACTACTGGTTGGTTCGCCAACCACACAAAAATCTATCTTTTTCTGCTTATTTTTCATCCATTCCAAAACTGCCTTTGTTCCATATTCTTCCATGCTTTCTTCAGCACTGGTAATCAATGCACTTATTGAACCATTGAACTGAAACTTCTCTGCAATCAAATTTACCATAGCAGCAATAAATGCAGCTACTCCGCTTTTCATATCAGCGGCCCCTCTTCCATATAGCATTCCATCCCTCACTTCTGGTTTAAATGGACCAAATGCCCAATCTTTTAACTGACCCGGTGGTACAACATCAACGTGCCCAGCAAAGCACAAATTTGGTACTCCATTTATATATTTCGCATAAAGATTTTTAACTTTATCACCAAATTCTAAAATCTCACAATCAAAGCCGCTCTTCTTGAAGATTGTTGCTATATACTCTATTGCCCCGCTGTCTTCTGGTGTTATACTCTCAAAAGAGATCAATTTCCTAGTTAGCTCTACAGGGTCAATTTTCATGTCAATCTTAAAATACTTATACTGCTATATTGTAAACACTCTATGCACTATTTAAAACAAATATTACATCAAACCGAACAAACTTTTCTAAGGGAAGTAATAACAGATTACCACCTTGCTGATGATATCTATGAAATATGCACACAACACGGAAATGACATCTTTCTAGTTGCAGATGAAAATACAGCAAAACTTTTAAACAAAAACGTATTTAATAAAATTTCTCATTTAATTATTCCAACCCCACCTGCCATTCCAGTGTCACGCGCTGGGATGACATCAAGTAGAGAAATGACACCAAGCAGAGCTGCCTCTCTTGAAACCGTAAATCTAGTGAGAAACAAAGTAAAAGACAGTGACTTAATAGTTGCATTTGGTAGCGGCACCGTTAACGATATCTGCAAATATGCAAGCTACCTCGAGAAAAAAGATTATATATCCTTTCCAACAGCCGCTTCTATGAATGGATATACATCCGCAAATGCTTCAATATTAGTAAATGGATATAAAAAATCGTTCAAAGCACATCTTCCAAGAGCAATATATATAGATATAGACATACTTGCCAATGCGCCACTGCGCCTCACATTAAGCGGATTTGCAGATTTCATTTGTCGTTCAACAGTTCAGGCTGACTGGCTACTATCTCATTTGTTGCTTAGCACAGAATACAATGAATTACCTTTTACACTTGTTCGCGATTTGGAGCAAATTTTGCTAAGAGAGTATACGGCGCTTACTAAAAGAAGTAGAAAAGTGGTCCTATTACTTATGGAAGTTCTACTAATTTCAGGACTTGGAATGGTAATATCAAAAGGCAGCTATTCTGCAAGCCAAGGAGAGCATATGATAGCTCACGCAATGGAAATGGTAACAAGAGATCATTCCTTACTACATGGCGAAAAAATTGCTGTTACGACGATTACCATGGCTAATTTGCAGGAAAAGATATTATCAATACAAAACCCGATTATCAAACCGACCACTTTAGATGTAAAACATATAACTCAGTGCTTTGATAATATCGAATTTGTAAGAACTTTTGAACAGAAGCAAATTATGCAGCAAAAAATCCAAGAGATTATTTGTAAAGAATGGCATAATATTTCCAGTTTAATTAAGCAAAATTTACTACCTGCAAAACACCTGCAAAAAATATTTGAAGATCTATCAATTCCACACTTACCAGAGCACCTCAGTTGGAATAAAGAACAATATTGTAAAGTGGTCGATCTTGCGTTTACAACAAGAGATAGATTCACCTTTCTTGACTTAGCTAACTGCATAGAAGAAAGTTAAGTTTTGTAGTGAAATTCTGTCATTTAAAGAGATCATAGGCCAAAAGCTAAACCCTTTTCACAATCTCTTATCCATTGTCTCCTCACCTGAGTGGATATACAACTCATTCCAAGTAACTGACACTGGGTTTCACCAATAGCACTGCTTTGCTAAACATAGTTTAGTTCGAGTGGCTGAGGAGGGACTTGAACCCCCGACCAAGAGATTATGATCCTCCTGCTCTACCAACTGAGCTACTCAGCCTAATTAAAAACCTTATTATACACACGATCTATATGTTTCGTATAATACTTCAAATCAAACAAAGATTCAAGTTTTTCCGAGTTAATAACCTTAAGTAAGGGTTTATCTTGTTTCAATTCGGCCAGAAAATCACTGTTGTTTTGTTTCACTTTCATTGCATTGCTCTGAACAATTTTATACGCCTCTTCCCTCGCCAAACCACTATTTACTAACTCAAGCAATACACGCTGTGAGAAAACTAAACCTTTTGAAGAATTTAAGTTCTTTTCAATGTTTTCCTTATTGATCACCAATTTATCTATCAAATCTGTTAATCGCACTAAAGCAAAATCCATTGTTATACAAGCATCAGGAGCAATGCATCTTTCCACAGACGAGTGTGATATATCACGTTCGTGCCACAATGCAACATTTTCTAACGCAGGAAAAACATAACTGCGTATTAAACGTGAGAGTCCAGTCAGATTTTCACTTAAAATAGGATTACATTTGTGTGGCATAGCAGAGCTTCCCTTCTGCCCAGTGGAAAAATGCTCAGAAATTTCGCCGATTTCAGTTCTTTGCAAATGACGAATTTCAACAGCAACATTTTCTATTGAACTTGCAATTACTCCCAAAACTGAAAAGAACATGGCATGTCTATCACGAGGAATGATTTGAGATGATATGGTTTCAGGTATGAGTCCCATTTCTTTCGCTACATATTCTTCAACAAACGGATCAACATTTGCAAAATTGCCTACTGCACCTGATATTTTACAAATTGAGATCTCTTTTTGCGCGCTAATTAATCTCTGATAATTGCGTTTAAATTCAGCATAAAATCTGGCAAATTTTATTCCAAGAGTTGTTGGTTCTGCATGCATTCCGTGACTGCGTCCAACACAAACAATATCTTTATAGTCCTCAGCTTTTTTTTTCAATGCTGCAAGTAAATTTTTTAGATTCTCGAGCAAAATATCACAGGACTCTTTCAGTTGCACCGCAAGGCATGTATCCAAAACATCAGAACTTGTCATTCCATAATGAAGATAACGAACATCAACTCCCGCTTTTTTAGCAATATATGTCAGAAAAGCTATAACATCATGTTTTACAATGGATTCAATTTCGTTGATACATTCAACATCAAATTCAATAGCACCAGAGAGGTTCTCAGCAATATTATTCGGAATCACTCCTAACTTTGCTTGAGCTTCACACGCTAATTTTTCTATTTTAAGCCATATATTAAATTTATTATTTTCCTCCCAAATGGAAGACATTTCTTTTCTGCTATAGCGGGGAATCATTTTTGATTTATTCCAATAATGGTGTCATTCCAGTGCGTGACACTGGAATCCAGATATAAAAGTATTTGCAAATTATTCAATGGACAACGGATTCTAGAAGCATAAAATAATGTCCATGATGAAATAAACTGGATCCCAGTGTCACGCACTGGGATGACATGAGGGAAGCACTGGGATGACACCAGCTTAGCCATGGCAGAAATTTCTTTACGGCTATAGCGTGGGATCATTTTTGATTTACTCCAATAATGGTGTCATTCCAGTGCGTGACACTGGAATCCAGGTATAAAAGTATTTGCAAATTATTCAATGGACAACGGATTCTAGAAGCATAAAATAATGTCCATGATGAAATAAACTGGATCCCAGTGTCACGCACTGGGATGACATGAGGGAAGCACTGGGATGACACCAGCTTAGCCATGGCAGACATTTCTTTACGACTATAACAAGGGATCATCTTTGATCAGCTATCATCACCATCAGTAGCTTCTTTATTCGCATCTTGCTCTGCCTCTTGTTGCTCAGACTTCTGATTTTGCAATTTTACTTGCCTTAGCTCATTTGCATCTGTTTCGGATTTCACGACGTATATAGTAATTGGTACTACTACTTCACTATGTAATTCTACGTTTACTTGGTATTCACCCAAGTTTTTGATGCTTACTCCACCAAAAGATAAACTACGGTGATCTATCACATGTCCTTCTTGTAGTAAAATTTTCGCAATTTCACGTGTTGTTACAGAACCAAAAATTTTACCATCCTCTGAAGCTTGCTTTATTAATACCACAAACTTATCATGTAGTGACAACGCAAGCTCTTTTGCTACATTTAATCTTTTTATATTCTCTTCTTCCAGTAATAAACGTTGCTCCTCTAGCTTTGTTAAATTTTCCTTGGTAGCTTTCACCGCTTTTCTTTGTGGAAAAAGAAAATTACGTGCATAACCTGGTTTAACTTTGACAACTTCACCAAGCTTACCTAAAGTCCTTATATTTTCCTTTAAAATTATCAACATAAATTACCTAAACTTTTTTAGTACAGTAAGGAATAAGAGCTAAAAAACGTGCCCTTATGATCGCTAAGCGTAACTTCCTTTGTTTTTTTGCACATACGCCTGTTAATCTTCTAGGTAATATCCTACCATAGTCAGAGGTAAACTTGGATAATAAATCTATATTCTTATAATCTATGTCTTCATCTTTAGACGCAGCAAGAGGGCAAACTTTAGAACGCCTAAAGCCAGTCCTATTATTTACAGATACGTAAGAATTATTAAAACTATTTCGTCTTTTCATCATTATGCGCTTTGCTCCTCAATTTGTTTATTCATCATATGAGATTTACCTTCAAAAATTTTATCAACCTGCACAGGAAAGTGGCGAATAACGTTCTCATTAAGTTTCATTCTACGCATAAATTCATCCAGAATGCTTGCAGTAGAACTTATGCACATTATACAATAATGACCGCTCTTCATTTTATTTTTGTGATATGCAAAATCCAAAAGACCCCAATGTTCATACTTGATTAATCCTGATGCTTCAATGTTTTTCAAAAGCATTTCCAACGCTTTGCTCGATTGAGTTGGACCGTTTATTCTAAAATCTTTCAAAATATCTTGAAAAATCTTTATTAGATGTTCTGAAATATTTCTCTTCAAAGCATTTACTGCGTTATGGATAAACGCACTTTTAGTACTGCCTCCTAGAAATTTTGTAAAATCTTGCGTTATTCCTAAATCTTTTAGGTCATCTTTCAACTCTTTATCGATTTTTGACTTCACTTCTTTCAAATTTGAAAGATCTTCTTCTAATTCAACCCATAAAATTTTTGTAAGATCTTCCAAGAAGTCAGAGTAAGCAACTAGACTTTCTTTAATGTCCTCAGCACGCACTTCTAACTCTTGTTTTGTAAGCTTGTCATTTCCTTTTTTCAGAATATCCCTGATTTGCTGGAACATAATATCTGCTTTAATATTTTTCAATGAAACAGCTAGCTCTTGGACCATCTCCTCTACTTCTTGCTGTAACAATCCTTGTTGTGCTATAAAAGTAAATTCATAAAGATTCACTATATCTTCCTTTAATACCGATTAAATATTTCATTATATAAAGCTTTTTTATATAAGCAAGTTATTTGTATTAATTTCTACGCCTTTAATCCAGCTTAAATTAGATATTTCATAAATTACTTGAGGAGCAATTGAGTATGCACCTGGTAATAAGATGCTCACTTTATGTTTTTCGAGAAGAAGTTTTAGCATTATTTTGGTTCTGCCTTCATCTTTCAATATTGTGTTTAATTCCATAGCGGCTTTTTGCGAATCCGTGCACTCAGTGGTGAGAACTAATTCTTTTATTGTAGAAGTGACTCTTTTTGTAAACTCAGATATATCCTTGCCTGCTAATCTTGTTGTATTTTCCGAAGCTTCAAGATCAATTATCACAAATGTTCCTGGTGAAAATAAATCTCTTTTTTCTTCTATTATTTCATTATTATAGAATGCTATTTCAGAAACGTTATGGGGATCAGAAAGTGTGAGGATAACAAACCTTCCACGCTCTGAAGTTCTCATACGTGCATTTAATATTACCCCAGCAGTTTTTGCTGTTCTATTTTCTCCGATAAACCCAATATTTAACTTTTCCAGAAGAGTTCTAAATTTTTCAAGCGGATGATTAGTTAAATAAAATCCTAGTGAAAATAACTCATGTTCTAATTTTTCCTCTTCATCAAAATCTTCCACATTCTCAAGTTTCGGTTTGAGGACATCAAGACTACCAAACAAAGCAGCTTGACTTGATTCTCTATCCTGTTTGTTTTTATTTGCAAAGTAAATCAGCGTGTCCATTGACTCATATAGCTGCTTTCTGTTCTTATGCACGCTATCGAATGCTCCGGATTTAATCAGGCTTTCTAGCGCTCTCTTATTTATTATATGACCTGAATTTTGAATGAATTCCCATATGTCCTTACAAGCGCTTGAACGTACGTTCACTATTCCTTCCGCTATAGAAAAACCAACATTCCTCAAGGCAGCAATACCATAACGTATGCGTTCATCCTCTATTGAGAATTCAGCTTGAGACTTGTTTATATCAGGTGAAAGAACGGTAACGCCACTAAACTTTGCTGCATGATAAAATAAATTCAGTTTATCTCTATCATCAATATTCAGATTCATTAGTGCTGTAAAAAATTCTAATGGATAATTAGCTTTAAGGTAAGCCGTTTGATAAGATATCACCGCATATGCTGCAGCATGAGATTTATTGAACCCATAACCAGCAAATTTTGCAACAAGGTCAAAGATATAACTTGCCCTGTCATAATCAACGCCATTTTTTGTTGCCCCTTGGACAAAAAGTTCACGTTGTTTATCCATCTCTGCCTTAATTTTCTTACCCATGGCACGTCTTAGCAAATCTGCTTCTGCGAGACTATATCCAGAGAGAATACGCGCTATTTCCATCACTTGTTCTTGGTAAATTATTACCCCAAATGTCTCTTTTAATACTTCCTCAAGTAACGGATGAATATAATCTGGCTTTTCAAGGCCATGCTTTCTTGCAACATAAGTTGGAATGTTATCCATAGGTCCTGGACGATAAAGGGAAATTAAAGCGATAATATCTTCAATGCAGTCCGGTTTTAGTTTAATTAAAGCTTCTCTCATTCCCGAACTTTCAAGCTGAAACACTCCAATTGAATCACCGCTTGAGAGCATCTCATAGGTTTTTTGATCATTCAAAGGAACTGAAGAAATATCGATCTTTTTTTCATCACGATTAATTAAACGACACACATGATCTATTAGCGTTAGCGTACCAAGTCCAAGAAAATCAAATTTTATTAGCCCAGCTTTCTCCACATATTTCATGCTGTATTGAGTGATTGGCAGAGCCGAATTTGGATCGTAGTACACAGGAACAAAATTTTCCAACTTTTGATCACATATTACAATTCCAGCAGCATGAGTTGAAACGTGACGATATATTCCTTCGAGCCTTAGCGATATATCAAGAAGCTTTGCAATTACCTCATCACTATCCCGCTCTTTCTGCAGGTTTTGATCAAACTCTATCGCTTGTGATAAAGTTACAGGATTTACTGGATTAAATGGAACCATTTTAGATATTTTATCCACTTGAGAGTAAGGCATTTGCAATACTCTACCAACATCACGCAATACTGCCCTTGCTTGCAATTTTCCAAAAGTGATTATTTGAGCAACATAACCGTACTTTTTCTGAACATAATCAATAACCAGGTCCCTTTTCTCTTGGCAGAAATCGATATCAAAGTCAGGCATCGATACACGATCAGGATTCAAAAATCTTTCAAATATTAGGCCAAACTTTATTGGATCAAGGTCTGTAATCTGCAAGCCCCAAGCAACAATTGATCCAGCACCAGAGCCTCTTCCTGGACCAACTGGAATGCCATTTGCTTTGCTCCAACGAATGAAATCAGAAACTATCAAAAAGTAGCCAGCGTAGTTCATCGAAGTTATCACACTCAGTTCGTAATTCAGCCGATCGTAGTATTGTTTAAGGTCTATGTCTGTCTCATTCGCAATACGGAATTCTAATCCTGCAACTGCCTGCTCCCTCAGTTCTTCATTCTCAGTTTTATTTTCTCGACAAGGAAATTTAGGCAAAATAGGCTGCCTGCTTCTTGGCATGTAAGAGCACCGCTTAGCTATCACTAAAGTGTTATGAATTGCTTCGGGAATGTCGCTGAACAGCTCCTCCATTTCTGCCACAGACTTGAAGTAATGCTCGGTAGTTAACTTCTTTCTGTTATTCTCCAGGGCATAACTCCCCTCCGATATACACGTTAATATATCATAAGCCTCATAGTCAGACCTATTTGGAAAAAACACATCGTTCGTTGCAACTAGTGGTATATTGCGCTGATAAGCAAAGTCTATCAAAGCTTCTTCAAGCTCTAGCTCTTTATTCAGCCCATGACGCTGCAATTCAACATATAAATGACCATTGAATGCTGAAAGCAGTTTTTCAACCGTTTCTTTATCTTGCCCCAACAATGGTTGAGCCAAACATCCACCGGTTAAAGCGATCAGACCCGTACTTAAATTCAATAGCTCATCAAAATCAACGTAAGGAATATCGCTGTTATTCTTGCGCTTTCTAAAAGACTCACTCACCAAAGTGACTAAATTAGTGTACCCTTGCTCATTTTTTGCAAGCAATAATATAGGTAAATTTTGTTCTGAATGTTTAACTATAATATTGCATCCTATTATTAGCTGTATTCCCCTACTTGCCGCATATTCTGCAAACTCAAGTGAACCAAATAAATTACCTGAATCAGTAATTGCAACCGCTGGCATTTTATTTCGCAAACAAAGGCCGATCAGCTCCTCAATTTTAACCGAGCTTTCAAGCAGCGAATAAACACTATGAACACGTAAGTGTATGAACATAAGAAACTTTAGATCAACAAAAAAGGATAACATTAATTTACTCATGAGAACATAATTTTCATGAGAACAAAAGCCTATAAAATTCTAAAATTAAAATACAAAAACTTACTTGACAAACTCCGCCAGCCCCCTTATCATGAAACTGAAGCTATTGTATTTGCTTTCGCCAATCTGCAGATTAAAAGGTAAGGATTACTTAATGTATCGGCGTCTTATGTTCAATTTTTTGCAGTATATAGATACTGTATGTCTTTACAAAACTTCATCTACATCTAGATTTTTATCTAAATAAGCTGAACGCGCTTATAAAGCGTTACAAGACATCAAAAAATGCCAATACTCGACAGAGATAGTAAAAGACTAGCTAACTCGGGGATTCTTTGTCTTTTTTTCTGCTTAGTAAATTTCTTAAACATTTGCAGCGTAGGTTAGTTGCAATTAAAAGCGGCTGAATCTCGCTTGTCAAGCGTTTAAAACATAAAAAACGCCAATATTTTAAAGCGGATAATAACCACGGGGCTTCTTTTGCCTTTTTTTTCATTTGGTAAATTTCTTAATGTTTATGGCTAAACGACAACCGTCATCCCGCTGCTTGTTAGCGGCTAAGAGATACCGCGAATGAATCGCGGTATGACGTAGGGATTGCATTAGCTATAATTCTTTAGTTTTCACTTTTCTTTTAACCTTGCAATGATATTTTCTTTGCCGATAAAAATTAATAATTTAGCGAGCTCTGGTCCTGTTTCTGTTCCTGTTAAAGCTAAGCGCAACTGCATAAATAGGTCTTTTGCCTTTATATCTACTGTGTGCCGAATAGTTGTGACCCACTCTGATAATGTGTTTTCATTATAATCGTCTTGAGGCAATGTATTGAGCGCGATTTTTATAAGCTCCTTATCAAGAATCACAGGCTCTATATCGGATTTGCATATTTTCCACCACTTGGCCACCTCAGAAAACCTTTCTATATTGTTCTTTATAAAATACCAAAACTCTGAGGAGTCCACTCCAATTTGATTTAAACGTTCTTGTATAATTTCAAATGGCATTTGTTGCAGCACTTTGCTATTTAGCTTGTATGCTTCACTCAAGCTAAATTGCGTACATGCTGAGCTAAATTTTTTAATGTCAAATGAATCAATCAAAGATTGCATACAGGCGCAAGCTTCAATTGGATTGGATGTTCCAAGCTTCACTAAATAACTAACTAGTGCCATCGGTTCAATTTCATCTTCTTTTATAGATTTAATGTCCAGCACGCCGGTTCGCTTGGATATTTTGCTATCATCAAAATGTAGCAGAGAAAGGTGAGCAAATGTAGGGATTTTCGCTTTTAATGCTTTAATCATTTGGATTTGCACTGCGGTATTAGTTACATGATCTTCCCCGCGTACAATATGAGTTACATTAAAGTCAACATCATCAGTAACAGAAGGTAACATGTATGTGTAAATTCCATCTTCTCTTTTTACCACAGGATCGCTGATGTGACTTGTTGCAATATTTATTTCACCTTTAACTTCATCATTCCATTTAACAACTTCATTTCTATCCAACTTAAATCTAAAATGTGGTCTTCTTCCTTCTTGCTCATAACTAATTTTCTCTTGCTCAGTTAGAAGTAACGCGCTTCTGTCATATACAGGGGGAAGTCCTTGTTTTAACTGCAATTTTCGTTTAATGTCTAACTCTTCTCTTGTTTCATAGCATGCATAAATATGCCCTTCTTTTATTAACTGCAAAAACACCTCATTGTAACGCTCAAAGCGCTCTGATTGCTTGAAACTTGCATCCCAATTGATACCAATCCATTTCAAATCTTGTATGATATCATTTATATATTTGACATCTGAACGCTGAAGGTCAGTATCATCAAAACGGAGTAAAAATTTTCCATTTTGATTGCGTGTGTACATCCAACAAACCAAGGCAGTTCGTACGTTTCCTACGTGGAGGTAGCCAGTTGGGCTTGGAGCGAATCTTGTTAGCATTTAAATAGCAATATTGTTTACTCTAATTTATTTTAATTTTATATAAATATATGGCTAGAGCAAGCGAGATCTGCTAATACAATTGAGCAAGAGAAGAATAAGTATGGCTATAGCATTGTGGCACCTTTGATATTTGATGGATTAAGACCATATGATAAATTCAAGAAAATTCACAGCTTGACGGCAAAGGCTAATGTAGCATTATATTGGTATCATGACTAACTTAGAAAAGATGAGAGAAAAACTGCAAGATCAAATAAATTATCATAATGTTTTGTATCACCAAAAAAATAAGCCAGAAATAAGTGATGCTGAATATGATGAACTGAAGAAAAAGTTAGCTGAAATAGAGCCAGAAATTTATGCAACACAAGATAGTGTTGGTGCTCCACCTGATGAGAGGTTTTCTAAGGTGGAACATCAAGAACCTATGCTTTCCCTTGAGAATGCTTATGATGAACAAGGTGTAGAGAAATTTTTGTCTAAAATAAAGAGGTTTTTAATTGAGGACAAAATAGAGATATTATGTGAACCAAAAATTGATGGGTTGTCGTTTTCTGCAATTTATGAGGATGGAAGATTTGTTAAAGCTGCAACTCGAGGTGATGGTTTTGTAGGGGAAGATGTCACTCACAATGTTGCAACAATAAAAGGCTTTCCTAAGTTTTTGCAAGGTGTGCAAGGAAGACTAGAAGTAAGAGGTGAAATATACATCAGTAACAGCGACTTTTTAAAGTTAAATGAAAACGATGAATTTGCCAATCCTCGAAATGCAGCCGCTGGTTCTCTAAAGCAATTGGATGCAAACATTACAGCAAGCAGACCTCTTAGATATTTTGCTTATTCTTTGATTGGTGGAGCAGAGAAAAGTCAAAGTGAGGTACTAAATAAGCTTGAGGCACTTGGTTTTTGCGTAAATGAGCATCAGTCCTTAACGAGTAGTTTAGATGGAATGCTGAAGTTCTATAATGAAGTCTATAACTGTCGCTATAACTTGGATTATGATATTGATGGAATAGTCTATAAAGTAAATGATTTGGTACTACAAAATCGTCTAGGGAATACTCACAAAGCACCGCGCTCAGCACTTGCATACAAGTTTTCTGCGGTTTATGCAAAAACAAAGTTAAACAAGATATTTATACAGGTGGGCAGAACAGGGGTTTTAACTCCAGTTGCAGATTTAGTGCCAGTCAATGTTGGTGGGGTGCTAGTTAGTAGAGCAAGTCTGCATAACCAAGATGAGATAAAACGTAAAGACATAAGAGAGGGAGATATTGTAACAATCAAAAGGGCAGGGGATGTAATTCCCCAGATCGTTGAAGTAAGCAGAGATTCTCGTCTTCCAAATACACCTGAATTTGTGTTTCCTGAAGTATGCCCTGAATGTGGTAGTAAAGTACGTCAGGTTGAGGGAGAGGCTGCAGTAAGATGTCCTGAGGAATTTGCCTGTAAAGCTCAAATAATAGAAAAACTAAAGCATTTTGTATCGAAAGATGCATTTGACATTGTTGGCCTTGGTGATAAGCAGATAGAGTTTTTTTACGACCTTGGTCTGATAAAACAAATTCCCGATATTTTTACTTTAGAAGAAAGATTGGATGAATTTAATCTGGAAGAACAGTCTGGTTGGGGCAAGAAATCAATAGCTCATTTATTAAATGCTATACAAAGCAGAAGGGTAATAACTCTAGATAGGTTTATATTTTCTTTAGGTATTAGATTTATTGGCCAAGTTGCAGCAGAATTGCTTGCAGATTATTATGTTTCTTATTATAATTGGTATAATTCGATGATTGAACTGTCATCAGATAATACTGAGCTAGTCAGTATAGACGGCATAGGAAAAAAAGTGGCTGAATCTTTGGAATCATTTTTTTCTAAGGAACATAACATCAAAATGTTAAATGATCTTACTGCTTGTCTTCAAATTCTTCCTGTGAGCTCCAACTCTAGTAACTCTGTTTTAAATAATAAAATTATAGTGTTTACTGGTAAGCTACTTGCTATGAGTAGAGGAGAGGCAAAAGTAAGAGCCAAAACTCTAGGAGCAAAGGTCAGCTCACATCTTTCTGCTAAAACTGACTACCTAATTGCAGGAGAAAAACCAGGATCCAAATATAAAAAGGCAGTGGAATTAGGTGTAGAAATTTTAGATGAAGACCAGTGGCATAAAGTGGTAAGTTTGGGAGTGTTCAAATGAAACTTGGATTGTATATTAAATCAAAGTTGCAAGACTATTTAGAGAGTAGCCAATTCTTTCCATCCAAGAATCATTTTATTGACTTGCCTCAATTTTTCAACAGAAGGCAAGTCTTCTGTGCTGAGTGGTAGGCGGACAGTTTGATGTTCTATAAGACCAATATCATGCAAAAGTGCTTTAGTAGGTATTGGGTTGCTGGCAGTAAATAACGCTTCGCAAGCCTGTTGCCAGATATCTGCCTGAGGGTTCCTGCCATTGAGGCACTTCTTAACATATTCATGTGCTACATATGGCCAAACATTGGAAGCAACGGAAACCAGGCCAGCCGCACCATAAGCGGCCATATCGGATATCATATTATCATCTCCACAAAAGACCTCAATATTTGGTGCAACTTTCTTATACTGAGCTAAAGTATCAACAGTGCCACTTGAATCTTTGATAGCCCAAAATTTTTCGTGGCTGGATAAGTTGCGTACAGTTTCAGCGTGAAGATTTATTCCTGCTCTTGATGGAATATTGTAAAACATAACCGGCACATGTGCTTTCTCAAGCAGCTTTTCAAACCATAAAGTCTGCCCCATAATTCCGGGCTTTGCATAAATGGGAGTTGTCATTAGATAGCCATGAATAGGCATACCCTTGCAAAAATCAAGCCATTCAAGAGTCTGATATAGATTCACTCCTGGTACGCCAATTATAATTTTTGTATTTAATTTTAGCTCACATACAAATTCAACTAACTCGCGTTTTTCAGAATCAGTAAGCGATAGGCCTTCACCTGTGCTACCCAGCAACACTACGCCATTTTCAGCTTTAACTTGCATTGTCAGTAAACGCTGCAAACTGCTATAATCTATACTATCTCCATTGCAATTAAAAGGAGTAACACAAGCAGTCCATAAAAATGTAGATTTCAATTTAAATTGTTAAAATGGTATTTCATCATCGAGTAGTTCATCTTTTATATCGTTGTCAAAACTTTCGTGTTTATCTTTTTGTCCTGTTTCACCTTGTTTGTATTCACTTGGCTTGTAATCAGGATTTGGTGCACTATTTCGTGAATCCAAGAGAGTAAGAGCGCTATTAAAATTATATAGAACCACCTCTGTTGTGTATCTTTCACCACCGTTTTGGTCAGTCCATTTTCTAGTTCTCAAAGAACCTTCAACATAAACTTTACTGCCTTTACGTGCAAAATCTTTGACGATTTTTACTAATCCTTCACTAAAAATTACGATATTATGCCACTCTGTCTTTTCAGAGCGCATACCGGAAAGTTTGTCAGTCCAACTTTCAGACGTGGCTATTGAAAAACTTGCCATTTCTTTTCCATTTTGTGTAGTCCTAATTTCAGGATCTTTTCCTAAATTACCAACTAGTATGACTTTGTTTATGGTACCACCAGACATAATTATGCTCTAAATAAATCCTTTTATTATCTTATGTGAAAATACTATTGTCAAATTTAATTAAAAGTGCGCTTGGAGGGATTCGAACCCACGGCCTTTGCCTCCGGAGGGCAACGCTCTATCCAACTGAGCTACAAGCGCATATATATTTAAGTTATTTAATAGATAAGCCATCCAAGTCAAATTTTTGTTTTGGATAAAGCGTAAACATAATACTCCCATATCCAAAATATACATTTTGAGAATCATTCGCATGCTTTTTTATTGCTTTTTGATCTACGGTCCATACAAAAGTTACATAATTTTCAGTGACTGAGTGCACTTTTAAATCCTTAGTGTTTATAAACAACTTTCCATTTACCCATATTTTCCATGTATCGAGAGAAAGATATAAAATTGAGTCTAAACTCACTACCTTACAGTTGAAATTCTCCTCTTTCGCAGCTTTTGAAGACCATAAATTGAACTTTTCCATTTCATGAACCATTTTATTAACTGGCTCTTCATCAAAAAAAATGCTTTTTACGTTACTATATTGTGACAAAACGTCAAAGTCACTTTCCACTGCTTCTCTTATTATATCGTCCCGATCTGTATAGCTTAGTTTTTGATTGTTGATAAAGAAACACTCTTTTGCACGCAAATTTGCTATATCAATAAAATCGTCGATTTCTTGATTGCCAACTTTAAGAATACTTTCAAAATATCTTTTTTCTATCATCATTCCATACTGAGAATGATGACAAACCATTTCATCATTACCTTGTTTTTCTATATATACGCATAAATTTCCACTATTTAATCCTAATATTTTATGCTCAATAAAATCTTCATTGCCAATATATTGTCGGCAAGAATACTCCTTACAAATTTCTATGCTTTCTATGATATCTTCACAACTGCAATATGCATTAACATTGGAAATGAGTAGCGTAAAAATAAAAAACAGCTTTATGTTCATCACCTTATCTACTTAATATAGTATACCAATCAAAGACTATATTAGCTCTCACTATCTCTATCATATTACCATTCAAAATCTGATTCATAGTTGCAGCATCAATATTTCTCTGCTTATTTAAAATAAGAGATTTGATCATAACATAACCGGGCAGATTTGGAATAGACTGTAGAAATAAAAAAATATGCTTATCGCTGATTGAGCTTAAATTTAGGACCACTTCACTTTTTATTACTTTTGTGCGTTCACTTTTGTTGTGGAGCTCAACTTCTTCGGGTATAGAAATTGATATTTCAGGTTCTAATATATAGTACTTTTTATATAACTTGCTAAGCTCGAAATTTAAATTTGCAATGTATCTGCTACTATGTAAATTTGAAGAAGAAATTTTTTTCCATAAATCTAGGTTTTTATTTAGAACAACTTCCTTTTTTTGAATTCCAGTAATCTGTAAATTAATAGAACGTATTTTATCAATCGCAATTTGGTTTTTATTATAAATCTTTTCGTTATAGATAACAACATATGTTAATAACCCTATTAATCCAACAGATAATAACAAATACGATATAAACTGAATTGTAGCTTTTCTTTTTAATTGAGAGATAGTCATTAATCTACATTGCCTCTCCTATTTCAACATCAATAGATAGATTTTGCTCTTTAGCAGCAGGTAAGCTAGAAATATTAATGTCATAGGTACGAAAATTATCGTTTAAATTTTTTCGTAGTTTCTCGTATTGATGAGAAATATTTTTACCGGATTGAAAATTAAACTTTAAAGTTGTGGTAATATAACTTTTTGCCTCATTATAATTCCATTCAAATGATCGAAGCTCTATACCTGGTATTTTTAACTTTTCTACATACTTAACTTGTGTAAGAGGAGAGTATTCTATTTTTGATAAAATATTATTGATATTAATAAAATCATAAATTTCATCTATTTTTTTTACATTATAGCTTTGGCTAAGTTTTGTTAATTGGTTATTTAAGGTGTTCTGCTTTGCTGATAAATTATCAGCGACATTGAAATTTGAATACAAATTTAGTAAACAAAGGGTGTTTGTTATAACTAAAACCAGGGCGAAGTATAGAAAAATTCGAGGAGAGTTTAAATAAAGGTAATTGAATAGATAAAATTCTTTAGTTTCCTTTGTATTAAAAATAGCTGCTAATTTATTCTTAAAGCTATGAAACAAAATTATGGTATCGCAAAAGTTATCTTTTTCACTTATAGCTAGTTCTGCTCCTAATAGTTTGCCTAACTCATATGGAGTTAATATGTTCACACTGTTCTCTGAAAAATTTATGACTGATAAACTAGCTTTGATATCTTCTGACACTATGATACAAAGGTCGATAGGGTTATTTTTTTCAAACCCAAACTTAGTTAAGGATCGAATAGTATCTTGCACTTCCTGATATATTCCACCAGCGATAATTCCTGGTAAATTATCATTAGTAAATGATGTTAAGCGCGTAAATACCATTTTATTCTCTTTAAGAACCACTTGTCTATAGCCTCCCGTTTTAGTTGCAGCAACTATAATTTTCCAATTATTAGGATCTTTATGTAGAATCTTTTTTGTTATATTACTTATTTCTATAGGAAACATTAATATTCCCTTAAAGTTGGAGCCTATCTCAATAAACACATTCAACCAATATTCTACTAAATGCTTTGCTTTTGATGAAACAAGAAGATAGCACCAGTTTTGATTGAATTTGTTTGGCTTCTCAACCAAAAAAACTGAACTTATGTCATTATTACGAGAAAAATGCTCCATCTTTGTTTTTGCTGATAGATAGGCACTAATCTTGTTTGCCCTTGTAATAAACTGTAGCGAGTAATTTTGATCTGCATGATTAAGCACCAGGTATAAAGGTGCTTTTTTATCTGACGAAAGACATGAAATTAAATCGGAAACTGCTTTATCGTTTTTGCCCTTAACAAAATACCTTTTATTTAAAGTATTATTTTTAAAATATAGTAACATTATGCCTTCTTCTCCAATAGAAAGCATAAACTTACTTTTGGATTTTGAACTAAACATATTAACAAAGCATATACTTATCTAGAATTAAAAAGGCAATTTATTGAAATTCATTAAACGTTAGAGGGAAATATTGTTATAAATTTTCGCAGCAACATTATTTATATTATAATTTTTTTATAAAATTACCACTAATATTAAGTTATTTAGATAACAAATTAAGAAAATTCATTAAGACGAATTTGTTGTTTTTCAAATTGTAGGTAAACCTAAGCCACTTTAGCTATATCTGCCGATTGACTTTAATTAATAAGAGTTATTAATCTATTTACTATTCTTGTAATATTATTTCTAATGGTAAAGAAATATATATTTTTCTGGAACAGTTGTTATTTCAGATACAGAATTTATTGTAAGTAAACTAACCATTTGCTGAAGAGCGCTCATCTTCTGTGGTACTTGATGATGGAGCAACTAATTTGCTCAAAATCTCATCTTTTGGTCCCATAGCGTAAATGACACCATCTGACATGAGGATCACCTTATCAACTACGGACAATAACGGTAGCTTGTGAGTGATGATAACAGTAGTAGTATTTTGTTTTCTTGCAATGCCAATTGCATTAATTAAGCATGCCTCTCCATTGCTATCTAAGTTAGCGTTTGGTTCATCAAGTACTAAAAGTTTTGTGTGACCATAAAAAGCTCTGGCAAGTCCAAGAAGCTGTTTTTGGCCGCCAGAGAGCGTTACTCCTCCAGGACCTCCTATTGTTGTATCATATCCATTTGGTAAGCTTAGTATTAGTTCATGTATTCCTGCAATTTTTGCTGCTTTGATTATTTCTTCAGGATTTGGATCTGGCCTCATGCGAGCAATATTAGCTTTGACACTAGTGTTAAATAACTCAATATCCTGAGGTAAGTAGCCAACATAATTACCAAAATTTTCTCGATTCCAAGTATATACATCAGCGCCATCTAGTCTGACTACACCAGATATTGGCTTCCATACACCAACAGTTAATTTTGCGATAGTGGATTTACCAGAAGCACTTGCACCAATAACACCAACTACATCTCCAGGATCTATAATGAATGATATTCCTTTTACTGTCGGCTTATTGCTTCCATAAGGAGTAAAAAATACTCTATCAAATTCCAATTTTCCTTCAGGTTCTGGTAGAGCCATCGTTTGCTCTCTTTTTGGCGATGTTAATATAAGTCTTTGTAGCCTTCCATATGACATTCTAGCCTGATTTAAAAACTTCCAAGTATGAACCGCAGCGTCAAATGGTGCTAATACTCTACCCATTAAAATTGAAGCAGCGATGATGCTACCGGCAGTCTTATGAGCTGTGATTGCAAGTAATGCACCTGTTCCAATTACTGATATTTGCAGAGTTGAGCGCAAAAACTTAGTGATTCCAGTAATTACATTAGAGCGATTTTGTGCTTTAATTTGCATTGCTCGATTCTGATCATTTCGTTTACACCAATCAGAGACTATGAATTCTGACATGCCCATAGCTTCAACCACTTCTGCATTTCTTGTTGCAACATCTATAGCATTGATATTCCGTATAGTTTCTTCGTTGGTTTCTTGTAATATTCGTTTAGTGGCAAGTTCATTCCATATTGCCATAGAGACTAATATAATAATTCCAGTAATAGCTATAAACCCCGTGGAGGTATGTATCATGAAAATCACAACAAGGTAAATTAACGACCATGGAGTATCAAACAGTGAGAATATACCATTTCCTGTAATGAAATTTTTTATCACTCCGAGATCTCGTATTGCTTCACCACTTGAAGTTGAGCTCTGCACTGACGTTAGCCTGATTGACCTTACTATCAGATCTGGTGTTGCAGTTTTATCGATCCAATCACCTATTTTTGCCATGGCTAAATATCGACAAGTTTCAAGCATTGCAGAACATGCAAATGCAGATAAAGTGATAATTGTCAGCATAGTTAGTGTTGATACACTTTCGCTCGATATCACCCGATCAAGCACTTGAGAGGTATAAAGTGGTAGGAATAACATTAATAAATTGATTCCCGCACTAAACCAAAAGATAAACCAAAATGCACTTTTGCATTTTTCTAGGCAAACATATAGAGTACTTTGCTTCAATTCTTTTTTTATTGATGGCGTAATTTCCACAATCTTCCTCTTAATTTGATTACATGCACCATATACAATTTTTATTACAAAAATATTAATAACGGTAGTTAGCTTACTTTAAGTGAGTAAAATATTAATATATGTGAATAGGAAATATAAACAATGGTAAAAAGAAGTATAGTTAATATTTCCTTCGTTGCCTATAGCGAAGCTACGTCATACCGCGATTCATTCCATAGCTGTACGAACATTCATTTTTGAAGGTAAACTGCACAGCAAATGGTGTCATGAAAGTAGCTGACACTGGGATGGCTTTGTTGCATCGCTACTTATGAAAGGCTAACTATAATTAGGATTATAAGCAACTTATTGAAAATCTTGTTTTTTTGCAATCAATCTGATCAAATTTAAGAATAGTAATTTGTTATTTATATTAATAAATTTAATTCTATTGAAAATAGCTAAAGCATTGAAATTCTTGAATTTTAGCCAGATTAGTGAGTGGTAGTGAAATTTCTTTTACTCAAATTTAGGTATTCACTGACCGTTCTTGTTATAAATACCAGAATAATAAGCTACTGATATTCTCCACCTTTTTTATCTTTAATCCATCATAGCTAGCGATGCAACAAAGCCCACCGATTCATTCTACTGCAACGCAGAAAATTCGTACAATTGTGCATAATGTGGGGCTTCTGGCTACATTTTTCTATTGAACTCACCTTTTCTCTATGTGACAGATTTCGTATTAAATTTTAAATTTAATGCGCCTAGATATACAAGCATTCCTAGCAAAACCATAGGTATAGAAAGCAACTGCCCCATAGTTAAATCAAGCCACAAATAGCCAATTTGATAGTCTGGTTCGCGAAAAAACTCAACGAAAAAACGTGCTATTCCATACCACATAACTGCAATACCAGTTAACGCACCGTGATACAGTCTTATTCTAGTTAAGAAAAACAGTGAATTTGCAACTGCAAAAAGTAGCAGTCCTTCAAAAAGTGCCTCATAAAGCTGGCTTGGATGATGCAGCAAATTATCACCACTCTCTGGAAATACCATACCCCATGGCATAGTTGTAACTCTGCCAAATAACTCTCCGTTTATAAAATTGCCTATGCGACCTAAAAATAAACCTATGGGAACTCCGCAAGAAACTAGGTCCAGTGCATAAAATATAGGAATGTTATATCTTCTGCAGGAGATTATTACTGCAAGCAAAACTCCTATAGCACCGCCATGAAATGACATCCCTCCTTCCCAGGTCTTCAATATCTCAATAGGGTTGCTTATATAAAGAACTGGATCATATATCAATACGTAGCCAAGTCTACCTCCAAGGATAATACCTACAATAGTGGCTGTTAATAACGAATCGTAAAAATTCTTAGTAAATATTTTTTGGTCATCTAGCTTATGTAAATACCAATATGCAAACACTATACCCAAAACGTAGGCTAAGGAATACCAATATATAGAAACAGGACCGATGCTGAAAATTACTGGATTTAAAGACATATTTTGCTATAAATTATTCTTAGACAATCTACTTTTTTCACGATCCCACTCTCTCTGTTTTATGGTTGCTCTCTTATCGTAGAGTTTTTTTCCTTTTACAATGGCAATTTTAGTTTTTGCAAATCCTTTATCGTTAAAATAGACCGAAAGCGGCACAACAGTTATCCCAGCAGTCTTGATTTGACCAATTAGTTTATTTATCTCCTTTTTATGCAAGAGTAATTTACGTTCCCTTTTTGGTTTATGATTTTTTCGGTTCGCAGCTTTATATTCTGCAATATGCATATTGTGCAGCCATACTTCGCTATTCTTTTCAACAACGTAGGCGTCGGAAATATTTACTTTTCTTTCTCTTAGCGATTTAACTTCACTGCTTAATAAGACCATACCCGCTTCAAATTCTTCTAAGATGAAATATTCAAACCTTGCTTTCCTATTTTCTGCAATAACTTCCATATCTAAAGATATCTTTAAGCTTCAATATATTACAGAGTTTTTGACTTAATTCATAATAAAACAGTTATCCCAATAAATATAAGGTGCCAGGCTAGTCTGATAGCAACAGGATAACAAAAATCAAGTAAGTGCTTTTTCTGTCTCTCTAGGCACAAGTTCCTTTACTTCTTTCATTTCAGTTTTAGGCTTTGACATTATATATTGACCAGCACCAACTATGAGCGCAGATCCTGCAGCTAGCCCAATTATTGCTGGTACAGATAGGGCAGTAGCAAATGCAAGTGCAACACCAACTATCACTGCAGTTACAAAACACACAACAATACCTTTTACAATTGCATTTTTTGCAGACTGTTCTTTTTCTTTCATAATTGCATTTTTTCCAATTTGTTTTTCTTCCTTTTTCTCTGGAAGCTGCATTACATCTTTATTTTCAGTAAGATCCTTTGGCGTTTTTTTATTCTCATTTTTTAACGTTTGCTTTTTTTCCGCTTCCTCTAAAAGCTGAATTATACCTTGATCTTTAGTGAGGTCTCTTGGCGTTTTTCCATCAACATCTTTTAATGAAGGGTCTGCTCCAGCTTCTAGCAGAACTTTTACTATACCTTCGTGGCCATTTTTAGCAGCAAGATGTAAAGGAGTACGTCTATCACCATTTTTTGCCTTAACCTTTGCTCCTTTTGCGATTAGAGTTTTTACTATATCTTCGTGGCCATTTTCAGCAGCAACATGCAAAGGAGTCCATCTATCAGCATCCTTTATATTAACATCTGCTTTCTCAACTAGAATTTTTACTACCTCTATGTGGTTATTTTCAGCAGCAAGATGTAAAGCAGTACATCTATCATCATTTTCTGCATTAACCTTTGCTCCTTTTTTGATTAGAATGTCTACTACATCTTTATGGCCCTTTTTGGCAGCAAGATGTAAAGGAGTCTTGTCCTTAATACCTTTTGCATTAACATCTGCTTTCTCAACTAGAATTTTTACTACCTCTATGCGGTTCTCTTTAGCAGCAATATGTAAAGGAGTATATCTTTTATTATTTTGTGCATTAACCTTTGCTCCTTTTTTGATTAGAATGTCTACTACATCTTTATGGCCCTCTCTGGCTGCAAGATGTAAAGGAGTCTCGTCCACAATACCTTCTGCATTAACATTTGCTCCTTTTGCAATGAGAGTTTTTACTACATCTTCGCAGCCCTCTCTGGCTGCAAGATGTAAAGGAGTACATCCATCATCATCTTTTGCATTAACGTTTACTCCTTTATTTAATAGGTTTTTCACCTCCTCCTCATTATTATGTTTAACAGCTGAATGCAAAGCTTTGATGTTCTCTTGTGCCTTTAATAGAGCTCCTTTTACCACTTCATGGCCTTTTTGAGAAGCAAATGTTAAAGGAGTCCATTTATAATGATTTTTCGCATTAACATCTGCTCCTTTTTCAATTAGAGTTTCTACTATATCTTCGCGGCCATTTGCAGCAGCAAGATGTAAAGGAGTCCACCTATCACTATTTTTTGCATCAACGTTGATTCCTTCTGCTTTTGATAGAACTTGTACTATCTCTTTGTGGCCATTTGTAATAGCAAGATGTAAAGGAGCCCATCCTTTATCATTTTCTGCATTAACATTTGCTCCTTTTCCAATTAGAGTGTTTACTACATTTTCGTGGTTCTTTTCAACAGCAAAATGTAAAGAAGTCCATCCATCACCATTTTTTGCATCAACAATTGCTCCTTTTCCAGTTAGAATGGTTACTACATCTTTGTGGCCATAGTGAGCAGCAATATGTAAAGGAGTAATTTTATTATCATGTTCTGCATTAATATCTGCCCCGTTTTCAATCAGAGCTTTTGCTACATTTGCATAGTTCCAATAAGAAGCAAGATGTAACAATTTGACTTTCTTAGAATTTTGACCACAAGATATAGTAAATATGTAATTTATGCCAGATCCACTATCGTTGTCAGGTTTACTCTTTTCCCACTCTTGACATAAATCTGGATCTTCTTCTTGTAACTTAGCTTTTATTTTTTCAACTATATTGTCCTTGCTCAAATCTGAAAGGTCATTTATTTTTTTTAATATTTCCATAAATTTGTCATATTTCATAACTTCCTCACTTAAAAAACATAACTTAGTTGTTATATCTTTCAACATAGAAGTCAAGAACCTAAATATTCGTTATTATCTTTCCTTAAAGAGTCATTTAAGTTATATTACAGACTATGAAAAACCTCAACTTTAGGAAGGAAATCAAGTTTTTTTCTCTGTCATTTATAATTTTATTTGTTCTATGGACTGTATTGTCTGGTTATTTTGAGCCGTTTTTTATTTTTTGTGGAGTGTTTTCCTCTATATTCACATCGTTTATCTTTAGAAGGTTGATAAACGCTGAAAGAGCTCTTAGCCAGATTTTAAATAGTACGAGTAGACTGTCGTTTTATAAGTTAGTAAGTTATATACCATGGTTAATGTACCAAATCATTTTATCAAGTGTTTATGTAACAAAAAAGGTGCTACAACTCAAATCTAAGCTTGAGCCAATCATTATCCTAAGAAAATGCAAAGGGCATAATGATGAAAGCATTGCGTTATTTGCCAATTCAGTCACAATCACTCCCGGAACTTTAACTATCAATGTTGAAAGTAAGCAGAAAACATATTTCTCTACCATGTATTTGATAGATAAAGATCTTGAAAGCGGCATTTCTGAAATAGAAAATAAAATCTTAAAAATACTACGTTCAGTTAAGTAATTGCTTTAAATAAGTTAACAGCATCCTTATATTCCCTTACAAGACTTTCAAGCATTTCTTTTGGAAGGCTATTGTTAACAATAGAACATAAATAATTATACAAATCTTCTAACCTTAATACGTTATTTCTCTTCTTGCTGTTGAATTTATACGGAAAAATACCTTCCATAACTTCAATAGTAGTAGCCTTGTTTAAAAATACATTTTCACTTGTCACGCTTATTCTTGCTAAAACAGTGTTAATTTCAGGTTCGTCACTCGTATAAAAATCTGATAGCTGAGTTATTCTAATAACGTACAAAGTTACTATTTTTGACAAGCAATTATCAGCATATTCACAATTTTTTATTACCTCCCACTGAGTAACCTGAGATTTACCTATTTTTGCATTGTTCGGTAATTTACTCATTGAACTTTCTCCATTTAATCCAGTGTAATAAATTATACTAATACTTTGTTAAATAAATAATAACGCGATTACAAAAATATATACTTATAGTGGTATATTATACAAAAATAGCACAATATCTAAGCATTAAAGCTAGTTTTAGCTGGGTACATGGGGCTATTCGTTATTTTGTGTTGTCCAGTGAGGTCCAAAATTAGAGGTCCACTTATATAAAGAGTTTAGTCTGCCTTCTTTGCTATAAAATAAGTTTTCCTTTTGAGCTGTTTTGTTAGTATTAACTAAATTCTAAACTAACTGTGCTATAATGAAAAAGATAAAACTCGGAATACTAATTTCAGGTAGGGGGTCGAATATGCAGGCCTTAATAGAAGCATGTCAAGATCAGAATTTTTCCGCAGAAGTTGCATGTGTTATCACAAATAATAGCGAAGCTGCTGGTCTGAAAATAGCAGAGCAAGCAGGAATCTCAGCGTTTATTGTTAAAGATAAACCGCTTGATGCTGGTAAAATTCACGAAATACTTGTTCAACATAAGGTTGATTTAATTTGCCTTGCAGGGTTTATGAGAATTCTCAAAGCTGATTTTCTGAGTAAATGGCATAACAAGGTGATAAATATTCATCCCTCTTTACTTCCGTCTTTTAAAGGTCTAAACGCTCAAGAGCAAGCTCTAAAAGCAGGTGTAAAAATTACAGGTTGTACTGTACATTATGTCACTCCTGAAGTTGATGCTGGAGCCGTAATTGCTCAAGTTGCTGTGCCAGTGCTACCAGCTGATGATATTCAAAGCCTCTCAGAACGCATTCTAGCTGAGGAGCATAAGTGCTATGTAAAAGCAGTAAGATCAATAGCAGAAAGTATTAATTATTGATCTTAAGTGTTTCTTCCAACTTCAACAAAAAATAAATTTTCTGGTTCCAGCAAAGAACTTGCCAGTTCGTTTACTTTCTCTAATTTAACGTCATTAATGACATTCGCATAATTATTTATACGGTTAACATCACGATCATTTATCTGCATATCATCCAGCAGCATTGCTGTATTTATGTTATTGGACAGGCGAAGGACAAGATTATTTACCAAGCCAATTTTTGCATCCTTGAACAATTGTTCGTCAATTCCTTTCTTTTTTATCCTGCTCAATGTATCTCTTATTGCAGATATGGATTGACTGGCAGTAGAGCTATCAGTACTTAAACCCCCAGCTATAATATTTCCATGCGTATAACTGGCCATAGAGGCACTAATACCATAAGTAATTCCAAGATTTTGCCTTAGTTCTTTCATCAGCACTGAATTCAGCCCCATACCACCAAGCGCATTAACCAAAACTTGAGCATTATAGTAGTCTGGATCTTCATAAGCTATACCTTTTTGAGCAAAAAGTATCACACTCTGTGGTATATCCATAAAAATATTCTTACTTTCTGCAGGACCAAAATCATTTTTCACAGGTATTTTTCTAACTTTTGATCTTTTTGACGGCAATTTAGATAAATATTTATCTAATAGCGTAATAATTTCTTCTTTTTTTGCACAACCAGCAACACTGATAACTATGTTATCTTTAGCAAAATTACGCTTTATGTATGTTAAAACATCGTCTCTAGTAATGCTCACTCTAGTGTCAAGAGTACCGTACATACTTTTTGAGTAAGGGTGTTTTTTAAACAACAACGTATTCAATTCTTCTACAGCAACAAAGCCAGGATTTTTTTCAAGATTATTAAAATCAACTTTGGCTTTCTCGAAAACTCTATTCAACCCTTCAGGGTCAACTTTAGGACGCATTATAGTATCGCTCAGTAATGAAATTGCTTCCTCTAGATTGTCAGACAAAGTATTTAATGAAACCCTAAATGCTTCTAAATCAGCAATAAAATTTAAACTAATCCCTTTATCTTCAAGCTTTTTCGCAAAATCTTTGGCATCATTTTTTCCTGCCCCTTCTTGAATTATAAGAGAAGTAAACCAGGTAAGTCCCTGTTTTTCTGCATTCTCATACACATAACCTGCATCCTTGAATGATATATTTAGTGAAACTTTTGGCAAATCATGATTTTCTACAAATAAAAACTTAAATCCTTTACGGGTAGTGACCTCCTCTATATTTAGGTTACCACTTGCTTGTAAATTAAAGCCTAGACAGAAAAAAAATAGAAATATAATTTTACTTATTCTCATTATTATCTCCTTTTGGTAATAAACGACCAATTAACTTATTAGCAGAAAAAATAGCACGGATTTTATTATTTACATCCTCTAGATTGACATCATTAATCTTGCTATATGAAATATCTATTTCATCAAGTGGAATGCCAAGTGCTAGGTGCGGCACATAAAACATTGCTATATGAGTTAAGTCAGATAGATTATCAAACTGTGCTGCTTTGTATCTATATTTTGAGCTTTGTAATTCCTCGCTCGTCACCCCTTTAGATACGAAGCCATTAATAGTATTATCTAACTCTCTTTCAACAATATCTAAATTAGCGCCACTTTTTGGAATTATCATAATATCAATGTAGCCATCACTAAAAGCTAGGCTATTATAATAAGCAAACACTGATACTGCCACATCTTTATCTAAAACCAAATCTTTATACAGTTTGCTGGATTTGCCGCCACCTAAAATGTCAACCGCTAAATGAGCAGCAGAGGCTTCATTTATGTGATCAAATAAGGGAACACGATAACGAAAATATAAAACTGATTCTTTTACTTCAGTGCTCTCTAAGGTCACCGATAGACCTGCGTTATGTACTGGTTCCTGATTAGGGTAATGCCTAATTATAGGCTTAGCTTTAATTTCGCCATATTTTTCTTCTGCTAATTTCACTACTTCATCAAGTTCCACATCACCCACAATCAGTAATATTGCATTGCCGGAGTGATAATAGTTATCATGAAACCTCGTTATGTCATCCAAATTGTAAGTTTTGATATCGCTCTCCCAGCCGATAACAGACCTACCATAGCCAGTACGGTAAAATGCACTATCCATTTCTTCCCATAACAAGTTATGAGGTTGGTTATCAAATCTCATTTTTCTTTCTTCCAGTACAATGTTTTTTTCTCTATCTATTTTGTCTTGAGTAACATTAAAGTTTCCCATTCTATCTGCTTCAACTTCCATTGCCAGTGGTAAATCTTTTTTGGGGACCAACTCATAATAACAGGTATATTCTTTAGTGGTAAACGCGTTAAATTTAGCCCCAATGCTACTCATAGTGGCTTCTATGTCTTTAAACTTTCCTGTAGTTTTAAACATTAAGTGTTCAAAGTAGTGAGCCAATCCTGCTTTGCCGATTGGATCATCCATTCCCCCAACTTTGTATATTACTGCATGTAAAACGGCTGGAATCCGATGATTAGAAACAACATAAACATCTAGTCCGTTACTGAGTTTAGTATATTTTATGTTGTGCTCTATGTTTAAAGCATTCGAAGAAATTGGGTAAGTAAAAAAAAGTACAGGTAGTATAAGAAAACTAAAAAACTTATGAAGCATTATTTCGACCTAATATAAAAACAATTATTTTATTCCTCATTTTGTTTAGAAATAAGCATATCGTATATATACCACTTATATAACAATGTAAACATTCCACAAACTATAGATAAATCTGCTAAATTAAAGGCTGGCCAATACCAATCATCAATATGAAAATATATGAAATCATATACAGCTCCCCAATAGATCCTATCAACTACGTTTCCGATTGCTCCACCAATCATCAGAGAAAAACCAAGGTAAGTTGACTGATCGTCAGACTTGTATATCAAATATGCAAGTATACCAATTATTAGTATTGAAAATGCTGAAAAAAAGAAACCGCCATGTGGTAAAGCGCTACACATTCCAAAACTAATACCTGAATTCCAAACTTCAACTAGTTTTATAAAACTAGCGATCTCAATTGATTCTCCTTCATCAATCAATGAGTTTATGTACAATTTGCTCGTTTGGTCAATCAATACTATAATTAATATAACAACTAAGCATAACTTTTTCATAAATTTGCCTTTAACCTATAAACTTTAAGTATATCATAATTTATCTGTTTTGTTAACTCCTCAATACTATGGAATTTTTTTTCTGACCTTATGAATTTTAAAAGTTGTATATTGACTTTATGACTATATACGTCTTCATCAAAATCGAATATGTGCATTTCTATTATAGGCTTTTTCAGATCCTTAAAAGTAGGTCTCATACCAATATTGACTACTCCATATAACCAATTTGGATTACTATCAGGAAAAGTCACTCTAGCGTAATATGTGCCAAACTTAGGTTTTATCATGCAATCTTCTATAGGAATATTTATGGTTGGAAATCCTATTTCTCTACCTCTACATGCACCTTTTGTCACAACACCAGAAACTTGATAAGGCCTGCCGAGCAATTTATTAGCAATTTCTATTTCGCCCCTTTGTACATACTCCCTTATTGAAGAAGAAGAGCAAATTTTGCCGTCAATTGTTAATGGCTCTAATTTAGTCAAAGAGTATCCATATATTTCAGAATATTTCTCTAGAGTTAATATATTACCCAATCGTTTATGACCAAAAGTGCAATTTTCTCCGACAATTATGTGTTTAGCGCCATATTTATCTATTAAAATCTCACTGATAAAGTCATCGCAGCTAACCTCAGAAAAACCTCTATTAAAATTAATAATATATAAGTAATCTATACCATAGCTGCTGATTAGTTCCTTTTTTTGTTCTTGGTCTATTAACCTAAAATTGTTTCTACCAAATAAAACAGTTGATGGGTGAGGCTCAAAAGTTAAAACTGCAGAGGGTAATCCTCTTTCTTGTGCTACCTTCTTTAGAGTAGAAATTGCAAACTCGTGTCCTAAATGAATGCCATCGAAATTTCCGAAGGTTAGTGCTATATTATTTTCTATTCCTTGCTCACGATTATAAATAATTTTCATACAATTTGATGTTTTTACATGTTTCTTATATATAATAACTATATTTTAGTAAGCTACGGAGATAAATTGTGAAAAATGTTGTGATATATGTAAAGAAGGGCTGTCCATACTGCATAAGGGCAAAGGATTTACTAGATAAAAAAGGTGTGAAGTATGAAGAAATTGATGTGCTCAAAAACTCAGATCTATTTAACGACATAAAATCAAAGTATAACGTTAGAACAGTTCCACAGATTTTTATCAACGATAAGCACATTGGGGGGTGTGACAAATTGATGGATCTTGAAAAAGAAGGAAAGTTGGATGATATGCTAAATAATAATGACAATCACACTGATGTCACAACCTACACAAACAGCAATGATGAATGTGGAGAGTGTGTTATACCACATGATGATTTTATGTAACTTTTTATCTTGTTTTGTCGTGTAATACGTAAATGAAAACTAGTATGCTCACTTTAAACAATTCTTAATGAATTAAAAATACAATTCATTCAGTGAGTTTTTTTAGTGGGAAAAAATGACAAAAAATATTTCAATTATTAGCAGAAACTTAATTAGTATCGAATTAGTTAACAAACAAGATTTAGAGAATTTCATCAAGATTTTCACAGTGCTTGATAAACATATAGCAGCTAAAACACTTTTTACAGAAGAAGTGAGAATAGAGTATAAACAACACAACGGCATAGAAGTTGTTGAATTGCTAAAAGATACAGACTTTACATATCATGAGGTTGAAAATGTATTGAACCACCTGAGTAAACATGGAATGAAGGTGCCCAGCAGTGTTATAGCACACACCCTTTTTGCTGCATACAATCATGCACTTGAATTTAAGGATGTAGCATTTTCCTTTTCTGAAGGCTCTTCACAATTTAACATCAGAGTGAGTAAGAACACCTTCATAATAACTCCTATGAGTGAGGAGAATTTGGAATTGAATTCACAAAGTAGCAAGAAATTAATAGAGTCACTAAAGAGCGAAAAAAGTATTTATGATTGTATAGCAGAAGAAAATACCATTAAAGTTATAGTGCATTCTGAAATGCATCAAGCTATAAATTTGATTATAAAGTCACTGATAAAGTCTCGCCTTTTAGCAAAAGAGGAAGAAGGAAAATTCAAAGAGAAATTGAGACAACTTGCTTTTAAGGATCAAGCTTTTGTTGAGTATTCTAGCATCAGAACCATCAATAGGTATCCACATAATCATCCTCTGAGGAAGCATGAAAGTGTTACTAAGGATATAGAAAATATTTTATGTGATTTCATAACAAATGAGAACAGCGAGTTTGCTATAGAGCGACTAAATAGGCTGAGCTCAGCAGTTTCTCCGGATACTCCAAGAATCATCACTAAAACTATAGATAAACTTGTTAAGTTTCACTAAGGTATACGAGAGCCAATAGACTTCTTATATTACCTTCTGTCATCCAAGTAGCTTGGCTACTTGGTTCTTTTTTTGGGTTCCAGCTATGTACATAGCTGTATGAACATTGTAGCCGTTATTCAAGTAGCCCGCAGAAGCGAAAAACTTACTTGACAAACTCCGCCAACTCCCTTACCATGAAACTGAAGCTATTTATTTATCTTCTCTGTACAGATTAAATGACAAAAAAACTCACGTATCTGGCCTCTCATGTTTAATTTTTTGCACTATGTGCACCTTATGTCTTTATAAAACTTCTAGGTTTTTACCTAATATAAGCTAAAATGCGCTTATAAAGCATTTAAAACATAAAAAAACGCCAACTTAAAAAATGGATAGTGAATAACTAGCTACCCTAGGGTTTCTTTTGCCTTTTTTTCTGTTTAGTAAATTTCTTAATGTTTATAATTTAGATTAGTTGCGGCTTAAAAGCAACTGAATCGCGGTTATTAAACGTTTAGAATAAAAAAACGCCATACTTGAAAGTATAATGTAAGTAATTAGCCAACCACGGGGCTTCTTTTGCCTTTTTTTTGTTTGGTAAATTTTTTAACATTTATAGCTAAACGACAACCGTCATCCCACTACTTGTTAGCGGGATCTAGAGATACCGCGAATGAATCGCGGTATGACGGTTCGTGGCGGTATGACGGTTCGCGGTGGCATGACGTAGAATTTTATACTCACCAACTCAGTATTCCAACCTGGATTGTATCTTATCGGTAAAAAAGAAGAGCTATTTTAGGAAGTTTTTATAGGACTAAAACCAAAGAAAACTTGCATATAAGTTTATCAAGATGTAAAATTAAAGTTATTTTGAAAGAATAGGTTAATTATGAATCTTGTAACAAAATCTGCTATCGATTTTACTGCTTCATCTGTTCTCTCTGACGGAGAAATTGTTGATGATTTCTGTCTGAGTAAGCGCATAAAAAATAAGTATGCTGTCCTTTTTTTCTATCCACTTGATTTTACTTTTGTTTGCCCAACTGAATTGATATCGCTCAATAATAGAATAAATGAGTTTGCAAAGCGTGGTGTTGAAGTGATAGGAATAAGTGTAGATTCAAAATTTTCACATTATAAATGGCGAAACACTCCAGTTAATGATGGTGGTATTGGAGAGATTAGCTACACTTTAGTGTCTGATATCAAAAAGTCTATATCAAGAGACTATGGGGTCTTATATGATGACTCAATTGCGCTGAGAGCAACTTTCGTTATTGATGATAAATTTATTGTACGTCATCAATCGATAAATGATTTGCCTTTAGGGCGTAATATCGATGAATTCGTTAGAATCGTTGATGCAATTAAACATAATGAAGAGCATGGTGAGGTGTGTCCAGCAGGGTGGAAAAAAGGTAAGCCAGCAATGCAGGCAAGCGATGAAGGAGTAGCTGATTATCTAAACTCATATAGTGAAGAATTATAAGTTTAGTACAAAAGTTCTTATTATTGGATCCGGGGCAGCGGGTTATGCTGCTGCTATATATGCAGCACGTGCAAACTTAGAGCCAATTGTAGTAACGGGAATGCAGCCTGGTGGTCAGCTTACAATTACTACAGATGTTGAAAATTATCCTGGTTTTGTTTCAGTACAGGGTCCAGAACTAATGGAGCAAATGAGGTTGCATGCAGAAAAGGTTGGAGCAAAAATAATAGATGATGAGATAAAAAGCGTTGAACAACTTGAGGACTTTAATGAGTATAGATTTAGATCTTCTGGTAATATCAATGACTACTATTCAGATGCAATTATCATTGCATCTGGTGCGCAAGCGAAGTGGCTTGGTTTAGAAAGTGAAAAGAAATTTCAGGGTTATGGGGTTTCAGCTTGTGCGACTTGCGATGGTGCATTTTTTAGGAATAAAGTTGTAGCTGTGATTGGTGGTGGAAACACTGCTGTTGAAGAAGCAATATTTTTAACTCGATTTGCCAAAGAAGTGATATTAATACACAGGCGTGATAAATTAAGAGCGGAAAAAGTAATGCAAGATAGGCTCTTTAAAAATGATAAAATAAAAGTAATGTGGAACCATACCGTAGAGCAGATTCTTGGAGAAGAAAATCCAAAAAGGGTTGCTGGTATTGCGATTAAATCAGCAGAGATCGATAAAACCCAAGAATTAAAAGTGGATGGAGTGTTCATTGCAATCGGGCATGCACCAAATACGGGTATTTTTAAAGGCTTTGTTGAAATGGATGAGCAGGGTTACATCATTACAAAACCTGGAACAACTTTAACTAGTAGGGCAGGAGTGTTTGCTGCAGGTGATGTTCAAGATAAGGTATATCGTCAGGCAGTAGTTGCAGCAGGAACAGGATGCATGGCTGCGCTTGATGCAGAAAAGTTTTTAGAGTCGTAGTTAATTCTAGGATTTTGAATAAATCGCTTGCAATTTTCCTTTTCTTTTTCATAATTATATTAGTAAATTATTAGGTAGGTTTAATATGCTTTATGGAGGGGATGGGATAAATACTAATGGTTATAGATATAATCAGACAACTTCAAGACAGCTCGATGAACCAACACAAAAGTTATTTAAGGCTATTGATAACGAAAACCCGGAAGCTTTTAAACAAGCTCTGAAAGAAGGTGCGGATGTTAATGCGTTTGATAAGGAGGGCATGACACCTTTGATGTCTATTGTCAATGTCTGCGCTGTCAGCGGTGATGGACAGGCTACGTTAGAGAAAATGGCTAAATTGCTTATACAAAACAGAAGTATCAATATTAATGCTCAGAGTAAGCAATCTGTGTCTACAACACGGACGAGATATGATCCTAGTACACAAAGTGAAATATCAGAATTTATAACAACATCTAATATGCGCAAAGACACAGCTTTACATATTGCTTGTCAAGTTGGGGCTAAAGATGTGGTAAAAATATTGCTCACGCACCCAGATATAAAAACTGATATCAAAAATTATGAATATAAAAGCCCTGAAGATTGTATTGTAAGAGGATTTGAGCGCGTAATAAAATTAGAATTTAAAAAAGCACAAAAAGCAAACGAGTTGTTAGGTGCTCTTTCTAGCAGAAACATTTACCAAGCGAAAAGACCATTAAATCAAGAGTTTAACCCTAATTGCTGGAAAAGAAGCCGAAATGAAGAAATAGAAACGCCGCATAGCTTAATTATTCAATCATGTTTACAAGGAATAACATCAGATAACAAAGAAGTATTGACAAAACTTTTAAAACATAAAGAGCTAGATTTTAGTCAAATAAAGCCAATACAAGCTATAGAGCAAAATTCGTGGGTGAAGCAAATAATTGAACAAGCCATTACAGAGCGATTAACCGCTACTATTAATAAAAAAGATTTAGATGATGTAAAAAAATTAGTAGAAGATAATTGCTTCATGAGTCATGCAATTGTTACTGCTGCATTGAGGGGTGTTAATAATCCAATCGAATCTATTACAAATTATCTAAATGAAAAATTTCCTGCAAATACATTACAACCTTTGGCAAGTACGAATGATATACCGGTAGGTTCTGAGCAAGTTATACAAGAACTTAAAGGTGAACTTGAAAGAACGAAAGCTCAACTCATAGAAAAAGAACGAGAGCTGGATAGGGTCGTACGCGAAAGAACGAGAGGCATTAACAAAATTTCACAGTTAGAAGAAGATTTAAGGCAGGAAAAATCGGCTCAAAAAACAAAAATCAATGATCTAAATAGTGAAGTAACTCGACTTAATAGAATTGTGTATGGAAGAGCAAGCGACACTGTCGAAATTTCACGATTAAAAAGAGATTTGAAACAAGTAAGGGAAGAAAGAGATAGGCTTTCATCAGAAAATAGACTGCTCCGTAGTAATAAAAACGAAAAATCCTCGCAAGCAATTTCTCCTGGTAAAAAACAAAGCAACTACGCTTCTGCTTCTTTTGTGTTGTCTGGAGCGTTTGCTGTTGGTGCATGTTTAGCAGTTTTATACGGTTATCCAGTAATAGGTGCTTGTCTTGCAGCAGTTGCACTTGTTCTTCTTTTAGTAGGATATTTTTTATACAAAGGAGATGAAAAAGACATAGGACCTGGTAGTGCCACAGATAATCCTCAAGTTACAAGGGTTTTGGCTTCTTCTCCAAACTCTGTTGGAAATTCTTATACATATTAAAAACATCTTGATAATTGAGGTGAGTGTAAACTTGAGTGGTCTCAAGACTCGAATGACCAAGCAGTTGTTGTATTGATCTTATATCAATATCTTCCTGAAGCAAATGAGTAGCAAAACTATGACGAAATGCATGTGGAGATAAAATTTCTGGCAGATTTAATATTCTCCTTATTTTCTGCAAACGATTGGCCACATAAGTTCTTCCCAATTTTTTTCCTCTTACTCCCACAAAAAGATGTTGTGCTTCATCAAGGTAAGGACAGGCTTTTACATATTCTTGTATACATTTTTTTACTACTGGGAGAATGAATACCTGCCTTTGTTTATCTCCCTTACCTGTTACTATTAAACTTTCATTGTTAATATCACTAACCCTAAGGTTCAACGCTTCACTGATTCTTAAGCCTGTACCATATAGCAGGACGATAATTGCAATTTCTCTTTTTACCACCCAAGGTTCACCCAGGTCGGATAGTTTCATTTCTTTCAATAAAGTTTTTATATTAGGTATGGATAATGCTTTGGGCAGAGTTCTTCTCTGAATTGGCCTTGATAAGGAAAATACAGCTTCATTGTCTATATTGTGGTTATTTTTTATGTACTTGAAGAAATTTCTGATTACTGAGAGTGCTCGAGTGTTGGATCTTGCGTTTACACCTCTTGCGTAACGAGAGGTAAGCCAACTTCTTAACTCAGGTATGCTTAAATTTTTCAGAGTACCAACATTTACTTCTCCACCAATGTGAGTATTTAGGAAACTTATAAGATCCTTCAAGTCCCTCATGTATGATTCCAAAGTGTTTTGTGAATAAGATCTGTTGCACCTCAGCCACTCATACCATTTTTCAATGATCGAACCGAGGTCCACAATTATTTTTTAAAGAAAGCATCGATGCACGCATCTCGAAAGGCTTCATTTATATCAGGATGAGAGTGACAAATTCTGTATATATCCTCTGCTGCTGCGCCATATGCCATTGCAACCGCTGCTTCATTGATTAGCGTATCAGCGTATGCTCCTATGATATGCACACCTAGTATTGTATCTGCTCTGCTACAAGTCAGCACTTTCACGAATCCTTCAGCATCATCAGTGATTTTTGCTCTGCCGTTTGCAGCAAATTGACATTTACCAACTTTGTACTTACGGCCAGCATTTTTGAGTTCCTCTTCGGTTTTACCAATCGAAGAAACCGCAGGGTGAGTGTAAATGACAGATGGTATGATTCCATAATCAACGTGAGGTGACTGTCCTGCTATTATCTCTGCAACTGCCACTCCTTCTTCCTCTGCTTTATGAGCAAGCATTGCTCCACCAATCACATCACCAATAGCAAATATTCCTTTCACATTAGTTTCATATCTGTTGTTAACTTGAACGAAACCGCGATTATCTTTTTCTATTTTTTCATCAATACCAAGATTCTCAGTGCATGGTTTGCGTCCTGCTGCCACCAATACCTTATCCGCTTCTATAGTGTTTGTTTGATTATCTTTTACAGAGCAAACTTTCATACTCAAAGAATTACTACTTTGTTTTATCTCCTCAACTTTAGTGCTAAGTAAAAATTTTATTCCTTGTTTTTGTAGACTAGAAAGTAGAGACTTACTTAATTCTCCATCCATTGCTGCAGCGATTCTGTCAAAAAATTCTACTACAGTGACTTCAGACCCTAGCCTCCTCCATACAGAAGACATTTCAAGCCCTATTGCCCCGGCTCCGATTACGACAAGTTTTTTTGGTACTTCAGTTAAAGATAATGCACCAGTTGATGAAATAATATTTTTCTCATCGATATTAATTCCTGGCAAAGAAATAACATCAGAACCGGTTGCAATTACTATATTTTTTGTCTTCAGCACCTTACCTTCAACTGAAACTTCAAGATTACCTTGGTCAAAAGAAGCAAGCCCATTGATTTTAGTGATTTTGTGAAGGTTAAACAGATATTCTATACCTTTTCCAAGTTCCTGAACTCTGGCGTCCTTATAGCCTAGCATTTCTTTTAAATCGAAACTTGCGTCCTTAATTTTTATGCCAAGCTTCGACAGATCATTTTTCGTGTGAGCATACTGATAGGAAGAATGGAGCAATGCTTTGGAGGGTATGCACCCAACCCGCAGGCACGTACCACCAAAAATGCTATTTTTATCTATGCAGGCAACTTTCAATCCAAGTTTTGCAGCAGCGATAGCACACTTATAGCCTCCTGGGCCACCACCTATAACAATTAAATCATAATCAGTCATAAAAAACAAACCTATTTTCTAAAGAATAAACACCTTTTCCCTCAGTTGTTACATATATCTTATTGCGAGTAAACACTGGAGTGTGAAACACATTACCAGGTACTTTGACTACCTTTCCTGCACTTTCAGATCCCGGAAAAGCAAACATTGAACCTTTATTGCTTGTCACCCACAGTGTATGGGCATGCATAATTGGAGCAAACAATTGCGTATTTTCTATTAAATCAGATGCCCAGACTGTTTCTCCATTTTTTATATCCAGGCCAATTATTTTATCGTCTTTAGTAACTATAAAAATTCTTCCGCCTTCTTTTTGTTTCTCTGCAGGAATAAGAGGACTATAATATGACTCAATGTCTGATACACTTTTTACTTGCAGTGACTTTGACCATAAAATATTTCCTGATTTCACGTCAATGCTATAAATATAAGAATTATTTGTAGCTATTAAAGTATCGCCAAGCACTCTCGGTGTAGTAGTTACATCTGTGAGCTGTGTATCCAAAAGGTTTGTAGCCAATTTTTGGCTCCACAATTTTTTACCGTCTTCATTAAAAGCTATTAACTCACCATTTGAAAATGGTGCTATTATTTTATCATTAGAAATTGCTGGCGATATGGAATACAAACCTCGAACCTCATTGATACCGTTTTGATAAGTCCAAACGGAGCTGCCATCTTTTATATCAAACACGTACAGATAATTATCAATAGTCAATACTGCCAATTTATTATTTATTACTGCTGCTTTCCCTCTTACTGGAGCTCTCAATTCTTTTTCCCACTGAATCTCGCCGGTTTTTGCATCTATTGTGTGTAGAACGTTATCCACTATAAAGAAAACGTTTCCTCTGTGACGCAATAGGCTCATGTTACTAATTTTTTTTCTGTGTGAGGGGTGTAATTTCCAATTCATAGCCTTTGAGTTATCAATATCAAAGGAATATAAAGCGCCGTGCTTGTCTGATAAAATAACGCTATTTTCTGTAAGCACTGGAGCTACATATCCTTGAGATAGTTTTTTATCCACTAGACTTATTCTCTCGCTTGCCATTGTGTAACTGCTACACAATAACATTATCATGACAATTATTACTTTCATTATTTATTGAAAACAAGATTCATTAATATACATCTTAAGAACCTTAATTACAACGGAAATGTTCTTGCTGCATGTTAAAAACGTTGATTTATGAACGAAATATTATATTATTATGTGAGATAATGTATACTCTTAGAGGTAGTACACCTCATCCACTATGCGGCAACGTGCATAGCTGTACGAACATTGAGATATAAAAGTAATTTATACCAAGAAGAAAGATGTCATCCAAATAGCCTCTTTTCCTGTCATCCCAGTGCTTGACACTGGGATGGCTCTGTTGCATCGCAACTGAAAAAATCTGGTGGCTACTGACAAAATTCATTATAAAATAGCCATTTAACCGCTTAAGGAAAAATATGCCACAAAAAATGAGAGTTAGTAACTGCCATGAATATAACAAATTTCTAGAAAAAAGAGGAAATATTTTTCGTTACATCGATAAAGCTATCGAAAATTGGTATGAAAATAGTCCAAAAATGCAGAGCGGCAACTATATTTATAGTGATAAAGTTGTGATTTTAGTGCATATAATCGTTAATCTTTTTAGAATTGGCTTAAGACAAACAGTCGGGTTTATAAAAGGATATTTGCAACAAATAGGAAGAGATTTGGCAGTTATCAGCTATTCGCAAGCTTCAAAAAAAACTTAATATTAAGATCAATGATTGCAGAATTGATAAAAATAATATGGAAGATATCGAAATTGCCATAGATAGCACAAGCATCAGCATTTATAACAACACACAGCAAGGAAAATAGCGCTGACAGAAAATATCGTGGTTATGAACAGACAAGAAAATTGCATGTAATGTTGAATATAAACAGCAAAAAAGCCATAGCTGCAAAATACAGTAACGGTCTGATCACTATGGAGCTTGCGATTTACTTAAAGGAGTTAATTTTCAGCATGCCATAAAAGCACTATATGCAGACAGAGCATATGACAGACATAAACTCTATAAATTGTGTGATGAATGCGGCATAAAGACAAAAATTCCTCCAAAAAAACAATGCAGCAGAGCATCCAAAGTATGGCAGAGAGAAATGCTGCAATTAGACTAATAAAGTCATACAGCGAAGATGGAATGAAGAGGTGGAAAAGGCAAACAAACTACGGAAAAAGATCTTATGTAGAAAGTTTTTTCTCGCGACTGAAACAAACATTCGGGTTTAATTTTCGGAACAAATCTGAAATTAATCGTGGGAAGGAACTGCTACTCAAGTGTTATTTGCTTAATCAATTTACTGACATTGGTATGGCTAAATTTGAAATGGCTACATGAATTTATCGTAAATTACCACCGCATAGTTGTAACATTGTACCATATTACAATGTTCGTACAGTTGTGTGCGCGACCGGGGGTTTTATACTATTCTAGAAGTAACATACGGAAAAGGGGGGATTCGAACCCCCGACATATTTTCATATGTGCACGCTTTCCAAGCGTGTGCTTTAGACCACTCAGCCACCTTTCCATGCTTATTCATAATATTGAAAATTGTACTGCTAAACAATATAAAAACCTGGTATATAGGGTTCACCACGAAAATTCACAGTATTGTTAAACTTGCTTCTGCAAGTTGGAAATGTTTTATCGCAACCTGCGAGTATTGAATATTTATCTCCAGCAAAAATTTGGTATGGAGGCGAAGTAAACAACGTAACTACTTTATTTTTATATTCTTTTACTACACCTTCAAACGCTATTGAGCCAAAGAATTTTACTACTCCGTGCTTATAATATTCATCACTCTCAGTTAAATTCGTGTCTTCAAATCTTCTTTCGTCTATTACTTTAGTGATTGTACTTATTTTACTAAATTTTTTAGTATCGGCTTTACATTTATCATCGCAAAATTGTGCTCTGCATGCAGGAGAGTATAATTCTGCTATGCTTCTCTCAAGCTTTGCTGAAAGCCCTCTAATTTCAACAATAAATCTTCCACTACTTAATGTCACTTTACCAAAAATTCCTGAATGTAGATTCATTGTTCCCTGGGTCAAGTCTTTATAATTCACAAGAAATATTTCAATATTTGCAAAGTCGTACTTTCCTGATAAAACATCTTCTTCTTTAATATCAGCACTATTTAATATCCCTTCAATTTCTAGATTATCAGTTTTCAAATCGCTGTTTAATATTATACTACTGGCTGTAAATCCACTTGAAGATTTATAGAGTATATTATCAATATTTAAATCTTCATCATAGTCAGTGAATCCCATTACTTCTCCACCTGCGAGCTTTAATTTCCAGCACGTAGCGGTGGTAAGTAATTCTCCAGCTAAATGATTTTTTAGTGTGGTTTGCATAGGGGCCTCCTGCTTAATTGATTAAATTTGAAAGTAGCTATACGGCCAGTAGAATAAGGGCAGTGTGTTCTTTTCTCATCATCTAAGTAGCCATAAAGCGTCATTCCGGTGACCATAGGGTGTCATTCCAGTGCTTGACACTGGAATCCAGGAAATTTTGCTTGTAAGTAAGCAAACTGATTTGGTGAGCATAAAAAGTGGCTGATCTTATGCTGAATAAACGCTTTTGATGAAGTTGCATGGAAAGCTGGATCCCAGTGTCTGGGCACTGGGATGACATCCTTCTTGGTGGAGTGTCCTCAAATCACAATGTTCGTACAGTTGTGTGTCACGCACTGGGATGACAGGAGAGAGGACACCATATGTTTATTTGATCGACAAATAAACACTAACAGACAAGAATACACCACAGTTAACTGTGGTGTGTACTGGCTGGTTAGAAAGAAAACTTCACACCAGTAAGAAGGAGAATTCCTTGGTTAGAAGGTACATCAGCATCAGACTCATCTTTCAGCTTACCTGTTTCGTTAGTCATAAAATAATGGAGAGCTGCGTAAGGAACAAATTTGCTCTTACTGCATGCAGGAGACAGATCATATTGAACGCCAAGTGCACCATCATGAAGCATATCTTTGTCATTCATTCTGCTGCCAAAATACGTCAAACTTGTGTAGATATTCTCATGTTGATACCCAGCTCCTACAGTCCAATACATGGTATCTATACTATCTTTACCAAATTGAGCTTTCAGCCCTTCCACTCTTTTGCCATCAGTAGCATCTTTACTATCAATTTCCGTATAGGTATCACCAATTAATTTTTTAATACCCTTCGGTTGACCAGATTTGCCCAAGTATGCAAAAGAGGCAGCAAACTTTACGCCTTGATCTTCATTAATCTTATAATCAGCGCTTACACCAAAATTAACACCCATCAGGTCATTATACTCCACAAATTCCTTATAAAGATGCTTATCTTTACTTGGTTGCTTTGGAAAGCCATATTCACCAACTGCAGAAGTTTTAACTTTTATGTTATGTTTATCAAAGTCATATTCATATGATGCACCAGCACTTACTATGTGCTCATAGTCTGGGCCGACATGCTTTATCGTTTCCTTATGTTCTATCTTACCGCCTTTATCTTCTGAAACTGTTTCTTTTACAGTAAACAAACCACTATCATAACGAGGTGAGTAGCTGATACCAAATCTTGCGCCCATATAATTTGGTGAGTAGTAGGCAACTCTAAATGGCAGTGTAGTCATAACGCCTTTGTTATATTTCCCTGCCATGCGGAAAGAGAATTTTTCACTTTCACTCGAAAAACTTTCAGTGTAAAGACGTGGTGTTACATAAAATGGAAAGCTAGCAGCGCTTCCTTCTAAGTTCACTTTTCTGAACCAGTCACTATCTGCAGCTCCGTCAACAGTCGCAATTCTTGTTGCATCAAGCCTCATCAGAGCCTCAGGACCAAATTGGTAACCAAGCTTCACGTCACCATATTTTGAGTTAACAAACACATGCGCACTTCTGCCTTTTGCAGCATAAACACCCTGTGAAGCTCCCTTACCTTCGGTCACTGGAACATGAAACTGCACGTCAGCACCATAAAGAAGACCTAAATCTTCATTCTTATTTTCTGCTCTGAGGTGCAATATCGCGTCAGCAATCATACCCATATCGTTGCTGTAATCACCAATATTTCCTATTCCTTCATAGAATATTGGATTTGCTCCTCTTGTTATATCTGGAGTGGCATTATAATACTCTGTAGATCTGTTTGGCATAACGTTATAACGTTTATAATCTGCGCCACTTGGTCCAGCTTTGCCATAACCTTGAGCATCAACAACACCACCAAAAGTTATTCTTAAATTACTTTGCCCTTGATTGGTATCGATAATATCAACTCCACCAACTGAAACAACAGGACTTGCCTTACCTTTTTCCTCTGTATTTTTGTTAACAACTTTTATATCCTTCTTTACATCTTTAGCTTCAACTTTAGCATTCTTAGTTTTAGAACGCTTAGTTTTTGAAACTTTACCTTTTTCTATATTAGAATTCTTAGCGTTTAGAGCTTTCGCTTTTGAATCCTCTATAAGCTTTGCTTTTTTCTCATTTGCTAGCCTGATCTCCTCTTTTTTCTTCTGCTCGGCTGCTAATCTTAGCTCCTCTTTTTTCTTAAGCTCTTCAGCTTTTTTTCTTGGATCAGCATTACATATTCTGTCCATCTTTTCTTTCAGTTTTTTATTTGATGTTTTCATAACTTCCACTTTTCCAGAAGTTTTTGTGCTCTCTTGCTTTTTTATTTCCTTCATACTCTCATCAGGAAAGTCAGCTGCAAAACTGCTGAAAGAACATAAAGTTAATAAAGAAACTAGAGCAGTTCTAGTATACATAGACTTTTTCATGAAGTGCCCCCAAAAAATTTCGAAATCATATCTTAAATGTAAATAGTATAAAAATGTTGAAAATTCAACTTAAAGCAACCTTATAACGAAAATAAAAGTAAAATGCAATACCTTAAAAGCAACTTTCTTAATATGCTCAACGTGTATATTAACCAAAATTTAGTACAGAGGTTCGCTTGTTAGTGCATTATAACTCGACTATTTATTCTATGGAAGTAAAATTTTTCCACCACAAGTTATTTGCCATTCTTCTTTAAATTTCTTTAGGTATTCTTTTTTTTCGCACTCTAAAAGTAGCTCTTCCACACTTTTGTTGTAGCTTTCAGTAGTAATCCTTCCCTGATGATGCATGAACCTTAAGTAAATCAAATAAGTGTTAATTACATCTGTTTCACAATAATCTCGAATCTCTTGTATCTTGCCGCTATCGTATAAGTCCATAACTTGTGACCCATCAACTCCAATCTTACCAGGAAGATTAAATGCTGCACAAACTTCGTTCATTTTTACTCTCGCAGAAGCTCCAAAATCAGAGAGGGATTCAAGCAAATCACAATGCCAATCACTTCTATATCTCTGATTGTAACTATTCCACTTATCGCCAGCTTTATGAAAATATTCTGCTTGAATGCCATGGACCATAGCACGATACTTCAGCACTGGTATATCAAAAGTGCGTCCGTTGAACGAAACTAATCTTGGCTTTTTCTCTGATATGTAGTTAAAAAATCCTTTCACTAGCTCCTTTTCACTGGAATTTAGTGTGCCTCCAGATCTTATTTCTTGCAGTGTGAACACCTCATAACCACTCTGGTAGCTTATATTGCAAAGTAAAAAACTAATAACTACAACAAGGTGAAAAGGCTGACGCAGAAAAGAGTTTTGCCCGTTTGTTATTTCAAGATGATATTTTGTTAATGCATCCCTCTTCTCTTCTACACTACTATCATCACTAATATTGAGTAAATTTTTGCAGGAATTTACATCTGGTATAGTTTCAATATCAAATACCAATAAAGAATTAAGCATTGCCTATATACTCCTCCGGACGGTCGATCCAAGGTCGCACTTTCACAAATAAAAAGAGGTGTACCTTGCACTCAAATAATTTTTCTAGTTCAGCACGCGCTTCGATATTAATTTTTTTAATATTACTGCCATCTTTTCCTAGTACTATTTTTTTATGACTATCTTTCAACACAAATATGATCTGTTTGATGACTAAACTCTTATCTTTTTTTTCCTCAAATTGTTCAGTTATAACAGCTGTAGAGTATGGCAATTCTTCACGCAAGTTCAAGAATAATTTTTCTCTCGTAATTTCTGCTGATAAAAAATTTGTCGAGGAATCGGTTATTTGATCTTCTTCATAAAACCAGGGGCTCACCGATGCAACTTCAGACAAGTAATTCATCAAATCAGAAAGTCCATCATTCTTTAATGCTGATATCATAAAAACCTTTTCAAATTTATAAAGCAAATTCAGATGCTCATGCGCCATCTTTAATTCAGGCCTTTTTACCAAATCAGTTTTATTGATAACCAAAATGCATCTGCCTTTTGTGCGCTGCAGCCGCATAAATATAGTCTTAATTCTTTCTATATTTTTCAAATAATTGCTTACATCAACAAGCAACAAAGTGATGTCACTATCCTTAACTGCCGACCATGCAGATTTGACTAAAGCTTTTTCAAGTTTTGTTTCTGCTGAGAAAATTCCTGGGGAGTCAGTAAAGACAATTTGTGTGTTGTTGCATGTTGCAACACCCCTTATTTGCGTCCTTGTTGTTTGCACTTTAGGGGTGACAATTGCAATTTTCTTGCCTATGATGCTGTTAATTAATGTAGACTTCCCAGCATTTGGTAAGCCAGCTATGGTTACAAATAAGCATTTTTGTTCTTTCACAAAGAAAATTATAAAGAAAACTGAATGCCCGCGTCAAGCTACTTATATGACAAGAAGGATGACAGAACCCTTTTTGGTTAGCATGCAAAAAGGAAAAAAACTTATTCTACAAATTAAAAATACAATATACTCAAAAACTTTTCAGAAAATCCATAGGAGGGTTTGCTAATGAAGGTTCTTGAGTTGACGCCATTGCCTGAACGACTGCTTGATTTAAGGGTAACGTTTTAACCATAAGGTCACTAACTCCTTAATATGTGTGTTCATAATTTGATTTTCCACGAAAGACATAATAGCAATAACCAGTGTAAGTTAAAATGATTGGTAAAAGCGGTATTATAACAATGAGCATTAAAGATAAACTTGGCCCAGAAGCGGCTGCATCCAGAATGGTATATTGAAAAGGTATAATCCATGGGTAGATACTAATTCCTAAACCTAAATATCCCATAAAAAAAATAGCAATACTGAGAAAGAATGGACGGTACTCCCGTTTAGTATTCTGAAGATCAAACCACAGCATGAAAAATAGCCAAGATGTGAGTAATGGAATAGAAAATAAATAATAAAAATTTGGCATGCTAAACCAAAAGTTTTTAATACGTTCATTTAAAAATGGTGTCACTACACTCACTAGTCCCATGAAAATACCTACAAAACCAAGCGTATAAGAAGCAACCTTGCGTGCCCATTCTTGTGTTATATTTTCTGTCTTCATTATGAGCCATGTAGAACCTAAAAGTGCATATCCAAATATCACAGCAATGCCTGTCATTACACTAAAAGCACTTGCCCAATCAAATTGGCCACCAGAAAAGTTGCGTCCGTTTACTTCTACACCATGTATAAATGCACCTAAAATCATGCCTTGGCAAAATGCAGCACCAAGTGACCCAAAATGAAAGGCATAATCCCATAATCGCCTGTATTTTCCTTCTGCCTTAAAACGAAACTCAAAGGATACTCCGCGCACTATAAGGCCAAGCAGCATAATAATGATTGGAATATAAAAAGCAGGCATTAATATTGAATATGCAAGAGGAAAAGCAGCAAACAACCCTCCACCACCCAATACCAACCATGTTTCGTTTCCATCCCAAAATGGTGCAATTGAGCTTATCATGTGATCACGGCATTTATCTGACGGTGCAAAAGGAAGTAAAATACCAATACCTAAATCAAACCCATCCATTAAAATATACAGTAAAACAGCTATGGCAATTAGTAATCCCCAGATTAGGGGTAAATTAATTAAGGAAGAAAAATCAAACATGATTGTTGTCCTTTCCAGATGTACCAGCATCAATCACTGAAGCTCCAATACCGTGTTTATAAAATTGCTCTTCTTCTTTAATGACAGGAATTCCTTTGTATATAAGTTTCAGAATATAGTAACTACCTGCTCCAAATATAAGGGTATACATAACGATAAATGCAATCAAAGACCATGCAACCTGAGGACCGGTAATCGCAGATGAAAATGATTCAATTGTGCGCATAATTCCATATACAGTGTAAGGTTGACGGCCAATTTCAGTAGTAAACCAACCTGCAAGTAACGCTATGAACCCAGACGGCATCATTGATATCCACCATCCATGTAAGAAACAACTTTGGAATAATTTGCCACGAAGATACTGTATAACACTTACTGACCCAATTATGATCATTAAAATTCCAACTCCAACCATTATACGGAAGGACCAGAATACCCATACTACAGGTGGTCTATCTTCTTTTTTCCATTCCTTTAATCCTTTTACTTCTCCTAAAAAATCATGTGTTAAGATCAAGCTGGCAAGATTAGGAATTTTTATCTCGTAGTGATTAATTTCATTTTGCTGATCCGGATAAGCAAATAAAAGTAAGCCAGCCCCTTTTTCGGTTTCCCATATACCTTCCATTGCAGCAATCTTAGCAGGTTGATGCTTTAGTGTATTTAATCCATGCCTATCTCCCATGAACAGCTGAAATGGTGCAGCTAAAGCTACCATAATGGTTGCCATACCAAGCATAATTCTTGCTTGAGGAGCATGTCGTTTTCTCCAAAGATAAAATGCTCCTACACCACCAACCACAAAAGCTGTTGTAAGATAGGCTGCTGTTACCATATGAATAAAGCGATAAGGGAAAGAAGGATTAAAAATAATCTCTAACCAATTGGTTGGATATAGGAGACCATTCTCACCAATCGTGAATCCAGCGGGTGTTTGCATCCAACTGTTGGCCGCAATAATCCAAAAAGCTGAAATAAGCGTTCCCACTGCAACAATACAAGTAGAAGCAAAGTGCATACGAGAACTTACTCTATTCCATCCAAATAGCATAATACTCAAAAAAGATGCCTCCAGAAAAAAGGCTGTTAAAACCTCAAAGGAAAATAGAGGGCCGAGAACATTGGCTATGCGGTCAGAAAAAATCGACCAATTGGTACCAAGTTGATATGACATTACAACTCCAGATACCACTCCCATGCCAAAAGCAACGGCAAAAATCTTGATCCAGAATTTATAAACATCACGGAAACGTGTATCACCAGTCTTAAGCCAACACCATTCCAAAAAGGCTAGAAAACTTGCAAGCCCGATCGTGAAAGCAGGAAATATAATGTGAAAGCCTATTGTGAAGGCAAACTGAATTCGAGCTAATAATAAAGGATCAAATTTAAACATTTTACCTAATACCCATGTATTACAAATAATAGCCAAATCTGCCTATAATTCAATCCATTTTTTCACAAAATTGACCTTACCCAGAAAAAGTAGAGAGAAAGTTAAGACGTTTTTGTCATGAGAATAAATTGTGCAGGAATACAACTGTTCTCCCTTGTCATACCGTCACGGTATCTCTAGATCCCGCTAACACGTAGCGGAATGACGATTGTCAGGCCAGCGCCCCTATGATGTCATCCCAGTGTCCAGACACTGGGATCCAGGTTGCTCACAAGCAAACTAGCATAGAAAGTGGTTACAACGTTTTCGATGAGATTATATGGAAAACTGGATCCCAGTGTCAGCTACTCGGATGACATCATCCTTTTTTTGGGATTCCAGCGTCACGCGCTGGAATGACACCTTCCGTATAAACATTAAGAAATTTACCAAGCGGAGAAAAAGGCAAAAGAAGCCCCGTGGTTGGCTAATTACTTACATTATACTTTCAAGTATGGCGTTTTTTTATTCTAAACGTTTAATAACCGCGATTCAGCTACTTTTAAACCGCAACTAATCTAAATTATAAACGTTAAGAAATTTACTAAACAGAAAAAAAGGCAAAAGAAACCCTAGGGTAGCTAGTTATTCACTATCCATTTTTTAAGTTGGCGTTTTTTTATGTTTTAAACGCTTTATAAGCGCGTTTCAGCTTATGTAGGTAGAAATTTTATAAGACATAAGGTGCACATAGTGCAAAAAATTAAACATGAGACGCCAGATACGTGAGTTTTTTTGTCATTTAATCTGTACAGAGAAGATAAATAAATAGCTTCAGTTTCATGATAAGGGGGTTGGCGAAGGGTGTCAAGTAACTTTTGCATTTAATCCATTTCTATGGCTTATATAATAATCGTTATTGTAGTATAATTTAGAATAATGCAATAGATACCTAAATGTTTTAGCTATTAATTATATGTTGCACAAAAGCATATATTGCCCTACCATCCAAGTAGGTTAGAAATAAAGAGGTTTTTATGAGTTTTACTTTACCTGAATTACCATACGATAAAACAGCTTTGGAGCCTTATATATCTGCAAAAACCTTAGATTTTCATTATGATAAGCACCATAAAGGATATTTAAATAAACTCAATGAGCTAGTTGAAAATACGGATTATCAACATGTAAAAATTGAGGAATTAATAACAAAAGTGCATGGTAATAGCGGCAACTTGCCTATATTTAATAATGCAGCACAAGTTTGGAACCATACTTTTTATTGGAATTCAATGAAAAAAAATGGTGGTGGTAAGCCTAAAGATGGTAGTCTTCTAGCAAAAAAAATTCAAGACGATATCGGTGGCTTTGATAAATTTTATGAAGAATTTTCGAGTCATGGAGTAAGCCAGTTTGGCAGTGGATGGGTATGGTTAGTGCTCGAAAAAGGTAGGTTAGGAAAGCTCAAAATCACCAAGACTCCAAATGCAGATTTGCCAATAATTTATGGCCAAGTGCCACTACTCACTATGGATGTGTGGGAGCACGCCTATTATTTAGATTGTCAAAACCGTAGAATTGACTACATAAAAGTTTTCCTTGATCATTTGATTAATTGGGATTTTGCAGAAGAGAACTTAGAAGAATATATGAGATGAATATACCCCGGGTAACAAAATTAGATAATGGTCTGCGCATAATAACTGAGCAGGTGCGTGATATTGATTCCGTAGCTTTAAGCATACGAGTTGGTGTTGGCAGTAGAGCAGAAAGTGCAAAGCAAAATGGAATATCCCATTTTTTAGAACACATGGCTTTCAAAGGGACGAAGACAAGAACTGCCTTTGAAATTGCAAAAGCTTTTGATGACATAGGTGGAGTTTTCAACGCTAGCACCGGTAGGGAAAGCACCACCTATTATGCAAAAGTCCTCAAGAAAGACATAAAAACTGGTATTGATATATTAATAGATATATTGATAAATTCCACGTTTCCAGAAGATGAATTGGAACGTGAGAAGGGTGTTGTAATACAAGAGATTTTTCAAACTAATGATTCACCAAGTGACATTATTTTCGACAAATATTTTGAGGCAGCTTATAAAGACCAACCATTTGGTAGGTCAATCTTAGGCACGCAAAATACTGTAAAATCTTTTACTCGAGGAGATCTAGATAATTACATAAATGAGCATTACTTTGGTGAGAATATGCTATTTGCCGTTGCAGGAAATGTTGAACATGAAGAAGTTGTTGCATTAACCAAAGATTTTCTCTCAAAGATTCATTCTAAAAAGCTGAAAAAAAGCCAAAATGCGAGCTGTACTGGTGGTGAGTATTTAGAACATCGTAAATTAGATCAGGTACACTTGCTAATTGGTCTACCTAGTGTTTCTCGCCATGACGATAAATATCACACGTTTCAAGTGCTTGATTCTATATTAGGGAGCGGAATGTCATCACGTTTATTCCAGGAAGTAAGGGAAAAGCAGGGATTAGCTTACTCTGTTTATTCATTTAATTCCAGCTATACTAATACAGGAATGTTTTCCATTTTTGCTGGTACAGACAGTAGTAACTTAGATAAGCTTTTAAAATCTATAACGACAGAGTTGAAGAAGTTGTCTACAGATGATCTGAAGGAAGAAGAAGTAAATAGAGTGAAAGAGCGAGTAAAATCCCAAATTTTAATGTCACGCGAAAGTGTTAGCTCACGTGCTGAAACATTGGGACACTACTACGGTAACTATAATAGGTACATCAGTAAAAATGAATTAATAGAAAAAATTAGTGCAGTTACCACTGCTAACGTAAAAAAAGCAGCAGAAGAATTGTTATCTCAGCATGAAAAAACCACTCTAGCTGCAATTGGAGAAATTGAATCATTGCCAAGTTACGATAAAGTGGTTTCTATGCTTAAAGCTTAGTGTACTTTAATTATGTTGCTTAAGCTCACTAAAAAGTTCAATGAACGGTTGCAAAATCCTTTCTATAAAAAGTTTGCTTTCTGGTTCATCGCGTATATTACTTATCAGTTTATTCAAAGTTTTCTCGCTGTTTCGTAAAAATAAATAGCTTTCTACTGCTTGCACACCAGACAAGACAGTCAAAATTCCTCCTATCACTAGACAAGCAGCTATAGCAGGTACGGTACCCACTGCAATTGCAGTTGCGATTAATGATAACCCAGCTAAGAATGTAACGGCTGAAACGCAAAACGCTATTTGATGTTTTTCTTTATTGTTAACCATAAATACCTCACAAAAACTATATTTTTAACATACCAGTGTTGTCATGTATTGTCAAGTTTTTAAAGAAGATTAAAAAATGCAACGCACATGTGCAAAAGACGCTAACTATGGATTAGCCAAAGAAGAAAGAGTAGGAAGAGGAAGGCTTTTTCTGTTTTAGGGAATATAAAATAAGCGTAGAAAAATATGAACTAGGTGTATAATTCACAGTGTAGTGGTATCTCACTAATCCAATTATTTTTCTCCCGATCTAGCCTATCATCTAATATAGCCTGCCTTATTGATGCCATTAACTTATTCATAAAGAAAATATTATGAATGGTAACGAGCGTGTAAGCCAGGAGCTCTTTAGCTTTCAGTAAATGGTGTATATAAGCTCTTGAATGTTTTCTGCAGGTAAAGCATAAACTGTAATAGTTCAGACTTGATCTGACAGGCGAACAAAGTAAGATAAAAATATGAATAAATTTTAAAGGAGTGTCAGATATGAGTACAACACAAGAAAAAATACTAAAACCAAAGTTGGGATTGCTAGAACTTGCAAAGCAATTAGGAAATGTATCACAGGCGTGTAAGGTAATGGGATATTCAAGGGATACATTTTACCGCTTCAAAGAACTGTATGAAAAAGGAGGAGAAGAGGCTTTACACGAGATAAGCAAAAGCAAGCCATTATATGCAAATAGGGTATCGGAGGATATAGAAAAAGCAGTAATTGAAATAGCAATAGAATTTCCAGCGTATGGACAAGAAAGAGCAGCAAACGAACTGAAAAAGAGAGGAATTCTCATCTCTGCAAGTGGAATAAGATCAGTGTGGCAAAGAAACGATCTTGAGAATTTCAAAAAGAGGTTAAAGGCATTAGAAGCAAAAGTAGCTCAAGATGGCATTATCTGTAATAGTTCAGACTTGATCTGACAGGCGAACAAAGTAAGATAAAAATATGAATAAATTTTAAAGGAGTGTCAGATATGAGTACAACACAAGAAAAAATACTAAAACCAAAGTTGGGATTGCTAGAACTTGCAAAGCAATTAGGAAATGTATCACAGGCGTGTAAGGTAATGGGATATTCAAGGGATACATTTTACCGCTTCAAAGAACTGTATGAAAAAGGAGGAGAAGAGGCTTTACACGAGATAAGCAAAAGCAAGCCATTATATGCAAATAGGGTATCGGAGGATATAGAAAAAGCAGTAATTGAAATAGCAATAGAATTTCCAGCGTATGGACAAGAAAGAGCAGCAAACGAACTGAAAAAGAGAGGAATTCTCATCTCTGCAAGTGGAATAAGATCAGTGTGGCAAAGAAACGATCTTGAGAATTTCAAAAAGAGGTTAAAGGCATTAGAAGCAAAAGTAGCTCAAGATGGCATTATCTTAACAGAAGAGCAGATAACAGCTCTAGAGAAGGCTAAGGAAGAAAAAGAGGCCCATGGAGAAATTGAAACAGAACATCCAGGATACTTGGGTAGCCAAGATAGCTATTATGTGGGTAATATCAAAGGTATTGGACGAATTTACCAACAAACCTTTGTTGATACCTACTCTAGAGTTGCTTTTGCTAAGCTTTATACAGAAAGGACTGCTATTACAGCTGCAGACCTTCTCAATGATAGGGTGATACCGTTTTTTGATGAACAGAAAGTATCATTGCTACGCATTTTGACGGATCGTGGTACAGAGTACTGTGGCAGACCTGAAAATCACGCTTACCAGCTGTATTTGGGGGTAGAAAATATTGATCATTCTCGAACCAAAGCTCGTTCTCCACAAACTAATGGCATCTGTGAAAGGTTCCACAGAACTATGCAAGATGAATGCTACAATATTATCTTCAGAAAGAAAATTTACACCTCTTTGGCAGAGCTTCAGCTAGATGTAGACCATTGGGTGCATTCTTACAATAGATCTCGACCGCATTCAGGTAAATATTGCTATGGTAAGACACCTATGCAAACCTTTTTTGATAGTATGCATATTGCTTATCAGAAAAATATTGATAGCATTAAACAGGATGCTGATTTTGGTTTTGACTTTGTCAATTCTTCTGTCAGTTAATTCACGCCTGTCAGATCAAGTCTGAACTATTACAGGGTTATCAATTGCAGCTTTATACGTCATTGCTACTATAATCCCCACTCCTGGAACAGTAGTTAACAATTTACAATCATCGTCTTTTTCACCTTGTTCTGAAAGCATTTTGTCAAGCTTTCTTAATGACTTTTCTATTGCTTCCAAACTACAAACTAACGCTTCAATTGAACTCCTACTGATTTCATCCAAATTATTTATTGCCTCTTGTATTCTTAAAGCGAAAGTTTCAAATTTTGATCCTTTACCGACCATGTATCTTCAACAACCCTCTTATTGTTCCAATAACCTGCTGTTTGCTACACATTAGCTGTCTTCTGCTTCCAAGCGCTATTTTAATTTGACAACTGATTTTACTAACACTTCTCATCATCTGCGCTATACCCCTCGCATCGTTTTTATCATTCTTATTGATTCTTGCAGACAACGCTGCTGCCATATGCCTTGCATCTACACAAATTACTGGTAATCCAAAACTCCTTAACTCTTTGCACATTGATATTGACAACTATCCGCTTTCTATTCCTATGGGTTCGTATTTTTTGCCTTGGCTAATCTGCTATTGCCTTACTTTCGCTTGCAACAACTTCTTCCTTAACAACTTTTCCTTTCTCATCAACGATACTTATAAAAGTTTCTTTTAATGAGATCGCTATAATATTTCATGACCTACTGTAAAAGTTTAAATTATTTTTGAAGAACCAATTCATTGAATTTGTTACTTCGTGCTAAAATAATGGAGTATGTCTCTCCATCATTCAATAGCAATTACAGTATGTTTAGCTATAATTTGAAAAACAAAAATTCGTCATTCTGCTACTAGTTAGCGGGATCTAGAGGTACCGCGGCGGCATGACGTAGGATTGCTGTCATCCCGCTGCTTGTTAGTGGCTAAGAGATACTGTGAATAAATCACGGTATGACGGTTAAGTATCCCGCTACGTGTTAGCGGCTGAGATAACGCGAATAAATCGCGGGATGACGTGTTGCTTGGGTCAGCTATAGAAGCAAAACTCATCATTTTGAAAGAGGAGGAGATTTTTCCGGACCCTCAGCAGGGATTGATTTTGGATCTGATAATTCTGTATTTACCTTGATTGGCTCTAATGGAGTTTTCTGCTCTTCCGGTTTATCATCTGGAATTGGAACAGGCCAATCCATAATGTTTTGCGGTATAACTTCTGCTTCTTTAGCTTCTTTTTGACCTGTTGAAGATGATGCATCAACTCCTGCATTTTTGGTAACTTCTTGTTTTAGTTGTTTATTTTCTTCTTGTAATTGCTTTAAATTTTTCTTTAACTCGTCAATCTCTCTTATTTTTTGTTTTAATTGTTCAGATATAGTTAGTTTGTCTCTAGTCAATTTTTTGTTTTCTTGTCTTAACCCACTAGCTGTTCTGCTTGAGTTGTTGTTTACAGCTTGTATACCTTGGTCTTGCTGCTGCATGCTTGTTCCTCTACTTTCATATTCAACTTCAGTTTGAGTTGATGTAGCTACCTGACCTTTTTCCTGCTGTAATATGTTCTGCAGTTGCTCTAGACTCTCTTTGACAGATGCCAGCTCTTCCTGTGTACACGTTAACATCCCTTCCTTTTCCTTAAGTTGATATTGAAGTTTTTCTATTTCCCTCTTCGTATTTTCTTCGCTTAGCTCATCTGCAAGTGATCTTCCAGGTTCAAGTTGTCGAATTTCCCTCTCTAAATCTTCCTTTTCTCTCTGTAATTCATTTAATTCTTTAGACAATTGGCTCGCCGTTTCAGCCAATGTATTGTTTTCCTTTTTTGTTTCCATTAACTGTTCTGCCAACTGCTTTTTATGATCATCCTTTAAACCTTCCACTATTTTCTTCAGGTCATTCTCCAAATTTGCATTCTTTTCCTTTAGTACAGTTAAATTAGCTTCACTTTGCTTCAATTTTCTCTGTAATTCTTTATTTGCCTCATTTGTTTCACCTTCCTTATCTTTCAACTGATCATTTAAGTTCTTTATTACATCATTTTTATCCTGTAGTTCTTCCTCTTGTTCCTTTATTCTTTGACCTCTTTCAAATATCGCTCGCTGTTGTTCATTGACTTTATCTCTCAAGGAGTCACGTTCTAATCTTAGATCCTCAAGCTGCTTTGCCTGCACTGCAAAATATTTAGCAAATGTTTCTTTTTCTTCCTCTAATTCCTCAACTTCATCTTTTAATCCTTCTTGCTCATACTCTTCTTCATCACCAGACATATCATCCTCAAATATTTCATCTTCATCACTAAATTCACTGCTGGTGGATATAGAACTTCTACGTGAAGAAGGTGTGCTAGGAGAGGAATACCCACTGCTGCTTGGTGTAGGTGACTGTGGTGATATATGTAGATCTTTTGTAAATATTTCCTCTGCTGGTACTTGCTGATCGTCTACACTCTTGGATATGCCAGTAAAAGCTTGATACAGAGTTTTTCCGTTGATAAAAACTTCTTTATTTTGTCCAACTAACTTTAATACTTCTTCTGAACTCGTTATTCCTCCAAATTTTGGCTCACCAATAACACTCTGTATACCACCAGAATCCAATTTTACGGTCATGCTACAGTCTATGCTGTTACCTTCAGAATCCTTAGCCTGCCAATTAATGGTCATTTCACATGAGCTTGAACCAGTAAAATCATAGTGCCTTTCGCTGCCTTTTTTGGTTGCAGTTATTTGACTATCTTTCCCTAAAGATATGTTATAAACCTTACCTTCACTGCTGGTCCTTAAAATATTGCTAATTTCTATTGGTTTTTCTTCATTTTCAAATCTAATTTTGAAGTCATTATCCTTTGTTGGATACACTAAGAAATTTTGACCAGGCAGAGACGACTTAAGTTCTTTATGCATTGCGTCTATTGATTGCTCAAATTTTTGGAACTCCTTTTCCCACTTTAAATTTATCTGTCCTGTAATGTCCTCATCTTTGCGTAAAGGACCAATAAAGTACCAGATTAAATTTTCTTCCTCCAGTCTTTTGATAAAATCCTGAAGATCGTTGCAAGATTCAATGACATTTAAAGTATCATTTTTCTTTTGTTCATCTACATCTAAACTTTGACTTTCAGCTATAAATACATTTTCGTTTTCCTCTGGCATAATTTTACACTTTTAGAAATATACTATAATATTAACAACTTTAATTAAAAAATCAACTAATTATGTGGGTAAATGAAGAAGAAACTTGAGCACTTGTCCATTATGTTATATAGTAGTTACTCCTTAAGCAGTGCAGTATGGACAATACCATTATAAGAAAATACGATATTAGAGGTATAGTAGGCAAAGACTTGCAGATTAATGATGGGTACGAGATAGGTAGAAAGTTTGGCCAAACCGTAGCTAGTGTTTGTGTCGGCTACGACAGCAGAATAGATTCACCAGGTATAGAAAGAGAATTAATTAGGGGCTTAACTTTATCCGGTGCAAATGTTATACGCGTTGGACTATGCTCTTCACCTATGCTTTACGCTGCAACACAAATCACACAGGCGGATCTTGGTATCATAATAACTGCCTCTCATAACCCCAGCGAATATAATGGCTTTAAATTTTTTAGTAATAAAAAAGTCTTCTCAGATCAAGAAATGAAGGAAATTATAAGCAGTCCAATTAAAAACAGCACAAGAATTGGAAGCTTAATTAACATAAATATATATAGTGAGTACATTAGCATATTAAAAAGTGCAGTGAAGAACGATACTACACAGAAATTAAAAATAGTCTGGGATTGTGGAAATAGTCCAGCAAGTGGAATTATAAGGTATATTGAAAAGATCTTGCCTGGTCATACGCACATCGTAACCAATAACTCTATAGATGGGGCATTTCCACTGCATGATCCAGATCCCATAGAGGAAAAAAATCTTGCTCAATTAATTGACATTGTGAAGGAATATGGATGTGATCTTGGCATTGCGCTAGATGGCGATAGCGATAGGGTGCGCTTAATTGATGATAAAGGCAGTGTTGTTTCCAATGACCATTTATTTATAATTTTTGCACGTGAAGTGTTGGAGGAATATCCAGAAAGCAAAGTTATTGCTAACGTAAAAATGAGTATGAAAGTGCATGATTTTGTTAGCAAGTTAGGAGGGCAAGTTATCACCTGTGCTACTGGACATTCACTAGTTAAGAAGAAGATGGTAGAGGAAGAGGCAAAGTTTGCTGGTGAATTAAGCGGGCACTTCTTCTTTTCTGAGCTAAGTTTTGATGATGGGCTATATTCTGCTGTTAAAGCAGTTGACATTTTGCTTAAGAAAAACCAAAGCCTATCTCAGGTGATTGAGGATTTACCGAAGTTATATATCACTCATGAAGTGAAGATTGTAGTGAAAGATGAGAAAAAGTTTCAAATAATTGAGTCAATAAAGAAAACACTGGAGCAGCAAAATATTGTATTTTCAGATCTTGATGGTGTTAAGGTAACCGATAATAAAGGTTGGTGGCTTCTTAGGGTATCAAATACGCAAAACTGCATTACAGCAAGATGCGAAGGAGAGACTTTAGAAGGTTTTGAACTTACTAAAAAGGTTTTGTTCCATTACATTGATGAAGCAAGGTCTTTAAATTGTAGCTACTCACAGAAATAAATTTGATTTATAAAATTGGCATGAAAGTATAAAGATAAATAGGCTAAATGTACTTATCATCTGGTCAGGCTGCAGCATTATTTCGTGTAACCGTTTGCGGGTCCACTTAATTCTGCAATTCTTTGATCTCACTCATGGAGAGGCCAGTAAACTTAACAATAGTGGTGACATCAACATTATTAGCTAGCATTGTTTTTGCAACTTCAATTTTTCCTTCCTTTTTAGCATCATCAAGTTTTTGTTCAAGAACAGCCCGTTCATCACGAATACGTTTTATTTCCTGTTCGTAGGCAATAAATTCTTTCTCTGACCAGTTGAATCTATTTAGTTCTTCATATGCCTTTTTAATTATTACATCACTACCTATTATCTTTTCCAATTCTTCTTCGCTAGTTTCATCTGCATATTTAAAATAATAGATCCATTTTTCAACTATACTCTCCAATTGGTCTTCTTTAGTTTTAGGAAATTTTGGTAACTCAATAAATGTAAAATAAAAATCTTTTAAATCATGTTCATAGCTATCTTTGTCTAACATTACATGATCTGACTTATACTCAGATTTATTAGGAAAGAGAATACAATCAGCAATAGCTATAAAAATGATTTCTTTAAGATCCTGATATTGATCACCTTTATCAGCTTGCCTTGAATAAGCTTTAGCAGCGTAATATTGAGCGCGTTTTTCAAAGCCTTTAGTTTTGGCAACTTGGTTAGGTAAGGAAGTAGTATTGCTACTACTCCCTCCCTTAGAAACGCAGCATGCAGGTTTCCCCACACTACGCTTGAGCCCCTTATCTAAGTCCTTCTTTTCTCGAACCGGCTTGTCCTTCATGATTCCTCAGAAAACATCATTCTTAATGGTGACACCAACAGTAGAGAACCTTCTCTTGAGAAAGAGCTTGCTAACATTTTTGTTTGTTTCACTCTTTCATCAAAATACTTTTTCCATTTTAAGTCAAGTGGATTTGCATCCGCCCTGATTTTAACATGTCGTCTGATAGGTATATCAATCAACCTAAGCAGTCTTAAATACCTTATCTCTTTCGGTTTGTTCTTGCATATGGGTGCAGCAAAGACCCATTGGCGTTGTTTCATTACCTTGAAGTAACGATTCTTTATCCAACGTAATCCTTTACGAGGATGTCTTTTCTTTGCCCATTTCCATAGAGCACACATAATTTCATGGTCTATTTTGTTAAAAGCTCTTTTCGCACACACATGGCTGTAGTAATTTCCCCATCCCCTTAATAGGGAATTGAGCAACTTGATTAGTACGGCCTGAGTGTTCGCTATGTTTGCCTTTATCAATGTACGTGCTTTATTAAGAAGTTTCTTAATACTTTCTTTTGAAGGTTTTATAATTAACTTCTTATTATACCTGCGTACATTACAACCAAGAAAGTCAAACCCTGTTGTAATAGATGTAATTTTTGTTTTCTCTTCGGAAAGGATAAGACCTCTCTCCTGAAGAAAGGACGATACTAGAGGTTTTACTTCATTTTCCAGTACTTCACGTGTGATTCCTGAAATGATAAAGTCATCTGCGTACCTGATTACATTTACTCCACTTCTGATTTTGCTTCTTCTTTTACTGCCAAGTTTACCAAATTGACTTTCCAATGATTTTTCAAGTCCATTTAGGGCTAGATTTGCTAGTATTGGAGAGATGATACTACCTTGTGGGGTACCTGCAGTTGTGGAATACAGAGTTTTTGATTCTAGGAAGCCAGCTTTTAACCAGCTATGAAGAATTTTCTTCTCCATAGGAATATGCTTCATGAGCCATTCATGGTTAATGTTATCAAAACACCCTTTAATATCACCTTCGAGTATCCATTGTAGTTGGTTACGGCTTGCCAGTAACAAGTGACAAGCCACAGTAGCGTCTGCGCAGGATCTTTTTGGTCTAAAACCATAAGAGTGACGATCACTGATCGTTTCAGCTATCGGTTCCAAAGCAAACAAGTATAATGCTTGCATGGCTCTATCTTTTATCGTAGGGATTCCAAGAGGTCTTCTTTTGCCATTAGACTTACTGATGTATATCCGTTTTAGCGGAGAAGGTTTGTATCCTCTTTGTTTTAATAGCTTTATTCCTTGAAATTTTGTGTTGCAAGTTGACCATATTTGACGATCTACACCTGCTGTGTTTTTTCCTTGGTTTTCAGTTACTCTCTTAACCGCCAAAGCTTTGCCGCTAAAAGAGCGTGTGAGAAGGTGTTGTAAAGTTTTCACCTTACCCCATCTGCCTTGTTGGACAGCCTTAACAATACGCCTCTGTAGCCTCATAACAACTTTTTGGCATTTCTTCCAGGGTAACTGGTTCCATGCTTCGGAGTTATTGGTAGGTGCACTTACAGTTGTACTTGTAATCATCTGCTTTCCTACCTTAAGTGGTTAACAAAGTTTCTTGTCATGAGGGACCAAATGGAAGTCTGCTCGTTTTCACGCGAATTAATGTTACAAATTCTATCCATTTCGTTACAAAATGGCATTCGCTTTCTCCATTATCCTTTACCTGCACATCCATCAGCATTCCTTGCGGGTTGCCTGCCATATAGGCGAAAATACAGGCTTATCCTGTTCCTTTTGTCATACAATAGTGGGTTAGGTGGCTTCTCTATACCGGTGGAATTATTATTTGCGTACATCCAGAAATGAAAAATGTAACTCATCCACATTACCTTTTGGTCGGAGCTTATCAGCATCTTTAGCTCTTTAATCGTTACGATACTTATGAAGCTTCACTTACGTTCACCATACCACTAAGCCTAGCCCTCCAACCACATGATGCTTGTAGTTTATGCTTTCTCTCACGATTGAGCATCTTCTTTATCAAGAGGAGGTTCATTGTCCGCGTCGCTCGGCACCAACTGGTTACCCAATTCGCACTGATGCGTAGACTCAGATGGCAAAACATCTGGTTCAATAAGCTTTAGAATCCTTTCAGTTTCTTTCTGAATGAATTCCTCTCCTTTTAAACAATATGACCGAAGGCTTTCAGGTCGCACCATCTCAATTATATACCTGTTCCCACTAGAATCCCTGCAAAGAACATCAACGATACTTTGTTTTTTAGAGGCAATTTCAGCATCTTGAATAGTGCTGAGGAATTCTATTTCTTTTACTTCATCTTTGCCAGTGAACCCCAAAATATCATTGAGAAAGTGAATGAGGATGTCTTTATTTTTTTCAGTACCAAAAATACGCCGGAACGCAACATCATTCTTGGGGTCGAGAAATTTAGAAATAGCCATAAAAAAATTTTTAAATGTATCTTTATATTATATATTCTTATTGATAATAATTCAATAATTTGTCATCTTTTTTGTTAACTTTACTGATGTTGCCAGAAGGAACGTTGTTGCCAAATTTTGTAAAATTTATTATCCTAAGGTTTCAAGTTCTCACAGGTTTATTAGAGCTATATGTACAATGTGTTTATCAGTGAAAATCAGGAGAAAATGATGGGGGAAAAGTTAATACATTACTTTAGCCAGGGTAAATGCGAAGGCAATGCAGAAATGAAAAATCTGCTGGGAGGAAAGGGGGCAAATTTAGCAGAAATGTGCAATGTTGGTGTTTCTGTTCCACCTGGTTTCACAATTTCTACCTCTGCTTGCAAAGTCTATTATCAAGACAATAGATCTTCTGTTATCCAAGTAGCTGACTACTCGGATCCAGAAAAAAATGTGGTCACGCACTGGAATGACATATGTAGTGAAATCAAAAACTACATGGCGATGCTCGAAAATGACATCGGTTGTAAGTTTGGGGATTTAAATAACCCCTTATTGGTTTCAATACGCTCTGGTAGTGTTAGTTCAATGCCGGGCATGCTTGATACTATTTTAAATGTTGGTCTAAATGATGAAACCGTTGTTGGGCTTGCAAAAAAAAGTGGCGAACGTTTTGCTTACGATAGCTACTGCCGTTTCATCATGATGTACTCCAATGTTGTACTACAGCTTGATCATCACCTATTTCAAGATGTTGTTGATAATAAGCAGCAAAAGAGTGGAGCAAAAAGCTTAGCTGATCTTGATGTTGATGTTTTAAAAGAAATTGTTAACAATTTCAAAAGGATAGTACATGAAAAAACAGGAAAACATTTTCCGCAGAACGTTGAAGAGCAATTGCTCAGCTCAGTGAATGCAGTATTTGCTTCTTGGAAAAATGATAGGGCTGTTTCCTATAGAAAAATACATAATATTCCTGAAAACCTTGGAACAGCGGTCAACGTGCAAGCAATGGTTTTTGGTAATTTAAATGATAATTCTGCAACTGGTGTGATATTTACACGAAATCCTTCAACTGGAGAAAAAAAGCTTTTTGGTGAGTTTTTGGTTAATGCTCAGGGTGAGGATGTGGTTTCTGGTGTTTATACTCCTATGCCAATTGACGGAGAGCAAAAAAACACCATGGAGAAGTTGCTGCCAAGTGTCTACCGAGAATTATGCGCGGTATGTGAAAAACTTGAAAGGCATTATAAAGACATGCAGGATATCGAATTTACTGTGCAGGACGGTAAGTTATGGATTTTGCAGACTAGGTCTGGCAAGCGCACGGCTGAAGCTGCTATTCGCATAATAGTTGATATGATAAACGAAGGAACGATTACAAAAGAAGAAGGAATATTGAGAATTGATCCAAAAACCTTTGACAATTTATTGCATCCAGTTCTTGACGTTAAGAGCGATCAAAAAGTAATAGGGAAGGGACTGCCGGCTTCTCCAGGGGTTGCTTCTGGATATGTAGTGTTTAGTGCAAGTGATGCTGAAAAAGCTGCAGAGCAGGGCAAAAAAGTGATTTTAGTAAGGTCAGAAACGAGTCCTGAAGATATTAATGGAATGAATGCTGCAAGTGGCATAGTAACAGCACGGGGAGGAATGACCTCGCATGCTGCTGTTGTAACCCGTGGAATGGGTAAGCCATGCATTTGCAGTGTGAGTGGACTTTATATCGATAAAGATGGAACTTTCTTTTCTGTAGGGGATACAAAAGTAAATAAAGGTGAACCAATTACCATCAACGGAGGAACAGGGGAGGTTATGCTTGGCATTCTTCCTACAATTTCACCTGAATTATCGCAAGAATTCAAAACGATAATCAACTGGATAGATAAAATCAAAACGATCAAAGTGAGAGCGAACGCTGATACTCCAAAAGATGCAAAAATTGCAAAAGAATTCGGTGCAGAAGGTATAGGCTTATGTCGCACAGAACATATGTTTTTCGCTAGTGATAGAATCGAATTCATTCAAAAATTGATAATAGCTGACGATGAAAATGAAAGGGCAAATGCGCTCATTAAACTAGAAGAAATGCAAAAGTCTGATTTCAAAGAAATATTTTCTATTATGGAGGGCAGGGAAGTCACTATACGGTTGCTTGATCCACCTTTGCATGAATTTTTACCCAATGATCAGTCTACTATAGAAAAAATTGCCAAATCACTTAGTAAGTCAGTTGAGTCAGTAAAAAATAAAATAGCACAGTTATCAGAAAAGAACCCAATGCTTGGCCATCGAGGTTGTAGACTTGCTATTTCTCATCCTGAAATATATAGCATGCAGATTAGGGCAATACTTAGTGCTGCAAGTGAATTAAAGAAAGAAAAGAAGATAGAAGTGGAGCCTGAAATCATGATTCCTTTTATCATGAGCGAGAAAGAATTTATTCTGATATGCGAGCTAGCAAAGAAAGAATCCTCTGTTATCTCAGCTGGGATCCAGACGCAGATTCCAGCGTCACGCGCTGGAATGACATCAGACAAGGCTTATTCAATTGGAACGATGATAGAACTACCAAGAGCAGCACTGATTGCTGATAAATTAGCAAAACATGCAGAGTTTTTTAGTTTTGGCACTAATGATTTAACGCAAACAACCATGGGACTTTCAAGAGATGATTCAGTTAATTTCCTTGATTCTTATAAGGAAAGCAACATATTCGAAAACGACCCATTTGAAGTGCTGGACATCGAAGGGGTAGGGGAGTTAATCAAGATAGCCATTGAAAGAGGCAAAAAAACCCGAAAAGAAATAAAACTGGGTATATGTGGAGAGCATGGAGCAGATCCAAAATCTATAGAGTTTCTCATCGAATCAGGGGTAGATTATGTTTCATGCTCACCCTATAGAGTACCGATTGCAAAGTTAGTGGCAGCACAGTTTAGTGTTAGATCTAAATTTGCTAGGTAGGTATAGTGGCAGTGTTGGCTACTCATATGGTTTGAGCCCACCAGAGGGTGTCATTCCAGCGCGTGACGCTGGAATCTAGTTTTTATTATGACCTTCTGGATCCCAGTGTCTGGGCACTGGGATGACATCCTCCCTAGTGGATTCAAATCACAATATTCGTATAGTAAGCACTGACCACTTTTGCTTCAATATTTGCGATGCCCCTGAACAGATACAATTATTCTATTATCAGGAGGATGCCATTAATCGCTTTATATAATGCTACTTGTAACACTTATGCCCTGAACGGAGACAGTTTAGGCTGTTATGCCTGGCGGCTTTGTTGGAATAAGTTTTTCAACACTGCTAACAATAAAATTGATTGTATCGTCAGCTACCTTATCGAATTTATCATTTATCTCTTTTCCTATTTCTTGATTTTTAACATATTCGTGTAGAGCTAAAGCAGTTATAGCTGCACATGCTGCAATTAAGCCAGTTTGTGCTATAATGAATAGTGATAATCCTCCTACGAATATAGATGTTAATCCAATAGCCAGGTTTATAATTTTACTTTGTGTTGTTTGTTGCGTCGCTTGGCTTTGATCTGCCTGTTTATCCTCTAAAGCATTCGATATTGTTTTTAAGGCAACTTTTATCGCTATTGCTGCAACTGAAACCATAATTAGCCCTATAGCTATTTTTGCTAAAAGAAGAATCGACGGTAGCATCATTACAAATAATAGCGCGCCAATTCCTCCAGCTAACCACTTCTCATTTATTTTTTTTGATTGATTTGTACCAGTGTTCATTATTACCCTCCACTTTACTTATGATTTACCTATATCTAATACGAAATATGAAGGTAGTCAACTATATATTTTATATGAAAGATTGTATTAAAAGTTTTTCATGTTATTTTTTGCTGCTTCGTGGTTAAATTTGGAATTTTAGAAAGAGTTACGTATTATTTGAAATTCTTGTATACTGTTTTGAATCAGTTAAATAGATAATGAAGTGCAGGACGCAGTTTTAATTTTACAAGATGGTAAATGCTTTTGGGGAAAATCAATAGGTAAAAAAGGTAAGTGCATAGGTGAGGTCTGTTTTACCACTGGTATGACCGGTTATCAGCATACTATAACTGATCCTTCTTTTGCCGATCAAATTATAACGTTCACTTTTCCTCATATTGGTAACGTTGGAATAAACCATAAGGATAATGAAGGAAAGAAAATTTTTGCAAGTGGTGTGGTTATGCGTGAACTTTCTTCTATGTCCCACCCTTCTTCATATATCAGTTTAAATGATTGGTTAGAGAAAAATAACGTGATTGGGATATCAGGAGTTGATACTAGAGCTTTAACGAGACATTTGAGAGAACATGGATCTCAAAATGGAATGATATGCTCATCGAGTAAGGCGCATGCGTTGGACAAATTGAAGGAATACAAATCTGTAAATGGGATAGAAATAACCAATAAAGTCAGCTTGCATAGTAATTTTAAAAGTGACCTTAATGCAAAATATAGGGTTGTAATCGTTGATTTTGGCGTAAAAATCAGTATAGTTTCACGCTTAATAGAACTTGGTTGTACAGTTGAATTAATCAGACCAAGCACAGGTTTTGCTCAAAAAGTGTTGAGTATGAATCCAGATGGTATAGTGCTTTCAAATGGTCCTGGTGATCCGCAAGAAATAGGAGAAAGTGTAGTTTCAGAAATAGACATTATTATAAAATCTAAAATACCAATTTTTGGCATATGCATGGGCCATCAATTACTTGCGATTACTTTGGGGGCAAAGACCATCAAGATGGATATAGGTCACCGAGGGAGTAACCATCCAGTTTATGATGTAATTAGTGGAAAAGTTGAGATCACTAGCCAAAATCATGGTTTTGTTGTTGATTCAGCTTCTCTTCCAAGTAATGTTGAAATTACTCACATTTCTCTATTTGATAATAGTGTAGAGGGAATAATGATGAAGGATTACCTAGTCTTTTCTGTGCAATATCATCCAGAAGAAGCGCCAGGTACGCATGATTCGCATTATTTGTTTAGGCGTTTTATTGGCAATATTGTGTTATATAAAATGAAATCTGCATGATTTTAATCAGGGTAGGTTTTATTGCTTGATTTTTTAATTTTAGGCGTTTAGTATTAAATACAATAAGAGCTTAAGTTAAGATGCTAAAATAGTATTCTCTTAACAAATTTTTGCGGAGGAGTGACCGAGTGGTTAAAGGTAACAGACTGTAAATCTGTCCGCGTGAGCGTACGTAGGTTCGAATCCTACCTCCTCCATTGTGCGGGTATAGCTCAATGGTAGAGCTCTAGCCTTCCAAGCTAGTGACGTGGGTTCGATTCCCACTATCCGCTCTTTTTTTTGTTGTATTTTTATAAAATCAACATATTATTTATTGATGTATTTGTATTTTAGGTAGAAAAGTTTAAATTATGACAGCAATAGTGGAAGCATTTGGAAAGCCGCATGTAAATGTGGGAACAATAGGACATGTGGATCATGGGAAGACGACGTTAACAGCGGCGATAACGAAGCATTATGGAAATTTTGTAGCGTACGATCAGATAGATAAAGCGCCAGAAGAAAGGAAGAGGGGGATAACGATAGCAACAGCGCATGTTGAGTATCAGACGGAAAAAAGGCATTATGCACACGTTGATTGTCCTGGACACGCTGACTATGTAAAGAACATGATAGTAGGTGCAGCACAGATGGATGCGGTGATATTGGTAGTGTCGGGGGTTGATGGGCCAATGCCACAAACGAGAGAGCATATATTGCTGGCGAAGCAGGTAGGTGTTGGATATATCGTGGTGTATATAAATAAAGCTGATGTTGCTGATGCTGATATGATAGATTTAGTAGAAATGGAAGTGAGGGAATTACTGAGTAAATACGGATTTCCAGGGGATGAAGTGCCTGTGGTGGTTGGTTCAGCGCTCAAGGCGCTGGAGGATGACAGCAGCGAATATGGAAAGAAATCAATAGATAAATTGATGGAAAAGTTAGATGAATATGTAGCGGTTCCACCAAGGCCTGTGGATTTACCATTTTTATTGCCAATCGAAGATGTATTTTCGATATCGGGGCGAGGAACAGTGGTAACAGGAAGAATAGAGAAGGGAGAGATAAAGACGGGAGAAGAGATAGAGATAATAGGTCTGAAAGCGACGCAAAAGACGATATGCACAGGTGTTGAGATGTTTAAGAAGTTGCTGGATAAGGGAAGTGCAGGACTCAATGTAGGAATATTGTTAAGAGGAACAAAAAGAGAAGAAGTGGAGAGAGGGCAAGTATTAGCGAAACCGGGGACGATAACACCGCATAGAAAGTTTAAGGCGGAGGTTTATATATTAAAGAAAGAGGAAGGAGGAAGGCATACACCATTTTTTGCGAATTACCAGCCACAGTTTTATTTAAGGACAACGGATGTAACTGGGAGCATAAAATTGCTAGATGGGAAGGAGATGGTAATGCCAGGAGATAATGTGAGTGTAGAAGTAGAATTGCAAGTACCGATAGCAATGGATAAGGGATTGCGTTTTGCGATAAGAGAAGGCGGTAGAACTGTTGGTTCTGGTGTTGTTTCTGAAATTTTGGAGTGAGTGTAGTAACTAAGATGAAGCAAGATATATATATTAACATTAAGGCTTTCGATTGTTCTTTATTGGAGGAGTGTGTTCGAAAATTTGTTGATGAATTAAAGCGGTCCAGTGCAAAATTATCTGGTCCGATTGCGTTGCCAAGGAAAGATTCTAAATTTATTGTTAATAGATCTCCTCACGTTGATAAAAAATCTCGTGAACAGTTTGAAATGAGAACTTCTAGGCGTTTGATTGTTTTACATGATCTTACTCCTACTATGATGCAGATGCTTACAGGTTTATCTTTTTCTGCTGGCGTAGAAGTGGATTTAAAAGTCAAGGAAGTTAAGGTTTAGGAGAAGGAAATGAAGAGAATAAATTCGCTGAGGAGAATTGGTTTACTAATGATGAATATTGGTCATACTGCTATGTATTCTGACAATAGTCGCATGGCTGTAACTTTATTGCATCTCAGCGAAACTTATATTATTGATATAAAAGGACAAGATAAATGTGGCTATAATTCAGTCATTTTAGGCACAGGAGATTTTAAAAATATAGCAAAACCTCAGTTGGAATATTTAAAGAAAAAGGGTATAAATAATAAATGTAAGTTATACGAAAGTAGATTAAATGACCTGTCGGGAATAGAATGTGGTAAAAAAGTGGGAATCAATCATTTTGTGGTTGGTCAATATCTTGATATTACGGGTTATTCTATAGGTAAAGGATTTGCTGGTGTGATGAAGCGGCATAATTTCAGTGGGCTTAGGGCATCTCATGGTGTTTCTATTGCTCACAGATCACAAGGTTCCACTGGCCAATGTCAGGATCCTGGTAGAGTATTCAAAGGAAAGAAAATGGCTGGTCATTTAGGTAACAGCAGGATAACTGCACAAAATATGAAGATATTATCCATTGATCATGAAAATAGTATAATTGCTGTGAAGGGTAATAATGTTCCTGGGTTTAAAAATTCCTATGTTTTTGTAAGAGATGCAGTTAAAAAATCTTTACATAAAGATGTTCCTTTTCCGGTAGGTTTACTGTTAGATGTAAATGATGATGCTAGTAATTTGGTAAGTTAGTTATGGAATGTAATTTAGTTAATCTATCTAATGATAATGTAGGTACTGCTCAGCTCAATCCTTTGATATTTTCTGCTAAGCAAAAATTGAGTATTTTGCATGATATAGTGAGATGGCAATTAGCGAAGAGAAGAGCTGGTACTCATAAAACAAAAGGTATTAGTGATGTCTCTGGTACAACAGCTAAACCTTATGGTCAAAAACGTACCGGTAGGGCAAGACAAGGGAGCTTGCGATCTCCTCAATTTAGAGGTGGTGGGATTATTTTCGGCCCTGTTGTGAGGAGTCATACTTATTCTCTTAATAAGAAGGTACGCAAATTTGGTTTAAAAATTGCTTTATCTCTAAAGTATTTAAATAATCAAGTAATTATTCTGGATAATTTAAATATTGATGTGAAGAAAACGTCTGAAATGTGTAAATGTATTAAAAATTTTAAATTTTCTTCCTTTTTGATAGTTGGTGATTATGGAGATGATTTGTTGCGTGCGGCTAAAAACTTGCACTATGTAGACTTAATCAAACCTATTGGGTTAAATGTTTTTGATATATTGAATCACGAATGCGTGATGTTGACAAAGGATACTTTAAAGCATCTTGAAGGTAGATTGTTATGATCAAATATAATAATATAATAAAATCTCCTATAATTACAGAAAAGGCCTCTTTTTTGAGGGAGAAGTTTAATAAATATTCTTTGTATGTTTTTGTAAATGTAAATAAGCGTCAAATAAAGTTGGCAATAGAGTCTCTATTTGATGTTAAAATTTCTTCTATAAATGTTGTTAGAATTAAGCCTAAATATAGGCGTTTTAGGGGTATGGTTGGTTGTGAAAAACAGAAAAAGAAAGTTTATTTTTCTTTGATGGATGGTCAAAAATTAGATATAATGAGCGTTTAGTATGGGTATGAAATTTTTTAATCCTGTTACTCCGTCTTCTCGTGGGACTGTGTTAGTAAGTAAAGTTGGTTTATCAAAAGATGAGCCAGAAAAGTCTCTTACATCCGGTAAAAAGTCCAGTGGTGGAAGAAATAATCATGGTAGAATTACAACTCGTCATAGGGGTGGTGGTCACAAAAAGAAGTATAGAGTGATAGATTTTAAGCGTAATAGAAGTGGTCAAGGTATAGTTGAAAAAATAGAGTATGACCCAAATAGAAGTGGGTTTTTGGCGTTAATATCATATAAGGAAGATGATATTAAGTCTTATATATTAGCTCCTCAAGGTATGAAGCCAGGTGATGTTGTTACAGCTGGGAATGATGCTGATATTTTGCCAGGGAATTGTTTACTACTCAAGCATATACCTGTTGGTTCTTTCGTTCATAATGTTGAGCTGAAGCCAGGTAATGGTGCTGCGATTGCTAGAGCTGCTGGTTGTTATGCACAAATCGTTGGTCGTGATGGCCAATATGTTTTATTACGACTCAGGTCTGGTCAAATTAGGTTGATTTTATCTTCTTGCAAGGCTACTATTGGTGTAGTATCTAACCCTGACCATAAGAATAGAAAGTTGGGTAAAGCTGGGAGAAGTAGGTGGCTTGGGATTAGACCTACTGTACGTGGAGTTGCAATGAATCCGGTTGACCATCCTCATGGAGGCGGGGAAGGAAAAACCTCTGGTGGTCGTCATCCTGTTACTCCTTGGGGTGTTGCAACAAAAGGAAAGAAAACTCGAAGGAGAAATAAATCTAGTGATAAGTATATAAAACAATTGAAAGGTTAGTTTATGAGTAGATCTGCATGGAAGCCTCCTTTTTGTCATCCTTCTATATTAAAGTCGGTGAATAATGCTTTAAACAAGGGGTTTGTTAACATGGCTATAAAAGTTCATTCCAGGGCTTCTGTAATTCTTCCTAATTGTTTAGGTTTAAAGTTTGCTGTTTATAATGGTAAGGATTACATTCCTGTGAATGTTAATGATCAGAATATGATAGGTCATAAGTTTGGTGAGTTTTCACCCACTCGTAAATTTACTGGGCATAGTGGTGATAAAAAGGCGACAAGAAGGTAATTGATATGAAAAACAGAGATGTAATAGTTAAAGCTGGTTCTAGGGTTTTAAAATCAACTCCTCGTAAATTGAATTTGGTTGCTGGTTTAGTACGTAATAAAAAAGTTTCTTTTGCCACTGTGCAATTAAGATTTTGTGAAAAGAAAGCTGCAGGTCTTATAAGGAAGGTATTAAATTCTGCGATTGCTAATGCTCAAAATTATGGATTGGATATCGATAATTTATATATAAAAGAAATTTTAATAGGTAAGTCTCTTACTTTGCGTAGGGTATGTCCAAAAGCTATGGGTAGAGCTAATAGAGTTAGTAAACGTTATAGTAATATAACTGTAAAATTGGGGGAAATTATATGATTCATAAAAATAGAAAATTAATAAGGAAAGTGCAAAAATATGGGAAACGTTAATCCTAAAGGATTTAGGTTAAAAATAATTAATACTTGGTCATCTATTTGGTATGCTGAGAAGGGTTATAAACAAGGGTTGCATCAAGATTTATCTATTCGCAGTTATATAAATGAATCTTTTAAGCATGCTGGTGTTTCTAAAGTAATTATAGAGCGTACGATCGATTTGGTATCTGTAATAATACATTCTTCTAGACCTGGAGTGATAATAGGTAAGAAAGGCTCGGATATTGAGAAGATAAAGCAAAAGATAGCTGAAAAAGTAAAAAATAATGTGGAAGTGAATGTAGTAGGGGTTAAAAGGTCTGAAATAGATGCAGTTTTAATATCAAACAGCATTGCACAGCAGTTAGAAAAAAGGGTTTCATTTAGAAGAGCGATGAAAAAAGCTATTCAAAGTTGTTTGAGGATGGGTGCTAGAGGTATTAAAGTAAGTTGTTCTGGGCGCCTTGGCGGAGCTGAGATAGCTCGTACTGAGTGGTATAAAGAAGGCCGTTTGCCTTTGCATACTTTACGTGCTAATATAGATTATGCTTTTGCTGAAGCAAAAACTATATATGGCATCATAGGAGTTAAGGTCTGGGTTTATATTGGTAACTAATTAGGTATATTGAAATGTTTATTCCTAAAAAAAGTAAATATAAAAAAGTATTTAAAGGACGAATTAAGGGTAACACGAAAGGTGGTAGCACATTATCTTTTGGAGATTATGGTCTAAAGGCTATGGAAGCAGGTAGGATTCAATCTAAGCATATTGAAACTGCAAGGCGTGTAATATCTAGAACATTAAAACGCTCTGGTAAAGTGTGGATAAGAATTTTTCCTGATACCCCTGTTAGTAAAAAGCCGGCGGATGTGCGTATGGGTAAAGGGAAAGGTAGTGTTGAGTTTTGGGTATTTAAAGCTAAGCCCGGTAGAATGTTGTTTGAAATTAGCAGTGATGTTCCCATGCATTTAGCAAGATTGGCGCTTGAAAAGGCAACTGCTAAGCTTCCTATGAAGTGTAAATTTGTATCTAATCATAATTAAATGGAGTTGCAATGGATATAGCTGACATTGAATCGAGGTCCTCGCAAGAATTGCATGAAATTCTTGTGAATTTGAGAAAAGAGTTTGTTAATTTGGTTTTTCAAAAGAAGCTGGGCCAGTGCAACAATATTTCGCGTTTTAGCTTAATAAGAAAGAGCATAGCTCGTATTTTAACTACATTAAATAAAAGAAGAAGAGAGGAAAAGAATGCCTAAAAAGGTTTTTTGTGGTACTGTAACTAAGGCTAAGTGTGATAAGACTGTAAAGGTTTCGGTATTACAAGTGTATAAGGATGAGCTGTATAAAAAGGTTATAAAAAAATACAAGAAGTATACAGCACATGATGAGAATAATAGTTGTAAAGAAGGGGACAAGGTTTTAATACAAGAACACAAGCCTATTTCTACTACTAAAAAATGGGTTATTGTTAATAGCTCACATTGAATAGGATATTTATATGATTCAAAAAAATACATTGTTGGAAGTAGCTGATAATTCTGGCGCGCGTGCAGTGCTTTGTATTGGTTTATTGGGTGGTAGAAAGTCTGCATCTATAGGTGACACAGTTATTGTATCTACTAAATCTATTACTCCAAGAGGGAAAGTTGAGAAGGGAAAAGTATATAGAGCAGTTGTGGTGAGGGTGAAAAGCCCTATTAGGAAATCTGATGGTTCTGTAATTCGTTTTTCTAGCAATGCTGTAGTTTTGATTAACGATCAAGGTGAACCACTTGGCACTCGGGTGTTTGGTCCGGTAAAAAAGTTATCATCTGGTTCTTTTATGAAGATAATGTCATTAGCTGTTGAGGTTTTATAATGAGTGCTAAAATAAAAAGTGGTGACGACGTTATAGTTTTAACTGGTAAAGATAAGGGAAAAATTGGTAAGGTAATCAAAGTTATAGCACGTGATGCTAAAAAGAAAGTAATTGTTTCTGGAGTGAATGTGCATAAGAGACATACTAAACCAAAAGCTGGTAGTAGTGGTGGTATATTAAATAAAGAGTTAGCTATTGATATATCCAACGTTGCAACATTGGACCCTAAATATAAAACTCCAACTAGAGTGGGGTTTAAGGTTATAGACGGTAGAAAAGTGCGTTTTGCAAAAGTTTCTGGAGAAGTGATAGATTAGGTTGATATGTTTAAAGAGTTGTATAAAGATAGCATAGTAAAGTCCTTGAAGGATAAGTTTAATTACGGCAATATAATGCAAGTGCCTAAACTTGTCAAGGTGTGTATCAATATGGGCGTTGGAGATGCTGCTACAGATAGTAAAGCAATAAATGAACCACTTGATAGCCTATATTTGATTGCTGGGCAGAAGCCTTTATCAGCTTTTGCAAAAAAATCTATTTCTGGCTTCAAGATCAGAAAAGGTGCTACAGTAGGTTGCAAAGTAACTTTGCGTAGAGATAAAATGTATGAGTTTTTAGAAAGATTGATATATATTGCTTTGCCAAGGGAAAAAGATTTTAGAGGATTTAGTGTGAAGCAATTTGACGGTAATGGTAATTTTTCCTTTGGTATAAAGGAACATATCTCGTTTTTAGAAATAGACTATGATAAAATAAGTAAAATTAGAGGTATGGATATTAATATTATAACAAGTGCAGTTAGTGATAAGGAAGCAAAGGAATTATTACTGGCTCTTAAATTTCCTTTTTTTGATTAATTGAGAGGAGAAATATATGGCAAAAAAATCTATGATAGAAAGAAATCTTCGCAGAATAAAGTTGTGCGATCAATATAAAGAAAAAAGAGAAAAATTGAAATCTATAATAAATAATAAGAATTTGTCTATTGTAGAAAGGTTTACAGCTCAAAATAAATTAATTAAAAAATTGCCTAGAAATTCTTCTAAAACCAAAATTAGAAATAGGTGTGCTTTAACTGGGAGACCAAGAGGAGTATATAGAAAATTTGGTTTATGTAGAATTGTTTTGCGTGATTTATGTTCTTTTGGGCAAATTCCAGGAGTTACAAAGTCTAGTTGGTAAATATAATATAAGGAGTATATTGTGGCGTTATCTGATAGTATTGGTGATTTTTTAACAAGGATACGTAATGCTCAATTGGCAATGCATAGGGCAACAAGGGTACTATTTTCTAAGATGAATTCTTCTATATTGGAGATTTTAAAAGAGGAAGGGTATATCCTTGATTATGAAAAGCAAGTTGTAGATAATTTACCTTCTTTCATTGTAAAATTGAAGTATTATGAGAAGTCACCTGTAATTAGTGACATAGTTAGGGTGTCAAAGCCTGGTTGTCGTCGTTATTCTAAGTATAAGGACATTTCTAAAGCATATAATGGTCTTGGTATTTTTATTATATCGACACCCAAAGGAGTGATGACTGATTATAATGCACATAAATTAAAGGTTGGTGGAGAAGTTTTGTGTCGTGTGTTTTAAATAATAGGAGAAATTCATGTCTCGTATAGGTGCTGCTCCTATCAATATTCCTGCTGGTGTTTCAGTTGAATATAATAATGGTAGTATGTTAATAAAGAGTGCTAAGGCTGAAAAGGAAGTTAGCTTGATCAGGGATGTTGTGTGTCAGATTATTGATAATCAGCTATTGCTTTTTGTTGATCAAGATAAAGATAATTATGATAAAATAAAGCCTATGTGGGGCACTTATAGGAGTAATATTAATAATATCATTAACGGCATGGTTGATGGTTTTTCTGTTAATCTTGAGATTAACGGTGTGGGATATAAGGCAGAGTGTGATGGTAAGTATTTGACTTTATATCTTGGTTATAGCCATAATGTTAAATATAAAGTGCCTAAAGATGTTGAGATTAAGTGCATAAAGCCAACTCACTTAGTAGTTAGTGGTATGGATAAGCAGAAGGTCTATATGGTGGCGTCTGATATATGCAAAATTAGAAAATATGATCCTTATAAAGGTAAGGGTGTTGTAATAAAAGGCAAATTTATGCTGCGTAAGGTTGTAAGTAAAAAGAAGTAATAAAAATGAAAAGATCGTATAATTTTTTAAGTAATTCTGAAAAAAGGAAGTTACGTAATAGAGCGAAGCTTGACAAGAGCGCTGAACGTTTACGTATATCCATATTTAAATCTAATAGGCATTTTTATGTCCAGTTAATTAATGATGTAAAAGGAATAACTCTCACTTCAGCTTCTACTTTGGATGCTAAAATTAAGGATGTATGTAAAGGGAAAGTCAACGCTGAAACTATAAAACAGGTTTCTTCTTTAATGGTTGAGCGTCTGTCTGGCATGAAATTAGAGCAGCAGCTTACGTTTGATCGTGGAGCATATAAATACACAGGATTAGTTTCTCAATTTGCTGAGGCTTTAAGAAGTTCTGGATTTGAATTTTAGAAGGTTTTGAATATGGCTATAAAGAATTTACAAAATAATAATGATTTATCAGAGCTTTTAGTTTCGGTACGAAGAGTGACAACGGTTACCAAAGGTGGTAGAAGATTTTCATTTTCAATTTTGGTTGTTGTTGGCGATGAGAAGGGTAGGGTAGGGTGTGGAATAGGTAAGCACGCAGAAGTTGCTGAAGCAAGAGTCAAAGCTGTAAATGCTGCAAAGAAATCAATGATTAGAGTGTACTTGCGTGAAGGTAGAACTTTGCATCATGATATTAAAGCTAAATTTTGTTCTGGTGAGATAGTTTTAAGAACCGCAAGAGCCGGAACAGGTATTATTGCTGGTGGAGCGATTAGATCAGTTTTTGAGGTGTTAGGTATAAAGGATGTGGTAGCTAAATCCACTAGATCAAATAATCCTCATAACGTTATATGTGCGGTGTTTAAGGCTTTTGATAGTATGTTATCTCCTCGTCAGGTAGCAAGCAAAAGAGGCAAAAAGATTAGCGAGATAGTTGGAAACAGGTAAAGTATGAATAATGCTGTAAAATTAAACTCTATATTTACTAAATTATCTAAGAAAAAGAAGCCTAAGTTGCTGGGTAGAGGTATCGGTTGTGGTAAAGGTAAAACATCCGGTAGAGGGCATAAAGGGCAGAAGGCTAGAAGTGGAGTTTCTATAAATGGTTTTGAGGGTGGACAACAGTCTATATATACTCGTTTGCCTAAAAGAGGTTTTAAGCCTATACGTAGGAGCATATACTCTATAATTAATGTTGGCGATATACAGCGCTTAATGGAAGCTAAAAAAATAGTGAAAGACTCTGTTATAGATAAGGAGAGGCTGTATAAATTAGGTTTTATAAAGTCTATTAAGGATAAAATTAAACTTCTTAATAAAGGTAAGTTGAGCGAAAAATTTGTGTTTCATGTTGATTTTGCGTCAGAAGCTGCAAAAAAATCTGTAGCTTCAGTTGGTGGTAGTGTGGAAATACTATCGTAAGTCATGGGCAATAAATCAGCATTTAATAGCTTGGATCCTACGTTGTTATATAAAGGCGATTTATTAAAGCGTATATTTTTTACGCTAATAGCTTTAATTTGCTATCGCTTGGGTACTTATGTGCCTATTCCTGGAATTAATCTTGATGTAATTAATGATATATTTCCCAAAGATGGCTCAGGCGTTTTTGGAGTATTTAATTTATTTTCTGGTGGTGCATTGGCTAGAATGACAATTCTAGCATTGAACGTTATGCCATATATAATGGCTTCTATCATTATTCAGTTACTTTCTTCTGCGATTAAAGGAATGAAGGAAGTTAAGAATGATGGAGAGTCAGGCCGTAGAAAGATGAATTCTTATATACGCTATCTGACCATAGTAATTTGTGTATTTCAATCAATTCCAATTTTGGTTGGATTGGAAGGGATGAATAGGGAAGGGGTATTGGTTGTAATCGAACCTGGTGTTATGTTTCGTACAATAGGTGTTTTCAGCCTTTTAGGTGGAACTATGCTTTTAATATGGCTTGGTGAACGAATCAGCGCTAGCGGTATAGGCAATGGTATCTCATTAATCATTTTCACGGGTATAATATCAGAGTTACACAGCGCTTTGTCATCTTTGTTAACGTTAAATAAAAACGGTAGCGTATCGTTATTTATTATCCTTTTTGTTTTGGTATTGTTTTTTTTGCTGCTACTCTTAGTCATTTTTGTAGAGTCTTCTTATAGAAAGGTTATTGTTCAACATCCTAAAAAGCAATTTAAAAGATTACATAATGACGATTTTACTTATATTCCATTGAAGATTAATTTATCTGGTGTAGTACCAACCATTTTTGCTAATGCAATTTTATTGACACCTATTTCAATTGCAAATTTCTATAAGGGGCACGCTTTTTCTGATTTTATTTTGAATTACTTTATGGCAAATAAAGTAGTATATATTGTAGCCTATTTGGTGCTGATAGTATTTTTTAATTTTTTCTATACCAATTTTATATTTAATCCAGAGGAAAACGCAGATTTTCTTAAAAAAAATGGTGGTTTTATACCTGGTAGAAGGCCTGGGAAACATACTTCTGATTACCTTCAAGATATAGTTTTTAAGTTGACATTCATTGGCTCTGCGTATTTGGTAGTCATATGTACTGTACCTGAAGTTATGAGATATTATTATGATATACCATTTATTTTTGGTGGGACGAGCTTACTGATTATAGTGAACGTTATTACTGATACTATTATGCAAATACAATCTTATATTTTTTCAAATAGGTACGACAACTGGATAAAGAAATATGAGTCTAAAACGAGGAAAGTAAGATGATCATTACGATTTTTGGTCCTCCAGGTTCTGGTAAAGGTACTCAGTCAAGCTTGTTAATAGCAAAATATAATTTAAAATTAATTTCAGTAGGGGATTTATTAAGGAATATTATATCTAGCAGTAGTGAGTTAGGTAAAAAAATAAAGGGTACCGTGGAATCTGGTAATTTAATTCAAGATGAAATTATATGTGGATTATTACGTGACCAGCTTGCATTAGTGGATGATAATTGCTTATTAGATGGTTTTCCGAGAAATTTAAACCAGGCTCATTTTTTGACTCAAGTTTTGCAAGAAAAATATAATAGGGATGTTGACATTGTAGTTGAGCTGCAGCTTGACGATAATATTGCAATCGATAGGTTAAAAAATCGTCTCGCGTGTTTGGACTGTAAAAGCATATATAGTGTATCTTCTTTTAAGAGTACTACTTGTGCTAAATGTAAAAGTACGAGGTTAGAGAAAAGAATTGATGATGCTGATATGTCTGCAATTAATAAGAGAATAAGTGAATATCACCTTCAAATGAAAGGTTTACGCGAGTATTATAAAGGCAAATTATTAACAATTGACGCTAATTTGAGTGTTGATGAGGTAACGCAAGAGATTGAAAGTAAAATTTCTTGTAATTTGGTTTGACTCTGAGTTGTTTTATGGTATAAATTAAGAGTTGTTATTAATAAAGTATCGAGGTACCAGTGGCACGTATTGCAGGCATAAATATTCCAGTGAGGAAATGTGTTCCTTTTGCATTAACTTATATATATGGTATAGGTATTGCTACTGCGAATGTAATTTGTCACGCTTGCGAAGTTGATAAGCGCAAACGTGTTTCAGAATTACGAGATGAAGATATAGAAAAGATCAGCGGTTTCATTAGACAAAATTATGTTATAGAAGGTGAGCTCAGAAAAGAAGTGGCTATGAACATAAAATCTTTAGTGGAAATGGGATGCTATAGAGGGGTGAGACATAGAAAAGGTTTACCTGTGAGAGGGCAAAGGACTCATACTAATGCTAAGACTCGTAAAGGTAGATCTCGGTTGCCTATTGCTGGGAAAAAATAAAATTTATTATTATTGTGAGTTTTAATGAAAAAAGTCAAAACGGTTAGTAAGAGTAAGAAGGAGTTTATTACTGGTGTTGTCCATATTCGTGCAACTTTTAATAATACTTTTGTAAATGTAACTGATGTTCATGGTAATACGCTATGTCAAACTTCTGTGGGTGCATGTGGTTTTTCAGGTTCGAGAAAATCCACACCTTATGCTGCAGGTAAGGCTGCGGAGTCTGCTGCGAAGAACGCAATGGAGAGATTTGGTATGAAGGTTGTCTCTGTAATAATTCGCGGCCCTGGCTTTGGTACCGAAGCTGCGGTTAAAGCACTTCAGAGCTGTGGGTTGACTGTGACTTCAATTGCAGATAAAACCGCAATTCCTCATAATGGGTGCAGGTTAAGAAAAAAAAGAAGAGTATAGGATATTTGAAAAGGTTGTTTTATGTATTATAATAATGATGTTTCTCTCTGTAGCAATTTAGATAAATTGATTAAACCTAGTTCAGTTAAGGTAATATCAGATGATTCAAGTGAAAAAAGTGATATAGTGCTAGAACCGTTGGAAAGTGGTTTTGCTTTAACATTAGGCAATGCATTAAGACGTGTAATGTTATCTTCTCTTAAAGGTAGTGCTGTTTATGGAATAAAAATTGAAGGTGTAACTCATGAGTTCACTTCAATTCAAGGGGTGAGAGAAGACGTAACTGATATAGTATTAAATATGGGTATGTTGAGGTGTAAATTAAATGGTGCTTCTAATAAATGCTTAAATTTAAACGCTAAAGGGCCTTGCCAGGTATTAGCTGGGATGATAGAAACTGATGATCAATGCTCTATTGTTAATAAAGATTTGTTAATATGTACGCTGGGGCAAAATGTGGAGCTTAACATGACCATATATGTGGCTAGCGGAAAAGGTTATCTTCCTGTAACTAAATATAAAGAAAATGAACTTTTGAAGCTTATGAGTGAACAGGATTTAATTGGTTTTATTCCAGTTAATGCTTTGTATAGCCCTGTCAACAGGGTTTCGTACAGGGTAGAGAACAGTCGTGTTGGCCAAGTGACTGATAAGGATAAGCTGATATTGTCAATTGAAACTGATGGTACAATTTCTCCGAGTCAAGCTGTTGACTCTGCTGCAAGAATATTACAGGAGCAACTTCAGCCCTTTATTAGTTCTGATGTAAGTTATAAAAAATCGCAGGTTTCTTCGTCTAGTGGTGCTAAAGATTTGGGTTATGACCCTGTCTTATTGCGTAAGGTAGATGAAATGGAATTATCTGTCAGGTCTCATAACTGTCTGAAAAACGAAAACATCACTTATATAGGTGATCTTGTACAAAAGACAGAAGGTGAAATGTTAAGAACTGCTAATTTTGGCAGAAAGTCTTTGAATGAGATTAAGGCAGTTTTGACTAATTTTGGCTTGTCTTTGGGTATGAATGTGCTAAACTGGCCACCTAAGGATATAGATGAGTTGGCTAAACAACATACTGATGAAGATTAGGTGATATATGAAACATGGAATAAAAAAACGTAAACTATCTCGTTGTACTGAACATAGATTATCGACGTTAAAGAATCTATCTATCTCATTAATTAACCATGAGCAGATTGTAACTACTTTACCAAAAGCTAAGGAACTTCGTCCATATGTCGAAAAGTTTATTACAATTGCTAAGAATAAGAATACTTTACATGGTAGAAGACTTTTGCTTTCACGCCTTCATAATAGTAAGTTAGCAGTTGATAAGTTATTAAACGTCTTAGCCAGCCGTTATCAAGATCGTAAAGGTGGGTATTCTAGAATAATAAAATTTAGCACTCGAAAGGGTGATTGCGCTTCAATGGCAGTGATAGAACTGGTTGATAGGGATATTGCAGCAAGAGGTAAGGTTTATAGTAAAAATAAAGAAGGAGGCAAAGTAGTTACACAAAGTTAATTGTTATCATAATTGTTCTTCTTGTGGTAAGTAGGTTACGCTACTTTGTAGGTTACTTTGGCGAGTTATTAGTTTTAGTATATTTAAAACTGAAATGGTATAATGTTATAAAACGCCGTTACCGTTGTAAGTTCGGTGAAATTGACTTAATTGTATCTAAAAAAAAGGAGCTGATTTTTATAGAAGTTAAAACAAGTTTACTTGGAAAAGAAATACCGATATCTCATCTTCAATGTCAGTCTATTATAAATTCTTCTAAGTATTTCTTAAGTAAAAACCTTAGTTTTTTAGATTATTCAGTCAGATATGATTTATATTTTCTTTCCTTAAAGAGAAGACCTGTTTATATAAAAAATGCTTGGATTGAAGAATGAAAGATTTGTAGCTGAATTAATTTAGATTTACTGGATTTAATATGAAAAAGACCCAATACAATAATTTAGTTTCATCTTACGCTAGAGTGCTATTTCATGTCTCAGGAAGCAGGTTAGGTATTATAAGGAAAGAAGTAGAATTTTTGTTGGCTTTTTTTAAGGATCAACGTGATGTTTTTGTGTACCTATCTCATCCTATGATTTCTTTTGCACACAAAAAAGAAGTGATGCTTTCTATAAATGAGCACTTGAGTGAGAATTTAGTAAAATTTATTATGGTTATATTTGCAAATAAACGCTCTAGTTTATTGATCCTTATATTAGAAAAATTCTTAAGTCTTGCAAGAGAAAATGAAAATGAATTCGAAATTACTATAAAGTCAGCAGAAACTTTAAAGGAATCTGATATAAAAATAATTACTGAATCTTTGAGCTTTCTTGGTAAAATAATAAAAGTAAGCAATGTGGTTGACCCTTCTATACTAGGTGGCTTCGTAGTTAGGTATGGTTTTAATTTGATCGATGCTTCGCTAAAAAGTTACTTGGATAGGTTAGTTGACTTAAGTAAAATGGAAATATTAAAAGTAAGGAATTTTGTATGAAGAACAGTATGAATGTTTCTGAGATAGCAAGTATAATAAGAGAAAAGGTTGAGACGTTTGATAATCCTATAAAGCGGGAAAATATAGGTGAAGTAATTTCAGTAACAGATGGTATCGCATTGGTTTATGGGCTGGAAAAAGCAAAATTCGGTGAAAAGGTATTTTTTGCAAGTGGTGTAGAAGGAATAGTTCTCGATTTAGATCATAATACGGCTGGAATAGTTGTGCTTGGTAATGACCGTGATGTGAAAGAAGGGGACGTTGTAAAATGTAGTGGTGATGTTGTGCAGGTGCCTGTAGGGCATGAATTGTTAGGGAGAGTTGTAAATGCGTTGGGCCATCCTATGGACGACGGTGGGGAAATTAGAGCCAAAAACAGAATGGATATAGAATCTAAAGCGCCAGGCATTATTGATCGTAAGTCTGTGCATGAGCCACTGCAAACAGGAATTAAAATTATAGATTTGCTAATTCCAATAGGTAGAGGGCAGCGTGAATTAATTATTGGTGATAGACAAATTGGTAAAACTACTATTGCGCTTGATACTATTATCAATCAGAAGAAGATTAACGATGAGGTAAACGAAAATCAAAAAGTTTACTGTGTTTATGTTGCTATTGGGCAAAAAATTTCAACAGTAGCAAAAGTGGTAAATAAGCTGAAAGAAAGCGGAGCATTAGAGTATACAACTGTAGTTGTGGCTAGTGCATCTGACTGCGCGCCTATGCAATTTTTAGCACCTTATGCTGGTTGCACTATTGGGGAATTTTTCCGTGACAATGGAATGCATTGTTTGATTATATATGATGATTTATCTAAGCATGCTGTGGCATATAGGCAGATGTCTTTATTGCTCAGACGTCCTCCTGGTCGTGAAGCTTACCCTGGAGATATATTCTATGTACATTCTCGCTTGCTTGAAAGAGCTGCTAAAATGTCTGATAAAAAAGGGCAGGGTTCTTTAACTGCTTTGCCAATTGTCGAAACTCAAGCTGGTGATGTATCTGCATATGTGCCAACAAATGTTATTTCAATTACCGATGGGCAGATCTTTCTTGAGTCTGAATTATTTTATAAAGGATTTCGACCTGCAGTAAATATAGGTTTGTCAGTTTCACGGGTTGGTTCTGCTGCACAACTAAAGTCTGTGAAGAAAGTTGCTGGTTCTATAAAGCTAAGCTTAGCTCAGTATAGAGAATTAGAAGATTTCGCAAAATTTGGTTCTGATCTTGATGCTAGTGTTCAATTATCCTTGAATAAGGGTAAATATCTTGTCGAGTTATTAAAGCAAAAACAACATTTACCTATGTCAATAGAAGAGCAAGTAGTGCTGATGTATATTTTTTCTAACCTATATAATCAGTTAAGTAAAATACAAATAAGTTACATTAATAAATTTGAACATGATCTTATTAATTATTTTCATACTGTACACCCTGGGGTTTTAAAAAAGTTGTCAAATGACATGAGTGATGATATAAAAGGTGATATTTTTAACATTGTGAGTAATTTCGTTACTCAATTTAATTGCGTTTAGGTGGTGATTATGGCTTCATCCATTATTAATAAATTTCCTATGACGAGGGAAGGTTTTGAGAATATGCAAGCCGAACTTGAAAAATTAAAGGAAGAAAAACCTTCTGTGATACAGGCTATTTCTGATGCTCGTGATCAAGGTGATTTGTCTGAAAACGCAGAGTATCATGCAGCACGGGAAAGGTTAGGTTTTATTGAAGGCCGTATAATGGAGATAGAAAGTAAGCTCTCACATGCGGAAGTAATAGAAGTAAAAAATTTGTCTGGTGATTCAGTAATGTTTGGTGCAACTGTGACATTAAGCATGTTAAGTGATAATAACGGTGAAGTGGAATATGTTTATAAGGTTGTAGGCGAATATGAAGCTGATGTTTCAAAGCAGTTAATATCTACTAGTTCACCACTTGGGAGTGCCTTAATCGGCAAAAAAGTCGGTGAATATGTGGAAGTGACAGTGCCAAATGGAGAGAAATTGTATAAAATAGTTAAGATTGAATTTAAGTAAATTATTATGGTACAGGCCACTTATGCTTCAATGAGTCTACCAGGTATTTCTTCTGTGGAAGATGTATTAGAGGATGCTCGTTCCGGTAAATTATTCATTTTAGTTGATGATGAAAATAGAGAAAATGAAGGCGATTTGATTGTCTTAGCTGAGAAAATAAAGCCGGAACATATGGCTTTTATGGTTAGGTACGGTACAGGGGTTGTTTGCTTAGCAATGACTAAATTTCACATGAAAAGGTTGGGCCTTAATTTCATGGAAAAGAAAAATATTGGTGAAAATCATACCGCATTTACTACATCAATTGATGCACGTTATGGCATTACAACCGGTGTTTCAGCAGAGGATAGAACGAAAACTATACATGCTGCTATCAACAAGGATGGTACTCAGGATGACATCATAACTCCAGGTCATGTTTTTCCTGTAATTGCACATAAAGGTGGGGTGGCACAACGTGCTGGTCATACTGAAGCGAGTGTTGAAATGGCGAAGTTAGTAGGGTTTGATCATTCAGCAGTTATTTGTGAATTAGTGAATGATGATGGCTCTATGATGCGCTTACCTCAGTTACTTAAATTTGCTGAACAACATAAAATTAAGTTAACTACCATCGACAAACTTATCAGTTACGTTAAAAATTTAAACTAGCGTTTATAAATTTGTATAATTTAAGTGTTAAAATATAGAATTTCTATAAATTATACAAGCACAGAATTTTCATGTTTAGAGTTGCTAAGTTTTTGACCTTATTGTTCTTTTTTGCATATTGTAATAATGCTTACTCTATTAACATTATTAGAGATAGTGAAGTGGAAGCAATAGTGAAAGAGCTAGCGCAACCTTTATTTTCTGCTGCGGATATTGATCATGAGCAAATAAAAGTTTTTATAATTAATGACAATTCGATTAATGCTTTTGTAATTAACAATAACAGTATTTTCATTCATTTAGGACTTTTACAATATTCGGCTAAACCTTATGTCCTGCTTGGTATATTAGCACATGAGATTGCTCACATATCTGCTGGTCATATATTGCAAATGAGTAGTGCTATGGGTTATTTTCAATCGATAGCAATGATTAGTTATATGGTAGGATTAGTTTCTAGTATTATCATTAACCCTCAGGTTGCTGGTGCAATTTTGCTTAGTGGTGTAGCGTTTAGTTCAAGGCTATTTTTTAACTATTCTCAAGAGCAAGAAAGTGTAGCAGATAGCTATGCTTTAAGGTATCTTGATGAATCTGGCTATGATAATTCAGGTATGAAAGAGATTTTTGATTATTTTAAAAGTATTGAGCATGAGAACACCGAGGAATATTTCCGCACTCACCCACTTAGTGAGAAACGTATATTTGCTGTACAAAATTATAAGGTTAAAAACAACGTAAAACCAATTTTTGCGGATAAGTTACTAAAGTTTGAGCGTGTGGTTGCCAAGCTAGACTCTTTCTTTGCTCCTATTCATGTGTTATCTAATAAATATGAAAATAATTCTGAGTATGTAAATGCTATAGTTTGCTATAGGCAAGGAAAGATAGAAGAGGCTATTGCTAAAGTTAATTCATTGATTCAAGAGTCACGCAATGACCCATACCTATATGAATTAAAAGCAGAAATGCTATACAAGGCCGGAAATTTAAGTGAAGCAATAAAAATGTATGAGGAATCGCTTAGGTATTTATCTGAGAAAAACAGTTATTTAGTGAAACTTGCATTATCTCATACTTTATTATTACACGGTGATGCAAAAAAGGCGATTTTTTACCTGGAGCAGATTTTGAATGTAGAACCAGATAACGCTTTTGTCTGGAAGTATTTAAGAATTGCATATAAATGTGAAGCTGATACGGCAATGCATTATTTTGCCTTGACAAAAAAGGCTTGTATTGAAGGTGATTTAAAGCAATTTACAAAATATGCTGAGCTAGCTGTTAAAACTTTACCAAAAGATAGCCCTTATTTGTTGCAAGTTGAAGATATGAAGCGGTTTAATGGATAACAAAAAAGCATTTCTGCACTTTTTGGATTATTTTTGTCCACACTTTTCCAACATAGTTTTTGCTTCATCGCTTACGTTGGGCATAATTTTCGTTATGATAGTTTTAGCGCCAAAAAATACACCACAGAACATGCCAAGAGCAAAGAGGGCTGGCCACGGCATCCTGCCAAATATTGCAAGCAAAGCTGCACCAATTATTACTACCGTCATAAGTGGACCGCCTATCCCCCAAACATAACCAATAATATTGCATATTACTTTAGTTGTGTCATCCATATCAGGGTCAGCTGCATAACCTGAGAAAGAGAAAAGCAATACTACGCAAAAAACACTAAAAAATTCCATTATAGAGCTCATTTTTTTGCCTCTAAGTAATAAATTAACCTAAACCTAAACCTACACATTTTTTATTTTGAAGTAAAAATTATAATTTGTCCATACATAAGTGTTGCTACATAAATAACCCACCATTAATATTGAGCACATGCCCTGTTATATATTTTGCTTCATCACTTGCTAAAAACAAGACCCCTGCTGCTATTTCTTCCCCTGTTCCCATTCTTTTCATTGGAATATTATCTAATATTTTTCCCTTTTGTCCTTCATTTAAAACTTCAGTCATTTTAGTATCTATAAACCCAGGAGCAATACAATTTACTGTTATATTACGACTTGCAACTTCTTTTGCTATGGATTTGCTCATAGCTATTATTCCAGCTTTAGACGCCGCATAATTTGCTTGCCCGGCGTTTCCTGTCAGCCCTATTATTGAGGAAATATTTATAATTCTTCCCCAATTATTCTTAATTAGTTTTCTGCATGCTTCTCTACTCAGCTTAAATGTAGAGCTCAAGTTAATATCAATTACTTTTTGCCATGCTTCATCTGTCATTCTCAATAATAAACTGTCTCGCGTAATACCCGCATTGCATACGAGCCCGTCAAAGCCTTCCATCAGCTCACTTGCTCTATTTATTAGTTGATTTACTTCCTCAGCATTTGATAAATCACAAGGGAGTACATGCATGTTTTTTTCATATTGTTTAGCAACTTCTTCGAGCACTTCTTTTTTTGTGCCAGAAATACATAAAGTTGCTCCGGCTTTGTGCATAATTTTTACAATTGCTTGCCCTATTCCGCCTGATGCGCCAGTAATCAGGAACTTTCTGCTTTCCAATTTAAGCATAATAACTTTATATTATCTTAATTCCTAACAGAATATTGACTAGTTGGCAATAGATTTCTTACATAATATAAGTAACTCAGATATTCACAAAATAAAGAAAAAGTTATAATAAAGTTAAACGTCAAAAAATTTTAAAAACATAGTTGATGCAGGAATTGTTACTAAATAGTTTATTCTGGTGCTCTACAGTCTAAATGGAATGCTTAAATTATAGATTCTTTGTTTTTGTGTGTTATCTTGAGTTAACACAAATTCACAGTAGTATTATGATAAGTAAGTTAAAAAAGCTTAGCGCTGGATTTTCTTTGAAAGGCTTGATTGGCCATGGTGATAATATAAATATGCAAGGAGCAAAAAATAAAAAGAAGAAGTACCCAAAATTTTTGGATAAGACGTTTGCATTGATTGATGCAGTGATAAATTTTATTTTAAAACGCGAAAGTAATAACGTAAATGAAGTCCTGAAAGTAACATGGGGACCACTATTTTTTGGTCTGGTAGTAATACTCATCTTTTTTGGGATAGGTGGTATTTGGTCGGCTATAGCTCCAATTGACGGTGCGGTGCATGCAAGTGGAGAAGTTATTGTATCTTCAAATAGAAAAATAGTTCAACACTTGGGCGGAGGAATAATAAGCAAAATTTTAGTAAAAGAGGGTCAAGCAGTTAAAAAAGATGAGCCTCTAGTTTTGTTGAGTGATGTTAACGAGAAGGCGAATTTAAGTATCATCAAAGAGAAGCTCTTATCATTTTTAGCAACAGAAGCAAGGCTTCTTGCAATCAGAGTAGATTTGGACACGCTCGAGTTTCCTGATGAGGTTAAAAAATTATCTCACGATGAACTTGTAAATAAAGCGATAAAGAATCAAGTAAAGTTGTTCAACTCTCAGAGAAAGAGCATATTGGGAAAAACAGACATACTGCAACAACGTATAAAGCAGTTAAATGATGAATTAGCGGGGCTAAACTTTCAACTAAATGCAGCTCATAAGCAATATGACTTGATAACTGAGGAGTTGGAAACAAAAAGACAATTACTTGATAGTGGCCATATAAGCAAACCACACATTTTAGCTTTAGAAAAGCAGTTTGCTGAAATTGAAGGCAGAGTTGGACATTACCGTTCTGCAATATCTCAAGTGCAGCAAAAAATTGGAGAGAACGAATTAGAAATTATAAACGTGAGAAATGATTCTCAAGAAAGAGCAAACGCTGAACTTAAGGAAGTTAGTACGTCTATTGCAGACTTGAAAGAGAGACTGATGGTTGCTGAAGATTCATTAGCACGTACAATAATTAAATCGCCTCAAGATGGGATAGTCACAGATATAAGATACCATACTGAAGGTGGTGTTATACAATCTGGAGTTCCGATCATGAGCGTAGTGCCATCGGATGATGACCTAATAATAGATGCTAAAATTCAGACCAGAAACATAGAAGAGATACTGTCAGCACAAAAGAAAGATAGCAACATAGTCTCTATTGATGGGCTAGAAGGGCTAAAGGTTAAAGTTCGTTTAAGTGCTTACAGTGCACGTCGTTTAAGTTTAATTAATGGTATAGTAAGCAATATTTTTCCCGATGCCCTTGATGATCCAAGGCTAGGGCGTTATTATTCAGTACGTGTAGTGATACCAAAACCAGAGCTTGCTCAGTTTAAAAACGTATACCTATACCCTGGTATGCCAGCAGAAGTGTACATAGTTACTCAATCTCGTACTCTTTTATCATTCTTGTTTACGCCTATAATTGCAACAGTCGATAGGTCTTTTATAGAAAGGTAGCTCACTCGTTAAAGTAGTAGTGAAAGTGCCGTAATAAAATTTAGGTACATAATTAGACAATAGGCTTCTTGACCTTACCCAGAAAAAGTGGAGAGAAAGAAAGGAGTTTTTTCGGGTAAAATAAAATTTTGGAGGATTAGAAATGGCAAGAGAATATACGGCAGAATTCAAATTGGAAGCTGTTAAGCTGGCAAATGAACAAAGAAAGGCAGGTCAAACAATTACAAAAATAGCAAAGGATTTAGGAATAAAGGGTGGTTTATTAGGAAAATGGATAAAGAAACACAACGAAAAAAAGTCGGCAGCAGATGCATTTCCAGGTAGAGGTAACATGGCTCCTTACGACAAGGAGAGGTTTGATTTACAAAGAGAGTTAGCAAGAGTAACAAGGGAAAGAGACATTTTAAAAAAAGCCCTGGCCAGTCAAAAAGAGTAAAATATTTTTTTATATAGTAACTGCTATAAAGTACAGGAATTATGTAGGATTTTCTGCTAGTGGCTACTATAAGTGGACCACAAGAAAAATAAGCAGTAGAGAATCAGCAAATAAAGAGTTATTAGCAGATATTCAAAAAATATATCAAGCTTCTAAATGTAGATATGGAGCTCCTAAAATTCATGCTGAATTGAAGGCTTTGGGTAAAAGTTGCAACTTAAAAACAGTGCAAAGTATTATGCAGAAAAATGGTATTCAGGCTATATTGAGAAGAAAATTTAAAATTAAGAAACAACAAACGGACAGTAGAGTCGTAGCTCCCAATATATTAGACCAAAACTTTATTGTCGATCAACCAAATAAAGTATGGGTAACTGATATTACTTATATAAAAACCAAAGAAGGATGGCTATATTTGGCAACAATAATCGATCTATATTCACGCATGGTAGTTAATGAGCAGTTCAATAAATAAACAATTGGTTATGGACTCTTTATTAATGGCCGTTAACAAGCGTAAACCTGCCAAAAATCTACTATTACATAGTGATCAAGGTTCACAATATACTTCGCAAGGTTATCAATATCTCTTATCCATAAAAAACATAGATGAGTCATAAAGGTTGTTGTTACGACAATTCTGTTGTGGAAAGCTTCTTTAGCTCATTGAAAAGAGAAATACTTATTGATACTTCACAACACTCTGCTCAACAAACTAGAACTGCAATATTTGAATACATAGAAATTTTTTATAACAAACAACGTCACTATTAACTATTGCATTCCTGAGCATTTTGATTCATCATTCTCTTTGTGAAAAACATTCCAAACTTTCTCTCCACTTTTTCTGGGTAAGGTCAATACCTTTAAGCCCAACACCAAGCTCGAGAAAGTAGAAAGTGTGGAGCAGCCTATTCAGTCTTCTTTGAATCTAACATGAAAGGCTATGCACAAAAAACTATAAGCGTCCAAGTAATTTTTTAAATAAGATAACTCCTTTAGAATATCTCTTAAGCTATTAACTTAACATCACCATAGGATTTAAAACATTCCCCAAAAAATGTTAAAGCTATTTTAGTAAAATACTCAAAACTTGACCCTAAGCAACTTTGAGTTCATGCTCCTGGTACTCTTGCTTTACCTTCCTGCATAATCGCTTTTGGAGGAAATATATTACTGGATGAAGAACTCACTATATCACCACACTTTAAACCTTTTACCGCTGCTTTGACTCCTTCTGAGACTTTTTTAGATAGACTAATTGTTTCAAAAGATTGACAAAGTTTTCCAGACTTTTCAAAATATCCCTGTTTAATAGCATCGTAGACCCAATATCCACCAAGCGAGCAATTCTCACCTAATTCTTCTTTACAATTTTTGAACTTTTCCAGTATTTCCTTTTTGTTACTAACTTCTACTATTATTTTATCTTGCTTGTCAGGGTACAAATTAACTTCTAATTCTCCTAAACTAGTAGAGAAAGTTAACACTATATTACTATTGTCTGCAAGATTAGTGTAATGCCTTATGCCATTTTCCGTTATAATTTCTACCTCACTTTTACCGATCTTTACTATATCTCTTCCGTATTCTATTTTTCCTTGAGTTAACCCTAAGCTCCTTGCCCCATCTGTTATCTTTGCGACATCTATTATGCTATCCTCTGAATACTCTAAGTAGAAAGTAGAGTTGTCCATTTTTGCATCTTTTAACTTACCATTAGTTGCACCTCTAACAACTTCCATAAACTTGAGAGTAAGATTTGCACAACTTCCATGAGCTTTTATCATATTAGTTTCATGATCTTCAAATTCTAATTCCAGTGTATTGAGCACATACATACTATCTACAACATACCACACCGCTCCTTTTGATACTAATTTACATATTATATCACTAGCAACCTTGGAGTTCTTTTCTAATTCACTAATCTCTTTTATTCTTTTCATCACACAATCCATAAAGTTATACTTATCTTCATACATCTTTCCATATAGCTTTCCTTGATGAGGAAAATTAAACCTTATTCCAGACTTTATAGCTTCGTTTACAACTTGTTCTAATTGATTCATGTCTTGCGCTTTACCTACTTCATCTAAAAACACTTCTAACTTTGCCTGCTGGTCTAGTATTAAATTATCCCATAGAGTCCTAGATTTAAGCAGATGCTTTTCACTATCTAACCCTTTGAAATCTTTTATTCCTGCTGCCAGCAACAATCTTTCTGCTTCTTTACAACAAGTTTCATCACTATGAAAAACATCTCTGATATATTGAAAGATTCGTAACTTCCCTTTATTGTTATGAAGGCTTAAAACTCTCTTTAAGTCTTGAGTACCCTTGCGTTCATTCAAAAACTTTTCTAATACAGTAAGACCTTTACTTAGAGAAGAAGGGTTATCTTTGTCAACACCACCAAGAATACAGTCTAATTCTTGCTGCAACCTTTTGTGATCCTCAGTTAAAAGATAACCTTCAGCATAGTAGTTACAATTATCAATTGCTATGTCTAGTGAGGTCTTTCCTTGTTTATCACATATATCAGATCTAGCTCCACTATCCAGAAGTGAAGAGATGAGATCATTGTAATCAGTGCTTGCAATACAATGTAAGGGTGTTTTTCCTTCATTATCCTGCTCATTAAGATTAGTTCCTTTTTCCATAAGAGAAGCTATACTATTAGGTCCAGTAGCATAATGCAAGGGTGTCTTTCCTCTATCATCCTTTACATTAGGGTTAGCTCCTGCCTTCAAAAGTAAAGCTACAGAATCGTCATATTCTTTTTCTACCCCAGCTATACTTGATATTATGTGTAATACTGTTAATTTAGATTCTCCTCTTCTAAGATTAAGGACTTTTTCTAGATCTTGATTATCTCCATTGTCTTGTAAAAAATTTCTAAGTCTCACAATATAACCATGTTCATTATAATCACCTTCATCACTAAAAGACAGGTATGCTTGGAGGATACTGAATAATTCTTTATTTAATTCTCTTTGACTTGGTGTTAGACCAGATATGCCAGCAAGCCGTATATGCATTAAGCTATTGAATATATCTCCTCCAACAATATCAACTAAAGAATGATCATCACGACATAGCAATGAGTATTTAAGTGATTCATATTCATCATCCCTTTGCTCTTTTCGAAACTGTTTTAAATTATCACTTTTGGTTAGTTTTTCTAAGTACTTTAGGATTCTATTTTTATTTCCCAATAAAAAATCTACTCCCTTTTCCATTAAAGCACATACTGCTTCTTTATGACCATTTTCGGCAGCAAGAAATAATGGCGTCAACCCCTTTTTATCTATTATATTAATTTCTGCACCTTTTTCTAATAGAGCATCCATTGTCTTTATATGACCATTTTTAGCAGCCATATGCAATGGAGTACGCTTCATTCTATCCACTTCATTAACCTTTGCATCTGCGTTTATTAAGATTTTTACTACCTCTGCGTGACCTTCTTCGGCAGCTAAGTGTAACGGAGTCACCCTGTCTAGATCTACTGCATTGACCTTTGCATCTGCGTTTATTAAGATTTTTACTACCTCTGCATGACCTCCTTCGGCAGCTAAGTGTAACGGAGTCATCCTATCTAGATCTACTGCATTGACCTTTGCACCTATTTCCAATAGAGTCTTCACTGCCTTTATATAACCATTTCCAGCAGCGATATGCAATAGAGTACATCTCTCTGCGCAATTGTTTATCCAATAATTCACATTAAAATTAAAATTTTTCCACTCTTTATACGTGGTTGGATCTATTGCTTTTAACTTCTCTTTTATTTTTTCAATTATGTTATCCCTATTTAAATCATTGTCAGAATTTATTGCACTTAATATTTCTGTAATAGTTCAGACTTGATCTGACAGGCGTGAATTAACTGACAGAAGAATTGACAAAGTCAAAACCAAAATCAGCATCCTGTTTAATGCTATCAATATTTTTCTGATAAGCAATATGCATACTATCAAAAAAGGTTTGCATAGGTGTCTTACCATAGCAATATTTACCTGAATGCGGTCGAGATCTATTGTAAGAATGCACCCAATGGTCTACATCTAGCTGAAGCTCTGCCAAAGAGGTGTAAATTTTCTTTCTGAAGATAATATTGTAGCATTCATCTTGCATAGTTCTGTGGAACCTTTCACAGATGCCATTAGTTTGTGGAGAACGAGCTTTGGTTCGAGAATGATCAATATTTTCTACCCCCAAATACAGCTGGTAAGCGTGATTTTCAGGTCTGCCACAGTACTCTGTACCACGATCCGTCAAAATGCGTAGCAATGATACTTTCTGTTCATCAAAAAACGGTATCACCCTATCATTGAGAAGGTCTGCAGCTGTAATAGCAGTCCTTTCTGTATAAAGCTTAGCAAAAGCAACTCTAGAGTAGGTATCAACAAAGGTTTGTTGGTAAATTCGTCCAATACCTTTGATATTACCCACATAATAGCTATCTTGGCTACCCAAGTATCCTGGATGTTCTGTTTCAATTTCTCCATGGGCCTCTTTTTCTTCCTTAGCCTTCTCTAGAGCTGTTATCTGCTCTTCTGTTAAGATAATGCCATCTTGAGCTACTTTTGCTTCTAATGCCTTTAACCTCTTTTTGAAATTCTCAAGATCGTTTCTTTGCCACACTGATCTTATTCCACTTGCAGAGATGAGAATTCCTCTCTTTTTCAGTTCGTTTGCTGCTCTTTCTTGTCCATACGCTGGAAATTCTATTGCTATTTCAATTAGAGGTTGTCCGGAAACAAGTAAAAGGCTATAATATCTGAAATTTTAGTACGGGGTAAAGATGAGAAAAAAGTATCCAACAGATCTAAGCGAAAGGGAATGGGCAAGAATAGAAAAACACTTCAGAGTATCATACAAGAAAGGAGGAAGGCCGCCAAAGTATAGCAAAAGAGAAATATTAGAAGCAATTTTCTATGTATTGCGTACAGGGTGTCAATGGCGGTATTTACCAAATGATTTTCCGCTATGGAAGACTGTGTATGAGCAGTTCAGGCAATGGAAGAAGCAGGGAATTTTTGAGAAAATGAATTATGAAATTACAAAATATAGTAGAAGAAAAATAGGAAGGAATGAGCAGCCGAGTGCCTGTATAGTAGATAGTCAATCTGTAAAGACTACAGAAAAGGGGGGATCAAAGGCTATGATGGAAGTAAAAAAGTAAAGGGTAGAAAAAGGCATATAATTACAGACACTCAGGGTTTTATACTAGGTTGTTACGTAGGCGCTGCTAACGAAAATGATAGAGATGGTATTAAAATAGCATTAAACAATATGAGAACAAAATATACTAAAGTTAAAAAAATGTGGGCTGACATGGGATACCAAGGAAGAAATTTAAAGAATCACATAAAGGAAGAATATAACATAGATATTGAAATTGTTAAAAGGCCTCCATGTAGATTTTGGGTGCACAAAGATACGCCACCTGAGCTACTACCAACAAGAGAACAAGGGTTTAAAGTACAGCCAAGAAGATGGGTTGTAGAAAGGACTTTTGCTTGGGTTAATAGGAATAGAAGGCTATCGAAGGAGTATGATTTACTCACAACATCCACTGAGAATTTCATATACCTAGCTATAAGTAGGGTTATGTTAAAGAGGGAATATGCTTGAATTTACTAGTTTCCGGACAACCTCTTACTGCTTTTTCTATATCCTCCGATACCCTATTTGCATATAATGGCTTGCTTTTGCTTATCTCGTGTAAAGCCTCTTCTCCTCCTTTTTCATACAGTTCTTTGAAGCGGTAAAATGTATCCCTTGAATATCCCATTACCTTACACGCCTGTGATACATTTCCTAATTGCTTTGCAAGTTCTAGCAATCCCAACTTTGGTTTTAGTATTTTTTCTTGTGTTGTACTCATATCTGACACTCCTTTAAAATTTATTCATATTTTTATCTTACTTTGTTCGCCTGTCAGATCAAGTCTGAACTATTACAGCTACAGAAACTGACATTCAATTACACGAAGATATTAATAAAGATAGCGAAGATCTTCAACCTATAAGTGAAAGCAGCGAAAAAGCCCAAAATGATTCAGTAGAAACCACTGTAGAACCAACTTCCGTCGATAGAGCTGACAGCCCATCTTCCGCTGAACCATGTTTTAATGGTGATGCTGCAGACAAAAACCTATCAGCAAAAGCACTGCAACAAAGGCAAGCAATCATATTTGGTAGTGTTGGTGCGGTGTTATTGGTAAATTGTGTTGCATTGTATATCATGAAAATGCCTGTAGTAGCAGCGGTTGTGGGAATAGTTGGATTAGCGTGTATAGGTTTTGCGCTGTATAATATCATAACCAAGCTCGAGAAAGTGGAAGATGTAGAACAACTGGATCCACAAAATCTTAAAGCTAGTGGTATGCTTGAAAGATCATAAATATCAAGATAATTTCTTTAGAAAATCTCTTAAGCTGTTAACTTAACATCACCATGAAATTTTGAACATTTCCATTTCACCCTAAGCACGGCTTACTGTTTCTTCGAGACTTGGGGCTCTTCTTCTTTCTTTACGCTCTATCCAAGAACTCTTTTTTGTTTGGCCATTAGATTGACTCATAGCCTCAGAACGTATCAATTTTCCAGACCTTTCAAAATAGCCTTGTTCAATAGCATTGTAGACCAGATACCCACCAAGCGAGCAATTCTCACCTAATTCTTCTTTACAATTTTTGAACTTTTCCAGTATTTCCTTTTTATTACTCACTTCTACTATTATTTTATCTTTATCTTGTTTGTCAGGGTACAAATTAACTTCTAATTCTCCTTCACTGGTGTAGAAAGTCAATGCTATATCACTATTATCCGCAAGGTCTGTGTAATTCCTTATACCATTTTTCGTTATAATTTCTACCTCACTTTTACCGATCTTTATTATATCTCTTCCGTATTCTATTTCTCCTTGAGTTAGCCATAAACCCCTTGCTCCATCTGTAATCTTCGCAATATCTATTTTGCTGTTCTCTGAGTATTCTAAGTAAAAAGTAGAATTATCCATTTTTACATTTTTTACTCTACCATTAGCTGCACTTTTAACAATTTTCATAAACTTTAAAGTATTATTGATATACTTACCACAAGCTTCTTTCACATTGGTTGTGTGGTCTTTAAATTCTGACTCCAGTGTATTGATTACATCTATACTACTTAAGTTATGAAACACTGCTCCTCTTGATAACAATTTATATACTATATCACTAGTAATTTCTATCTGATTTGCAATTTTAGAACTCTCTTTTAATGCACTAATTTTTTTTATTACATGATCTGTAAAATTACATGCATCTTGGTACGCCACTTTATCTGGACGAATAGGAAAGTTAAACCTTATTCCAGACCGTATAGCTTGGTCTACAACTTCTTCCAGTTGTTTCATATCTTGAGCTCGATGTACTTTATCAAAAAATTCATTTAGCTTCTTCTTCTGGTCTGGTATTAAATCATCCCATAGGGTCCTGGATTTAGGCAAACATTTTTCCCTGCTATAGTCTTTTTGGTCAGTTGCTCCTGCTTTCAAAAGTAAGTCTTCTACTTCAGCAGCAGCTTTAGAAACAAAAAAAATATCTCTGGCATGTTGCAACACTATTGACTTTCCTTCTTCATCACGAAAATTTAAAACCACTTTTAGATCTTGGTCACCCTCATGTTTATCCAAAAACTCTTTTAGATTTTTAACTGTTTTAGCATGGGAACATTCGCGCATTATACCATGTAATTCTTCATTCAACCTCTTTTGATTATCAGTTGGAAAGTATTTTTTAATATGGTATTGATGATTATCAATTGCAATTTGTAGTGGGGTTTTCCTTGTTTCATCAAGTACATCGCACTTAGCTCCATTCCATAGGAACGATTCTATACTGCTGCTATAACCAAGGCCAGCAGCATAATGCAAAGGTGTTTTCCCTTCAATATCCTGTGCATTAGGATTAGCTCCTGCTTTTATAAGGTAACCTATACCATCACCGCTAGACCCAATAGCAGCATAATGTAAGAGTGTCTGTCCTCTATCATTCTTTATATTAGGATTAGCTCCTGCTTCTATGAGTAAACATGCAGCAGATACATATTCTTCGGCTAACCTCCCTCCATATTCTACAGCCATACTTACTACTGCATGCAATACTGTCAATCCAGATTCTCCTCTTTTAAGGTTAAGAACAGTTTTCAGATCGTCCTTATTTCTTTCTAAAAATCTATGAACTTTTGAACTATAGCTATAACTATCCCTACCACCAGTATCTGGAGATCCGCTGAGAATATTTAATAATTTTTTATTTAACTTCTTTTGATTTTCTGTTAAATCAGATTCATCACAAAACCATGCATGCATTAAATTAGTAGTACATAAACCTTTAGCAGAATCTATCAAAGTATCAATACCATGTGTGAAGAAACATTCTCTGATCAATTCATGCTCATTATCCTCTAGGGACCACTTCTTTTCTTCTAGCCAATCTTGCCATTCTTTCAATTTTATCGACACGTCCAAATTTTCCCATGTTAGCTGTTTTTTGAATTCTTCCCATTCTAGCTGTTCCTCTCCTCCCTCAAGTTCTAGCCGTTTTTCCCATCTTTTCATCTTTAGGTATTCTTCCCATTCTAGTGGCTGTTCTTTGAATTCTTCCCATTCTAGCTGGTTCTTCAATCCTTCCGATTCTAGCTGTTCTTGGAACCTTTTCAGCTTTAGGCGTCTTTTAAATTCTTTCTGTTCGCTCAATTTTTCCGACACGTCCAAATTTTCCCATGGTGACTGTTTTTTGAATTCTTCCCCTTTTTCCTGTTCTAACCATTTTTCATCTCCTGGATTTGTTTCAAAAGCCTGCTTAAACTCAATATCTTCATTTGACATGCTTTCCCTCTGATCTATCAAAAATATTACGTATAATACATAGCACAAATAAAAGCTAATGCAAGAATAATTTTTCTAACCTTTGTATTCTTTAGCTTGACACTCCCATAAACTTCACTGACATTGACCTCCGACCCTGCTATGCTTCTACTTGTTAATTAGCTATGCAACAAAGCCTGCCTGATGCTATACTTTCCATCCATTCCCAGTTATGCCTTGCTCTTCTCTCGTCTCATCCATTTTAGTACTAGGCTTTGAGATCATATATGTAATACCACCAACCGCTAGCGCCACTGTTGTGACTGCAACCACTGCTATTACTACAGGTATTAATCCAGCTGCAACTGTTCCTGCTGCAAAAGGTGCCACTACTATAGCAGCGCCTAATACCGCGGTTGAACAACAGGGGAAAATACTTGCTCTAGGAGCATTTTCGTTTGCATCCTTTAAATTTTTTAAATCTGCATTTGATAAATAAGAAGCTACTTTCTCACTTACTTCTAGAGGTAATTCTTTATCATTGTAAAGTCCAGAGTATTTAGTAATTACTATGCCACCGTCATCTATTAGACCTCGTCTTTTTATCCCTTCATCGAATTTATTCTTTATTTGGCCCCCGAAAATAGGAAATTCTCTTTTACAATCAAGGTTACTCAATGCGTTTTCAATTTCATCATTTATCACATAGCTAGCCATTTCATTTGTATCAGCTTTGAGTAAGTCAAGGTACGAAATATCTCTATCGTCAAATCTTCCCACTATTTTATCTTTAATTTCATCTTTGCATTTATCCCAATAAGTAGAATATGTACCAGTCAAGTAATCTGGTTTTTGTGTGCTAAAATCTTGTATTAATGTTTTCTGGATTAGAACTTCAGCTGTATCTTTCTTGCCATACTCAAAAGCCAAACTTAAAGGGGTACATCCACACTCTACCGCTTTAACATCTGCTCCTTTTTCTAATAGAGCCTCTACTACATCTTTATGACCATTTCGAGCAGCCTCATGTAAAGGAGTACATCCGTCATTATCTTTTTCATGAACATTAGCCCCTTTTTTTAATAGAGCCTCCACTACATCTTTATGACCATAATGAGCAGTAAAATGTAAAGGAGTCCGCCCATTATTAGTTTTCTCATGAACATTAGCCCCTTTTTCTAATAGAGCCTCTACTACATCTTTATGACCATTTCGAGCAGCCTCATGTAAAGGAGTACATCCGTCATTATCTTTTTCATGAACATTAGCCCCTTTTTCTAATAGAGCCTCTACTACATCTTTATGACCATTTCGAGCAGCCTCATGTAAAGGAGTACATCCGTCATTATCTTTTTCATGAACATTAGCCCCTTTTTTTAATAGAGCCTCTACTACATCTTGATGGCCCTTGGAACTAGCAAAAAGTAAAGGAACTGCTCCATTATCCTGTTTTTCATCAACATTAGCCCCTTTTTTTAATAGAGCCTCTACTACGTCTTTATGACCACTATAAGCAGCAAGGTGTAAAGGAGTATATCCATTATTATCTTTTTCATGAATATTAGCCCCTTTTTCTAATAGAGCTTCTACTACATCTTTATGGCCATTGCGAGCAGCAGAATGTAAAGGAGTCTGCCCATTATTAGTTTTCTCATGAACATTAGCCCTTTTTTCATCTATAAAATACCTAACCAAATTTATACGGCCATTTTTAGCAGCTAGATATAATAATGTAATTCCCAAAGTACCACTCCCATTTTGTACGTTGAATTGATGATCTGGATCAAAGCCCTTCTTTCTCCACCTTTGGCATTCATTTTCATCTAGCTTTCCTAACTCATTTTTTATTTTTTCGAATATATCACTCTCATTTGAGTTATAGCAAGTGCCTATTAGCATTTCTTCAAACCTTTCCAGCTCTAAAGACATAACCCACGCATTTTAGTAGTAACATAATTGATATCACACACCTTAATAAGAAAGTCAAGAGTTTATATATTTCTTTATTAAAGTTGCTGGTAGTTATTTTAGTTTGCTGCGGCTTGATCAACAAGGTAGAAACAATAATTCAATGGAAACATACTACAAACTAGCGTCACAAAAATCTTAAATATTTACTTTCCCCAAAACCGCAAAAAAGTACCTACCTTTGCGAGAACAATTTAAATAAAAGCGGCGTTGTGAAAATAGAAACTTGAAATTTCTATAACAAAGTTAAGCAAATTGGTTCGTATATAAATTTAGTAAAAATAGGCTAATGTAGCTGCTTTTATGGTATAGTAGAATTATTATATAGAAAAGTTCGCACGTATTGAGTGATAGTCCAATCCATCCCAAAACAAAAAGCTCTCACCGCTCTTGGTTTTGACCACTGGAAATGGTTGATTTGCTTGAGATTTTAATAATATATAATGCTAAATTAATGGTAATATATCCAAGAATGAAAAAAATTTTAGGCAAAATTATAATAAGAAATAGATCTTTTTTCTGTCAATGCAGAAATTCCTTTAATTTCCTATATGAAGTTTTCGTAACCCCAATCTTTGAAATAGGTGATTGTCTTGCTCAGGTACTGGATTTTGAGCTGTAAGTAGCTTTTCACCGTAAAAAATTGAATTAGCACCTGCAAGGAAACACAATGCTTGCAATTCATCTGACATTTTTTCTCGCCCAGCTGATAAACGTACATAAGATTTTGGCATCATAATTCTGGCTATTGCAATAGTACGAACAAAATCAAACGGATCAACGTCGGCCACATTCTCAAGTGGAGTTCCAGGAATTTTTATCAGCATATTAATTGGTACTGATTCTGGAGGATTATCCAAATTAGCAATGAGAACTAGCATTTTTATTCGATCCTCATTAGTCTCACCCATACCAAGAATACCACCACAACAGACCTTAATCCCAGATGCGCGTACGTGTTCTAACGTTTTTAAGCGATCTTGGAGAATACGTGTAGTTATGACTTTATGATAATATTCTTCAGATGTATCAATATTATGGTTGTAAAAATCTAAGCCAGCTCCCTTTAGCATATTTGCTTGGTAATCTTTTAACAACCCAAGAGTCACACACGTTTCAAGGCCCAATTTTTTCACCTCTTTGACCATTTCGCAAACAATTTTTAAATCTTGATCACGTGGACCACGCCAAGCTGCTCCCATACAGAAACGACTACTTCCAGCCTCTTTTGCACATTTTGCTGCTTCAATTACCTCAGCAATTTCTAACAAAGGCTCTTTTTGTAACCCGGTGTTATAGTGTGCTGATTGGGGACAGTAAGAACAATTTTCTGGGCAGCTACCTGTTTTAATACTTAAAAGTGTACTAATTTGCACTCCACTAGGATTAAATTGCTTCCTATGTTCTGTTTGTGCTGTATAAATTAGCTCAGGAAATGGAAGATTAAAGATTTGTTCTGCCTTGGCAAAAGCCCATTCTTCTGTCATAATTTAACACCTCTTAATAGATAGGTTATGTATAAACCATATGAAAAATATCATAATATACTAAAGAGTAAAAGAAAATATCGCCAATTGCCAAAAGCTATCCTGGAGAGTTTTATCAACTTTTCTACCAACGATTACCTTGGCCTAAGTCAGTCAGAAGTACTATTTGATGCAGCAAAGCTCTCTGGAGTACAGCTTGGAGTAGGATCCACTGGTTCTCGGTTGCTTTCAGGTAATAAAAAAATATTTGAAGACCTTGAGAAGAGGATTGCCCAAGACAAAGGAACTGAGTCAGCTCTTATCTTTAATTCAGGTTTTCAGGCCAATATAACGGTTCTTGCAAGCTTGTTAGATCAATCAGTGTTGGGTAACAAGCCTATTGTCTTTTTTGATAAATTAAATCATGCAAGTTTATATCAAGCTGTATTTTTAAGTGATGCTGAGCTTGTACGGTATCAACATAACGATATGAATCACTTGAGTAATTTACTTATAAAATTTAAAAATGACTTAAGATCGAAGTTCATTGTTACTGAAACAATTTTCGGTATGGATGGAGATATTGTATCAATAGAGGAAATCTTTGCTCTTAGTAAAGAATATGAGGCTTTTCTGTATTTAGATGAAGCACATGCAACAGGCATTATTGGTCGTAATGGATATGGCTTATCTACCTACATTAACCTTCAGAAAGTTCCACATCTAGTCTTGGGTACTTTTAGTAAAGCTTTAGGGTGCTTTGGTGCGTATGTTGCTTGTTCTAATGTTATAAAGAATTACCTAATCAATAAATGTCCAGGGTTTATTTATTCAACCTCTCTTTCTCCAATGATAATTGGTGCAGCAGCCAAAAGTTGGGATTTAGTAAAACATTTTACTAATCAACGCCAGACTTTATCCTTTAAGGCTGCAAATTTAAGAAACAACCTGCAAAATCTTGGATTTAACACAGGTGATTCAGTTACACACATTATACCAATAGTTCTAGGTGATGAGGATACTGTAATGAGTGCAAAAGAAAAGCTTTTGAAACAAGGGTTGGTTGTTTCTGCTATACGTCCACCTACTGTTCCTTCTGGAACATCAAGATTACGTATTGCACTCAATGTGAATCATACTGAAAGCAACCTAGACTATTTAGTGCATGTTCTTCAGCAAATATGAACTATTACTTTGTATTTTGTCACGGTTGGGGATTTGATTATAAGTTCTTTCAACCTCTTATAAATAAATATTTTTCTAAAATTCCTTACTATTGTTTAGATCTTGGTTATTTTGGAGAAGAAAACCTAAACTTACCAGAAGATGGTGCACTTATTGGTATTGGACATTCTCTTGGACTAATAAAACTAGCTTCCTTAAATGTAAAGTTTAATGGACTTATCGGTGTACAAGCTTTTATCAATTTTTTAGGATTTGATTTACGATTACACAAAAAACGCAAGTTAGAGTTGAAAACGATGATACAGCACTTTCGAATGGATCCAGTAGATACCCTGATGTCCTTCCATAAAAAATGCGGCTTAAACTACAACTCTTTCAATCGGTTAAATAAAGCAAAACTAATGCAGGATTTAGAGCTACTCACCACAGTACATCAGCTACCACGCACATCACTATTAATATTAGGTGCAACAAATGATACAATCGTACCCCAGGAACTTATCTATGATAACTTCAATAAAGATGTTAAAGTTGTTATGCATAGCAGAGGTTACCATAGTCTAGGGTTATGCGAATATCATTTTGTGTACGAGCAAATTATAAGTTTTTGTAATGGAATTACAAAAGAGATACATACAGGACAATTTTAGCAGAGCAAGCTCGTCTTATGATAATGTAGCTTTTATTCAAAAAGAATGTGCTGCAAAGTTAATCAATTTGTTAAAAAGTTGTTTTCCTGAATTTCATCCACGATCTATTTTAGATTTGGGTACAGGTACAGGCTACATTCCAGAAATTTTGTTTAGTTTCTTTCTGCAAAGCAAGTTCACTTTAAATGACATATCACCTAGTATGTTGGCAAAAACAAAAGAAAAATTAGCAGTATATAAGGAAGTTGCATTCATCTTAGGCGATATGGAAACACTAGACTTTGGCTTTCACGATCTTACCATTTCAAACCTAGCACTTCAATGGGTGCGCAATTTAAAAAAGATGATAAAGAAATCATACAATAGTTCAAATGTCTTTGTTTTTTCGTGTTTACTGGATGGTACATTTAATGAATGGTCTAGAGTCTTTACAAAATCCTTATTACCTGCACCAACTCATCAGTATCCATCTAAACAAGAATTAGAAAGCTATTTACTTCACCTGAAACCAAAAAAATATTTTTTCGACTCGCAAGAATTCACATTGTGTTTTCCAAGCGCAAGTGAATTTATTAGATACCTTAGGAATCTAGGAGCAAATCAAAGTAGCCAAGCAATTTTTTTTCCTGATCTAAGAACCTGTCTTGAAAGGGAATAAAGAAAAGAGTATGATGAGGTAAGCAAAAAATAGGAGGGTAAATTGTATCCAAGTGATATAAGTGACAAGGAATGGGAAATTTTAGAGCCCTATGTTGCACAAGGAGCGATAGGACGACCAAGAAAACATAACATCAGAACAATTATTAATGCAATAAGGTATATAATGAGGGGTGGTTGCCAGTGGAGAATGCTACCAAAGGATTTTCCCCCATGGAAAACGGTGTATGACTATTTTATCAGGTGGCGTAATAATGGAAAATTGAAAAAAATACATGACATGCTAGTAAAAGAGGTAAGAAAAATGGTTGGTAAAAATGAAACACCTTCAGTAGGTATAATTGACAGTCAATCAGTGAAAACGACTCAAAAAGGGGATCAAGAGGATATGATGCCGGTAAAAAAATAAAGGGTAGAAAACGCCATATTATTGTAGATACACTAGGTCTTGTAATTACTGCAGAGGTACACAGCGCAAGCATTCAGGATCGTGATGGTGCTACCAATCTTTTTATTCAAGCTAAATGCAAAGCTCCAACATTACGTAAGTTTTTTGCTGATCAAGGATACAAAGGTAAATTACAAAATCGATGTTTGTTGGAAACTGGATGTTTGCTAACGATTACCAAGAAATTGGTTGATACAGGATTTCAGGTTATTCCTAAACGTTGGATTGTAGAACGAACCTTTGCTTGGCTTTCCAATTTTAGACGCATGAGCAAGGATTACGAGCATTCTCCTCTTACTTCAAAAAACAATATCTTATTTAATATGATTACTTCTATGCTTACTAAATTAGCTGCTTAACTCCTTTCAAGACAGGTTCTAAGGAAGATCGTAAAAACCTATACTGGCAAGATTAATGTTACCTATAAAGTATTTTTTGGAATTTTAAGTAGATGCAGATCTTTGTAACAGGAACAGATACCGACGTTGGTAAGACTACTATAAGCAGTTGGCTCTGCCTACACACTGGGTATTCGTATTTCAAACCCATCCAGACTGGAAGTACTCTAGGTACAGATAGTCATCAAATGAGCAATTTGACTAACGCCAACGTTTATAAAGAAAATTTTGTTTATAAAAGACCCCTATCTCCCCACTTGGCAGCTTCGCTGGAGAATGATAGCATTAATATCGATAGGATTAGCTTGCCCAAAACACATAACTTAATCGTAGAGGGTGCTGGAGGAGTTTTAGTTCCAATCAATAAAACCACACTAATGGTCGATTTAATCAAAAAACTCGCCATTCCAACAATTCTAGTTGCAAGGTCTACACTTAGCACAATTAATCACACATTGCTCAGCTTAGAAGCGCTACGTGCTAGAAATATTCCTATTTTGGGGATAATCTTAAATGGACTACCCAATCAAGATAATCTTGAAGCAATAGAATTTTATGGTAGAGCACAGGTGTTAGCATCAGTACCCAAACTGCAACAAGTTGATAGAGAACATCTGATGCAAATACCACTCTCAAATCGATTAAAAGCTATCTTGGAACAATGAATTTAAGCGAACGTGACAGAAAAATCATATGGCATCCTTTTACGCAAGAGAAAGTAGCCAAATTTCCAATTGCAATTAAGAAAGCTCATGGGTCATATCTTTATGATGAGAATAATAAACCATACCTCGATCTGATTTCCAGTTGGTGGGTAAATCTGCACGGTCACGCTCATCCCAAGATTGCTCAGGCTATATATGAGCAAAGCATGACTTTAGAACATGTAATTTTTGCAGGATTTACTCATGAGCCTGCAGTAACGCTTTGTGAAAAGTTAAAAACTCTACTACCAGATAAATTATCCAGATTTTTCTTTTCAGACAATGGTTCAACTACTGTTGAGGTAGCACTAAAAATGGCCTATCAGTACTGGTGGAATCAGGGTAACCGTGAAAGAACTACTTTTCTGAGTTTTGAAGGAGGGTATCATGGAGATACATTTGGCGCGATGAGTGTAGGCGTTAAGTCCGGCTTCCATGACGCATTTTCAAATCTGTTATTTTCTGTCTTAACAGTACCTTTTCCAGAAACCTGGGACGAAGATGAAAAAATAGAAAATAAAGAGGAACATTCTCTTAAAGTACTAGAGGGTCACTTACGTGCTGGTTCTCGTAAAATTGCTGCATTAATTCTAGAGCCTTTGGTGCAAGGAGCAAGTGGCATGAGGATGTGCTGTCCAGAGTTTGTTAGAAAAGTTGTCAATTTGGTACGCCAGCATGGAATTTTGATAATTTGTGATGAAGTTATGACCGGCTTTGGCCGTACTGGTACTTATTTTGCTCTTGAACAAACTCAAATTGTACCAGATTTTTTATGTATTTCTAAAGGATTAACAGGAGGTTTTCTTCCACTTGCTCTCACAATTACTACCGAAGAAGTTTACTCAGCATTTTTAAGTGAACATTTTACTAAAGCGTTCGCTCATGGTCACTCCTACACTGCCAATCCCCTGGGTTGTGCAGCCGCAATTGCTTCTTTAGACTTGTTAGTTAAACACGATACCATGGAGTCAATTAAGAGGATTCATAGTATACATAAAAAGGAATTAGCAAATTTGTCTGAAGCTTGTAAGAACGTCGAGCGTGCACGTGTGACTGGTACAATAGCAGCTTTTGATGTTCATGATGCACAAACACTAAAGATAAAATTTTTAGAGCAAGGACTTTTAATAAGGCCACTTGGTAATTCAGTTTACTTACTACCGCCTTATTCAATAAGCACTTTTGAGCTTGAAGAAGCTTATAATAAGATCAGAAATATTCTCAGGATTTTTTCATAGTGACTTTACCAGACCACGCGATTCCAAGAAAAAATCTTCTCGCGCTAGCTGCTTTTTGTTGCTAGAAATGGTTGTATCAATTAAGTTTTTATTGAAAATTACTGGTAAATTAATAGTGATTTCGCAAAAAAGTTAAGGCAATTTTTATGATTGGTTTTTTATAAAAAAATGTTGCTTTGTGGAAATATTCAAGTAGTTATATATACAGTGGTGTTTCACTGGCTTAAGCGATATGACAATGTAGGAGGGCTTATAATGGAATTTAATTCAGGGGGTATTGGTGAAGATCCTTTAACATGTCAAAATGTTAAAAATCTTTCACTCAAAGAAAATAGTATAAGTAATCTAAAAAAAATAGGTAAGGAAAATAGTGAATCAGCAGCAATTAGTGTTGCTAGAATCGGTGCAAGTGTTGAAAAAAAAATTGCTGCAAGAAGTTATCCTTACGCAAGGAAGACTAAAACTCGAATTAAAAATCTTTCACCCAAAAGAAATGGTATACATAATCTAGATTTAAACAGAATAGGTAAGGAAAATAGTGAATCAGCAGCAATTAGTGTTGCTAGAATCAATGCAAATGCTGAAAAAAAACTGCTGCAAGGAAGTAGAAATCCTGCTATGAGATTGAATAATAAAATTGAAGAGATTTCAGATAAACGAGATCAGCTAGAGCGAGAATTGGAGGGAAGTAGCAATGCTGCTATAGAGTTGATTAATAAAGTGGAAAAGTTGAAGAAAAAGAGTGATAAAGTTAAGGAGCTTAATGAAAAAGTTTTCTCAATCGAGGCAGAAAGAAACACCCTAAAAGATCAGATTACAAAGATACAAAATGAGTTAGCACGAAAGGAAAGTGAAATTGGTAGGTTTAATGATCAGGTCAGTAAAAGCAATCAGCAGATTGAGCAGCTTAAACAACAGTTTAAGGAAAAGGAAGAACCGAAGTCTGTCAGAAATCTAGAGCAGTTGCAGAACATATCAGGGCGGAATAAAATTGAAACTACAGTACCTGAAAATAGTGCAGAAAGTGAACTTAATTCTACTCGGTTGACAGAATTTGAAGGAAATAACACACATGTACAAGCTTCTGCTACACCTGCTGAAACGGTAACTTCAACGAATGTAAAAAATATAGTAAAAGTTCCTGTTATGCTGGAAACTCCATCTGATAAAAGCGGAAGTCAAAAACTTGTTTCTGTTCAACAAGAAATGTCTTCGGTAGCTAACGAAAGCTCTGGACAAGTGAATAGTTCTCAAACCAATGGCATGCAGCCTAATAATTCAAGCAATGGAAGTATTCTTGTAACACAAAGCGTACAAAAAAATAAGTGGCCTACCACAGCTACATGGAAATTAGCGATAGCTGGAGTGCTTGCAGGAATTGCTGCATCAGTTGCATATTTTACTTTCAGTGCTAGTTTGCTGGTAACAGGAGTAATATCAGGTGTTGGAGCTTGTTGTCTGGTTGCTGCTGCAATTGTATGTTATTGTAATAAACTTTCAAGTTCACTTGAAAAGATTAGCATCGATAAAGTTGCAGTCAATGGATATACTGCAGCAGCAAGTTGTGAATAAATACAGTGGTCTATTGTTGAATAATTTGCTATGATTGTTCAATTATTAACAGATGAAAGCTTGGTAGTCCAACTCATCCCAAAAAAACTTCTTCTCACGTTCCTTGATTTTAACCACTGGAAATAGTTGTTTTATTTAAATTTTTAGTAAAATATATTACTAGATTAATATTAATTCATTTGATATGAGAAAGAAAAATTGAGGCAAGTCTATAGTAAAAATAGATACCTGTTCAATTTTTCATCTTTTTGCATAAAGTACTAAAAACTAGACAAATTATATTATATTTAACCTATCTTAGCCTTACAACTTTGCCTATGTGACCACTTTCTACCAAGTTGCTAATAGATACTAAATTAGGCAATCTTTTTTGTCAGTAAATTTATTTGACCTGATAAGGCTGGCTTTAGCTTAAGAAGATATAAAATAAGCCCTATTCTTCAAGAATCTTATTTTTCTCCCTTCAACCTTACCTACACTCTCTGGACTTAATATGTATGTTTCACTATAAGCACATCCAAACCCTGAGCACTTCCATTGGTAAAAGATCATCTATAAAACTGTCCTAAGTTATCTCTTACGTTAAGAACATCCCTAACCGATATTAGAGTATCTGGTCCTCGCGCACCGTTATTGAATACAGCATATGATAAAACCATTTGATCTCCATCAGTAATACGTTCGCATCCTCCACATTGTGTATATCGTTGTAATTGTCGATTCGCTTCTGCACTTTTTTGTCGTATCTGCCCTGCAGTTCTAGCAAATTTTAGCTCTATCCCAATTGGATGAGTATCATCTCTTTCCACAAATCTTGACAACACTAGATCTATTCTTCCCCCTCTTTCTAATTGAAACTCAATAATTACTCTAGCAGGATTGCCAAGAGTATAAAATAACCCATGTAATACAGCTTGAAATTCAGCTTCACTCGTTACCAATGCTTGCCTTAACGGAAACAACACATTAGAAATTTCCTGAAATAATTCCGTATGCCTATTGACATCTTGCCAGCCGGTATTCATCATTACACTTGCAGCTCTGTGTACTTGTCCAACACCACCTATTCGTAAAAGATCACCTTGGAAATGCCCAAGATAATTTCTTGAATAATCATCAGGTGACTGAAATGGTGTTAAAATAACGTTTACTTGAGGATTATCATCAATCATTTCACACAATACTTCATGCACTCTAGCACCTTGCCAATGTGGACGTAATAGATCTAAGGCCATTACTGGAAATTGGTGACGCAATATTTGACGGATGTTAAGCACAACTAGTGAGTTAATACTTAGTGCAAACAGAACCATGGTCAAAGCTCTCTCTCGAACATTTATTCTTGCAATTCTTTGTCCTTGCTGGCCTAGCATTCTATCATCATTATGGTAATTGAATAGATATTTTGTTACTCTTACCAAATCTCTCCCTATCCGAGCAGTACCTTTTTCAAATGCAATACTTGCAAACGCAAACCTAGATGTGTAGGAAAATGGGCTAGAACCAGGTACTGCACGTGTGCAAGAGGCTGGATATAATAAATAGTTTTCTACATCTCTTGCAACCTCTCTCTCAGTAGGATTAAGTAATCTTTTTATCAAAGAAGGTTCTTGCTCTAAAAAGTGTTCTGCATCAAGCTGCAGACGTTGAGCATTATGGTTAAAGTTTAGCCCTACACAAACAGCATTTCTTGACGAAGTATGAGCAGATACAGATGAAATGGGACAGTTTCTAACATAACCCCTAGCTTGTTCCAACGCTTGTCCAGCGTGTTCTTGACCTGCTTTGAGCTCAATTATAATGGGAACTGAATTATTTAATTTTTCCTGACCACGCACAAGCAAAGTAATATCTGCATATCCTCTTCCTATAAGTAATTCTAGGTAGATATCAGCCATAGCGCGGTACCTAAAATTTACTAAAAATCCGGATAAAAAACCATGATCGTCAGACTCACTATCAAAATTCAATTCTTGGCGATATGCATCGTAGACATTGACGATGTATTGTAAAATTCTTCTAATGTCTCTTCTTACTTCTTGACTGTTATTATTTGCTAACCCATTTGCTCGATCTAATAAGTTGCCTTGCTGCATGATTGGAGCAATTTCTCTAAAATTATCGATGGGAGATGCATGATTTCCATTAAAATCTCTTCCTTGAGGAAAAAATACACACTCTTCTCCCCGCTGAAATATTTTATATTCTTCCCAAGCCAGATCTTCCTGTAAGTGCTGTAGCTGATTTTCTTCTATCCATAGCCTTTCTTCTTCACTGAATCTTGATCCAGGACTGTTCTCATTATCAGCAATAGTGTAGCATCTTACTATTCTCATGCCATCTTCATCTACGTCATTAGTTAGAACAGCAATTTTTAGATTTCCTTTCCCATTATCATAATTATCAAAACGAAAGTAAATTCTTTCACCATTTGCAATATCAGGGTCAAAATCTATAATACCAGAATCAAATGCAGTAGCAAACATACCGAAGAAGAATGCAGGAAAAAAACGACTCCTACCAACCGAGTGTAAAAAAGATGGACACTGGTCTAAAAAAAGTCCAACTTTTCTATTTAGCTCATCACAATCTCCATTTAACAAATCTTGAATTAATTCAGTATCTTCATCATTATTTCGCATAAACACTCCTAATTATAACTACGACTAGCCACACCACTAACACCAGCACTTTCTAACACGGTCTGTGGATCACTGAAACCACTACCTTCAGGAGACAAATGCACAGACTTCCCTAGCTGAGAAAATAACCCCTCTGCTAACTTGCTATAGTCGATGCCATCTTTCATACCTGACACATAAACCGTTTTTAGATCATTAGTGATACCATCTTTAAATAATTTAAAATCCTTATCTGAACAAAAATCTTTGACAAATTGCAAAATTTCCAGTATTTCACGCTTCTTTACAACGTTACTACTGCTATTATCACGTTGCCAATCAACAATTAACCCTGCAAGCACATCTGTTATCGGATCTATGTTCTTGGAAAATTTAACCACAGCTTTTTTATGCTCATCAAAAAGATCGCATTTCCAAAGATTCACAATAATCATTCTTGCCTTAATTTGAATATCTATTTCAGGATCTTCTAACATCAAATTTGAAAGCGAGGAAAGGAGAAACGCGTAACCACAATGTGAAAGTATTTTCTTCTCCTCAGACACTAAAACTTTTTCCTGAGACAAGTGCTTTACTACATATTGAACTGTATCAACGAACCCGCACTGTATTAATGTGTTAAGAGGTTGATACATAACTCCTTTGCCTTTATTTGATAACTCAAGTAATAATTTATGCTTTATTGGATCAGTGATTATTTCATGCAGAAGAAAATCTAAAACGGTAGCAACATTATGGTTAGCTTGAATAGCAGATAAATTAGCAACAGCTTTAACCATCAGGTTATCAATCTTTTCCTTTCCTTCCTGATTTATACGACGATAGAAGTATTCTACTCCTTCACTCCACTTGAATTCCACAGCTTTATTAAAACCCTCTACTGCATTATCATGCTTTTTAAATTCTCCAGATTTTTTATCAATCCAAAAGCTAAGTACAGGATCTTCACTATTCATAGCATTTAACAATTCATTTCTGACATATTTGCGGTTGTTAGTTGCAGGCCTGCCATTATCATCTACTTCTTCGGAAGAGAAGCCACTTTTGTAAGACTCAAGTTGCTTCTGAAATAGTGGATGAATTTTATCTGTCATACAGTACCTACAAGCCATATTGTATCTGCAAAGTGGATTCTTTACTTCATCTATTTCTTCTTCAGTTAACATTCTTCCTAGAGTAGCAGTGTTTAACCTTGCACTTGACCAACAATTCTCATCACGAAATACGTTATATAAGAACTGTAATTCATCATCTTTTAGATATTCTACCTCTCTAGTGTAGGTTTTTACCCATTTTTCAATAGCTAAACGCCTTCCGGCAGCAATATTAGAATCTGGATGTTTAATGATATTCTGCAATTTCTTAAGTATTGTAGCATGGCGATCTGTCCATCTTGGCATTGTATCCTCCATATAGAAATATTTACTGCATTATGCAAAAGTTAGAATCAAATAGCAACACTAAAATTATCAAGGACAAGAAAAATTTTATGAAAAATATTTTTTATATTTAAATATCATCTATTTTGCGCTTAACTGATGCGTAGAATTAGTGAGAAAATCAAATAGGCCATAGCGAGAATAGCGGAAGAGTTAGATGTAGGCTTTAATATATTAGACTAATGGATAAAGAAGTATAATAAGTTGAAAAGAGCTCTAAGGGAGTTACAGTACTTAGAACCTGTACATGATCTCAAGAAAGGAATAAACTAAGAGATAATGTATATAAGTTAGGATATATGAGGAGTTTATACCCAAGTGATATAAGTCGGGAAAGATTTGAGATTATGTTACCAGATCTAGAGTCCTGTAGAAAAAAAACAAAACCAAGAAAACTTGATTTGTATGATGTATTTTGTGGAGTGTTATACGTTCTGAAAAGTGGTTGTCAGTGGAGAATGCTACCAAAAGAGTTTCCAAAATGGCGCAATTGTTACGACTATTTTAAGAAGTGGAGTGAAAAACCAGATGCAGATAAAGAAAGTGTTCTGGAGCTGGTGTTAAAAAAAAATAGTTGGCGTGGTCCGACAAAACAATGGTCGGAAAGAAAAAACCAGCTTCTGCATAATTGATGCACAGAGTGTAAAAAATGCAGATACTGCTGAAGAAAAAGGCTATGATGCAGGCAAAAAGATTTCAGGAATAAAACGCCATATTGAAGTAGATACGCAAGCATGCAATTTATATAACAACAGCAGAGATAACTGACCGTAGCAGTGCTGTGAGAATGGTCGAAAATGCAAAAGAAAACCTCTCGGGAGTTAAAAATGTACTGGTTGATGCAGGCTATACTGGAGAGAATTTTGCAACTCAAATAAAAACGATTATTGGTGCAACCGTTGAAGTGATAAAAAGAAATGAATTACATTCCTTTGTTGTATTGCCCAAAAGATGGGTTGTGGAGCGATCTTTTGCTTGGTTAGAAAAATGTAGAAGATTGTGGAAAAATTGTGAGCGAAAACTCAATACTAGCCTACAAATGGTCGTTCTGGCTTTCACTGCCTTACTTCTGAAAAGATTATGAACAGGCTCTTAGGCTTTTTCCTTAGGTTTTGAAATTTCAGCTTTAGGAAGACCGGTAGACTCAGCTATTAATTCAACAGATACACCTGCTTTAAGTAGGTTTTTTGCAACTTCAATTTCTCTTTCTTTTCTACCTTGCTCTTCCCCAATTTGGATGCCTTCCTCCCTGCCTTTTTCATGGCCGATTTGGATAGCTTCTCTATTTATGACTGATCAGACTATAGCATTCTGTCTAGCAACCAATCTGGTGCTTCTCTGCCTTTTTCCCACTTGGCAAACTTCATCTTTTCTTTTAAGTAATACTCTCTATAGGCTTCTATTGGATTACTACATTTATATCGATCAGGTAACGCTTGTGTAAAAGCTTGTATATCAGCTGATTGAAAAATTAGCAAATCCTTATTATTATCACACCAATCTATAACTTCTTCAGATTTATGCGTTCTTTTATATCGCCAGGTGTACTCTTTACATAATTCTTTTCCATATCCTATCAACCAATTAAAGTTTCCTTTTGAGTGTCTAGCCCATAGAGAACAAGGGTGGTTTTTGTGAGTAAGTTTATATGGAACTTCTATATTTTGGTTTGTGATACTGACAAAAGGATTTGGCGCTTTTAATGCGATTGAAAAAACACTACTAAGTAATTGAGCAGTTTCTAATGGCATTTTCACTATGTGCTTATCGCATAACATTCGTGCTGCAATTACTGGGTTTTCATCTAGTACAAAGATGTTCATCTAGGTGTCAAAAGATAAAATCAGATTAAGTCTTTGACTTCGTTAACTGTAAGACCAGTAGTTTGAGCTATAATATCAATAGAAACACCTGCTTTTAGTAGATTCTTTGCGACCTCAATTTTCTCTGCTTTTCTGCCTTTTTCATGTCCGATAAGGATGCCTTCTTCTCTACCTTTTTCAGTAGCATCATCGAGTTTTTGAGCAAGGACAGCCTGTTCATCACGAATACGCTTGATTTCTTGTTCATAGGCAATGAATTCTTTTTCTGACCAGTTAAATCTATTTAATTCTTCATACGCTCTTTTAATTATTAGATCACTTCCTATTATTCTCTCTAGCTCTTCTTCACTAGTTTCATCTGCATATCTAAAGAAGTAGACCCATTTTTCAACTATACTTGAAAGCTGATCTTCTTTGGTTTTTGGAAATTTAGGCAACTCAATAAATATAAAATAAAAATCTTTAAGATCGTGTTCATTAGTGTCTTCATCGCGAATAGTGTGCTTTGATTTATACTCAGACTTATCAGGAAATAAAATACAATCTGCTATAGCAATAAAGATAATTTCCTTAAGGTCATGATATTGATCGCCTTTGTCAGCCTGTCTTGAATAGGCTTTAGCAGCATAGTATTGAGCACGTTTTTCAAAGCCCTTAGTTTTAGCGACCTGCATTTCGACTATGACTTGCAGCCCATTTTCATCCCTACAAAGAACATCAACAATGCTTTGTTTTTTAGAAGCAATATCAGGGTCTTGAATAGTACTTAAAAACTCTATATCCTGTATTGCACTTTTGCCAGTGAAGCCAAGAATATCATTAAGAAAGTGAATAAGGATATCTTTATTTTTTTCAGTGCCAAAGATGCGCTTGAACGATATATCATTTTTTGGATCGAGAAACTTCGAAAGAGCCATGACGGGTTAACCTAGAAAACATTAATAATTATACACAATTTTGAAGAAATGTTCAACAATTTTGATTTATGTTAACCTGTATAATATTTATTTCTGTATGGCAAAGCATACTACTACTATCTCTCTAAGATACCAAATAGCACAAAAAGTAAGAAACTGGAGGTTAAAGCGAGGATATACTCAAAGAGATTTAGCGGGAAAAATCGGAGTAACGTATCAAATAGTACTACAATATGAAAAAGGAACACGAAAAATTTCAATTGGGAAGTTATACGCTATGGCAGAGGTATTATCAATTAATATTAAGGATCTTATTCCTGTATCAAATGAAAAAATCTGTTTTGAAGATGAGGGAGAGGAAATATTAGATTTAGTAAGGAAATATAAAAAGATTAATGATCAAGAGTTACGTAGGATGTTTTGTTTATTAACCAAATTTGTTCAAGTTAGTGAGAAAAGTAGTAGAAAATCGGAAAAAATAAAAATTGCAAATGGTCTGGTTAAAGCAGGAATTTCTGTTGATATTGTTTCACAAGCAATTGGCCTCTCTGCTGATGAATGTATTGAAGAAAAAACAGGTTCTATCTACTACAAAATAGGAAAGAAGATAAAAGAATGGAGGCTAGTGAGAGAGTATACTCAAAAAGATTTAGCAGAGAAAATGAATACAACACGTCATGAAATAAGCAACTATGAACAAGGAAGGACTGCTGTTCCACTTGATAAATTATATGAAATGGCAGAAGCGTTATCGATTAATATTACAGATCTACTAATAGAGAAAGATGAAGGTAGTACAGTGGAAAATGAGCTGCTTGATTTGATTAAAGAATACAAAGAAATTGAGAGCCAAGAACTACGTAATGCACTAATAAAATCTCTGTTTGAGGGAATACGTATTTGTGAGGAGAAAGTGAGAGAGATAGAAAGGATTAAAGTTGCAAAGGATCTAGTAAAAGGGGGAATTTCTATTGATATTATTTTGCAAGCGGTAGGTTTATCTATTGATATGGTTTTAGATGGATAGCTCGTAAAAAAATTATAGCAATAAAGTTTTTTCTTAAATGGAGGTATATATGTTTATTTCTGCAAGTAATGTTAGTCCTATAAGCTACAAAATAGGGCAAAAAATAGAAGAGTGTAGATTAATGCAAAGGTGTACTCAAGCAGAGTTGGCAAGTAAGATCGGGCTAGCATATCAAGAAGTAAACAGCTATGAACAGGGATATATCGTTATTCCAATTGAAGTACTATATATAATAGCAAGAGTATTATCAGTTGATGCTGTAGATCTATTACCTAAACCAATAACAGTAAGAGAGCATGAAGATGAAGACGAAGAAATACTCTATCTAACAAAAATATACGAGAGTCAAAAGTTAGGCAAAATAGTACCTTCATTAGTCAGGTTTGTTCATATTAGCGAAAAAATTAATCAGGAAGAAGCAAAGTTGGAAATAGCAAAAAATCTAGTAAAAGAAGGAGTTTCAGTTGACATAATTTCCCAAGCAACCGGCTTATCTATTTACGAGTATAATGATACAGAACAAGAAATTTACACTGATTCTATATATTACAGAATAGGGCAAAGAATAAGAGAATGGAGATTGATAAGAAGATATACTCAAAAAGATTTGGCGGATAAAATTGATTTAACGCTCAAGGAAATACACGAATATGAAAAAGGATATACTGCCATCTCATTTGATAAATTATATGAAATAGCAAGAGCATTATCAGTGAATATTAAAGTTCTACTGCCTAAAACAAGAGAAAGCAAAAAGCTATTGAGTTTAATGGATGAGTACAGAGAACAAGAATCATTAGATGCATTAGTCAAATCTCTATCTGAAGATATGAAAAGCGGCAAGGAAAAAGTTAAAAAAGCAGAGAAAATCAAGATTGCAAAAGATCTAGTTAAGGCAGGTATTGCGATTGAGATTATTGTGCGAGCAAGTGGTCTAACTGTTGATGAGTTGAGTGAGTGATGAAGTAACAACTTGAATTCTGGATTAAAAACAGAGGTACTCAGAAATAATATATTAAGATATAAGCAAAAGTAATTGTTTATTTAATAAATCTATTTACCATCTCTGAAAATTTGCTTAGATTTCGCTTGTTCAACAGATACCTCTTCTAGTTTTTCTGGCTCATCTTCAGATCTTACTGCTAATTTGCGTTGTTTGATAACTTTCTTTAACGTCTTCACAGCTATAAAATTAATACTGAAAACACATGCAGAAGTTACCGCTAATGCTGGCAAGGGAGCTAAACTGAATGTTGGTAAAATTGCCACGATTGTAGCAGATGTTAGTAAAAATGCTAGTCTTTTGCTCCCGATTATCTTGTTTTTCTTGGACTTTATGGGGTTTAGGCTTTTTATTTTCCCTTTTAGCTTTTTGAGACCATTTTTGAACATTTTTCCCCTTTTTGAATCCTTCTCTACGTGTTTAGTTTTGAATACTTTTATTTTCCACTTGTTATCTTTTTCGATATTTTCTGCTTTAGAGGTTAATTCAACTTTTTTCTGCCATAGCGTAGGTTTCATCACAATTTCAGGGCTTAGCGGTTTCGGCTTATCGTTAGCTTCTTGAACTTTTTTATGTTTTTTCGGCAAAGCTATATTCTTTAAGCCCTTTTTCGCTTTTTTATATAAGTTCTTTATCTTGCTTGGCATTTTTACGTGAATTAAGATACGATATCGCAGAATTTATCTATTAATTCCTGGTTGTCCTCTATCATTGTATTTGCCTCTTGCTGCAGATATTTAATATTTTTAAATGTAATATTATCCATCTCAGCTGATGCTACTTTCAGTTGCGATTGTATTCGTATATATTTGTCACCTATTACTTGATCAAGCTGATAGTTTATTGCATCTAAACTTGAAGAAAACATCACATTCAGTAGTGGCTTGATCCATCCTATTTTTCCAAATCTCCTTGAATTAGCTATGCTTCTATCTGTTCTACCAGTACCTAGTGATAACAGTATAATCTCATCATTTGGAAACAATTTCTTACCACTTGCATATGCACAAGCCGCAGGATTATTGGCAAACACCCCGCCATCCACTAATACTCTATCTATCTGGTCAATTTTTAGATGTTTTGGTATGAAATAAGTAGGTGCAGCCGTTGCAGCTCTGAGTGCATCTTTCAGCTTAATAGTACCTTCTTTCCAGCTTTTAAAGAAAAATGGGCAATTATTCTGAATGTCGTAACTGGTAAGCAGTACATTATTTAAAGTGTTTTGTAGAGTATCATCACCAAAATATTTGTCCAATACAAATTCAATATTTTTATATGGGTATTGTGCACAGTTAAACCAAGATAATATTGATCGCCTAAAAAATGAAGACTTGAAAATATATGGTCCATACTTTTGGTAAAGCTCAACTAAATCATTGGCTGAATATTGAGGGTTTCCTTGTTTATCTTTTTTACATAATCCTGCTACAACAATTCCACCGGTTGAGGTCCCTGCCATAAGATCAAAGATTTCTGCTACCTTTTTTCTTGATCTTTTTTCTATTTCTGCTAGTATTATGGCTGGTATTATTCCTCTTATGCCTCCGCCGTCAACGGATAAAATATATTTAGTCATTGTGAAATGAAAATTTAGATAAAGATGTTAAGATTTAATTTTCCCGCTTAAGACTTGTAATTTAAACTCATCAAGTTCCTCAGAAAGATTTTTTACCCGTTCTTCCAGACGATATACCGTAACGGTCAATCCGTTGTTCTGCTCTATAAATTTATCATGAATGTGAACCCGTAAATCCAGCTTGGCAAGCCACCAAATTGTTGCTATGGTCTGTATTACCATCGTTACTATTACTGTGATTGGAATCTTTTGATTCTGCATGTTTCTCCTAACTGTGTAATAAAAAACTTTCAACTACTTCTCGTTTCCAGTTACGAAATATTACCGATCAGACTCGTGTTTCTTTTCAGCATTATAGAGCAAGTGTATAATTTCATCGTATGGTTTATCTTTATTATGCCGCGATCTTAGTACAGCTACATCTCTTGGGTTTTTTCCATCTGTGTCTCTAATGTTAGGGTTTGCGCCTTTTTCTAACAAAAATTTAATTATCTCTAGGTTACCTTTGTATGAAGCTGCATGTAATGCTGTCCATCTTTCATATTTTTCTGTGTTTATATCAACTCCTTTTTCTATTAAAAATTTAACAATCTCCAAACATCCTGCACCAGATGCATAATGTAATGCTGTTAATTCGGGAATCTGTGTATTAATATCTAATAGATTATTTGCTGAAAATTTTACAGTCTCTAAGTTACAATTTTCAGATGCAATCCGCAGTATTGTTTTATAATTGTCTGTCGCTTTTGCTTTCGTATAGCAATAGGTAATATACTACTGTTGCTATAAACCACCAAAAGTATAGCTTATTTCTTGCTCATGTTTAACACTTTTCTTAACATTGAATATTTATTTTACTGATTTTCGTTTAACATTTACTGATAGATGCTGATAATGCAGTGCGATAACCTGAACCATCTAACAAATGTTCTGCTCTGTCAATTATCCATTCACCGTCTATATCTTGATGAAATTCTAATAAGCTAAGTTTCGCCTCTGCAAATAGTTCTGGATTACCAGGCATAGTGATATCCAACACTGCATTATTTCGCTTGAGTTGTTTAATTTTAGCATTTGCTGCACTTAGTGCTGATTCTGCATTCGAATAAAGCGTTTGTATAATATAACTTGGACTACCAGAGCCAACTGTTTCTGATATAGTTGCACCTTTTTCATAGCTATGCCATTTTGCAATCACTGAGTTGTACCTGCTTACGGTAAAATGCACTTTCCAATTTATCGTGTCTTGAGGTCTAATAGCTGTTGTTCCTAAAGCTTTTCCAGTTGCCGATTTTGCTTTGCCTTTTGGAATAAAAAGTATATATCCGCCAGCTAGCTTTGCCATTGCTTCACGCTCTGTTGCGATCTTTGTTAACAGACTTATATCACTTTCTTCTATTTGGTTAATATGTGGAATCAACACACTTGCAAATTCTTCTGCAACTCTGCATCCATATCCGTGCTTTTCTGCTATTTCCTTAACCAAGTTACCCAGAGTAATTTGATGCCATTCTTTTGATACTTTCTCCTTTAATGATAGTCTTAAATTTGTTGCATGAGCCTTTATTAGTAAGGTTTTAGGTGGACTCTGCACCGTAATTTCATTAACTGTATATATACCCATAGGTACTACTCCAGTTTCTCTGTAACCCAGAGCGATATTTAATTCATTCGGAACATTTAAGTTTTCATCTCTGTAATCAACATGTACTTCAACTATATCATCTATAGTTCCAGATTCATCGGTAAGGCGTAACGATATAACTCTATCTCTAATTGATTCACATTTATCTATTACAAAATCTGGCTGCATTTATTCCCACACCTTTAATTTTGACTTTTGTACTGTTTTCTGAATAGCAGAAAGCTTTATCTTTAATCCTGCTGGCAAAAAGCTTCCATATTCTGCCAAACCTAAGTTCTCTGCTAGTGCTAATTCCACTACTCCATCCGTAAATCCGTAATGTTTCCAGCAAATCAGATCTAGCATTTCTCCTTCTTTGGTTAAGTAATATATAGTCATCTATAGCTCTTCAAACTCAAACTAAACTCAACTTTTCTTGGTAGTCCATTAGGTAAAAAATACATCTGCTTTTCTTCTAACCTAGTAATTACAAATTGTCCTAAAATATTACCTAAACTATCTACTAAAACATGTGGTTTTTCAGCTTCTTTCATATTCTTTAGTTGATTTAGCCCGTTGAGATTATGCAGATGAATCGTTCCTTCTAAATCTATATTTTCTATATCTTGGCCGATATTTTGTAATAGTGGCGTATTTTCAATACACTCAATCGTGCTCCAACGATTTTCTCTGTTATACTTTAAACTTGTAGGAGCAAATTTATACGGACCAAGAGATAACATCAATAAAATGTCTCTACCGTATCAAATAAAACATCACGTGACTTTTCTCTTATCCTTTTTATTACTTCATCTGCAAGGCTACGGATATCTTGATTTGGCTCTGCTTTAATGCTGATAGTGTAATTATTAGTGATGTTCTGAGTTTTATTTTGTTCTTTATTTTCAAATTTACTCCTTGCAAAGTCAGCAAGTATCTTATCGTTTTCTGTGGACTTTTTCTCCTCAATAAGGCTTTTGCTTCTAAAGCTATTCTGATTTCTATTGGAAAATTCTTTAATTATACTGTTACCTAGCAAAGGATTTCCACTATTGAGAATATTACTCTTTAGGGGAGTATGTACTGCTTTTATTTCAGTAACAATACTTTTTCTTTTTTCAAATTCTTTCAGTGGACTATTTTCAGCAAATATGCTACTAACTGTATCTCCTATCCATGAAAAAGCTTTCCCTATAGGTTTAATGAGTGATTTCCAAAAGCTAGAGAAAAAGTCTTTTACCTTTTGCCAGTTAGTGATAACAAGAGCTGCACCAGTGATAAGACTTGCTATTAAAAGTCCAACTGGGTTACTCATTACAGCGAGCGTTACTGCTCTTAGTCCTGTTATTACTGCAGGAAAAACTGTAGCTGATAAAAATGAAAATGTTGCAATTATTTTTGTCCTTAAACCGAGAACTGTACTTGCTAAAAAAGTAAATCCATAACCTAAGCCCACTACTAAGATTTTCAAACTTATTAAAGCTGCTATAGTTCCCATGATTGCTGTAGTTAAGGTTGGATATTTTTCTGCAAATAAAGCTATGCTCCTAGTTTTTTCTTGTAAAAATTCGGCTATAGATTTTAAAGTAGGCAGCATTACTGAACCCAGATTCATACCAACTTCAGCTATTGAATTTCGAAGAAGTCGTAATTTATTGGCTGTAGTGTCTGCACGATTTTTAAATTCTTTTTGCAGAGAGCTTCCATACTTTTCTGTATTAGCCAATAACTTTATTGCATCTTCGTATTTATTAAAACTTCCAGCTAATAATGCAATATCATCTTGATATTCCTGACCGAAAAGTTTCATAAGGACTGTAGAACGTTCCTGGTTATCCATTTTCTTTAGAGTTTGAAAAAAGTAGAGTAACGCTTCTTCGCCGTTTTCGCTTATTCTTTGTACTATTTCTTCTGCAGTTATTCCCATTTGCTCTAATGCTGCTTTAAAATCCCCTCCTTGTTCTTCAGCAGTCTGAAGTTTACTAAGTAGAGCATTTATAGCAGTTGCAGCTTTTTCAGGTGTTTTACCTAAGCTAATGAAAGCATTTGCTAAACTACTTGTTTTCTCGATATCCAAACCAAACTGCTTTGCAGTACCACCAACTATTGCTAGAGCTTCAACCATATCTCTTGCTTTAGCAGCAGTGTTATCTGATAAGTGGTTGATCACATTACCAACATGTTCCATTCTACTAACATCAATTCCATAAACGTTAGAGAGTTTAGCTATAGAATCACCTGCTTGCTCTGCAGACATATCAAATGCTGTAGACATTTTTGCCACTGTTTCTGTAAACATAAAAAGATCTTCTTTCTTGATACCAAGTTGACCACCGCTTGCAGCTATTTGTGCCAGTTCTGCCGCTGATAATGGTATAGTATGTGACATCTCTTTCAACTTCTTGGCAAATTTAGTTGCTTCATCCGTTCCTTTTTTAAAATCTACCACTTTTGTAACATCAGCCATAGCACTTTCAAAGTCAATCGCAACTTTAACTGGAGCTGCAAGCGTTAGCCCTAGTCCAATAGTCTCTATAATTTGTAACTTAAAATGTGCTTTACTTGCTAAAACATTTTGGTGACTACGTATTGCAGATCCAAGCTTACCATACTTACCTTTTAGTACTTCAATAGAAGAACCAAGTTTATATTGATCACTTACTAATGACTTAATATTTCTTCCACTTTTCCTTACTTCTTCATTGAATGAATGCAAGGCATCTCTCTTTCTTAAGTATGCCTCTTTTGCTTTTGTTGCAGAAAACTTAGCTTTATCAAACTCAGCTTTTAAAGTTTTGCTCGGTTTCTCTATCGCTTTCATTTGTTTAGCTAAAGATTTTACTTGATCTTCAAAGCCCTTCCATGATCTCCTGCTAGTCAAAACATCACTACCCAACTGCTTAAACTTTGATACTGATTTTAAAGATGAATCAAGCTTTCTTATATTCTCACCAAGACGAGTAAGTTGACTACTACTTCCCTTTATTACAGTACTGAAACTGCCATCCAAGATTGCTCCGATTTTTATAGATAACGTTGACATTTCGCTGCTTCATTCCATAGGATAAATTCATTAATTTCCATTTCAAGTAAAGGCTCAATTCCACTACCAATAATAGAACTAAGCGTGATTACTTCTGACCTCAAGTCTTTTGGATAATTGGTGAAAAAAAATCTTTTAATACTTCTTGCACTTTCACATAGTCTGCAATATCTAACTCTTCAATCGCTTCTTTTGCAACTAATGTCAGATTGGCAGTCAAAGTTACTTCCTTACTCAGATCACTACCATTAAGTCTCTCAATAGCTAGATAATCTCTAACTTTTGGACGTCTAATGGTAAGTTCTGAGACAGAAATACCATCAACTGTTATTGGGTTATTAAGTGTTATAGCTTGCATATTTCTCCTTAAAAAGTTAATTAAATAAAAGTCTGCTTGGCTTTTACATAACTAATTTTTTTATTATGATTGTGGTTCTATTACGCTTGTGCTTTATTGAAGTCCATTTTTCTAAATTTTTTCAATAAAAAAGTTAAAATATATTTAATGTCTACGCAGTATCTTTCTAGCCTTCTCGTAAATTGTATCTCTATGTCCTATTGTAACTATGGTTACTTCATATTTTGCAGTGTTGACATGATATATAGTACGGTAATCACCAACCCTTAGTCTTCTGCATCCCTTAAGACTATGGTGTAGCACTTCACCAAGATTAATAGGATCAACTGTAAGCCGCTCTTTTATTGCACTTATAACCCTTGATCTTACTGTTTTCGGAAGACTTGGGAGATCTCTTTCGAGAGCACTGTCTAGGAAGATAATAGTGTATCCCAATCTACGTCCTCACTTTTAGTCTTTTTTGCACCTTCAATATCATACTCATCAGCAACTGCAGATAATAAAATGTCCTCCTCTTCAAGCTCAATTGCTTCCCTGATTAACCTTTCTGCCAGTTCTTGAGCAGGCTGCTTAGTGAGCTTGGCCAGTTCAGCAAGATGCTGTGAAGTTTCTTTGCTAAGAGCTACATTAGTTCCAAGATTTGCCATATACTTTACTAAAATCCACCACTATGATTATTTTATAATGTTTTTCTAAACTTTTCAATAAAAAAAGCGTTCAAAATATATGCTTTATATTTTAGCATTTTTGTTTAATTTTATCAACCATATCAAATCCCTAAAACCGTTTGTAGAAAGGCCATCTGATCAACACCATTTATCTTTCTAATCATATTTTCAGCATCGATTTCTATTAATTCATTACCACCGATAGTAAGTTTATAGTAATGGGCAGCTACAGTGCATTTGAGAGTTGCTTTTTCAGCAGGTTTCCAGTTACCAAAGTCAAATTCTTTAAAAATGCCTCTTAAATTGATTATTACTGCTTCAATATCATTACTTCCACTACCTTGCATTCCACCTCTGAGCGTCAAAGATACCGAATTTCCATTTATCAACCCAAATAGCCGAAAGAGCTCTGTATCGTATTCAGAAAAAGTAAAGTCTGCTTCTAATTTCTCCATGCCCATGTCAATATTTATTGGAATATCCATACCACCAGCTCTATATTCATCTGTTTTTATGGTAAGTTTTGGCAAGGTTATTTCATCTATTTTTCCTGCATAACCCCGGCCATCAACAAATACGTTAAAATTTCTCAGTATTTTCGGTAACACTTTACTTTCTCCTAACTTATTACACTATTATTTACAAGATGAGACCTGAATATTATTTGCTCAGCCGGATATGGCGGTGTAAACTCAAAATCAAAATACACTTTTCCGCTTGCAATATTTGCCGGTGTATTGAGTTCGGGAGTTGCATAACATTTTCCGCTGATAATTGCTCCTTGTGCTTTTAAATTGGCCAAATAAGAATTCACCCCCTCAATCACATCATCTATATAAGTTTTAGTGATATTGCGATCAACTGCCCATAAATGAGCCCTAAGTAAACTATCGTTAATTAAATCTGCAGTTCTTCTCACTGATAAAAAAGCCCATTTTGAGTCATTTGAACATGTTCTATTTCCCCAAAGCCTATAGCCATTTTGATGAATTATCGTTGTTACTTCATTTTCATTCAAGTGGTTTGCTCTACAATTTGTATTACCGAGCGTAAAATCAATAGGCCTGCTTGTGCCAATAATACCGTTTATTTCTTTATTTGAAGGTGAGTGCCAGAAGCCTTGCTCGCTGTCTATCTTAGCTATTAAACCAGCTACAAATGGACTCGATGGCAAGATTTTTTCTTTTCCTTCAATAAATAACTTAATCCATGGGTCAACTACGTAAACTCTTGAGCTGCCTACACTTTTTCTCCATTTTATTGCTTCTTTATCATTGGTATTTGGTCCATCTGCAACAATAATTGCTCTTAATTTTTCTGCTATGGAAATTAAAGCACTCACTACTGAATTTACTCCATCTATTTCAGGTAACTGATGAGTAAACTGAGGTGCAATTAATATTCTTGGCGCAACATGAACTATGCTTTCACTGCTGAGAAATGCCTCAATTCCCTGATATTCTCCGGTTTCTTTATCAACTCCACCGATTATACTTTGAATAGTTTCACTTTCTTTGAGCTTTGGATCGCTGTTTTCACTTTCTTTAACTCGAATAACTACTACTGTTGCACCAATCTGGGAAAATATTCCATTTATTGCAGAAGGTAAACTGCCACTCTTTCCGAGCTTTGCTGCTTCCTTTAAGCTTCCTGCAACTAACACTGGTTTATTTAGCGGAAATTTTTGCTCATCTGCTTCAGGTGCAGTACCAATTACACCTATCACTGATGATTTAGCTGTACGTACTGTCTTTGCTCCTGAGGTTACCTCAATAACATTTACGCCATGTAAAAATTCTTCAGCCATTTCTTTGTATTTTTTTCCTGAAATCATCTAGCAAAGTCTGTAGCTCATTTTCACTTTCGGCTTCTTCAATCTTTCTTTTGGCTAAATCTTCAAGCTCTTCACATTTAATTATTGCTTTTACTGCTTTTTTCACTTTTTCCTCAATTATTCTTGCCATTTCAATAACCGTAATACCACGGACTTTTGCTAAAGGTTCTATAATTTCTTTATCCTTTTCATCTATAGATTCTGGTGCTGCTAGAATGCTTTTTGCGGCTTCCGCTTGAATCTCATAAGATTTAGCTTTTTGGTGAGAATGACCTGCATATTGGTGAGTATGATTATCATAATAGAAACGCATACTATCAAATGCACAAAGCTTCGCATTATCCAGTAACTCCTTTTGTATATCTTCTTTAGTACGCTGAGCAATTTTTCCTCCTTCTGTTAAACAATAGCTTTTTTGCCAATCAAAATCTTCTGGTGCTTCATACCAATCATTTTCAGTTGGCTTACTTTCAAGCGTTGTTGTTTCTACTTGTTTATCATTCTCAAATCTAATGTAGATAGACATTCTTTGTTACCTCCAGAGTTCATAAGTTTCAGATAACCCAGGACATTGCCAAGCTTTTAGCGTTCTCTCTACATCTATTTCAAGCCCCGTGGTTAGAAAATTGCTACGTATGTTATATATTCCCCACTGGATAAATTGACCATAGTTGTATACATAATTTGATGCAAGCATACCTTGACTGACTTGTGTTCTGGAACATAGGTAAGATGATGTGTAAAGTAATATTGCAACTGTTTTTCCTGCTGGAATTTCTACATTGCCAGATCCAGCTAACTTGCTATCAGAACTTGTGTATTGGTAAACATTTTTCCATATTATTCTTGAAATACTTGATTTATTGGTATTATCTGGTGTTCCCACAAATAATCCTGCACCCCCATACTCCGTACTTGAGTACGATGATCCAACAAATTCTATTGTTTTATTTATGTTCACATTGGTTGTATTTTTTACAAATACTACTCCAAGTGCAGCATATGGGTAATAGTATATCTCATCATAACTACCAGAAAAACTATTTGTGCATAACTCTCCGTAAATAAATGTTCCTTTATTTCCCTCTATAAAATAGAGTTGTCTTGGCCGATAAAAACTAACGTAATCTGTATCGTATGTATGGCTACCTGCTAGTAGTTGCAGCATATAGTCTGTTTTTGTTATATCACTGCTCCACTTTCCAAGCTCTGTTGTAAAAGTTCCGTGGCCAAAGTAATTATTTTTTCTGCCAAGTACACCAAACAAGAAAGGTAATGACCCTGGTTCAACCATATTCCTCTTTTTCACTTCTCTCATAATTGATGAACTGCTAGGCACATCATTGATGGAGTTAAATTTGGTTGTCAGTGTTTTTAGTTGGTCTTCCCTGGTTTTTATTTCCTTCATGATCGATGAACCACCTGGCACATCATTAACAGCACGAAAGTTATCCACTAAACCTTTAAGACCATCTTTATGATCATTGCCAACACTATTTATTGCCGCAATATTGGTATTTTTACGAGTATCAAGTAGCGATATATGTGAATCTGATGATGCTTTTAAAGTGTTTAAGGAACTATCCCTAAGCTTGTTGATTTCACTTACAGATTCTGTTTTTGCTACAGTTATCGCCGATATAGAGCTTGCTTTATTGCTGTTTATGTCACTTAAGTGTTTTTTTGCACTATCAAGAAGTTCTTTTAGCTTACCATCTGTCATCTGTACAATTTCAGAAACCGAACTTTTGTCGACTATCAATTCCAATGCTTTAGCAAGATATGCTAATTGATCTGGTGTACTATTTGCTGCTAAATCCTTAAGCCTTCCTTGTAGTACATCAATTATTTCTTTTATTGTGGTCATTTGCACAACGTTGGAAATAGTTTTTTTATCTATTATTAATTCCAGCGATTTTGCAAGATATGCCAGTTGATCAGGTGTGCTGTTTGCTGCTAAATCCTTTATCCTTTGATGTAACGCTTCTATTGCTTCTTTCATTCCCAAAAATTCAAAAAAGTTTCAAATCTAAATCGTTTAAAATTATTTTTTAGTTGATTATGCTCATCTTCTCTTTCGGTAATATCTTCATCTATTTTCTCAATTGTGGTACGGATACGAACAACATCTTGCACAGCAATGTTTTCTGGATGAGGCAGTGGATACCCTCTGCTTGTTTTATCATCTGACATTCTGCTAAGTGATAATGATTCGTAGATTTTTGACTTTAGGGCGATAAACAACCGTTCCACTAAGTACTAACTTTACCCTCGTCTCATTACCATTAAAGTTTGTTAGCACATGAGTTCTTTCCACCCAGTTGTCTCCAATAGGTTTTCCTACTGTTAAATCTACTAATTGCCATTCTCCCACGTTTTTCTCTACATAAGTTTTAACATCTGCAGTGCCAGGTATCAGCGCATCATATGTTATGGTAATCTTAGTGTTAGCTCCTGCTGTAATGCTCCTAGTTACATAATCTCCTTTTTCCCCTATATTACCCATAACTAGCTGTAACCCAGGATATAGCACTGGACTTTTTTCTCGCCCTCCTTTTAGGCTTGCTTTTACCGTTAATTCCCCACTTATTCTTTCACGCAGTGCAAGTGGCAAATTATCAGACAGAAAGTTTTCTTTTCCTTCTTCGTCTGTTAAAATAAATTCTACATTGGTATCAAATGCTACTTTTTCGACGTTCGTTAAAACAATTAAATCTGAAGTATTGTTTGCAGTAACTTTACCAAGATCAATAACGTGAGAACTTTCGCTAAATTTTGCTGCTAATAGCCGAAACGTTAAATCTAAATTCTGATGCGGTGTCCACGTACTTGCATTGCTAGATGACAGTAATACTCCTACTTGATATGGCTGACTTGTTACCCAACGGCTATTTACTGCATCATATTTGCCAAGTTCTGCTACTTTGACCGCATTTTCCCCGTCATCGGTAAGTAAAACTATTGCATATTCCTGCCCAGCATGACAAAACACTGGCGACCAAGTAATACGTGTTGCTGTGCCATCTATCTTTATATCTTTTGGCTCAATATAGCTTTCAGCAATGACAGTCTGCGAGGGCATTCCCACTGCTGTTTCTCTAATCTGCACAACAACACGTTTTTTGCCTTTATTTATAAACCATAGCTCCACGCCTCCTATGTGTCTGCTCTCATTTAGCGTAAATGTTTGGGCTAAAGGATCAACTCGTCTTGCTGCGATCACTCTTCTTCTTTCTTCTATGGTAATAGTTTTTTTACCAGTATACGTTGTTTCTCCATAGCTTCCTTTATCCCCGTAAAACTGTACTAATTTAGTACCTGCTGGAATATTTGCTGGGATTTTTATTTTTCCACTTATTTGTCCTTGATTTTCCACTTTTTTTCTTTTTATTTTTACATAGGTTGGATAATGATGCCGTCAAATTTTACTTCTTTAAGCCTTTCACCTAGCTCAAAACCTTCAATTTCAAAATCTTGTACTGCTTCTCTCATAAATTCAGCTTCGTATGAAGTACTTGACAGCAATTCTGTTGTTTCTTTAACATTAAATACTCTGGTTACTGGACTTTTCCAATTAGTGGTAACCTCTGTCCAGTGGTCAATGTTTTTATTTAGAGTAATTTGTGCCGGGACTGGATCAAAAGCTTGATATGGATTAATCTTTTCTCCTTTAGTCTGTAAAAGCTGCTCCAGTACCGGTTCAAGTTCATATGGCAAAAGATATCTTTCCCCACCTTTTTCAATATCTGCAACTTCTACATCTATTGGCAGAACTAGCTCTCTATTTACTATTGCTGCAGACTGCGAAATTCCTTGATCGCGCATATCATCATCAAAGAACGGATCTACAAATACCCCTTTTTTTGTGGTAGGCTCTCTTGAATTTGCATCACTGCGTAAACGCTCCTCTGCAACTAATGCATAAAGATCATTTATTCCTTTTTTCATTGCTTCAAGTTCATTCATCGGTACAGCATGAATAGCATTATTCATTACTTTCACCCCTTCTTTTTCCCCATCTTTCCACGTCTGATGAATGTAGCAGAGTAAAAGTTGTCCGCTAGGTGCTTTTGGCATTGATGGTTTCCAAGGGTGGGCAATTCCTTTTATTCTCCTTACTACCCCTTTGCTATCTATAGTAATTAAATCAAAGCGTGGCATCTTCCAGGTGTAATCAATCAGAACCAAGCTGTTATCAACTGCTCCCCTTACTTTACATCCCTCTTCATTTATATCTTCAGGGCTTACATGAGTGCGACAGCGATAGGTTATCGAGTAACTACTTCCAGGAGCTGGTTCTTTGCCGGGTAATGACCAATCAACGTTTCCTGCGTTTAACTTATAGTCTATACTGTTTTCATAAATAACATCACCTTGTTTAATTTGAATAATCTCAAGTACCGCAGAGTCAGGTATCGGATCAATAGCTCCAGAGTATGAACCGTGAGTAACGGTAACTGTTTTTTGAACAGTGATATCAACCTTTTTGATTTCGCTGATTGGAAAATCATTAACCTTCAGTTCCATTACTCTTTCGCTGTTTGGCTGAAAAGTATGGGGTTCTGATTCAACTGATTTTATATCTGGATCTTCATCAAAAGAAACACGAATACTGTGAGGCAACTCAATTTCATAACCATCAACATGAGCTTTGCCCTCATTAATCACAAAAATTTCTTTTTTACCCTTTTTTACCCCTTCTTCTCCCTTTTCTTCTTTGTGGAGGAACATCACTTCTAGCCCATTTACGACGTAGGAACCATTTGCCTCCTTGTCATAACGAGCAAGCGCTGTGGTTACTATGTTTGCTTGTGGTGGCGGTGAATGCTCTATTAATACTCCGTTTTCAATGTTGTAAATTGGATAAAATTCTCCATCAGTAGAAAAAGTGGGAGAAACATTCTCTGCTTGATAACCCCAAATGGTGGAAACTTTAAGTCTTGCTGCCCCTACTTCTTGATAATTACGTGTACCAACGGCAGGATCACGAAGATTCTCATCCTCAAGTTCTGTAATAGTGGATAGGGCGAAAAAAACACCGATGCGAACTGTGGTATTCAGTGGAATAATAAATCTTTTTCCCCCTACTTTTCTCACCGCTCCACGAAGATAGATTTTTCCCGATTCAAGTGTGACTTCGCCGGTTTCCCCATCTATGATACAGTTGCTTCCTGTTATAACATCACCATCACGAAATATCGCATCTCCTATGCCTTTGAGCTTGAAAAGAGCATACTCTTGAGTCTCGTTTAATTCTGCTGACTGTAAACCCCTTCCTGCCAGGAATAAGCTTTTTTCGTACTCTTTGTCAGGATCAAAGCGATTGTAATAGCCGTTTAAACTCATGTTACTTCCAATTGACTTCAGCCTTATAAGGGATTATCACCGTAATCTCCTCTATTTTATTCGCATTAGTTGCTTTAATGACCCAATCATTCTCCAGCTCAGTTACAGTTACTTTATGAGTATCCTTATCCCAAACATTATTACCCAGTTTTATATTTACCTCACTCCCATCTGCTATTTTTGGTACGAGATAAACACCGTTATAACTTAAATCAATTTCTGGATTTTTAATTCGAGTCGAAAAAGAAGGTTTAAACTTAAACTCTCCTGATTGTTTAAATCTTTGCCACTTTTCTTGATCTACCTCACTTAACTTCACTGCCAACATGTCATAATAGTATTTTAGCTTCGGCAGAGCTTTTACTTTGTTACTTAACTCTTTTCCTCCGTTAAATGCAGTATAATCAAGATGTATAATCACATCAGAAACTTTTTCAGTATTTTGTAGCTCTAAAATCCAATCAGATACCGCCCCTGTACCTTCAAATGGTAGATAACGTTCATCATTGAAGTTTAATTCGAATAATCCACTATCTTCTTGGTTTCCTTTTGATATTGCTATCTGCTGATTTGTATTACAGTTTACTCTTAATGATTGATTATCACTGAGTTCATTATTTTCATCGAGTAATGACCTTATTGCCTCAATCTCAGGTTTCAGTACTACTCTGTTGGCTGTTTGTTGCAATGTAGCATGAATATCCTGATAAGGAGCAACTTCTGCTTTAATAGTAATTCTTATACTTTTAATCTTACGACAATAATGACCTGGAAAATCAAGATCAAACATTTTTTCTGTTAATGCAAACTTACAGCTTCCTTGAGTTTTTAACTCATTGATTGCAATAGGACTTAGAGGTATTGTTTTAGTAATCTCCAGAGCTCTTTCATTATTATCAAGATACTCTTTGGCCATTTGCTCAAGAGCAAACTTCAAGCTATGACCTGCAAGTAATCCTTCTTTTAAGCTGTTCCAAGAGCTTGCTGTAACAAATACTCTATCGTTATTCAACTCATACTGATAAGTTTTTTCCACCTGTTTTACCATCTCTAAAGCCATCTTATAAGCTTGGAAATATATTATTGCTATTTGCCCTTTCATCCAGTCATAGAGCTCTTTACTTGTAAACTTACTTTCAAAGAATTCCCTTTTTTCCTGGTTTTGCTTGATTGACTCTTTATGTACTTTTAATTCTTGCTCAGCAATGGTTTGATTAATTTGATTTGCCTCTATTGTGTGGTTGATCTGCTTCACATCACAGGCAGCTAATTTTTTCTGTAGATCCCAATCTTCAGCACGTCTTTGATAACTTGCTATGATATTGGATAATTCTGCACCTTCTTTCTTAATATCTGCTAGAGTAGTCAGAAAATCTGCTCCTGTTTGTGTAGAAAAGCCAGGTTTAGCACCACCAAAAGAAAAACCAAATACTGTAGGTATCCAATGTGCTAATGCTGCAGCTCCAAATATACCACAAGCTCCAAGTCTTGTTGAAGTTGCTTCAGAATATGATAAGATTCCTTTCACTTCATGGTATGAACGTCCAGCATTGATTAAACTTTCATAATGCGATTCACGCTCCTCAGCATTATTTAAACTTGCACTCAGTGCATCTTTTTCTTTCTTTAAGGCTTCTATGGTCTTTTCTTTAACCGATGAGATTAAATTACTGATTATTCCTTCTTGTTTGTTGTAAAGAATAGTCAGTGACTCAGCGTCTCTCTTTTCCAGAACATCAAGTAATTCTGAGCCAAATTCTATCACCGTTTCAACTATCGATTTTGCATAACTTACCATTTTACTGAAGCGATAATGTGGTATTAGCTTCACCTCTGGTAGTGCTAGAGAATAACTGCCAGTTGCTGCTGCTAATTGCTTAGGATTAAGTGGTGGTTGAAATAAAGGTAATACTGCTTTTTTTCCTCTAACATCTAAACAATGTCTTATTTTATATAAGCGATCTTCAACTTTATCCCATAGACCAATAAAGCTCTTATTTTCAGGTGTGCAGAAGTAATTGCTGTATTTGATAAGATCATGAGCTTCATCAGATTGAACTGCGAGTTGTGAACCAGCTGGTAGTTCTGTTTCCATTTTCAATAAATCATGGTCTTTTAATTCACTGAAGGATTGAGGTTGAACTGAAAAATTTCCTTTTTTAATAGGTTTTGGGCCAAGTAAATCCCAAGCTCTGATATACAGCATCGTAGCTTGATTTAATGCTTCCCAAGATCCCTTAGCAAAGAGCATATCTCCCCAATCAATGAGGTTATCTATGTAGGAGATGATGATATACTTTTCAAATGCAGTGGTACGTTGTTTTGCAATGGTGTATGGGTCAAATGGATCAATTGCCAGTTCTTCAGCAGTTTGAGTATCATTTATCGACTCAACGATATTATCACTGTTATGCTTTTCAAAAGGCAAAAACTGCCATTCTTTATTATTATTGGTAGGGTTAAAGATATATTGATACCATTTCCTTGCTGTAGCAAAGTCCTGTTCTTTGTGCAAGTGCCAAGCAACCAGCATTGGAATATGGAAAAATATTTCCCATAGATAAAGGCCATAAGCGCCACTGAAGTCCAAAGTATCACTTGGACGATGAGAGATACTATCTGTTGGATTAAATCTTGAAAATGGAAGTTGTTCTATTTTCTGTGACTTTAGAGTTAAAATACTTTTTGGCCCACCAGCATAAGCTTTTTGACGTAAATGGCGAACATTGCCGGTGATGTTTAACCTCGTAAAAGAGAATTTTATATCTTGAAAGTTAGATTTTTGGCTTTTACCATCATATTCAAACTCAAGCTTATTTTCACTTTTGTTTATCTTGTAAGTTGATTTCTCACTAATTGCAGGTAGATCGTAATCTTTAGGTAAAAGCAAGAAAGACTCACGAATATTTTCACGCTCGAGGTTACCTTCAACGATGAACCAACCAGGTTTATTGATTACTTGCTGGGATAAGGACTTTTTAAAATTACTTAGCAATGTTAACCACTTTTTATCATCATCTTTATGTAGAAGTTCAGCATTATCCTTTTTATTAGTAACGTTAGTTTCAAAGATATTTTTAGTTTTCCCTAAATGAAGTTTATCATCACGGTTAATTACATCATAAGAAGGGTATGAAATGCTTATTTGTATTTCTTGTTTAAATACGTTATTATTTTCATCAGTACCGAAAAATGATACTTTATCACCTCGAATGATAGGGCAGGCATCGCTTTTAATATTTGAAGTTATGGTTGTCCAATAATCAGCCTCATTGTTGTAAACATATACTTTTTCACAATACTTACCATCTAATTTGCTACGAAAGAAAATAACGTTATCGCCAACTACTGCAACTTTGTCTTTACCTAGTTCTCCACTTAAGGTGTGTGAAGTCCATTTTTTATTTTCATCAACTTCATCGTCATTATAGATATCTACCTGCGAAGAGTATATAAAATTACCATTTCTCAAACCTTTATTTCCTCCAAGGAAAATAGCCTTTTTGCCAATTACTGCTACTGCTGCAAAAGCCCTCGCTTCACTAGCAGCATGTACTGTCCATTCTCCAGTTTCATCATCATAAATATCTATCTGTGAGGATTTGTAACCTCCAAAGAAAATAGCTCTCTTATCTACTACTGCTACCGATATCCATTTCCGTGCTTCACTAGTGGTGTGAGTAGTCCAACTTCCTGTTTCACTGTCATAAATATCTATTTTTGAAGAATTATCTATAGTTTTTATATCTCCAAAAAAAATAGCTTTTTTGCCGACTACACCTACTCTTGCACTATACCTTCCTTCACTAGCAGTATGAGTAGTCCAACTTCCTGTTTCACTATCATAGATATCTACTTGCGAAGAACATATTACATGATTACTACTATCATAACCTTTATTTCCTGCGAAAAAAATAGCTTTCTTTCCTACTACCGCTACTGTTACACTCATTCTTGCTTCACTAGTAGTGCATGTTGTCCAACTTCTTGTTTCATCGTCATAAATATCTATTCGTGCTGAGCATTCACCATTAATCTTCTTACCTCCAAAGAAAACGGCTTTGTGATTTACTACTGCCACTGCTACATCCCACCGTCCTTCACTAGCAGTATGAGTAGTCCAGCTTCCTGTTTCACTGTCATAAATATCTATTTTTGAGGAAAATAGCTCCTTTGAGAACCGATTATTTGTAGTACCCCCAAAGAAAATAGCTTTGTTGCTTACTATTCCTACTGTTGGTTGATATCGTGCTTCGCTAGAAGTATGAGTTGTCCAATTTCCTGTGTTATCATCGTAAACATTTACTTGTGAAAAGTATTGATAATTTGGATAATTGCCACTCCTGCCACCAAAAAAAATGACCTTATTGCCAACTCCTGTAATCGTTATACTCTTTCGATTAAGGAAACTTTTGTTTAGGTCGATAATACGATATTTATAAGGAAGATTATTAATAAACTTTCCTTTCTGATTCTTACTAGCAACTAAATCTTCATCAAGAGTAAATAGATTAGATAAACTTACACTATCAAACTTTGTTTTGCCGATAACAATTACTATCCGTTTTTCTTTTCCGTTCTCTTCTTGAAGGTAAAAAGCTGCCACTTTCTTCCAGTATAATTTTTTTGCTTCATCAACTGGATCTATTTTAATATCACTTGCAAGCTTCTGTGGTGCTGTCCAACTGCCACTTGGTTTTTGAAATATGTAATTAATCGTTGCATCGATTCTTTTTTCGTTATTTTCACTTTTTTCAATTTGTTGCACCCAAAATATAAATAATCTGTTGAATGCATGTATTGGGGTTATTGTTTCAACTGGAATCGATGCCTCTATTTTCTCCCACGCAGTCCAGTAAAGTATATTTTGATTTTTCTGATCAAATACTGCTGCGCGGTAATAATAATCGTATGGTTGCGCAAGAGTTCTGCCAATAACGTACAGTGTGTTTTTTCCTTCTACTTTTTCATAACAACTATCAACTATTTTTAAACTAGTTACTTGTTCAAAATCTTCAAAATACTTCATGTATGCATCACTTACTCCTTCGTCGGTGATATTTCCTTGCATGAGCGTGTTTTGTAGTTTCTTATACTCTGGAGTAACAATTTTACGTAATGTTGGATTTAAGTAGTTTTCTGGATATAATTTTATCTTATTGCTTGCTTCCCATTCACGATAACTGGACAGCCATTTCCATTCTTCTTCCGTCAGGCCTTTAATCTCCACATCCTTATCTTTATCTTTTTCTATCTTCATCATAGCGCGATGAATGTATAGCTGAACACTATTTAGTGCTGCTTTAATCGGCGAAATCTTTGAACATTCACTCATTTCAACATCGATCAACAAAAATCCATAAAGATCTCTCATGTTTTTCAGACCTGGATTAGTATGTATCATGTACCTTGCTAGAATATCTCGCTTTTCTCTTGCTAAATATCCTTCGTCTTTTTCAGTGATCAGTTCTAAATCTTTTTCAGTATCGGTATATTTTTTCCATCCTTCACTTGCTTTTAAATTGTATAAATCCTGAAGCTTCAGTAGAACTTTGACATTGATTTCAGCTATATCCATGAGAGACTTAATCTTCATTAAAGAATTCACCGAATCTTGCTTGCCAAAATATTGCTTAAATATTTCGACTTTTTTAATAGCTTCGAGTGTATCTTTACTCCAACCAGTAAGCTGAACCATTTTCTCCGTTACTTTATCACTGCTGTAGTCATTGCCAAATAACCAGTTAATGTATTCAGGTAGTGTAGAATATGATGCTTTAAGTGTTTTATAGTTTAACAGAGTCCGAATCTGCTCAATTGACCATTTTCCCTCTACTCCATAGACACTTTTGTAACTTGTAATACCCTCTACTTCAAACTTTAGCGTTGTAAATACATCTATGTTATGAATGAGCTTTTCTAAAAATCCTTTGTCTGAAAATGACTGTGGTTTATTGGGATCAACAGTAAATGCATAAATAGCATCGAGTATTTCAGGTTGAATGTTGCCTACACACTTATATACTTCGTTATAGAAACTCTGCGAATCTTTTACTTCTTTTGTTGATTCATATAATTGTTTCGCAAGTTGCTTACTTGAAGCAGGATCAATCAATCTGCGTATTTGCTCTGTCGTAATTGCATGTTTTGTGAGCCAATCATTAAATTCAACCACATTTTCCAGATTTATTCCTTCTACGCTTAATTGTAATAAGAGCTCTGCTATTGGTATGTTTACTAATCTTGCAAGCAGAACTTGTTTATATACTTTTAAAATTTTTTCTCCGAATACCTCTTGATCATTGTGGTAGTTAATCAAAGCAGTTAATTCATTACTGTTTACTTCTAAAATATTTTGCAATGCGCTATAATTACTTGCTGTAGCAGCTAGATCTTTGAGGCTTTTTTGACTTAAAAGTGCTTTAAATTCTGGTAGACTGTCAATTTTACTTGATACACTCTCTGGTAAACTATCAGCATACAATGCAAATATCTTAGCTAAAGGTTGCTTAAATCTTTCTTGTAGATTTTTAATCTTTGCTATTTTTTTCTGATCAATTTTACTCCCATTTAGTGCTTGAGTTAATTCAGCAAATGACCAATTAAGTTTGTTTGCTAAACGAATGAAGCGATGTAGAAAGCTCAGTGCTTGATTATCAAGATTATTTATAGTTTGTTCTGTAATAGTAAGTTTTTTTGCACCTTTATAGCTATCAAGTAATGGTTGAAGCTTATCATGCTCTATACCTGTTTGTGCAATGAATTTATCAACATTTTTCAATTGATCTATTTTTCCATCTTTTATTCCATATACCTCTTTTAAATAAGCTTCTGTTTCATTATCAGACGTAATTACTTCATATTCCTCCGGAGAAAGACTCAAAAATTCTGCATCAGTGTCAGCATTTTCAATCAGTATTTTATATATCTCTGCTAAGCTTGTCTTATGCTTCTTAAGGTAAGCACGTATACTCATTAGCGGAAAATTTGCTGGAAGATTAAAAGGATATTTGGCAGTTGCAAGCTTACATAGGACATCATCTTCTTTAAGCGTAAGTTTTAGATTTTTCTCCATTATTTCATTGACAATTTCAAGATATAGCTTTTCCTTGTTGGTATTGTCACAATCGAGTTTAATATCGTAGAGATCAGGACGACGTTTTTTAAGTAATTTAGGTGGCTGCTCATATTTATCAACTATTTCCAATAATTTAACCAGATAAGCTGCAGGACTAAGTACCGATTGGCAACTTTCACATTGATTGTAATCGTCGGTATTAAAGATTTTTGGTATTTGCATTTTTTCTCCTGTAAATTTTAATGTATGTTACAACAACGTTGAGCTCGATAATGAGGCTCAGAGATGTTCCTAGCGTTTGCCATGTAAATTGAGATAAACTTTTTCCTGGCCACAGCTTTTTGATAGATATCCCGTGCTGTGCTTTCTAAAAATATATCTTTTACCGCTTCGACAAATCTATCTTCGAATAAGTCGGTAATTTTAAATGCTGAGTCGTATAAGAAGTTTTCATTATCTTTAAAACTAAGCAGCTGCTTTGCAGTTAAATCATCAAGTCCCATCTTCTGAAGACGGACAATAGCATCATTTATCATTTTTTTCTCCCTTTAAGTTTTTTAAAATGTGACAACAAAGGAAAAAGTTTCCCGAGTTGCTGCAGTTCGAATAAGTGGTACCGTATGTTCAAGTACCAACAAAATTCCTGAATCTTCAATGTCTTTTGGCTCAAAATATCTCTGTCCTGTAGGTAATCCTTTTTTTACTTTAGTACCAACCATAACCCCAAGTTCCCTGATAACTTGATTTGCTGCGTCCGTGAAATCGAAAGTAAATTTAAGATAGAGATTATTAGTTGGTACATTTGAGGGCCTAAACCTTCCGGAGGGAGTAACAAGCTCTCCATTCTCATCACCTGTGCAGAAGAGCACTTCGTTCGCAGTACGTCTGCCAAGCTCATTGAGCAGTTTTTCAGAAGTTATCAGCTCTGGTGGTGTGCTTTCACTATATTCTACAGTAACTGCACTATTTGCCCTGATAGAGCTATTTTCCGTACGTTTTATTACACCACTACTGCTATCAACTATATAATCTATACTTGACTGATAAGTTGTTTGTCCTGTAAAAACCCTTACATCTTTAATAGTGTGGTGATCTAGAGCTATTTCACCCTCAACAAAAACTTTTTCGACCTGATGGCTACTTCCAGAGCTTGAATCACCTGTTCCCCAAGCAAGATGTATAACTTGCTCTTTTATGCTGGCTGCTATTGCTGCTCTTCCTGATTGTGTAAGAATTGACACCTGTGATGAGTTTGAAAGGCTTATATAATATATATTCAGGATTTGGAAAATTTTTGTCCAAAAAAAATGAATTTTTGCCTAATTTTTTGTTGCAGTATTATTTAAAAATCGAACTGTATTATTCTCGAAAAAAAACAATAGAATATCAATAGGTTAAAAATTGCATCTGTATTATTTATTTTTGCTCCTGTCCTACAAAGTGCACCTATAAGTTCTCATCCTTAAAGCATTAATTGTTTTAGGGAAAAGTTATGAAACTAAAAACTGCCATAGTTGTTCAAAATATACGGTATCAAGCTAAGAGATTAAAACTTTTTGAATGCTTTGCTCATGAAACTCATGAAGATCTTGAGCAAGAACTTTTCTGTGAAATTTGGACTTATCTTGATAGATATGATGAAAGTAAAGGTAGCTTTAACACTTTTGTAGCAAGATTAACTGAACGTCGTGCCAATAACTTATTGGAGAAACAACTATGTATTAAACGCAACATTAATAACTACGTCAATATTGAGAAAACAGAAGCTTTTGAAGATGAAGTAGCAAAACGTACTGATGTAGATTACATGATTTCAACGCTACCAAGAAAGATGCAAAAGATATGCGAACAACTCAAGTACTTTAACTTATATGAAGTTGCTAAGATGAACAACATATCAAGAACTACTTTAAATACTATGGTAAGAAAAATACGTATAAAACTCTCTTCCATCTACTACAAGAGCAAAAAGAAAAATTGAACATAAATTCTACCTTTCCTGAATATATAACATATACCATTGAGGTGAATAAATGACTTTTAAAATTTTAAACAATAATGAAAGATTGAAAACAACTACAGGCATAAAAGTAGTAATTTTTGGTCCTTACGGTATTGGTAAAACCAGCCTCTTAAAGACTATAAGTGAACCAACACTATGTCTTGACTTTGAAGCAGGTCTGCTTGCTGTTCAAGATTGGCAGGGAGATTCAATTAGTGTTCGTACTTGGAATCAAGCTCGGGATATTGCCTGCCTAATTGGTGGTCCAAACCCTGCGCTGAAATCTGACCAAGCATACAGTCAAAAACACCATGAACATGTATCTGGCAAGTATAAAGATCTTCTTTCTGAGACTTCTAAATACCGATGCATCTTTGTAGATAGTATAACCGTTGCTTCACGTTTATGTCTTTTATGGGCAAGGATGCAACCTGAGTGTTTTTCTGATAGATCGGGAAAAGAAGACAAAAGAGCTGCTTATGGGTTACTTGCTCAAGAGATGATGGCTTGGCTCAATCAGTTTCAACATATCAGAGATAAAGACATCATCATAGTTGGCACATTAGGTCAATATCTCGATGACTGCAATCGTCCAACTTGGCTACCTCAATGTGAAGGAGCTAAAACTGCTAGTGAGATTCCAGGTATTGTTGATTAGGTAATCAGCATGGTTGGAATTAAGAAAGATAATGGCACAGAAGTACGTTCATTTATCTGTCAGACTATTAATACTTGGGGATACCCAGCTAAAGATCGAAGTGGCTGCCTGAATATGGTTGAAGAACCACATTTGGGTAAATTACTTGCGAAAATTAAAGCCAAAACTTTGGCTCCTATTGCTTAATTAAAAATTGGAGAATAATTATTATGGAACAAAGCTTTTTCAATATCGGTCAAAAAATTCCCTTTTTCAGTGTGAAAGAATATTTGAATGATCAATCGCCAATACCAGAAGATATAATCGCACCAAGGATTCTAACTAAAAGAGGTCTATTGGTACTGGGTGGCCCACCTAAGATTGGCAAGAGTGATTTTCTTATTTCCTGGTTGATTCACATGGCTGCCGGAGTTTCATTTCTCAGTATGACTCCTAGTCGTCCTATGAAAATTTTCTACATGCAAACTGAAATTGAGTATGAATACATGAAAGAGCGTTTACAGCAACTGACATTCGACCAAGAACTTTTGGATATAGCTGCCAATAACTTAATTATCACGCCAAGAGTGCAATTATCTTTCAGCAGTGAAGAAATAGATGAGATCAAAAGCACCGTTAAAGAGCGTTTCAAACCTGATATTATTGCAATTGATCCTCTTCGTAACATTTTTAACTCAAGTGAATATGGTAATGAAAATGACAACAGCGCTATGCTATTCTTTTTGCAAAAAACGCTTGAAAGACTGAGGAACATTATTAATCCAGATGCAGGTATAATCCTTACCCACCACACAAAAAAACTATCCAAAAAGATGCTGGAAGAAGATCCATTTCAAGGCCTAAGCGGTGCTGGATCTTTACGTGGATTTTATAGCACTGGCATGGTGATGTTTGCTCATGATGAAGAAAGCACTACCCGTCAAATAGTGTTTGAGCTGCGAAATGGTGAACGTGTGGCAAGCAAGCTTGTCGATAAGATAAATGGTCGTTGGAAACTTGTAGACCAATGGAGTTGATTCTTTTTTTTACTTAATTTATAGGGAACAATATGCTAACAGATTTTTTAACTGATTTTAATACTGCAAAATTACAGAGTAATTTAATACCAAAAGGTACAATAGTCAAGGTAAAAATGGCAATTAAACCAGGAGGTTATGAAAATTGGTTCACGAAAAGCTACACTACTGGCAGCATCTATTTAAACGTTGAATTTACTGTCACTGAAGGTCCATATGCAAAACGCAAGATTTTTCAAGTAATTGGTATTAAAAGTGGCAAAGCAAGAGTTGAAGGAGAAGATACTTGGGGAGAATCTGGTCGTTCTATGCTTAGAAGTATTTTGGAGTCAGCACGGAACATTCATTCAAATGACACTTCAGAAAAAGCAGCTATTGCTAGAAAAGTCAACTCTATAGCTGACTTTAACGGGGTAGAGTTTACTGCAAAAGTTGGCATTGAAGCTGATCGGTATGGAGAAAAGAACAAGATTGCTACGGTTATTACTCCAGAACAATCTGAAGTTGATTGGTTGCCATTTTGAAGTACGACGAAGAGAAGCTCTGGATTGCTGTAATTGAGAGAGCTATCAAAGATGCAGCAGGAAAAAATCTAGAGCTAAAGAAAGAAGCAATTAAATGGTTTGATTCAGAGTCTTTTGAAACTGTTTGTGAGCTAGCTAATCTCAGCTCTAAACGTATGAAAAGTATGTATGGGGGTTTTATGCAGAGAAAGGAAATAAAAGGATTATTGATTGATAATATTAAGGAGTGTGTACCTTACCTAATTCCAAACGGTAATTTTTATCGAGAGAGGACTTATGTTGGCAACTGTGACGGGGATATGATTACAGTTAAAATAGTGGGTAAAGAAGCTGGAAATTGGCATAATTTTACTAAAGGAATTAGTGGTGATATCATTGATCTTTGGACTTTAGTGAAAGGTGATATAAATTCCGCTAAGAAGTGGTTAAATACTAAAGAAAACACAACAAAACATAAAATTACATCGTTTTCAGCAAGGCATTACTTGAATGATAAATCACCAATGCCAAAAGATATAATAGGCCCAAGAATTCTAACTCCAAGTGGTCTTTTGGTCATAGGTGGAACTCCAAAAATAGGAAAAAGTAATTTTCTACTTTCCATGTTAGTACATTTAGCTGCTGGAGTATCATTTCTTGGTATGAAGCCTGCAAAGCCACTTAAGATATTCTATCTACAGAATGAAATGGAATATGATTACATAAGAGAGCGCTTACAGAAGCTAAGAATCAGCAAGAAAATCCTTGATGAAGGAACAGAAAACTTAGTTATTACTAAAAAAGTACAGTTAACTTTGAATGTGGAAAAAATAAAGGAAATTATGTCGGAAAATCTCGATGTAAAAACAGTTGATCTTATAGTAATAGACTCTGTTTTTGATTATAGGAGTATGATCTCTTTTCTGCAAAATAGTATTGATGAACTACGCTCTATAACTAATCCTACGGCTGGAGTAATAGTTACACATTACACAAAAAAAGTGTCAACAACCACGTTAAAAAAGAATCCATTTCAAGCATTGAGTGGTGCTAATGTTTTAAGAAGTTTATATACATCTGGAGTAATGATATTTAGGCCAGAAAGGAATACTCTGCAATTGATGTACGAACTTAAAAACGGCAAACCAATACCAACAAAATTCATAAACATGGTTAACGGACGCTGGATAGCCACAGCTTAACCAAATTTCTAAACTTTAAATATATTGGAGATTTTATGGGTATCTATTGTGATTTTAATACTGCAGCTCCACGAAAAAATGCACCGTTAGTAGAAAAAGAACAACTTAAAGCTCAGCTTCTGTTAAATATCAGATCATGCCTTTCATATCTATTACCAAGAGGAACTTTTCGTGGTGATAAGTTTTATGTAGGCAATGTACAAGGTGATAAAGGAAAGAGTCTAGTAGTAGAATTAAGTGGTAGTGAAGCTGGCCTATGGCATGATTTTGCAACAGGAGAAGGTGGTGACATTATCGACCTTTGGGCGGGAGTAAATAGAAAAAGTACAAGAATAGAGTTTCCTGAAGTAATGGCTTCTATAGCTGAGTGGCTTGGTCATTTCAAAACTTCAAGTAGTCCAACTGCATATTGGGATTATTACGGTGAAAACGGCCAAGCTATTGTTAGAATCTATCGTTACGATGATGATAATGGGAAGCGATATCTTCCTTTTGATATAAAAAAGTCCGACTTTGGTGCACCGAAGATAAGGCCACTCTATAATATTCCAGGTATTTTGAAGTCCGATAAAGTTATTCTTGTTGAAGGAGAAAAATGTGCAGAAGCGCTGATAGAGAAAGGAATAACTGCAACAACAGCAATGTCTGGAGCAAATGCACCTATTGAAAAAACAGATTGGACTCCACTTAAAGGTAAACACATTATTATATGGCCAGATAATGATGAAGCAGGTAAGAAATACGCTGAAAAATCTGCTATGAAACTTACTTGTCTTGGAGTTGAAGAACTTTGCATTTTGGAAATACCTAAAGATAAACCAAAGGGTTGGGACGCTGCTGATTGCGTGAAAGAAGGTGTAAATGTTAAAGAGTTCATCCTTAGTACAAAAAAGGCTCCTTCAAAAAAATCGTTGAGAATAGATACCAGAGCTTGGGCTAATATTGCTCCAGAAAGAGAATGGATTGTTAAAGATTGGCTTCCTATTGGAAGTGTTACGGCTCTCTACGGTGATGGTGGTATGGGAAAGTCTCTACTTGCTCAACAACTAATGACAGCAGCGAGCACAGGTAAATCTTGGTTGGGAATGGAAATTGAGCAGATGAAGACATATGGTGTATTTTGTGAAGATGATACAGAAGAGCTGTGGCGAAGACAGTGTGCTATAAATAGATTATATCAGTTAGATATGGAATCCTGTGACTTTCATGATAATATTGGCTTTTTATCGAGAGTGTGGAAAGATAATCTACTCATGATATTTGATAACAAAGATATAGGTAAATTAACTCATTGCTTTGAAGAATTACTTGAAGATATTAAATTGTTTCAACCAAAGCTAGTAGTTTTAGATACAGCAGCAGACTTATTTGGTGGCAATGAAAACAATCGCTCTCATGTGAGACAATTTATTCAAAGTTGTTGTGGAAAAATAGTGAAAGTAATAAAAGGAGCTGTATTATTATGTGCTCATCCTTCTGATTCAGGAATAATACGTAAAACAGGTACAGGTGGTTCAACTGCGTGGAATAATACAGTAAGATCTCGTTGGTACTTGTCAAAGCCAGATAAAGCTGATGCTTCTGGTAATGAACGAGTACTTTGCCGTAAGAAGTCAAATTATTCTGCATCTAACGAAGAAAAGATTTCATTTTATTGGCATAACGGTGCGTTTGTACAATCTGATGATACATTAAATTCAGAAAGAATAGTAAGGTCTAGCTATAATACTAAATTGGATTTAGAACGTCTAAGAAGATGTGATATAATTTTAGAGTTAATCTCTAATGAAGCGTATAGAGGAGAAGTATATACTGCAGCTAGCTTTGCAAAGTGTTTTGAAGGAAAGTTCGGACTTGGTAGTGATCGTAGCATTCGTGAAAGAATTAGTAATCTTGCAATGATAGGTCATATAAAATTTTTCAAGAAGTGTGATGAATATGGATTATCAAACACAAGATCGAAGCATGGTTACCTATGTGTAAAAGACATGGAGCTAAAAATTGCTGAAAATCAGTATGTATTGGTAAAACCAGATTACTATCTTGTACCAAACAATGGAGCGACTCTACCTGTGGAAAATAGGGATGTATGGGTCTTACATAACTCTGAGAAATAATATGGGAAAGATAATATACAATGTTAATTATTATTAGTATAATGAAAATATAATGTTACTCAATCTTCATTATAGATAACATCTATAGGAAAGCTAAAGAAGCAAATAGCCTCTTTATAGATAGCAAACGAATTAGGGGTCTGAAACAAAAATTTTTTGGAAGTAAATACCCATTCAACAAAATAGCAAAGTAAATACAAATGCTAAAAAGATAATTATAGAACAGATATAAACATGTCTGGCAAGCCTTTTAAAAATATCTGAAAATTTGAATATAGTAGGACTAAGGAATTAAAGAGAGGAGAGAAAATACTATTTCAATGAGCTGCTTGAGAAAGATCAGGACCTAGGAGCACAGATTATACCAAAAATTTCCAAATTATTATCTTTTACCAAATGCAGTTAACAGCTAAAAACCAAGAAATGTATAACATTGCAAAAGGAGATAGTAGAATTATATATTAAGTTGGCAAGATGGCAAGTTGGCAAACTGAAGAATCTGCCATTCTACCAACTTAAAATTGATAAAAATATAAGAAAATCAGTAGCTTAGAAAAAGTAATAAGTTGGTAGAATGGCAGAAAGTTGCCAACTTGAAATATGTTCCAAAGTTCCCTTCTATGGCTGATTTGAGCAAGTTGGCAGAATGGCAGATTCCTTTATATATATAATATATTACATATTAGTAGTATGTAATATATCTATTGTGATTATTAGCACAGAAGCAGTTGAAGAAAAATTCATCTTGATAACAGTCTATTTTTTTAATTCCTATTTTTAATGCTTTTTAGAGTAATTATACCACTTGGTGGACCCAAATTTATAGGTTTAACCCAAAGAACTCTTGTAAACTACATTAAAAACCCAATGAGGGGCATGTGTAGCTTAACTCAATAGAAAACCTTGTGCAGCCATATCACGTTTTATTTTAGCTGTAAAGACTTAAGAAAAAACAAAAGCCTGAAAGAGACAAAAAACATACCTTATCTACAATAGGTGAATACTGTTTTTAGCAGGCTTGCATGGTGCCATTTTGGAAATCTCAACGAGTGAATCTTCTTTGAAGGAAAAAATTTGTCAATGCAAGGCAATATGAAGAGCAGTTAAAGCACCTATGCTGCAGGTGATATAAAACCAAAAGCTACTAGCCCTGCTCCAACTGTAAAATGGGAACTGGGAAACTATTTATAGGTGATTTGAACCGGAGAGACTTTAATCTACTAAAAACTTAACGAACTACTTTTATCAGCACAGTGAAAGGGTTAATACGGTAGCCATAATCTTTACGCGATGATCCAGGCCAACCAACTGTTTGAATCACATCATTACGTTCGATGTTTAATCCTAACTTTTTAGCTAAGGTGGTTTTTATTGTTCTTTGGATTGTGTTTAGTGGTTTTCTGATGTGATGTTCTGGATCTGCTTCTGGATCAAGATTTAGGCGCTTTTCTATTTCAGTTATGCTAAGCAACATGTGTTTTTCAGGAGGTAATTCTTTTTTACAATCATGCAAAAATTGTTCAAATAATATGCGAAAAACCTTCATACATGCTACAGCTTTCTTATTTAGAATCTCTATATTGTTTACGTAAAGTGAGCCCTCTATCAATTGCAACTTTAGCAATTCCTTCTCTTTAGGAGGTTCAATTAGATTAAGTGCAGTATGTAAGATTTGCATTGAAGTATTTGGTATGAACTCTAGTACTCCTCTTTGTGCTGCTTCTTGGAATACTTCAATTAACGTCTTATGCTGAAAGAAAAGGTCAACCATTTTTACTATGGGCAAATCAAGAGGTATGTTTGATGGATTTTTTCTCAGTATTATTAATACAGTTGGATTAGCTTTAAGCTTATCTATCGTTAAGAATGTTGGATTGGTGCAAAAATCAAGTATGATTAAACTTACAATCTTACCTTGTCCACCAACATGATAAACTCCACTTTCCACTTTTTGCCACATGAAATGCGTATTACTTAGCTGACCTTCAAACCAATTCATAAATTTCTCTGGGTTTAAATATGCAGATAAGCGGTGAAATCTTTGCTTCTTGTAGGTATTAGGTAAAATATCACGGTTGCAATTTTCACAAATTATATTATCGCATGCTTCGTTAAAGTTCTCATCAATGAAAATCTCATTGTTACAGTATGGATCAACTATATTTGGCCAATCTAATTTATCTTGTCTATGAGAGCAGATAATATAGGCCCTCTCTTGCATCTTAATTAATTCAAGATTCGACAAATACCTTGCTGCTTCGATATAATTTTGATTTGGATTAACCCAAGAGCTGCCAGAATTAAGAAGATCAGAGATTTGCTCTTGGCAAGATTGTAAGACCATAAAATTGTTTTATGTATGCTTTAAAATCCTCTCTTTCCCTTTTATTCAGAGGATGTTCAGAGTAGTAAATTGCTATATACTCATCACTTCGCTTGAAAAATAAGCCTATCTTTTTGCCTTGAAATATTACTTTAATCGACTCTATAAATGGCACTATGTCTCCTACAAATGGCTTTAAAACATGCAATTCCGGTGCAATAGGATCATATGGAGCAACAGTCAAAGTGATATTAGTATAGCTGTAATTGAAACGATTTGACTGAAATTTTAACTCAAAAGTGAATATATTTGAATCAGAGCCATCAACACAAACTTTAATGAATTTATATACTTGCTCTGCAAAGTTTTTATCCTGCGCGTTTACAAAAACACATTCAGAGCTAAAATAACGACTCGCAATGCTATTTGCTATCTCTGTAGCTTGATCAATATTTTTGGCAGTAAGATCTACTTGAGTACCATTAACTAGAAAATCCAAAATCATCCAATCTGGCTTATGACCATGAATAACCTTATTTGAGTTTAGTAGTAAATCTATACCACTAGCTCTACGAACTAATACATATAAACGATTTTGATGGTAGAAGAAACCTTGTAATTGATTTTCAAAACCGTCATTGCGTTTAATGTCGTCTTCTTTCAGTATCTGCACTATGGTTTCCTGAGAGATGAAGTCTTTAAATGGAACATTTGGTTGTCGTGGTGTCTTTTGAAGAGCAAATGATACAGAACCTTTTCTTTGTATTTTTTCAAAGTGATAGACAGACTTTAAAAGGTTGTGATCTACATGAAACAATAGAAATAACAAAGACTTTTTGTCGTATTTATTGTTACCTTTTAGAAGGTAGGATTTCATGAGTTCCTCAGTCAATGCAGATCTTGCAATTTCACTGACAGTAGCTTCAAGCTTTGCACGTTCAAAACAGCTAATCAGGTAATAAATAACTAGAGAGTCTAAATGTTTAGCAATCACTTTACGTTTATATTGTATGGATGTGTTATCGTAGTCTTGATCATCAAAGAGTTGACCATTTAGCTTGTCTTTAAAGCAGTGTTGAAAGATAACACTTAACTGCCTACCAGAAAGTGAATTCATCCAAGAATGACGGACTTCTGTATTGTGAAAACGCTCAAGTAAGTAGTTAACTGGTACTTCTAAATCATCTTCCCAGAATTTACGGTTTGGGTAAACGTTCATAAGAAATTAGCTAAGCTACGTTAGCATAATAGATTAATTACACTGTTAAGATAGAAATCTGAAAGCCTTGACCAATAATTATACAATGCTTGTTTACTGATTTTTAACCAAGTTTTTTTCTAAAAAGTTTATTTATGAAGAAGATTTTTTGGACAAAAATTTTTCAAATCCTGAATATATATTATATAGCACTCTAGCGAAACAAATTCTGAATATAAGTGTCAATCCTAACACTCGATCTCGGCAAACAAACAGGCTGGGCAATTCTAACAGATGGAATAATTGAAAGTGGAAGCAAAAGCTTTCATGGTAGTCGTTTCAGTGGAGGTGGCATGTGTTTTTTAAGTTTTCGCAATTGGCTTAATTCTTTGAAAGAGATTTCTGCAGTGTACTTTGAGGGGGTGAGAAGACATCTAGGAACTGATGCAGCTCATTGCTATGGTGGTTTTCTTGCAGTGCTGTCTGCTTGGTGTGAAGAACATCACGTACCATACAAAGGTGTTAATGTTAAAACTATAAAACGCTTTATAGCAGGCAAAGGCAATGCAAGTAAGAGTGAAGTTATTGAAGCTGTAAAGGAAAAAGGGTTTTTGCCTAAAGATGATAATGAATCTGATGCTTTAGCATTAATGTTCTATGTTATGGATTTCAGTAAAAATGTTAATAAGACGAAAAATCCATAAAAAGTGGGTCCTTTCAGCCAGAATGGCGGGTTTGATGGTGCTGACCCCAGGCCTTCTTTAGCGTCAGAGATATTTTGAATATTAACTTTTTAATTATTAAGATATGAATTTAGCAATCCACTACTATCCTGTTGAAAACCTCGTCGAATATAAGCGTAATCCTCGTAAAAATGATGATGTAGTAAATAGAATGTGTGCTTCAATCAGGGAATTTGGCTTTCGTATACCAATAGTTGCAAAAAGCAATGGAACTGTGGTTGATGGTCATTTAAGACTTAAAGCAGCAAGAAAACTTGGTATGGAAAGTATTCCAGTGGTCTTAAGTGATAATCTAAATGAACCACAAACCAAAGCTTTTCGATTACTGGCAAATCAATCAGCTAATTGGGCAAAGTGGGATGATGAGCTTTTGAAAGTAGAAATTCAAGAGTTAGAAGATTTACAGTTTGATCTTAAAATGACTGGATTTGAATTAGAAAAAGTTCAAAACTTTCTTGATGATTTAGATGGTGAAGAAGAAGATCTTTCTGACTTAGTTGTTGATGACAAAAAAGTAGAAATAACAAAACCAGCTGATCTATGGATTTTAGGTGATCATCGAATCTATTGTGGTGATAGCTCTTTAGTTGAATCATATAAAGCGGTATTAGATAATAAAATGGCAGATATTACCGTATGTGATCCTCCATATAACGTTGATTACGGTAGCAGTCAGGAAAGAGAAGAGAAAAAAATATTAAACGATAATCAAGGTGAAAAGTACGAACTTTTTCTCTACGACATCTGTTCCCATATTTTAGCATATACGAAAGGTGCAATTTACATCTGCATATCATCATCAGAGTTTTCAACGTTACAAAAAGTATTTGAGGAAGCGGGAGGGAAATGGTCAACATTTATCATTTGGGCAAAGAATCACTTTACGCTAGGAAGATCAGATTATCAAAGACAATACGAAGCAATGCTCTATGGATGGAAAAGCGGCAATAAACGTGAGTGGCATGGGGGTAGAAATCAAAGTGATCTGTGGTTTTATGACAAACCAGTGCATAACTCATTACATCCAACAATGAAGCCAGTAGAGCTAATGGAAAGAGCAATAGTTAATAGCAGTAGATCAGGAGATATCGTACTTGATCCATTTAGCGGCTCTGGAAGTACACTGATTGCATGCGAGAGAACAGGAAGAATTTGTAGGACAATAGAGCTAGATTCAAAATTTGTAGATGTAACCATAAAACGTTGGCAAGTGTACACAGGTAGGGAAGCAATTCTTTCTGGTACTGGTAAAACTTTTTCAGAGATTCAAGAAGAAAAACAGTAAGAAAAAAGTGGAAAAGATAACGCAAACAGAAATTTAGTAAGCCTTGGTAGTTGTAATATTAATACTGGTATATACCGTATTTTAATGAGTTTAGCGTAACAAATAACTTTGGATTAAATGTGATGTACTCAATGAATCAAGAAAAGATGTTAGCTGGAGTAGTAACTTCGCAAACAAATAATGAAGCATCGTTTTCTGAAGAAGTAGAAAATAATGTTTCAAATTCTACACTATCTGTTAAGGAGAGAATTGAATTGTTTGAAAAAGGTACGAAGCAAGAACCTGACCTGAACACTGAATGCAAACTAGCTTCTTTAAATGTGATTAGCTGTAATAGTTCAGACTTGATCTGACAGGCGAACAAAGTAAGATAAAAATATGAATAAATTTTAAAGGAGTGTCAGATATGAGTACAACACAAGAAAAAATACTAAAACCAAAGTTGGGATTGCTAGAACTTGCAAAGCAATTAGGAAATGTATCACAGGCGTGTAAGGTAATGGGATATTCAAGGGATACATTTTACCGCTTCAAAGAACTGTATGAAAAAGGAGGAGAAGAGGCTTTACACGAGATAAGCAAAAGCAAGCCATTATATGCAAATAGGGTATCGGAGGATATAGAAAAAGCAGTAATTGAAATAGCAATAGAATTTCCAGCGTATGGACAAGAAAGAGCAGCAAACGAACTGAAAAAGAGAGGAATTCTCATCTCTGCAAGTGGAATAAGATCAGTGTGGCAAAGAAACGATCTTGAGAATTTCAAAAAGAGGTTAAAGGCATTAGAAGCAAAAGTAGCTCAAGATGGCATTATCTTAACAGAAGAGCAGATAACAGCTCTAGAGAAGGCTAAGGAAGAAAAAGAGGCCCATGGAGAAATTGAAACAGAACATCCAGGATACTTGGGTAGCCAAGATAGCTATTATGTGGGTAATATCAAAGGTATTGGACGAATTTACCAACAAACCTTTGTTGATACCTACTCTAGAGTTGCTTTTGCTAAGCTTTATACAGAAAGGACTGCTATTACAGCTGCAGACCTTCTCAATGATAGGGTGATACCGTTTTTTGATGAACAGAAAGTATCATTGCTACGCATTTTGACGGATCGTGGTACAGAGTACTGTGGCAGACCTGAAAATCACGCTTACCAGCTGTATTTGGGGGTAGAAAATATTGATCATTCTCGAACCAAAGCTCGTTCTCCACAAACTAATGGCATCTGTGAAAGGTTCCACAGAACTATGCAAGATGAATGCTACAATATTATCTTCAGAAAGAAAATTTACACCTCTTTGGCAGAGCTTCAGCTAGATGTAGACCATTGGGTGCATTCTTACAATAGATCTCGACCGCATTCAGGTAAATATTGCTATGGTAAGACACCTATGCAAACCTTTTTTGATAGTATGCATATTGCTTATCAGAAAAATATTGATAGCATTAAACAGGATGCTGATTTTGGTTTTGACTTTGTCAATTCTTCTGTCAGTTAATTCACGCCTGTCAGATCAAGTCTGAACTATTACACATTAGAGCATCGACAATTGGCAAGATACAAAAAACAAGAAGAGGATCGAAAGTAGGAAAGCATGAGTTTATAGGAGGATTTGCAGCAGTTATGCCAAAAGGAAATAGCGGTATGTTTAAACGTGAAGGAAGGGCAGCATTGCCAATAAAGGAAGTTAAGTTGCCACTGAAACCTGAGGCTTCAAGGATAATAGGGAATCTTGTTAATTATGAGGTTGAGAAAGTCTTTACAAAATTTTTTGAACGTCAATTGAGCTATAAAGGATGAATTTGAAAGATTTACATGATAAAATTTGTACCACGCTGAAGAAAGAAATTTCTGCGATACAAACATGCGAAGTATATCCAGCAATAAGGAAAGAATTAGTAGCACCGGCAGTATTTGTGGAACTTAGTGGCTTTGAAAAAGGACATGATCCAGGAACAGAAGAATTAGCGCTGAAAGCAAGATTTGAGGCACGAATTGTGATTGATAGCACAATAGAAAATGCCGCTATTATTGTCAGATCTTTAGCTAGCGAAGTTGCAAAAGTAGTAAATAAAAATACTTGGAATGTGGAAAATGTTTCGCCAGGAGAATTTATATCAGGAGGAGGAGATGATTTTAGGCCAGAGCTTGATGCATATTTAGTGTGGTTAGTAGAGTGGACTCATGAAGTGCATGCGGGTAAATCAGTATGGTCAACTGGCATAATGCCACATGTTATTGATATAGGTGAAGTGCATGTTAGACCATAGTTTTGCAATTTCAGAGCTAAATAGAAAAGTAGCGAATATCATTCGTATAGGAGTTGTAAAAGAAATAGATTATGAAAAAGCAAAAGTAAGAGTAAAAATAGGTGAACTTTTAACAGATTTTCTTCCATGGATAACTTCTAGAGCAGGAGAGGAAAGAAGCTGGCTACCACCAAGCATAAATGAACAGGTAGTAATATTGTCACCATTGGGAGAGTTATCATTAGGAGTAGTACTAGCTGGAATATATCAACAGAAGTATGCTGCACCAGAGAATAAAAAGGAAATAAATAGTGTAAAATTTCAGGATGGGACAAAGTTTACATATGATAAAGGGAAGCACCATTTAGAGATTGAAGTAGTGGACAAAATAACACTGAAGGCTGGGGAATCGAGTATAGAAATGACAAAAGATAGTATTAAATTAAAAGCAAGAAGAGTAGATTTAAATTGATATATATGAGTAAAGCAGTTGTTTGCATAGGAGATCATTGTACAGGTATGCCGATTCATGTCTGTGTGAGCGGGAGTGAAGATGTATTTGTTAATGGTAGACCTGCTTGTCGTAAGGGTGATATCTTGAGTATTGGGGAAACACTAACGCAAGGATCAAACAACGTATTTGTAAATGGTATTGGTGTAGCGAGAACAGGTGATGTGGCATCCTGTAGTTTTCAAATAGTAAGTAAAAATCAAAGTGTGTTTTCAAAATAAAAAAATTAAAATAGTCGAAAAATGAAAGGAATGGACGCTAAAACAGGTAAAGAATTAGAGGGAATAGAACATCTGAAACAATCAATAATTGATATATTAACTACTCCTATTAACAGTAGAATAATGAGGAGAGATTATGGCTCAAGATTATTTGAATTGGTGGATAAGCCAATAAATAGAGATTTAACACTTGAGATATATGCAGCAACTGCAGAAGCTTTGGAAAAATGGGAAAAGAGATTTAAGTTAGAAAAAGTAAAAGTTGAAGGAGTAAAAGAAGGGAGAGTAACATTGAATTTAGAAGGTGTCTATCTTTCAGAAGGTAAGTTCATAAATATTAATGGAGTAGTTGTTTAAAAATGCAGCAGCCAAATATTATCGAACCACTGAACTTTGAGGAAATCTTTTCGAGAATGAAGGAAGAGTTAGTGCGTAGAGATGAAAGTTTTACAGCATTAGTTGAAAGTGATCCAGCGATAAAGATTCTGGAGGTAGCAGCATGGAGAGAACTTTTGCTTAGAGAAAGAATAAATGAAGCAGTAAAGAGTAATTTACTTAAATTTGCGACAGGAGAAGATCTTGATAATTTGGCTGAGTTGTAATAGTTCAGACTTGATCTGACAGGCGTGAATTAACTGACAGAAGAATTGACAAAGTCAAAACCAAAATCAGCATCCTGTTTAATGCTATCAATATTTTTCTGATAAGCAATATGCATACTATCAAAAAAGGTTTGCATAGGTGTCTTACCATAGCAATATTTACCTGAATGCGGTCGAGATCTATTGTAAGAATGCACCCAATGGTCTACATCTAGCTGAAGCTCTGCCAAAGAGGTGTAAATTTTCTTTCTGAAGATAATATTGTAGCATTCATCTTGCATAGTTCTGTGGAACCTTTCACAGATGCCATTAGTTTGTGGAGAACGAGCTTTGGTTCGAGAATGATCAATATTTTCTACCCCCAAATACAGCTGGTAAGCGTGATTTTCAGGTCTGCCACAGTACTCTGTACCACGATCCGTCAAAATGCGTAGCAATGATACTTTCTGTTCATCAAAAAACGGTATCACCCTATCATTGAGAAGGTCTGCAGCTGTAATAGCAGTCCTTTCTGTATAAAGCTTAGCAAAAGCAACTCTAGAGTAGGTATCAACAAAGGTTTGTTGGTAAATTCGTCCAATACCTTTGATATTACCCACATAATAGCTATCTTGGCTACCCAAGTATCCTGGATGTTCTGTTTCAATTTCTCCATGGGCCTCTTTTTCTTCCTTAGCCTTCTCTAGAGCTGTTATCTGCTCTTCTGTTAAGATAATGCCATCTTGAGCTACTTTTGCTTCTAATGCCTTTAACCTCTTTTTGAAATTCTCAAGATCGTTTCTTTGCCACACTGATCTTATTCCACTTGCAGAGATGAGAATTCCTCTCTTTTTCAGTTCGTTTGCTGCTCTTTCTTGTCCATACGCTGGAAATTCTATTGCTATTTCAATTACTGCTTTTTCTATATCCTCCGATACCCTATTTGCATATAATGGCTTGCTTTTGCTTATCTCGTGTAAAGCCTCTTCTCCTCCTTTTTCATACAGTTCTTTGAAGCGGTAAAATGTATCCCTTGAATATCCCATTACCTTACACGCCTGTGATACATTTCCTAATTGCTTTGCAAGTTCTAGCAATCCCAACTTTGGTTTTAGTATTTTTTCTTGTGTTGTACTCATATCTGACACTCCTTTAAAATTTATTCATATTTTTATCTTACTTTGTTCGCCTGTCAGATCAAGTCTGAACTATTACAAATAATCATTTAAGGGGAAAAAATTGTGAATCAGAAAACCGAACAATAGTCGCTGGAGAAGTGGAAAAAGAAGCGATGAAGAGAGCAGAAGATTTATATGAAAAATGGGGAGAAAAAGCGGAAGAGTGGAAAAATTTAAGTTTTGGAAAACAGAAGGAAGTAGTGAAAAAGTTAATAAAAACAGTATTGGTGAAAGAAGATGGAATAGAAGTGCATTCTGAATCAGAGGAAAAATTTATACCAATAAAGAAGAAAGGAAATAAATGCACAGTAGTAGAACCAGAAGGAAAAACAAATAATGCGTTACTCAAAGCAGTGGTGAGAGCCCATCTGTGGAAACGTCAGCTAGAGGAAGGAAAATATGCAAGTCTGAAAGAGCTGAGCGTTAAAATTAATATAGGTACAAGACGTATACAGCAAATTTTGAGGTTGAATTATTTAGCACCAAAAATTAAAGAAGACATAGTAAATGGAAGACAGCCAAGAAGTTTAAAGCTAGCTGATTTGAGGGAAATGCCGGTACTGTGGAGTGAACAAATGAAGAGATTTTATGGTTTTAATTGCACCGTTTAACAAAAGGAAATGAATAGTCTTGACGTGAACCAGTGTTACAAAAACTGACATTAAATTATATGAGGATATTAGTATGAATAGTAAAGATTTTTAATTTATATATGAAACCAGAGCAAACTATTGAGCAAGAGTCAAACTCACATAACAACCCCTTTTCTGCTGAAATAGAACCATGTTTTTATAGTAAAGGAAATCCTATATACGAAAAACATCAAATCAACCAATTGTAACTGGTATCAGCGTTATTGGTAAGCTGTGTTGCACTTTATGTTTTGAACATTTCCATTCATTTTGCAGTGGCAGCAGATGTGGGAATGACGTGTATGGGTTTTGCGCTGTATAACCAAGCTCGAGAAAGTGGAAGACATAGACCTGTATGTTATTACACAATCTCCTTCAAACCGAGGACAAAATGTTATGCTCAAAGCTTCAGGTAAATGGTAAACTTTTCTAGAATAATCTCTAAATTATTAACTCAATACTTATTTACCTACTATTCTTTTATTTAATAATTTTAGCTACCTTATGAACATACTAATATTCCTTTCGAAGCTTCCATCTTTTGCAGTTGGTCTAAACTATCAATTGACCTCATAAGAGTAGAAGGAACACCTGATTCTTTCACTACAAAATCTGATTGTTTAATAGTTTCAGCTAACTCTATAAGTATTCCGCAGTTTCTTTCAAAATCTCCACCTTTTACAGCTTGTAAAACACTTTTTCCCCCTAAAAGACAGCTTTCCCCTAGACTTGATTGATCTTTTAACTTGTCAAACTTCTCCTTGCTCTTTTCATCAAGCTCTACCTTTATTCTATTACTACCTTCATCCCTAGGACCTAGATAAATACTAATCTTTCCTACCTCAGTAGAAAAAGACATCTCGATGCTACCTCCTAAGACATCTGTGTAGTTCCTTTTTCCTCCTACACTTTCAACTCTTACTATACTTTCTCCAATCTGCAAAATGCCACTTTCTATATTGAAATTTTCATTCACCTTACTATTTATAACCTTCACAACTTCAACAATACTGTTTTGTGGCCACCTAAAAAAAGCAAGATTGTTATCCACTTCTACTGTTAGATCATCATCTTGAGCTTGTTCATTCTTGTTTACTAAACCTTCATATGCTATACTTTTTAGTTCTTTCTTAATTTTTTCGCATTCTGCAAAAATAGGCTCATCATTTCCGTACATAATTTCATCTATCATTCTATGATCGTAAAAATCAGAGTTTATTTTCGCACCTGCTAATAATAGCTTACTGACAATACTGAATAAAGGTTTTTCACTCTCCTCCCACTCATCTATTGCCTCTTCCCCGTTTTCTTTATACCGTGATCTAGTAGTAGGAGTTATACGAATAACACTATTAGCAATATCAATTATTTTGCTGAATACAAAATTTGACACAGTGCATTCATATTGATCACAGCATAAATTTAGTCTTATTTTCCTTTTCAAATACTCATCTATTAAATGTTCTATCTTTTCTAGAGTGACCTCTGCAGAATTTTCGTATCTATTTTCATGAAACTTTTTCATTATATTTTCCATCTTTTCACGAAACTCATTAATCAAAACTTTTTCGCTCTCAGTCAACAGATTTGTTAAATTCATTAAAATTGAGTTCTCTGGAACAAAAGAACTTTCAACAACAGTATTTTTGTCTTCAATAACGGACTCATTCCAGTCATCATCACTTTGTTCTTGACTTAACAATGATGCATTGCCTTCAATGGTTTGCCGACCAAAACGTTCCGTATGCTGTTCTTCATTAGCTAACCCACCATTTGCATAAACCTGCTCATTCTTTGAAATACATTCTAACACCATACTCCCTTAATCTATGAATACATTATCTACAACAATTAGCACAAATGAAAGCTAATGCAAGTATAATTTTTCTAATACCAATTTCCGTTAGTTATAAAACACATGAAAAAGAGCTGTTTTTGCCTATAATTGAGAAGTTAAACAAATTTATCATTTGTGTTCCCAATAACGAATGTTGATATTAGCCGCATGATGCATACGCTACTTTTAAATTTGATCAAACTTAATTAAAAAAGCAATGATTTTCAATAATTTACCTAAAATCTAATTCACAGTTGGGATGAGAACAGTGTTACAGAAACTGACACTTGATTATATACTAAAGCAAAATCACTCCAGATGCAAAAGTGGTTAGCTGCATAATTTACCTAGCAATTCCTCTCCTAGAATCAGAAACTCTTCTTGAATCTTCATCTTACGTTTTACCCATGAACCCTTCTGCTTATTGGATTCGCTTATTACTTCAGGACGCATTAATCCACCAGATCTAGGAAAAACTCCTCGGTCTATAGCTTCAATAAACGATAAACCTCACAATAAGCAATTTTGTCCTATTTCTTCACAATCTTCTATTCCTTTATTGTAACTTTCTATTTCCTTCAGTAGAAGTGCACCTTCTTTACTCACTTCTACTTTTATCGAATTTTTATTTTCTTCATGAGGGCATAATCTAACTTTTAATTCTCCCAAACTAGTATAGAAAGTTAATATTACATCGCTGCCTTCTGTAAGAACCTGTTTAAAATCCCAAAGAGATGAGCTAAAGTAGGAACAGGTAAATAATGAGGTATATAAATGAGTCAAAGGTATCCAAGCGACATAAGTCGAGAGCAATTTGAAAAAATCAAACCAATTTTAGAAAGTAGGAAAAAGAAAACGAGACCAAGATTAATTGATATATACGAAGTATTTTGTGGACGTGCTAAAAAGTGGTTGTCAGTGGAGAATGTTACCAAAAGAGTTTCCAAGGTGGGAAAACATATATTACTATTTTCAAATGTGGAATAAAAAAAATGGAGAAGAACCAAGTTTGCTGGAATTGGTCTTAAAAAAAATTAGTTGGAGAGGTCCGACAAAACAGTGGTCGGAAAGAGAAAACCAGTTTCTGCATAATTGATGCTCAAAGTGTAAAAAACACAGATACTGCTGAAAAAAAGGGCTATGATGCAGGCAAAAAGATTTCAGGCATAAAACGTCATATAGCAGTTGATATTCAAGGGTTACCACATGCAATTTATGTGACAACGGCAGAAACAACCGATCGTAGCAGTGCTGTGAGAATGGTTGAGAATGCAAGAGAAAACCTCTCTGAAGTTCAAAATATACTAGTTGATGCAGGCTATACAGGAGAAAATTTTGCAAGACAAATAAAAGCCATTATTGGTGCAACTGTTGAAGTAATAAAGCGAAGTGAATTACACTCTTTTGCTGTATTACCAAAAAGATGGGTTGTTGAGAGATCTTTTGCTTGGTTAGAAAAATGTAGACGGTTATGGAAAAATTGCGAGCGAAAACTTAACACTAGCCTACAAATGGTTGTTCTTTCCTTCATCTCTCTTCTATTGAGGAGATTTTAAACAGGTTCTAAGAACAGAAGAAGGAAAGTTATATTTGTTTGTTGCAATAGATAGAACATCCAAATTCACCTATGTTGAGCTGCATAAAAGTGCTACAAAACTCATAGCTACTGAGTTTTTACGTAATTTGATTAAAATTTTACCATATAAAATCCACACTATTTTGACAGATAACGGTATACAGTTTACCAATCAGAAGCACCTTAAGAACGCTTTTCAACACATATTCGATAGTGTTTGTGAAGAAAATAATATTGAGCATCGTCTAACAAAAGTTAGCCATCCTTGGACAAATGGACAAGTTGAGCGTATGTATTAGTTCTCTCTTTTGCGTTTGAAGCTGTAGCTGTAGATGGAACTGGAGCTAGACTGGACACAACAGCAGACGTAATATGTAAAATAATGGAGTACGCTCGCAAACTAGGTGGACCGATGATCACGATAGTGATAATAGGTGCGGCTTTGCTTGCAATATTCGGCAGAATGCCGTGGCCTGCGCTTTTTGCATTGGGTACGTTTACTGCTGTGTTTTTCGGCGCTCCTACAGTTGTAAGTGCAATAAAACCGGATGCAATATCATGTAAGTAGAGCCTTCTGCTAGTCCTGCAAACGAAAGATGCTGCAAGTCTCAAAAGTTTTAGGTAAGTGGTACTTCTTGTATCATTTACTTAAATCTAATCAGAGTAAAGTAGGACAAAATAAAAATTATCGGAAGCGTGATGAAAAAAGACCTGCTGCGAAATTGTATGTACTAATTTCAGGATGAATGAAAGACCTGCCGCAAAACAAAAATGGAGTATTTTTTTTAAGAGAGAGGTAAAAGAAGCCAAAATACGCCTTGAAAAAGCGATACAAGCTGGAGAGGAAGTGCAGGCAAGAGTAAAAGCTATTAGTTTATTGTATGATGAAGCAGAAGATTTATTCAATATATCTAGGAAGATCAGATGTAATCAGGCTGCGGAAGAATCTTTAGAGCAACAATATACTTTTCTAGTTTTAAATACAGACTATAAAGAAAAAATTAAGGGTATTTGCAATGAATACAGAAGCCTCAAAGAAGAGTTAAAGAGTAAGCAATCTATTGGTAAGGAAGAATTTGATAAGTTGTCGAAGTTAAATGATGAATTTAATAGATTAAACAAAAACTTTATTAAGCGTGAACAAAAAGAAAATGAATCTGCAAAAGATGACTTAAAATTTGATGATGTGGCTATCAACGAATTGAGGTCTCATGTAATTGCAGAAATAAAACAGGCAAGAGCTGCTGCTGAGGAGGAAAGAAAATATTAAAAGAGGAACAGAAAGTAGCCGAGAAGATAATGATGCAATTACAAATGTCAGATTTAGCACAAACACCAAGCCCTGCATTTAACAACGTAACTAATGAACCAGTTGCAGGTCCTTCTTGGCAGATATGAGAGATTTAAAATTTTTGAAAGGCTTGAACTAATATAGAAAAGATTTTATAAAAACATCAGCCTATTAGTGCCATGACAAATTTAGTTATTTACTTTTTACAAAAACCACAAAAAAGTACCTACCTTCGTGAGAGCGATTTAAATAAAAGCAGCGTTGTGAAAATAAAAGCTTGAAATTGTTGTAACAAAACTAAGTAAATTAATTCATATCTAAATGCGGCAAAAATAGGCTAATATAGCTAGTTTTGTGGTATAGTAGAATTATTATAAAGAAAAGTTCGAACGGTACACTTGGTAGACCAACCGATTCCAAGAAAAATTGTTCTCACGCTTGCTGGTTTTGGGTGCTGGAAATGGTTATATTGTTTAGGTTTTTAACAGTATATATTGCTAAATTAGTAGCAATATATTAAAGACTTTCATCAAAAATTATTCCATAAAAAATTTCTAAATAGGGGTTGATAAGTTTTAAAAATGGAGTATTGTACTGAGTAGGAAAATAGTTTTTTTTATATAGTTTATGAAAGATCAAACGAGCCTTACAACGGATTTTACGCATGCTATAGAAAATGACGACTTTAAACGGTTGGAGGAATATATTGATCAACATATTGATAAATATAATGTTAATCGTGAACTTTTAGATAAGTTGCCTTTGCTGTCCTGGGCTGCCTGTAAAAATAGTGTAAATGTAGCTCAACTTCTTCTTAGTATTGGTGCTGATATTGACATTAGATGTGACCAAAATTGGACACCTCTACACTATGCTGTTAGTGCAGGTCAATACGATATGGTTAGATTTCTTGTTGATCAAGGTGCCAGCATTTTAGCTAAGGATAATAATGTTAAGACACCTTTACGCATAGTAAATGAGCTTGGTAACACAGAAGTAGCAAACTTTTTGAGAGCAAAGCTAGATAAATATTTATTTTCTGCTATAGAAAGAAAAGATATTAGAAAGGTTAGTGATTTTCTTGATGGAGGTGCTAATATTGAGGCTAAAGGTATAAACAATCAAACGCCTTTGTGTGTAGCTTCTTGTAAGGGTAATTTGTATGTCCTTAAACTTCTTCTCAGTAGAAATGCTAAGGTTAACGTTCAAGATGATAGTAGAAAAACACCTTTACATTATGCTGCTAGGGAAGGTCATTCAGATGTAGCTGAACTTCTTCTTGGCCGTGGTACTATGATTGATGCTGAAGACTGTTTTGGTATGGCTCCTCTACACTATGCTGCTTACCACAATAGAAAAAATATGGTTAGCTTTCTTATAAAACAAGATGCCAAAATTGAGGCCGTGGATAAAGAAGCTAAAACACCTTTACATTATGCTGCTGGGAAAGGTCATTTAGATGTAGCTGAACTTCTTCTTGACCGTGGTGCTATAATTGATGCTGAAGACCGTTTTGGTATGACTCCTCTACACTATGCTGCTTGCTACAATAGAGAGGATGTGGTTAGCTTTCTTATAAGCCGAGATGCTAAAGTTGAGGCCATGGATGAAGAAGATAAAACACCTTTACATTATGCTGCTGGGGAAGGTCATTTAGATGCAGCTAAACTTCTTCTTGACCATGATTCTATAATTAATGCTAAAGACCGTTTGGGTATAGCTCCTCTACACTATGCTGCTTACTACAATAGAGAGGGTATGGTAGCTTTCTTATAAGCCAAGGTGCTAAAGTTGAGGCCATGGATGAAAAAGCTAGAACACCTTTACATTATGCTGCTAGGGAAGGTCATTTAGATGTAGCTAAACTTCTTCTTGAATGTGATGCTATAATTGATGCTAAGGACTGTTATGATCGGGATCCTTTATATTATGCTGATTCGTATAATAAATTAGATGTAGTTAGACTGCTTGAAGGTAGGAATGGTGTGAACACTTGTAACCCTCTTACTAATTTTTTAAGTGCATGTATCCATTCCCCTATTGCTCGTTACTTCGGAAGTGTTTGCGTAGAAGGAGCGCCAATTTTATACAGAAGGCAACGTGCCTCTGCAATTGATCACAATGCTTTGGAAGGTAGTTTACGACTCTTCAGTATCTGTAAAGGAGGAAGAGAAGGTATAGATAAAACACGTTTCAATAAAGAGATTAGTTATCTACATGAAAATGCTTATTTGTATGATGTTTTACTGTTACAAGATGAGGAAAATCAAAACACACTTTTGCATGTGGTTATTAAAGAAAATCAGGTTGATCTTGTAAAAGAACTTTTGTGTATTCTTAAGGAGCCATATCGTTCGAATAAGGTGTATAAGTGCAAGTATTTTGAAGATAAGCAAGAAAATGAAAAGCCGCTTTCTAAAGTTATTAATTCTAAGGATAAAGACGGAAAAGATGCAATTACTCTGGCTATTGAAGGTAATGACCCAGAATGTATTTCGGCTCTTTTCAAGTATTTAACTTATGAAAATATTAACAGAAGGAAAGATGTTAAAAGCGATTACACACCTCTACATGAAGCTGTGCGTTCTAGAAGTAGTAACGCAATTAGTGCGCTTCTAAAATCAGAGCATGTAAACGTTGAGCTCATAGATGGAAGATCTTACAGAGCATGGAAATATGTTAATAATGAAGAAACAAAACAATTGTTTATTAGGTATTATAGTGATAAAATTAATGATTTGCGTAAAGAATTAGCACATTGCAATGAAAAATTAGCGCAAGTCGAGTATTTCCTGTGCAGAACAAAACTTGCTTTTGTATGCTCTGCAGCTTTTGGCTCTTGTCTTAATATGTATAAAAATTTTCATGATGCAAGAAGTGGAGATATGCCAGGTGTTACCATTCATCCTCTCTTGTTGTTATTTTCTAGTGCTACAGGTCTAATAGTGTTGTGTAATCATTTTATCGATTTAACACTTTCAAAGTATAAAGAAGAAAGTGTTAGCTTGCAAAAAAAATTGGACAGTTTTAGAGAAGCAAGAGATAAGTTGGAAAATAAATTACTTCATTTTCAAGAAGGTACATCTCAGGGTATTAGGACGAATTCAATTTCTACGCAACTATCTGATTATGATGACGTACCTGGAACATTAGAATCACCTACCTCTATAAAGAGCTTTGAAAGCTCAGCAAAGGTATCCGTTTATAACCTGCCTAAGGAATTTAAGTAGCCTAATTTAGTAAGTACATAGAAGTAATCATATTAAAGAAGATATTGGTTTTTGAAGTAAGAGGAGAAAGCTCACAATCTTTGCTCATGTGTCTAAATTGGAGAACCAAGAGAAAGTTTGTTCCACAATAGAGATGTTCAAAAAAGTGTGTCAAATCAAAAAGAAAGTAATAAATTGATATAAAAAGGTGAAATAGAAAACCACTTATTGGCTGAAAGTGAAGAAAATAATAGAAAAAATGGGAGAAATGCAAAGGCTTTACGTACAAGTGCAGATTCATTTGAACTTTTAACACCAAGAGATAGAGAAGGAACCCCAAATAGTCAAAAAAAGGCAAATAAATTTACATCCAGGGCTTGAAACGAAGATTTTAAGCACATTTGCAAGACCAATCGATTTCCAAAAAAATCTTCTCATGCTAGCTGGTTTTTATTGCTGAAAGTGGTTGTATTATTTAGGTTCTTAGTAATATTTAATATTAAATTAATAGTAATTCATTAAAAATTTTCATCAAAAATTATTTCAAAAAAATTTTAAATTAGGGGTTGACAAGTTTTAAAAGTGGAGTACTATTCCTGAAATACATTAGATTACTAATTTTTTATGGTATGTAAGTGTGTGATGGCTAAGGTAATTTTACTTTTGTGAGCGGGCTATGTTATGTGAGGGCATTCCAGAATTCTTGTTTGAGGGAAGATGGTCCTTTCTGTGTTGCTTGAGGAAAGAAAAAAGCTCAGGGTAAGAGTGGCTTGTTATAGTGTGATTGCTTAGTTAAGTTAGGTAAGTTTTTATAAATGTGGAGGGACAAATGACTTTAAACAATGATGATTTATTAGTTAGTGCTGCAGGAGCAGGACGCCTTAGTGACGTTAGAGAACTTCTTGAGAAAGGGGCTAATATTGAAGCTAGAGATAGTGATGGTTACACATCTTTGCATAGGGCTGCTGAAGGAGGTCATTTAGAGATAATTAGATTTCTTATAGATAAGGGGGCTAACATTGGAGCTAAAAATAAGGATGGTGGAAAACCTTTAGATGTAGCAAATACCTCTCGTCAGTCAGAAGTAGTAAACTTTTTAGGACCAAAGCAAAGTGAGTATGATAGACTTTTATTTGCTGCTGTAGAAAGTGGGAATGTTAGTGAAGTTACAAATCTTCTCAATATTGGAGCTAGTATTGAAGTTAAAGGTGTAGAAAATGCGGAGTTTAGGTTAGCCCGTTATGTAAAAAGAATTATGGAGATGAGTAATTACCATAATGTTCATTCGGAAAAAAAATCTGAGCTTGAAAGGATAAAAGGAGAATTACCAGAGTCAGTAAAGAATGCAGTATTTTCATCGGAGGTATGTATTAAAAGTGTTTACTATAGTAATGAGTATTTATATCCTGCTAGTGATTATCTTAGCCATGATAGGGATAGAAGGAGAGTATTTACTTGGAGGCCAGGGGGCAAAGATAGTTCATGTCAATGGAAATTTGAACCTGAAGGTAACAACATATATATAAAAAGCACTTATTTTAATGAGTATTTATATCCTGCTGGTAATGGTCTTAGCCATGATAGGGATAGAAGGAGAGTATTTACTTGGAGGCCAGGGGGCAAAGATAGTTCATGTCAATGGAAATTTGAACCTGAAGGTAACAACATATATATAAAAAGCACTTATTTTAATGAGTATTTATATCCTGCTAGTGATTATCTTAGCCATGATAGGGATAGAAGGAGAGTATTTACTTGGAGGCCAGGGGCAAAGATAGTCCATGTCAATGGAAAATTGAGGATTGTGGATCTACTCGCAAGAAGCGTGATGTACAATATAGTATTACAAAAGAAGCTAAGTGTGATCTATCTTATGATAATGCATCAGACAATTCATCGCAAAGTGACGAAATAGGCTATAACAAAATAGGAGCTACAAGCGGAGCAAGTAAGCCGTCTTCATGGATAGATGCTGTTAAAGGTGTTTTTCAGTTTATCTCTTCCCCTTTAAGGGCTGCGTTGCCTTCATTTTCAGAAAATAGCTCTAGCCGTTCTGGTACAGCAGGAAGTAGCTCCAATCATTCTGATACAGTAAGAAACCCAAATATCCAATATACTAGCCAATTTAGTCGTGAAGTTTGTGCGAGTAATAATGCTAGCTTGATGTTTTTCTTGTTACAAGCTTTTCTAGATAAAAAGTGTCCTCTTCCTAAGTTTTCTGATGTTAATCCTGTAAAGGCTCTTTTTTACACATCGGATATTATAAAGTCGTTCAAGGAAGTATTAGAGAAGCAAGCTGAATCGAAAGGTGGTATAAAAATGCACCGCTTAGATATTAATTTTGAGAAATTATTTGAGAAGATTAATGAAAAAATTAGGAGTGGTGAATTTAATGAAATTTCAGGGATTTTAAAATCATACGCAGAGGAAGCATTGCCTGGTAGAGAACCCGGAGATCCCGGTAGATTAAGTCCGAAAAAGTTTGATAAGTTTATGGCTGAATTTAATAGAAGAATAGACCCAGTAATAAATCAATTAATGCAACAAATGTTAAGCAGATTAGAAGTGAGTGACGTAAAAGAACAACAAATAAGCTTGGAGCCTAAAAGTTATCTAAATAATACTTCTGTTCAATGTCATTTAACTCAAGCTAGAGGTCAAGGTAAAGTATTAATTCCTTAATTTTTGAATTTCATCTATCGAAAGGCCGGTAATTTGAGCGATAACATCAATAGAGACACCGGCCTTAAGTGAGTTCTTTGCCACTTCGATTTTCTCTGCTTTTCTGCCTTTTTCATGTCCGATTTGGATGCCTTCTTCTTTACCTTCTTCTCTACCTTTTTCAGTAGCATCATCAAGTTTTTGAGCGAGGACAGCCTGTTCATCAAGAATACGTTTTATTTCCTGTTCATAGGCAATAAATTCTTTTTCTGACCAGTTGAATCTATTTAGCTCTTCATAGGCCTTTTTAATTATTACATCACTACCTATTATTTTTTCCAGCTCTTCTTCACTAGTCTCATCTGCATATCGAAAAAAATAAACCCATTTTTCAACTATATTTTCCAACTGATCTTCCTTATTCTTTGGAAATTTTGGCAACTCAATAAATATAAAATAGAAATCTTTTAGATCATGCTCATTAGTGTCTTCATCTCGAATAGTATGCTTTGATTTGTACTCAGATTTATTAGGAAACAGTACACAATCTGCTATAGCAATGAAGATAATTTCCTTAAGGTTATGATACTGGTCACCTTTATCAGCTTGCCTTGAGTAAGCTTTAGCAGCATAGTATTGGGCACGTTTTTCAAAGCCTTTAGTTTTAGCGACCTGCATTTCGCAAATGTATTGAGCACCTGTAGAATCTCTACAGAGAACATCAACAATACTTTGCTTTTTAGCGGCGATATCGGGGTCTTGAATAGTACTTAAAAACTCTATATCCTTTATTTCATTTTTACCAGTAAAGCCAAGAATATCATTGAGGAAGTGAATAAGGATATCTCTATTTTTTTCAGTACCGAAGATACGCTTAAACGATACATCATTTTTGGGATCAAGAAACTTAGAAAAAGTCATAAGAAAGAACCTTAAAAAGCATTAATGATTATACATAATTCTGAAGAAATGTTCAAGTTTTTTATTTTTTTAAGTTTTGAATGCGTTGATGAAAAAAATGTCTCCCATAGATGGCTTTAGAATGCTACTACGCACCTTAGACGTCCTTTTGTACATCTTTTATTAACCCTTCTATAAAGCGCCTTAAAAGGCCGGCAAATGGATGCTATGAGTTTGGAGCTGTAGGAGACATCAAAGATACCCTTTTTGGTGTATAAAAATACGAATCTACGACAACATCGTTTAAAGAAATTAGCAGCTATTAATATCTTCTACCTTTTCATAAAAAAATAAACAAAAAAAAATTGAAAATTTGATTTGACTTCACCCAAAAGCTATGGCTTTATGCCAATACTGCTAAGAAAATAACAGTAAACATTTAAAAATAATTTATTATTAGTGAAGGGTATATTATATGAACAATAAGAATAAAAGTAAAGATCGTAAAAAAGAAATAGAGTTCCGAATTGACCTTACCCAGAAAAAGTGGAGAGAAAGAAAGGAGTTTTTTCGGGTAAAATAAAATTTTGGAGGATTAGAAATGGCAAGAGAATATACGGCAGAATTCAAATTGGAAGCTGTTAAGCTGGCAAATGAACAAAGAAAGGTAGGTCAACCAGTTGCAAAAGTAGCAAGAGATCTAGGAATAAGGGATAGTGTATTAGGAAAATGGATGAAGAAATATAACGAAAAAAAGTCAGCGGCAAATGCATTTCCAGATGTAGCACCTTATGACAAAGAGAGATTTGATTTACAGAAAGAGTTAGCAAAAGTAACAAGAGAAAGAGACATTTTAAAAAAAGCCCTGGCCAGTCAAAAAGAGTAAAATATTTTTTCATAAAAGAGCATAGTAAACACTATAAAGTGCAGGAATTATGTAGGGTTTTCTGCTAGTGGCTACTATAAGTGGACTACAAGGAAAATAAGCAGTAGAGAATCAGCAAATAAAGAGTTATTAGCAGATATTCAAAAAATATATCAAGCTTCTAAATGTAGATATGGAGCTCCTAAAATTCATGCTGAATTAAAGGCTTTGGGTAAAAGTTGCAACTTAAAAACAGTGCAAAGTATTATGCAGAAAAATGGTATTCAGGCTATATTGAGAAGAAAATTTAAAATTAAGAAACAACAAACGGACAGTAGCTCCCAATATATTAGACCAAAACTTTATTGTCGATCAACCAAATAAAGTATGGGATTACTTATATAAAAACCAAAGAAGGATGGCTATATTTGGCAACAATAATCGATCTATATTCACGCATGGTAGTTAATGAGCAGTTCAATAAATAAACAATTGGTTATGGACTCTTTATTAATGGCCGTTAACAAGCGTAAACCTGCCAAAAATCTACTATTACATAGTGATCAAGGTTCACAATATACTTTGCAAGGTTATCAATATCTCTTATCCATAAAAAACATAGATGAGTCATAAAGGTTGTTGTTACGACAATTCTGTTGTGGAAAGCTTCTTTAGCTCATTGAAAAGAGAAATACTTATTGATACTTCACAACACTCTGCTCAACAAACTAGAACTGCAATATTTGAATACATAGAAATTTTTTATAACAAACAACGTCACTATTAACTATTGCATTCCTGAGCATTTTGATTCATCATTCTCTTTGTGAAAAACATTCCAAACTTTCTCTCCACTTTTTCTGGATAAGGTCAAAAAAAACGCCGATATTTTAGTACATAGTAAATAGCCAACCACCACGGGGCTTCTTTTGCCTTTTTTTTTATTTGGTAAATTTCTTAATGTTTATGGCTAAACGACAATCGTCATCCCGCTACGTGTTAGCGGGATCTATGCTTTGAGATACTGCGAATGAATCGCGGTATGATGGTTAAGTAAGGGATCTATGCTAAGAGATGCCAAAGACCTTCATGAAACTTTGCCCATTTGGCTTCTCTAAAGATTTCGTTTACAGAATCTAGTAACTCAGCTATGCAGAATAAAAAAAGTTTGTATGGTATACAAATAGTGTGTTTTTTTTATAATTATTTTCTATAATACATAAACCTTTGGTCCAAGCTGTAAATGCCACCATAGGCATTAAAAGTTAATTAACAAACTGCAATGTATAATGAAATAAAGAAACTTGTAAGACTTTGATCTTACAGATTATAAACTTGTCATAAAGTTTAATAGTGTCTGTTACTGCTTTTAGGTGTGAGGCTAGAGGGTTATTAGCAGTAACAGACACTATTAAACTTATTATAGAATTTACTTAAAGTAAATACTTAATTTAAAATATTATAATATTTTTACTTACAATAGATTTATGTAAATGCTTTTTTCCTCAATTAGTATTGTACTATTATACTTGTTGAATGCTAAAAAATTATTAACCATCACTAATCTCTATTTGCATAGTAAGTTTATATATACTATTATACAGTATATCACTTAGTTTTATAGCAAACAAACAAAAGATATGGTGAAGTTATTTGCACTATTGATAATATTTTACTCAAATATATCTGTTGCCTCTGCTCCTACTTCCTGGCAATTTGGATTTCCTGCTCCTGCAACTGAAGTAATGGAGGCTGTAGTTAGGTCACATTCGTTTGTGATGCTTGTGATGGTTACAATAATGCTTTTTGTGTGGGCGCTGCTTGCTTATATAGCGTTTCGCTTTCGTAAAAGCAAAGTAACAAACATAAGTAAAACTACCCATAGTGTTCCTTTAGAAATTATTTGGTTTGTTATACCAACTATCATTGTTGGAATATTAGCCTTTGAAAACGCTAAATTACTGAAGCTACAGGAAGAAATACCGAAAGCTGATATAACACTGAAAGTTATTGGCCATCAATGGTATTGGAGTTACCAATATCCAGAATATCAAGGTGTGTCATTTGATAGTTATATTAAGGGAAAAGAAGACTTTATCGAAGGAGATTTAAAGCTATTCTCTGTTGATAACAACATCATTTTACCCGTTAATACTAACGTTCGTTTACAAGTTACAGCAGGAGATGTGATACACAGTTGGGGAGTACCGGCTTTCGGTGTAAAAATTGATGCGATACCAGGTAGGCTGAATGAGGCGTGGTTTAATATCAAAAAGCCTGGTGTTTATTACGGGCAGTGCTACGAATTGTGTGGTCAAGGCCATGGATTTATGCCAATTGTTGTTGAAGCAGTAAGCAAAGAAGATTTTAATAAGTGGATTGAAAATAGAAAATTAGTGAGTTAAATTTGGAGTATAGATATGAGTGACGTACCAAAGGGCATAAAGCGTTGGTTGTTTTCCACCAATCATAAAGATATAGGGACACTGTACATTATTTTTTCCATATTAGCTGGAATTATTGGTGGATTATTATCGGTGATTATTCGCACTCAGCTAATGCACATTAATATACTTAACAATAACTATCAATTATATAACGTAATGGTTACAGGGCATGCGTTGATAATGGTGTTTTTTATGATAATGCCAGCCCTCATGGGAGGATTTGGTAACTGGTTTGTACCTCTCATGATTGGCGCACCAGATATGGCGTTTCCTCGTATGAATAATTTGAGTTTCTGGTTATTAGTGTCATCTTTTATTTTGCTCATTCTCTCAGTGTTTATTGGTGAAGGTCCAGGTACAGGTTGGACTTTATATCCACCTTTATCACAGGTAATGTCCCATCCAAGTGCAGGAGTTGACATTGCTATACTTGCACTTCATGTTGCTGGTATGTCGTCAATTGTTGGGGCGATCAACTTTATAGTTACTATATTTAACATGCGCACAAAAGGCATGTCATTAACTAAGATGCCACTGTTTGTTTGGTCTGTCTTGTTAACAGCATTTATGTTGATTGTTGCCTTACCAGTGCTTGCCGGTGCTATAACTATGCTTCTTACTGATCGCAATATTGGTACTTCCTTTTTTGATCCTGCCGGTGGCGGCGATCCTGTGTTATTTCAACATCTATTTTGGTTTTTTGGTCATCCAGAAGTTTACGTAATTATTTTTCCTGCATTTGGCATCATAAGTCAGGTTGTATCAACTTTTTCTCACAGACCTGTATTTGGTTACATAGGGATGGTTTATGCAATGATAGGTATAGCAGTATTTGGCTTTATGGTTTGGGCTCACCATATGTTCACTGTTGGGCTTAGTGCTGACGCTGCTGCATTTTTTAGCACTACCACAATTTTTATCGGTGTTATAACTGGTGTAAAAGTCTTTAGCTGGATTGCAACTATGTGGGGTGGAGCAATTGAGTTTAAGACCCCTATGCTATTTGCACTAGGTTTTATTTTCATGTTTGTTGGCGGTGGCATAACGGGAATAATTCTTTCTCATGGTGGAATAGATAAGCTCCTGCACGACACCTATTATGTTGTTGCTCACTTCCATTATGTCATGTCACTTGCTGCATTATTTGGAGCTTTTGCTGGCTTTTATTATTGGATTGGTAAAATGTCGGGTAAACAATATAATGAGCGCTTAGGTCAAATCCACTTTTGGCTTACTTTTATTAGCACCAATATCACTTTTTTACCTCAACATTTCTTAGGATTAGCTGGTATGCCAAGGCGTATACCTGATTATCCTGATGCGTTTATCCCTTGGAATTATATATCCTCAATTGGTTCGTATATGTCCTTTGTTTCAGTTATGTTTTTTGTGTTTATAGTTATACATCTTTTTAAATGGGGCAAGAAAGCTGGAGATAATCCTTGGGAAGGTGACACCTTGGAATGGACGGTATCTTCACCACCGCCTTTTCATACTTTCGAAAAGCCACCAGTGGTAAAATAGAATGTACACAAGTGTTTTGCTAAATGTTGAATCAACAATACTGGATTTTTGGCGTTTGCTGAAGCCAAGGATAATGTATCTTGTGGTATTTACTGCAGTTGCTGGTATGGTTACTGCACCAGGTAGTATGCACCCTTTTCTAGCACTAATATCTCTTATATGTGTTGCTCTTGGCTCAGGATCTGCAGGTGCTATAAATATGTGGTATGACAGAGACATAGATCTGCTCATGGAAAGGACAAAAAACCGCCCTATACCCTCAGGTAGAGTTTCTGCAGAAAGTGCGCTTGAATTTGGTATAACTCTTGGAATATTGTCAGTATTTATCATGGCAATAGCAGTAAACTATATTTCTGCTGCTTTGCTTGCTGTTAGCATATTATTTTACGTTTTCATATATACAATTTGGCTAAAAAGGCGTACTCCGCAGAATATCGTTATCGGTGGTGCAGCAGGTGCTTTCCCTCCAATGATTGGCTGGGCAGCTGTGACTAATTCTGTAAGTTGGGAAAGTTTCATTTTATTTTTAGTAATTTTTATGTGGACTCCACCACACTTTTGGGCCCTATCTTTAAATAAGTCTGAAGACTATGCAAAGGCATCGATTCCAATGTTCAATATTGTTTATGGTCCGGAAAAAACAAGAAAATATATATTAATTTATAGTGTTTTGCTGGTGCTAACTAGCTTGCTTCCGGCTCTATTTTTGAAAAAGGCTTTACTTTATCTAAGCATGGCAACCTTTGAAGGTTGCGTTTTTATTTGGTACGCTGTATCTGTTATGAAGTTCAAGAATCACAGCTCACAGAAAAAAATGTTTTCTTATTCAATTTCTTATCTATTTTCCCTATTCGCCAGTATTATTTTTTGTTCTATTGATTTATTTTAGTTATGAAAGAACGGCAGAAGCATAAAAACTATTTTTTACTTTTCCTTTTGGTAATGCTCGTTGTCACACTTTTTTTTGTTTCTATAATAAAATTTAAAGGTGCAGCTTAAACTACCTTTAGAAATTGTGCTTTCATAAAAGCAACTATATACTTTGTTAACCGATATAAACAAAGATGAGTAAAAAAGAAGTGACAATATATACGGATGGGGCGTGTTCTGGTAATCCTGGAGCGGGAGGATGGGCAGCTATCATATTATTTCAAGATTACAGAAAAGACATTTATGGTAGAGAAGAAAATACCACAAACAATAAAATGGAGTTAACAGCGGTGATCAATGGGCTGAAAGTATTGAAATTTTCTTGTAATATTAATTTATATACGGATAGTCTTTATGTTAAGCATGGCATAACAGAATGGATAAATAAGTGGAAAATGAATGGCTGGAAAACAAGTAATAAAAAATCAGTAAAAAATATGGAATTGTGGAAAGAGCTAGACAACGTTGCTTCACAACACGAAATTGATTGGAAGTGGGTTAAAGCACACAGTGGCGATAAGTATAATGAGGAGGCTGATAGTTTAGCAAGAAAAGCAATAATCGATGCTTAAAAAAATTACTATATTATTTTCCGTAGCTTTATTATTCATATTGTGCTTCTTTATTTTTTTTAAGCCTTTAGAAATCAATATTAATTATATTGATTTTTATGTTAAACATAAAATATCAAAAATATTTGTTGGCTCAAGCGTTAATATGGAGAATACCTCAGTTGTTTGGCAGAAAGATGGCAAAGATCCGTATTTAGTCATTACGGATTTGGCAATAGCAAACCCTAATTTTACTATAAAAGTTCCTGAGCTTTTTGTACATTTTAAGTTAAGTTCCTTATATAAAGCTAGCACAAATCTCTCTCAGGTTTCAGCTGATAATGTGCATGTATGTATCAAGAGAGAAGAAACTAATGTTAATCCGCAAAACTCATTAGACCTTTTGGATAATCATTATTTAAGTAGTAACCGCCTTCCTTCGGTGTCATTCCAGCGCGTGACGCTGGAATCTAGAAAAAAAGAAACAAGTAGTCAAGCTACTTGGATGACAAGGACGAGTGCTGGGATGACAGGAAAAAAAGATACTGGGATGACAGGGAAGAATTTCAAGATGACAGAAAGTAGTGCAAAAAATCTATTAAAAACAATAAGGGAATTTTTTTTTGACTTAAATGCGGATTCAAAAATTGAATTTACTAACATCGCTATTGATAAAAGCACAGAAGATGAATTTTTTATTGATAAATTATATATAGGGAAGGGGGAAGATTTTAATGTTTTAGATATTCATGTGAATACAAAAGATGGAAAGGGATTTTTGGATGATTTATCAATTACGATAAAAAATCGCAACAATTTGCTAAATGTGTACGGGACATTTTATGATCTAAAATTGGGACTATTGAGCAAGTTTTCTACATTAGTTAAAAGCTACAATTTGGACAAAAATATAGGATTCAAAGGAAGCTTCTCAGTGAAAATTAATAAAAAGGATGAAATTGTAGATGGAAATATATACGTATTAAATACAGAAAATTATTTGAACAAAAATTTGGCCTTAACTAATGTAAATATAAATTTAACATATAGTAATGGAATTATTAGTGTAAAAAACTTCCATTTTAAGTTAAATGACACGTATCTCTCTTTAATAGGCAAAATGAACTTTGGTACAAGTCATGCTTTGCTTAGAATTAATATTAGTAAGTTTGCTGCAAAGGATTTATGTACTTATATACCAGATAGTGTAGTAAATAGTAAATTTAAAAGCTGGTATTGTGATAATATTGATGGGGATGTTTTAAATACCATTGTAAGTTTCAATGGCAAAATTAACAATTTGGTTGATGACGATCTGTCAGACATTGTAATTGTTGCTGATATAGAAAACGGTAGCGTAAAATTTGATGAAGATTTTGAGCAAGTAAAGGAATTAAAGGGTGATTTGATCATCAAGAATAACGATCTTGAAATTACTGTAAATAGCGCTAAGTTTCAGAATTTCACTGTTAATGGTGGTGATATTGAAATGAAATCTCTAAATAAGGAAGATTCAGTTCTAACCATTAATGGCAAAGCTGTAAGTGATGCGTATGGTTTATATGAGCCTATAAGATTTAAGCTGGATGATGTGGTGAAGGTTGAAAGGGATAAAGTAAGTGGAATGGCAAAATCCGTATTTAATTTTCGCATTTTTAATCTAAATGCTGATGACAAAAAAGTAGACTTCTCAGCAAATTTTCATTCTGAAATTGACAATTTGGCTATCTATAATGCAAGTCTTGGTAAATATGATATTAAGCTTAATTTTGGCAGTGACTTTATAGATTTAAATGGTAGTGGTATGGTGAATAACACACAGTTATTATTTGACCTGAAAAGTAGCAATAGGAATGAAAGTTTCGCCTGGAATTTGACCGGAGATTTACCCGCTCAAATACTTAATTTTGATGAAAATATAGGTGGCTATGTCAATACAAATATAGAATCGGTGATAAATCAAGATAAGACGGGGCATGTTAATGGTGATATAGATTTATCAGAATTTGAATCACATTCAAGCTACTTAGGGTGGAAAAATCGCTTTGAAGATCACAATAAAATTTTGTTTTCTACAAGGTTAAAAGGAGCAGGTGAATTGTTAGTAGATAAATTAGATGTTGTAGGAAATGACCTAGATATAAAATTCAGCGGAAGAGTAGAAAATGGAAATTTATATTTAAATTCTAGTAGCTTTAAATTGCCTGATAATGATTTTAGTATAGAAATTGAATCAGGTAAGGAGAAAAATGCCATAACTATTTATGGTGAGGAAATTAACTTAAGTGATATTTTAGGCTTGCTTGGCAAAAACAGTAATGGATTAAATAAAGATATAGAGATTAGTATGAATGTTGACAATGTAATTATGAAAGAAGGCATCGTTATCAAAAATGCTAAGCTGAATGTAACCTGTACTAAAGGTAATTGCAATGGAAGTCAATTTACAGGGCAGTTTCTGGAAAATAGCAGCAACATACTAGCAGAATACAGTGGAATAGGGCTCGAAATATATGCGGATAATTCAGGTATGCTTTTGCGTTCCTTAGGCATTAGTAAATCAATTAAAAACGGCAAATTGTCTTTTTATCTCTCTCCTCAGAGAGAAAGTGGAGAACATTATGGTACGTTATCCATTAGCAATTTCTACATCAAAGATGCTCCACTACTTACTACTTTATTGTCGATGTCTTCATTGCCTGGCATTGTAAATGCTATAAAAAATGAAGGTGTATACTTTTATAAATGCAATGCACCTTTCTCATACAAAGACGGCTCTGTTGAAATTGAAGAATCTTGGCTTGAAGGAGCGGAATTAGGCATTAGCACTAGCGGTAAGCTCGACATTAGAAATTATAAATTCCAAGTTGAAGGACAAGTAATACCAGCATATTCAATTAATAAATCTTTGTTAAAAATTCCTATAATTGGAAAACTTCTTACTGGTGGGAAAAGTAGGGGAATCGTTTCAATAGACTATAAAGCAAGTGGTGATGACAAAAACAATAACGTATCTGTTGATCTTATCTCTTCGCTAACTCCAAACCTATTAAAGAGGTTATTGGGAGTGTTTGATCGCATTATGACAAAAACTAACGAAAGTGGCTTAAAAGGTGGTGTGAAAAAGAAATTTGGTTCGATATGACCAAAAGGGAAGTTATTTAACAAAATTATGGACAAAAATGCAAGAATTTCAGAATGATCTACCTGGTTTTTTATTTAGTTGTTTAAGTAATACCACTCCCTTTAACCTCTCTATATTTGCTGAACAACTAAAAAGGGTAGGGTGGTGGTTGTAAATTGTATCTGTTCAGCAGAGTGGCAAAATAAGGTAGACGAGAAAAGACAACTATAGGAACAAATGGGTGTCATGCCAGTGCGTGACACTGGTTTCCATCCAAAAGGGTGTCATTCCAGTGTCAGCTACTTTCATGACATCGTTTACTATGTGCCATATTGTAATGTTCGTACAGTTGTGGAATGAATCGCGGTATGACGTGTTGCTTGGGTCAGCTATAGTATAAATATACTAGGGGTTATAGTTTTCTTATGCTGCCTTTTTGTTATTAGACAACCACAATATAAAGGAGTGAAACGGATGCAAACAGTAGTGCATTTCTGCACCAAACGTATTACCTTTAACGAATAGTAAAATGTGAGATTTTTTGGAACTACCGTGGAGCAATTGCTCCACGGTTTCATTCTACTTAGAATCCACCCATGCCACTCATTTCTCCTGCACCCATAGGAGATGAAGCATTTTCTTTGCTTGGTACATCAACTATCATAGATTCAGTAGTTATCAGCACACTCGCAACAGATACCGCTGTTTCAAAAGCAATACGCACCACTTTTGCTGGATCAATCACACCAGCTGTAAACGCATTAGCATAATTCATAGCCTCAACGTTGTATATAAGCTCTTTATCATTCTGCTTAATCAAATAGTCAATTATAACAGCAGATTCAAGACCAGCATTTTTGACTAACCTTCTAATTGGAGCACTGAGAACTTTCTTGATAATGTTTATGCCTATTTGTTCCTCGTCACTTGCACCTTTTAATTTGTCGAGAACAGATGAAGCATAAAGAAGCGCAACCCCACCACCTGGAACTATACCTTCTTCAATTGCAGCTCTTGTTGCATGCAGCGCATCTTCGACTCTATCTCTACGTTCTTTAACTTCCACTTCAGTTGCTCCACCAACTTTGAGCACAGCAACGCCACCTGATAATTTCGCTAAACGTTCTCTTAGCTTTTCTTTATCATAATCAGAAGTTGAAGTTTCAATTTGAGATTTAATCTGCTCGATTCTAGCTTTCACACTGTCAGAATCGCTATTTTCGCTGACAACTGTGGTATTATCTTTAGTAATTTTAACATTTTTAGCCGTACCAAGATCATCAAGCGTGAGATCTTCCATCTTGATTCCAAGTTCATCTTTTATGACGTACTTAGCACCAGTTAAAGTTGCTATGTCTTCGAGCATCTCCTTTCTTCTGTCACCAAAACCTGGAGCTTTTACTGCAGCAACTTTTAAACCACCACGCAATTTATTGATAACTAAAGTGCTTAATGCTTCACCTTCGATATCCTCTGCAATAATAACCAAAGGTTTACCAGATTTAACAATAGCTTCAAGAATAGGAAGTAAAGGTTGAATAATATTTAATTTTTTCTCTGTAATTAATAGATAAGGATTATCAAGCTCCACGATCATTTTTTCATTATTTGTAATAAAATACGGAGAGAGATAACCGCGATCAAATTGCATGCCAGTAGTCAGCTCAACTTCTAACTCTTTTGAACCTTTACTCTCTTCAACAGTTATTACACCCTCTTTTCCAACTTTTTTCACGGAATCAGCGATACTGTTACCTATATCCTTATCACCATTTGCAGAGATTATTGCAACTTGTGCCACTTCGTCTATTTTCTCTAGAGAAATTGTACGAGACATTGACGCAATTTCCTTTAATATTACATCTTTTGCCTTCTGTATTCCGTTTTTAATACCAACACGATCGTTTCCAGCAGCAATTGATTTTGAAGCTTCCATTATCATGTTGCTAGTTAGTATTGAGCACGTTGTTGTACCATCACCAACTTTATCGTTACATTGAGAACAACTTTGTGCAAAGATGCTTGCTATCGCAGCGTTTAATGGTTTTTCAGGCTTGATACCCTTCATCACCTTATAACCATCTTTTGTAATTTCTGGTGCTCCATAGGGCTTATTAATCCCTACTGTTTTTCCTCTAGGTCCTGCAGTTATTGCTACCGTTGAATCCACTATTGCTGCAACTTCACGAAAGGCTTCTTGCAACTGCTCACCTGATACTACTACATTAGTCATTTTTATCACCTCTTGTTAATAAAAAATTTAGAAAACTATAATAAAATCATTTACAATGCGCTATGTTGCGCTTTGTTTCAGTTTAGTAAAATAAAGACTGCTACTTAATGACAGCAAGTATATCGGACTCTTTCATCACGATAAGCTTCTCATTATTATGTTCTATTTCTGTACCAGCCCATTGGCGATAGAACACTTTATCACCAGCTTTCACAGTTAAAGTTACGCGTTCGCCACTTGAATTGCGTGAACCTTCACCAATTGCTATAACTTCACCTTTAGTAGGTTTCTTTTCAGCACTTGATGGAAGCACAATTCCACCTTGCTTTTCTTCGCTAATAGGCTTGATCAGCACGCTATCATCTAATACATTTAAACTTATACTTGACATTTGTTTTTCCTCATCAACAAATTAACTTATAAGTTTATATATATATACTCGTAAGTTAGATTTCAAGGGCTGGAGCTTGTAAAATATGCACGCCATTATAAAATATGCACGCCAAAAGCAGTTTCTAAAAGAGCCTAATGTTATATAATAAAATTTAGATTTATTTATAGAGATTTCATGAGTTATATACCATTTTTAAGTCGTGGTGTGATAGTGCTATATGGGCCTGACACTAGAGATTTTCTGCAGGGTATTATAACCAATGATATTAATAAGTTGGATAGCCAAAAAGCCATTTACTCTTTATTGCTTAGCCCTCAGGGAAAATATCTATATGATTTTTTTCTTATTGAATATGGTAAATACACCCTCTTGGAGTGCGAAAACATGCACTTGCAGCAAATAATCGAGAAACTAGATTTACTTAAAACTTATTTGAGGGTAAAGATTAAAGACGTTAGTGCACTATATAAGGTTGGGGTTTTGTTTAATACTAAGTTGGCGGAGTGTAGTAGTAAGTCACAAGTTATTTTTCAAGATCCAAGGCACAAGCTGCTAGGAATGAGGATCATACATAAAGATGAAATGAAAGAGCCGGTTGGGGATTTTACTCAGTATGAAAAAGTCAGAATTCAAAATCTCGTTCCAGATGGAGCGAAAGATATGGTGCAGAATTCATCGTTTCCGCTGCAATTTTTAATCGATAAAGTAAACGGTATAAGCTTTAATAAGGGGTGTTATATAGGTCAGGAAGTTGTAAATCGAATGAGCAGACAAGAAATATTCAGAAGAAAACTTTACCTTGTTGAGGGGGATAACGCACTTCCAGATATTGGCACTAAAGTGACAAATGAAAACAATGAGGAAATAGGGGAACTGCGCTCTAGTGTAGACAACATTGGATTTGCATTGCTTAATACTGGAAAGAGCCATGCAAATTTATATGCTGGTGGGGTCAAGTGCGTTAAGACGTTGAAGTCTTAAGGTAGCCCATATAGAAACGAAAAACTTGCTTGACAAACTCCGCCAGCCCCCTTATCATGGTATTGAAGGTATTCAGTTATCTTCATCTGTGCAGATTAAACAGCAAGAAAACAACGTAGTTGGCGTCTTATTTTTAATTTTTTGCACTATGTGCACCTTATGTCTTCACAACATTTCTGGGTTTTTACCTATATAAGCTGAAACGCGCTTATAAGTCGTTTAAGACAGTATAGTACGCCAATTTGCAGGATTAGAGAGTGACAACTAGCTAACACGGGGTTTCTTTTGCCTTTTTTTCTGCTTAGTAAATTTCTTAAACATTTGCAGCGTAGGTTAGTTGCATTCAAAAGCAGCTAAATTGCAGTGTTTAAGACTTAAAAACGCCAATACTGAAAATAGACAATGACTAGGGTTTCTTTTGCCTTTTTTTTCATTTGGTAAATTTTTTAATGTTTATGGCTAAACGACAACCGTCATCCCGCTGCTTGTTAGCGGGATCTCTTGTTAGCGCCGCGGCGGTATGACGGTTCGTGGCGGCGTGACGATAAGCTCGTCATCCCACTGCTTGTTAGCGGGATCTAGAGATACCGCGAATGAATCGCGGTATGACGGTTCGCGGCGGTATGACGGTTCGCAGTGGCATGACGATAAGCTCGTCATCCCGCTACTTGTTAGCGGCTAAGAGATACCGCGAATGAATCGCGGTATGACGGTTAAGTAGGGTGTCATCCCAGTGTCACGCACTGGGATGACATTATAGGAGCACTGGGATGACACCCCATAAGTGTTGAAAGTAACACAAAAAAGACATAAAGAACTATTATTGCAAGAAAATGGAGGCAATAATGGATCAAATAGAAAGAGTACTAAATTTAATAAAAGATGAGGATTTAGAAAGGCTAGGAAAATTAAGTGAAGTAGATAAATGTAATACTAAATTGTTGGGCAAGATTATATTTAAAGGTCTAATGAAGTTAATATTAATGGGGCAAAAAACAAGCCTAAGAGTGCTAGAAATGGTAATAAACAGGTGTATAATGGATAAGAATAGCGATAAAAGTACAGTAACATACAGTGGTTTGTCAAAAAGGTTAAAAGTTATAAATCCAGAATATTTTAAGGGAGTATACATTGATTTGATGAGCAAGATTAAAAAGCTATTACCCCAAAAAACATCAAATAACTTACATAAGTTTGATTCGACGATCATAAATTTATCGGGATATCTCATAAAAGATGGGCTAAAAATAGGCGGTAAAAGTAACGACAGTCAAGTTAAAGTGAGTGTAGGATTAAAGGATCAATTGCCGACAAGTATAAGATTTTGTAAAGGACAAGAAGAAAGTAGTGAAGATATAGCATTAGTGAGAGCAATTAATGAAGCTAAAGTTGAAAAAGAGGATATTTTATTATTTGATAGAGGAATCAGAAAAGTTGGAACTTTTGCCGAATTTGATGAAAAGGAGTACAAATTTATCACAAGAGTTAAAGTAGGAAGAAAACATGATGTTATAAGCAGGAACAAAGTTATAAGAGAACAAAAATCGGATGGATCAGAGATTTTAGAAGATATAATAATTCACATTGGATCTAAATGACTCTTTTATACGTTCGATTGTTTTACTGTCGGGAGGTAATTTACATGCCGTTGATCATCTCATATCACGTTATTTTTGATACTTTCAACACTTATGGATGACACCCTCTTGGATGGAAATCAGTGTCAGATAATTTCATGACACCAGTTGTTGTAAACTCACTTTTTCTCGATTTTTTGGTTTATCTTGTCTACCTATTTTGCCACTCTGCTGAACAGATACACTCAACTAATGGTCAATACATCTTCTATTAAAAATTGTACAAATTCATTGCCATTCCAGTAATTCATAGAGATTTTACCCAAAATAGCTTTAACATTACCCTGCATGATAGCAGAGCCAAGATGAGTATTTGCAGAACGAAATGCAATAGCTCTTACCATAACATTATCATCAGCAATAAAACATTTTATATGGTCAACTCCTATAACTTCAGGCTTTCTTATCTTTGCTCCTTGGATAATAAACCTTGGTTCAGGATTTCCAACTCCAAATGGTCCCAAGCGTTGCAATTGATTCCATAAAGACAAATTTATTGCTTTAGCAGTTACTATACTATCAGCTTTTAAAGTTTTCTCATTTATAGAGTTTGAAAATCTTTCAGTAAAAAAATCATGCAAATCATTTATTTTGTCTTCTTTAATTGAAAATCCTGCCGCCATACTATGGCCACCACCTTCAATAATCAAATTTATAAACTTTGCGGAAAGGACTGCAGCACCGATATCAACTCCCAAAATTGATCTACAGCTTGCTTTTCCTATTCCATTATTTAAAGATATCACTGCTGTTGGCAAGTGAAACTGCTCCTTTAGCCTTGATGCAATTATACCAATTATTCCCTGGTGCCAATTGCCACTTATCATTATAAAATTCGCACCTGATTGGGCAGACTTTTCCGCTTGTGCTGTAGCTTCCAAGAGAGCCTCATTTTCTAACACTTTTCTTGCATTATTCAAATCTATTAATTTTAGCGCGATTGAATGTGCCTCTTCATCATCATCGGTGGAAAGCAACCTTGCACCAAGCGATGCTTCTCCAATTCTTCCTCCAGCATTTATGCATGGCCCAATACTAAACCCTAATCGAGAAACACTTGGTTTTTCAAGGATTCCCAAAGCATCAAATAAAACACGCAAGCCAACGTTTTTTCTTGTTGACATAACTTTTAATCCTTGTGAGACAAGTGCTCTATTGAGGCCTGTGATCTGCATAACATCACAGACAGTTCCCAGGGCAACCAAATCCAACAGATCAAATAAATCTGGTTCTTTTTTGTTGGTAAAAAATCCTTGCTCACGTAGGCTTTTATTAAGAGCAACAATTAGCAGAAATGACACTCCAACTGCTGCTAGGTTATTATAAGGAGAGCTCTCATCAAGGCGGTTTGGATTCACAACTGCTACGGCGCTTGGTAATTTTTCCGTACCAAGGTGATGGTCAACAACTATAATATCAAGACCAAAAGCCTTTGCATCTTCTATTGGTTGATATGCAAGCGTACCACAATCAACGGAAATACATAAATCAATTCCATTCTTTTTAAGTTGCAATAAAGCATCTGTGTTTAATCCATAGCCCTCATCAACACGATCTGGAATGTAGATTATAGAGTGTATATCGATTGCTCTCAGGTACCTGTTAATCAATGCTGACGACGTTGCACCATCAACATCATAGTCACCAAATATTGCAAGGTTTTCATCATTTTTTATTGCCCGTATTATACGAGAAACAGCTTTATCCATATCAAGAAGGTGAAAGGGATCTGGTAATAGCGATCTGATTAGTGGATATAAGAAGTCGCTTGCATTTTCTATGTTAACACCACGAGTAACCAATATTCTTGCTAATATTTCTGGTAACTCAAATCTCTGTGTAAGAGTTAAGATTTGCCTTTGATCTGCTTCTTGCAACTTCCACAATGCATTTGTTATGCTGCGCTTTTCAATTTCAAGTAGCATATTCTTTCTTTGTAAATCAAACTACTTTACCAGAATTTTTAAGCTTGTTCTATAATTGTATTAGACTTCTGCATAACCTAAACTAAGTAGAAAAAAGGTATCATCTAAGTAGCTGACACTGGTCTCCATCCAAGAGGGCAGTAGCCCCTTCGGTGTCATTCCAGCGCGTGACCAGGTCTTTTTAGCTATCATAGGATGACAGAAGCAGACACTCCACTTTGTCGTTCCAGTGCCTCCTTTTTTTGTCATTCCAGTGCCTTGACTATTTGGATCCAGGAAAAAGAATGGTGTCATCCCAGTGCCCCTATGATGTCATCTAAGTAGCCTCCCTCTCCTGTCATCCCAGTGCTCCTTTTTTTGTCATCCGAGTAGCTGACACTGGGATCCAGGAATTTTATTAAGTTGGTAAGCATAAAAGTGTTATGTAAAATACAACGTTCTTGATGGGATTGCGTGAAATGCTGGATCCCAGTGTCTGGGCACTGGGATGACAAAGGAGGACAGTGTCAGCTACTCGGATGACAAAAAAAGGAGCACTGGGATGACAGCAGTCCTACGTCATACCGCCGCGGTATCTCTAGATCCCGCTAACAAGTAGCGGGATGACGATTGTCGTTTAGCCATAAATATTAAGAAATTTACCAAATGAAAAAAAAGGCAAAAGAAGCCCCGTGGTTGGCTAATTACTTACATTATACTTTCAAGTATGGCGTTTTTTTATTCTAAACGCTTAATAACCGCGATTTAGTTGCTTTTAAGCCGCAACTAATCTAAATTATAAACATTAAGAAATTTACTAAACAGAAAAAAAGGCAAAAGAAACCCTAGGGTAGCTAGTTATTCACTATCCATTTTTTAAATCGGCGTTTTTTGATGTTTTAAATGCTTTATAAGCGCATTTCAGCTTATATTAGGTAAAAACCTAGAAATTTTATAAAGACATAAGGTGCACATAGTGCAAAAAATTAAACATGGAACGCCAGATACGTGAGTTTTTTTGTCATTTAATCTGTACAGAGAAGATAAATAAATAGCTTCAGTTTCATGATAAGGGGGCTGGCGGAGTTTGTCAAGGAAGTTTTTTCGTTTCTATGAGTCAGTTGGTACGCGCTTTGCCTTTTAACAGATGTAAAAGCACAATTATTACGAACAACATTCCACCAACAACTGATATAGCGCCACCTATAATGAAGCACGTGCGTGCTAACATTGACGAAATGCTTGGCAGATCTGCAACCTTCCTTAAAGCACCATATCCACCAAGCCACACAAGGCCAGTAATATGGAGAAAATGCCCTACACTGTAGGCATAAATCTGTAATCTTACCATGGAGTTTTTTACCTCTTTAAAGTTTAATTTGGGTAACAGCCAATAAATGAAATTCATAAAAGCTATAGTGATCCCAACTACAGAACCGTGATAATGAGCAGGAATCGTGACATTCCCTTCAATAGTCAACACTCCGAGCACATCTCCATAAGTGAACAACAAAAATGAATGTAATAAATAGTTGCTTTTATCATTAATAAAAGTTCTGATGTTGCAGCACACTAATATTATCAAAAAGCACGGCAAAACTGCTCCAGCAATTCTCATATGCCAAGTAAAAAACTGTATTAACTTGGCACTATCAACTGGATAAACAAAATATACAAACGGTGCGCCTACAGCTAAAATCGTGTTTATAAATAGTGGTAAAATAGTAATTTTACTGTTTGAAGCTAAACTAACATCACCAGAACTCAGCATTATTAAATACACTAAAAACATTCCTTGAGTAAAAGCAAACTGCAATAAATGTCCGCCTCCCCAAAAGAGATATTCGTAAAATAAATTATTATCTGAGTGATATAGACCTGGAGGCATATTATTATATGCTAAAACAAAGCAAAGAAATGACGATACAAGTATAATAACTAGCCCAATTTGCCCAACAGAGAGAAATGAAACCTCTTTTTTTGATGTGTATGCTAGCATTGTATTTACTAATATACTGGCAATAAATAAACTGAGTCCAAGTAAAAATAATTTGTTTTGTAATACGGGAATATAGTTACTTTTGATAACTTCAGTGTTTGGAACGAATGCGGATATAAACATGAGCAGCATCGAAAGGGTTGATAGAACCCATGAAAAGTTAAACCAACTATTGGTATTTTGTAGGTTTATGATAAAGAGCAGAGATATTATAGAGCACATCCACACTAAAATTGACAAGTTCACGTGTATTACCAGCGCATTATCAAAAATATATTGTGCAGAAGGAACAAGAGAGGAGATAAAAGGCAATCGTAGAAAAATAACAATTATTGACAGTAACCCAGAGCAAGCAAGAGCACATACTGCCAAGAACATCCATTTTCTACAGAGCGGAGCGTTGTCTTGTATATTAAGCACAATCTTTTTTCTCAATTTTGTTCAATACAATATATAACACTGCAATAATACCTAAAACATAGCAATAGTATACGTGTGGCACGACTGCCAAAGGTGAAACTCCAGCAATAGTGCTAGCCAAAAGCAATTGAGCGCCATACGGTATTAATCCTTGAAATACACAAGAAAATATGCCTAGCCATGCTGCACTATAGTGAGGCGGTATTTCATATTTCTTAGCAATATCTCTAGCAATTTCACCACTAAAAATTATAGCGATGGTGTTATTTGCAAGTAAAATATCAAATATGCTGACTATTTTTGCAATAAATAATTGCGCAGTTTTTTGTCCACCACGTTGTATCATAACCCAAGATGAAAGTTTATCTGCAAGCTCCTTAGAATTTTTACCTACTAGTCCTGAAAGTCCGCCAACCATCAATGACAGTAGCATAATTTCATGCATACTCATAAACCCTTTGGTGATGTTTTGGCTTAAAAACAATAAACCATGATTGTTGTTATTTATAAATCCAATAATTCCAGCAAAAGTTATGCTTAAAACCAATGCCGTAAATACATTGATTCCAAAGTTTGCAAGCAATATAAGTATGATGTAAGGAGCCACAAGCAATAAAGAATACTCCTTAACTGAAATAGCAGCACTATTGCTTGAGCTATAAAATAATATAATTATTGTGAATATAGAAGCAATTAGTGCCACTTTTGCATTCAGTTTTAATTTTTTCTTTATATCAGCCTTTTGAGACATCACAGATGCAATTGTAGTATCAGAGATAATAGATAAATTGTCGCCAAACATTGCTCCTCCTACAACGGTTGCCACTCCTAAGGAAGGAGAAATCCCAGCTTGTGTCAGTTCAACTGCAATAGGAGCAATTGTTGCAATGGTGCCCATTGATGTACCAATAGCAGTGGAGATGAAAGCTGCTACAAAAAATAATCCTATGAGTAAAAATTGTGTTGGTATAAATGAAAGAGCCAAATTAACTGTGGCATCAGCACTACCGATTGCTTTAGTTACTTCACTGAATGCACCTGCAAGTAAAAAAATGATGCACATAGTGATAATATTACGATCTCTTACCCCATCTAGAAAGGCATACATTTTTTCTTCAGTATTGCCCTTGTATAAAACCCAACCCAGAGCTATGGCAGGAACAATGGCTACTAGTGGAGATAACTGATAAAAAGCATTTGACACGCCAAGAACAGTAAAATATATGCCGCTTCCTACAAAAAGAAATAGGAACAGTAAAATAGGCAAAAAATTTGTAAAATAAAACATACCTCAGCTCTGATAAACGCAAATCAACTATGATATAATTTATATTATTATAAACCACAGTTGGCACCTTGACCAATGTTTTTCTAGAAAGCAATCTACCAGAAAAGGTTTCCATGAAAAGGACTATTATAATATATCATCTACTTGAATTAAACTGGGAGATAGAATAAGTAAAAAATATGAATGACATAACAACAAAGCAAGTCATATCCTTATGGAATGCACAAGCTGGTAGATTCTTGCCGGATAAAAGAGAAATGGAGATTGATAATATTTTTTTAATCTAATGCTTCAATGTTTCCGACATAGGAAAAGTATCATCTTTACTTTCTATAGAGGAAGGCACACTATTTTGATTATCATCACCATCAATTGGAGTAGTAGGGTGCATTAAAGCAACTTTCATAACTTCATCAATATTCTTAGCAAAAACTACGTTGATCCCCTCTTTGATGCTTGCCGGAATCTCTTGCATATCTTTCTCATTTTCACTTGGTATAATCACAGTTTTGATTGATCCTCTGAGCGCTGCAAGCAATTTTTCTCTTAAGCCCCCAATAGCTAAAACTCTACCACGCAATGTCACTTCGCCTGTCATAGCAACATTTTTGTTAACTGGTATATTCGTCATAAGAGAAACAATAGACGTACATACCGCGCCGCCAGCAGAAGGGCCATCTTTTGGTACAGCACCCTCAGGTACATGCAAATGTATATCATTATTTTGGAATTTTTCGGGCTTTATACCAAAAAACAAACAATTTGATCGAATATAACTATACGCAGCTTTTATAGATTCTTGCATAACCTCTCCAAGCTTTCCTGTGTATTTTATTTCTCCCTTGCCCGGAATTAGGACTGATTCTATCATCAAAATATCACCACCTGTTTCAGTATAGGCGAGCCCAGTTACTATTCCTACTAAACTCTCATTTTCCGCAATGCCAAAGGTATATTTACGTACCCCTAAATAATCTTGTAAATTGTCAACCCCTACGGATATTTTCTTATTTTTATCAGTCAATATTTCTTTAACTGCCTTTCTCATGAGCTTTGCAAGCTCCCTTTCCATACTCCGCACACCACTTTCACGTGTATATAAACGTATCAACTCGTATAACGCCTCATTAGTTATGTCCCATTCCTTCTGATACAAACCATGCTCCTTCTTTAACTTCGGAATAAGGTGGTGTGTAGCAATACTGATTTTTTCATCTTCAGTATACCCGGACAATTGTATAATTTCCATCCTATCACGCAAAGGATGTGGTAAATTTAAGCTGTTTGCCGTAGCTACAAACATTACACTTGAAAGATCAAACTCAACTTCCAAGTAATGATCCGTAAAGTGTTTATTGTGCTCAGTATCTAAAACCTCAAGTAATGCAGACGCAGGATCGCCACGCGAATCAGAACCCATCTTATCTATTTCATCAAGCAGAAAAAGCGGGTTGCATGAATTAGCTTTTTTCATGTGTTGAATGATTTTACCAGGCATTGAGCCAATATAAGTTTTCCTATGCCCTCGTATCTCAGACTCATCACGCACACCACCAAGAGCTATGCGAACAAAATCTCTTCCTACTGCTCTTGCCATAGACTTAGCTAAAGAAGTTTTACCAACACCTGGCGGTCCAACTAAGCAAAGTATAGGACCTTTTATCTCTTTTACTCTTTTTAATACCGCTAAAAATTCTATTATTCTATCTTTTACTTTCTCTATGCCATAATGATTTTCATCTAAGATTTTCTTAGCTGCATTTAAGTTAATTTTTGCATCTTTGTACTTTCCCCATGGCAACTCAAGCAACCAATGCAAGTAACTAGATATAACTGTAGCTTCAGGAGAAATGGGATTCATTTTCTTGTATCTCTTCAAATCAGTTATAGCTTTCTCTCTTGCTTCCTGAGAAAGCTTTGTTTCATTTATCTTTTTTTCAAATTCATTGAGTATATTCCCTTCATCACCATTCTCAAATTCGCCTAATTCTTTCTGTATAGCTTTCAATTGCTCGTTAAGGTAGTAAACTTTCTGAGTGCTTTCAACTTGCGATTTAATTGTCTTATATAAACGGTTTTGTGCGTTCAAAATACTCATTTCTCTCTCAATAAAAGCAAAAGCTTTTTTTAAACGCTCTTCTGGGTCATAAGCCTCAAGTATACTTTGTTTATCTGATACTTTTATATTTAAATGTGAAGCTACCGTGTCTACAAGTTGATCAACTTCTTTGATTTGATCAATGGAGTTAATGGCAACCTCGGGTTGATTTTTCTTGTTTAGCTTACACCAGCTATCGAACGCGTCTACAACAGACCGCCTTAAAGCTTCTAAATCAATATTGTCTTCATCTTCTTTATAATAATTGTCTAACTCTACCCTGGCTTGTAATAAAGTATGAGAGCTAATATATTCTACAACTCTTCCCCTTCTTATCCCCCGGATTATAACTTTTACTGCATTGTCAGGTAATTTTATTAACGGTTGTACAATGCTTGCTAACACACCTACTTCATAAAGATCTTCAGGCTCTGGATTATCAACAGAGCCATCTTTCTGTGCTACAAGAAAAATCTCATTTTGGTGATTACTACTACTTATTGCATACTCTAGTGCATTAACAGATTTTTCTCTGCCTATGAATAAAGGCACCATTATATTTGGAAAAATTACTACATCTCTTAAAGGTAATACTGGCAATGCAGTAAAACTAGAGCTTACAGCACGTTCAATGTTCATAATATATGCCTCAAATTAATCATTAACCGTTATAACATTGCCATTGTTATTATGATTAACCGTTGCTTTTCCTAATTCTACCATTTTCTTAGTGATTACTATAGTGCTACCTTCAAAGCCTCCGTTTCCAGATGTATACATAATGTCAAGCAAAAGTGACTCCAAGATAGCACGTAACATTCTTGCACCTGTTTTGTAGCTTATAGCCTTTTTAGCAATAGCTGATATTGCTTCATCTGAAAACTCAAGGTTTACTTTGCTAAACGCAAGCAATGCTTTGTACTGTTTTATTAGTGCATTCCTTGGCTCTGTCAACACATGTATTAAATCTTCATGATCCAGCTCATCTAAAACAGCAGTTATTGGAACCCGCCCTACAAATTCGGGTATTAAACCGAATTTGATTAAATCTTCAGGTTGAACATCATGTAAAGCATTCTTTTTCTTTTGCTCTTTAGACTGACTTATATCTGCTCCAAAGCCAACTGACGTTCCCTTTTTTCTCGCTTCAATAATTTTATCGAGGCCTTCAAAAGCTCCTCCACAAATAAACAGTATGTTACTAGTATCCACTTGTATAAACTCTTGTTGTGGGTGTTTTCGCCCTCCTTGTGGCGGAACATAAGCAACTGTACCCTCCATAATCTTAAGCAGAGCTTGCTGGACCCCTTCACCTGAAACGTCACGGGTTATTGAAGTGCTTTCAGATTTTCTTGTAATCTTGTCTATTTCATCTATAAACACTATACCACGCTGTGCTTTTACAACGTCATAATTTGCAGCTTGTAATAAACGCGACAACACGCTTTCTACATCATCACCCACATAACCTGCCTCAGTTAAAGTTGTCGCATCAGCCATAGCAAATGGCACATCTGAAACTTTAGCAAGTGTTTTGGCTAGCAAAGTCTTACCAGAACCAGTGGGACCAATAAGCATTATATTTGACTTCTCGATTTCAATATCACTTATAGCATGAAATTGTACCATGGATTGACAATGGTTATACATAGCTACAGATAAAACGTGTTGCGCGTGTTCTTGACCTACAACATGCTTGCTGAGAAAGTTTTTTATATCCTCAGGTTTCTTTAGTAATAGCTTCATATCAGATATACGATCTGAATTAAAAGATCTATCTTTCTTTTGACTTATTGCTTTATGGGATAATTCTATGCACTCATTACAAATAAACACCTTTAAACCATCCGAAGAGTTAGTAATCAATTTATCTACTTCATCTTGCGCCTTGTTGCAAAAAGAACAGTAGTGTAAATCATTATTGTTATCCATTAACCCACCTTTTGTTTAACTTTAATATTTTCAATTTCAATATCTGTACGCTCAGCTATCACCCTGTCAATTAAGCCAATTTTCCTTGCTTCTTCAGGATCCATGAATTTATCTCTTTCCATCATTCCTTCAATTTTCTTCAGTGAATTTCCAGTATGTTTTTCATAAATTTGATTTAGTTTTTTCTTAACCCGCAAAATTTCATTAGCATGTATTTCTATATCAGTTGCTTGACCATGATAACCACCAGATGGCTGATGTATCATAATTCTTGAATGAGGTAGAGAGTAGCGCTTACCTTTTGTACCAGCTGCAAGCAATAAAGAACCCATAGACGCAGCTTGACCTATACATAAAGTTGAAACGTCTGGGTTTATATACTGCATTGTATCGTAGATCGACAAACCAGCAGTTACAACACCACCTGGTGAGTTGATGTACATACAAATGTCTTTATCGGGATTTTCCGATTCTAAAAATAAAAGCTGTGCTACTATTACACTGGCCATATTGTCTTCAATAGGACCTGTTACAAAAATTATTCTTTCTTTCACTAGTCTTGAATATATGTCATAAGCGCGCTCACCGCGACTAGTTTGTTCAACTACAATTGGTATAAGAGTCATACCTTTTCCTATTAAATATTATCAAATAATTCCTTTAATTCTTTCACAGAAACAATCTGCTCTTCTTTACTAACTTTTTCTATTATATAATCTGTCACTTTATACTCAAGCGCTTGCCCTCTAACTAATTCTTGAAATTGTTTATTTGATTCAAAATGCTTAAGTACTCTGTCAAATTGCACATCTTTACTGACATATTGATTTACAATAACACTCAAAACATCATTTTGAGTTAATGATATTTTATGTTCTGCACTAAATTTCATAAATAACATAGCAAGCTTTACACGTTTTTCAGCTTCTTTACGAGAATCATTTTGAGCACCCAATTCTCCTTCCATTCTTTGTTGCTCCTGTTTTACTATGTCTGTGGGTAAATCAAAACTATAATTAGCATCCAAATAATCAAACAGCTCCTTTTTAATTAAGAGATTTCTCATTTCGGTGCACTGATCACCAATCATTTTTTTTGCATGATTTATTAGCAAAGAATAATCTTTAAACCCAATACTCTTAGCTATTTCATCATCATTTTCAAAATCTTTGGCAATTTGAATCTCATTAACTCGCACAGAAAAATCAGCTTCCTGTCCTGCAAGGGAAATGGCTTGGTAATTTTCAGGAAATTTCAACTTAAAGTTCTTTGTTTCTCCCTTTTTCATACCAGTTAATTGATCTTCAAAACCATTAATAAATGTGCCAGACCCTAAATTAACGGCAAAATCTTTGCTACTTCCACCTTGAAAGAGCTTATTCCTAATCCGCCCTTCAAAATCAATTATCAATTTATCCCCATCTTTCGCTTGATAAGAAGCATCATCAACAGAGGCAAAATTGGGGAACTTTGTTTTGATAGAATCAATAAATTCTTTTATATCTTCCTCTTCAATCTTTGCTTCAATTTTCTTTAAGTTTATTTTGTCAAGATCTATCATCGGTACTTCAGGCATCGACTCAAAAGATAGCTTGTATACAAAATTGCCCTCCTCATTTTCTTTGCCCAGATCTGGTAATGATATAACATCAACCTTAGGATAAATGTGAGACTTGACTTCAATTTTTTTCATCAAATCACTTGAGCAATAATCAATTGTATTATTTATCACATATTCCAAAGCCTCGTTTTTATAATTTGCAACAACAAGGTCATAGGGCATCTTTCCAGCCCTAAATCCAGGTGATTTTGCATTTTCTGCTATCTCTTGCAACCTGGAATTTACCTTTTGTTTTATATAATCACTACCAACTGTGATTTCATACTCATACTTTAGTTTATCTATACTAAGCTCTTTGTAGGTATATACGCTACTTACTTCGACTGTATTTTGAGGTATATTATTAGACATCATAATTCATTTATTAACATTTTAATTCATATCTTAATAGAGTCATTTTACCAGAATTTAAGTTAAACACAATCCTTAAGAACAGGTTTTTACACAAACAAAAGTGTATTTAGTGATTATAAATTTTCCCTTAAAACCTAAGTTACATGACTTTAAAGTGCGGATAGAGGGACTTGAACCCCCACGAGCAAGCTCACCAGGACCTAAACCTGGCACGTCTACCAATTCCGCCATATCCGCAAGAAATTTTTAGTACCCTATTATAGGTATTCCATTAAAAATATTCAAGGTTTAAAGTCTTACTTAATTTATGGTATTTACACAATCAAAAAAGCTTATTAACATTTCTTAATGAAAGCTCTAAACCCTGAAAATCAATAATGAGATTAATAACAAGCTTCTTGCTCGCAATTTTTTTGATTACACAAAGTGGTTGCACAACCCTTATAATAGGTGGTGTGGTGGCTACAGCGACAGCAACAGCAATAACAATGCAGGACAAATCCTTGGGAAATATCATTGATGATACGACTATGGTCATCAGAATTAATAAGGGGCTCTTAAAACATGGGCTATTTTCATCCATAAAGGTTAAAGTAAGTGAAGGAAGAGTATTGCTCATTGGAAGTGTTGACACTCCTGAAAAACAACTTACAGCAGAAAAAATAGCTTGGCAGCAAAAAGAAATTAAAGAAGTGATAAATGAAATAAGAGTAATACCAATTCAAATGGCTTCCATGCTAGACACCACTGTAGATGGCATGATAACAGCGGAAATAAGAACAAGACTCCTGGGAAAAAGAAATATTAAGTCAATTAATTATAGCGTTAATACGGTTGATAGAGTTGTTTATTTGATGGGTATAGCCCAAAATAAAGCGGAATTAAAAGCTGTAATAGCAATTGCAAGAAAAGTAAAGGGAGTAAAACAAGTTGTAAGTTATGTACGATACAGGTACAGTAAGTTACGCCATTAGGCAAAAATCGCTTTCAAATTATAACATTTGTACAGTTGTGACAATAGGTAGAGAACATAAATGAAAATTGCCTTTCAGATGGATGAAAATATAAATTTTGAAACTGACACTACATTCGTGCTAATAAAGGAAGCACAAAGGAGGAAGCACGAAGTTTTTGTCTATGCTCCTAACAATTTAGCACTAAAGCTAAACCATCCAATTGCTCTGGCTCAGAAAGTCAGCGTTGATGATTTTAGTTTTATCTCTAAAGAGGATGTAGCAATCAACTTGAATGAAATGGACATCATATTTATCAGACAGGATCCACCCTTTGATATGCGTTATATTACAACAACATATATCTTAGAAAAAACCAGCGCATTGGTAATTAACAATCCAACAGAAATAAGAAATTGTCCTGAAAAATTGATAACTTCATTATTTCCAGAGCTAATTCCGCCAACTTTGATTACTGAAAATATATCAATGATTAGAGATTTCTACTACAACTATCAAGATATTATTCTGAAGCCATTGTATAGTTATGGAGGAAACGATGTGATAAGAATACAAGATGAGAATAGTATTCATGTAGTAGTGGATCTCATGATAGCAAAATACGAATGCCCTGTGATTGCACAATCATTTTGTAAAAACATAGATAAAGATAAAAGAATATTGCTACTTTATGGCCAACCAATTGGTGTAATGAAACGAATTCCAAAAATCAGTGGAGAGATCAGAACAAACATGCGACTTGGAGCAAGTTTTGAGCCCGCTCAAATGAACGATAGAAACAATGAAATATGTAACAAAATTGGTCCTGAATTAAAGAAAAGAGGGCTAATATTTGTTGGTATTGATATTATAGATGACTTCCTGCTCGAAATTAACACAACTTCACCCACGGGAGTAGTTCATATCAATAAATTGTATAATATATCGCTAGAAAAGGATCTTTGGGACGTGTTTGAAGAAAAAGCAAGCAGCCATCAACTAAACCTGTGAACAATCACCTTAACAAACTCAGTAGTCCCATTCTTTATCCCTGTTTTTTCTGTACTATTGGTCATATCACGCAATTTTTGAGAATTATTTAATAGATCAAATAGTACCTCTGTTAGATTTTTTTTTGCTTCACTATTCTGCTCAACTATTATAGCTGCTCTCGAGTCTTCAATATATTTTGCGTTATAAAATTGGTGATTATCTTTTGAGTAAGGGTAAGGAATATATATAGCAGAACGCCTAGCAAGAGTGATCTCTGCTATTGAAGTTGCTCCTGCTCTGCTAATTACCAAGTGAGCATTGGCCAGTCTATTCTCCATATCATCAAAAAATTCACTCAATTCACAATCGATCTTTTCACTTTTGTATAGACTTTTGACCTTGTTTACATTTTTCTTCGTACATTGCTGCGTCACTCTAATTTTCTTTTTCATTTTAATAGGTAAATCACAAATTACGCTGCTTACTACATCATCAAAAAAATTTGCACCTTGGCTGCCTGCTATGACCAATATATTTAGGATTTTCTCAGTGCTAGAATGGCTCTGTGCTTTTATATCAACAAAATTTCCTGTAAAAATACATTTATTGCCCTCTGCATATTTAGTCTCCGGAAAGCTGGTTGCAATTAATTTTGCACTCTTGAAAAAGAATCTATTTACTCTCCCTAAAACTGTGTTTTGTTCATGTAAAATTATAGGTATAGAAAGAACTCTTGCTGCAAGAAGAGTTGGAAAAGAAGCATAGCTACCAAAACCAATGACCGATTTTGGTTTTAATTTTCTTACTTGATACAGTGCTAACATAGAGCTGTATATCAAGAAAAGGAAAAACTTAAATTTGTTGCTGCTTGGTCTACGTAATGGTAAGGTGTAGCTTTCTATGTCGGTATTTTTATTTGTTTTTTTATCAGTGAATAATATGCAATTGTATCCTTGTGTCTTTAGTGCTTTTGCTAAAGCTATGGCCGGAAAGATATGCCCACCTGTGCCACCTGTTGCTAAAATAATATCCATCTGTAAATAATAAATCCTAGATTGTTAACTGTTATTTAACAATTTGCACGTAGAATTTTATTAAGCGTTATGATAGTTGAGTTAAAAATGCCTAAAAGTAATAGTAAAAAAGAACCTAATGAGAAAAATAAACCTCAAGAACAAAGAGAAGGCAGAAGCGGAGGTTTTTTAGAACTGCTAAAAAATATAATAAAAATTCTTTTCAATTCGGTCGTTGACCTACCTGAGCACGAGCAGTATAATAAAATGAAAAACACTAATCTACAACAAGGTTTGGATACTAAAGGAAAAGGCCCAGAAGATCTTCATCCAAAGGCAAAGCTTGAAGTTAAAGAAGCAGCTAAGGGATTGAAAGAAGAGTTACAGAATTCTGATGCTGGTGGTAATCAATCTATTGAAACTAAAGTGCCTAATCAAACTACTACTCAAGACATTGACAACTCTAAAACGATGGAACGTTAGTTCAACTATTTAACATCTGCAGCAAGCACTGATTCATGTATCATCTCTGAAATGGTTGGATGAGGAAAAATCGTAGATTTTATGTCGAAGTCTGTTCCTTCTAGTTGCTTTGCAAGAGCAAAATTGCTAATTAACTCCGTTACTTCTGCACCTATCATGTGGCTACCCAGAATTTCTCCGGTTTTTTTATCTATAATCGTTTTCACTAACCCTTCAGTTTCACTGAGTGCAACAGACTTACCATTAAAGTTAGAGTAAAATTTTCCTATTTTTATATCATACCCACCTTTTATTGCCTGTTCCTCAGTAAGGCCGATGCTCGCTATTTGTGGATGAGAATAAGTGCAATTTGGTATGCATTCTTTTTTTAACGCATGAGCATTTTTACCAGCAATCTTTTCAATGCAGATCACGGCTTCATGGCTCGCTTTATGTGCTAAACATGGTGGGCCAGCTACATCACCTATTGCATACACATTTGATTCACTAGTTTCATACCATTCATTCGTTTCAATAAAGCCAGAAGGGCTTAATTTAATTTTTGTATTTTCTAAACCTATATTTTCAATATTTGCTTGAATTCCAACCGCAACAATCACCCTCTCAAATTCTTTGCTCTCACCACTACTTAGTAGCACTTGAGCAGAGTCTTTACTTTTAGTAAGAGCTTTTACGCTACTGCTTGTATATATTTCTATCCCCTGTTTTGTGAATATTTCTTGTGCTAAATCTGAAATGTCCTTATCCTCCAGCGGCAAAATAGTGCTCTTTATCTCTATGATTGTTACATCAACCCCCAAAGTACTATAAAAACTTGCAAATTCTATTCCAATTGCACCAGACCCTATAATTAGTAGCGATTTTGGTAATCTCTCTGGAGTCATAGCGTGCTGCGCATTCCATATTAAATCTCCATCTGCCTCTATTCCAGGCAGATTCCGTGCCCTCACGCCTGTTGCTAAAATGATATGCTTGGAAACAATTTCTTGTTCTTCCTTATCGCTAACGACTTTTATAGTACTATTGCCTGCAAGTTTACCAAAACCTTGATGAACTTTGATATTATTTTTTTTCATCAAATATGCAACACCGCTTGACAATTTATCAACAACGTTTCTTGAGTATTTCACTATTGATTGTATATCAAAATTCGCTCCCTTTACTTCTATACCAAACTCTTTTGATCTTTTTATTAGCCTATAAACCTCAGATGCTCTAAGCAGTGATTTTGTTGGTATACATCCCCAATTTAAGCATATACCGCCTAAATTTTTTTCTTTTTCCACAATTGCAGTTTTAAACCCAAGCTGTGCCGCCCTAATTGCCGCTATATAACCACCAGGACCGCTACCTATAACCGTAATATCATACTCATTCATCAGTTTTCTTCGTATTCAAAAAGATTATATATAACAGATGGAACCCATACAATCAATGGTCTGTCATCTACCGTCTTAAGAGTCAAGATAAAAGTTGTTATTTTTTATCATGGCATTTAAACAAACGATAATTTTTCTCATGACAGCAACTAATGCAACCTTAGCAGCTTTGCCAGAATCAACCAAACGCTGATAAAACGCTTTCATTTTTCTGTTGTGGCGCATAGCAACAAGAGCTGACATGTATAGTGCTTTCCTTGCATAAAACCTGCCTCCTTTGATTTGAGCTTTGCCAACTTTTCTTCCACTTTCACTAGTTTTAGGTGCAACTCCAACTAAGCATGCAATTTCTCTATTCTCTAATCTACCAAGCTCAGGCACCTCTGTCAGTAGAACGCTCGCCGTCTTTGACCCAATACCTTTATAGCTGATTAAAAGCTCATTTTTTCCTTTCAATTCAGCTATTGCGTCTTCTATGTCTTGCCTAATTTCTTTCAATTGTTTTTCAGCAAACCCTATCTGTCTTTCTATGTATTCTCTAGCTTTTCCCGTCGCACTTTGCAGGCGACACTTGTTTGCATGAATTGCATCATTTAAATTACGCTCAACTGCCCCCAGCTCCTTTAATTCCTCTTGCTTTTGTGAAATTATACATCCTTTTACTTCACCGTCTTTACTGACAAATTCAGCGTATTTTTCCAGTAATTTAGCATCTAACTTGTCAGTTTTTGCAAAATGATTGCAAGCTTTGGCAAATGCATATACCCGATTCGGGTGAGCTTTATGGACAGTTATCTTGCAACAATTTTATAATGAGCTTTTCATAGCCACCAGTTTACACATAACTTGATGGGTAAATCGACTATATTTGTTTCTATAAACTTAGATATAGCATCACTCACGTTTGCTATGCGCTTATGCTTGCCATTAATTGAGATGTCCAATGCTTCCTTGGAAACATCTACTCCCATGAAAATTATTCTAGCCATTTTTGTACCTATAAATATAATCAAACAATAATGCAAAATGCTGTATACAGGATTGTAATTCGATCTTTTAGATCCACCTACCGTTCGTACTACATTTTGCTTTAAGCCTTACTATTACCCACAAATAAAAACATAATATTGTATTTACTCAAATAATTTAATTTTATTAACCTGAAAGCTTATTAGACTAAAATTATTAAACTAAGAGTTATAATTTTAGCAACTAAAAGCTGTAAATTGCACCATATAAACAGTTATTTCAAGCAAAAGTTATGCCATTAAGAGCTATGCAACAAACATTTATATTTGTGGGTAATAGTAAGATCTAAATCCGATAGAGCATTGTTGGCACACCATCAAAAGTCGCCTCAGACCTCTAATGCATCAATGTACAAACTTACACCTTTTAGTTGGTAATACCATTTTAGACGTTTATCATTCGTTTTAGAAAATACTATAGGAGGTTGTCCGGAAACTAGTAAATTCAAGCATATTCCCTCTTTAACATAACCCTACTCATAGCTAGGTATATGAAATTCTCAGTGGATGTTGTGAGTAAATCATACTCCTTCGATAGCCTTCTATTCCTATTAACCCAAGCAAAAGTCCTTTCTACAACCCATCTTCTTGGCTGTACTTTAAACCCTTGTTCTCTTGTTGGTAGTAGCTCAGGTGGCGTATCTTTGTGCACCCAAAATCTACATGGAGGCCTTTTAACAATTTCAATATCTATGTCATATTCTTCCTTTATGTGATTCTTTAAATTTCTTCCTTGGTATCCCATGTCAGCCCACATTTTTTTAACTTTAGTATATTTTGTTCTCATATTGTTTAATGCTATTTTAATACCATCTCTATCATTTTCGTTAGCAGCGCCTACGTAACAACCTAGTATAAAACCCTGAGTGTCTGTAATTATATGCCTTTTTCTACCCTTTACTTTTTTACTTCCATCATAGCCTTTGATCCCCCCTTTTCTGTAGTCTTTACAGATTGACTATCTACTATACAGGCACTCGGCTGCTCATTCCTTCCTATTTTTCTTCTACTATATTTTGTAATTTCATAATTCATTTTCTCAAAAATTCCCTGCTTCTTCCATTGCCTGAACTGCTCATACATAGTCTTCCATAGCGGAAAATCATTTGGTAAATGCCGCCATTGACACCCTGTACGCAATACATAGAAAATTGCTTCTAATATTTCTCTTTTGCTATACTTTGGCGGCCTTCCTCCTTTCTTGTATGATACTCTGAAGTGTTTTTCTATTCTTGCCCATTCCCTTTCGCTTAGATCTGTTGGATACTTTTTTCTCATCTTTACCCCGTACTAAAATTTCAGATATTATAGCCTTTTACTAGTTTCCGGACAACCTCTAGTAGCGGAATGACGAATTTTTGTTTTTCAAATTGTCAATAAATCTAAGTCAGTTTAGCTATATAAAACATAGTATAAAAAGAGCTATTTTAGCAAAATTTTAAACAAATAAAGTTAATTACTTCACAATTGATACCTTACGAGAAAAGCACATTTGATACAGATTTAAAATACAAGTTAACGAATTATTATGATTTTTACCAAGATAATAATATAGTAAGGTTTGGTAGTGAGGTATCAAAATGGAAAAATACACCAACGCATGGTTTAATAAGAAAGATAATCATGATTGTGCAAATGATGGCACTTGCGGGCAATCTATAAAGGATTTTAGGATTGGTAATTCTGATATTTCTTTTTTTGATAGTAACAAAAACTTAATTGCCAAAGTACCTAAACTACCAAAGTATTCTAGTGATAAATATGGGCATCAATTGTATAAGGAAGCCGAGTCAAAGCAGTTCAATTATTTTTCCACAAATATACATGATGTTTTGTCTAACAGCTTTACCGTTAAATACGGGTATATAAATTGTACTATAAAATACGACAACTTATCTGAGCAGGAACAAAACCAAATAGAAACAGACATTAAAACTGCCTATGAGGCATTTAAAGAAAAGTTTTGCTTCAAAGATAGTAGCATAAGTAAAAATATAACGGTTTACATTTTCAATAATAGAAGCGATTATACAAAGTATAACAATCTTCTCGGCATAGATGAAGATGGTAGTCCAGGATATATTACACGAGGAGTAACAGATTGTCAGAATATTCTGACATATAAGCAAAGTGCCATGGATTTTGTTCTAGGTCATGAGCTAGGCCACATATTTCAATTGTGTTTTTCACCATCGGCAACAGTCCAAACTTTGAGTATTCTGGATACTGAACTCATAGCAAATGTTGTTGGACGAGAAGTAGAAGAAAAAAATTATAAAGCTATTTGCAAGCAGATGGGTGTAGATGAATATAAATACGATGGATGGAGTTTTATTTTTAAATACATAGGTACAACTGGTAGTGTATACCGCCTAAACCTTTCAGAAGAAGAGAAATTTCAAATTATACAACGTGTCAAGAGTTCTGGACTAGATGAATATGAAGACCATGGATGGATGTTTAAATTTAAATATAAAGATACAACTGGTAGTATATACCTCAAGGACCTTTCAGAAGCAGAGAAATTTCAAATTATACAACGTGTCAAGAATTCTGGACTAGATGAATATGAAGATCGTGAATCAATGTTTAGTTTTAAATACAAAGGCACCACTTATAGAGCAGAACACAGAGATTATCTTTCAGCAGAAGAAGAAAAACTTCAATTTATCAAAGACATTAAGAACTCTCATGAATCGCTCGTTAGTGAATGTGATGGATTGGGGAATGAGAATACAACTTTAGTGATTTACGTTGATGAAAATAAGGAGATAAGTCAAATGTATTTTCATAATCTAGACAAGAATATATTCAAATGGTTAGATAAGACACTTATAAGCAGAAGTAAACCTGAAGAAGATGTGGATGACACAGCAGGAAAAGAGCCTGAACCAGAATCAGCCGAAGAGGATACTCAGCAACCCAGTAATTTCTTATCCAATATTTTTTCAACAATTAAATCCATTATTGATTCTATCTCATCACTCTTTTCATGGTTATTTGGGTCGAAAGAGAAAGAGTCTAATCAACAATCTGATGATAATCCTTCTTTGTTTAAGCTCGATGCTAATGAGTTAGATCACGAAGTTAAGCCTGATGCCAATGAGTTAGGTCACGATGTTAGAGATCACTTATCAGACAATTATAACCATTACAACTCATCTGATGGGCTAATGTAATATAGCTAATTTACAGTATCTGTTCAGATGCATGGCTAATGTACAAATATTGAAACAAAAATTCCAGTGCCCCTGTGATGTCATTCCAGTGCTTGACACTGGAATCCAGCTTTTAATCGAAAATGTTGTATAGTACACAATCAAATTTTCTGGATCCCAGTGGGCTTTGTTGCATCGCTCAAGTGAAAAGAACTGGCAGTTACTGACAAAATTCATTATAAATAGCCATTTAACTGTTGAAGAAAAAATATGCCACAAAAAATGAGAGTCAGTAACTGCCATGAATATAACAAATTTCTCCAAGAAAGAGGAAGCATTTTTTGTTATATCAATGACGCCATAGAAAATTGGTACGAGAATTGTCCAAAAATGCAGGGCGGCAACTATATTTATAGTGATAAAGTTGTGATTTTGGTGCATATAATCGTCAGTTTCTTTAGAATTGGTTTAAGACAAACAGTCGGGTTTATAAAAGGGTATTTGCAACAAATAGGAAGAGATTTGGCAGTTATCAGCTATTCACAAGCATCAAGAAGGTTTAAGAAACTTAATATTAAGATAAATGATTGCAGAATTGATAAAAATAATATGGAAGATATCGAAATTGCTATAGACAGTACAGGAATTAGTATATACAACAACACACAGCAAGGAAAATAGCACTGACAGAAAATATCGTGGCTATGAGCAAACGAGAAAATTGCACGTAATGTTGAATATAAACAACAAAAAAGCCATAGCTGTAAAATACAGTAACGGTGTCTACTCTGATCACTATGGAGCTTGTGATTTGCTAAAAGAAGTTGATTTTCAGCATGCCATAAAAGCACTATATGCAGATAGAGCATGTGATAGGCACAAGTTTTATAAGTTGTGTAACGAATATGATATAAAGACAAAAATTCCACCAATAAACAATGCGGCAGAACATCCAGAAATAGATTATATGTCTGACAGGAATGCTGCTATTAGGTTAATAAAATTATACGGTGAAGATGGCATGAAAGAATGGAAAAAAGAAGTAAATTATGGGAAAAGATCTTATATTGAAGGGTTTTTCTCAAGATTAAAGCAAATATTTGGATTTAGTTTTAGGAATAAATCTGAGATAAATCGAGAAAAAGAACTAAATGCTATTTGCTTAATAAATTCACTGATATTGGTATGGCTAAATTTGAGATAGTTACATGAATTTACCATAAATCACCATCTCATAAAGTGTGATGCAACAAAGCCATCCCAGTGTCAAGCACTGGGATGACACCCTCCTTATGGGCCAAAATCACAATGTTCGTACAGTTGTGGATTCATTTGCGGTATCTCGGCATAGATTCCGCTAACAAGTAGCGGAATGACGAATTTGTCGTTTTTCAGATTGTCGTAAGTCAGTTTAGCTATAGCATAATGCTATATTAATAAATAATCTATATAATACTATTAAATATAATAATTAAAATCTAAATTACTTTCTCTATAAAAGGAGAAATTTACCTTAATGAAAATATATATATATTTAATATTATTTTTATTTTTTTCTTGCGCTCAACTATATGCTGACGAGGAAATTGCAAAATTTGATTTACTTATTGGCGAGATAAATGAAGCAAGCTTCACTCTTAAAGGTGCAATAAAGGTTACAGTAGAACCAGGCTGGCACATATATTATAAAGATCCTGGAGATTTTGGCCTTCCCACGTCTATTAGTTACAAAGGTAATGCATCAGATATAAATATTCACTGGCCTATTCCAAAGGAACATAAAGATAAAGTAGGGAGAGAGACGTTTGTAAGTAACGTATATGAGGATATGGTATTATTTCCCTTTAAGATGAATATATTTTTAAATCAAGGGTATATTGACCTTAACTTCCATATAAATTATGCGATATGTAAAGATAGGTGCATCCCTAAAAATGTTGAGATAAAAATCAGGCAACCATTAAAGGATTTTATAGATTCTGATATCAATAAACTTATAAATGAGTGGTATGAAAAATAGAGTTCTCATGGGGTAGGTGTCATTCCAGCGCGTGACACTGGAATCTCATTTACTTTTTTGTTCACTATGTGAGGAACTTGGGCCTACAAGTATATAAACATAATGGTTTCGCATAAAAAATTTAGATCCCAGATACTGTCTCTGTTGTCAAACAAATTATCCAACAAAATTACAATTAAATGGTTGATTATTTTTAAGAATACCAAAAAAGACATGCATTAATTTTCGCATTAACGCAAGAACTATGACTTTTGGACATTTGCCTTTACTTGCTAGACGCTGACAAAACTTTTGAAAATGATTATTATGGTTTTTGACTACTATAGCTGGCATATAAAGAGCTTTTCGAATACGCTCAGATCCTATTTTGCATATGCAACTTCTCTTACTTACTGACGATCCCGATTGATAATGTCCTGGCAGCAAAAGCTGTAAATTGTTTAGCATTGTCAAAGTTATCAACTGATGGCATTTCTGCGACAACAGCAACAGCAGTAAGATATCCTATACCTTTTATAGTCTTAAGGTTTTCCACCATATTTTTTAGATGTGGATAGTTATTTATATGCTCATTAATTTCTTTTTCGAGAACAATAATTTGCTCCTCTATTGCCAAAATTACTTTAGATATAGCTTCTTTGCAACTGGAATGCATATTTTTGTTTTCCAAGCGATTTGTCTGTTGCACCTTATCATCTTTTAGCGATTGCATGCAACGGTAAAGCTCCCTCAAATGCCTCATTTCAGGTGCAATGGGCTTCCAAAGAGCAGGTTTGTTGGCGATACAAAATCTAGCTATCATAGCTGCATCTGATTTATCTGTCTTATTTCTGAGCAGCTCACTTTTGCCAAAAGCTTTCTGGGTTTACTATACTGACATTATGTCCTAAATCGTGCATAAAAGTAGCCAAATCTTCTCCATACCAACTAGTTGCTTCAAGACATAAATGAGTAAGATTTGCTCCATGGCCATTGCACCAAACTACAAGTTTTGCAAAACCATCTTGATTATTTTGAAAGACTTTGTGTCGTTTTTTACTGTCCACTAACAAACAAACATCAAATTTCTTTTTTGAAATATCCACACCCAAAATAGCATTTACTTGCATAAAATTGCCTCCAAGACTATAAATAAACTGAGAGTTTAGACTAACCTTGTAATACGGGATATAATTCCAAAAGATACTGTTCAGTCTTTAACTCTATGGGAGGGAAGCAAAATCTGGCTTAATGGCATTAGTGTCGCATCAGCTTCACCCTCCCTGTGAGGTATTTTAGCTCTAATGCCTCACATCATAAAGATACAAGTGTCACGCACTAACTGTACGAACATTGAGATATAAGAGTAATTTGTACCAAGAAAAAAGATGTCATCCCAGTGCCCAGACACTGGGATGGCTTTGTTGCATCGCTCTTCGGATAGTAGGTAACGCACAATAAATTTATGAAGCTATCTCAAATTTAGCCATACCAATATCAGTGAACTTATTGAGCAAATAGCATTTAACAAGTAGTTCCTTCTCTCTATTTGTCTCAGATTTATTCCTAAAACTAAACCCGAATGTTTGTTTCAGTCGCGAGAAAAAACTTTCTATATAAGATCTTTTTCCATAACTCATCTCTTTTTTCCACTTCTTTATACCATCTTCATCATATGACTTTATGAGCTTGACTGCAGAATTTCTCTCAGCCATATAGTCTAACTTTGGATGCTCTGCTGCGTTGTTTTTCGGAGGAATTTTCGTTTTTATACCATATTGATTACACAGCTTATAGAGCTTTTCTCTGTCATATGCCCTATCTGCATATAGTACTTTTATGACATACTGAAAATCGACTTCTTTTAGCAAATCACAAGCTCCATAGTGATCAGAGTAGACACCGTTACTGTATTTTACAGCTATGGCTTTTTTGCTGTTTGTATTCAACATTACATGCAATTTTCTTGTCTGTTCATAGCTGCGATACTTTCTATCTTCGCTATTTTCTTTGCTATGACCAGGAGTGTTGTTGTATATACTAATTCCTGTACTGTCTATAGCAATTTCGATATCTTCCATATTATTTTCTGCAATCATTGATCTTAATATTGAGTTTCTTAAACCTTCTTGATGATTGTGAATAGCTGATAACTTGCAAATTTTTCCCAATTTGCTCAAGGTATCCTGCTATAAACCCAACTGTTTGCCTCAGGCCTATTCTAAATAAACAAGTTATTATGTGCACCAAAATTACAATTTTATCGCTATAAATATTGTTGCCACCTGGTATTTTTGGACCATTCTCGTACCACTTTTCTATGGCTTCGTTGATATAATGAAAAATATTTCCTCTTTTTTCTAGAAATTTGTTATATTCGCTATGGTTACTGACCCTCATTTTTTGTGGCATATTTTTTCTTCAACAGTTAAATCGCTATTTATAATGAATTTTGTCAGTAATCACTAATTTTTCTGCTGCTATGCAACAAAGCTCACTGGGATCCAGATTGGACACTAAGTTGGTGAGTATAAAAGTAGCTAACCTTATGTTAAAACACAATATTTTTGGTGAGGGGTTGCATTAAAAGCTGGATTCCAGTGTCAAGCACTGGAATGACATCGTCTTAACATTGTACCATATTACAATGTTCGTACAGTTATGTGTCACGCTACTTGGATGACAAGAAAAGGTTTCTAGAATGACGGAAACGAAGTCATACATAGAAAATAGGTTAGGTATTTTCAATTTTTGTTGTATACTCAAATAAAAATCTCACTTTTACAGATGGATACAGTAAAGTTTGTTTTATTACTGCCAACAATATTACTCATGCTAGTTGCTGGTGTTTACCTATCGATTAAACTAAAATGGCTACAGGTATTTAGATTACCATACGCCCTTTCACTCCTTGGAGCTAAAAAAGGAGAAAATAAATTTTCTTCTATAGCCGCTCTGTTTACAATTTTAGGGGGAAATTTAGGAGTAGGAAATATTTCAGGAACTGCTGTTGCTCTAAAAACCGGAGGACCGGGCTCTATTTTATGGATGGCAATAATTATTGTTATCACTTCTGTGATAAAATATGTCACTTGTTATCTAAGTATAAAAACCAGAAAGGAAAAGAACGAACGGTTTATAGGTGGCCCTGTAGCCTACATGACTGATGCGTTTAACTCTAGGAAGGCCACAATTGTCTTTCTAGTTATCATGATGATGGTTTCAATAACAGTTGGTAACCTTGTTCAGGTAAATTCTCTATCAATACCACTTAATATGATAGATGTGCCTGTAGTTGTTGGTGGCATTGTAATGGCCATAATATTTTTTGTTGTTGCAGCTCTCAGCTTAAAAAAAATTAAAATTTTTATATCGGCTATGATACCGATAATGACGGTAAGTTACCTCACACTTTGCGGTATCATATTATTTAAATTTAGTGAAAATATTCTTCCTTCTCTAAAACTAATAACAAGCAGTTTTTTTACAACTAGTAGCTTTAACTCTGGTTTATCTCTAGGTTTGATTTTAGAAATGTTGACTATTATTCAAGTTGGAACTTTGCGAGGTATTTTTGCAACAGATATAGGGCTTGGCCTCGAAGGAATCGTACATTCTTCAATTGTTCCTAAGAAAAATAATAATAAATTTATTATTGAACAGAGCCTAATCACAATAATATCGCCTTTTATAGTTGCATTCATAGTGTTTATTACAACAATGGTACTGCTTGTCACAGATTCTTGGGTCACTGATTTAGAGAGTACTAACATGTGCATATTTGCTTTTAGAAAAGCTATGAATTGGCCCTATATTGACTATTTAATTATGGCCATAATGTTTTGTTTTGCCTTTACTACTATTTTTACTTGGTTTTTTTGCTCAAAACAGACAATACGCTATGTGTCTATGGATAATAAATACACTAAAATCTGGATTGTAATTTTTACCATGATCATTCCGCTTGGTGCGATAGGTAAAGTCCGGTTGCTATGGGATGTTGCTGATATCTCGATTGCTGCTTTGTTGTTTATCAACATACTCGCTATACTCAAGCTAACCTCTCAAGATCCAGAAGTGTTTACTATGAGTAGCAGATATTTGAAGTTGCAAAAACAGAGCTATAGCTAAAGCAATTTAGGCTATGCAGCTGTTGTGATATAAGAGTGATTTCCGCCAAGAAGGATGTCATCCCAGTGCCCAGACACTGGGATCCAGGAATCTTGATTGGCACTAAGTTAGTGAGCATAAAAGTAGCTAATCTTATGTTAAAACACAACATTTTTGATGGGGTTCGTGAAAGGCTGGATTCCAGACTGGAATGACAACTTAAATCGTTTGATGTTACCATAAAATAGCTTGTGTCATCACATTAGTAACACAACCTTCCTTAATAAAAATTCAACCAATGCTTGTGATAATTATATTAGCTAGTATTAGCTAGAACTAAAGGCAGAGGGTTATTAGTGAGGGATATATGGGCACTAACGATACACAACAAGAACACATTTATAATGAGCGCATTCAAGAAATTTTTCCTTTATTTGATAAAATAAAAAAGGAAGACGACCCAATTTATAATGCTAGAGTTGATTTTAACACAGTAAAGTTTTTAACAAAACACGCCAACTGGAATTGGGACGAAGAAGAAAACAAAGATAAAGCATATGGAGTTATTCTTCAGAAATGCGACAAGACAAAGAAAGCTGGACAAGACCTTGAAAGTGAAGTTAAAGAAAGGTTGAAAGAGTATGTTGATGATGTTGCAGGAGTTTCAATATACGGTAATCACGCAAGTATTACGCTGGGAAATAACAAAAAAGAGTTTAAAATCAGCGAATTTTTAAACAGTGATTTTTGTGAGAAGAATGAAATCTCGGGATTTTCAACATTGCATAGTGATGGAAAGAGCGGAATGCATGGTTTTGTTGCCGAGGAAGAAGGGAAAAAAATAAGACATTATGTCGTAACTGATGGTTCATATGAAATGACTTTAAAGTGGTATGCGGAGGGGAAGGAATGTAAGATCAAAATTAAGATTGATGCTAACGGTGTAGACCTTGTTAAAGGTGATGATTTTTCTCTAGAACGGTTAGAAGTAAACAGAGATGTAAAAATAGGTGGTTTATTCTTGCATGAAATACAATTCAGGGAGAAAGGACAAGGAAAAGCGAATGAGATGCAACATAATAAAGACAGTAACGAGCTATCATCTGAAACTACAACAAGAATTGATGTTAATAGAGGTGTTAGCGTTCAAGCTACTGATATAACTCAAAAAAAAGAAGACCACCATTCACATTTTGGACTACAATCTAACAGCAGAAGGCAGTCTTACGATAGCGGAATTGGAAAAGATTTTGACGATAAAATTAATTCTCAGGAGGCTAAAGAAAAGCGTGAGCTTAGACAAGCAGCACGAGAAGCAAATTCGGGAGGTCAAGTTTATAACCTACAATCGCTTTTTGAGGAGAATCCTCAGAACAAAAAAACTCCTCCGCCACTTCCACCTAGAACTAGTTCACTACCACCTAAAAAAGGTGTTTTCGATGAGCAAGGGGGAGCCAAATCTGGAAGCCAAAAACCAGATGACTTGCGCGAAAATGAGCAAACACCTAATAATCAGCAAAAAGGTGCAACTTCTGATTCTTCAGATAGTTCTACTTTCACCAAGTCTGTAAGCCACAATCAAGATAATAGGCAAGAAGATGAACGGTATGACAATCCTACATTTGGACATGCTGTACCTGGAAGCCAAAAACCAGATAGAAGTGAGCAAACACCTAATGATCAGCAACAACCTAAAACCCAGCAACAAGAAGGAAATAGCAAAGGCGATCTGTTACAAGACATCAGAAATTTCAAGAAAAACAACTTACGGCACATTGATGTTGATGATAGAAAAGCATCAATTGCAGGAAGTAGAAAAAATAACCCATCACCGTTAGAGACATTAAAGGACATAATTCCTTATTCATCTTCTCCAGATAACAGTGATAACCAAGATGCTAGTGATGCTAAGTGGAAAGAAAGTGAACAGCCGCTCTCTGCTACAGCACTCAATAATAAAAGTGACTCGGGCTATTCATCTCCAACTCATGACAATAATGAACAATCTCAAGTAAATCCTGAACAGTTAAAGAAGAGCTTAGAGAACATTGAACAAAGTGATCAAACTCCACCTGAAAATCTTCTTAAAGAAATCAGAGATAGATCACAGCAGGATAATAGAGGATTAAGGCAAGTTGATCCTACTGATAAACTGTCACAAGATAAAGAAGATGGATTGCAAAAAGACGATTTAGCAGATGTAAAAATAGTGGAAGGTCCAACTATTAGTGTCTCTGCTTCAACACCAAATAGTATAAGTGATTCAGGCTATATATCTCCAACTAATAGTGATAGTAAATCTCAAACAGATTTAAAACAGGTAGGAAGGAAATTAGAAGAACATATTAGACAAAGTAATCTAACTCTATTTGAAGAACTTAAAAATACATTAGGTCAAGAAAATCTCGGGTTAAAACCAGCTGATCAGAGTCAGATTAGCGAAGAAACTAAAAAACGCTTGAGAGAAGTTGGGTTGCTAAAAGACAGCTCAACAGACATAAAAGCAAACGATTCGGGCTATTCATCTCCAACTCATGACAATAATGAACAATCTCAAGTAAATCCTGAACAGTTAAAGAAGAGCTTAGAAAACATTGAACCAAAAGAAATCGGAGATACGAGTGAGTTAAAAGGAGCATTGGGAAACCCGGATAAAGGGTTAAGAGAACCGGCACAACAGGCTACTAAAGAAAATATTCCTAAAGATTCATTCTCAGAAAACATTTTAGAAAAGATAGGAGAAGGTAAACAATATGACCCTATACGTAAGTGGTTAGAAAAAACAGTGGCAGAACGAGAAAATAATGACACTAATCCAACTGTAGATAAAAATAGCGAACTATATAAATTACTAGAGAAAGATGAAGCACAACTGAAAGCTGGAGTAATAGAAGAAGAAAGAGGAGATACTTTAACAGAACACACTGATGGTTATGATCGCAATAGAATTGCATTAGCTAACAGAAATAAAAGACCACTAGATTGGGCTAAACAGGTTGCTGAGTCACAACAAAAAAAAGATACTAATAAAGGTATTTCAATATAAATTGAAGTTAAAATAATTGCTTAGCAAACAATAGGTTTCATGTAATGGTAACCCTATAACGGAAGAGTAGGAGCCGCGTAAGAACAATACGAACACTCCAGCTAGGCCTTGTATATTGCATCCCCCCGCCCTATTTTTCCACTCTTCTGATGCTAAATAATACTTAATTTCTTGTTCACTGAGACGTTTAAATTTCACTATTGTAACCACAGTCCTGATATGTTGTTTAGATTGATCGGGAGTTAATAGACATACACTGGTGTATACTCTATGCCTTCTTCCTGATAACAAGCGGATACATTTTTCTGCTTGCTCAACGTTTTCAGCTTTGAGCAATATCCTTCTACCACAAGCAACAACTGTATCAACACCAAGCACAAAATAATTTGGATTTAAACTTTGTATTTTCTCAGCTTTACTTTTTGCCATACGGATTGAGTAATCCTTCGGAAGTTCCTTTTTTAAAGGGGCTTCATCTATATCTGCTGGCAAAATTAAACCTGGCTCAATGTTTATTTGTTTTAGTAAAGCTATACGCCTTTTCGATGATGAAGCAAGAATAAGATTATTTAGAGATCGTTCTGTCACTTGTACCTTTAAGCCTTCTAATGATCCTACCCTTTCTCGCATTCCTATCGTAAATGCTCATCTCAACTAACACCCTATCCCCTATAATGATGCGTATTTTACTTCTTCTCACTTTCCCTGATACATGACAGATAATCTCATGTTCATTGTCCAGTTTCACTCTAAATTCTGCTGCAGGTAGTAAAGCAGTTACTGCCCCTTCCACTTCAAAAATTGTTTTCGATTTCTCGTCTTTTATCATATGTTATATTATAATTTAATAATCTTTTTTAGTCTACTATAGATTTTAAATTATTATCAACACAAAAGACCTTTTGCGCCCCACTTAAGTTGCAACTTAACCCCAACCATCTTCACAATGATACCCTACCTACGTTTCTACTCTCTGCCACCTTCTCAATAGAACTTATAGGACTTATGTTGAAAGATAAATCATTATCACAATTTTCTTCATCGCTATCAAGTCCACTATCAACGCTTAAAGATCTGAGTAATGTTGTCTTCTCTCTCAGTGGAACATAAGACTCATTATCAACGCTTGAAGATTTGGATAACCTTTTCTTCTGTCGTGGGGCATTACCAGACTCATTAGAAATTTCTCCCGTTAATTGATTGTTGAAGCTCCTTTGTTCATCAGCACGAATTTTTTCTTCCAGTCCATCAAGCATTCCTACCAATTCATCACCCCATTCATTTTCTTCTTCTAATAATTGTTTACACTTTTCTTTCTCACGCTCTAGCTCGTTTCTTAACTCTTCGACTTTATCTTCATCTTTAGTGAGTTCAAGTGTAAGCACCTTATCTCCTGGAAATTCCTCGTACTCGTTTTCTAGTTCTTCAATGTTGAGTTTTAGTCTCTCTTCTCCAAGTGTATCTTGTAAATCGCTATCCTGCCTATCTGATTCTTTAATCTTTTGCTCAATTTCTACTTGTACCTTATATTCCTGATCTAATTCTCTTAGCTGATCTTTCAAGCGCTCTTTCTGCTGGCGTCGTTCAACCATTATCTGTTCCGCATCTTCTCGTGCTTGATTTAGCTCTTTTTCCAAATTCTTCTTTCCTGCATTAACAATTTTCAGCTCTTCCTTTAGCTTTCTTTTTTCTTCATATACACCTTTAAGTTCTTGTGCTTTCCCTTGTAGCTCTTTTAACACACCTGCTAATTCTTCATTTTTTTGTGCCAGTTCAGTTTGCAATTCCGTGTTTTTTTGCTCCTCTTTTTCAAACCTGTCTTGTAAATTGCTATTCTGCTTCTCTAACTTTACAATTGTTTGATTAGCTTCTGCTTGGGTTGTTTCTAGTTTCTCCTGTAGTCGCTGATTTTCTTGTATTAATTCATGGTGCTTTTTATTTATCACTTGCAACCCTGCTTCTATTTTTTGCTTCAATTCAACAGCTTCTTTTTTCAAATTTGACATTTCTTGCTTCAATTCAACGTTTTTTTCGGACAGCATCTGATTATTTAAAATCAATTCATCCATTTGTTGTGAAGCAAATTCTGTCTGAGTTCCAGTGTGCTGTAAATTGACTTCCGTTTTAGTTTCAATTTGTTGTGAAGCAACTTCTGTTTGAGTTTCAGTGTGTTGTAAATTGACTTCCGTTTGAGTTGATGCATTGCTATTAATAGAAGGAGGAAGGCTATTGTCAGCATCAACTTTAGGGTCTAATTCCCCCTCTGGTTCCTCGCGATAGGCCGCTATAGACTCATTTTGAAAATTATTATTAGCAGTAGGTACAACATCAGCAGCCTTACCTTTTTCTAGTACAGCATCATATAAGGAGAGACCTTGAATATATAATTCATCGTTTTGCTTTATTAATTCTAAGATCTCATCCGATAGCACAAAATCTTCATCATTAAATTTTAGTACTTCAGTTATGCCATCGCTACTCACATTCATAATCATGGTACACATTTCGGATCCATCCTTTACAGGCCAAGTGCTTTTCATTTCATAATATGCGCCCTCTTTAAATTTATAATATCTTTCCTTACCTTTCCGATGAGCGTGTATTTCATGTTTTTTATTGCAATAGATATTCAGCTCTTTAATATCTTTCTCTTGCTGTAAAATGTTACTAATCCTGGTTGGCTCACTTCTATTGTAATTAATAGAGTTGATATTCAAAACTCTATAAGCGTTATCAGTTTCTGTGTAATAAGCTTGAAGCTCTACGCCTTTCCTTCCAAGATATTTACTTGCAGCTTTTTTTCCCTGCTCTGCCAACTTTATGCATTTATCTATATCTTTCTTAAAGCTCTTATTAGCAGACTCTGTTACTGCTTTATCTATGTACGTTTTTTTAAAATCTCTATCATTTATTAGATCATAAAAACTCCACTCATCTCTATAAGCCTTCTGTATAGCAGTGAAGTCACTTTCTTCTTTCAAAAGCATTAAGAAGCTTACCTTGTCTCCTAGGTCTTTTAGTTTAAAGCCTGTTATTATCTTCTCTAATTGAGAAAATTTTTCAGCAGGATTATTTAAATTTTTTAACTCTTTGTATAATTTATTATTTTCTGCAATTGAGCGGCAGAACTTTATTATAGCAGAGTCCTTAGTGAAAGAATTGTCTTTTTCCATTTTATTGATACAGTCCTTGAGGGATGTAAAATGCGATTCAAGCCATGACGAATATAGATCGTATTCATAAAATGCCAACAAGCAATGTATTGCATTCCAAGCACATGATGCTACCCTTATAACTGATTCAACATCATAATTCTCTGACTGATTACTTGTTTTTCCTGCCTCTGCTGTTTTTTCTTCCTTAGCCAAACTTCCAGTCATAATACGCCTCCTTAACTATATTTATATTATACCAATTAACATATATTAAAAGAAATCAAACTGTATAACCTCGTCCTACACTAACTTTTATGATTACTTAATTGTGTAAAAATAACTGCAAGTGTTAAACTTGAGCTTTTATTTTTCATTATACATTTCTTACTACATGTTTATACTGCTGTCTTGCATAATAGACTATTCGAAGTTACACAAGTATTTTTTTTATTAGATAAGAGTTAGTAAGAGCCTGTTCATAATTTTTTCAGAAGTAAGGCAGTGAAAGCCAGAACGACCATTTGTAGGCTAGTATTGAGTTTTCGCTCACAATTTTTCCACAATCTTCTACATTTTTCTAACCAAGCAAAAGATCGCTCCACAACCCATCTTTTGGGCAATACAACAAAGGAACGTAATTCATTTCTTTTGATCACTTCAACGGTTGCACCAATAATCGTTTTTATTTGAGTTACAAAATTCTCTCCAGTATAGCCTGCATCAACCAGTACATTTTTAACTCCCGAGAGGTTTTCTTTTGCATTTTCGACCATTCTCACAGCACTGCTACGGTCAGTTATCTCTGCTGTTGTTGTATAAATTGCATGCTTGCGTATCTACTGCAATACGGCCCTGAAATCTTCTTGCCTGCATCATAGCTTCAGCAGTATCTGCATTTTTTATACTCTGTGCATCAATTATGCAGAAGCTTTTCCGACCATTGTTTTGTCGCAATTATTTTTTTTTAATACCAGCTCCAGAACACTTTCTTTATTTACATCTGGTTTTTCACTCCACTTCTTAAAATAGTCGTAACAATTGCGCCATTTTGGGAACTCTTTTGATACCATTCTCCACTGGCAACCACTTTTTAACACGTATAACACTCCACAAAATATATCATGTAAATCAAGTGTTCTTGGTTTTGTCTTCTTTCTGCAAGATTCCAGATCTGCTACAATAATCTCAAACTTTTCTCGACTTATGTCACTTGGTTATAAACTTCGCATATCCTACTTTATATACTTTATCCTCTCACTTTATCTCTTTTTTGAGATTACGTACAGGCTCTAAGATACAAAGACGTTTTCAGAAATCTTTAAGCTTAATAACATCCTCTCTCTTTGGACTAGTTGAGATTAGATGAATTGGTACACCTATTAATTTTTCTAACCCTTCTATATATTTTATTAAATTGATAGGCAATGTTTCAATCGACCTTTTACCTTGAGTGTTTTCTTTCCAGCCAGGAAACTCTTCATATATTGGCTCTAATTCCCCTTGTATTGAATGCGATGCGGGTAAATAATCATACATTTTTCCGCTATACTTGTAACCAGTGCATATTTTAATTGTATCAAAAGAATTAAGCACATCTAATTTGGTTAATACAATGCTTGAAACTCCAGAGAGTTGTACGGCCTGGCGCACTAAAACTGCATCGAACCATCCGCAACGCCTTCTTCTATTGCTCACTGTTCCAAGTTCCTTACCTATAGTAAACAAGCTATCTCCTACTTCATTTTTCTGCTCAGTAGGAAATGGGCCATTGCCCACTCTTGTTGTATAAGCTTTTACCACACCAATAATGTAAGCATTGGAGGATAACCCTGAGCCTGTTATTGCTTGCGATGCTACAGTATTACTTGAAGTAACAAAAGGGTAAGTTCCGTGGTCGATATCTAAAAATGCGCCTTGGGCACCTTCAAATATTATTTTCTTACCTTCTTTCATCAAGTCATTTAATATCTTCCACACAGGTTTTTTATATGAAAGAATTTTTTCTGAAATCTCTTGAATTTCCTTTAATATTTCTTCTTTTTTAACCACCTGGTAGTTAAGGCCTTTCCTGATAGCATTGTGGTAATTCAAAAGAGTATCCACTCTTTTATTGAGCTCATCTGCGTTTTCTAAGTCACAAAGGCGTATAGCTCTCCTTCCAACTTTATCTTCATAACATGGCCCTATCCCTTTGTTTGTTGTATCAATTTTGTGATTTCCATTTAAATCTTCAAATAGCTTTTCCTTGTCCTTATGTATGCTAAGTATTAATGGACAGCTCTCGGATACCATCAAGTTGTTATAGTTTACGTCTACTCCTTTAACTTTCAATGACTCTATTTCTGAGATTAGAGCGTGTGGATCAAGAGCAACGCCATTTCCTATGATAGATATTTTGCCTGGCCTCAAAACAGCAGAGGGCAGTAAATTTAATTTATAAACCTCATCATCTACTACTATAGTGTGCCCTGCATTATTTCCTCCCTGAAATCTCACAACTACATCTGCATTCTCAGAAAGATAATCTACTATTTTACCCTTGCCTTCGTCACCCCATTGCAGACCAACAATTACAATGTTATTCATCATTATTTTCTAGATTAATACATAAATATTAATGCAGTACGCTACAAATGGAAAGAGAAATCTACGCCTTTCCTACACCCCTTAAATAAAGAAATATACTGTCGATTTTCTTAATATATTACCAAATTATTCATCATTATATGATATAACTTACAGCATATTTACAGTAAGGTGTTATTTATGAAAGAGACAAAAGGAAAAAATAATAAGAGTCCAGTAGTTAGATTAAAGGCCACAGCTAAAGAGTTCAATTTTAGTAAATTAAGAGCAGATCAAGATAATAAATTAGCGAATTCCGGTGAAACAATGTTCTTAGATTTTCAAAGGATGAATTTTATTATTAACGGAAAAGAAATAGATAAAAATCTTATTATTGCATTTAAGGAAGGAGCTAAGCACCGCAAAAGCGAACTTTTTAATAGTGATGATATATATAATGACGAAATATTTAACAAAAAAGGAACAAGAGAAATAGATACGGATCATGGCAAAGCATTTGTTGCTTCAGTACTTGAAGATATTGAGAAAGAGCTTGCAAGTGATGCATTGGGTGAGCTGTGGAAGGATCACTGCGAGAATCCCAAAACTGCTGATTATCAAAAAACTGATTCATATAAGAAAGAATTTGAAGAATTTTACAATGCTGGCCACGGGTATATCCATCTATTACCTACAGAGAGAGATGAAAACAAGGATTACCGTTCCTTTGCAAAAGAAGTTTTCAAGAAAATGTTTAGATACGCTAGTGCGGAAGTTCCAAGTGATGCTATTTTAGAAGAGCTAGTCACCAATTGTAATCAAGCAGGGTATGAGGCTGCTCCATTTATACAAACTCAACTTGCACTTGGACAGTCGTTCATAGTAGAAAATCCTAAAAAAGTAATAAACATTGATTGTGCTAACCAAAATAATGTGAGAATTAGATCTGATATGAGGCTACCAATACTCTCTGTTAAAAATCAAGTTATGCATGGCGATAAGATATGTAATCTGCCCAGTTCATTGGAATTTACAATTGAATCTCACAATAGTGAAGACTTTGTAACATACAGAGATGGTAAATTGTCACTTACTATTCCTGAAGAGTTAAAAAATTATAAAGATAATGGCAAGAACTTGTTTGACATTATTAAAGAATATTTTCAGAAATTCTGTGCAAAATTAGGATTTAAACCTGAGACAAAAATACAAATAGAGCATAGCTTAGGTACTCAAAGTAACTATTTAGATGGTACAATATCTACTACAGGATCAGATGCAAATGAAGAGTTTATCAATCTTTTAAGCGAAAATCTCAGAGAGAGGTTCTTGGGGTTAGGACTTGCTCTAGAAGATGTTAATGATCTTGTTGAAGTCAGAGTATCTACAGTTATGGATCTATTGAGTGATTATGCTAAATTGGAAGATAATAAAGAAAACAGAGAGTTATTAATAAGTGAAGTAGCAGATAATTTAGGGCTTTCCTTTCAAGGTAAAATAGCATCAGAAGTATTGAAAGAGTTTGATGATGAAATGTTAATGCATACAGAAGGTATAGATAATAACATAGGTCAACATATAATGGAATTAGGCTCTTTACCTTCTTTGATAAGAGGCCATATTAATCATAATCAAGTGCAGTCTGTTGTAAATACTTTTATTAAGTTAATTATTGAAGGGAAAAGCGAAGTATACAAAGAAAAAAATGCAATTAATGCAATTGATGCAATTTATCAGAAGGTAGATAAGGCAATTGTTGAGCAAGAAAAAAGAGCAACCAACAAACAAGATATAGAAAATGATAAATGGACAGATAGAATCAAAAAACAGAAATTATCTGTGGAATCACATGAACATTTACTTTAAAGATACTGGTAGGCTCCTTAAATATTTTAGAGTTCATGGTTGCAACGGTTGCTATTTTACAGCGCACCTCATCGTAAAAACTACGTGCCGTTGCATCATATGTTTCAAGAACGTTGGTAAAATGTTCAAGTTGATCTCGATTCAATACCTGATCTATTCTAGTTAGTTGGTCATTGCTGCTTTTAAAATTAGTTAGATCACATAACATAGCACGTTCTTCAGTTTCAGCAGGCAAGTATTTAAAGTGACCAAAGATATTTTGCCTAATTCTCTCTAGCATATTTACCTGTATACTTACAAAGCTACCTAATACCGCATACTGATTTCTCTCTTTATTTTGTACGAATTAATCAAATGAAGCGAATACAGTATCCACACTACTAAAAAAAATGTGGCACAAAACATAAACATTACAATGAGTGGCAACAGCAAAGAACCTTCTATTGCTACTCCACCTCTTCTCAAAATGCTTGCAGGCTGATGAAGAGTAGACCATAAATTCACAGAAAATTTTACTATGGGAATATTTATAGCACTAAAAATGGCAAATACTGCTGCTGATTTTTCTGCCCTCGCTTCATTATCAAAAGCGCTCCACAATGAAAGGTAGCCAACATATAGGAAAAATAAAATCAGCATTGAAGTAAGCCTTGCATCCCATACCCACCAAGTGCCCCAGGTTCCTTTTCCCCAGATGCTGCCTGTGATTAAACATATTGCCGAAAAGACTGTCCCTGCAGGAGCAGCAGCATGTGCCAAGACACTAGCAATGCTATTGTTCCACACCAATGAAATGAAACTGAGTGATGCAATTAATCCATATATTCCAAGAGCAAGCCATGCAGAAGGCACATGAAGATACATAATTCGTACAATTTCTCCTTGTTTATAATCTTCTGGGGAGAAGAATAACGCCAAAGACATTCCAATTAAAAAACATGCGAAACAAATCACCCCAAGCCAAGGTAGAGCTTTCTTAGAAAAATAAGAGAAATTTGTAGGCTTTAATAAAAACATTCGTTTTGAGAATAATTGTGTTAAGAATTTACCAATTAGTTTGAGTTTTATCAACAGGATAGTTTTTCTATATTTACGTAGGTCAACAAATTAGCATAATTTCAGTAGCAGATTGCTAGCTATTATTTTTAGTATATGACCCTTAAAAAGCTTAATCTACACTTAGTATCAGATTCAAGTGGTGAAACTGTTATATCAGTTGCAAAATCAGCTCTGAAACACTTTCGTTCTGTAGAAACGATCGAATATGTTTGGTCTTTTGTAAAAGGAGAAGAGCAGATTGACAAAATTCTGGAGGAAATTAATAGGAAAAGTGATGAGCATAATTTTGTTATATGCACTATTACTGATGATGAGCTAAGAAAATATCTAAAAGATAACTGTATAAAGTTGAAAATTCCCTATAGAGCAATATTATCACATATTATTAGAGAAATTTCGTCTTATCTTGAAATTGAAAAAGACGAAAAGCTTGACTTGCATACTGAGATAAATAACGAATATTTTCAGCGCATTGAGGCAATAAACTACACTATTAATCATGATGATGGACAAAATATTCAAGATATTGATAAAGCAGATATAATTTTGGTTGGAGTTTCACGTACATCAAAATCTCCCACCAGTACGTATTTAGCTTACCGAGGCTATAAAGTTGCAAATATTCCTTTTGTTAGTGGAGTACCCTTTTATGTTGACTTGGCAAAATTAAAAAATAAACTAACGATAGGGGTAACAATAGACGTAAGTAGGCTAATAGAAATACGCAAAAATAGACTTACTTCAATTAACAACGAAGATAATAATATATATGCTAACCCTGAGAAAGTAGAAAAGGAAATTAAAGAAGCAGAGGAGCTCTTTAAACAGAATAACTGGCCAATTATCGATGTCACGCAAAAGTCGATCGAAGAAGTATCAGCAACAATTATACAATATTTTAATAAAATGTTATCAATTGACTAACTCTTGATAAGTGATTATAATGTAAAGTAATTTAATTCTTACTATAGATATGAAAGTCAAAGGGTCGCTAAAATCTCATCGTAACAGAGATAAAAATTGTAAAGTTGTGAAAAGGGGTGGTAAGATTTACATTATAAATAAGGTAAAGCCAAGGTGTAAAGCGCGTCAAGGTTCTTAGCTTTTTGTTCACCTTTTCATGTTATATATTTTTTATATGTGAAAGTACGGTGCTTATATCTAAAAAGAAGCAAAAGTTACTGTGTTTAAGCGCAGCCTTACTCATTTCTTCCCTTACATTATATTTCAGCATTAGCACAATTACAGGTAAACGTGGCTTATTGACGTTAATCGATTTAAAAAAAGAAATCGAGTACAATAAACTTTTGCTAAAGGATGTCTCTTCTGAAAAGGAAAAGTTGGACAACAAAGTATTTGGCTTATATGAAAAAAGTTTAGATTTAGATCTGCTTGATGAGCAAGCAAAAAATGCTTTAGGTTATGTGAACCCTAATGAACTTATGGTTGTTCTTGACGTGGAATAGCAGTAGTGACCTTACCCAGAAAAAGTGGAGAGAAAGAAAAGAGTTTTTTTGGGTAAAATAAAATTTTGGAGGATTAGAAATGGTAAGAGAATATACGGCAGAATTCAAATTGGAAGCTGTTAAACTGGCAAATGAACAAAGAAAGGCAGGTCAAACAATTACAAAAATAGCAAGAGATTTAGGAATAAAGGGTGGTTTATTAGGAAAATGGATAAAGAAACACAACGAAAAAAAGTCAGCGGCAAATGCATTTCCAGGTAGAGGTAACATGGCTCCTTACGACAAAGAGAGGTTTGATTTACAAAGCAAGAGTAACAAGGGAAAGAGACATTTAAAAAAAAGCCCTGGCCAGTCAAAAAGAGTAAAATATTTTTTTATATAGTAACTGCTATAAAGTACAGGAATTATGTAGGATTTTCTGCTAGTGGCTACTATAAGTGGACCACAAGAAAAATAAGCAGTAGAGAATCAGCAAATAAAGAGCTACTCGAAGCTATTCAAAAAATATATCAAGTTTCTAAATGTAGATATGGAGCTCCTAAAATTCATGCTGAATTGAAGGCTTTGGGTAAAAGTTGCAATTTGAAAACGGTGCAAAGTATTATGCAGAAAAATGACATCAGGGCTATACTGAGAAGAAAGTTTAAAATTAAAAAACAACAAACAGATAATAGAGCTGTAGCTCCCAATATACTAGATCAAAACTTTATTGTTGATCAACCAAATAAAGTATGGGATTACTTACATCAAAACCAAGGAGGGATGGCTATATTTGGCAGCAATAATTCTCACGTATGGTAGTTAATGAGTAGTGCAATAAATAAACAATTGGTTATGAACTCTTTATTAATGGCCATTAATAGGCGTAAACCTGTTAAAAATCTACTGCTGCACAGTGACCAAGGTTCACAATATACTGCGCAAGGGTATCAATATCTCTTAGCTGTAAAGAATATAGATGAGTAATAAAGGCTGTTGTTACGACAATTCTGTTGCAGAAAGCTTCTTTAGCTCATTGAAAAGAGAAATACTTATTGATACTTCACAACACTCTGCTCAACAAACTAGAACTGCAATATTTGAATACATAGAAATTTTTTATAACAAACAACGTCACTATTAACTATTGCATTCCAGAACAATTTGATGCATCATTCTTTTTGTAAAAAACATTCCACACTTTCTCTCCACTTTTTCTGGGTAAGGTCAAAGGATCTTATGTCTTAAACCTTATCACCAGGCTTAACAAATAGGTGGCCCAATACTATTAACTTTATGGGTTTATCTTCGTTATTTGCTACTATCCAAACCCCATCGCTCTCATGATCAACAATTTCTATTGGTGCAAATACTACATAATTATTGTCATCAACAATCTTTATTCCAAGAGCACCCTCGTCACTTAAGCTCAGGGCTGAAGAAGGAACTTTATATGCAAATCTTTCGCCTGAAGGTAGCCTTACGTTGGCAGTTAGTCCCTGCAAGGATATCATTTTATTATTAGTTACCTTTACTTCTACCCTATAAGACCCAGTTTTAGGCTCAGCAATTTTACTAATAAAACTTACTTCACCTGCCAATTCTTTTCCGTCCAGCAAATTAATTTGAGCTGTGCTGCCTAGCTCTATTTTATTTACTTCATTTTCCGAAACGTATAACACTACAAGAATTTGATCGAAATTAACCACGTCAGCTATTTTTTGCCCAGCATTAACAAAATCCCCTTCGTTTGCATTGATTTTATCAATATAACCATCTATAGGAGATGTGACTGCAGTATTTTCTAAATCCAATTCTAGCCTTTTTAGGTCAGCTTTTGCACTTTGTAACGCAGTAAAAGCTGCTTCTACTTGTATTTGTGCCCCATAGCCTTTTTTATTCAGTTTGTGAGAGGAATCATACTCAATTTCACGCTGCTTTAATAAAGCTTTGGCTTTCTGAGCTTGCTCAATCCTGTCATAATCTTCTATCTTTAACACTACATCATCTCTTTTTACCTTTTCACCATCAGGTAAATAAATAGCAATAATCTTACCACTTATTTTTGAGACAAGGCTAGCTCTATGTAAGGGATTTACTGTACCAGAAAAATTTAAATATATAGTGCGGTTTTGCGGCGCACATTCTTGAGTTTTTACTGAAAAGCTACTAGTTGCATTATCGCTATGAACCGCCTGATCTTTTTTTAAAAATGCACTACTGATAAAAAACAGTAGAATAAAAGCAATACTGGAAATGATGATTACTTTATTTCTCATCTTTAAACAATAGAATTTGTTGACCAATCTTGTTAGAAACAACTGCATAAATTTTCGAATCAGAAATGTAAGTATAATACATGTACCATTGTCACTCCATAAATAGTTTTATATGAGAACAAACACAAGATTTTCCTATAATAAGTAAGTTTTTTATTGCTAAAATGCAATTTTTAATCGAATAAAATTGCAAACAAGGTTGTGCATAAGACTGGATTTAAAAAAATCTCGAAAAACATACTAAAACTTTTAAATAATAACTTTATATCTAGTGGCTTTGCCTTCTCCAAGACGCTGTAAGTATTTCATCCCTAGCAGTTTCTTTGTAATTGCCTCTACTGTTCTTGGAGGAAATCCTAGAGCTTCTATAGCATCTTTTCTACTAAATTCTTTATCTGCAAGGCTAAGTGCCCATTCCCAGAAGAATAATTGTTTTCTTGATAATAAATATTCAGTATTCTCCCTCTCAAGAATATAATGCGCCTCATTTGCTTGCGTTTTGAGCACATTAAGAAAAAATATTAACCATGGGGAAATATCTTCTTTGCTACTTTTCCAGCTACTTTGTGTTTTATTAAGCGCTAAATAGTAATCAAGTTTGTTAGTTTCAATTATCTTTTCATGTGATACAATAGATACAAAATCATAACCCTGCTGCAACAGCATTAAATTAGTCATCAATCTACTAGTTCTGCCATTCCCATCTTGAAAAGGGTGTATTGCCAGATACTCAAAAACAAAGTTAGCAATAATAATAAGAGGATGCTTAAATTTATTATTTAAGGACCAGTGATACCAATCAATAAGCTCTTGTACTTCCTTTCTAACAAGGTAAGGTGGTGTGGGATCAAAAATTATACCAACAACTTTTCCATTCTGATCTTTTGCCTCAACTCTATTAGAACTTGCTTTGTATTTTCCTCTATGATACAAATCTTTTTCACTATAAAGTAGCATCTGGTTGTTAATGTGCAATATTGATGACTCACTAATTGGAATATCCGTATAATCATGAAATATTAGTTTAAGCATTTCTAAGTAGCCAGCAATTTCTTGCTCATCTCTATTTTTAAATTTTTTGACACGTAGGTTTTTATATAGATCCTCAACTTCTTTATCGGTTAGACGATTTCCTTCAATACGGTTAGAAGCGCCAGAAGATGTAACAATAACTGAATGAGTTAATCTTTCAATTGTTTGTGGTAGTAGTTTTTTCGTTATCTGCCAGCTATTTTTAACACTATCAACTGCAGTAATTAACTCGTACACTTGCTCAATTACAGGCCCTTCTAGGTTGAGACGCGTACTAAGACGAAAATTCTTCCAGTTCATATTCTTCTCACATGCATATTATGTGAGATAATGTGAGATAATGTGATAAAAGTCAATAGTAAACTTTATATGCACAGCAGAGCTAACTACAAAAATTATACATTTTCAAGTGATCCTAACCATATCAAAAACTACAGGGCAAAGCTGTTAGAGGAAGGCTTAATTAGTTAAAAATTTCAATCTTATGTAAAATATTGTCTTATTTTGTAATTTTCTTGTTGACTAACGAGACGATATCTACTTTTCAATAAACTCCATTTGCATTTCTTGTATACTGCTTTCTATTTGCTTTATTTGTTCTATCAACCTTTCCTCTAAGTCGAGATTACCGCTCAGCCTCGCTTCGGTTCTTTCTTTTCGTAATGCATTTAACTCTTTTAGTAACACTATATTATTCCACACAATTTCTGCAGATTTTCTCTCGTTCAGTTGGCTATTTAGTACACTAGTTTTTTCAAATACATACTTTATAACGTTAAACTGTTTCAATTCTTGTAACAAAGCCTCTTTATCGAGTTTGCTTTTGTTACTTATTACATCAATTATACGCTGTTGTAATCTTTTCATCTCATTAGTAAATTCAAAATGAGAAAATTGCTCAAAAAATATAGGACGGTTCAAGATTTCAGGAAATTCTACGGCTATACGCAAAATTACGGCCTGATTTTGCTCTGCTTCAATTAGCTCTGGAGACTTGTTATGAAGATACTCACCTTTTGTTGCTCTAGTTTTACTATTAAAAATCTGTTTTTTGAAGCTACTTCTTAGTTCACTAGCCTTATTGTAAAAATAATCTCTGTAATACCTTCTAATACTGCTGTTGCTAATAGTATTTACATATTCCATGAACTTGTGCTCAAGAATTGAATATTTTTCCGGAGCAAGTTTTTCATAATTTTGCAAATTGCTATCGATTATGTGATGCCATAAATATTCAGAATGCAGTTTTGTTGAATGGTCAAGAGCAGTCAACACGTCTTCTTTCTTGTATGCCAGTTCGTTACATATATCGTATGGATCTTTATTACTTGGCAAAGTCACAAACTTTAACGTGTATCCAGGCTCTAATATTGGCAGAGCAAGTTCTGCAACTCGAGTAGCAGCATGACGTCCAGCACTATCGCCATCCATACAGATGGAGATTTCTTTAGCAAATCTCCATAGATTTTTTATCTGCTCTGCAGAAATTGCGGTACCAAGCGGAGCAACTGCATTACTAATTCCTGCTTGATGTAGCGCTATAGCGTCCATATATCCTTCAACAACGAGTATGTGCTGTTTTTTACGTATTTCGCTTAAAGCAAAGTTTAATCCGTATAAATTCTCCCTCTTCTTGAAGAGCTGACTCTCTGGACTGTTTAAATATTTCGGCTGTTGCTCAGAACTTAGCGCACGTCCGCCAAAACCAATAACTCTCCCTGCAATGCTCTGTATAGGAAATATCAGCCGGTCATAAAAATAATCATGAAAATTTTTGTTTACTAATCCAATATCAATTAAAATTTTGTCTTCAATACCTGAAGAGTTTAAATACTCTTTCAAACCAGAGCTTGGTGCATAACCTATCTTAAATTTATCTATGATTTTAGGTGAAATCTTACGCTGCTTTAAATAATCTACAACACCTTGATTTTTTTGTGCAAACCAATTTGCAGCTAAATCAAGCGCTAAAAATAGTTTATTGTCCTCTTTTGTAATACTAAGATTTTTGGGCAGTTCAACACCTGTAACCGATGCTAATTTTTCCAATGCTTCTTTAAAGCTTAATCCTTCAGTTTGTGAAATAAATTCAAATGCATCACCACTAGCCAAGCAACCAAAACAGTAATATAACCCCTTAGTATTGCTCACCGAAAAAGATGGGGTTTTTTCGTTATGAAATGGACAGAGCCCAACAAAACTATCTCCTCTTTTTATTAATCTGACTTTTTTACCTACTATGTCGGATAATAATAATTTTGATTTTATAATATCTATATGATCCATCTTGTTAAATTAGTAGTAGGATAAAAATTATATAGAATTTATACACATCTGACTCGAAATTTATTTCTATAACTAAAGCAATTTAGATTTACCGACAATGTAGCTATACAAATTCAAGAGCAATCCTGTCATCCAGGTAGCCCACAGAAACAAAAAACTTCCTTGACAAACCTCGCCAGCGCCCTTATCATGAAACTGAAGCTATTTATTTATCTTCTCTGTACAGATTAAATGACAAAAAAACTCAACGTATCTGGCGTCTCATGTTTAATTTTTTGCACTATGTGCACCTTATGTCTTTATCAAATTTCCGGGTTTTGACCTACACAAGCTGAAATACGCTTATAAAGCATTTAAAACATTAAAAAACGCCAACTTAAAAAATGGATAGTGAATAACTAGCTACCCTAGGGTTTCTTTTGCCTTTTTTTCTGTTTAGTAAATTTCTTAACGTCTATAATTTAGATTAGTTGCAGCTTAAAAGCAGCTAAATCGCGGTTATTAAGTGTTTAGAATAAAAAAACGCCATACTTGAAAGTATAATGTAAGTAATTAGCCAACCACGGGGCTTCTTTTGCCTTTTTTTTCGTTTGGTAAATTTCTTAATATTTATACAGAAGGTGTCATTCCAGTGCTTGACACTGGAATCCAGTTCTTATTATACAGCTATCTGGTGTACTTATTTAAAATTAAGTTTTCTGGATCTCAGTGCCAAAGCACTGGGATGACACCCTTCCTGGCGGAGATTATTCTCAAATCACAATGTTCGTACAGTTGTGGAATGAATTGCGGTATGACGTAGGAAAACCTTAGCTATAGCTTTAGAACTCCCAAAAGGTCAGAAGCATTGAATGACTTGACAGAAAGTTCAAACCCATATAAAATGTCCTTATTTCTTATATGTTAGGTATAGTATCAATTGCCTCAGATCATGCTGGTTATGAATTAAAATCAGAAATAAAACCTTACCTGGAAGCCCTAGGTTACAGAGTAGTAGATCAAGGCTGCACTGCTAAGCAAAAGTGTGTAGATTACCCAAACTATGCTGTTAAAGTTGTAGAAGATATAACAAGCAAAAAAGCAAATTATGGGATATTAATTTGTGGTACAGGTTTGGGCATGAGTACTGTGGCAAATCGTTTTGAAGGAATCTACGCTGCTTTATGTAACAGTGTTGAGATCGCAAAATTAGCTCGCGAGCATGGCAACGCAAATGTACTGTGTCTTGGTGCAGGGTTTACTGCGAGTGGATTAGCAAAAGACATAGTCAAACAATTCCTCGAAACAGAATTTTCAAAAGAAAGCAGACATAAAAAACGCCTTGATAAACTCAGCAATATAACCTCTAAGAAAAAAAAAACAAAAACTTATAACGAAGATGAAATATCAAAATTCGCTAAAATGGCAGGCCAGTGGTGGGATGAGAACGGCAAATTCAAACCATTGCACATGATGAATCCTGTTAGAGTATCTTACATTATTGAGAAAATAAAAGAGTTAAAAAAATGCAATTTGAAAGAATTATCATTGCTTGATGTTGGATGCGGTGGTGGCATTTTGTCAGAGTCAATGGCACGCGTTGGCATTAACGTTGTGGGAATAGATGTATGTGAAGAAAACATAAAAGTAGCGCATTCACATGCAAAAAAAGTAGGGTTAAATATAGAATATATACACACCAGCATTGAAGAGCTAAGCAATGACAAGAAGTACGACGTGGTTCTGCTGATGGAAGTAGTTGAACATGTGGATAATTTAGAGCTTTTCATGAAAAAAGCGATAGAACTGCTAAAACCGAATGGGCTGATATTTATATCCACAATAAATAGAACTATCAAATCCTTCTGCCTTGCAATAATTGGTGCAGAGTACATATTAAATTGGCTGCCAAAAGGTACACATAACTGGAATAAATTTCTCAAGCCGTCAGAAATTGCAAATCACTTAAGAGAAAATAATGTAACGCTGCAAAACATGGCTGGCATGGAGTACAACGTAATAAAGCGTGAGTGGAATCTAACTAAAGGCGTGGATGTTAATTATATACTCTGCGGTTTGTTAGATTTAACTCTATAAAAGCACCATTTTCACTTCCAATACTTTGAAGGATCTTGGCCAGCTTTTATACAGTAGCCTTTATTAGTTAGCGCCCAACCGGAACGACAAGCATAACCTGTACCTACACGTTCATATCCAGGAGCAGCAACACACTTTCCATTCTCCAAGGTTTGACCTTTAAAAAGACAACAAACTTCTTTTTCTGTTACCTTTGTTACAATTTGAGGAGCACCAAAAAACACAGCAACAAACATACCCAGTGCGAAAAGTGCAGGCCAAGGCATTCTGCCAAATATTGCAAGTAAGCTTGAACCAATTATTACCACTGTAATCATTGGTCCACCTATTCCATGAACGTAACCTATTACATTACACATTACATCTGTTGCTCCATCAGCGTGTGCATCAAATGCATAGAAAACTATAAATAGAATTACAAGAAAATTTCTCATTGTTCTTTCAATAATCATGCCTGATTGTTTCTTATTTTAATAAAATTTCAGTAAATAGCTTTTTTCAAAAATTATGCTTAACCTAATCAATATTTATTTATTACTGCCTTTTTAATACTATAATTAACTCAGTTGATTTTTATCAAAATGCTAAACCATGGAACAATTCGAGAACTTTTACATCACCACGCCAGTATATTACGTAAACGATAAGCCGCATATTGGTCATGCATACACTTCTCTCTTGTGTGACGTGGTGGCAAGGTTCATGAAACTAGCTGGGAAAAATGTCAAATTTACCACTGGTACAGATGAACATGGACAAAAAATAGAAAAAGCAGCTAAAGCAAAGGAAATGCAGCCAAAAGAATTTACAGATGAAGTGAGCGTTTCATTTAAAGAATTGGCTAAGTTCATGAATTTTGAGTATGACGATTTTATTCGCACTACGGAGGAACGTCACAAAAAAGCAGTTATAGCTTTATGGAATAGACTTGAAGAGAGAGGGCAAATATATTTGGATTCCTATTCGGGTTGGTATTCAGTTCGTGATGAAGCATTTTATCAGGAATCAGAGCTGATAGATGGCAAAGCACCAACAGGCGCAGAAGTTCAGTGGATAAAAGAAGAGAGCTACTTTTTTCGCTTGTCAAACTGGCAAGACAAATTACTGGAACTCTATAAAAATCAGCCAAGTTTTATCTTTCCTGAGAGCAGAAGAAATGAAGTGATATCGTTTGTAAGATCAGGGCTCATTGACCTCTCAATCTCTCGCACTAGTTTTAACTGGGGAATAAAAGTACCAGGTAATGACAAACACGTAATCTATGTCTGGATAGATGCATTAACCAATTATCTTACATCAATAGGTTTCCCTAGTACTGAAGGTGAGGAATATAAGAGGTTTTGGGCAGAACCAGAAACACAGATTCCAGTGTCAAGCACTGGAATGACACCAAACCAAGGGAAAACGCAGATTCCAGTGTCAAGCGCTGCAAACCTAGCTGACAACTCTTTCAACGTTCATGTAATCGGTAAAGACATATTGCGCTTTCATGCTGTATATTGGCCAGCGATTCTCCTTGCAGCAGACCTGCCACTGCCAAAACAAATTGCAGTTCATGGTTGGTGGTTGAACGAGGGAGAGAAAATATCCAAGTCCCTTGGTAATGTCATAGATCCAATTGGCCTCGCTCAAGAGTTTGGTGTTGATCAGCTACGCTATTTTCTCCTTCGGGAAGCAAGCTTCGGCCAAGATGGCAACTTTAGTAAGAAAAATATGATCAGCCGGATAAATTCAGAACTGGCAAACAACATAGGCAATTTAGTACAAAGAACAATTTCATTTTTACACAAGCAATGTTCTGGAATTGTACCAACAATCGATCAAAGCCTACTTAAAGGTGAAGAAAGTCTTCCAGGTTGCAAAGCTATACTCGATCAAGTGATGAATCACCTATCAAAGTATGAATTTAACCATATCATACTTCTAATCATCAACATCTCTTCTGAAGCAAATGCCTACATAGACAAAAGTGCACCCTGGACACTAAGCAAAACTGACAGAGAGCGCATGAATTTAGTAATTTACAAGTTACTGGAATATATCAGGATAATAGGCATTTTATTGCAGCCAATTGTCCCGAGGTCAGCGGAAATGATACTTGATCAACTGCAAATCCCGAAAGAGCAACAAGATTTAAAATCTCTGTGCAACGCATGCGTAAGCTTAGGCATTACGCTGCCTAAACCTACGCCGGTTTTTTTGAGGGTTGATGCTAAAGAGGAGAAATAGTGTAAAAACTATTTCTCCTGGATGGGATTATCTTTAGTTAACAACGGTGCACACCGCTGTCTACATATTCAAGTTAGGTGGCAAGTGCCTTAGTTACTTTAGCAAAATATGGTTTAGTAACATCAGCATCTATCACTACTACTTCAGTCATTGCCGACTTAACCTTTCCTAGGCTCCATGCAAACCAGCCTTGACCATTTTCTTCTTTAGTTGGCTGACTTTCTGGGCTAGAAATCTCAGTACCTTTTTCATCACCAGATTCTGCATCATAAAATACATCCTGATCCTCAGAAAGACTCATTAAATAACTTTTAGCAGCATCAACATTTAAATGATCAGGTTGCTTAGGAACGTTATCAATATTTAAATAATCCAAACTATTAGCTCGTTGCTTTTGCTCACTGGAAAGAACCTCAAGATTTAAATAATCCAAACGAGTTAGTTCTTGCATGCTAGGTTTAGATCCATCTTCACGCTTAAACTGCTCTTCCGGACTAGAAACCTTAGTACCATAAATCCTACTGTACAAGCTGCTTCCAACGCTGTTAAGTGCTCCTCTTACAGATGCAATTGACGCATCATAAGTATTTTTCAAGCCATCTTTAACAATACGAGTTACACGACCACTAATAAATGCTTCTTTTGTAGATGTAAATGCTTTTTCAGATGCTGTTTTGATATCCTTTGCAAACTCAGCTGATGGCATAGTATCATAAATATTTTTTAATTTATTTCCAACACTATTAAATTTCCCTTTTGCTTGTGAAATAATGGCTTGCTCTTGAGTTTGTACTTCGAAATCTCTCTTAGTAAGCTGCTGGTTTATGCTATCAAATTCTACCGCATTACCTGGCTGAGAAGCATTAATCCTTCTGGTTGCAGCCAACTCATTTTTCATTCTAAAAATCTCCCGATCTTTCTCAGAAATAGTTTTATCTTTATCTTCTATCTCTTTTGCTTGATTAGCCAGTTGAGTATTTTTTTCGGATATTTCTTTTACTTTCTCAGAAATTATTTTACCTTTAGCTTCTACTTTACTTTTTTCATCAGAAAGCTGAGCTTCCTTCTCAGAAATAGTTTTGTTCTTACTAACTGCTGCATACGAAAGTGCAATAGCTACAGCAGAAAATACAGCACCACCAATAATAAATGGAAGGCCAACACTTAATGCTGCAACTGGAGCTAAGAAACCAATATAAGGAGCTGCAGCAAACACTCCAGATGCTAATAAAGTTAAAGCAGCCAGAGTTCCAGCTATATAATAGGGTACATTGTTTTTATTCATCATCTCACGTATTATAAAATATAATACCATTATAAAAGGATTTTTAAGAAGTTGTCAAGCTATCTTTACATAAAAAAAAATAATTGATAAACTTGGGAACAAGAAGATTGCTGCCAAGCTATGAACTATGCCTTTCCGTGTAATCTTTAAATGCACCTCTGTTAGAGTCAAAATATAGCTTCACACTGCCAATTGGTCCATTTCTCTGCTTTGCAATAATGAGCTCTGCAATGTTTCTAATTTTTTCCATTTTCTCTTGCCATTCCCGATGTTTATTGTTTCCTTCATTTGGCTGTTTTCTTAGTTCATAATACTCTTCTCTATAGAGAAACATTACTATATCTGCGTCTTGCTCTATGCTCCCTGAATCACGTAAATCAGAAAGTTGTGGTTTTTTATCATCCCTCTGCTCAACAGAACGAGAGAGCTGAGATAGTGCAACAATGGGAATATTTAGCTCCTTTGCAATTGCTTTCAAACCCTGCGTCACTTCCGAGATTTCTTGCACTCTATTTTCATTACTCCTTTTTGTTGTTCCTCTGATTAGCTGCAAATAATCAATGAATACCACTTCTACATTATATAATTGATACAGCAAGCGTATTCTGGTGCGAAGGGCACTAATTGATAGCGCAGGGGTGTCATCTATGATGAAAGGCAGTTCAGATAATTCTGTACTAGTATTGATAAATTCATGCAATTCAAAATCACTAATTCTCCCGGTTAATGCCTTATAATAACTAATTCCTGAATCTATAGTGATCAGCCTTGCAGTTAATTGCTCTGCTGACATTTCAAGCGAGAAAAACGCTACATAGTGTTGCTTATCTGCTCTTTTTTGCAACATCTTACAAGCATTAAGTGCGATGTTTAGCGCCAATGCTGTTTTACCCATAGAAGGCCTTGCAGCTAAAATTAATAAATCAGATTTTTGTAGACCACCAAGAAGCTGATTTAGATCTTGAAGTCCGGTTGTAACGCCTAGCGCTTCTGGATTATTTTTCAGTGTGCTGATCTTCTCAACTACATCTTTAATTGAACTTGCAAGTTTTATATATGTTTTCTCACCTTGTTTTTTTACTGCCAAATTGAACAATTTTGTCATTGCTTGTTCAATTTGCGCCTGTGCAGGATTTTCAATATCGTAGTTGTAGCTATCACCAACTATTTCTTGCCCGAGCTTGATTAAACATCTCCTTAAGTAAGTATCACGGATTATTCTAGTCAAACTATAAATATCAAGTGCAATACTTGCCTTCGCTGCAAGCTTTGCTAAGTACTCTACCCCGCCACACTCGGTAAATGCTTGGTCGTTCTCAAAAAACATTTTGAGGCTCAGTTCATTGGCAACTATACCGTGTTTCCTGGTTTTAGATATTTGCGTAAAAATACTTTGATGCAGTGGATCATAGAAATTTTCTGCTGTAATTGTGTCTTCAACTGCATCACAGATTCTATTATCACGAATCATTGCACCAATAAGCATCTGTTCAGCTTCTAAATTATGCGGTAATTTACATATTTCCTTATCTACACTTCTTGAACTGAGGAGATTGGCTAATTCATTCATTTTAAGTTTTGAGAGTAACTGTTGATTATTGTAGAATATTTAGTCCTCATTTGAAAGATGTAAAGGCAAAAAAATTTGACTAATTCCGTGTTGCCTATAGCATTAAAACTTAATGCCCCTGTGGTGGAATGGTAGACACGGCAGACTCAAAATCTGTTGCTTGCAAAAGCATGCTGGTTCAAGTCCGGCCAGGGGCACGTTAAATATTGGAAAGCGTATATATGTTACATAAATTTTTTGATCGTTTATTCTCTATTTTTTCTTCTATAAATGTTATTCAAAAGGTAAAGAAAGACGAAAATGGAATATGTTATGTAACGGGCCTCAGGCGCTATATATCAGTATTGCTTGATTTAATTATTATCGTTTTGTTCTTGCAGTTTTGCAGCCAAGCCTTTAATCAGCTCTTTACAAACTCAGAGGATAGCAAAATATTCAGCCAAGTTGCTGCAAAATCCCCAATGCAAGTGCCACTTTCTATAGAAGAAAAGGCAATGCAGAGTAGACTTGTAAAATTAATGATTCTAAATCAAATAGTCCAGTTTATTATGCTCTTTTGCTATGTAATATATATGTGGGTAAAGTTTGCTACTACACCTGGAAAACTATTATTTGGGCTTAGAGTTGTGGATGCACAAACTTTCGAAAAGATGACCCTAAAACAAGCAACAAAGAGATTTTTTTCCTTTATATTGTCAGTTGCACCATTATTCTTGGGCTTTTTATGGTCAAATTTCAACAAACGCTGTCAAACTTGGCACGATAAGATCGCAGGCACAGTGGTTGTCACGAGTAAAAGCCTTAGAAGGCAGAGCTAAAAACTACTTGACACCCTTCGCCAGCCCCTTTATCATGATAGTGAAGGTATTCAGTTATCTTCATCTGTGCAGATTAAACAGCAAGAAAACAACGTAGTTGGCGTCTTATTTTTAATTTTTTGCACTATGTGCACCTTATGTCTTCACAACATTTCTGGGTTTTTACCTATATAAGCTGAAACGCGCTTATAAGTCGTTTAAGACAGTATAGTACGCCAATTTGCAGGATTAGAGAGTGACAACTAGCTAACGCGGGGTTTCTTTTGCCTTTTTTTCTGCTTAGTAAATTTCTTAAACATTTAAACTAAGGTGAGTTGCGTTTAAAAGCAGCTAAATTGCAGTGTTTAAGATTTAAAAAACGCCAAATACTGAAAATAGACAATGACTAGGGCTTCTTTTGCCTTTTTTTTCATTTGGTAAATTTCTTAATGTTTGTAGCTAAACGACAACCGTCATCCCTGTAAAGATCAAGTATCCCGCTACTTGTTAGCGGGACCTAGAGATACCGCGAATGAATCGCGGTATGACGGTTCACGGTGGCATGACGGTTAAGTAATTCGTCATCCCGCTACTTGTTAGCGGGATCTCTTGTTAGCGGATGAGATACCGCGAATGAATCGCGGTATGACGGTCTGCGGCGGTATGATGGTCTGCGGCGGTATGACGTAGAGCTCGCGTCAGCTACTTTCATGACACCATTTGCTGTCTTCAAAAATGAATGTTCTTACAATTGTGCGTCATGCGCTTTATTAAATATTTTACTTAAAAATCTAATTTCTTATTATACAAGAGATAAGCAATTCATTGATGATGAAAAATTACAAAAAGGGGCATAGAAAGCGCCTAAGAGAGAAAATTATTTTAGATAATGGACAATCATTACTTGATTATGAAGTTTTAGAGCACATTTTATATTCAGCATATAGTAGAATTGATGTAAAACCGGTGGCAAAGAGTTTGATAGAAAGTTTTGGCAGCTTAAATAAAGTTTTTAATGCTGACCTGGAAGCGCTGCAAAACGTTGATGATGTCAGCAATGCAGCGATATCTGCCATCTTTTGTGTAAAACAAGCCTTTGTTCGTTCTGCAAGAGAAGAAATAAAAAACCTGCCTGTAATCGATAACTGGGAAAAATTGCTTGATTATTTAAGAATAAGTATAGGAAGCCTCAATAAGGAAAATTTTCGCGTCATCTATATGAATAAAAAGTATCGTCTAATAGCGGAAGACCTGCAAAATATTGGTACAGTAGATCAAACTCCTCTTTATGTCAGAGAGATCATCAAGCGCGCACTTTTGATTGGTTCAACATCCATTGTAATATCTCACAATCATCCAAGCGGAGATACACAACCTTCAAATAGCGATATATCTCTCACTAGACAACTAGCAGAAGCTTGCCAAAGTATAGGAATAGAATTAATAGATCACATTATTATTACATTCAGTAGCTATTTTAGTTTCAAGGAAAATAGGTTGTTGTGAAAGCCTTTATAGCTACAGTAACTTAGATTTACCGACAATCGTCATTCCGCTACGTGTTAGCGGCTAAGAGATACCGCGAATGAATCGCGGTATGACGTAGATTGCTGTCATCCCGCTGCTTGTTAGCGGCTGAGATACCGCCGCGGTATAGTAACTCGTCATCCCGCTACGTGTTAGCGGGATCTATCTGCGGCGGCATGACGGTAAGTTTTATTGTGGTATGATGGTGTAGTATAATGTTGGTAAACCTCAGTTACTTTAGCTATAAACGATTAAGATGAAGTTATCATATATCTATATACTTACAAATAAAGCTAATAGCACATTATATATTGGTGTAACTGCAAATTTGATCAAGAGGATTTGGGAACACAAAAACAAAATTGTTTCAGGTGTTACATCAAGATATAATGTAAATAAACTTGTATATTTTGAAGAGTTTGAAGATATAAGTTTAGCTATTGCAAGAGAAAGGCGCCTGAAAGAATGGCCAAGGCAGTGGAAAATTAATTTGATCAATCAAAAGAATCCTAGCTGGATTGACTTATATTACTTAGCTTTAAGATAGCTATGCTGAGATCCCGCTAACACGTAGCGGGATGACGAGAAAGGAGCAGCAGGATAACGGTTGAGTAATTCGTCATCCCGCTACTTGTTAGTGGCTGAGATACCGCGGCGGTATGACGGTTTGCGGTGGTATGACAGTTAAGTAATTCGTCATCCCGCTACTTGTTAGCGGGATCTATCCGCAGCGGTATGACGTAGGACTGCTGTCATTCCGCTACGTGTTAGCGGCTGAGATACCGCGAATGAATCGCGGTATGACGGTCTGCGGCGGTATGACGGTTCGCGGTGGTATGACGTAGTAGCTATTTCTTGCAATCAAGTTTCGTTAAAAGTCAGATTGAATGGTTAAATCTTCCACCCAAATAACCACGCACTCTACTTGCTTGTTTGGATATATTTCTTGTACTAAGGTTTTATAGATTAACATCTGTTTTTTTATTTCATTTAATAAGGAAACAGAAACGTTACGGTGTGATTTGTAGTCAATTATGATTGCTTTATCTTGCGTTATGCATAGCCTATCTAGTCGTACTAATACTGACTTGCCATCAATTGTTCCACTCAGTGTAATCTCTGATTTGCCTTCCAAGTCAAACAAATAGCCATATTTTTCATTAAAGGCCAATATTTTACTGTAAATTTCATCCTTATCTTCACTGATGTTGATGTTATCAAGGTATTTTCTGACCCAATTTTTTCTCCTTTCTTTTTCTATCTTGGGCATATACTGCAATATGCTGTGAATAATCAGGCCTCTTGCATAACCATCTGTCATCCAAGTAGCTGACACTGGGATCCATTCTGCTCCTTCTTTTTCACTGGATTCCAGCGTCACGCGCTGGGATGACACCGAAGAGTGGGCTAAAGCTGGTGGAAGGGAAATGACCGGAACGTCAAAATAATCACGTTTTTTATAAATGTAAGGGTAGTTTGCATTCACGCATAATACTTCAACTTTTTCTTTAAATATTGGCTGTAAATCCCTTTGTTTCTTTTCATATGGCTCTCCGTACTTAGTGATTAGATCATACCAAGAGCCCTTTTGCACTGGCTCTTTACTTAAGATGTATAACTCATCTTCAGCACGCGTGAGTGCTACGTATAATAAACGCAAATATTCATTATAATCCTCTAGTTTTTTCTCTCTTTTTACTTGATCGCAATAAGCGTTGTTGTTTTTTCCACACCAAAATGGCACTTCTGTTCCATCAAAGATAATGCTTTCACTGTTTCTTGGCACTGTGTTTGTATCAACCAAAAATACTATGGGAGCTTGCAGACCTTTTGATTTATGAATTGTCATTATTCGCACAGCATTGCGTTCTGATTGCATATCATTCTTAATCTCCGGGTTATTCTCCTTGATCCACTGAACAAACGCTTGAAGAGATGGATTTTCAAATTGCAACACAAGGTTCATAAATTCGTCTAGAACCTCGAAGCACTCAAGACCTAGCCTTGCAGCAAATTTCTTCTTACCTGTACGCAATATATGTGTAAATAGTGTAAGAGGAGATTCTATGCGAGATAAGTTAATGAGATAGTTTAATTCACTATAGATAACCTTTTGATAATCTTGAAGTTTTTCCCATAACGACTGTTCTTTGCGGTCGTATGCAATATTGAATAAATCATCCTCGGTGAAATTAAATAGCGGTGATTTTAAAGCATTTGCAAGAGCTAAATCATTTGCCTGGAGGAGTAAAAATTCGGCCAAAGCTATTAAGTCCTGCACGGCTATATAGTCCATAATTCTAAAATAATCCCGGCCTACAACTGGCACGTTTGCTTTTTTAAGTTCGCTTATTATGTAATCAACTAATACGTTTCGTTGCCGTACCAAAATCATAATGTCTCTTGGCTCTATATGGCGATCTTTAGCGACTAAAATTCGCCCTTCATTTAACCAATTGTGAATTCTGTTGGCTATTGTTTGAGCAAGTAATCGGTCTGCTATTATATAATTTTCCCTGCATGTCAGAGGAATTTGTAAAGCTTGCTGTTCTTTCTCTTTGCGCCTTGGTAACGCTGGCCAAATTTCAATATATCCTTGGTCATTTTCTCTATGTGGAACATGTTTTATTTCATTATCATTAAAAGATATTTCTGCGCGGAAGTTATTAAATATTCTATCTACAAGCATCAAAACTTCTGGAGTTGAGCGAAATGACTTTTCAAGTTGGCATGATATCCAATCTCTACCACCAGTTTTCGTATGAAAGTATTGTTGCATATAGTTGAATAGATGGGGATTTGCTCCTTGAAATCTGTATATGGATTGTTTTACGTCACCAACAACAAATAAGGTTCGCTTTTCATCATTACCGGCAAAAAATTCATCGCAGAGATTTGTTATAATTTTCCACTGGCTGATGCTATTGTCTTGTGCCTCGTCAACAAGGATGTGATCTATTTTTTGATCCAAGTTAAACAATATCCAATCTTTATAGTTTGGATTGCTAAGAAGATTTGTTGCTAAGTTGATTATATCATTGTAGTCAAGCAGTGCATTTTTTGATTTTTCACTATTATACAAATCAACATATACTTTAAATACACCAAGTAAGCTACTGGTTCTCTTGAATATTTGATAAGAGTTCATGTCTCTTATATGGGTAAATACTACATTCTGAACGCTCTCTATTATTTGCTCTGCATCTTTGAATTTCTCCAAAATACTTTTTGTTGCAATGGATGATATGCTCTTTTTTTCGTGCGATTCTGATTTTAAAAAGACCTTGGCTAGGTTTTCTACTTTAGTGTCATTCCAGCGCGTGACGCTGGTTCTTTTCTTCTGGATCCCAGCTGGGATGACAGTAGAATAAAGTATTTCACTATAACTCTGATCTCTTTTACTGCCTTCATTTAATATCTCGGCTAGTCTTCCCACGTGCTCAATTGTTTCACTCTGTAAGTCATGAATTTCATCTGGGGCGCTCAATTTATCTTTGATATATTTCGAATCATTTGCTGACGCTGATCTTTTTACACATAAAGTATAAAGCAAATCGCGTAGTTTATTTTCATCAATTTCAGTTGCAATAAGGTTGATATCATCCTGCACAGTTTCGTTATGAAGCACTTTATTGAATATGATGGAATGTAATTCTTTGCATTCGCTCATCGTGCAATTTGGAGCAATGCCAGCTTCTATAGGAAAGCTGGAGATTAATTTGTAACAGAAAGCGTGTATGGTTTGTATAGTTAGACCAAGATTTTCCAGTTCAGAGAAAAGCCTTCTTGCTCTTGTTAAGTGACGATCAAGTGCTTCATTTTTTCTGGATCCCTCCGTTATCCCAGCACTCTCCTTTGTCATCCCAGTGCTTGACACTGGGATCCATTCTTCCTTTTTTCTGGATTCCAGCGTCACGCGCTGGAATGACACCGATTCCTCACTTAAATGCAAGAGGTCTAGTTGTTCCAGATCCATTATTAATTCACTCTCTGAGCATATTGCCCACTTACTGAGTATGCTGTGAATGCGATTCTCCATTTCGTTTGCTGCAGCATTGGTGAATGTTAAGCAAAGAATATTTCTTTTGTTTTCTAATAAAAGTCTCAATACTCTGTCTATTAAGATTTTTGTTTTGCCTGTACCAGCGGACGCATTTACCCACACAGAGAAATTAGGATTTATGGCATTTGATCTCATCAGAAGTGCGAGAACCTTATAAAAGTTGACTAGAATAGCATTATACATATAATGTAAAAATAGTGTTAGTGAAGATATATAATGAAAAGTTTTTGTGTAAAGGCGCCTGCAAAAATCAATCTTTTTTTGCATGTTGTAGACAAAAAAGAAACAGGGTATCACTTGATTGAAGGTTTATTTGTCTTTGCTAATCTCTCTAATTTTTTGGAAATAAAAGTAGGTGAGAAGGATTCTAGATACGATAACTCTACAGTTGAATTTATAAACTCCGAGTCTAAAATAAATAACCAATATAACACTGTAATGAAAGCGGTTAATCTGCTGCTTAGGCATGCTCCTGTACGCACTAAAGTCACTGTAAAGGTTGTAAAAAACATACCAATTGCTGCAGGACTTGGTAGCGGATCCTCAGATGCTGGAGCTGTGGTACGTACGCTAGGGAAGCTGTGGGAGATTGATAGGACGATTTTAAATGAAATAGCCTTAAACGTTGGTGCTGATGTTCCCGCAAGCGTAGATAGCAAGCCAGTTTTTGTTAGAGGTATTGGCGAAGAATTATGCCACATTAAAAAATTCTCTTTACCTACAAATGTGGTGCTTGTGAAACCGAAAAAAAGGTTTTTGAGTACACCAGAGGTATTTTCCAAACATGAAGGAAAATTTTCTGAGCCAATTAAATGGAGCGATGACGCTGAAAAGGATTTGTTGAAGCTTCTTAAAGAGACGAGAAACGATCTTCAAGAAATAGCAATAAGCCTTGTTCCTGAAATTAAGGATGTGATATCAACACTTAAGTCACAAGAAGGCTCTATACTTTCTCGCATGTCAGGCAGTGGTGTATCATGCTTTGGAATATTCGATAGTGAGGAAAATGCAAAAGCTGCTGCAGTTAATATCGGAAAAAAGCAACCAGAATGGTGGGTATGCAACACTCAATTAATAGTTTGACTTATGGATATAACTCCCTTAATTTCCGAGAATAAAAATCTTATAAATGGTTACAGGGAAGGAAAATTTTTGTAAACAATCAAGAATATTGCGGCTCAATTATAATTTTTCCTGAAAAGGTGATAAAATTGAAAGAAAGTGATATAAACAGCAAGGAGTATTTTGAATCTTTTTTAACAGAGGAAATAGAAATTTTGTTAATAGGTACTGGTAAAACACGCAATATACTAAGTTCTTCAGTGAAGTCCTATCTTATGGAACAAAAAGGTTTAAATTTTGAATTTATGACAACAGGTTCTGCATGCAGAACCCATAATATTCTGATATCCGAAGATAGATTTGTTGTCAGTTATCTAATAGCCATATAGCATGCTTACCCAGGACTTTTTCATCAACAGTCTAGTTGCAGTAGTTGTAATTAGCCTAGTAACAGGCGCTTTAGGATCGTTTATGATATGGCAAAGGTTATCTTATCTTGGTGATAGTTTGTCCCATTCTTCGTTGCTTGGTGTTGCACTTGCTTTAATCTTTAAGATTAGCCCATCGCTTAGCATAATGCTCATTGCAATTACATTTGCTATACTACTTTCTCTTAATTTTAACAGATTATATTCTGCTGATACGATATTGAACATTGTTACCAATGTAGTTTTATCATCGAGTTTAATACTTATGTCTTTTCTTCCATCTGGCAATAATAGTATTATTAGCTCACTGTTTGGTGATATATTAACGCTCGATCAAAGTGATATAGTATTGATTTTTTTAACCTCTGCAGTAGTTACTTTGATATTAATATTTAGATGGCGTTATTGGTTAATGATTTCAATTAATCAAGATTTAGCAGTAGTTGAAAAAATTAATGTTACCTTTGTTAGACTAGAATTTTTAATCACTCTTGCTATATTTATAGCAATTGCTGCCCAACTAATAGGAATATTACTCATTGCTGCATTTTTGCTAATACCAGCAGCATCTGCAAGGCTCATTTCGAAAACTCCAATGCAGATGATTATTGTTGCAACAGTTTTTTCTGTGATCTCTGGGATATCAGGTCTCATGTTATCTGCAAGTTTTGATTTGTTAACTGGACCTGCAATTATACTTGTTGCAGCGGTATATTTAATTATCGCTTATTTTATAAGGCTAGTATTAAGCAGGTTGGCTTAATTTTGATCTCGAATGTTAATAATTTTGTAATATACTCATTATAAAACATCACTATAAAACATCACTATCTTAGCACAAAATAGTTTTTGCTATACTATTATTTATATGCTAATGATAAGTTGTTAATTTTATGGAGTAAGCAATATGAGCGAAGAAGGATTTTTTTCCAAATATATATCTCAACCTGTGAAAAAATTTTATAATTATATTACAGGAAAAACAGAAGAGTCAGATGATGTAGCAGGTGATGTGCATAATATTGCACAAGGAGACTCAGAGTCTTTGGATACTCATGTACAGTCAAATGAGAATGATATCATATAGATAGCATGAGGGTCACACCATCCAAAGTTAAAAAATTCCTAGAGAAACCTGATGCTTTACGTGGTGTGTTAATTCATGGAAGTGATAACAGTAGGGTTGATTTTTATGTACAAGAAATAATTGCTAATTTGGGTGAGTATTCAGTTCAGGTGATGGATTTTGCAATAGTGAATAAGTCACCCAGTTTACTGTTTTCTGAATTGGCAAACGTTTCGATGTTTACCAGCAAAAAATTAATTAAGCTGATAAATGTGAGTGGAGGTATATCCAAGGAGTTAAAAAATGTATTGGATTATAACGCAAGTGGTCATTATGTAATGATGGTAGCAAATGATCTTCCATATAATTCTGCGACTAAAAGTTATATGGAGAGTTCAAAAATTTTTGGTGTGATTGCTTGCTATAAGGACAGCAACAGCAATCTTTATGACATTATATCAAGTTACTTAAAACAAAATGATATAAAATGCACAAATGAGATAATCTACCATTTGCAATCTTACTTTAATCATAGCAAGCTGCCTATATGTTCAGAACTTGAGAAGTTAGTTTTATACTTAGGGGAGAGAAAAGACCTAAAACTTACTGATATAGAATTATGCTTTTCAACTTCCGGCAACGACTATGCTACACTTGATGATCTATGCTCTGCCATAGCAAGTAAAGATATGTCGCGTTTCATTAGAATTTCTGATGCATTGATATCGCAAGAAAATTTTTCACCGATAGCACTAATTCGCATTATATCAAATTATTTCCTACGCCTTGAAAACGTTTTGCTGTCAGTGCAAGGTGGAATGAGTGAGCAGGCTGCGATTGATCAGCTAAGCCCTCCATTGTTTTTTAAACAATTGCAGAGTTTTAAATCTCATTTGAAAAGTTTGCAACTTTCAGAACTTAAGAAGATCTTGGAAAAATTGATAAGCTTAGAAGTTACCTGTAAAAAAACTGATTTAGATCATAAAATGATTTTTCAACATGCACTGACGGGTAGCTGACTACTCGGATCCAGCCTTTCTTATAATTTCATCAAAATGTTGTATTTTAACATAAAATAGCTGCTTTTATGCCTACCAAAATTCATTCTTTAGTGTGTGTCTCACAAGTATTCTTTGCTAATAGGATATTTTCGAATGTAATTGAATATAACTAGATAAAAATACAGATATGTTTGACATTTCAAAAATTGTAATAACACCTGAAATGTTAAAATTAGTTGCTGAAATTGATGAATTTAAAGGAGCATGGCAATTGTTTGGTAATTTAGCTCCAGAACGTTTACAAATGCTCAAGAAAATTGCAACAATTGAAAGTATTGGTTCTTCTACTCGTATTGAAGGGGCAAGATTATCAGACCGTGAAGTTGAGCAATTACTATCCAAACTTGATACACGCTCATTTCGTTCTCTAGATGAACGAGAAATAGCCGGATATGCGTATGTGTGTGAAGAAGTATTTCAAAACTTTAACAAGATGCCATTTACAGAAAACACTATAAAACAGTTTCACATCTGGCTTTTACAATTTTCATATAAAGATCAAAGGCACATGGGAGAATATAAAAAATTCCCCAATCATGTTGAAGCGTTTGATGAATCTGGAAAAAGCTTGGGCATAGTTTTTGAAACAGCCTCTCCATTTGAGACAGCAACACAAATGCAAGAACTTATTTATTGGACTAGCCAGCAATTAGAGGTGAAATCGTTACACCCTCTATTAATTATTGGCATTTTTATAGTTACTTTTTTAGCTATTCATCCCTTCCAGGATGGAAATGGCAGATTATCACGCATTCTCACAACTTTCTTGTTACTAAAGTTAGGGTATATCTATGTACCTTACAGTTCCCTTGAAAGTATAATTGAAAGTAATAAGGAGAGTTACTACTTAGCTTTGCGTCGTACTCAACAATCCTTGAAGGCGAGCAGCTATGATTTTAATCCATGGCTTATGTTCTTTTTAAGGTCACTACAAAAGCAAAAATTTCATCTTGAACAAAAGGTGTCACATGAAAAAGTGTTAAATCTCTATTTACCACCACTTTCTGCTAAAGTATTAGCACTACTCAGCAAACATGGACGTCTTACAATTAAGGATTTGGAAAATATTACTAAAGCAAACTGCAATACCTTAAAGAAGCACGTATCTAATCTCGTAAAGAGTAATCACATCACTCAGCATGGAAAAGGCAAAGCAACCTGGTATGTAATATAGAGCTCAATAGGATATGTATTCATTTTGAATTGTTAAATTATTCAGCTATAGAATATAGATCACAGCTGTACAAACATTGTAGTTTGAGCCCACTAGATCCCAGTGCCCTATTCTTGTCATCCCAGTGCCCTATTCTTGTCATCCCAGTGCCCTATTCTTGTCATCCCAGTGCCCTATTCTTGTCATCCCAGTGCCCTATTCTTGTCATCCCAGTGCCCTATTCTTGTCATCCCAGTGCCCTATTCTTGTCATCCCAGTGCCCTATTCTTGTCATCCCAGTGCCCTATTCTTGTCATCCCAGTGCCCTATTCTTGTCATCCCAGTGCCCTATTCTTGTCATCCCAGTGCCCTATTCTTGTCATCCCAGTGCCCTATTCTTGTCATCCCAGTGCCCTATTCTTGTCATCCCAGTGCCCTATTCTTGTCATCCCAGTGCCCTATTCTTGTCATCCCAGTGCCCTATTCTTGTCATCCCAGTGCCCTATTCTTGTCATCCCAGTGCCCTATTCTTGTCATCCCAGTGCCCAAGCAACAAGGACAACATTGCAAATTTAGAGTTCAAAAGGGTTATTCCTCGAGAACTACTGCGTCAGAAAGCTGGCGCTGAATTTGTATATAATGTTGATCTTGGGGGTTTTTATGAATAATAGTGAGAGAAAAGAGAAATTAGAAACTCGTATTCTATCAAGTAGAGGTAGGTCTTTACTTGACCATGAGCTACTGGAACGTAATCTATCTGCGTGTGCAGAAGGAAGAGAAGTCGCTAAAAGGCTAATGGAGCTCTTTAGTAGTTTAGGAAGGGTAATTAATGCTGATTTTTATGAGCTAAAAAATGTTACAGGAATGAACGATGGAGCAATAGCAAGTATCTTTTGTCTGAAAGAGATTTTTGATAGGATACTGAAAGGTAAGTTAAAAAAATTGTCAATTCTTGATAATAGAGAAGAGCTACTAAAATACTTTAAAGCAGCAATAGGGCAGTCACGAAAGGAAAGCTTACGAGTAATATACTTAGATCGAAGTGATCATTTAATATATGAGTATATTCAAGACTGTGGAACTATAGACAGAGTACCTCTGTATGTCAGGGAAATAATAAAACAGGGATTACTGATTGATGCAGCATCTGTTGCAATTTCACACAATCATCCAAGTGGAGATATAGAACCTTCAAAGGAGGATGAGGATAACACACTTACATTAGCTGCAACCTGTGAAAATGTAGGAATGAAATTAATAGATCATATAATCGTAACACAGAAAAGCCACTTTAGTTTTTATGACAGTGGTTTATTGTAATCTGTAGACCGGAAGGAAAGTTCTCCAACTTTCCTTCTTTTTTTCACTTTATAAATTAAAAAATTCAATATAAGCTTGAACAGCTAAAATTAGTAATGAAAGGTGGAATTAGGCAAAAAAATAAAAGAGCTTAGGTTATACTGTGGTTTGACACAAACTGAATTAGGAAAAAGAATAGGTGTTTCATATAGACAGATACAAAGGTACGAAAATGGTTCAAATTGCATTTTAGCTAGTAGACTATATGACTTAGCAAAAGCCCTATCGATTGATGTTGCTGATTTTTTTACTGATGTGCATGACGACTCACATGAAGCTTATGATGAGGAGATATTAAAATTAGTTAAAGGATACAATGAAATTAAGAGCAAAAGGTTACGTAGTGTAGTTTATATATTGGTAAAATCTTTTTCTCAAAGTATATTATCTGATACGTAAAATGACCATACAACATCCTATCGATAAGCAAATAGGTGAAAGAATAAGGAAAAGAAGGCTAATGTGTGGTTTTAGCCAAAGAGACTTAGGAAAAAAGCTTGAAATTTCATTTCAGCATATACAAGGATATGAAACTGGAGAGGTAAGGCTTGTAGTTGATAGATTATATAATTTGGCAGAAGCTTTGTCAGTTGATATGTCATATTTTTTTACTAAAACCTCTGAAGACTTACGTGATAAGGCCTTCCATAGTGATGTAGGTAGCGAAGAAATATCAAGATTAGTAAGAGAATATAGAAAAATTAAAGATGAAACATTGCGTGATATTGTGCATTCAGTGATAAAGGCTCTTGCTAACAAATAGTACAAATTTTAAAGTTCAGGTATTTTTTATAATATAAAACACTTCTACAAGCAATACTAATTAAAGTAAATTATTTATGGTAAATTTGATTAAGTTTTAAAAACTACTTTACTTTGTAATAGTTAAATTGTTTACTATTTATTTCTGATAGACAAGTGGCTATGTTTCACATAGCCACTTGTCTCCAATCAAGAACGTCCTACGGATGTCGTTTTGTTGTCTTTTAATTTATTCACCCAAGAAAAGGTCTCACTACTTTTAGAATTTTGGTCGCCCCACCTTCCACATCTAGTAAAACAGCCTTTTTCTACTGCTTCTTTAACAGACATTCCACCAAATAAACAACCCTTTCCTACGATTTCTCCTATTTCTTGCAACTCGTTCCACATTTCTTCATCTTCTACCTCAATTTGTACTTGATTATAGTCTGCTGTGTCATGGTATACCATTAAATTTAGCTCTCCTAGGCTAGTATAAAATGTGACTGCAAAAGCACTGTTATCCGATATATCCACGTAGTCTCTTTCACCGCCTTTCCCAGTTTTGACTTCAACTTCACCATCACCTATTTTTATAATATTGCCACCAAGGTTTAAGTCTCCTTTACTTAAGCCCAAATTTTTTGCACCTTCTACAACTTTAGCAACATCAACTATGCAGCTATGTGAAAATTCCATATAGAAGGTCTTATTATCGATTTCTACATTTTCAACAGTTCCTTCTATAGTAGCGTTCTCTCCAACTTCCCTGAGTTTTGTGAGCCTACTATATATTTGTGGCTCAATTTCTTTTTGCACCTTTTGATGAATTTCAGTTATTTTCTTATCAACTTGTACATTAAAATCTGCTCCATTTAATGCTAACTTCCTGATTATATCCTCTTGTTTATTCCCTTTGAATTCATCACGATACATCTTAAACATTGTAACGTTAGCGAAGCCAAAGCCATCTTCATTGGCAGCATTTATTCTTATTCCTAAGTCCAAAGCTTCATCGATAACTTTACTTAACTCGTTTATATTTTTAGCTGCAATAGCTTTTTCCAGGAATTCATTTAGTTTCATATTTTCATATTCACTTAGTCTTATCCTGCATAAAGCTGATCGAAATGGATTGAGCTCCTCAGGATATGTTAAGACAGGTAATTTACTAATCTTTTTATTCGCTGTTGGAGCAGCTTTTATAAAATTAGGTAATAACCCTTCTTTTGCTATTCGCTCTACCGCTTTTAACATTTTACTAGACAATTTTTTACCATTTATTTTTTTCATTGTAACCCTCACTTAATTTCATTACTATTCGATCATATCGTGATAAATATTATTTAATTGTTAATATTATACGACTTATTGATTTACTGTATGTTATAATAACAAGTTTTGCGGGCATTTACACTAGAAAAACACATCTTGTAAAAATTATTTCAATTTCAATCAAAGTTGGGTATTGTGATTGTAAAACTGAAAGAAATGGATCTCTTGTCTTACTCCACTGAAAAGTTGAAGAAGCATTGTCAGCTACTTGATAATGAAGAAAAAATAATTCTATATGAGCAGCTGCTAGACAAGGCTAAAGACATACTTGAAAATTCAAGAGATAATGTTTCTGAACTGAAAAAGATCAGTAAAGCTGCTGTAGCAATAGAGGAAACCACCGATAAGCAGTTACTAGAAAAGTTTAATGATGACCACCCGCTAAGAGAAGTGGACATTTTAATCTACTCTCCTCAGGGAAATACTGAATATCTATTCAGCATAGATAACTCGTCAGAGCTTTATGATTTAAAAGAAGATAAGGATAAAGCTCTTTATAATGCAGTAAAATCAAATGATGTTGAGCTTGTAAAAAAGCTGCTAATGATCCTTTTACCTACAGAAGTAGGTAATTTTGATGTAGAATACTTGGAAGAATTGAAAATATTGCTGTCAGGAATTCACAAAGAATTGCAATTATCACAAGATATGAAAAATTATCTTGTGAAGACGATAAAGTTCTATAGTTTTTTATGTAGTAATTTTAGCTTATTAGTTGCAAATCCTACTGATGTAAAAGCTATGATCAATCTATTTGCTACTCAACCAAATATTGATTACCAAATAGATAAGCTTCTGCTTTCTTTTATTGTGAGAGATGTTGAGGAAAAAAAGCTAAATTCTGAAATCAAACACATGATAGAGCTTCTTGAGCAGCATGAAAGATTTGCTGAGCTCGAATATAAGGTTAGAAGATTAAGATCAGAGTTTGCATGTGGCAAAAGCAGATATTCGGCTGAAGTAATACGAAATAGCATTGCAGAACGAGAAAAAGAGATGAGGGAAATTGAGAAAAAATACGTAAGGCCAAACGATTTAATTAGCGAGAGGCAGAAATTATTAAAGCAATTACTTTGCTAGCTTTTTTTCCACTTCATAAAATTTGTTGTAAATTTGAATAAGAGGTGAAAAGTGCAATTAGGTAAAAAAATAAAACAACTTAGGTTAGATCGTGCTTTGACACAGACCGAATTGGGAAAGAGAATAGGTGTTTCGTATAGACAGATACAAAAGTACGAAAATGGTTCAAATTGTGTTTTGGCCAGTAGATTATATGATTTAGCAAAAGCACTATCGATAGATGTTGCTAACTTTTTTACTGATATGCATACTGACTCACATGAAGCTTATGATGAAGAAATACTAAAGTTAGTCAAAGGATATAACGAAATTAAGAGCAAAAGGTTACGTAGTGCAGTTTATATATTGGTAAAATCTTTTTCTCAAAGTGATAATACATAGTTAATATTATCTGATACGTAAAATGACTATACAACATCCTATCGATAAACAAATAGGGGAAAGAATAAGGAAAAGAAGGCTAATGTGTGGTTTTAGTCAAAGAGACTTAGGAAAAAAGCTTGAAATTTCATTTCAGCATGTACAAGGATATGAAAGCGGAGAGATTAGGCTTGTAGTTGATAGGTTATATAAATTAGCAGAAGTACTATCGGTTGATATGTCGTATTTTTTTACCAAAGCCTCTGAAGACTTACATGATAAGGCCTTCCATAGCGATGTAGGCAGCGAAGAAATATCAAGGCTAGTGAGGGAATATAGAAAAATTGAGGATGAAACTCTGCGTGACATTGTTCATTTAGTGATTAAGGCTCTTGCTAATACAGGCTTTAAAGCATAAATTCTCTCCTTGAATCGTTGAAGAAAACTTAAACTTTCATTTTCTTCATCATTTTGCTTTTGATTTTCTTTCACTTTGATGCGTGTAGTTATACCCTACACAAAGTATAATGTTTTAAAAATAAAAACCTGCACCATAAAATATTGAGATTTAGAATATTAACTTATAAAGTCTTTTCGGCAGTTTTAGTGAGGGTTTATTAGCAAGGATGTTGGAGGTTAGAAATGACTATATCTGAAGGTGTAATACAGGGTATAAGGCATAATGATAAGAACGAGATAGGGGAATGATTTTTTGGTCAAGATGGCTTTGCATCATCCAGCTAAGTTTGATAGCTTAGAAGTAACAAAATTTTTAGTAAATAATAAAGGTGTAAGTTTTAACACTAAAACTAATGACGAAAACAAGCCTATTCATATTGCAGCTGATTTTTGAAATATTGATATTGTAAAGTTTTCTCTTAATCAGGGAGTAGAAGTTGGTACAAAAGGTAAAAACAATTGGACTCCTTTGCATTATGCTACCAATAAAGGATATCTAGGAATTGTAAAGCTTCTAATAGAAAAGCAACAACAAGAATCATTTATTAATAATTCTAAAACTACAGATCAGTCTACTATGCTGCCAAGGAAGGACATTTACCATCTGTAGAATTTCTCATAGAAAAAGGAGCAAGAATTGATATTAGAGGTTGTCCGGAAACAAGTAAAAGGCTATAATATCTGAAATTTTAGTACGGGGTAAAGATGAGAAAAAAGTATCCAACAGATCTAAGCGAAAGGGAATGGGCAAGAATAGAAAAACACTTCAGAGTATCATACAAGAAAGGAGGAAGGCCGCCAAAGTATAGCAAAAGAGAAATATTAGAAGCAATTTTCTATGTATTGCGTACAGGGTGTTAATGGCGGTATTTACCAAATGATTTTCCGCTATGGAAGACTGTGTATGAGCAGTTCAGGCAATGGAAGAAGCAGGGAATTTTTGAGAAAATGAATTATGAAATTACAAAATATAGTAGAAGAAAAATAGGAAGGAATGAGCAGCCGAGTGCCTGTATAGTAGATAGTCAATCTGTAAAGACTACAGAAAAGGGGGGATCAAAGGCTATGATGGAAGTAAAAAAGTAAAGGGTAGAAAAAGGCATATAATTACAGACACTCAGGGTTTTATACTAGGTTGTTACGTAGGCGCTGCTAACGAAAATGATAGAGATGGTATTAAAATAGCATTAAACAATATGAGAACAAAATATACTAAAGTTAAAAAAATGTGGGCTGACATGGGATACCAAGGAAGAAATTTAAAGAATCACATAAAGGAAGAATATGACATAGATATTGAAATTGTTAAAAGGCCTCCATGTAGATTTTGGGTGCACAAAGATACGCCACCTGAGCTACTACCAACAAGAGAACAAGGGTTTAAAGTACAGCCAAGAAGATGGGTTGTAGAAAGGACTTTTGCTTGGGTTAATAGGAATAGAAGGCTATCGAAGGAGTATGATTTACTCACAACATCCACTGAGAATTTCATATACCTAGCTATGAGTAGGGTTATGTTAAAGAGGGAATATGCTTGAATTTACTTGTTTCCGGACAACCTCTATAGCCCTTCCCATAATAGTCCAAAAAGAGTAAGATATGGATTTATAGTAGTGAAGGTAAGGATGCCAGTAGCATATAGTTATGACTTAAGGAAAAAGGTAATGGAAGCGTTGGATGAAGGAGAGAGTGGAGAAACTGTTGCCAAGAGATTTAAGATCGGAAAAACAACTTTATATGAGTGGAAGAAAAGACGTGAGAAAACGGGAGATTTTCAGTCAAAAAAGCCTGGAAGCGTGGGCTATAACCATAAAATTACCGACTGGAATGCATTTGCCGAATTTGCAAATGAACAAGGTAGCAAAACTCAGTCAGAGATGGCTAAGCTTTGGGGCAATATTAGTAGACAAACAATTCATCGAGCACTTAAAAATATAGGATTCACAAGAAAAAAAAGACCTACGGGTACAAAGAAAGAAATGAGGAGCTCAATTTGCAAAGGTTATAGCGACAAAAGAACCTAAAGAATTAGTGTATATAGATGAGTCTGGCATTGATAACACTGAAGACTACCCTTATGGATATTGCCAGAAGGGACAGCGGTTTTATGCCCTAAAATCTGGCAAGAAAACTCAACGAATCAGCATGCTTAAGTGGAAGAAAGATAGTTGCTCCGGTAACCTTTGAAGGCCACTACAATATGAATATCTTTAATAAATGGTTTGAGCAGTTCCTGACACCGATTTTGGAACCTGGACAAACTGTTATCCTTGATAATGCTACTTTTCATAAGTCTAATAAGATTACTGAACTTGCTAAAGGAGTTGGTGCAGAAATTTTATATCTACCGCCTTATTCTCCCGATTTTAACAAAATTGAGCATCATTGGTTTGCTATAAAAAACAGAATTAGGAAAAACATTCCTCTATTCACATCTTTTCATCATGCTGTTGATTCTTCCTTCTTATGACTTTTTTGGACTATTATGGAAAGGGCTATAACTCTCGCTTGTGCGCTTCATGTCCTGGTTGCCTTCCTGGATTCCTGTTACTCTTCTTTTTTGTTTTTTTACATCTTGTGATGGTGGTAGAGATAAATTTTTTGAATTTAAACCCAGCTTGTCTTGTAACTCTATTACTTCCTTTCTAAGATTTTCTATCTCTGCTTTCAGATCGGCATTTTCTGACTCTAACACCACAATCTTCTCTTGCAGCACTTCTATCATTAAACCCTCTCTATCTAGCTTATCTTCTCTATACCACTATACCATTTTTGTAAACTACTTTCTTATATCGTGAACGGTTACTAGAAAAGCTTTCGAACTATGCAAGGTATCTTTTTGCCTTTACTATTTCTTTATTGTTTTAAGGCAACTGTCTGAGCTCCTCTGCCTTAGCATTATATCTCCACTTTCTGCAAGTTATTCCATTAAGTAGTAAAAATATTAGACTTGCTGCAAAACTAAGAAAAAAAGACCAAAGATAGAGCAGATTGAACTTACAGTAAAAATAGAACAAAAAACTCCAACAATAAATTGTACAAACTTCATCAGGTTAACTTTAACTTAAGAAAACATAAATCAAATTTTCTTGCTAAAAGACCTTGCTTTTTCTCCAACCTTACTCAAACGCACTCTAGCTTAATGCATAATTTTACCCATAAACAACCTTATCTTTGGTACTTTTATTAGTTACAAGTCATCTAGAAAACCCAGATGCTCTACGAAGCCCACCAATCAATATCAGATCCTGCTCTTGTTCTATAGCATTCAATATAGCGTATAACAAAACCATCGCATCTCCCCCAGTAATACGCTTGCATCCTCCACAAAATTCATATTCACTTAACTGTCGATTTGCCTCCACCCTTTTTCATTCAACTTGCTCTGCGGTGTTAGCATACTTCAACTCTATTCCAATTGGATGAGTATCATCATTTTCCGCAGATTTTGATAATATTAGGTCTATTTTCCTTCCTCTCTGTAGCTGGAACTCAATAATTACCTTGGCAGGATTACCGCAACTTTGAAATATCCCACGCAACAAAGCCTGAAATTTAGCTTCATTGTTCACGAGTAGACGGTTTCCATTTAATAACGGAGACAACAGACGAGAAATCTCGTTAAATAAAACTTCATACCTAGCCCTGTACTCACCATTCACATTACCATCATTACCAAAATTAGGCGCAGCACTCATCAATTCATCTGCAAATTGATGTAAGTTCCTAACGTTACCCATTTGTTCTGAGAACCTACCCTCAAAATAACCTTCTCTATGAGAACGTGAGTAAGCACGTAGTGATTTAAACTTCCTTGCAGAAACCACTTGTAGATGATTCTGGGCATCCACCTTACAAAGCACCTCACGTACCTTAGCATCACCTGTGGCTTGAGGTAGTAACGATAGGTCCAATGCCTTATCTGGCAAAGTCTGCCACTTCAAATGACGAAAAATGTGAAGCACAACAAAACCAATACTTGATACAAATAGAGCTAGAGTTAACGTATGCCTTACAATTTCTGCTGCATTTCCCCTACCACCTATACGTCTCATTCTCTCTCTTTGAGAGCAGTTAAATAGATACTTGTCAACCGTTACTACCCTTCGTCTACCAGCTACTCTTAAAAGATCGGCTGTGGACAAAACATTTCCCAAGAAAAACGATGACATACAGGAAAAAGTGTCACAATGAGGTGATTGAGTGAACTCTGATTCTATGGGTTGTGAAAAACGTTTTACACTCCCAATAACTTCATTTCCATGAGGATGTAGTAACCCCGGTATTAAGGAAAGACCACCTTCTGAAAAGGCCTGCACAGAAGTTCGTAGACCATCACCTCCACGCAATTGAAAATTTAACGCTACACAAACAGCACTTGGTGATGAGGTATGAATAGGCAAAGACGAAACAGAACAACTTTTAGCATAATCTTTAGCTTGTTCTAACCCTTCCTCATCACCAACCTTCAACTCAATTATAACTGGAACTGAATCATTTGCCTGATCAACACCACGAACAAGCAAAACAACATCTGCATAACCTTTTCCTATGAGTAGCTCTGGGTAGACACCAGCCACAGACCGGTATCTAAAATTTACTAAAAAACCACACAGAAAACCGTGGTAATCAGACTCTGCACCGAACACTAAGCTACCTTCATGTTCATCATGTATATCAACAATGTATTGCAAAATCCTTTTAACATTAGTACGCACTTCTCCTGCGTTATCATTTGCCAACTCATTCATCAGGTCTAACAATTCACCTGGTGCTCTGATTGGGTTAATTTCGTGAAAAACTGGTGCTTCATATTCATCACGTTGAGGGAAACTGTGTCCTTCATCAAAATGCCTACATTCCTCTCCAAATCGAAATATTTTATACTCTTCCCAGTCCAGATCCTCATCTTCCTGTAATTCTTGTGGAAGATTTTCTTCTACCTGCTGCTTCTCTTCTGCACTAAACCTTGACCCAGGGCTGTTCTCATTATCAGCAATAGTATAACACCTTACTATTCTTCTATCTTCTTCATTAGTAAGAACTGCAACTTTCAGATTTCCACAACCGTCAAAACGAAAATAAATTCTTTCATCATTTGGATCTGCAATACTAGAATCATGTGCAGTAGCAAACATGCCAAAGAAGAATGCAGGAAAAAAGCCGTGCTTATTAGCAGAATGCAAAAAAGATGGACAATTGTTTAAAAAATCCTCAAACTTCCCACTGAACTCAGTACAATTTCCATTTAATAAATCCCTAACTAATTCATCATCTTCATCATTACCATGCATAAACACTCCTACTTGTTAATAACTACAACAGGCGAACCACTAACACTAGTGCCTGCTAACGTGGATTGAGGAACTTCAGTGCTAGCAGAGGATAAATTCAAATTTCTTGCCGACTTACACAACTCTTCTATTAAATTGCAGGAGCTAGTTGCATCTATCATCTTAGAATTCCTTGTTTTATCTAAACTATTTGCTATCCTCTCTTTTAATGATTTAAAGCTTTTGTCTGAACAACAATCTTTAGCAAACTTTAAAATACTCAAGACCAAATCAACTTTTTCACCATCGCCAGCACTTTGAGTATTCTTGCTGTTCTCCTGATCTACAATCAAATTTGAAATTGCATTTTCCATTGCAACAAAAGCAATCCTATCTTTAAAAGAATCAACAACATTTATTTTATTTTGGTTAAATACGCTAGATCTCCAAAGACTGCTAATAGCTGACCTTGCTTCATTCCTGTTATCCAAGTCATAATCTTTAGAAACTACAACAAATGAAAGCGATGAGAGAAGATGTGCATATCCTCTAGGTGAAAGCATTTTCTCTACTTCAGATCTTGAACATCCCTCGCTCAAGTACTGGATAACATACTTAGTTGTGCAAAGAAAACCGTGCTCTACTAAGCAACTAAGAGGACGATAGATAACACCCCTATCTTTCTTATTCGGTAGCCCGAGCAGTGACTTATGATCTACTTTCGCGCTTATGACTTTACCTAGAAGGGAATTTAAGGTAGCAGCAAGTTTATAGCTAGATTGAAATGGAGATAATTTTGCAATAGCAGAAACTAGCAACTTTTCTCGCCCTTCTTTCCCTAATTTTTTTTCAGAACATAGAAGATTATAGAAGTGTTCCACTCCCTTACTCCACTTGAAATCTACAGCCTTATTAAATCCATCTTCTGCTTCTATATTTTCTTTGAGGTCACCTGATTTTTCATCAATCCAGAAACTGAATACATGGTCATCCTTCTCTACAAAGCGCAACAGTTCAACTCTTGCAAGTTTGTCGTTGGCAGCCAACTCCCGATTCTCCTTACTCGCGCCTTTATGACATAAATCAAGCTTAAAAGACTCCAACATCTTGTTGAATAGTTGCCTAATTTCACTCTTCACACATTCAATACATGCTATTTCATAGATAGCAAAAGGATCCAATATATCTAACCTGGCCAACTCTTTCACCAATCTAGCAGGATTTAACTCTATACCTGACCAACAAGATTCATCACGAAACGCATTACATAAGAGGTCCGATTGCTCAACGGTTAGACCCTCTACTGTTACAGGGTGAGCCTTGACCCATTCCTCAATAGCTGAAGTTCTATCACCTTTAACAACATCCTTCAGCTTACTTATTACTTTGCTAGAGATAATCTCTTTATCTTCTTCAGAATCAGAACTGAGACGAGATCTTTTGCTTGGGCCTGCATTACCCTTCAAATCTTCCGTTCCACGTTTAGTTTTACTTTTTGGCATCTAATTACCTCAAAATCAAATATTCAATGAAGGTATTATACAAGCATTAGAATAATATACAAATCGAAAAATTAGTGTGCACCTAAATTTAAGCAGTAAGTATAGACCTGCTGCAAAAGAGGAGATATAAAGAGAGATGTAGCAAGAGGGAAGATGAGCTTAAATTATCAAATCAACGTTATTCTACTCTACCTCACTAGCATTTTCCTTACCTTGAACCTTACTATTACTCACAAATATAAACATTCGTTACGTAGTTCTTAATATGTCTACAGAGACGAAATTTCCCGAATTATTTATAATTAACCCTCACGATCACATTCTGGGACCATACATCAGAAAACTTTTATATTATTAGTTTTGTAGTAAAATTATATGAGTACATCATATCTATTAAATCAGAAGCTTTATGGATTATAGACTGAGAGTTATTTGTTTGGGGTTATCTGGTTTATACTTAGCTTATTTAGTAGTGTAGCTAATGATACTATATCAAAATATCTAAGTTTACATCTTCAGAGTTTTGAAATAATTTTTTTCCGCTTTCTGTTTACCACTATTACCCTTGTACCTTTTATGTTTTACTATGGAATAGAAGCTTTTAAAACAAGTCAAATATCTATTCAAATAACTAGAGGTGCATTATTGTTTTGTGGAACGGTCTTATGGACCTATGGATTGAGTACTTTCCCCATAGTAACTGCAACGATTATAAGTTTTTCTGTACCATTATTTGTTATACTTCTTGCAATCCCTTTACTAAACGAAAATATAATTTGGCAAAGATGGATAGTAACTATTATTGGTTTTGTTGGTATTGCTATTACTATCAAAGCTCATAGTGAAGACTTTAATCCTAAAATTCTTATTTTTATTGTATCTGCATTAATCTTTGCTATATTAGACATACTTAATAAGAAACTTGTGATAAAAGAGTCAGTAATAAGTATGTTATTTTATTCAGCTCTAACGACAACTATTTTTTCTACTCCACCTTTGTTATTTTATTGGCATATGCCTTCCTTGTTGGAATTAGTATTACTGCTGATTCTGGGAATTAATTCAAATCTAATTTTGCTCTTTATCTTAAAAGCTTTTACTCTTACTGATGCTACTGCACTTGCACCTTATAGGTACATAGAGCTAATAATTTCTGCAATAGTAACATACGTTATATTTAATGAATTACCTGATAAAAGTGCTTTATATGGTACTTTGATATTAATATCTTCAACCTTATTTATAATTTATTCGGAAAGTAAGGCAATTAAGCAAAATAATGTAACAACAAAAGTTTATGACTCTCATTGTTAATGGTATTTATTTTAGATGCTAAGCTATATTTTTAAGGTGATAATAAAATGCACATAACTATTATAGGAGTAGGGTATGTAGGCTTAGTATCTGGTACAATGTTATCGGAGCCATACGCGTCAAGTTAAGAGATTGTGAGCAAATTTAGAGAGGTTAAAGTGGATACTCTAGCCCTTCTACGTTTGTCTTTTAATGAAAATCGCGACCAAGTTATAGTGAGTTTTTTAAGAAATGCTTTTAAACTATTAATTTTGGTTAATACTAAAAATAACTCTCTAACCCGCCTTTTTAGCTCAATAAATGCCTTTGTTAAGCTAAGTTCTGTATTCTTTTTCACTTCTGTGCAACCAACTATGCCGTGAAATATAAGAATTGCGCACAATTTAGCATATAGTTCACATAATACTCTGCATGGCTTTCCTTTTAGCTTATCAAGCCTGATATGGCTTTTATACAATTTAAATAATAACTCAATTTGCCACCTTACTCTGTAAATCGTTAATACTTGCTCAGCACTAATTTTATTTTCTGGAACATTAGTTATAAATATTGACCAGTTCAACAATTTTTGATTTCTTTTAGAGGATGTATATCCCTGCGATCTTGCTAATCTATTAGCTTTCCTTCTTCTGGCCATAGACTGTTCTTCAGTTAGTTTCTGACATATAATTCTTACTCTAATTTTTGCTTCTTTTCCTAACAATACCTCGTTTTCTAAAAATAACTTATCCTCTAAACATTCTAATAACTCCATTTTTTGATTTGTTTCTACATCATATATGTTGGTATCGGATTTATAACGACTTATGAAATAAGCTCCTATTTCATTGATTTGTTTAAAAGAACTTGGCACAAAATAACCGAGATCAGATATTAGCAAATCATTGCTTAATATATTACTTAAATGTTTCCTATATCCCTGGTCTGATCTTACCCCCTCCGTTAAATTAAGTTGGTCTATTATCTGATTCATGTAGTCGAAAACTAATTGTAACTTTATTCCAGACTTAGTATTGCTTTCATAGCCACTGTAGCTAGTACCATAACCTTTATACATCTCTTCCATACTGTTAGGTAGAGTAATATAGCTACTGTCCAATAATTTAACACTATTAAATTGCTGTAAGATTTTGCAATCAACTTGCAAGATATTTTTAAAGAGAATCACAGATTCATTATACATCCTTTTCATAAATTCCACTGCTTCTTCAGTAAATCTAAAATCCAAACCTTGTTTTGTTATATCTATCGAGTCCTCGTTTAGTAATTGACACATTGTTTCTACGCTACAATTATCAACTCCTATATTACCCAAGACCATGGCTTTTACGAATGATGAACCTTTTAGCTTTCTCTTTCTTTTTATAAACCTTGTTGTAATTGAGATTTTCTCTGCTTTTTCATTAAAAAATTCTTTGAGCTTTTTTGATAAGCAAGTTATTTTATTCATTGGTTCTCTCACTAAAAGTATATCTGGGAGAACTTATACCTTATTATTCTATCTCTTTCATACCTTTATTTCCTTAACTTGACGCGTATGGTTATCGGAGCAGGGCCATAAAGTTGATTGCATTGACATAAATACTGAGAAGATTGAACTTTTGAAATCAGGGAAAATTCCTCTATATGAACCTGGATTAGCAGATTATTTAGAGAATAATATAAAGTCACAAAGGATAAGATTTTTCGATTCGTATTTTCAAATAAATCCCAATACAGAAGTAGTATTTATAACTGTAGATACTCCATCAGACTCCCTAGGAAATGCAAATTTAAAGAATGTATATAATGCAGTAAGTGAAGTTTCTGAGAGAGTTAATCAAGATTGCTTAATAGTGATAAAGTCAACTGTTCCTCCTGGTACTGCAGAAAATATACATAATTATTTATCTAATAAGGGCTATAACTTTGATTTGGGGGTGAATCCAGAGTTTCTCAAGCAAGGCTCTGCAGTATCAGATTTTTTATACCCAGATAGGATAATAATAGGAGTAAAAACTAAGCTAGCTAGGGCAAAACTAGAAGTTATATATAGACCATTTATAGATAAGAATATTCCGTTAATAGTCACTGATACAGTTACTGCTGAAATGATTAAATATGCTTCTAATGCTTTTCTAGCAACAAAGGTTGCTTTTATCAATGAGATGGCAGGTTTATGTGAGCTATTAGGAGCAGACATTGACCTTTTAGCTAACAGTATGGGAATGGACCATAGAATAGGTAAGGAATTTCTCAAAGCTGGTCCAGGATTTGGAGGATCATGTTTTCCTAAAGATTTGTCAGCTTTAATAAGGCTTGCTGAAGACCACAATGTTAAGCTACAAATTTTAAATTCAGTTAAGGAATCTAACTATAATCATATAACAAACATTGCTAAAAAGGTAGAATATCTATTAAATGGAGTCCAAAATAAAAAAATAGCAATATGGGGGCTAACTTTTAAGTCTGGTACTGATGATGTAAGAAATAGCCCAGCTATAGATATTGCACAATTGTTAGTGAATAACAAGGCTAAAATTACTGCATATGACCCAATGGGGATGGATAATGCTAGGCAAGTTCTAAAGGATATAGAGTACGCGGACAATGCTATAGGGGCTGCAAGGGACGCGGAAGCCTTGTTATTGTTAACGGAGTGGAAAGAATTTAAAAATCAAGATTTTGCAAGTTTAAAGAGTATTATGGCTGCACCTAATGTTTTTGATTTCCGTAATTTATTAGATAGCGAGCTGTTACTAAGATATGGTTACCATGTTTATTCCTTGGGTAAAAAATCTATCTACAAAGTTTAACTGTTGAGAAATTTTTTTTACACCGCTTTACTTAGTTTTTTTAAGATCTTTGCTTGATAGTATGGAAAAGCAAACGAGTGCAACAACAGAGCAAATGGAAAAAAATGAAAACATAATACTGTTACCACAGTGCTTAACAAGTACTCCTAAGAGCACGCATGAAAATATTGAACTTGCAATATACCCAAATAATCCTGTTAAGCTTACAATTGCACATACATTATTTTGTGGAGCAATTTCTACAGCTATAACACCTGTCAGTACTTGCACTCCAAATATAAAGAATCCTGATAAGATTGCACCAAGGTTCATAAGAATTATGTTTTGACCAAAGTTCATTGCAATAAAAGTGAGTGCTATACCCAACATGTAAAATAATGCCAGCAAGCTTCTATTTTGAAAGAAGTACATATCACTAATTCTTCCTGTGATTAAAGTTCCAAGGATTCCACCTAAATCATATACACCTGTTATTAGTGAGGATTGTACAAGAGAAATTTGTAATTTATCCCTTAAAATTATAGGAAACCAAAAGAAGATTCCCATTTTTATAATATAAGCACAAAAAGTAGCACAACATAGAAACCATATGGAACTTGTTACCTTGATACCTATTTGAGATTTATGCACCTTATAATAGGTAGTAAAGTTGGCAATTTCTTTGTAATATGCTTTTAATATTATATAAATTCCAAAAAGTAAGCATAAGAGACCAGAGTACAAAAATGCACTCTTTGCATCATACATTTTTATTATACTTGGTAATACAATTAAAGTAATACAAGAACCAAGTTGCTGAGATGCGCTCATAACTCCCCATGATGATGCAATTGAAGAGATGCTAGAGTTTGTAACCATAAACTTGGTAATAGCTGGCCAACCTAACCCTTGTGTCCAAGCTAATAATATTAATGTTAACAGTAATAAAGTTAGATTATTATATGATAAAGTTATACCAATGGTTAATAATCCAGTTGCAATATTGCATAGCCCAAACATAAATAATGGATTATTTTTGGAGTCCATGATTATTCCATTAACAAATTTTGATACTCCATAAAAAAAAGAAAAGCAGGCAAAAAAATAGCTTAATTTTACATGGTCAGTATCTATTAACAGTGGTAGAGCAATTGGTATACTTTGTCTTGATAAATAAAGCAGCATATATCCACAGAAGAATAGTAAATATTGAAAGAAGACAAAGTTCACACCTATTCCCAAATAGCTCTATGCAGATGCTAGCATAATACTATATTGGTATAATATTGTTTGACAAGAAGTTTGCAAACAATTAGTGCAGAAAATTACTTAGTATCTTTCTTATAGCAGATACAGTAGCATTAATATCTTCATAGCTTATATCTCTATGTGTTATAGCTCTGATTTTACCTTTGATGTTAGCCATTCTAATTCCATAATTTGTCATTAGTACGTTTATTAATTCTTGAGTAGATATACAATTAGTACGTAATGAAAAATACGCTATATTAGTTTTATACAGGTCGATATCAATTATAACTTGATCTATGGAGTCTAGGCCTTCTATAAGGTGCTGCATTTTTTTATGATCTTCTTCTAAGAACCTGTCTTGAAAGGAGTTAAGCAGCTAATTTAGTAAGCATAGAAGTAATCATATTAAATAAGATATTGTTTTTTGAAGTAAGAGGAGAATGCTCGTAATCCTTGCTCATGCGTCTAAAATTGGAAAGCCAAGCAAAGGTTCGTTCTACAATCCAACGTTTAGGAATAACCTGAAATCCTGTATCAACCAATTTCTTGGTAATCGTTAGCAAACATCCAGTTTCCAACAAACATCGATTTTGTAATTTACCTTTGTATCCTTGATCAGCAAAAAACTTACGTAATGTTGGAGCTTTGCATTTAGCTTGAATAAAAAGATTGGTAGCACCATCACGATCCTGAATGCTTGCGCTGTGTACCTCTGCAGTAATTACAAGACCTAGTGTATCTACAATAATATGGCGTTTTCTACCCTTTATTTTTTTACCGGCATCATATCCTCTTGATCCCCTTTTTGAGTCGTTTTCACTGATTGACTGTCAATTATACCTACTGAAGGTGTTTCATTTTTACCAACCATTTTTCTTACCTCTTTTACTAGCATGTCATGTATTTTTTTCAATTTTCCATTATTACGCCACCTGATAAAATAGTCATACACCGTTTTCCATGGGGGAAAATCCTTTGGTAGCATTCTCCACTGGCAACCACCCCTCATTATATACCTTATTGCATTAATAATTGTTCTGATGTTATGTTTTCTTGGTCGTCCTATCGCTCCTTGTGCAACATAGGGCTCTAAAATTTCCCATTCCTTGTCACTTATATCACTTGGATACAATTTACCCTCCTATTTTTTGCTTACCTCATCATACTCTTTTCTTTATTCCCTTTCAAGACAGGTTCTAAGATTCCGCTATTATTTCTAATACAATTAAATACGATATTATTTACTTTTGCATTGCCTGCGCTATCGAAAAAATTAACGTGATAATTATAATGAGTTATTAGTTCATCACCAGGACTTGTTTGACTGGCAATGGCTAATCTATTTGCAAGCATACCGCTGGTTACAAATAATGCTTCTTCTACTTTGAATAATTGTTTGCAATATTCTGATAAGTCATTACAGCTTTTGTCTTCACCATAAGCAAAATCTCCAACAATTGCATTACTTATTGCATTTATAATGTTGGAGCTCTGCAGAGTTGTAGTGTCACTTCTCAGATCAATAATTTTTTCCATCTTCTTTTTCGACATTCAAACAACCAATTTGAGCATTCCAAAGTTCCTTGTAAAGACCTTGCTTAGAAACTAGTTCAGCGTGTTTACCATCTTGGACAATTTTTCCTTTGTTAAATACTATAATTCGATCCATGTGTAAAAGTGTAGAAATACGGTGTGCTATAGTAATCGTAGTTTTATTTTGCATCAGTTTAAATAAACTCATTTGAATTGTTTTTTCTGTTATAGAATCTAACTGACTAGTTGGTTCATCGAGAAATAATATTGGAGCGTTTTTTAAAAATGCCCTTGCTATTATTATTCTTTGTCTTTCTCCTCCAGATAGCTTGATGCCTTTTTCTCCAACTGTAGTTCCATATTGATCTGGTAGAGTCATAATGAAATCGTGAATACCAGCTAGCTTTGCAGCTCTCATTATTTCTTCGATAGTAGATTGAAGTCTACCATATATGATGTTTGCTAAAATAGTATCATGAAATAACAATGGGTCTTGAGGTATTACAGATATTTGTTGCCTCAAAGAACTCTGTGTAACTTCTGATACTATTTGATTATCAATCTGTATATTACCTTTTTTAACATCAAATAGCCTTAGAATTAAGTTTATAAAAGTAGATTTACCACCTCCAGAATAACCAACTAGACCTACCTTTTCGCAAGGATTAATGGTAACTGAAAAATCTTGAAATAATGGCTCCTGACCTTCATAAGAAAAAGAAACATTATTAAACGTTATTCTTCCACTTAATAAATTTAATTCTTTAGCATTTTCCTTATCTTGAATTTCTGGTACAGTAGTCAAGATTGGCAATGCATCTGAAACTTTGCCAAAATGAGTAGAAAATTGGGTAAGATTCCTAGTTAGATGGTTAAGAAACTCTATAATTGATACATTAATTCCAAGTACAAGAGCAATATCTCCTATTGCGATCTTGTTCAATTGATAATCATGAATTAAAAAGTACAAGTTTACTGCTTGGAGTATATCAAATGAATAGCCATATATAAACCAAAGCCAAAAGTATGCCCATTGTAATTTTTTCTCTGCAATAGTTCTTTTCTTGCATATTTGAAAAAATTTGTGTCTCTCATGTGCTTGCTGAGAAAATAACCTTACTGATATAACATTTAAAATACTATCTGCTATACTAGCTATTACTTGTGAATTTTGTTTAGAGTAATTATCAGCTAATTCAGTAAGTACACGAAAGCTGAAAATCGAGACTAAAATAAAAATGTTTACCCAAGTGAATGTAGCGATTGCAAATTTTATGTTTACTAATGATAAGGTATAAATAGCTAAGAGGTTGTCCGGAAACTAGTAAATTCAAGCATATTCCCTCTTTAACATAACCCTACTTATAGCTAGGTATATGAAATTCTCAGTGGATGTTGTGAGTAAATCATACTCCTTCGATAGCCTTCTATTCCTATTAACCCAAGCAAAAGTCCTTTCTACAACCCATCTTCTTGGCTGTACTTTAAACCCTTGTTCTCTTGTTGGTAGTAGCTCAGGTGGCGTATCTTTGTGCACCCAAAATCTACATGGAGGCCTTTTAACAATTTCAATATCTATGTTATATTCTTCCTTTATGTGATTCTTTAAATTTCTTCCTTGGTATCCCATGTCAGCCCACATTTTTTTAACTTTAGTATATTTTGTTCTCATATTGTTTAATGCTATTTTAATACCATCTCTATCATTTTCGTTAGCAGCGCCTACGTAACAACCTAGTATAAAACCCTGAGTGTCTGTAATTATATGCCTTTTTCTACCCTTTACTTTTTTACTTCCATCATAGCCTTTGATCCCCCCTTTTCTGTAGTCTTTACAGATTGACTATCTACTATACAGGCACTCGGCTGCTCATTCCTTCCTATTTTTCTTCTACTATATTTTGTAATTTCATAATTCATTTTCTCAAAAATTCCCTGCTTCTTCCATTGCCTGAACTGCTCATACACAGTCTTCCATAGCGGAAAATCATTTGGTAAATACCGCCATTGACACCCTGTACGCAATACATAGAAAATTGCTTCTAATATTTCTCTTTTGCTATACTTTGGCGGCCTTCCTCCTTTCTTGTATGATACTCTGAAGTGTTTTTCTATTCTTGCCCATTCCCTTTCGCTTAGATCTGTTGGATACTTTTTTCTCATCTTTACCCCGTACTAAAATTTCAGATATTATAGCCTTTTACTTGTTTCCGGACAACCTCTAAGACTAATGCTATGCTGTAACCGAAAAAACAATCTATAAGCAATCTTATTAACTCTATCACACTATCCATTAAGTTACTGACCTTATGTACTAAGCTTCCAGATAAATTGTTCTGATAATAGGAATGGTCTTGTTGGAGTAGCCTACAAAAAGATATATCAGCTATCTTTTGACGCATTAAGGTAAACATTCGAATGTCAACAAAATAGCCATAGAATCTAAAAGCAGTAGTGATAAGTAATGCCATACCAAGATAAGCGCTTACAGGTAATAAAAGATTTTCAATTACATTACCTTCCTGATATTTTACAGCTGTATCTAGAATATTTTTTACTAAATACTTTCTAAAAGACAAATCAACAGCTACCACCAGGGCAACTAAAGACATTATAAGTACATTAAGCTTGAATTTAGATACTATATTCAAGATGAACATCAATACACATTTGAAGCTATCAACTCTACTTCTGTTCATTTACAATGCTAGCTCCACTACGGTGACTTTTTTATTGAGAAATACAAGTAGTGAAAACCATAAATTTTTGTATATTTTTCCTGAGATGTCTCCAGCATCATGTAGTGCTGATGCTTGATTCAGAATAAGTAGCTTATATAAATCTCGCTTAGCCTCAGTAGTGTCGATCTCAGAAATATTTGTAGTTGTGTCTGTAATAAAGGCTAACCAGCTCTTGATAAGTTCTTCCATGTTTTTTACTTTTATACTTTCCTGGTAGCAAAATAATGACAAGCATTTTCTCAGTATAGATTCTGTTAACTCACCACAATTGAGTATACCAAAAACTGAAGGCTGAGGTTTTGGCACATAGGGAAGATCTTGATCTTTTATAATCCACCTTGTTACATAAGCAAATCTATCTTTAGCATCTGTATTCTTATCACTACCATGCCATAACCGTGAATCAAAAACTATCGCATCTCCTGATGAAATAGGTAGTGACTTAATTTTATAATTTTCTCGGTTATCTGAGTACTGATCAAAAAAATATGGATACCAAAAATCAACTAAAGGTTGTATTTCCCATTTATGACTGTTTTCTATAATTTGTAGTGCACCTGAAGTTTCACTGACATTATTCAAAGCTAACCAAACGGAAAAGTGGTAAGGATCATTAAAACTATAGGAGATGTCTTGATGGAAGGGAACTGCATCTATTAAATCAGCAGTTTTACATATAACATTTGATTTTTTCTGCAGTATCTGACACTGAAGTGACTTTTCAAGGTAATTTTTAATAATTTTATCTAATGCTTGAGATATAATTCTAGTTACTTGAGATAACATGCCTCATCTGCCGGTACAGTTTAAGTAGTCAGAAGTTGAAACACTTAGTTCTTGGGATAGCTTTGATATTTTATTTGTTATATCACTTAAAGACTGAGTTATTAGTTCTAAAGGAACCAGATTTTTGATAATAAAAAAACCATTTTTTTGTAGTATTTTCATATGATTAACACCTGACATCAATGACTGATAAGTAATCTGTTAAAGGTACAACAGAAGAAATTTTGAATCCTTTTACTTGTTTGAGTATTTTTTCCCAATCGCTTAATGTTCTTAGTTTACCTCCTGTTTCAACCATTACATTAATATCTACAGAGCCTCCAGCTGGAGAGCGGTAATCTAAAATAGTTTCTATCAATAAAATACGAGATATTCCTTTGACCAATTTTAAATAAGATAATACTTTATCATCATCATAATGCTGTAGAAAGCAGCAAAAGACACCTAATTCATAATTTGTAGCTGATAGTTCTTCCTGAGTTATAAGTTTGACTTTTAAATTTTCTACTAACTGTCTTGGTACTTTATGTTCGTTATATAGGCCTATAGAACCTTTATTGTGTATATCAGAATAAGCAAGAAATAAAGAATGTACACCAAATAGCAATATATTCTTAGCATCATCTATATTAATTCTAGAATTAAACTCTTTAGTATCAAACCTAGAATATCCTAGCAATGCTTGGTAAAACGCTATTTTCTTATCTTCTGATGCTTCTCTTTCCTTAAAAGATTCAAATGAAGAGATTGACTTCTGTTTTAGTATATCGGCAATCTTTAACCAATTCTTTTCAGCTGCAACTCTCACCCACATTGTTGCAGCTTTAGACAAAAACGGTATTTCCTTAAAGCACTTACCTTTTGATGATAGTTGCCATAAGTCCTTGTCCTTATCGTAATCAATAAACCCTATTTCCCACAACGCCCTTAACAGCCTTTCTAGATTTGGTACGATAATGTTTAACTTTTTAGATAAAACCGGCATAGTTGCAGGTAAAATATTTAACAAATCAAGTTCAATAGCAACGTTTGTTAGGTACGTTTTCCAAAAGGCTGAAAGTTCTGCAGAAATCCTATGCACTTGAGATTCTTTACCTAAATCAAAAATATTAAACTTTACATTTCCGGTAATATCGATTTGTCCTAACACACCTTCAAGAGTTTCAACTTTTGCCATCCCATTATAGAATGCTTCTACCATTTTAAATCTCTGCTGGTAAACAGGATCACCATTAATATCTATATGAAACCAACCATGTTGATCTTCTGCAATAGAATACCCTTTATGAAAAACATTAAGTTTTTTATACCATTTATTATGTACTAACTTTCCATGATGATTAATATGTGTAGCTTTGCCATCCTTATAGACTACAGCGATACCATCCTTAAAATCTCCAACATAATCATATTCCTCCTGATAAATCCTGTTGCCATTTAAATTAATATGAAAACATTTATCATGTCTTCTAACTACACAAGCATCTTCCTGATAATTTCCAATCCATTGATACGACTGTTTGTATACTCTACATCCAGATGAATCAATATGGTAACACCCTGTATCATCTTCTACGGCCGCTCTATTAAAGTAGAATCCAAAAGTTTTTAGAAATCTATGATGATAAACTGCTTCTCCTCTCACATTGATATGATAAGCGCCTATCTGATCATAAACCGGTGCAAGACCGGGCTCATGAAATTTACCAACCTTTATAAACCTATTTTCATACAAAGGATTTCCTAGCAACTCGTGAAACCTCTCACACGGTGAAATTTTAATAGATCTAAGATTATCTTTGATTAATTGATCAAAGGTTTTCTCATGTTGCATGTTTTGCATAATTTGTAATTTAAATAATTTTTTTGTAAGCTTAGGTACTCACTACTCTGCCATATTTCCTCGAGTTTAACCTCATTAACATTACCAAAATTTCCTAATGTCTTACGGAGTTCATCTGGGGCACAGCAAGGACTAAACTTTCCTTCATTGTTTATCCATGCTTCTTTACCTAAAAATGGGCATTGACCACCTGGAGCCAAATCCTTAATACCTTCTTGAGAAAGGATTGTGAAATTTTCTAATTTTATCTTTTTACCATTTGGCAATAGCATATTATCTCTAAGTTCGTATAACCTTCTCACCTCCGTGTTCCATCTACTAATTGCTAACTCATCTCTTCTCATAGATAGATCCTTAATTTCCTCAAAATGTGCCCAAAGATGATGTCCTTTAACTCTATCTATGCCATTTTTTATGGCCATCTTAACTATGTCATAGAGTTCATGTAAATTACTTTCCAAAAATGTTAATTGTAAAGTAACGGTACACCTTTCACCTGTATTGCTAAAGTATTTATCTCTAACTTCAAGAAAAGTTTTTAAATTTTCTGTCACTACTTCCCATTTTGAACCTTTCATGATTCTTTCATGAGTTTCTTTGGTTGCCCCATTCCAGGAAATCTTAACATCAGATAAAATTGGTACCAATAGTTCAGCCCATTTTCTAGCTCCTTTAATAGGAAAAGAACCATTGGTCGTGAGGTTAAGCTTAAGGCCGAACTCATGGCACAAATTGATTATTTCATCAAAGCTTTTGTACATTAAAGGTTCACCCATAGTAGAAGGAATGATTTCCCTTAAAGGTGTGCCAGCTGCTTCCTTAATTACTTTTCTGATAGTTTCTATCGACAGTATCTTAGGTTTTATTCCTTTAGCTTTCTTTTCTTCTTTAACTTTGCTGTATGGTGAAAAACATTCGCACATTATACAAGCAAAATTGCAGTAATCTGGATTAGTATCAAAAGTAATTCTCCAAGGACCGGGTTTAACAGCTACTGATTTGCCTTTCTTTTCAATAGCATTACGGTAAATCTTGTTAAGTTTCTCAATATGCTCACTCATAGAAGGTATATTTCCATTTTCAGTATAAGGATAGCCTTTTTGGGTAAGTTTACTATATAACCCCTGATCTGTAGATAGGATTTGCATTTTTTCTGATAAACTACTTGCATCTCTGTGCTTAAATAATAGTCCATCTCTTACATATTCTGCCATACCACCATAATCGGCTGTTATAACTGGTATTCTAAGTTGCTGTGCTTCATGTATTACTAATGGTGAATTTTCACCCCAAATTGAAGGAACGACTATTGCATCAACTTTATTAAATACGTCAGTAACTATATTCTTATTATCATAACTTCCCATCCACTCTATTCTTTCTTTAACAACAGGTGAAAACTGATCGGCAATCGCTTTTAAAGCTTTAGTTTCTTCTCTTGCTGCTCCCCAAATTCTAAGTTTTGCTTTAGATGGTAAGTGAGAAAAAGCCTTTAGTAATAGGTCAACACCTTTTTCGGGAGTATGAGTACCAATATAACCGAAAATAAACTCTTTTTCTTGTACTCTATTTCTATTCTTAAGACGATTGAGATCAAAACCATAATCAAGATAAGAAATTTTGTTTATCGGAACATTAAAATCCTGAGTAAATTTATCCATCAAGAATTTCGATGGGGAAATAAAGTAATCTATATAGTCTATTATTTTCCTTGTGTGCTTCATTCTAGTTGCAACCCATTGTTCCCAATAATTTATGTCTAAATTCAGGAATTCTTTATCTCCTGTAAAATATCCTTTGTAACATTGGGTTGCACATTTTTGATCCTTTTGTCCATCACAAAGCCGTAACAAATCTTCAGAATTGCGTTGAATAAACCTTCCTCTTGGACACATTAACCAAAAGTCATGTAGCGTAAAAATTGTAGGTATATTTTCTTTAAAAGCAATTTCTGGTAAAGTAATTGATAGATGATTAAGATGACCAAAATGTATAAGATCTGGCTGAAAGTTATCTATTACTCTTTTAAATTGTATATCTACTTCTTCATTGATAAATTTGTAACGATATTTAGCTATGGGTATATTAATTAAATGCAGTAAGATTCTGGAATCACTACTATCTAGGACTGTAGTGTAATAAAAATCAGGTAAAAAGCTATTTTCATACCTAGTAAATACTTGTACCTCATTGTTATTTGCTAGTTCATGAGCAAGAGTTTGGCTATAAACCTCTGAACCAGCACTATAATAAGGAGGGTAACCATGAATAACTTTTAATATTTTCATATATTACCATATCTATATTGTTAGGATATTGTTGTGTATTGTTTTGTAGACTTTTTATAAATTTACTTAATCCTACTTCTAATGAATGTTTTGGAGACCAACCAAGTAGCTCTTTAGCTCTAGTAAAATCACCATGGAACTTAGTTACATCAAAATTTCTTGGAGGATAAAAATCAATTCTAGAACCACTTTTCGTGACTTTTAATATTGTTTTTGCTAAGTTTTCTAAAGTACATGGGCTATTAGTAGTAAGATGAATAGCAGGAAGAGAAGATTTTTCGCTTTGTAAATATTTAACAGTTAAGCATATACCCTCTATAACATCATCCAAATAGGTAAAATCAAAAACACATTCTTTACCTTCTATTTTAATTGGATCACCTCTTAATGCATTAATACAGAGTGCAGGAATTACTCTACTGTTATGATCTAGTAAACCACCGTATACATTTGAAAAGCGTAATATTGCTACATTAAAATCTTTTGAACTTGTTATTTGTTCCTCAATAAATGCTTTACCTTTTGCATAATTATTTATTGGATCGATACTAGCAGATTCTGTAACTGGCAGTTCCTTCTGCTCTCCATAGACTTCCCTACTACTTGCATATATAAACCATGGTTTATTTGAAAGTGACTTACATAACCCTAAAAACTGCATTGTACCATCAACATTAATTTTTCTACACAGTTCAGGATAAAGTTCACCATGTATAACTCGAGAAATTGCAGCCAGATGAATAATTCCTGTACACTTAGCAAGTAGTGGTACTATATCTTCTGAAAAAAAACTGAGTGGATTGTTGTGAAACCTAATATCACAGCTTATTACTTCATGGCCCTGGTTTTCTAACTTTTTCACCAAGGTTGACCCTATCAAACCTGCAGCACCTGTTATTAATATCCCCATGTATACCCTCTCACTACAACTAGGAAAATTTGTCGTACCAATTATCTTACGAGTAAGAATCAAAAGGTATTATAAAACCAGTATAAAACAAATGTCAACTTAAATTAATGAATAAAAAAATGTAGTTATGAAAGAAAAGTTGGCCGCCTTTTTTTTGAAAATAGTGTTCGGCTTTAATCAAATCCTCTTTATTATTTACTCCCATTGCTTCTCTTTCATCAGAAACTACATAACCTACACTCAAGTTATTGTTTGCTGCAATGGGTACTATATCATTAAGACAATATTCATTGGTCGAATTATTAAATTTTATTTCTTTTACTAAGGTAAAAAGATCTTTAGCATATGAAACTATTATTCCAGAGTTTGCAAGAAGCATTTTATCTCCATTTTTTAGGATTTTTTGAACATTTCCGTAATTATCAATTACTAATCTTCCATATTGTTCATCTTGACTATTGAATCCAAGAAGAACTAAATTATTATACTTTAAACAATCAGTCATTTTCATAACTGTATCACTAGATATAAAGGGAGTGTCTCCATACTGTATTAAAACTATGTCTTGATCAGATAACTCCTCCAGATTTTCTAGAGCAATTTTAACTGCAGTGCCAGTACCTGTAATATCTTCTTGAATTATTAGTTTTATATTGTATTGATCGATTATACTTTTTAGGGTATCAAACTTTTCTAAATCTTTTAGAAGGGAGTTGTTAACAACAATTGATAAGCTTTTTAGACTCAGCGATTTTGCATTAGAAATTATATGCTCTAAAAGAGTAAGATTTCCCACTTGGTGCAACGCTTTTGAATATTCAGAATTCATTCTACTGCTCTTTCCTGCTGCTAATATTATCAAAATGTTACTCATACATGACTTAGGGATTGATTAGATAGTAAGTTAATTTATAATTAATAAGATGTAAAGCCCACTATAATTTTCTAAATGATCTAGATCTTGGCACCCTCATTAGAGTTTCATTTAAGAGAGCTATAACTTCAAACTCTTTACTCGATTTTCTACGCTGACATCTTGTAAACTCTGATCTGGACTTTTTAATATTTCTAATAATCTACTTGCAAGGTTTGAGTGTTTATTAATTACTGCAACCTGGACTAATGACTTGCCTTGATCATCACGAGCATTTGTTACAGCTACGCGCTCATCAGGTTTTATTGCTTTCAGCTTACTGATAATTTCAACATTACCATTTTTTGCATTCTCAAACAGCTCTTCTACTAATTTCAATAGGTTAGTAATATTCTGGTCTCGAGAAAGATCAAGTGGTGTTTTACCTTCTTTATTCTTGATGTTATAAATTGCACCATGTTTCAACAAAGACTTTACAGCTTCAAAAAAGCTATTTTCAGTAGCAACATGCAACGATGTAGTGCCTTTAACTATTGTTTTAGCATTAATAAAATCACTCAATTTATTGTGGCTTACACGTTGTAACAAAGCTTCAATAATTTCTTTATGACCTTTGGAAGCAGCAGTGTGTAATGGTGTATTACCTTTGTTAGTAACTTTAGTAGCATCAGCTCCATTTGCTAGCAAGATATTTACAACTTTTATATGCCCATTATTAACAGCATAATGTAATGGCGTTCTTCCATCCACGTTTTTCGAATTAGTGATTGCTCCATCTCTAATTGAACTCTCAATTCCTAAATAATTATTATCTTCTATAGCCTTAAATAACTTCTCAGTCAATTTTAGTAATTTTATAACTTCTGGGTTTCCTCTTCTTTCTGCAAAGTGTAATGGTAAAACATATCTATCTCCTTCAGCTCCAGCATTAAAGTATGCTCCGCTCATAAGTAGAGACCTAACTATATCTAAATTACCAATTTGTGCCCCTAAGTGTAAAGGCGTAGCATTTTTATCCATTTTTGCATTAACATCCGCTCCATTTATAATAAGAGTTTTAACTACCTTAGGATGACCATATTGAGCTGCAAGATGTAGGGCTGTGCCTTTATTTTGATTTTCTTTTACATTTACATCAGCACCATGTTTCAATAGAACGGTTGCTATCTGATCATAACCTTTTTCTGCTGCAAAATGTAAAGGAGTCCAATTTGTGTGATCTAGAGCATTAACTTCTGCCCCTTTTTTTAAGAGCAATTCAACCACCTCTAAATGATCATGGTCTACTGCAAAGTGTAGAGGTGTAGTACTTTTAACTGTTTTAGCATTAATGTCTGCTCCTTTATTAAGCAAAGATTTAGCAACTTCTAAATTACCATCATATGTTGCACAATGTAGAGGAGTCCAACTTCTGTTATCTAGAGCATTAACATCTACTCCATTTTCAACCAAGAAATTCATTATTTCCAAGTGATTATGCTCTGCGGCCAAATGTAGAGCTCTTCTACCATCATCCATCTTTGCATTTATATTTGCTCCTTTTGCAATTAAGCTCTCTACTATTTTTAAAGAAAAACCATTATATGCTGCATTATGTAAAGGAGTCCAATTCTGATCATCCACGTTGTTAATGTTTGCTCCATTTTTAATTAAAAAATCACTCACCTCGAAATGACTTTGCTGAATTGCTAGATGCAAAGGTGTAAAACCTTCGTTTTTTTTAGCATTAACATTGGCTTTTTTCTCTATTAGTAGCTTCACTACTTCTAAGTGACCATTCTGAGATCCTATATGTAAAGCTGTGGAATTATCGTGGCCTTTAGCATTAACATCAATTCCCCTTACTAGAAGAAGAGACTTAACTACTCCAAAGTGATTACGTTCTGCTGCTAAATGCAGAGGTGTAAGATTCTCATAATCCTTAGCATTAACATTAGATTTTGCTTTTATTAAAATGTCTACTAACTCTAAAAAGCCATTTTGAGACGCTAAATGTAGAGGTGTAATCTTATCACCTGTTTTTGTATTAACGTTTGCTCCCGCTTCAAGCAGAGCCTTAACTATATCTAATCTACCAGTTTGTGTTCCCAGATGTAAGGCTGTAATGTTCGCATCAACTTTATGATTACCTACTCCTAAAGATCCAGCATTAATATCAGACCCATGTGAAACAAGAGCTTTAACTACCTCGAGATTACCATTTTGTACTGCAGAATGCAAAGGTCTTGCTCGATCATTATTTACAGCATTAACATCTAATCCCTTTTCAATAAAAACATTTACTATATCTAGATGACCATTCTCTGCTGCTAGGTGTAAAGGTGTATTAAGTTTATCTGTTTTAGTACTAAGATCTGCTCCATTTGCAATCAAGGTGTTGACTATATCTAAATAGCCTTGCTGGGATGCAAAACTTAAAGGTGTAAAGCCTAGAATGGCCTTATGGTTTACATCTGCTCCATGAGCAATAAGAAAGTTAACCATCTCTAAGCGATTTTTTGCAATTGCAAAATACAGTGGCGTAAAGCCATCGTACTTAATCTCTGAATTAATATCTAAACCTTCTCCTAATAAAGTGTTGACTAAATCCAACTGACCATTTCCTGCTGCTAAATGTAGCGGTGTAAGACCAAGATGTTTCTGAGTTTCATAATTTTCATTTAAAAACTCTACAAAAAATTGCAGCTGATCCAGATTATTAGATATTCTATTAGTAAACATAAAAGCCTCGCATTGAAGAATTTATGTAAAATATAGCATCTACAAGTTTTTAAGCAAGATAAATCTTCTTCTTAAAAAAGATACTGTAATCCAATCTGTGTGCTTATAACTTTTTTATTTGATCATGAGTGATCAGCTGTCTCAGCTGCAATAGAGACACCTGCCTTAAGTAGCTACGTCAATTTTCTCTTTTTTTTCGCTGATGATGATGTCTTCATTCTTCTCAGTAACCAACATTCCTTTTAGAGTATAATCGTTACGTGCACCAAGAAACTTGGAAAGAACAATAGGAAATCCACTTAAAAAGCATTAATAATTATACACAATTCTGAAGAAATATTCAATCTTTTTATTGTTTTGAATGTGTTGATGAAAAAAACGTCTGTCAGAGATCATCTGAGAATTGCATTTTAGGCTTTAGATGTAGAAGGGGTCTTATCGTCTTTTTATAAATACTCTAAAAATAGGCTTAAATCGCCAAGAGATGGATATCATGAATTTAGTAGCGTAAAAACATCAAAGATACCTCATATCATAAAGTTTAATGTCAACATTTGGTAGCAACATTCCCGATTTACAAAGCAGAGGCAATAAAGGTTGCAAATAATCTACGTATGTTGGACGTTTCTGTTGATGCTATTTCTAAAATAACAGATTTATCTATTGAGGAACTTGAAAATCACGCTTCCAAAACTTAACCTGAATTAAAAGCAACATTAGTTTACTGATTTCTACACAATATATTAAAATATCAACGAAGGTGATTACATAATTAATTATCTGCATTGCTGAATGAAATTCTTGTGCTTCTGTATTCAATATATAATATTAAAAAAATATTTTAGTAAATTTATTAAAGTAGATACTAGAAACTCGCTTATTTCGTTTTTCTAGCTCAGTTATAGTTTTGGATTTTGCTTGCAGAATTTGTCTATCACTTTCTGGTTATCCTCTATCATTTTACTTGCCTCTTGCTGAAGAAATTTGATATTTTTGAGTGTAATATTGTCCATCTCAGTCGATGCTACTTTCAATTGCGATTGTATTCTTATGTATTTATCATCTATTACTTGTTCTAGTTGATAATCAACGCAATCCAATCCAGAAGCAAACATCACATTCAGTAGTGGCTTGATCCACCCTATTTTGCCAAATCTCCTTGAGTTAGCATACTTTATACTTCTATTTGTTCCACCAGTGCCTATTGATAGCAGTATAATCTCATCATTTGGAAATAACCTTTTACCACTTGCATATGCACAAGCCGCTGGATTATTGGCAAACACTCCGCCATCTATCAACACTCTCTCTCTTTGGCTAATTTTTAGACGTTTTGGTGTGAAGTACGTTGGAGCAGCTGTTGTAGCTCTGAGTGCATCTTTTAACTTAATGTTTTCTTCTTTCCAACTTTTGAAGAAAAATTCACAACTATTGTGAATGCCATAACTGGTGAGCAGTAGATTACTAGCAACATCGGCCATAGTGCTTTCGCCGAAGTATTTGTTGAGAATAAATTCCATATTTTTATATGAGTACTGAGAACCACTCAGCCAAGAAGCGATTGATTTTCTCCAAAGTGATGCTTGAAAGATATATGGTCCATACTCTTGGTAAAGTTCAACCAAATCATTGGCAGAGTATTGAAGTTTATTGCTTTTACAAAGTCCAGCAACAACAATTCCACCGGTTGAGGTTCCTGCCATTAAGTCAAAGATCTGGGAAATTGGCTTTTTTGTCCTAGATTCAATTTCTGCTAGAATAATGGCAGGAATTATTCCTCTAATTCCTCCTCCATCTACAGATAAAATGTACTTTGTCATTTGTTATAGTTATTTTTGTCTCTGCTCAAGCTCGTTAACTTCTTCAGCAAGGTTTTTGACCCTTTCTTCAAGACGATAGATGATTTCTGTAGTCCTTTGGTTTTGTTCTATAAATTTATCATGCATGTGTACTCTTAAGTCGAGTTTGGCCAGCCACCAGATAAATGCTATTGTTTGTATTACCATAGTAGCAATTACTGCTACAGGGATCTTTCCTGTACTTTGGTTTTTCATCTTAAAGTTCTCTTGCACAAATAGCTGCGTATTGATATATACAAGATTCATCAAAATTACGTCCAAAAAATCTTTTCTAAAATAAAGTTAATTGGTTGCACTGAACAAGCGATGCAAATAATATAAGAGACATGAAATCTAGCCTTTTTCGAAAATTATTAGTAAATTCGATAATACCAATAATATGTACTATCTTTTTGTTTCAACATTTTAGACCTTCAAAAAACATACCAATAAAAAGTAATGCAAATGGCAATAATCTGGAAAGATTGTCTACTGCAGCTAAAAAATGTAACTTAGATACTGTAAAGTCCTTAATAAAAAATGTGGTAGATATCAATGCTACTCATCATTTTGGCGCAACATCATTACACTATGCTACAAGCGGAGGCTGTTTAGAAGTTGTAAAATTTCTAATTAAAGAGGGCATTGATATAAATATTACTGATGCTTTTGGCTGGACAGCTTTGCACTATGCTGCACAGGAAGGACGTTTGGAAATTACTAAATTTCTACTGGAAAATGGAGCACATTCTCTTGCTAAAAATAAAGATAAAAAAACTCCTTTAGATCTTGCTGTAGAGGAATTAAACAATAATAAAGAAAAAAAAGATATTTATGAGGAAATTATCAATTTACTTTCCCATAACTGCTGTTAATATAGTACGATAGCCCAAATTATCAATTACATGCCCAGCCTTATTTATTATCCAATCACCATAAACTCCTTTGCGAAACCCCAAAAGGTTGATCTTTGCTTCGGCAAATAATTCAGGACTTCCTGGCATTGTGATATTAAGTGTTACTGTACTGCTCATCAGCTGATTTAATTTTGCAGATGCTGCACTTTGCGCCAAATCACTGCTTGCATAAACATCTCGCAGAATATAGCTTGGTTCCTGATCACCTACTTTTTCTGTTATAGTCTCTGCTTTTTCATAATCATACCAGTAGGCAATAACCGAGCCATATTGATTACGCTCATTAAATCTTACTTTCCAATTTGTAATATCTCCAGGTGTGAAAGTAATAGTGCTTAAAGTTTTTCCGGTAACTGATTTTGCTTTTCCTTTTGAAACAAACAGTAAATACCCTCCTGCAGGTTTTGCTATTGCTCCATAAATTTGAGCAAGCCTGGTTAAAAAATGCATATCGCTCTCTGCGGTCTGATCAATATGTGATATCATGATACTTGCAAACTCTTCAGCAACTTTAGCTTGATAGCCATGTTTGTTTGCGATTTTTTCCACTAAATCACTTAAAGTAGTTTGATGCCACTCATTAAACACTTGTTCCTTTAAAGACTGTTTTAAATCTGCTGCATGACTCTTAATTTTTAACGCCTGTGGCGGGCCTTGTAACACAATTTCATTTACTATGTAACCTCCCATTGGCACAATGCCAGTTTCTTTATATCCAAGTAAAATATTCAGCTTTGCTCCAGTTCTAGGAATCTCAAATAACGAATCACGGTCATCAAGGTGAATTATAGCAGTATCACTTATTACTCCAGCTTCATCAGTAATATGCATTGATACCAATCGACTCTTTATCAGCTCAGTGATTAAAACTCCCTCTACTGAAATACTAAAGTCTGGTGTCACTTTAATTCCATAGTTTTACTACTTGCTTTTGTATTGCTTTTTGAATTACAGGCAGTTTAATGGTTAACCCTGCAGGAAGAAGCTCATACTCTGCAAGACCAGGATTAGCTTTTAATACAACCTCAACTGTGCCAGAGCTGAATCCATAGTGTCTCCAGCAAATAAAATCTAACATGTCATTTTCTTTAGTTTTGTAGTACATCATTGTCAGCTGCAGTAAAGTCAGTAGTGTTATTTTGTGATGATAAATTGCTATAATGTTTTAAACTTAAATGAAACTCAGTTTTCCTTGGTTCACCATTCGGAAAAAAATATTTCTGTGTTTCTTCTATTTTTACGATAACAAAATGGCCTAAAATGTTACCTTGGCCATCAATAAGTAAAAGAGGTTTCGATGAATTTCGCATATTATTTGTAATAGTTCAGACTTGATCTGACAGGCGTGAATTAACTGACAGAAGAATTGACAAAGTCAAAACCAAAATCAGCATCCTGTTTAATGCTATCAATATTTTTCTGATAAGCAATATGCATACTATCAAAAAAGGTTTGCATAGGTGTCTTACCATAGCAATATTTACCTGAATGCGGTCGAGATCTATTGTAAGAATGCACCCAATGGTCTACATCTAGCTGAAGCTCTGCCAAAGAGGTGTAAATTTTCTTTCTGAAGATAATATTGTAGCATTCATCTTGCATAGTTCTGTGGAACCTTTCACAGATGCCATTAGTTTGTGGAGAACGAGCTTTGGTTCGAGAATGATCAATATTTTCTACCCCCAAATACAGCTGGTAAGCGTGATTTTCAGGTCTGCCACAGTACTCTGTACCACGATCCGTCAAAATGCGTAGCAATGATACTTTCTGTTCATCAAAAAACGGTATCACCCTATCATTGAGAAGGTCTGCAGCTGTAATAGCAGTCCTTTCTGTATAAAGCTTAGCAAAAGCAACTCTAGAGTAGGTATCAACAAAGGTTTGTTGGTAAATTCGTCCAATACCTTTGATATTACCCACATAATAGCTATCTTGGCTACCCAAGTATCCTGGATGTTCTGTTTCAATTTCTCCATGGGCCTCTTTTTCTTCCTTAGCCTTCTCTAGAGCTGTTATCTGCTCTTCTGTTAAGATAATGCCATCTTGAGCTACTTTTGCTTCTAATGCCTTTAACCTCTTTTTGAAATTCTCAAGATCGTTTCTTTGCCACACTGATCTTATTCCACTTGCAGAGATGAGAATTCCTCTCTTTTTCAGTTCGTTTGCTGCTCTTTCTTGTCCATACGCTGGAAATTCTATTGCTATTTCAATTACTGCTTTTTCTATATCCTCCGATACCCTATTTGCATATAATGGCTTGCTTTTGCTTATCTCGTGTAAAGCCTCTTCTCCTCCTTTTTCATACAGTTCTTTGAAGCGGTAAAATGTATCCCTTGAATATCCCATTACCTTACACGCCTGTGATACATTTCCTAATTGCTTTGCAAGTTCTAGCAATCCCAACTTTGGTTTTAGTATTTTTTCTTGTGTTGTACTCATATCTGACACTCCTTTAAAATTTATTCATATTTTTATCTTACTTTGTTCGCCTGTCAGATCAAGTCTGAACTATTACATATTATTTATTTGCTTCAGCCCTCCTGAATAGATTACTCCTGCAAGCTCAACAATGTCCTCTCCAGGACCAATACTTTGGAGCAATGGCTTTTCCCCAATACGCTCAAGTGCAGGCCAGCGATATTCACTTCTGCGTGTAAAGCCTTGCTCAATTAATGAAAATCTATATGGACCAAGAGATAACATAATTTAATTTATATCGTAAAGTGCGCCACTAAATTGTTCTCTAATTCGTTCCATTACTTCATCAGCAATGCTGCGTGCATTCTGCTCAGGGCTTGAATGAATATTGATACTAAATTGCATTTTGTTTTCTACAGTCTTACTTTGTGCTGTAATGGGGTACTTAAGAGAATCACTGATAACGTTATTTACAGATCTAACTTCTAGTCTAGCCTCATTTTTTTTACTCCATAGATTATTGATTGTTTTAAAAGGCTGAGTAATATTATTCCAAAATTTTCCTACCCAATCAGAAAAAGACTTCCATACAATTTTCACTGATTCCCAGATAGTAACAAAAAAGTTCTTTACTGCTTGCCATTTGGTAATTATCAAAGTTGCAGCAACAGCAATACCACCAATAATCAGCCCCATAGGGTTGCTCATCACGGCAATTGTTAATGCTTTAAATCCAGCAATAATTGCTGGAAAAACTGCAGAAGTAGAATAAAGACCTATTTTTACCAAAGTAATAACAGATCCAAACATTCTCCAAGTAGATAAAAGAGCGAATAAAGAACCTTTTATAAAAGTCCAAGCATATCCAAGAGATATAGCTGCTATTTTAATGCTAATCAACGCTGTAGCAGTACTCGTGATTACTGTAGTCAGTATTGGATATTCTTTTGCATACAGCGCTACTTGTGTAGTTGCTGACTTGAGAAGATTAACAGTAAAATTTAAAGGTGGTAATAATACCGCACCAAGATTCATACCCAATTCTGCTATTGAGTTCTTAAGTAACTGAAGATTATTTGCTGTAGTATTTGCTCTATTTTCAAACTCTCTTTGCATTGAGCCATGATATTCTTCGTTTATTAATCGCAAAGATTTTCTATATTCATCTAGACTACCAGTAAGTAGCGCTATATCATCCTGATATTCAAGACCAAAGAGGTCAAAGAGAACGCTAGAACGTTCTTGCTTATCTAATTTTGCAACTGTTTCTAAAAACTTAAGTAATGTACCTTGTGCATTCTTACCGATTGCTTTCTCAAACTCCTGAGCATTTATTTTTAGCACTTGAAACGCTTTTTGAAAATTGCCACCTTGTTTACTCGCTGTTTGCAACTTGCTGAGCATTGCATTAATCGCCGTACCTGCTTTTTCAGGAGTTTTGCCAAGACTAATGAAGCTACTTGCTAAAGCTCCTGCTTCCACTGCAGTTAAACCAAATTGCCTTGCTGTACCACCAATCCTGTTTAGCGTTGGAACAATGTCCTGAGCCTTTGCCGCAGTGTTATCAGAGATATGGTTTATCGCATCGCCAACGCTTTTCATTTCACCAATTTTAATTTGATAAATATTAGAAAGTTTAGCAATAGCGTCGCCTGCTTCTTCTGCTGACATATCAAATGCAGTTGCCATTTTGGCCACAGTGTCTGTAAAGATTGTAAGATCTTTAGCTGCAATACCAAGCTGACCACCACTTGCAGTAATTTGCGCAAGTTCTGCTGCAGATAGCGGAATTGTTCGTGACATTTCCTTTAATGTTTCCCCAAGCTTTGTTAAGCCATTTACATCTGTATCTTCAAACTTTACAACTTTCTTTACATCAGCCATGGCACTCTCAAAACTAATTGCAGCCTTAAGTGGTGCTGCAAGGGTGAGGCCAAGTGCCACGGTATCCATGATTTGAGCTCTAAAATTTGCTCTTTGCGCTAAAACTCCCTTACGTTTTTGCATTACGGAATTTAAAGCTGTATAGTTATTTTTAAGCTTTTCAATAGAAGAGCCAAGTTTAGCTTGATCTCCAATAAGAGATTTTATATCTCTACCACTTTTACTGAACTCCGTGCGTAAATGGTGGAGAGCACTTCTTTTTTGTAAATAAGCTGTTTTAGCTTTCAGTGCTGCAGTTTTAGACCTTGTAAACTCATTTTGCAGACTCTTACTTGGTTCTTCTGCGTTTTTTATCTGCTGAGCAAGAGATTTTGTCTTTATTTCTAGTTCATTCCAAGAACGCCTAGCAAGCAGAGCATCGTGGCTTAATTGTTTAAACTTGGATACTGATTTACTTGATGATTCAAGTTGTTTTATCGTACTACCAATACGAGAAAGTTGCTTCGTGCTACCTGCTATCGTACTATTAAAACTGCTTTGCAGTGTTGCTCCAATTACTATAGAAATTGCCTTCATTTGTATAATTTTCCGCTACTTTCAAACCAAGTAATAAATTCTTCAATATCCATATCAAGCCACTGATTGATTCCACCACCAACCATTGAGCTAAGTGATAATATGCTCAGCCTTAAATCTTCTGCTGAGACAAAAAACCTTGTAACGCTCCCTGAATCTTATTGTAGTCTGCAAGATCAAGTTCTTCTACTGCTTCTCTTGAAATACTTGCAAGATTTCCAATCAGTGCTACTTCTTTCTCTGCATCACTATTACCCATACGTTCAACAGCTAAACGGTCTCGAACTTTTGGACGACGTAGAGTTAGCTCTGAAACTAAAATTCCATCGATTTTTATTGGTTCAGTTAATTTAATTTTTTGCATTAATTTTACCCTTTTATTTAAATCCCTAAAGCTGTGCGCATAGAAGTCATTTGATCAACACCATCGATCTTGCGAATCATGTTTTCTGCATCAATTTCAATCAATTCTCTGCCATCAATGGTAAGCTTATAATAGTTGGCAGCAATTATACATTTTAGTGTTGCTTTTTCAGCAGCCTTCCAGTTACCAAAATCAAGTTCCTTAAAGAGCCCTCTTAAGTTAATTACTACTGATTCGGCATCACTACTTCCCTGCAAACCTCCTCTTAAAGTAAGAGAAACAGCATTATTGTTTATCAATCCGAAAAGTCTAAAGAGCTCAGAGTCATATTCAGAAAAAGTGAAATCTGCTTCAAGCTTTTCCATGCCCATATCAATATTTATTGGAATATCCATACCACCAGCTCTGTATTCTTCTGTTTTTATGGTAAGTTTTGGCAAGGTTACTTCATCTATTTTTCCTGCATAACCACGACCATCAACAAATACGTTAAAATTCTTTAGGATCTTTGGTAACATCTCTCTTTCTCCTTTTACAATATTGCGCCACTCACAAGGTGTGACCTGAAAGTAATCTGTTCAGCTGGATATGGTGGCGTGAACTCAAAATCAAAAGACACTTTTCCGCTTGCAATATTTGTTGGTGTATTGAGCTCTGGAGTTGCATAACATTTTCCGCTAATAATCGCCCCTTGCGCTTTTAAATTTGCAAGATAAGAATTTACCCCCTCAATCACATCATCTATATAAGTTTTGGTAATATTGCGATCAACTGCCCATAAATGAGCTCGAAGTAGACTATCGTTGATTAAATCTGCAGTCCTTCTCACTGACAGAAAAGCCCATTTTGAGTCATTTGAACATGTTCTATTTCCCCAAAGCCTATAGCCATTTTGATGAATTATCGTTGTTACTTCATTTTCATTTAAGTAGTTTGCTCTACAATTTGTATTACCGAGCGTAAAATCAATAGGCCTGCTTATGCCAACAATACCGTTTATTTCTTTATTTGAAGGTGAATGCCAAAATCCTTGTTCGCTATCTACTTTCGCTATTAAACCAGCTACAAATGGGCTAGACGGCAAAATTTCTTCTTTTCCTTCAATAAACACCTTAACCCATGGGTCAACAACGTAAACTCTTGAGCTACCTACACTTTTTCTCCATTTTATGGCTTCTTCATCATTGGTATTTGGTCCATCTGCAACTATTATTGCCCTTAGCTTTTCTGCTACTCCTATCAAAGCTGCTACTACTGGGTTTTTAGGATTTTCAGATTCAGGCAATTGATGAGTAAACTGAGGTGCAATTAGTATTCTTGGGGCAACATGTATTATGCTTTCACTGCTGAGGAATGCTTGAATTCCCTGATATTTTCCAGTCTCTTCATCAACTCCACCAATTATATTTTGAATAGCTTCACTTTCTTTGAGCTTTGTATCACTGTTTTCACTTTCTTCAACTCGAATAACTACTACTGTTGCACCAATTTGGGAAAATATTCCGTTTATTGCAGAAGGTAGTGTTCCACTTTTCCCAAGCTTTGCTGCTTCCTTTAAGCTTCCTGCTATCAGTACTGGTTTATTCAGTGGAAATTTTTGCTCATCAGCTTCAGGGGCAGTACCAATTACACCTATCACTGATAATTTAGCTGTACGTACTGATCTTGCTCCTGAGGTTACCTCAATAACCTTTACTCCGTGTAAAAATTCTTCTGGCATTTCTTCCCTTTTTAACTTTCTTGCATTGTTTTCCTGAAATCATCGAGCAAAGTCTGTAGCTCTTCTTCACTTTTGACTTCTTTAATTTTCTTCTTGGCGATGTCTTCCAATTCTTCACATTTCATTATTTCTTTTACTGCTTTTTTTGCCTTCTCTTGAATTATTTTTGCCATCTCTACTACTGAAATTCCTCTCACTCTTGCTAAAGGCTCTATAATTGCTGCATCTTTTTTATTTATAGATTCTGGTGCTGCTAGAATGTTTTTTGCGGCTTCTGCTTGAATCTCATAAGATTTAGCTTTTTGGTGAGAATTCCCTGCATATTGGTTAATATAGCTATCATAATAAAAACGCATACTATCAAATGCACAAAGCTTCGCATTATCCAGCAACTCCTTTTGTATATCTTCTTTAGTACGCTCAACAATTTCTCCTCTTTCAATTAATCGATAACTCTTTTGCCAGTCGAAATTCTTTGGTGCTTCATACCAATCATTCCCAGTTGGCTTATTTTCAAGTACTGTTACTTCTATCTGTTTGTTATTTTCAAATCTAATATAAATTGGCATTATTTGCTACCTCCAGAGCTCATAGGTTTCAGATAATCCTGGACATTGCCAAGCCTTTAGTGTTCTCTCTACATCTACCTCAAGCCCTGTGGTCAGAAAATTGCTACGTAAGTTATATATTCCCCACTGGATAAATTGACCATAGTTGTGTACATAATTTGATGCAAGCATACCTTGACTAACTTGTGTTCTAGAATATAGATAAGATGATGTGTAAAGTAACATTGCAACTGTTTTTCCTGCTGGAATTTCTACATTGCCAGATCCGGCCAATTTGCTATTAGAACTCGTGTATTGGTAAACATTTTTCCATATTATTTTCGAAATTATTGATTTACTAGCATTGGTATTATCTGGTGTTCCCACAAATAATCCTGCACCACCATACTCCGTACTAGAGTACGATGATCCAACAAATTCCATTGTTTTATTTATGTTCACATTTGTTGTATTTTTTACAAACACTACTCCAAGTGCAGCATATGGGTAATAGTATATCTCATCGTAACTACCCGAAAAACTGTTTGTGCATAACTCTCCGTAAATAAATGTTCCTTTATTTCCCTCTATAAAATTGAGTTGTCTTGGCCGATAAAAACTAACGTAATCTGTATCATATGTATGGCTACCTGCTAGTAGTTGCAACATACAGTCGGTTTTTGTTATATCACTACTCCACTTTCCAAGCTCTGTCGTAAAAGTTCCGTGGCCAAAGTAATTATTTTTTCTACCAAGTACACCAAATAAGAAAGGTAATGACCCTGGTTCAACCATATTGCGCTTTCTTATTTCGTTTGTAAGCAACGCTCTTAGTTGATCATCTCTAGTTTTTATCTCATTATGAATGTTTTTAGTTCGAGTTTCTATTTCTCCTATAATTGATGAGCCAGATGGTACATTATTAACAGCACGAAAATCTTCTACTAAACCTTTAAGACCATCTTTATGACTGTTGCTAATACTGTTTATTGCTGCAATATTCGCATCTTTTCTCGTATCAAGTAGCGATATGTGTGAATCTGATGATGCTTTTAAAGTGTTTAAGGCATTATCTCTAAGCTTGTTAATTTCATTGACAGAATTTGTTTTTGCTGCAGTTATTGACGATATTGAGTTTGTTTTGTTGCTGTTTATGTCACTTAAGTGTTTTTTTGCACTATCAAGAAGTTCTTTTAGCTTACCATCTGTCATCTGCACAATTTCAGAAACCGCATTTTTGTCAACTATTGATTCCAATGCCTTAGCAAGATATGCAAGCTGATCTGGAGTGCTGTTTGCTACTAAATCCTTAAGTCTCTTTTGTAGTTTATCAATTATTTCTTTTATTGTTGTCATCTGCACAACGTTGGAAATAGCTTTTTTATCTGCTATCAATTCCAGCGATTTTGCAAGATATGCCAGTTGATCAGCTGTGCTACTTACTGCTAAATCCTTTATCCTTTGGTGTAATGCTTCTATTGCTTCTTTCATTCCCAAAAATTTAAAAAAGTTTCAAATTTAAATCGTTTAAAATTATTTTTTAGTTGATTATGTTCATTTTCTCTTTCGGTAATATCTTCATCCATTTTCTCAATTGTGGTACGGATACGAACAACATCCTGCACAGCAATGTTTTCTGGATGAGGTAGTGAATATCCTCTGCTTGTTTTATCATCTGACATTCCGCTACGTGACAATGATTCGTAGATTTTTGACTTTAGGTGTAATAGTTCAGACTTGATCTGACAGGCGAACAAAGTAAGATAAAAATATGAATAAATTTTAAAGGAGTGTCAGATATGAGTACAACACAAGAAAAAATACTAAAACCAAAGTTGGGATTGCTAGAACTTGCAAAGCAATTAGGAAATGTATCACAGGCGTGTAAGGTAATGGGATATTCAAGGGATACATTTTACCGCTTCAAAGAACTGTATGAAAAAGGAGGAGAAGAGGCTTTACACGAGATAAGCAAAAGCAAGCCATTATATGCAAATAGGGTATCGGAGGATATAGAAAAAGCAGTAATTGAAATAGCAATAGAATTTCCAGCGTATGGACAAGAAAGAGCAGCAAACGAACTGAAAAAGAGAGGAATTCTCATCTCTGCAAGTGGAATAAGATCAGTGTGGCAAAGAAACGATCTTGAGAATTTCAAAAAGAGGTTAAAGGCATTAGAAGCAAAAGTAGCTCAAGATGGCATTATCTTAACAGAAGAGCAGATAACAGCTCTAGAGAAGGCTAAGGAAGAAAAAGAGGCCCATGGAGAAATTGAAACAGAACATCCAGGATACTTGGGTAGCCAAGATAGCTATTATGTGGGTAATATCAAAGGTATTGGACGAATTTACCAACAAACCTTTGTTGATACCTACTCTAGAGTTGCTTTTGCTAAGCTTTATACAGAAAGGACTGCTATTACAGCTGCAGACCTTCTCAATGATAGGGTGATACCGTTTTTTGATGAACAGAAAGTATCATTGCTACGCATTTTGACGGATCGTGGTACAGAGTACTGTGGCAGACCTGAAAATCACGCTTACCAGCTGTATTTGGGGGTAGAAAATATTGATCATTCTCGAACCAAAGCTCGTTCTCCACAAACTAATGGCATCTGTGAAAGGTTCCACAGAACTATGCAAGATGAATGCTACAATATTATCTTCAGAAAGAAAATTTACACCTCTTTGGCAGAGCTTCAGCTAGATGTAGACCATTGGGTGCATTCTTACAATAGATCTCGACCGCATTCAGGTAAATATTGCTATGGTAAGACACCTATGCAAACCTTTTTTGATAGTATGCATATTGCTTATCAGAAAAATATTGATAGCATTAAACAGGATGCTGATTTTGGTTTTGACTTTGTCAATTCTTCTGTCAGTTAATTCACGCCTGTCAGATCAAGTCTGAACTATTACAGTTAAAAGTTGCAGGTATGAAGCCAAAGAGAAAGATTATTTTTTCAACCAATAAAGGAATTTTATAAATGCTGCTAAAAACCTTCAAGCAATTATTTAACAAACAAAAGATAAAAAGCTCAGCCTGGGACGCTGCAGGGTCAGGAAGAAGGGTAATGTATTGGCAACCGGAGAAAAGTAGTATAAATAACTTACTTTCTCAAAGCCTTGAGCACTTGCGTAGTAGATCACGTGATATGGTAAGGAAAAACCCATATGCAGCAAATATCATTGATACAATAGTAAGTAACTCTATTGGAACAGGAATAAAACCACAATCAAAAGCAAGAGATGGAGAATTTCGAAAGAAGGTGCAAGAATTATGGCTAAAATGGACAGATGAAGCAGACAGTAGTGGAGTAAGTGATTTTTATGGATTACAAGCTCTAGTATGCAGAAGTATGATAGAGGGAGGAGAATGTTTTGTACGTTTAAGAACGAGAAAGCTGGAAGATAGATTTTCTGTGCCATTACAACTGCAAGTACTTGAGTCTGAACATTTAGATAATAAAACAAATCAAACTTTAGGAAATGGTAATGTAATTAGAAACGGGATTGAGTTCAATAGGCTTGGGCAGAGAGAAGCGTATTACCTATTTAGAGAACATCCAGGTGAAGGCTCATTTGGAGAGTCAGTGAGAGTGCCAGCAAATGATGTTTTACATATTTATAGACCACTAAGACCTGGTCAGATCCGAGGAGAGCCATGGCTTTCTAATATACTGCTAAAGCTCTATGAGCTTGATCAATACGACGATGCAGAGCTAGTAAGAAAGAAAACAGCAGCGATGTTTGCAGGGTTTATTACGAGACTTGATCCTGAAGCAAATATCATGGGAGAAGGTGAAAGTAATGAGCAAGGAATAGCACTATCTGGCCTAGAACCTGGAACAATGCAGCTTTTAGACCCAGGAGAAGATATAAAATTTTCAGAGCCGTCAGATGTAGGAGGAAGTTATGAAGCGTTTATGAGACAGCAACTCAGGGCAATAGCAATAGGCACAGGGATAACATATGAACAGCTAACAGGAGATTTAACAGGCGTTAATTATTCATCCATTCGAGCAGGATTGATAGAGTTTCGCAGGAGGTGCACGATGTTACAGCATAACATTATGGTATTTCAGTTTTGCCGTCCTGTATGGGATAGGTGGTTAGAGTTAGCACTACTTTCTGGAGAGCTAGACATAGGTGAAGAATGGACAAAGGGAAAAGAAGGAGCAAAAAAAGAAGTAAAATGGATAGCACAAGGGTTTGATTGGGTGGATCCGCTAAAAGATCAGCAAGCACAGCAAATGGCAGTAAGAAATGGATTTAAGAGTCGATCAGAAGTAGTATCAGAAATGGGTTACGATGTAGAAGAAATTGATCAGGAAATTGCTGAAGATCAAAGACGTGCAAGTGAACTGGGCTTAAGTTTTGATTCTGACGTTACGGCCAATCAAGAGGTGATATGAAGCAACAAACAACATGGTTAAACAAATGTGTAATGGTAGAACCAAGGAGTTTTGAATTACTGTCACTACAAACAGGAAAGCAGCCTATCTTTAAAAATATAAAACATGCAGTAAGAAATAGTGAAAGAGGAATAATACCGATACATGGAATCTTGACAAAAAAGTCAGAAACTTTTGATGATATTTTTGGAATGACTTCCTATAATCAAATAGAAGCACAAATTACACAAGCAATAGAAGATAGTGATATAGAAACAATCCTGTTGGATATAGACAGTCCTGGAGGAGAGGTCAATGGAGTGTTTGACCTTGCTGATTTTATTTACAGTGCAAGGGGAAAAAAGAGGATAATAGCGATAGCAAATGATGATGCATATTCTGCAGCGTACGCTATAGCTTCTAGCGCTGAAAAGGTATTTGTGAGTAGAACTTCAGGAGTAGGAAGCATAGGAGTAATAGCAAGTCATATAGATCAAAGTGGGTTTGATGAAAAACAGGGAATAAAATATACGACAGTATTTGCAGGAAGTAGAAAAAATGATTTAAATCCACATGAGCCAATAACTTCTGAGAGTTTAGAAAACCTAAAAAGCGAAGTGAATCGTTTATATGGAATGCTGGTTGAGCTAATAGCACGCAATAGAAACCTTTCTGTAGAGGCAATAAAATCAACAGAAGCAGGGCTATATTTTGGCGAGAAAGCAGTAGAAATAGGTCTTGCAGATGGAATTACAATTCTTTCAGAGTTTAAATCTATTAATAAAAACAGGAGTATTACTATGAACGAACAAACTACAACTGACCTAGAAACTGATAATTCAACTAATAAAATCAAGTATCGTACTGAAGTTCTTGAATTAATACGTTTATGTAACTTATCACGAATGCCAGAGAAAATAGGAGAATTTATTGAGCAGGGCGTAAGTGTTGAGCAAGCAAGGGAGGTTTTAATGGAATTACTTGCAGAGCGAACGAAAAAGACAGAGATACTGAGTGCAATACCACAGAATTCAGGAGAAGAGTTGATGATGCAGGTAGCGAAAAGTCGTGCGCAATCAGGCATTTAAAATATATAACAAAAGGAGAAAAGCAAAATGAGTACTATAACCGAACAAAATAATCTAGGTGACTTATTAAAGTATGAGGCATCAAGCCTGTATTCAAGAGACTTAGTAGCAGTAGCTAAAGGTCAAAATCTTAAACTTGGTACAGTTGTTGGTCGTGATAAAGACAACATGATTAAGGTAATAAATCCAACTGCCACAGATGGCACACAAACAGCGATAGGTGTAATAACAAGCGATGTAAATAGCAAAGATGGAGATACTAAAGCAATAATAATTACTCGTATTGCTCTTCTTGCCGATCATGCAGTTGTATGGCCAGCAAATATCACTGAAGAGCAGAAAACTGCAGCAATAAAGCAACTTGAAGGACGAGGGATCATTATCCGCAAGGGAGTTTAACTAAAATTAATAGGAAAAAAAGGAGAAAAAATGCAAAATCCATTTACGAATACAGCATTTAGCATGACGGCACTAACAAATGCGATGAATATATTGCCGATAAATTATGGACGTGTTGAAAATTTAAATTTGTTTCCAAGTAGGTCAGTAAGATTTAGACATATTACGATAGAAGAACACAACGGAGTGTTAAGTTTACTACCAACGCAAGTACCCGGAGCACCAGCAACAGTAGGAAAAAGAGGAAAAAGAAAGGTAAGAACATTTACGATTCCGCACATTCCGCATGATGATGTAGTGCTGCCAGAAGAAGTACAAGGAATAAGGGCATTTGGATCAGAGAGTGAACTTAAAGCGCTTGCAGATGTAATAACCGATCATTTACAGCTAATGAGAAACAAACACGCAATAACGTTAGAGCATTTGCGAATGGGAGCGCTGAAAGGGATTATTCTGGACGCAGATGGCAGTGAATTATTAAATCTGTACAACGAATTTGAAATTACGCCAAAAGTAGTAAATTTTGCACTAGGAACAGCAACAACAGATGTAAAACGTAAGTGTATGGAGGTATTGAGGCACATAGAAGATAACCTAAGTGGTGAATATATGACTGGAATTCATGCCTTGGTAAGCCCTGAGTTTTTTGATGCATTAACTTCGCATAGTAAAGTGAAAGAAGCATATGAAAGATGGCAAGAAGGTGCAGCGCTAAGGAATGATATGAGGTCAGGATTTACGTTTTGTGGTATAACGTTTGAGGAATATAGAGGACAAGCAACCGACCCTGAAGGAACTGTGAGAAGATTTATTGAGAAAGATACAGGGCACTGTTTTCCACTAGGAACAGCGAGCACATTTACAACATATTTTGCACCAGCAGATTTTAATGAGACAGTAAATACACTTGGACAGCCACTATATGCAAAACAAGAGCCAAGAAGATTTGATAGAGGGACTGATTTGCATACGCAGTCAAACCCTCTGCCAATGTGCCACCGTCCAGCAATACTAGTCAAGATCGTTGTAACATAGGTAGAGCAAATATAAAGCGGTGTGAGGCAGAAGAATGCTTTACCTCTTCTTAGCATATAAATGTTAGTATATAGCGGAGAAATGTGCAAGAGAATATTAAGAGATTATTTAAAGTGTAATAGTTCAGACTTGATCTGACAGGCGTGAATTAACTGACAGAAGAATTGACAAAGTCAAAACCAAAATCAGCATCCTGTTTAATGCTATCAATATTTTTCTGATAAGCAATATGCATACTATCAAAAAAGGTTTGCATAGGTGTCTTACCATAGCAATATTTACCTGAATGCGGTCGAGATCTATTGTAAGAATGCACCCAATGGTCTACATCTAGCTGAAGCTCTGCCAAAGAGGTGTAAATTTTCTTTCTGAAGATAATATTGTAGCATTCATCTTGCATAGTTCTGTGGAACCTTTCACAGATGCCATTAGTTTGTGGAGAACGAGCTTTGGTTCGAGAATGATCAATATTTTCTACCCCCAAATACAGCTGGTAAGCGTGATTTTCAGGTCTGCCACAGTACTCTGTACCACGATCCGTCAAAATGCGTAGCAATGATACTTTCTGTTCATCAAAAAACGGTATCACCCTATCATTGAGAAGGTCTGCAGCTGTAATAGCAGTCCTTTCTGTATAAAGCTTAGCAAAAGCAACTCTAGAGTAGGTATCAACAAAGGTTTGTTGGTAAATTCGTCCAATACCTTTGATATTACCCACATAATAGCTATCTTGGCTACCCAAGTATCCTGGATGTTCTGTTTCAATTTCTCCATGGGCCTCTTTTTCTTCCTTAGCCTTCTCTAGAGCTGTTATCTGCTCTTCTGTTAAGATAATGCCATCTTGAGCTACTTTTGCTTCTAATGCCTTTAACCTCTTTTTGAAATTCTCAAGATCGTTTCTTTGCCACACTGATCTTATTCCACTTGCAGAGATGAGAATTCCTCTCTTTTTCAGTTCGTTTGCTGCTCTTTCTTGTCCATACGCTGGAAATTCTATTGCTATTTCAATTACTGCTTTTTCTATATCCTCCGATACCCTATTTGCATATAATGGCTTGCTTTTGCTTATCTCGTGTAAAGCCTCTTCTCCTCCTTTTTCATACAGTTCTTTGAAGCGGTAAAATGTATCCCTTGAATATCCCATTACCTTACACGCCTGTGATACATTTCCTAATTGCTTTGCAAGTTCTAGCAATCCCAACTTTGGTTTTAGTATTTTTTCTTGTGTTGTACTCATATCTGACACTCCTTTAAAATTTATTCATATTTTTATCTTACTTTGTTCGCCTGTCAGATCAAGTCTGAACTATTACATTTTAACTCAGCCTTAATTCGTTGTCTTAAATTCAATAAATCATTTATTTGAACTTCCCCGTACCGCACAACATGGTCACCATAAGCAATTGATACCACTCGTTCTCCGCTTTGCAGTTTTTGAATTGCTTTCTCAACTTGAGTTAAATATTCTTCACTGTACATTTTGACTACTAAGCCATTTACTCTGTCTTAATTTTTTGGGCTTTTTACTTTCCATTTTTCCACTCAAACTATTCCATTTACTCTCTGGCCAACGATCGATTCCAAGCGCAATAGATGCAGCTCTTGCATAAATTCGGCAATCTAGTACTTCATTTCTTTCTCTTACCTTTTGCCACTCTTGTTTGGTATATCCTTTCACCACTTTGCTGACTAATTGCTCTGCCGTTAGCTGCTTAAAATATTCAGGTGCATATTCTGGAAAGTGACAATATCCAGGTAGAGCTTTTCCTTCTTCTTCTTTTAAAATATTAAGTAGTTGAAAAAGCTCTGACTTTAATATCGATACTCCTACTGGCCAGAGCTTTATTCCTCTCTTTAGCTTTTGACCACCAACTGTTACATCTACTCTACTTGGGCTACTAAGTGGTACTAGTGCTTTATTTACACCTTTCACTGCCATTACTCTTCCAGATCCTTGATGACCTCTTACCCAATTGTATACTTCCTGTGTTGCATACCCAGCATCAACTGCCATCATGCTTATCATGTATTCAAGACCATTTTCACCGATAAAATGATGATTGAGTAACTCCGAAAGTTTTTTCCATACTTCTCTACCCCCAGTATCTCCTTCAAATACTCGATAGTCTATTGACCAACTTTCGCGGCTTTTTCCCCAGGCTACAACTTCTACTTCTAAACGATCTTTTTGTACATCTACTCCTGCGGTAAGTACCACTTCTCTCCTAGGTACTGTGCCTACGGGAAAAAATTCTCTCCTGTTAAATAATTGCTTCCAATCTGGTACTTCTCCCTTATCTACCCAGGTTTCTCCAAGCGTTGTGTTGATCCAAACTTTCAGTAATTGTTCACTTTCTTTGGCATGCAGAAAATCCTCTACTGCTTGTTGCCAACTATACCAGCCAACTGGGCTATAAAGACTTGAAAGATGAAATCCTTTTTTCTCCCCTTCTTTTACCCCTATAGCTCTCCATTCTCCACGCTCAAGCATCTCTGTCTTTTGATGATTTTCTATCTTTCCGCTACATTCTATGCAAATATAATGTGCTGTTCTCGAATCATTATTTTCCCATTTTATTTGTGACCATTTTAGAACTTGATAGTAATTACAATACGGACATGGTACAAAAAAGTATCTCTTATCTGTTGCTTCAAATTCTTTCTCAATTCTGCTTATTCCATGAATCGTTGGTGTTGATACCAGAAAAATCTTTCGACGTGCAAATGTATTGGTTCGAGCTATGCTGAGTAAAACTGGATCTCCTTCTCCTCCTGAATCTCCAGGGTAAGCATCTATTTCATCAAGAAAGAGGTATTTTACTGGCATAGATCTCAGTCCTACACTGCTATTTGCTCCAGTTATTACTACTATTCCACCTGGAAACTCCTTACTCTGTACAGTATTGCCTGAATCTCTTGACCTTGGGTCTTTTACTTTACTTTTTAAACATGGTGTACTCTCTATTAATGGTGCAAATCTTCCCTTCGACCAACGCTTTCCCATTTCAACTGTTGGCTGTACTACTAGCATTGGCCCTGGTGTTTGGTCTATAATATAGCCTATCCAATTATTTCCTGCTTCTGTTCCTCCAATCTGCGCTCCTTTCATGAATATTACTTTTTCCGCTGGAGAAGATGGAGATAGTGAATCCATGATTTCTTTTAAATAAGGAGTTCTCTCTGTTCTCCACTTTCCTGGCTCTGATGCTGCAGTTGGCGCTAAAACTCGATACTCATTCGCCCACTCTGATACTTTAAGCTGCGGATCTGGTCTTAAACCTTCAGAAAAAGCTCTAGCATATATCATTGCCTGCATCTACTCACAATTGGTTCTAACTCAACACCATTAACAGTAGGACTACACTCTTCCAGTTCCATAAACATCTTTTTCTGAAATTCGTTTTCTATATATCTTTTTCTTATCTCACTTAGCATTATTGCTACAGCAAGAGCAAATATCCCTGTCATTGTTGCAAAAATGATTGCACTGCTTATTGTTGTTGCTGTTAAACCTATATATGCTGCTACTGCTATTGCGCTGACCGTAATATAGATGCAGATAATGTTATTATGCTTTTTCATCCTTTTATCTGCTATTTCTCTCTGTGCTATATATTTATTATTAAGGGTTGGAAATTTGACAGCTGTATCTCTACAGAGCAATGCCCCATTTTTTTCAGTAAACAAAACTTTTAGTAATTCTAAATTGTTTGATTTGATTGCTAAATGTAAAATAGGTGTATAATTTGCTCCTTTTTTCAGCAATAACTTTACTACATGTAAATGCCCTTTTTCTGCAGCAAGGTAAATCGGTGATAAACCTTTATTATTTGAAATATCAATATCAATTTCTTCCTTTAAAATTGCATCTATAAGCTCAATTTCTCCTTTTTGTGCAGCTAAATGCAATAGACTATTCTTTTCAGAACCGTATTTATTACTCATCAAAGCCTTTTTTATCTCAGGTTTAGCGTAATCAAATGGTGTCTTGCCGCTATCGTCTTGTACCAGAGGGTCTATATCTTCTCGCGTTAGTAAAACTTCTATTGTTTTAAGTCTTTCAGCATAGTGTAGTGGTGTTTTATTTTCGTAGTCTTGCAAATTGACTTGAGCATTAGGCTCCCTTATTAAGCATTTGAGGATATCCAAACACAAATCTCTTTCATCGTAATTAGTATTACTTACAGCTATATGAATAGGTGACAATTTCATTGAGTTTTGTCCCATGCGCGCGCTATTTACATCTGCTCCAAGCTTTAGCAGTAACTTTACTATCTCCAACTTTTTGTTATTAACTGCATAGTGCATTGGTGTCTGATTTCGTGCATCAAAGACATCTATTTCAGCGTTTCCTTCTTCCACTAAAATTTTGACAACATTTCCATGTCCTATGCCTGCCGCTAGATGTAATGGCGTATGATGCAAAGCATTTCGTACATTAACGTCAATACCTTTTCCTATCAAATATCTAACTGCATTAACTTCACCTATCATTGCAGCTAAATGAAGTAAGCTATCTTGTTCTGATCCGTATTTGTTATTAATTAGCGCTTGTAATATTTCTGCTTTTTTCCCTTCTTTGGCGTAATCAAGAGATGTTTTACCGTCATTATCTTCTACAAAAGGATTAATGTTCTTCTTTGTGAGTAACAAATCTACCATACTTAATTCGTCAAACTCTATAGCACAATGTAGTGGTGTCTTTCCATTCAACCCTCTAACATTAACATCTAATCCAGGTTGATTGATGAGACACTTTATTAACTCTAAACTTAAGTTATCAGCCATTTTACATTCAAAATCTTTTTATATTTGAAATCTATTGTTAGATAATTCTTGGAGTGAGTTTGTAATCTCTTCAGTTAGCACCATATGAATCTTTTCAGTGTCACTCAGTGATGCAAGCAGCGCTGAAACTCTATTTGGAATATTAAGCAAATTATTACGAACAACTCTTGCTACGTTAAATGCTTCAGTTTTTACCTCTTCAATTGACACAAATTTGCCTATTTCAGCTTTCACTTTAGCTTCCAAAAGTTTACCACGCTCCGTTTCATTTTTTATTCGCGTTTTTAGCAATATCGTTGAAAGTTTTTCTCCGCGCTCTTTTCTCCTAAGTGGTTGACTTGGATCTCTTATTGCTGCTACCGCTTCATTTGCTTGTTCTCGGTCAATAAGTCCATCTTCCAGCTCAACTATTCCTTTTTTTACTAAAGAACAGACATATTGCCTCGAAAACCCTTTTTCCCTTGCCCACTCTGCTTGCGTAATTCTCACCTTTTTTTCTCCTTTTTAGCACTGCTCAGCTATAATTTCGTAAGTAGTTAACATTTGAAATATATCTAACGCTAAAGAAGGCCCGAGGTCAGGACCACCAAACCCGCCAGCATGGCCGGAAGGACCCACTTTCTATGGTGTTTTTAATATATTAAAATCTTTACTAAAATTCATAACATAGAACATTAAAGCTAAAGAGTCCGCTTCATTATCATCCATTGGACAAAAACCCTTTTCCTGTACTGCCTCAATGACATCAGCTTTACTTGCATTACCCTTGCCAGTTATAAAACGTTTAATAGTCTTAACCGAAACACCTTGATAGGGAATATTGCTTTCCTCACACCAAGCAGAAAGGTGTGCTAAAAACCCTCCATAGATATGTGCAGCATCAGTTCCTAGATGTCTTCTCACTTCTTCAAAGTACACAACTTCAATACCTGGAAATTTATACTTAAGTGCATTAAGCCAATTACGAAAATTTAAAAACTGCATTCCACCACCACTAAACCTGCTAACATGAAAACTCTTACTTCCACTTTGTACTATTCCATCATGTAAAATAGTCCAACCAGTTTGTTTACCAAGATCTAGTGTAAGCATTCCCCTTTCAATCGTCAGGTACATATATATACAAGATTTGAAAAAATTACGTCCAAAAAATCTTTAATTTTCGAAATTTAACAACTAAAAACTAACATGAAAACTCTTTTACAGCCAGTTTGTTTGCCAAGATCCAGTGAGCTTTCAATTGTTGTGTACATATATATACAAGATTTGGAAAATTTTTGTCCAAAAAATCTTCAATTTTTGAAAAATTTTTTATAATTCTTGAATTTGAAAACCTTCTAAACATGATTTTTCTACTTTTAGAGGTTTTTTTATTATTCTAATCTTATATTTTATATGTTTTTATATATGTGTATATTTTTATATATGTATTATATATATATATTATATATAAGGGTTTCAGGAAGCTAGAATCCTCCATATTGGCGGACTTCAGATATGCCGTTCCTAGGAACGGTTTTAGGAACGCATGGTGAAAACCCGCCATATAGGCTAGTTCTAGATTCCTGATTCCTGATTTAGGAAGCCAGTAATTAGGAACGGAACTTAAGGTTATAGAGAGCATACTTTTCAACTATTTTCCTCTTAAAAATTTAAGCTATTCTTTTAATAGCGAAATCCACATTTTTAGCTCTTTAGGTGATATTGAATTTCAAAATATGAAATTCTTATATATTTTTAATATAACTTTAGGAAGCCTGAGCTACCCATTCTTAAAATATTGAAATCCATTTAAAATAGGTTCCAAAAACCTAAACTGTATTATTTTAAATTGCATCAGTATTATTCTCAAAAAAAAATAACAGAATATCAATAGATTAAAAATCGCATCAGTATTATTTATTTTTGCTCCTGTCCTACATAACAGCATTAATAACTCTCATCCTTAAAAGCATCAATTTGTTTTTAAGGAAAGTTATGAAATTACAAAACTACCATATAGTTATTAAAAATGTAAAATATCAAGCTTATAGACTGAAACTTGCTAAGTGCTTTATTAATGAAGCTCACGAAGATCTTGAGCAAGAACTCTTCTGTGAAATTTGGCCATGCCTTGATCAGTATGATGAAGATAAAAGTAGCTTTAACACCTTTGTAGCAAGATTAACTGAAAATAAAGCTATTAACCTGTTAAAGAAACAGCGATGTGCAAAACGTGACATCAATAACTATATTAGCATTGATGTAACAGAGCTACTTGAGAGTGAAATAACAAAACGCATTGATGTAGACTATATGATCTCGGTTTTACCAAAGGAATGGCAAAATATATGTGAGCAACTTAAATTTTTCAACTTACATGAAGTTGCCAAGATGAACAACGTTTCAAGAACCACTTTAAACAATATTATCAAGAAGATACGTGCCAAACTTTCTCCTATTTACTACGCAGGCAAAAAGAAAAATTGAACAAAATTTTTGCCTTTCTTGTATATATATACATCGTAGCATGGATAAATAATGGTTCTTACAATTTTGAATAATAATGAAAGATTGCAAACAATATCAACTGTAAAAATGGTCATCTTTGGCCCTTATGGTATTGGTAAAACAAGTCTCCTAAAGACCGTAGATGAACCAACACTTTGCCTTGATTTTGAAGCAGGGCTTCTTGCCGTTCAAGACTGGCAAGGAGATTCAATTAGCCTTCGCACTTGGAATGAAGCTAGAGATATTGCTTGTCTTATAGGGGGGTCTAATCCTGCGCTGAAGTCTGATCAAGCATATAGCCAAAGACACCATGAACATGTATCTCGTAAGTACAAAGATCTTTTTTCTGAGTTTTCTAAATACCGATGCATCTTTGTAGATAGTATAACCGTTGCTTCACGTTTATGTCTATTATGGGCAAAAATGCAACCTGAAGCTTTTTCTGAGAGATCAGGAAAGCAGGATATGAGAGCTGCCTATGGATTACTTGCTCAGGAAATGATGGCTTGGCTCAATCAATTTCAACACATCAGAGACAAAGACATCATCATAGTTGGCACTTTAGGTCAATATCTCGATGATTTCAATCGTCCAATTTGGCTACCTCAATGCGAAGGGGCTAAAACTGCTAGTGAAATTCCTGGAATAGTTGATGAAGTAATCAGTATGGTTGGAATCAAGAGAGATGATGGAACGGAGAAACGCTCTTTTGTTTGCCATACTCTAAATCCTTGGGGATACCCAGCTAAGGATCGTAGTGGACGCCTGAGTATGCTTGAAGAACCACACTTGGGGAAGCTGCTTACAAAGATTAAAAGCAAGTTTTAAAATTTAAACATGGAGAATGATATATGTTAGAAGACCTGTTAACTGACTTTAACACTGTAAAACCGCAAAGTAGATTGATACCAAAAGGTACAATAGTAAAGGTAAAAATGACAATCAAGCCTGGAGGTCATGAACACTGGTTTACTAAAAGCCCCACTACTGGTAGCATTTATTTAAATACAGAATTTACCGTTATTGAAGGTCTATACGCAAAGCACAAGATTTATCAGATAATTGGTATTAAAAGTAGTAAAGCAGAAGATACTTGGGGAGAAATGGGTCGCTCTATGCTTCGCAGTATCTTGGAATCGGCACGTGACATTCATCCACATGATAACTCAGAAAGTGCAATCCTTGCTCGTAAGCTAAATTCAGTTGCAGAATTAAATGGGTTGGAGTTTACAGTAAAGGTAGGTGTTATAACTGATGAATATGGAGAGAAGAACAAAATTGCTTCGGTAATTACTCCAGAATACCGTAAAAATTATGAAATTGACAGAGTACCATTTTGAAGTACGACGAGGAAAAGCTTTGGTCTGCTGTCGTTACTAGAGGTATTCAGGACGCAGTAGGAAAAACCCCAAAGCTAAGAACCTGTCTTGAAAGGGAATAAAGAAAAGAGTATGATGAGGTAAGCAAAAAATAGGAGGGTAAATTGTATCCAAGTGATATAAGTGACAAGGAATGGGAAATTTTAGAGCCCTATGTTGCACAAGGAGCGATAGGACGACCAAGAAAACATAACATCAGAACAATTATTAATGCAATAAGGTATATAATGAGGGGTGGTTGCCAGTGGAGAATGCTACCAAAGGATTTTCCCCCATGGAAAACGGTGTATGACTATTTTATCAGGTGGCGTAATAATGGAAAATTGAAAAAAATACATGACATGCTAGTAAAAGAGGTAAGAAAAATGGTTGGTAAAAATGAAACACCTTCAGTAGGTATAATTGACAGTCAATCAGTGAAAACGACTCAAAAAGGGGATCAAGAGGATATGATGCCGGTAAAAAAATAAAGGGTAGAAAACGCCATATTATTGTAGATACACTAGGTCTTGTAATTACTGCAGAGGTACACAGCGCAAGCATTCAGGATCGTGATGGTGCTACCAATCTTTTTATTCAAGCTAAATGCAAAGCTCCAACATTACGTAAGTTTTTTGCTGATCAAGGATACAAAGGTAAATTACAAAATCGATGTTTGTTGGAAACTGGATGTTTGCTAACGATTACCAAGAAATTGGTTGATACAGGATTTCAGGTTATTCCTAAACGTTGGATTGTAGAACGAACCTTTGCTTGGCTTTCCAATTTTAGACGCATGAGCAAGGATTACGAGCATTCTCCTCTTACTTCAAAAAACAATATCTTATTTAATATGATTACTTCTATGCTTACTAAATTAGCTGCTTAACTCCTTTCAAGACAGGTTCTAAGAGAAGAAGCAATTAATTGGCTGAATTCAAAATCTTTTGAAACTGTTTGTGAGCTAGCTAATCTCAACTTTAAACGTATGAAAAGTATGTATGGGAGTTTTATGTCTAAAAAGCAAGAAAAGATAAAAGCATTATTAATTGATAATATCAAAGAGTGTGTTTCTTACCTACTTCCAAATGGTGAATTTTACCGAGATAAAACTTATATTGGAAACTTAAATGGAAATACAATTACAGTTAAAATAGTAGGTAAGGAAGCTGGTGATTGGCGTAATTTTACTGAAGGGACTAGCGGTGATATTATTGATCTTTGGGTTTTAATTAAAGGTGATATAGATTCTGCTAGGAAGTGGCTCAATAAGAAATCAAAGAGTGGAGAAAAAAGGGAGAGAGCAGAAAAAATATTTTCTGTAAAGCAGTACTTGAGTGATCAATCACCAATACCAGAAGACATAATAGCTCCACGAATTCTCACTCCAGGTGGTCTTTTAGTCATTGGTGGTACTCCAAAGGTTGGCAAAAGTTATTTTCTTCTCTCTTTGCTTGCACATCTTGCAGCAGGAGTATCGTTTCTTAAGATGAAGTCAGCAAGGCCACTAAAAATAATCTATCTGCAAAATGAGATGGAGTACAATTACATCAGGGAACGCATACAACAAATCATAACTAATCAAAGGCTGCCAAATCTAGCAGAAGAAAACTTGATTGTTACTACAAAGATGAGATTAACTTTAAACGATGAAGGTATAGAGAGAATAAAAGAGATTATAGGAGAAAAATTTAAAACGATAGACCTTATCGTTTTGGATTCCCTTGACTATGAAAATATATTTTCCGGTCTGCAAAGCAGAATAGAAAAATTACGTTCTATAATTAATCCTATGGCTGGAATAATTATTACACGTCATACCAGAAAAGTATCCACAGCTACATTAGCAAAAAGTCCTTTTCAAGCTTTAATTGGTGCTAATGCTTTAAGAAGCTTTTATACATCTGGTATGGTAATGTTTCAACCAAATAAACGTGCAAATGTCTTGCAAGTAGTATATGAGCTAAGAAACGGTAAATCAATACCAGCAAAATTCATTAGCAGAGTAAATGGGCGTTGGCAGAACTCTAAAGTTATAGCTACGGCTTAATTTGTCTGCAAAAACGGACAGCATGGTAGAGCTAAAAACTCAGATTTTGCAAAACATCAGATCTTGTCTTTTTCATCTGTTACCAAGAGGGACATTTCGTGGTGATAAGTTTTATGTAGGTGATGTACAGGGTAACAAAGGCAAAAGTACTGTAATAGAGTTAACAGGCGAAAAAGCTGGATTATGGAAAGATTTTGCAACGGGAGAAGGTGGTGACATTATCGACCTTTGGGCAACAGTACACGGGAAGAATGCGAAAACAGAATTTCCTGAAGTAATGCTCTCAATAAGTGAATGGCTTGGCATCAAAGAAAAAAATAATATTAGAGATCTAGAACAATATCTGACTTGTAGTTGGAACTACTACGATGAAAATAACCAATTGATTGTAATAGTCTACCGTTATGATCCTCCTTTAGAGAAAAAACAGTTTAAACCATTTGATGTTAAAAAACAAAGATTCAAAGAGCCAGAGATAAGGCCACTCTACAACATTCCAGGTATTTTAAAGTCCAATAAGGTTATTCTGGTTGAAGGAGAAAAATGCGCAGAAGCACTTATAGAGAAAGGAATTACAGCTACAACTGCGATGTTTGGAGCAAATGCGCCTATTGATAGAACAGATTGGACTCCGCTAAAAGGTAAACAAATTATCATTTGGCCAGACAATGATGAAGCAGGTAATAAATATGCCAAAAACGCTGAAAAGAAACTTTTAGAATTTGGTGTTGCATCACTTGCTACGCTTAAGATTCCACCAGATAAACCAAGGAGTTGGGATGCTGCTGATTGTGTGTTAGAGGGAATAAATATTGAAGAATTTATCCTTAGCACAAATAGTCCTTATCATAGAAAGCCACTCAGAATAGATACTAGAGCTTGGACTAATATTGCTCCAGAAAGGGAATGGATTGTAAAGGATTGGCTTCCTGTTGGTAGTGTTACAGCTCTTTACGGTGATGGTGGTGTTGGAAAATCTCTCCTTGCTCAGCAATTAATGACTGCTGCTAGTACTGGTAAATCTTGGCTAGGGATAGCAATTGAGAAAATCAAGACATATGGTGTATTTTGCGAAGACGACACAGAAGAGCTTTGGCGTAGACAATGTGCAATAAATAAATTATATCAGCTTGATATGAAGTCTCCTGATTTTCTTAACAACATTTGTTTATCATCTCGTACAGGAGAAGATAATTTACTGATGGTATTCAATAGTAAAAGTACAGGACAATTAACTACTTACTTTCAGGAATTACTTGAAGATATTAAATCATTTCAGCCAAAACTTGTAGTTCTGGATACAGCAGCAGATTTGTTTGGAGGTAACGAAAATGATCGCTCTCATGTGAGACAATTTATACAAAACTGTTGTGGCAGAATAGCGCAGATAATTAAAGGGGCTGTTTTGTTATGTGCACATCCTTCGGATTCTGGAATAATACGCAAAACTGGCACAGGAGGTTCAACAGCATGGAATAATTCTGTTCGATCTAGATGGTATTTGTCAAGACCAGAAAAGACTGGTAATGATCGTGTTCTTTGCCGAATGAAATCTAATTATTCTGCATCAGAAGAAAATAAGATTTCATTTTGTTGGCAAAATGGATCGTTTTTGCAATATGATACAAATTTTAATTCAGAAAGGGTAGTAAGGGATGATTATAATAATAAACTGGATTTAGAGCGCTTGAGAAGACATGATATAATTTTAGAATTAATTGCCAATGAAGCATATAAAGGAGAAGTGTATACTGCAGCGAGCTTTGCAAAATGCTTTGAAGGAAAGTTGGGACTTGGTAGTGAACGTAGCATTCGTGAAAGAATCAGCCATCTTGCAACCATAGGTTATATAAAATTCTTTAAAAAGGCTGTAAGATCAAGTACAAGGTCAAAGTATGGTTACTTGTGTGTAAGAGACATGGAGCTGAAGATTGCTGAAAATCAATATAGATTAGTAAAACCAGATTATTATCTCTCGTCAAACAATGGAGTAACTCTGCCTGTTGAAAACCCAGATATTTGGGTTATGCGTGATCTTACCAAATTAGATTGGCAGAATGGCAGATTGGCAAACTGAAGAATTTGCCAATCTGCCATTCTGAATTTAGTAAAAATACAAGAAAATCAATATCTTATATAGTTTTGTACAAACGTCAGATTGGCAAGATGGCAAAAAATTGCCAACTAGAAGGAGTAGCCAAAAGCGCTCTTCTCAGGCTGGTTTCAGCAAGTTGGCAGATTGGCAAATTACCTTATATATATAAATATACTATGGTTATATCATAGTATATTATAAGTATAAATTGTACTACGTAAGAGAATTTTTTAGTATTTTTTTATAGTCAAAGTAAAAGGGTTAATCCGATAACCATGTGATGATCTTTGCCAACCAAGTGTTTGTATTACATCATTACGTTCAATACTTAATCCTAATTTCTCAGCCAATGTAGCTTTGATCGTTTTTTGCATCTTGTTTAATGGTTTTCTGATTTGATGTTCTAAATCTGCTTCTAAACTAAGTCCCAAGAGTTTTTCTAACTGGTTAATATTGAGAAGTGTATGTTTTTCAGGTGGCAGCTCTTTCTCGCAGTCATGTAAAAATTGCTTGAACAATATTCGAAAAATATTAAGACATGATACAGCTTTTTTATTTATAACTTCAACGCTATTAACATATACCATACCTTTAACTACCTGTAACTCCAAAAGCTTTGTTGGTACAATTGGTTCAACACGTTTAAGCGAAATATATGAAGCTGGTAAAACTTGCAAAGAAGTATTTTCTACTACCTTTGGTACTCCTCTTTTAGCTGCCTCTTGGAATATCTCAGTTAAAGTCTTAAGCTGACAAAACAGTTCTACCATTGGCACTATATATAGGCTCAATAATAGATTCGGTATATCTTTTTTTAGGGTGATGAGAACTGTCGGATGGACTCTAAGTTTATCTATGGTTAAAAATATTGCATCAGTACAAAAATCAAGGATTATTAGATTTACAATACGACCTTGATTACAAATATAATAAACTCCTTTTTCCACTTTTTCCCACATAAGTCTTGAATCATTCAACTTTGTTTCAAGCCAGTCTATGATCTTTTCTGTATTTAAGTATATGGATAAGAGATGAAATCTCTGTTTTTGATAAGTATTAGGCAGAATATGACGAGAACAGTTTTCACAAATAGCGTCATCACATGCTTCATCAAAGTCTGGATCAATGAAAATCTCATTGCTACAATTTGGATCAATTACATTTGGCCAATCAAGATGATCTTCTTCACGAGAACAAACAATATAGTACCTTTCTTGCATTTTTATTAATCCAAGATCAAATAAGTATCTTGCTGCTTTAATGTGATTTTGACTTAGATTAACCCAAGAACTATTTAAACTTAAAAGATCAGCAATTTGCTCGTGAAAGGATTTTAAGACCATAAGATTGTTCTATATGTTTCTTCAGTTCCTCTCTTTCCTTTTTATTGAGTGGATGCTCTGAATAATAAACTTCCCCACTTATTTTGAAAGAAAATGTTACCTTTTTGTTTTGGAACATTACTTTAGCTGATTGAATAGATTGTAGTATATTGCCAATAGATGACTTTAAAATATGTAACTCTGGTGCAATAGGATCATACGGCTTTACACTCAAAGTAAGATATGTATTACTATTTTTGAAATAATCTGACTTAAAATTTAACTCAAATATACAAATATTAGGGTCAGAACCCTCTATACATGCTTGAAGAAATTTATGCACTTGTAGTGGAAAGTTCTTATCCTGTATATTTACAAAAGTACATTCGCAGTTAAAATAACCACTTACAATACTATTTGCTATTTCCACAGCTTTATTAGTATTTTTAGCACAGAGATTAACCTTTGTACCATCAAGCGAAAAATCTAAAATCATCCACTCAGGTTTATGACCATGAACAACTTTGTTTGAATTAAGCAGTAAATCCATGTCACTTCCTCGACGTACAAACATATATATTCGATCTTGATGATGGAAAAAACCCTGCAACTGGTCATCATCTTTAAGTATCTGCTCTACGGCTTCTTGTGACATAAATTCCTTAAATGAAGTATTTATTTGTCTTGGTGATTTCTGTAGAGCAAATGATACGAAACCTTTCTTTTGTACTTTATCAAAGTGATAGACAAATTTTAGAAGTTTGCAATTTATGTGAAATAGTAAAAACAATAAGGATCTTTTATCATACTTAGTGTTATTTTTTATCAGGTATGATCTCATTAACTCTTGAGTAAGGGCAAATCTTGCTACTTCACTGACTGTAGCCTCAAGCTTTGTACAATCAAAGTAGCTAATGAGATAATAGTTAAAAAGAGAGTCAGAGTAACTGGTAAGTATCTTACGTTTTTGTTGAGTGGATCTATCGTCATAATCTCCGTCCTGAAAAAGTTGTCCATTTAAATGATTTTTAAAGCAATGCTGAAAAATGATGCTCAGTTGTTTACCAGAAAGGGAATCTAACCAAGATTGACGTATATTATAATCCTGAAAACGTTCTAGTAAAAGGTTGACCGGAACTTCTAAATCACTTTCCCAGAATTCGTAACTTGGATGAACATTCATACCATATTAAATAAGCTATATTATACATAATATGACAATTCAAGCAAAGATTTTTTGGACATAATTTTTTCAAATCTTGTATATTTAATTAGGGAGAATTTGTGTAAACTAGATAGCTTTCTTAAATGGAACATAAGGTGTGCATTGGTTTAGTTTAATAGAAGTCTCCTAACCTATAAAAAAATTCACAGGAAGAAAAACATGCAAAAAGGGGAATTAACTATTAATTGCCGTTATGAACCTCACAGGTTGGCGGGTACATATTTGGCAAATGCTTATGAACAATTATTGAAATGTAAAACAAAGGAGGTAGAAGAAAATGACAACGGTAAGCTTGTATGCAAGAGTTTCATCAAGACAACAGGCACAGGAGAATACAATAGAGAGTCAGATTGTAGAATTGGAGCGTCGCATTGGTAGTGATGGACATGAGTTATTAGATGAGCATAAGTTTGTCGATAATGGTTATAGTGGATCAAATTTAGAACGTCCTGGCTTAGAGAGTTTACGTGATAGAGTAGCAGAAGGTAAGATTGATAAGATATATATTCATTCACCTGATCGGTTATCACGCAAATCTGCATACCAAGCGCTCTTACTCGAAGAGTTTAGAAAAGCAGGTTCAGAGGTTGTTTTCTTAAATCATAAATTTGAGGATAACCCAGAATCTAATATGTTTTTAGGAATTCAAGGATTAGTAGCAGAGTATGAACGTGCAAAGATTATGGAACGTAATCGCAGAGGAAAACTTCATGCAGCTAAAACTGGCCGTATCAGTGTAATGAGTAATGCACCTTATGGTTATCGCTACATAGCAAAACATGTAGGTGAAGGAAGTGCTCAGTTTGAGATTAATGAAGAAGAGGCAAATGTAGTACGCAAAATATTTAATTGGGTTGGTCAAGAAAGAATAAGCATCAATGAAGTTATACGTAGACTTAGCGAGATATCGGTAATAACACAAACAGGAAAGGAACGTTGGAAAAGAAGTACTATCTGGAAGATGTTAAGAAATCCTGCTTATATAGGACGAGCAGCTTATGGTAAAACTAAGGCATGCTCGAAGCCACAAGTAAGGAAATCAAAAAAAGGAACTTGTGGTAAACTCAAAAATGGTCATTTTAGTAATGATAAAGAGAACTGGATTTACGTTCCAGTGCCAAAAATAATCAGTGATAATTTATTTGATTCAGTGCAAGTACAGCTAACTGAAAATAGGCAAAGGGCAAGAGCTCGAGAAAGAAAAGAAACTTTTTTGTTGCGGAGTTTAACAGTATGTCAGCGTTGCCAATATACTTATTGTGGTGTATATAGTAGAAATAAACGTTATTCTTACTACCGTTGTTCTGGCTCCAGGTTTAATGGCAACAGAATATGTGACAATAAATCAATACGCACTGATGTATTAGATGCAGTTATATGGGAAGAAGTCAAGAGTATACTAAAAGAGCCAGATAGGATTGCAAATGAATATCAACGTAGATTGTCAGAGAACAAAAAACCTCTACATAATCAAACACGTGAAAAGCAAGAAAGTAAGTTAAGATTAAGTATAAAAAAATTTATAGATAGCTATGCCAAAGGGTTTATAAGCCAAGAAGAATTTGAGCCAAGAATTACAACAATGAAACAGCATTTAAAAGAAATTGAGGAGGAAAAAGAAAAAGTACTTGATCAAAAGAAATTACAACAAGAATTGAGCCTTGTTACAGATAGCTTGAAAAACTTTTCCTCAAGTGTTGAATCAAAACTTGATCTGGTAGATTGGCAGACTAAGCAAAATATTATTAGAATGTTAATTCATCAAATTGAAATCAATCACAATCACTTGTATATAGTATTTCGCATAAAAAGTCTTGCAAACTTTGATCAAAATAGCCATAATAGAATTATGCAATGTTGTACTAGTCGTACAGACACTGGGATCTCATTTTACTTTATAATGATGTCATGAAAGTAGCTGACACTGGGATCCAGAAAACTTAATTTCAACCAAATAATAAAGGCTAGATCCCAGTGTCACGCACTGGGATGACAAAAAAAGGAGCACTGGAATGACAGTAGTCCTACGTCATACCGCGATTCATTCGCGGTATCTCTTAGCATAGATCCCGCTAACAAGTAGCGGGATGACGGTTGTCAGGGTGTCATCCCAGTGCCTTCTCCTGTCATCCCAGTGCCCAGACACTGGGATCCAGAAAAGTTTGCTTGTAAGCAAGCAAACTAGCATAGAAAAACGTTTTCGATGAGATTGCAGAAAGGCTAGATTCCAGACTGGAATGACATCGTTCACTATGTACCATATTGCAATAGTTGTGGTCAAGGCACTGGGATCTGAAATTGCAGTGTTCGTACAGCTATAGAATATAGATCAGAAGTGACAGAGCTTAAAAAAAGGCCTAACATTCTTAATAAACGTAAAAAGCTTTATGAAAATCAGAGTTGGAGTAATAGGCTGCTTAGGCAGAATGGGCAAAAAAATACTCAATGAATTAATTACAAATACCAAAGTGGAAATAGCAGGTGCTGTTGCCCGTTCAGGTAGTAAGTACATAGATTCAGATATTGGACCAATTATAGCCAATCTAGGAATTAAAGTTACAAGTTCTATTAGTGGCATATTTGAGTCATCTGACGTTGTAATAGATTTTACAACTAAAGAATGTATGTTAGACTGCCTTAAAGCAGCTGTAAAATTTAAAACACCGCTGGTTAGTGGCACAACTGGAATAGAAGGTGTCGATTTGAAAGAATATGCTGCTGAAGTTCCAATATTATGGTCAGCAAATATGAGTGTTGGGGTTAATGTGTTGCTGAAATTGGTAAAAAAAGCTGCTGAGCTTTTAGGTAATGAATATGACGTTGAGATTTGGGAAATGCATCATAGCTTAAAAAAGGATTCACCATCTGGAACAGCTATAGAACTTGGCAAAACAATTGCTAACGCTTCAAAAGTGGATTTTCAGTCCAATCAATATTTACATAGTGGTTCAAACATAAGGAAAAAGGGGGGAATAGGTTTTGCAGTATCTCGTGGAGGTGGAGTAATAGGAGATCACAGCGTGATGTTTGTTAATTCTGATGAACGGATAGAACTAAACCACAAAGCAATTGATCGCACAACATTTGCTAGAGGAGCTGTTCAAGCAGCAGTATGGCTATACGAAAATAAAAGAGAAATTCCGGGGCTCTATTCAATGCAGGATGTGATATGAGCAATACACGTGCCTCTGTTAAAGATTTAAATCTCTGGTACGGCTCTAAGCAAGTTTTATTCGATATAAATTTGAATATTTATAAAAGAAAAGTTACTACTTTTATCGGACCATCCGGGTGCGGTAAATCAACATTTTTGCGTTGTTTTAATCGTATGAATGACTATGTACCAGGTTGCAAAACTGTTGGTGAATTAGATATCGATGGGCTGGGTGATATATATTCACGCGATATGGATGTTGTACTACTTAGAGCAAAAGTTGGTATGGTATTTCAAAAGCCAAATCCTTTTCCAAAATCAATATATGATAATGTTGCTTGTGGGCCAAAATTGCATGGTATGGCGAAGGATAAGCAAAAATTGAATGAGATGGTGGAAAATAGTTTAACCAAGGTTGGTTTATGGGAAGAATTGAAGGACAGATTGCAAGATAGCGCACTCAATTTATCCGGTGGCCAACAACAGAGGCTATGCATCGCTCGCGCAATTGCAGTGAAGCCAACTATTTTATTAATGGATGAACCGTGCTCTGCTCTTGATCCAATGGCAACCAATGCAATCGAAAATCTTATACAAGAGCTGAAATTAAGATTTACTATAATTATGGTGACTCATTCAATGAAGCAAGCTAAAAAGTTATCTGATAGTGTAATTTTCTTTCATAATGGCAGAATTGTTGAGTCTGGAAGCACTCAAGAAATATTCGAAAATGCTCAATCTCCCTTAACAAAGGAGTATATCCTGGATCATTAAATTTCTGACCTTACCCAGAAAAAGTGGAGAGAAAGAAAAGAGTTTTTTTGGGTAAAATAAAATTTTGGAGGATTAGAAATGGTAAGAGAATATACGGCAGAATTCAAATTGGAAGCTGTTAAACTGGCAAATGAACAAAGAAAGGCAGGTCAAACAATTACAAAAATAGCAAGAGATTTAGGAATAAAGGGTGGTTTATTAGGAAAATGGATGAAGAAATATAACGAAAAAAAGTCAGCGGCAAATGCATTTCCAGGTAGAGGTAACATGGCTCCTTACGACAAAGAGAGGTTTGATTTACAAAGCAAGAGTAACAAGGGAAAGAGACATTTAAAAAAAAGCCCTGGCCAGTCAAAAAGAGTAAAATATTTTTTTATATAGTAACTGCTATAAAGTACAGGAATTATGTAGGATTTTCTGCTAGTGGCTACTATAAGTGGACCACAAGAAAAATAAGCAGTAGAGAATCAGCAAATAAAGAGCTACTCGAAGCTATTCAAAAAATATATCAAGTTTCTAAATGTAGATATGGAGCTCCTAAAATTCATGCTGAATTGAAGGCTTTGGGTAAAAGTTGCAATTTGAAAACGGTGCAAAGTATTATGCAGAAAAATGACATCAGGGCTATACTGAGAAGAAAGTTTAAAATTAAAAAACAACAAACAGATAATAGAGCTGTAGCTCCCAATATACTAGATCAAAACTTTATTGTTGATCAACCAAATAAAGTATGGGATTACTTACATCAAAACCAAGGAGGGATGGCTATATTTGGCAGCAATAATTCTCACGTATGGTAGTTAATGAGTAGTGCAATAAATAAACAATTGGTTATGAACTCTTTATTAATGGCCATTAATAGGCGTAAACCTGTTAAAAATCTACTGCTGCACAGTGACCAAGGTTCACAATATACTGCGCAAGGGTATCAATATCTCTTAGCTGTAAAGAATATAGATGAGTAATAAAGGCTGTTGTTACGACAATTCTGTTGCAGAAAGCTTCTTTAGCTCATTGAAAAGAGAAATACTTATTGATACTTCACAACACTCTGCTCAACAAACTAGAACTGCAATATTTGAATACATAGAAATTTTTTATAACAAACAACGTCACTATTAACTATTGCATTCCAGAACAATTTGATGCATCATTCTTTTTGTAAAAAACATTCCACACTTTCTCTCCACTTTTTCTGGGTAAGGTCACTTTTCCACTGATCATATTTAATCGCCATAACTTTACTCCTACTTTAACAATATTTTAATTATCATATATTATGGCAAGAAAGTCAACCCTACCTAATTTTGCTTAGTAAGCACACTAACTATGAAACAATCTATATTACCATCAAAAACAGAATTTATATTGCCCACTTCATGTCCGGTTCTTAAATCCTTCACCATTTGATATGGATGCATAACGTACGATCTGATCTGATTGCCCCAGCCTATATCGCATTTTTTACCATATTCTTCAGCCATTTTCTGTTCTTTTTTTTCCAGTTCAATTTGGTATAAACGTCCTTTAAGTAATTTTAACGCCTCATCTTTATTTCTGTGTTGAGAACGACCATTTTGGCATTGAACTACAACACCAGTTGGAATATGCGTAATGCGTACCGCACTTTCAGTCTTGTTCACATGCTGACCGCCTGCTCCGGAAGCACGATAGGTGTCGATCTTTAGATCCTTTTCATCCACAGCAATATCAATTGAATCTTCTATCACTGGAGTTACTCCTACACTTGCAAAACTGGTATGACGTTTACCATTTGCATCAAATGGCGATATTCTAACCAGCCTGTGAATTCCACTTTCACTTTTTGCCCACCCATAAGCTTTTTCTCCAACGATTTTTATCATTGCAGACTTTATACCAACTGACTCTCCTTCTAATTTTTCTACAACTTCAACTTTAAAGTTGTGATAAATTTCTGCCCACCTTATATACATGCGCATCAGCATTTCAGCCCAATCATTGCTCTCGGTTCCGCCAGCTCCTGAGTGGATTTCTAAAAAGCAGTTATTATTATCTGCTTCACCAGTAAATAAGGACTCTGTTTCTTTATACTTGATTAATTTCTCTAGCTTAGCTAATTCATTTTCAACTTCAGAGAAAAATTCTTCATCATTTTCATCAATAGCAGACTTCATTAAGCTGATGGCATCGTTGTAATCGCTTTCCAGCTTTAAAAACGACTCTACGTCATTCTTAATTTTAGAACGTTCTTTTAAAACTTCTTGTGCTTTTTGGTTATCTTGCCATAGGTCATCATTCGACGCTTGGGAGTCAAGCTCTTCAAGACGCAACTTTAATTTTTCTATGTCAAAGACACCTCCTGATAAGAGAAATACTTTTATTTAAGCTTTGAAAGTGTTCAAGAATTTCTGGATAAGTTTTCATTATACTTTAGATTTTAATATATTTACTATCAATAACAATAACAGTAAACAAAATAGAAATTTAACCATATGATAGTTAATTTAAATAATTTCATTATACTTTAATGTTTAAGGAAATCAAGCGCGTATATTTATTAAAAAACAAGGTAAAGTAATGAATATTGAAATAAGTTCCCATTATGGTTTAGACAAAAAGGCTATTGATGACTTAATAGAGTCACTTGATAACGAGGAGCTAGAGAATGTTCGTAATATTGTAAAAACGATAGACAGTGTTCAGTTAGCTTATTTTTTATCTACTTCGATCAGTGATCACAGGGAGAAATTAGTTAATATCCTCGATCAACATTTGTTAAGTGATGCCCTAGTGCATGTAGTGCCAGATTTACAAATAGAGATCATAGAAACATTGGGAATAGAAAATACAGCAAAGTTACTAATGCTCCTTGATGTAGAAGATATAGTAACCATAGTGAAAGATTTAGATAGAAAGTCTGTAGAAAATATACTTTACTATTTGCCCAGCAAAACTCAGAAATCGGTAGAGGAGTTGCTATCATATCCAGAAGAAAGTGCAGGAAGGTTAATACATAAAGATATGGTTATAGCTCCATATTATTGGACAATAAATCAACTGACAGAATTTGTGTGCAACTATAAAAAAATACCAGAAAAATTTCACCAGATATTCATTATCAACTCAAAATTAGAGCCTATAGGCAGTGTTAATTTAAATAAGGTAATATCTCACTCAGGAGACACAATAATAAAAGAGATAATGGATCATGACATAAAAATCATTAAAACTGGAATAGACCAAGAGGAAGTAGCAAGAATATTTAAAGATTACTCTCTATTATCGGCTCCGGTAGTAAATAAGAATGGTAAAATTATTGGTGTGATCTTAATTGAAGATGTGATAAAAGTTGTTCAACAAGAAACAGAAGAGGATGTACTCAAAATAAGCGGTGTATCTTCTAAAGCCGATATAAATGCCCCTATACATAAAACTATAATTAAAAGGCTACCTTGGTTACTGTTTAACCTCTTAGCTGCAACAATGTGTTCCATAGTAATTGGCTTTTTCGATGATGTAATAAAAAGTTTTATAGTGCTGCCAATAATCATGCCGATAATTGCATCAATGAGCGGAAATGCAGGATCCCAAACAGTAACGCTAACCATCCGGGCAATCGCAACAAAATATCTAACTGAGCAAAATGCAAAAAGAATACTGATGAAAGAATTTTTAATAGGTCTTATAAACGGGGTGATCTTATCTACTATTTCATTAGTAGTGTTAGCAATAAGGTTTCACAACTTCAAAGTGGAGATGATTTTTGTGGTCTCCATGATTATGATGTCAATTATTGCAACGTTCATCGGAACTTTCATTCCTATAATGCTTCATCGCTTAAAGTCTGACCCTGCCGTTTCTTCTTCAATCCTAACATCGGCAACAACTGATATTCTCTCAGCTTTTATATTTCTTGGTTTAGCTACGATCTTTTTATTAAATAGCTAATACTATCTATAGCTATACCGCCGCGAACCGTCATGCCGCGATTCATTCGCGGTATCTCTTAGCATAGATCCCGCTAACAAGTAGCGGGATGACGAGAAAGGGGCTACTTGGATGACATTCTTCTTGGTGTGCCCAAATCACAATGTTCGTACATCTGTGGATTTATTCGCGGTATAGATATCGCTAACGAGTAGCGGAATGACGGTTTTTCAAATTGTCGTAAGTCAGTTTAGCTATAATATCAAGTTTCACCAACTATTTCTCTCTATTAAATAAGAATAAATTACCTATACAAAAATAGATTGGCAATATTTCAAGTCTGCCAAGCAGCATTAAAAACGATAGAAATAATTTTACTTCATTACTGAAAGAAGAATAGTTACCTGAAGGACCTATTAAGTTGCTGAACCCTGGACCAGAGTTTGTAAGCGTTGCAGAGACTGAACTGACGCTAGTTATAAAGTCTGCATTGCTTAAGTAAGACATCACTATTGATGAAATGGTAAACGTTAACATGAAAATTGCAAAAAATATAAAGACAGAGTGAATTTCATCATTCTCCAGGGTTTTTCCATTGAATTTTACTCCATTGTCTGCATCAGGGTTTAATAAAAGGTAAAAGTAATTTCTTATAGACCTTAAAAGAACAATCAAGCGGAAGATTTTGACACCACCACTTGAAGAACCACTACATCCACCAACAAAGGTGAGAAAAAAAGCTAAGACTGAAATGAAACTCCAATCTATATGATTACAGATTGCATAACCAGTTGACGTAATCAAGGAAGTGATGGTAAATGTGCTGCATCTAAATGATAATGACACTCCTAAATCAACATTTTTATACAACCAAAAACAAGCAAATAAAGATGAGATAGTAGCTATCTTAACAAAGTAAGAGACCTGTTCATCATAGCAAATGTCTAACCGTCTTATAATTTTTAAATAGCTAAGAAAAGGCAGAGAACCCAAAATCATAAAAATGATCGTTATGACTTCTAACATAGGGTTATTATAGTGCCCTATAGAATCATTATAGTTAGCAAATCCACCAGTTGATACAGAGGACATTCCGTGGCATATTGCATCAAACAGTGGCATACCAGCTAGATAATAGGAAAATATACATAACAAAATTAAGCCATAATATATTGCCGTAACATGAATCACTACGCTTCGCGTATTCGGCAACTTCCTTTTGGTAGCATCTGAATACTCAGAATAAAGTAAATTATTTAGGCTGAGAACCTTAAACATAGGAAAAACTGCAATTCCTAAAGTGATTACACCAAAACCCCCCATGCCATGTAGCATTGCTCTCCATAGCAGTATTCCTGGAGATTGTTTTTCAATATCATTAAATATAGTTGCTCCTGTGGTTGTGATGCCAGATATCGTTTCAAACAATGCATCAACATAGCTCAGATTATCAAAATAGAAAGGAATAGCTGCAAACAGAGACAAGGCAATCCAGGTGCAACTAGTAATCGCAAAAATTGCTGGCATTCCATGCAATCTACTTAATTTACCGAGTAAAATAAAAATTGCGCCAGATGTGCAGGTAATTATGAATCCAGCGAGGAAATTTTTCCATTTGTAGCTGAGACATTTATTAGTAATAGCAGGAATAAGCATTGCTAAGCTAAACAGCAATAGGAATATTCCCACAATAAATACAATTGAACGCAAATTTTGTAAACGTTGATGATTTTTCATAGAATTACTTCCTCGCTATACAAAGCCATAAAAGCTACTCTAACGTCAAGCATTTTGTTGGCCTTTATTAACAGTTATTAACAATATACTTGATTTACTTGTAAATATGTGTGATAATTAAATTTTTATTAGAGGTAAGATATGGTTGAATTAACTGATATACAAAAAAAAATTCGAGCTTCATTAATTATAGCAATTAGCAATAACTACCCTCAAAAGGTCCAGGGCATATTCGACAATAATGAATGTGATAATATACAAGCAGTTTTGAACCACGAGGGGATTGGGGCTGGTTACAAAGATAATTTTTTAGATTTTGCTATTATTGGTCTTGACGCTGGAGTTAAAGTTCAAGGAGAAATTGGAGAAAACGTAGAGATCATTAAACAAATTTGGAAAGTTGCTAATCAGAAAACTCGTGATTTTGTGTGTTGTCGTGCAATAGAGAGTTTTCGAGGATTTGGCCTTTATAACATACCTGCTCTTAAAACAGTTATTCAAGAAATAGAAGAGCACAAGAGGGTAATGGATCTTGATATGGCACTAAGGCGTGCAATAAGAAGTCTTAATGTTGATCAAGTTAAAACAGCACTAGAGAATTGCGGTGAAGATGTAGAAAGTGTTTTGACGCGAAATGTATATTGGAGTGATGCTACTGATATTGATTGCTTGTTAATTTATCCTCTGATGGTTGACTATGAAAGAAATCTTGGCAAAGAAGAATTTGAAAAGATAAAAGAGATCACTAAACTTCTTTGGGATAAAGCTTCCCCTGATGTTCGTAACTTCTGGCTTGAAGACCACATGGTTAATAGAGAAGGTCAAAATACAGAAGATAACTATATAATAGGTTCTCTTGAAAAGCAACAAAAAGAGTATGCTAATATAGCTGGTGAGGGATGGCTTGAAGACTTTATTCAAGAAGTTAAGGGTTATAAAAAGGACAGAGAAATAAAGCTTAATGAATACAAAGGGAAGATCGCTCTAGGCGTTGTTGGACTATGCGTAGTTGGTGCTATTGCAGCCTATGTGCTGGCATATCCTGTAGTTGCATTAGTTTTAGAAGTTTCAGCAGTTTCAGCATTGGCTGTACTAGCTTATATTGGAGGAGTTTGTGAGAAATCAGAAAGTCCAAATACGAAAAGTTTGAACCCGGTTGTTTCTGGGTGTTGCAACAACGCAGAACTGCCTAATCAGTAATCCATTGTCATCCCAGCGCGCCGCGCTGGGTCTGACTACGCTAGAACAAAGAATATAAAAGAAACGTTGCCGTCACGTTATATCATAAACCTTTGCTGAAGCTTTCTTTATATCTTCACTTGAAAGTGGAATTAGACCAAGCCTAGATAGGTACCCATCTTCAATGCTGATCGAATCTATAATTTCTTTTACGAATTCTCTTAATCCATCAACAGTATCCAAGTGTTCCCTCTTTATGTAAAGGTATAGAGGTCTTGCTAATATATATTTTCCCGATGATATATTTTCGTAAGTTGGCTCAATTCCTGCAATTGTGCTCCCTTGTATTTTATCTTGATTCCTCATTAAAAAGCTGAAACTAAATATCCCTAAGGCGTTCTTGTTACTTTTCAATTTTTGTATTATTATATTTTCATTAATTCCAACTTCTATATACCTTCCGTCATCCCTTATATTACCACATGCTTTCTTTCTTTCTTCCTGATCTTTATAATTCTCTTTGAAAATTCTCGAGTTCATGCATGAATATTGATCAAGCATAATAGAATTAACCAAAGTTTCGTATGTACCTGTATTTTGATGTGGACCATAAATTTCAATTTCTGTTTTTGGTAAGGCTTGATTGACATTAGACCAAAACTTCTTATTATTTTTTACTAATTTATCATTTTCTTGAGAATATGCAGATAAAGTTTCAAATAAGTCCTTCTTTGTGAAATCAAATCTATGGCTTTGATTTGAATTTGCAATGACAACTCCATCATAGCCAATGATGATTTCTATCACTTCATTAATTTTATTCCTTTTACATAGTTCTCTTTCTACTTCCTTCATAGGGCGAGATGAAGTGGTGATGTCTGGAGTGTCTTCCCCTATTCCTGAGCAAAACATTTTGAATCCTGATCCACTTCCTATCGATTCCACAACTGGAGTCTTAAAGGAGAATACACGGTTGAACTCTTCGGCTATAAACGAGATAAAAGGAAAAACAGTTGAAGATCCAACAATTCTGATGTATTTCCTGGCATCAGCATTTGATAGCGGCGTGAATAATACGAATACAAAAATCAGGAGAAAGTTTCTAAGCATTATTTTTAGTTAAGAACATAAATCTAATTATTGTAATAAAAAATCAAACTGAAAAGCTTTAATTGCATGACAAAAGCTACAGTTTACATTTAAATTTTATTTTATATTATTGTAAGTATTACACAACTTTAAGGGGCAATTATGGCAGTTATGCCAGATAAATGGATAAGAGAAAAAGCTGAAAATTTTGGAATGATAGAACCTTTTGTGAACCACAAAAGCAGCAAAGGTGTTATATCTTTCGGACTATCATCTTATGGTTACGATGCAAGAGTGGATAATAAATTTAAAATTTTTACTAACGTTAATTCAGCCATCGTGGACCCTAAAAATTTTTCTGAGAATAGTTTCATAGATAAGGAAACAGACGTATGTATAATTCCACCAAATAGCTTTGTGCTTGCAAGTACAGTGGAATATTTTCGTATACCAAGGAATGTACTGGTCATTTGTGTTGGTAAATCAACTTACGCAAGATGTGGAATTATAGTAAACGTTACTCCCTTAGAACCTGGATGGGAAGGTCATGTCACACTCGAATTCTCAAACACCACTCCACTTCCTGCGAAAATTTACGCTAATGAAGGCGCATGCCAATTCGTATTTTTAAGCGGCGAAAGTGAATGCGAGAAATCATATGATGATATGAAAGGAAAATATATGAATCAGCATGGTATCACTTTGCCGCTGGTGAAGTGATTGCCATGAGAGTGGTAATTTTTCACTTCCGTACTTTTTCATTGTTGCTTACAATAATTATAGCTACACCATGTGCTTTTCTTAATTAAAAACTTCAACTATTCATTGTAAGTTATTGAATTTCCTACTATTTAGTAGCAAATTGTCATCCAAGTGGCTGTAAAACGACAAATTCGTCATTCCGCTACTAGTTAGCGGAATCTATACCGCGAATGAATCGCGGTATGACGGTTCGCGGCGGCATAACGATAAGCTCGTCATCCCGCTGCTTGTTAGCGGCGCGGCGGTATGACGTAGAGCCTACATTAGCTATAGAAACAAAAAGGAGGATTATCATGTCCACAATAATTTTATCATCAATTTTTGGTCAAGCAGGCAGCATTTTTGGGCCAATTGGCCGGATTATCGGCTCAGAACTCGGTGCTCTTCTTGGTGCACAGCTAGATGGGGCAATGTTCGGCCTTGATGCCGAGCAAAAAGTAACGCATGGTGCGAGACTAAAAAATCTGCAAGTTCAAACCTCAACCTACGGCAGAACGATTCCAATTATCTATGGCACTGCTCGTGTTGCAGGGAACATTATTTGGTCACAGCCAATAAAAGAAGAGGCGATAACCACCAAAAGCAAAATTGGAAGAGGTATGAACGTTACATATAATTACTACGCAACGCTTGCAATTGCGATCTGCAAGGGGAAAGTAGAAAAATTAAACAGAATCTGGGCAGATACAACATCACTTAGCTTTGATGAAATAGATTATACTTTTTACAGCGGCAGAGAAGACCAAAATCCTGATCCATTTATGTCATCAATTGAAGGAGAGGGGAATGTGCCGGCTTATAGGGGAATATCTTACATAGTCATCAAGAATTTTCCTTTAGCAGACTATAATAATCATGTTCCGGTATTTACGTTTGAAGTGCAAACTGCAGTAAAGTCAAATGAATTTTCAGTAGCAAAAAATATTCGGAATATCAATATCATACCAGGTTCAGGTGAGTTTGTATATGATACAAAAATACAGAAGAAAATCGCGCAAGAGAAAATAAGCAGCAACCAATATATCCCATATGGGCTGGCGCAAAGGGTAAATCACAACAACCACACTAAAAAGAGCGATGCAATGCTTTCTTTGGATCAATTAAAGGGAGATTTACCAAATGTTGAGTGGGTATCGGTAGTAGTCAATTGGTTTGTGAATGATCTGAACATTAAAGATTGTAAAATATATCCTGCAGTTGAATTTCAAGATGATTCCGCAATATTACCTGATGATTGGCAAGTAGGGGGTGTAACCAGAGATAATGCTCAGCTAATTTCAAAAGATGCGAGTGGAAACCCAAGGTATGGTGGCACAGTTAGTGATGCAGCGTTGATAAGATATATAGAAGAGTTACGCAGCAGAGGCTACAAGGTGATGCTCTATCCAGTGCCCTTGCTTGACACAAAGAACAAAGAGTGGCGAGGAAAATTGAGCGGGACCCCTGGGGATATAAGTGATTTTTTTGAGAATCAATATAACAAATTTATAGAGCATTATGCAAGCATTGCCAAACAGACTAAAGTAGAAGGGTTTATCATCGGTTCTGAATTTGCGCAACTTACCAAAATCAGGGATGAACAAGGGAATTACCCTGCCGTTATAGAGCTGGTCAAGCTTGCAAAACAGATAAAACTTCAGCTTGGGGAAGAAGTAACGGTAACTTACGCTGCTGATTGGAGTGAATACCATTCATATGATGGTTGGTATAATATGGATGAGCTTTGGTCTTCAGAGTACATCGACGTTATTGGCATAGATGCTTATTTTCCACTGACTGATGGGCCAGAGCCTCCTTTTGGTTATTCCGCGGAAGATGTAATGGGTGGTTGGAGCAGTGGAGTGGGGTATGATTATTTCTATGATTACTCAAAGGGTGAGCCTGAAAAAGTAAAGTATAACGACAGCAGGTATGCGTGGAAAAACATAGCAAAATGGTGGAGTGAAACTCACATAAATCCAGGTGGTAGTAAAACGAAATGGCAACCAAAAATGAAAAAAATATGGTTTACTGAGTATGGATTTCCAAGTATGAACGGCTGCACTAATGAGCCAAATGTGTTTGTTGATAAAGGCAGCATAGAGAGCAAATATCCACGATATTCAAACGGAGAGGTGAGCTTTCTTTCGCAAAAAATTGCAATTGAAGGAACGCTAAAGAAGTGGCAAAGCTCGGAAATGGTAGAAAAAATGTTTCTCTGGGCATGGGATGCAAGGCCATTTCCTTATTTCCCCAATTTGTGTGATATGTGGACTGACTGCCATAATTGGCAGACAGGACATTGGATTCAGGGAAAGCTTTCACAGCTTAATATTTCCGATGTTTTATCGGATCTATTACAAAAAGCAGGTTTAAAAAGCGATCAGTTCGATACGAGTGATGTTAAAGGATTATTGTCTGGATATGTAATAAATGACCAGCAATCGGTACGTTCAATTATTAAAATGCTGCAAAGTTGCTATTTTTTTGATGTGGTTGAACAGGACTCTAAACTGAAATTTGTCCAAAAGGGCAGGGGAGTTACAACTGTAATGCCAATTGGTGAAACGGTTTTCAGTAACAATTCAAAACTTGCTAATATCAGTCAATTAGATTTAAACAATAAAGTTAACGTCGTTTATTTTAATCGCAATTTTGGCTATCCAATTGATGTTAAATATGCTGAGTTGCCAAAGCAAGGCGCTGCTATAACAGTTGAAATACCGCTCATTATGGAGGAGGGAGAGGCGCAAAATATAGCTGAGGTTTTACTTTATTCTTCGTGGCAAGAGAGAAATATATACAATTTCAAGCTGCCGATAAAATATGCGTGGCTTGTGCCAAGTGATGTAATAACGATTTTAGACGGTGAGAAAAAGCATACGGTGAGAATTATAAAAACAAAATTCGAAAGCATGTCCATTCAAGTAATTGGCGTTGGTTATGATCACTCTATATATAAGCTTTCTTTTCCTTCAACAAGGTCACTTATGCTGAAGGAATACCCTCCTTCTCATATCAGCAAAACCATCGTAGAAATGATAGATTTACCGGATATTAAAGGTAATAGTGCAAGCTTTACTTTAATTAGTGAGGAAAAGAATTGGAAAGGAGCAACACTCTTTATTTCGTACAACGATAAGGATTATAAGCCTATCGCAAACACAAACAAGCAGTCTACTTACGGATATGTAATGGAATCTACCGACGAGGGGCTTATAGTAGTGCTACGTTTTGGTAAGCTGCTAGGAATTATCGATTCAAATTCAGCATTAATCGGAAAAGAGGTAATAAAATTCCAGAGTGCTGAACTTATAGATAAAAATAAATATAAGCTTAGTAACCTAATCAGAGGACAAGAAGGTACTAAAGAGACTGCAGGTGAAAAATTTGTTCTACTTGATGATTCAATAATATCTTTCGAAGTGCAAAGGGGAAAAAAGTTTTACCTAAAAGCAGTGACTTACGGTGACTCGCTGGAAAATACGGAAGTGAAAGTGATAAATTCATTTAGTAATTGAAATTTAATAAAGTAAGTGCTAGAATTAATATACAGGTATTAATGGTAGAGATATAACATGTCAAAGGAAATGGTCAATGCGTTGAAAGCTGAAGTGAAGAAGCTCAAATATGCTGATTTCAAAGCTAACACTTGGGGCGAAGCAATTTCTGGTGAGGGAACATATAAGGATCTTAATAGAACACACGGCCTTGCTATTAACGGACAAAAAATAACTAACGAATTTATTAACGATCTGTATTCAAACCATAAAAATCTAATTCTACGGGATGAAAACGGAAAAAGGAATTATCGTCCATTTCTCAGACAAATTTTTACAGAAATGTTTAAACACGTTGGTGCAACAATTCCCAATAACTCTATTATTGAGGAGTTAATAAATAACTATTATCAGGGCGGATATACTCATTTTCTTCCTAATGATATGAATCAAGCTCTTGGATCTTTTCATTTGTCAACGCAAAGCAACTGTGTGACAAGAGAGTATATTATGGATTGTCGTGAACCCAATTGTATAAAGCTTAGTTTTAGCATGAAATATACAAAAATGCTTAACTATGATGATTGTACATATATCGAAACACCAGGTTTTTGCAGTTCAGCGGAGTTTAAACTGAAATGTGAAGATAAAAATGTAACATATGAAGATGGTAAAGTACTTCTTACCATTCCTAAAGAGTTAGAGGACTATAAAGCTGGTGATGACGGTTTGTTTGATAAGCTTACTTATATTATAAATAAGCTTATTGAGTATTTCAAAAAACTTTGTGAGAAATTGGGCTTTGAGTTTGATACAAGAATAGAGTACGATCCTGAGCGTAATATAAAAATAGAGCATAATCTTGGTGAACCACTAAAGGTAGTAAGTGAGGCAAATGCATCTTCTGTTGAAGACTTAAAGCTTAAAGTGAATAATCAAAGGTAAGATATTGAAATTCGTGCTTTTCATGATTTTAGCTTAAGATTTCAGTGTCAAAGCACATAACTGTACGAACATTGTGATTTGAATCCACTAGGAGGGTGTCATCTAAGTAGCCTCCTTCTCCTGTCATCCCAGTGCCATGACTACTTGGATCCAGAAACTTAATTGCAAGTAAGTAAACTGCTTTGATGAAATTGTATAATGGAAACTAGATCCAAGTAGTCATGGCACTGCCCTACTGGATAGAGCCTTCACAGGCTTTTTCTTGAATAGCTACTCTTAATTTCAGTAGTTAATTTAATATACTAATGAAAAAAATACATTATAATTAAGTATATTTAATCCAGTAAATCATTAAGTGAAAACAGCTCTTTCGCAAAATATCATCTCTCTTATTATGATATTGTCTGTAGCAATTGTCGATATGGCAACTGACCTATACTCAGTTGCACTACCAAGCATTGCCAATTATTTTAAAGTAGAAGGCAGTGTAGTGCAGCTTACAATTAGCTTAAATCTAGTTGGATTTGCGGTATCTGGCTTAATTTATGGTCCATTATCGGACCATTATGGTAGGCGTCCAATGATGCTGATTGGTATGACAATTTTTACTTTGGCAAGTGTCATGTGTTATATAGCCGACAGTATTATGCTCTTGATACTAATTCGCTTCATACAAGGGGCAGGAGCTGGTGTTGCAGGTGTTGTTGGGTATGCAGCAATAAGGGATATGTACTCGGGTAGTGAATACTCGAGAGTAATTTCAAAATTAAATATGGTTGTGGCACTCTCACCTGGAATAGCTCCAGTGGTGGGCAGTTATATAATTTCACATGGGTATCATTGGAAATTTTTGTTTTTTATTATGTCACTCGCGGCAATTGCTATACTTATTTTTATCTGCTTTAAGTTACAAGAAACACTCACTGTAAATAAAAATGAAACCAGTATAACTAACATAACTACTAATATCTTCAAGCAATATATATCAATATTTAGAAATTATCGTTTCCTTGGGTTTTCAGCCATTCATGGATTAACTTTCATGTGGCTTTGGGCATACATTGCTAACTACCCGTTCATATTTGAATCGATGGGCATTGAAGTACAGTATTTTGGCTACCTCATATCGATCATAGTCATATTTTACATAATTGGAACTTTAATTAATAGAAGGTATGTACCAAAAGTAGGGGTTAGCAAAATGCTAATAATAGGTTTGGTGTTACCGATAATATCCGATAGTTTATTGGTATATTTTTATTTCGCGGACAAGTTGAATATATTCATTCTTCAAACTGCTTGGATTCCAGCCAATATCGGACTTGCATTAATAATAAGCAATAACGTAACTTCTGCTTTAGAAACGATCAAAGGTATAGGGCTTGGTAGTGCAGTCCTCTCATTCTGCAATATGATATTTGGGGCTATTGGAATATATATAGTAGGAAAATTTTTTCGCTATGGTATTTTACCAAATTTACTATTAACAATAGCATGCTCTACAATTGCAATTCTTATGTACAGCCAGCTCAAATGTACTGAAAAACACAGGGAATAACCATTATTTGCGTGATCCAGAGCTCATGGGTTATTAATGACTTTATCATGATAATATAATTTTACAGGGGGTGAGAGCTCATAGATTATTAACGACTTTATCATAACAATATAGTTTTACAGGAGGTATGGGATGAGTAATTTACAAAGTATAAATAATGATTGGTTTTCTGCTGTTATAAAAGGTAATACTAATAAAGTAAAGCGTCTAATAAGTGAAGGAGCTGAGGTTAATGCAGTAGATGAATATAACATGACTCCTTTACATTATGCTGCTACGAATGGCGATGCAGAGATAGTAAAAGATCTATTGGATAATGGGGCAGATGTTAATGCAGTAGGTCAAGATGAAAAGACTCCTTTACATTGGGCTGCTGCACATGGCCGTAAAGATGCAGTAGATGCCCTACTGAAAGTAAAAGGGATCGATGTTAATGCACAAGATAAAGATGGAAAGACTCCTTTACATTGGGCTGTTGAAAATGGCCATAAAGAGGAAGTAGAAATTTTACTAAGTAATGGGGCAAATGTTAATGCAGTAGATAAAGGTGGAAAGACTTCTTTACATTGGGCTGTTGAAAATGGCCATAAAGAGGAAGTAGAAATTTTACTAAGTAATGGGGCAAATGTTAATGCAGTAGATAAAGGTGGAAAGACTTCTTTACATTGGGTTGCTGAAAATGGCCATAAAGAAGTAGCAGAAGCCCTACTGCAAGTAAAAGGGATCGATGTTGATGCACAAGATAAAGATGGAAAGACTCCTTTACACTTTGCTGCTGAAAGTGGTTATCAGCAGGTGGTGCAAGCTCTATTGGATAAAGGGGCAGATGTTAATGCAGTAGATGATGATGGAAAGACTCCTCTACATTGGGCTGCTGAAAATGGCCATGCAGAGATAGTAAAAGATCTATTGGACAAAGGGGCAAATGTTAATGCAGAGGATGATAATGGAAATACTCCTTTAGGTTTAGCCGCTGATGAAGAAATAAAAACTCTATTGCAATCCGCAGAAGAATCTGATGATGCTAGTCCAGTATTGCAAGATGATGAAGAAGAAAGCCAAGTTCCACAAAATGCTGCTTTATTTGAGGCTGTTGAAAGAGGTGATATTGATGGATTAAAGCGTCTAATAAGTGAAGGAGCAGATGTTAATGCTTTAGATGGAAACAGATTTACTCCTTTACGGCATGCTATTGCCAAAGGAAACAAAGATATGGTCTCGCTTTTAATTGATAGCAAAGCAGATGTTAATGCACAGTCTGAAACTGGACGCGCTCTTTTACATGTTGCTGTTGACGAAGCCAACAAAACGCAACCACTCGATACAAGCATAATAGAAGCTCTATTAAAAGTAGAAGGAATCAACGTTAATGCAGTAGATAAAGATGGAAAGACTCCTTTACATGAAGCTGCTAAAAGTTACAATCAGCAAATAGTAACAGTTCTATTAGAAGCAAAAGGAATTTATGTTACTCCACTAGATAATACTCGCAGCACTCCTTTAAATCTTGCCTCTCAACAAGGCAGGCAACATATAGTAAAAATTCTAGAAGAAACGCAAAAGGACATCGAAGCTTTGTATTCAGCCGTTAAAAGTGATAATTATGAGGAAGTTCAAAGTCTATTAAGTAAAAAAGTAAACGTTAATTCAATAGACAACGATGGAAAAACTCTTTTACATTTTGCTGCTATAAAGGGCAATGTAGAAATAGTAAGAGCTCTAATACAAACAGGGGCAGATGTTAATATAGCAGATAAAGATGGAAGGGTTCCTTTATTTGAAGCTGCTTTCTATGGTCATAAAGATGCAACTGAAGTTTTATTAAATAATGGAGCAAAGGTTGATACAGTAATGGAATCACTTCTTCAGAGTATGATGGAATATAATTACAATAGTAGCCATAAAGTGTAATAGTTCAGACTTGATCTGACAGGCGAACAAAGTAAGATAAAAATATGAATAAATTTTAAAGGAGTGTCAGATATGAGTACAACACAAGAAAAAATACTAAAACCAAAGTTGGGATTGCTAGAACTTGCAAAGCAATTAGGAAATGTATCACAGGCGTGTAAGGTAATGGGATATTCAAGGGATACATTTTACCGCTTCAAAGAACTGTATGAAAAAGGAGGAGAAGAGGCTTTACACGAGATAAGCAAAAGCAAGCCATTATATGCAAATAGGGTATCGGAGGATATAGAAAAAGCAGTAATTGAAATAGCAATAGAATTTCCAGCGTATGGACAAGAAAGAGCAGCAAACGAACTGAAAAAGAGAGGAATTCTCATCTCTGCAAGTGGAATAAGATCAGTGTGGCAAAGAAACGATCTTGAGAATTTCAAAAAGAGGTTAAAGGCATTAGAAGCAAAAGTAGCTCAAGATGGCATTATCTTAACAGAAGAGCAGATAACAGCTCTAGAGAAGGCTAAGGAAGAAAAAGAGGCCCATGGAGAAATTGAAACAGAACATCCAGGATACTTGGGTAGCCAAGATAGCTATTATGTGGGTAATATCAAAGGTATTGGACGAATTTACCAACAAACCTTTGTTGATACCTACTCTAGAGTTGCTTTTGCTAAGCTTTATACAGAAAGGACTGCTATTACAGCTGCAGACCTTCTCAATGATAGGGTGATACCGTTTTTTGATGAACAGAAAGTATCATTGCTACGCATTTTGACGGATCGTGGTACAGAGTACTGTGGCAGACCTGAAAATCACGCTTACCAGCTGTATTTGGGGGTAGAAAATATTGATCATTCTCGAACCAAAGCTCGTTCTCCACAAACTAATGGCATCTGTGAAAGGTTCCACAGAACTATGCAAGATGAATGCTACAATATTATCTTCAGAAAGAAAATTTACACCTCTTTGGCAGAGCTTCAGCTAGATGTAGACCATTGGGTGCATTCTTACAATAGATCTCGACCGCATTCAGGTAAATATTGCTATGGTAAGACACCTATGCAAACCTTTTTTGATAGTATGCATATTGCTTATCAGAAAAATATTGATAGCATTAAACAGGATGCTGATTTTGGTTTTGACTTTGTCAATTCTTCTGTCAGTTAATTCACGCCTGTCAGATCAAGTCTGAACTATTACACATAAAGATATAGTTAAAGCTTTATTAAACAAGGGAGCAAATGCTGATGCAGTAGATTCATATGGACATACTCTTTTGCATTGGGCTGCTAGAGAAGGTTATACGGATATAGCAGAACTTTTATTAGAAAAAGGAGCGAATGTTAATATACAAGATAACGATCTATGGACTCCTTTACATTTTGCTACAAAAAATAAAGTGTTTATGGGTTATGCAGATCGTCCAGCAAACGCCTCTGCGGAAACAGTAAAATTCTTAATAAAAAAAGGAGCAGATGTTAATATAGAAAATGAAGATGGAAATACTCCTTTCAAATTAGCCACTGATGAAGGAATAAAAACTCTATTGCAACCAGCAGAAAAATCTGATGATAGTTCAGCGGGTGGATCATCGACAGATAGTGAAGGGGGTCAAGAGGAAGAAAAACGAGTAGGTGATGATACTGAACTACAATCAGATAATAGCAAAGAAGGGGAAAAAACCAGCACCACCAGTGCAGAACAAGGAACTGATGTACAAGACAACGATGTAGGTCCTGTTGCTTCCACAGAACCTGCACAAACAGAAGAACAGCCGAGCTCTTTTTTTGGTAGTTTGTTTAGTATACTTATGAAGCCTTTTTCATTAATTGCATCATTTTTTGGTGGTTTTTTTTCATGGTTGTTTGGGTCTGACGAAGAAAAGTCTGACACACAACCTTATGATGATTCTTCTTCACCTGGGGTCGATCAATCAGTTGAACAAAATAATGGTGATCATAATGACCAGAGCAATGTGATTTGATAGTGATCTTCTACCGGAAAAGGTGTCATCCCAGTGCTTGACACTGGGATGGCTTTGTTGCATCGCTAGCTATGATGGATTAAAGATAAAAAAGATAGGGAATATCAGTAGCTTATTATTCTGGTATTTATAACAAGAACGGTCAATGAATACCTAAATTTGAGTAAAAGAAATTTCACTACCATTTACCAATCCGGCTAAAGTTCAAGAATTTCAATGCTTTAGCTATTTTCAATAGAATTAAATTTATTAATATAAATAACAAATTACTATTCTTAAATTTGATCAGATTGATTGCAAAAAAACAAGATTTTCAATAGGTTGCTTATAATCCTAACTATAGTTAGCCTTTCATAAGTAGCGATGCAACAAAGCCATTCCAGTGTCAAGTGCTGGAATGACATCCTCTCTAAGTAGCCTCCTTCTCCTGTTATCCCAGTGCGTGACACTGGGATCTCATTTTACTTTATGATGATGTCATGAAAGTAGCTGACATTGGGATCCAGAAGACTTAATTTCAACCAAATAATAAAGGCTAGATCCCAGTGTCACGCACTGGGATGACAAAAAAAGGAGCACTGGAATGACACCATCTTGGATGGAAATAACGTCACGCGCTGGAATGACAAAGAAGAGTGGGCTTTCATATGGTTATGCAAGAGGTTTACTGAATGCAACCTAACTTCTCACACACACATTTTACCACATGATCAGCGTTGATATTAAAATGCTCATAAAGTGTTTTATAAGGTGCTGATTCTCCGAAGCTTTTCATGCCAATAAATATACCGTTTGAACCTATGTATTTATGCCAACCCATTTCACTTCCGGCTTCAATTGCAACTTTAATGCTGTCATTATTTAATATTGCCGCTTTATATTCATCGCTTTGCTCGTCAAAAAGCCTCCAGCATGGCATAGAAACAATCCTTGTACCTATACCCTTTTCCTGCAATTTCTCCCTTGCTTCAACTGCAATTTCAACCTCGGACCCCGTAGCAAATATCGTCACTTTTAATTCTTTTGAACATTCACACAAAATATATGCACCAAACTTCGATAAATTAGCAGATTGATCGATATCAGAGTAGAACTTGCGCATGTAACTTACGTTTTGCCTTGAGAGCGCAAACAGTGCTGGAGATTCTTTCTTTTCGAGTGCAATGCTAACACACTCCAGAGTTTCAACTGCATCGGCTGGCCTAAAAACATATAGATTTGGTATAGCACGCAAAGAGGCTAAATGCTCTATTGGCTGATGAGTCGGGCCATCTTCTCCCACTCCAATTGAGTCGTGAGTCATGACATACATAACCTGCTGCTTCATCAGAGCTGAAAGACGTATAGCAGGACGACAATAGTCGGAAAATACCAAAAAAGTGCCGCCATAAGGAAGAATCGCGCCGTGAAGTGCCATACCATTCATACATGCTGCCATAGCGTGCTCTCTCACTCCATAGTGGACATAAGAGCCACTATAATTATTGCTATTTATTACCTGCATGTGCTCATATTTAGTGCAATTTGACCCGGTAAGATCAGCAGAACCGCCGATTAATTCCGGCATAGACTCAGTTAAAAGTTCCATTACTCTGCCGAAAGAAGATCGAGTAGCTTCGTTTGGCATTAGCTCACATATTTGTTTCTTCAGGTCAGCTAAAACACCAGCGATATTATCTGGTAGATGTTTATCTAACCGTCTTTGAAGTTCTGCATGATACCCTGTCATCCCATCATTCTCTTCTGTCATCCCAGTACTCTCTCTTGTCATCCCAGTGCTTGACACTGGGATCCATTCTTTTTCTTCTTTCCTGGATTCCAGCGTCACGCGCTGGAATGACATCGTGTAGTTTTGTTTTGCTCTCTCAACAGTTTTCTTCCAGGCATTTTTCACATCTTCTGGTACATGGAATGGTTCATAATTCCAGTTTAATTTCTCTCTCATCTGTTTTATGTCTTCCTCCGAAAAAGCACCACTGTGAGCAGAGGATGTGCCAGCACGGCTTGAAAATTTTCCGATAATAGTTTTGCAGCAGATCATTGTAGGTTTATCAGACTTTTTTGCTTGCTCTATTGCAAGGGATATGGCATCAAAATCATGGCCATCAATTTTGTCAACATTCCATCCATACGCTAAGAAGCGTTTCTCTACATCGTCAGAACAGGAAAGGCAAGTAGCGCCATCTATAGAAATATCATTATCATCAAAAAGAGCTATAAGCTTATTCAATTTAAGATGCCCAGCAAGTGATGCTGCTTCATGGCTTATTCCTTCCATAAGACAGCCATCCCCTAGCATCACATAAGTGTAGTGATTGATTCTAAACTGCTTTTCAAGTATCGATTCAGCAAGTGCCATGCCAACAGCAGTGGCAAACCCCTGACCGAGCGGGCCTGTTGTTGCCTCTACCCCGGAAGTCAAGCCGAACTCTGGATGACCTGGGGTCTTGGATCCCATTTGTCTGAAGTTTTTTAGCTCATCTACGCTAATATAACCTGTCAAATATAATATTGAGTATAGTAACATTGACCCATGACCGTTTGATAAAACAAAGCGATCTCTATTGAACCATTTAGAATCATCAGGATTATGATTCAGATATTTAGCAAACAAAACAGTTGCAACATCTGCCATGCCAAGTGGCATACCTGGGTGTCCAGAGTTTGCTTTTTGTACTGCATCAATTGATAAAAAACGGATGGCGTTTGCCATAGATTTTAAATGTGAATGATTCATGTGTTAATAGAAAAACTTAAAAATGAAGTATAAAAGATTATATCAGCAAAAACAAGTTGACACTGAGTGCTAAAATCCTTAATAATCTAAAGTTAAATCGTGAGAGTTTTTATATGACAACTGTTATCACTAGAAAGTATAGGATTAGCCGTAGACTTGGTGTAAATTTATGGGGTAGAGCTAAAGACCCAGTAAACAAAAGGAAATACCCTCCAGGTCAACATGGTATTCTTGGATTCAAGAAGTTATCCGACTTTGGTAAGCAGTTTGCTGCGCATAAGAAATTTAAGTTTTACTACGCGATTTCAAGTAAGCAGCTCAGACGTACATTTTTAGATGCTTATAACAGAAAGGGTTATACGGCTGATAATTTTATCGGTATCTTAGAATCGAGATTAAGTTCTGTTTTATACCACTCTGGTCTTGTTCCAACAATTTACTCAGCAAAGCAGCTCATATCTCACAAGCACGTTACAGTTAATGATAAGGTGGTTAACATATCGAGTTATCGAGTGAAGCCAGGTGATATAATAAAAATAAGAGAAAGGGCAGCAAAAATCCCTGTAGTAGTAGAGGCTGAACAAAAACAAGAGCGCAAGGCTCCGGATTATTTAGAAGCAGATAGTAAAGAGCATTCAGTGAAGTATTTGAGGTCACCTCAATATTCTGAGGTTCCTTATTCAGCAGACATGGAAGTCAATTTAGTAGTAGAGTTTTACTCTAGATAGATAAAAAAAGCCCGTGTGGCGGAATCGGTAGACGCAGCGGACTTAAAATCCGTGGGTTTTGCGACCTTGGGAGTTCAAGTCTCCCCATGGGCACCAATTTAACTTAGCAGATAAATACAAAAAAGTATGAAATGGCTTGATATAGAAGATATTGTAGAAGCTCTGGAAGAAAAATTTCCAGATGAGAATATAATTAGTATTAGATTCACTGAGCTTAAAAAAAAGGTATTGAGTTTAGAGGAATTTGATGATGATGAAAAACGCTGTAACGAAAAAATACTCGAAGCTATTCAAGCAGCTTGGATTGAGGAAAGATTAACTGCATAGCAATAAACCATACGCAAACGTGATTTCTATTGCAATTTGCATATTGATTATGCTATTTTTTGGATCTAGCCTGGCAAGTTAATAATAATTTAACCAATTACAATTAAAACAGCTATAAGAGGTTGTCCGGAAACTAGTAAATTCAAGCATATTCCCTCTTTAACATAACCCTACTCATAGCTAGGTATATGAAATTCTCAGTGGATGTTGTGAGTAAATCATACTCCTTCGATAGCCTTCTATTCCTATTAACCCAAGCAAAAGTCCTTTCTACAACCCATCTTCTTGGCTGTACTTTAAACCCTTGTTCTCTTGTTGGTAGTAGCTCAGGTGGCGTATCTTTGTGCACCCAAAATCTACATGGAGGCCTTTTAACAATTTCAATATCTATGTCATATTCTTCCTTTATGTGATTCTTTAAATTTCTTCCTTGGTATCCCATGTCAGCCCACATTTTTTTAACTTTAGTATATTTTGTTCTCATATTGTTTAATGCTATTTTAATACCATCTCTATCATTTTCGTTAGCAGCGCCTACGTAACAACCTAGTATAAAACCCTGAGTGTCTGTAATTATATGCCTTTTTCTACCCTTTACTTTTTTACTTCCATCATAGCCTTTGATCCCCCCTTTTCTGTAGTCTTTACAGATTGACTATCTACTATACAGGCACTCGGCTGCTCATTCCTTCCTATTTTTCTTCTACTATATTTTGTAATTTCATAATTCATTTTCTCAAAAATTCCCTGCTTCTTCCATTGCCTGAACTGCTCATACACAGTCTTCCATAGCGGAAAATCATTTGGTAAATACCGCCATTGACACCCTGTACGCAATACATAGAAAATTGCTTCTAATATTTCTCTTTTGCTATACTTTGGCGGCCTTCCTCCTTTCTTGTATGATACTCTGAAGTGTTTTTCTATTCTTGCCCATTCCCTTTCGCTTAGATCTGTTGGATACTTTTTTCTCATCTTTACCCCGTACTAAAATTTCAGATATTATAGCCTTTTACTTGTTTCCGGACAACCTCTAAGGTTAATTATGAGGCAAAACAAAAATTTTTGAATGGAACGATCTTGACAAGTGCTACGTTGAGATAAGTTTTGCATAAAAATACTGCTTTTACGGTGTGAGGCTAGAGGTTTGTAAAGCAGTTAGCAGGTTGTCATCTAAGTAGCGTGACCAGAGCTAGATTCCGCGAACACGCCGCGGAATGACGACTATGCAATATGCGTTGCGGAGTGACGATTATGGTCATACCGTCACGGTATCTCACAAACATGTAGCAGTAATGACAAAATCTCAAGTTATATGTATACTTTTATATTATCTCCCTACTAAAAAAACAGAAAAATGCTCAAACGTAGCGGTCCAAAAAAATTAAAGTCTATAATTGAAAACTATGCATTAAAATGCATGAAAAATAAGATTAGTAAAAATGAAATACGTCTTATTTTAAACTGGCGAAATATAGTAGGGAAAGAAATAGCAGAGTGTACAAAACCGAAAAAGATCTCATATGCACAGAATATAAATTCGGGTGTGTTGCATCTGGTAGTAACAAATGGCAGCAAAGCATTGGAAATTCAGCATATGATTTCTCTTATAATAGAAAAAATTACGATATTTTTTGGCTATAAAGCAGTATATGGTATAAAAATTAAGCAAGAGAGTATTGACTATTTGACTATATAAGGTAATCTAAGTACATAGAATAATTTGGTATATTGAAGTGAGTAGAGTTTGTGAATTAACAAATAGAAAAAAATCTTTTGGTAATAAGGTATCACATTCGAATCGTAAAACAAAGCGTACCTTTCTTTTAAATTTACATAAGGTTACGTTGACAAGTGATATATTGAATAAAAAGTTTAGATTTCGTGTGGCAACAAGAACTTTGAGAACTATAGATTACAAAGGTGATTTAGATGCTTTTTTGCTTAACACAAGAACAATTAAACTAAGTGAGAAAGCGCAGAAGATAAAAAGAAGGTTGAAAAAAGTTTTAGTAAAGCAAGAGGTAGAGTTAGCCGTTTCAGATGCATAACAAACCTCAATGGCTCAGAGCAAAAGCTCCGACCGGTGAAGTATTCAATGAAACCTTAAACATCGTTAAACTGCATAACTTGCATACAGTGTGCGAAGAGGCTGCATGTCCAAACATTGGTGAATGTTGGAATAAACGTCATGCTACTGTGATGATTCTCGGTTCTGTTTGCACTCGTGCTTGTGCATTTTGCAACGTTGCAACTGGCATTCCTGATAAACTAGATCCTCATGAACCAGAAAATTTAGCAAAAGCAATAAAAAAGTTAAACTTAAAACATGTTGTCATTACTTCTGTTGATCGTGATGATTTACCAGATGGTGGCGCAAATCAGTTTATACAGTGCATAGAAGAAATTAGAAAGATAACTTCAGAAACAACAATAGAGATTTTAACTCCTGATTTTTTAAATAAGAAAGGAGCATTTGAAGCAATCGCTGTTGCATCACCTGATGTCTATAACCACAATATTGAAACAGTGCCGAGATTGTATGCAAAAATAAGACCACGAGCTCGCTATTTTCATTCACTATATTTACTGAAGATGGTAAAGCAGATTAATCCTAAAGTTTTCACAAAGTCAGGGCTTATGGTTGGTCTTGGAGAAACAAAAGAGGAAATACTGCAGGTTATGGACGATTTGCGCAGTGCTGAGGTTGATTTTATTACAATTGGTCAATATCTACAACCAACTCCAAAACATGCAAAACTTGATAGGTATGTTACCCCAGAAGAGTTTGAGCATTATAAATACATTGCTTACTCCAAAGGTTTCTTAGTGGTTGCATCAAGCCCACTAACTCGGTCATCATACCACGCTGAAGAAGATTTTAACAGGCTCAAGGCCTGTCGTTGACATTTGTGTTAATTCAAATTAATTTTTACTAATTATAAAGGAGTTTTTACGTAATGTCTACTATAAAAATCGAGAAGAAATCACAATTAGTTAAAGAGGTATTCGATTCCGTGGCAAGTCGCTACGACACCATGAATGATATAATGAGCCTCGGAATGCACAGATTATGGAAAGATAAGATGGTAAATAGTGTGCATTTTACAAAAAACTCTAAGGTTTTAGATGTTGCTGGAGGAACTGGAGATATAGCAATAAGAGTAGTAAGAAAAGAGCCAAGTGCTAAGGTTACAGTATGCGATATAAATCAAAACATGCTAAACAGAGGACGTGATAAAGCTATAAATTCAAACCAAATTAATTTTGATTGGGTATGTGCAAGTGCAGAAAGTTTACCATTTGAAGACTCCGAATTTGATTATTGCACAATAGCTTTTGGCATTCGAAATGTTTCTGACCGCAAGAAGGCTTTAAATGAGGCGCACAGGGTATTAAAACCACATGGGAAATTTATCTGCTTAGAATTTGCCCCTATGCACTATCAAAATGAGATATTTACCAAACTTTATGACTTATATTCATTTAAAGTAATTCCTAAAATTGGCAGCATAGTTGCTAAAGACAAGAGTTCTTATGAATATTTAGTGAAGAGCATCAGAGAATTTCCAACTCAGGCTGATTTTAAAATGGAAATTGAAGAGGTAGGCTTTAAGAATGTTGAGTTTCATAATATGAGCTATGGAATAGTGGCATTACACATTGGAACAAAATGAATATTAAACTCTGGTATAGAACGCTGGATTATTATCTCATCCTTCCAGTGTTTTTTTTGCTCACTATAAGCTTCATTCTTGTTTATTCAGCAAGCCCTGTAATTGCGCAGCGTCTTTTTCTACCACAGGATTATTTTATACGGCGCCATACAATTTATATAGTCCTGTCACTAATTACCTTGGTGACATTTTCTTTTCTCAACACAAGAACTATACTTAACCTCTCGTTCGCAGGTTTCATTTTATTTACTATTCTAGTAGCAATTGCGATAATACTTGGTATAGAGGTAAAAGGTGCGAAACGATGGTTACATATTGTCAAAATTTCAGTTCAACCATCTGAGTTTGTAAGGCCATTTTTTTCTGTTGTTATAGCTAGTATCTTGGCCAGCGAAATGAAGTTTAAAATACACATATCAATCATAATATTTCTGTTAGTTTTTGTGTTGTTACTTTTGCAACCTGATTTCAGTATGTCTATGCTTTTAACATATTCTTTTATCGGTCAAATGTTTATTGCATGTATACCATTTTTATACTTTTTATGCATAATAGGAATGGCCGCAACTGGAACTACAATAGCTTACTTATGCCTCCCACATATAAAGCAAAGGATTTACAATTTTGTCTTTTTTACGCAGCGCGATAACTTTCAAGTCACAAAGTCATTAGAAGCATTCAAAAGAGGTCAATTAACTGGAGTTGGACCTGGTGAAGGTAGCGTAAAAGCCTCTCTTCCTGATTGTCATACAGATTTTGTGTTTTCTGTTTTAGCAGAAGAATTTGGTTTGATTACGTGCTTAGCCACATTGATGTTATTTGGCATCATTTCCGCCCGCTTGCTTTACGTTGCATATAGGGAAAATGAATTATTTAATCTGTTGGTGATTCTCGGTATCTCAATTCAATTCATCACACAATTCATAATAAACATAGGGGTAACATTGAGTGTTTTTCCTACCACCGGCATAACCCTGCCGTTACTTAGCTATGGTGGTTCTTCTCTTTTATCTTCGAGCATCGCACTTGGCATAATGCTGTCTTTCAGTAGAAACCAAGCTATCGCATTAAAGTTTCGTGAGCGTGTTATGCTTGGAAGGTATATGGACTAAACTTGTACCGCTCACAACTATTATTGGTATCCCTCCAAAATGGGTATCTGTTCAGATGAGTGGCAAAATAAGGTAGACGAGAAAAGCAACTATAGGAACAAATGGGTGTCATGCAAGTAGCTGACACTGGTATCCAGTCCTTTTGCACAGTTCCATCAAAAACGTTGTAAAGCGCTTTCGTGTTTACCAACTTAGTGCCCAATCTGGATCCCAGACGGCTTTGTTGCATCGCTAGCTATGATGGATTAAAGATAAAAAAGATAGGGAATATCAGTAGCTTATTATTCTGGTATTTATAACAAGAACGGTCAATGAATACCTAAATTTGAGTAAAAGAAATTTCACTACCATTTACCAATCCGGCTAAAATTCAAGAATTTCAATGCTTTAGCTATTTTCAATAGAATTAAATTTATTAATATAAATAACAAATTACTATTCTTAAATTTGATCAGATTGATTGCAAAAAAACAAGATTTTCAATAGGTTGCTTATAATCCTAACTATAGTTAGCCTTTCATAAGTAGCGATGCAACAAAGCCATCCCAGACTGGGATGACAAAAAAAGGAGCACTGGAATTTTTGTTTCAGCATTAGCCATGCATCTGAACAGATACCAGAAAATATTCCACTGACATGCTGAACAACAAATACATCACTATGTCGTTTATCGCAAAAACTTATATTTTTCGTAACCATTCACACTTAATTCTGCAATTCTTTGATCTCACTCATAGAAAGACCAGTAGTTTGAGCTATAATATTAAAAGAAACACCTGCTTTAAGTAGATTCTTTGCGACTTCAATTTCCCTCTCTTTTCTACCTTCCTCTTTAGCAAGATCAAGTCTGTATTCAAGAATGGCTTCTTCTTTGCGCAGATCCATTATTCTTTCTTCATAAGCTACTAGATCTTTTTCATTCCAGTGAAACTTATCTAATTCATCATATGCTAGCTTTATTATTGGTGATTTTTCCGCAATTTTTCTGAGATCTTCGTCCGTTGTTTCATCTGCATATTTGAAAAAAAATAGCCAACGGTCTACTACACTTTCTAGTTGTTCTTCTCTACTCTTAGGAAATTTTGGCAGCTCTATGAAGATAAATTGAAAATCTTTTAAGTCATGCTCATTGGTTTTTTCATCTCTTATGGTATGGCTAGATATATAGTCAAGCTTATCAGGGAATAAGGTACAATTTGAAATCGCGATAAAGAAAATCTTCTTTAAATCAACGTATTTACCAGATTTATCAGCTTGTCTTGAGTAAGCCTTAGCAGCATAAAGTTGTGCGCGTTTTTCAAAGCCTTTATCACGAGCGAGCTGGTTAGGTAAGGAAGTAGTATTGCTACTACTCCCTCCCTTAGAAACGCAGCATGCAGGTTTCCCCACACTACGCTTGAGCCCCTTATCTAAGTCCTTCTTTTCTCGAACCGGCTTGTCCTTCATGATTCCTCAGAAAACATCATTCTTAATGGTGACACCAACAGTAGAGAACCTTCTCTTGAGAAAGAGCTTGCTAACATTTTTGTTTGTTTCACTCTTTCATCAAAATACTTTTTCCATTTTAAGTCAAGTGGATTTGCATCCGCCCTGATTTTAACATGTCGTCTGATAGGTATATCAATCAACCTAAGCAGTCTTAAATACCTTATCTCTTTCGGTTTGTTCTTGCATATGGGTGCAGCAAAGACCCATTGGCGTTGTTTCATTACCTTGAAGTAACGATTCTTTATCCAACGTAATCCTTTACGAGGATGTCTTTTCTTTGCCCATTTCCATAGAGCACACATAATTTCATGGTCTATTTTGTTAAAAGCTCTTTTCGCACACACATGGCTGTAGTAATTTCCCCATCCCCTTAATAGGGAATTGAGCAACTTGATTAGTACGGCCTGAGTGTTCGCTATGTTTGCCTTTATCAATGTACGTGCTTTATTAAGAAGTTTCTTAATACTTTCTTTTGAAGGTTTTATAATTAACTTCTTATTATACCTGCGTACATTACAACCAAGAAAGTCAAACCCTGTTGTAATAGATGTAATTTTTGTTTTCTCTTCGGAAAGGATAAGACCTCTCTCCTGAAGAAAGGACGATACTAGAGGTTTTACTTCATTTTCCAGTACTTCACGTGTGATTCCTGAAATGATAAAGTCATCTGCGTACCTGATTACATTTACTCCACTTCTGATTTTGCTTCTTCTTTTACTGCCAAGTTTACCAAATTGACTTTCCAATGATTTTTCAAGTCCATTTAGGGCTAGATTTGCTAGTATTGGAGAGATGATACTACCTTGTGGGGTACCTGCAGTTGTGGAATACAGAGTTTTTGATTCTAGGAAGCCAGCTTTTAACCAGCTATGAAGAATTTTCTTCTCCATAGGAATATGCTTCATGAGCCATTCATGGTTAATGTTATCAAAACACCCTTTAATATCACCTTCGAGTATCCATTGTAGTTGGTTACGGCTTGCCAGTAACAAGTGACAAGCCACAGTAGCGTCTGCGCAGGATCTTTTTGGTCTAAAACCATAAGAGTGACGATCACTGATCGTTTCAGCTATCGGTTCCAAAGCAAACAAGTATAATGCTTGCATGGCTCTATCTTTTATCGTAGGGATTCCAAGAGGTCTTCTTTTGCCATTAGACTTACTGATGTATATCCGTTTTAGCGGAGAAGGTTTGTATCCTCTTTGTTTTAATAGCTTTATTCCTTGAAATTTTGTGTTGCAAGTTGACCATATTTGACGATCTACACCTGCTGTGTTTTTTCCTTGGTTTTCAGTTACTCTCTTAACCGCCAAAGCTTTGCCGCTAAAAGAGCGTGTGAGAAGGTGTTGTAAAGTTTTCACCTTACCCCATCTGCCTTGTTGGACAGCCTTAACAATACGCCTCTGTAGCCTCATAACAACTTTTTGGCATTTCTTCCAGGGTAACTGGTTCCATGCTTCGGAGTTATTGGTAGGTGCACTTACAGTTGTACTTGTAATCATCTGCTTTCCTACCTTAAGTGGTTAACAAAGTTTCTTGTCATGAGGGACCAAATGGAAGTCTGCTCGTTTTCACGCGAATTAATGTTACAAATTCTATCCATTTCGTTACAAAATGGCATTCGCTTTCTCCATTATCCTTTACCTGCACATCCATCAGCATTCCTTGCGGGTTGCCTGCCATATAGGCGAAAATACAGGCTTATCCTGTTCCTTTTGTCATACAATAGTGGGTTAGGTGGCTTCTCTATACCGGTGGAATTATTATTTGCGTACATCCAGAAATGAAAAATGTAACTCATCCACATTACCTTTTGGTCGGAGCTTATCAGCATCTTTAGCTCTTTAATCGTTACGATACTTATGAAGCTTCACTTACGTTCACCATACCACTAAGCCTAGCCCTCCAACCACATGATGCTTGTAGTTTATGCTTTCTCTCACGATTGAGCATCTTCTTTATCAAGAGGAGGTTCATTGTCCGCGTCGCTCGGCACCAACTGGTTACCCAATTCGCACTGATGCGTAGACTCAGATGGCAAAACATCTGGTTCAATAAGCTTTAGAATCCTTTCAGTTTCTTTCTGAATGAATTCCTCTCCTTTTAAACAATATGACCGAAGGCTTTCAGGTCGCACCATCTCAATTATATACCTGTTCCCACTAGAATCCCTGCAAAGAACATCAACAATGCTTTGTTTATCAGAAGCAATTTCAGGATCCATTATAGTACTGAGGAATTCCACTTCTTGTATAGTATTTATCTCAGTAAACCCTAAAATATCATTCAAAAAATGTATGAGAATATTCTTATTTTTTTCAGTGCCAAATATTTTTTTGAAGGTCAAATCCAGCTTAGGGTCGAGAAACTTAGATAAAGCCATAGCCAAAGTGCTTAAAAATATTAATAATTATACACTATTATTAACAATTATTCAACCATATTTTTAAGTATAGCTATACCGCCGCGGCGCTAACACGTAGCGGGATGACGAGCTTATCGTCACGCTGCCACGAACCGTCATACCGCCGCGGTATCTCTTAACATAGATCCCTTACTTAACCGTCATACCTTAACATAGATCCCGCTAACACGTAGCGGGATGACGGTTGTCGTTTAGCCATAAAATTAAGAAATTTACCAAACGAAAAAAAAGGCAAAAGAAGCCCTAGGGTTATTATCTGCTTTAAAATATTGGCGTTTTTTATGTTTTAAACGCTTGACAAGCAAGATTTAGCTGCTTTTAATTGCAACTAACCTACGCTGCAAATGTTTAAGAAATTTACTAAGCAGAAAAAAAGACAAAGAATCCCCGAGTTAGCTAGTCTTTTACTATCTCTGTCGAGTATTGGCATTTTTTGATGTCTTGTAACGCTTTATAAGCGCGTTCAGCTTATTTAGATAAAAATCTAGATGTAGATGAAGTTTTGTAAAGACATACAGTATCTATATACTGCAAAAAATTGAACATAAGACGCCGATACATTAAGTAATCCTTACCTTTTAATCTGCAGATTGGCGAAAGCAAATACAATAGCTTCAGTTTCATGATAAGAGGGCTGGCGGAGTTTGTCAAGCAAGTTTTTCGTTTCTGCGGGCTACTACCCTTTCTTGGTGGACTAAAATCACAACAGCTGCAGAACCTAAATTGCTTCATACTACACCTTTCCCCTTTCCCCTGAAACTAAAATCTATATACTTAACTTTAGAAACTTTAAAATACGATGCGATCTAATATTAGGCAGTTATTTTACTATATAAAGCCTAATCTATCCTATTTTGTCATAGCTTTTATTGCAGTTTTATTTTCAGCCTTAACGATCCTCCTCTTTGGCAGAGGCTTAAGCAATATAATTGATTCTGGCACAGAGCACGATTTTACTACCAAACTATTAGTTGCAATACTTATAGTTTTAGCCATTTCTCTCACTGCATTTACTCGGTTATATTTCATTGGCATTGGCAGCGAGAAAGTTATCGCAAGAATCAGATATGACTTATATAGCAGTATCACTAACTTGCAACCAAGTTTCTTTGAGAACACAGGCGTACAAGATGTTATCTCAGCGTTAATTACTGATACCTCTGTGCTGCAATCAATAATAAACAGCAGCTTACTAACCATATTACGAAATTTTGTGATTCTGATTGGCAGTGTTGCTATGTTATTATATACAAATATACAACTAACTGCGTATGCAGCCGCAATAATACCTATACTACTCATTATCATGACCTCACTTGGAAAAAAAGTGCGTAGCTATGCACGCTTTGCCCAGGATAAATTAAGTGAGCTTGCGTCATTTAGTGAGGAAAATTTTAGATCTATAGTGACTATCAAATCGTTTGTACTCGAAGAAAATGAAAAAACCCGTTTTAAGGAGTATTTAAACTCAGTATCAAAATCATACGTAAAATTAGTACTCTTGCGTGCTATTTTAGTAACTCTAGTTATCACGTGTGTGATAGGTTCACTAGTTGTTTTGCTCTTTTTTGGTATTAAAGAAGTCTTAAGCAATAATATAACTATAGGAGAACTCTCCTCATTTGTGGTTTATTCAGTGCTCGCAACAGGAGCTATAAATAATTTGAGCGATAATATCAGTGATTTACAACGAGGTCTTGGAATAGTAGAGCGTTTATTTGAATTTAAAAATATGAAAAGTTCTATAGTAGATGCCGATGACCCTATAAAAATTTGTAGTGTTAAAAAAGGAATTTCGTTTAATGGTGTAACATTTTTTTATGAATCTCAGCTTGATAAGCCAGCGTTAAACAATGTATCGTTTTCTATAGAGGCTGGTCAGGCAGTATCAATTGTTGGACCATCTGGCAGTGGTAAAAGTACCATTTTAAAGCTTCTGCTCCGTTTTCATGATCCAAGCAGAGGCAGCATTACTATCGATGGGCACAATATTAAGTCAATTGCGCTAAATGACCTCAGATCGTTGTTTGGCTTAGTGCCACAAGATCACATGATATTTTCTTGCTCAATAATGGAAAATATACTATATGGCAAACCAGGTGCCGAATATGAGGAAGTGAAGCAAGCAGCCATCAGCGCTTATGCGATGGAATTTATTGATAAGCTGCCTGATAATTTTGATACATTTGTAGGAAAAAGAGGATTAAAACTTTCTGAAGGACAAAAACAACGTATTGTAATAGCAAGGGCCATACTCAACAATCCTCAGGTTTTAATACTGGATGAAGCAACCTCTGCCCTTGATTACAAAAGTGAGAACCTCGTGCAAAAAGCATTGAGCAAGTTAATGCAAAACAGAACAACAATCGTAATTACACACAGGCTATCAACCGCACTCAAGACTGACAAGATTATAGTAATTAATCATGGAAAAGTAGAAGAAGTAGGAACTCATGACTTTCTAATGAGTAAAGACGGGCTGTATGCAAAACTGGCGAAGATACAGTGGAATTGAAAGAAAATTTAAATCATACCGTTAGTTGATATGCTAGATTTATAATTAAAATTATTAAATTTTTAATTTTATTATTTTATAATGGTTCCATAGTTATCCGGAAATTTCGTGATCTGTAGTTTCTTTCATTCACGTTATATTCATAGCTTGTTCTATCTTAATGTAATTCCAATTTTGACTGTATAGGAGGTCTCTATGTTAAAACATAACTATAGTGATAAAATCAATAATCGCTATTCATATACTAACAAATTTTCTTATAGTGATGAGGGTGTAGACGAGACGATCAAGGATAAAATCACAACTGAAGATCAGGTAGTAACTGATGATGTTGAAGAGCCTGATGCTGGTAATGATGGTTACAGCGAAGGTATGGCTTTCTCTTACCATGGTTACGGCAACGACTTAATATAAACTCTGATCCAGGAAGATAAAATAGTTAAGATAAACCTTCAACTAGTCCCACTTATTCACTATACTGCTATAGATTTTATAGCAATATAGTGAATGAACATTTTTAAGCAGATTTCTTCTCTAATCTTTAGTAAATTGAATGAGTTGAAACAAAGGGGTGTTATAAGCACAAGTGCAGCAAACTTTATCATAGAGCCTCCAAGCAATAGAGTCCATGGAGACATTTACACAAATGTTGCTATGGTGCTTGCAAAGCATGAAAAGAAGAATCCCATTGAAATTGCAGAGGTTTTAGCCAAAGAATTTGAACTTTTTGATGAAGTTGCAAAAGTGGAAATAGCAGGCTCTGGTTTCATCAACATGCACTTAAAAATAGAAGTGTGGCATGGAATTTTAAAACAAATAAATGAGCTAAAAACAGAGTTTGGCACCCTAGATATAGGGAACAATCAGGCCATTAATGTTGAATTTGTATCTGCAAATCCAACTGGTCCACTGCATATTGGTCATGCAAGAGGGGCAGTATTTGGTGACGTTCTGGCAAATTTATTGAAAAAAGTTGGTTATAAAGTTACTAAGGAATACTATATTAATGATGCTGGAGCGCAGATAGATACGCTAATTCGGTCAGTATATTTGCGGTATAAGGAAGCTCTGGGAGAAAAAATCAGCATCGAAAAAGGTTTATACCCAGGTGAATATTTAAAACCAATAGGGACTGGGCTGGCCAAAAAATATGGCGCAGAGCTTCTAGAAAAGCAAGATAATCAAGTGATTAGAGACTATACTTTAAGTTCTATCTTAGAAATCATAAAGGAAGACATGAACTTACTTGGAGTAAATCATGATGTTTTTACTTCAGAGTATGAGCTACAAAAAAGTGGCAAAATTGAAGAGAGTATAAAGATATTGTCTGACAAGGGTCTAGTGTATGAAGGGTACCTGGAGAAACCAAAAGGCAAAGAAAGCGAAAATTGGACTTCCAGAAAAGAGATGCTATTTCGCTCTACAAAATTTGGTGATGACGTTGACCGTGCATTGAAGAAAGAGGACGGCAGTTGGACTTATTTTGCCTCGGATATCGCTTACCATTTTGATAAGATATCGCGTGGTTTTAACAATATGATCGTAGAGCTTGGTAGTGACCACGGCGGTTATGTCAAAAGACTCAAAGCAGTCGTCTCTGCGCTCAGTGATGATCAAGCAAAAATAGAGGTAAAACTGCATAATATTGTGAATTTTTTCGAGAACGGCAAACCTGTTAAGATGTCCAAAAGATCAGGAAACTTCCTAACAGCAAGAGATGTAGTGGAAGAAGTTGGCAGGGACATAACTCGTTTTATAATGCTAACACGCAAGAATGATATGGTCTTGGACTTTGATTTTGCTAAAGTTAAAGAACAGTCAAAAGACAACCCTATTTTTTACGTGCAATATGCGCATGCTCGTGCTCATTCGTTAATGCGTAATGCTCCAAAAGAGCTCCCAACAGCAGATCCTTCACTTTTAAGGACAGGTGGAGAGCTCTTCCTCATAAAAACCTTAGCAAAGTGGCCAGATGTGGTAGAAATTGCAGCAAGGCTTTGTGAGCCACACAGAATTACTTTCTACTTACTTGAAGTTGCAGAAGCGTTTCACGTTTTATGGGGGTATGGCAAGAGTGATTTAAACATGCGTTTCATACTGGAAGACAACTTAAACCTCACCGCTGCAAGAATGTTTCTCGTGCAGGCCTTAGCACACGTCATCGCTTCTGGACTTTCTATCTTCAATATAGAGCCTTTGGAAGAGATGAGTTGATTTTTTTATGCAAGATTGTTTTTTCAACGAATAGAGAAGTTGACAAAATTAAGTAAAAATGTTATAGTTTATAGTAGTATTTTCTGGTTAATATATGGCTCACAGTCAAAAAAAGCTCAATGTTAATGTAAGTTTTGACAGTAAATTGGCTCAGTATCTTACAGAAATGGCAGAGACTCAAAATAAAACTATTCCTGAAGTTTTAGTAGATTTAGTGGAAGAAGAGTTCGAAGAAGATGTAGAGCTATCCAAAATAGCTGACGATCGCCTCTCTGAAGGTGAAGAAGAAGTAGAGGATGATGAAAACATCTGGAAATAAAACTTACACTATAAAATTCTTAAAAAATGTTATTGAAAAAGAAATTCCAGCTCTTCCGGCAAAGATTAAATTAATGGTTCAGGAGGCCATAAAGAAACGCCTTACAGTTGATCCTTTTAATCTAGGAAAGCCTTTATGTCATAGCTTTAGAGGGCAATATAGGATAAGGGTTAGCAACTACCGTATAATTTACATCATAAATCATTCAGAACGTAAAGTACTTATTACTGCAGTGGGGTATAGAAAAAACATTTACAAACACAGAAGATTACACAATTAAAAATATAAGAAAGATCTCACCGCTGCAACTTGTCCAAGCCTTAGCACACGTCATTGCTTCTGGACTTTCTATCTTTAATATAGAGCCGTTAGAAGAAATGTGTTGATTTTTTTTTGTTACAATATGTAATGATCAAAATATTATTCAAAGTAGGGTAAAGTTATGACGATCAGTTTTAGGGAGTATTCAACTGTATTCACTGAAGTTGCGGAACAGACAGATTTAAATGGAAATAACATAATTGAAAGAATAAAAGGGCATTAGCATAGATCCCGCTAACAAGCAGCGGGATGACGGTTGTCAGGGTGTCAGGCTAGTACCTTCTCTTGTCATCCCAGTGCCCAGACACTGGGATCCAGAAAAGTTTGCTTGTGAACAAGCAAACTAGCATGGAAAGTGGTTACAACATTTTCGATGAGATTATATGGAAAACTGTATTCCAGTGTCAAGCACTGGAATACATCACAGGGGCACTGGAATGACACCCTTTACGGGCTCTTAAATTGCAACTATAAATGTTTAAGAAATTTACCAAATGAAAAAAAAGGCAAAAGAAGCCCCATGGTGGTTGGCTATTTACTATGTACTAAAATATCGGCGTTTTTTTTATTCTAAAACGCTTGATTAAGAGCGATTTAGCTGCTTTTAACTTGCAACTAACCTACACCGCAAGTGTTTAAGAAATTTACTAAGCAGGAAAAAAGGCAAAGAAACCCCGTAGTAGCTAGCATTCAAATTCTCCCTTGTCAATTTGACGTTTTTTGCTGTCTTAAACGCTTTGTAAGCGCGTTTCGGCTTATATAGGTAAAAACCCAGAAATTTTTAAAGACATGCGATGCACGTAGTGCGAAAAATTAAACATGAGACGCCAAATACCCTAAGTTTTTTGTCATTAACCTGCACAGATTGCGAAGATAAATAAATAGCTTCAGTTTCATGATAAGGGGGTTGGCGAAGGGTGTCAAGTAATTCCGTTCCTTATGGGTAAAAAAAGAGAAACTCTAAGTTGCAGCCGCACAATGTTTCTCTTTTCTGCTGTTGATGATTATTTCGCCTATTGTAACTGCCGCTAGAATAAAGCAATAATATACCTGTGTTAATAAAGAAATAGGTGATACAGAGGCGATGCTACCTGCTAGCAATAGTTGGGAACCATAAGGTAAGATACCTTTTGTAGCACAAGCAAAAACATCTAATAAGTATGCGCTGCGATGTGGCGCAATACTGTGTTTTTGTGCAAGCCTTTTTGCAATGCCACCACTTAGTAAAATAGCAATGGTATTATTGGCAACTAAGGTAGTAAACATAGACGCAATTCCTGCTATCACAAATTCAGCTTTAGTTTTTGTGATATTGCTTTCATCGATGAGTTTATGCAACGCTTTTTGACCTTGCTTGTACATTATATGGCTCAATCCACCGATAAATAGAGCAAATATCACTATTTCGTTTACTTTTTTGAAACCGTCATACACGTCATGAGGAAATTGAATGATAGCATAGTCAAAAAAAGTTATTCCTAGCACACCAGCAATAATTATGTTTATAGTTATTGTTACTAAAGTGGCGACTTCAAGCAGCCCCATGATTATTAAAGAAATGTAAGGAATAATTTTTATTATAGAATAATAATCTAAATTTGATATAGAAATAATTTTTGTACTATTTGAGGCAACTGCTAGGTAGATGAGTGTTATAATGCTGGCAATAAGTGCAACTTTAGAGTTCATTTTAAGTTTATCTTTTGCTGAAGCTTCCTGTGAAGAAACAGATGCAATGGTGGTATCAGATATCATCGAAAGGTTATCGCCAAACACGGCACCACCTACTACAGTTGCAGTTCCTATTTCGAGACCAAAAGCTCCACTTTTTGCCAGATTAACAGCTATAGGTACCATCAGCGCAACAACTCCCATAGATGTGCCAATTGCAGTTGAAATAAAAGCAGAAGCCAAAAATACTCCAGGCAGCAGTAATCTTGCTGGAAGGAAATTAAGAATTAAATTAGCAACAGTGTCTGCGCTACCGATTGATTGAGTCACCGCAGAAAATGCTCCAGAAAATAAAAAAATTAAACACATAGTAAGGGTGTTTTTGTCACCCATGCCCTTGATAACAGTATCGATGTTATGCTGAATTTTATTTGTACCACGTGAGACAGCAAAAAATAGTGCTGGTAATAAGCAGATTACTGGTGAAACCTGATGAAGTGGATTATCAGTTCCGATAAAAGAAAAATAAGCACCACTTCCAAGATACAAGATTAAAAAAATAATCAAGGGGACAAAAGCTGTCATTTTACTGTACCTAAACTTATAACTATAACTAATTAAGTGGTTTTAAGCAAGTTTGGTTTTCACTAGTTCTACAGGAAGTCAATAGCAGAGTTTTAAACTTCATATTTAATGTAATAGTTCAGACTTGATCTGACAGGCGTGAATTAACTGACAGAAGAATTGACAAAGTCAAAACCAAAATCAGCATCCTGTTTAATGCTATCAATATTTTTCTGATAAGCAATATGCATACTATCAAAAAAGGTTTGCATAGGTGTCTTACCATAGCAATATTTACCTGAATGCGGTCGAGATCTATTGTAAGAATGCACCCAATGGTCTACATCTAGCTGAAGCTCTGCCAAAGAGGTGTAAATTTTCTTTCTGAAGATAATATTGTAGCATTCATCTTGCATAGTTCTGTGGAACCTTTCACAGATGCCATTAGTTTGTGGAGAACGAGCTTTGGTTCGAGAATGATCAATATTTTCTACCCCCAAATACAGCTGGTAAGCGTGATTTTCAGGTCTGCCACAGTACTCTGTACCACGATCCGTCAAAATGCGTAGCAATGATACTTTCTGTTCATCAAAAAACGGTATCACCCTATCATTGAGAAGGTCTGCAGCTGTAATAGCAGTCCTTTCTGTATAAAGCTTAGCAAAAGCAACTCTAGAGTAGGTATCAACAAAGGTTTGTTGGTAAATTCGTCCAATACCTTTGATATTACCCACATAATAGCTATCTTGGCTACCCAAGTATCCTGGATGTTCTGTTTCAATTTCTCCATGGGCCTCTTTTTCTTCCTTAGCCTTCTCTAGAGCTGTTATCTGCTCTTCTGTTAAGATAATGCCATCTTGAGCTACTTTTGCTTCTAATGCCTTTAACCTCTTTTTGAAATTCTCAAGATCGTTTCTTTGCCACACTGATCTTATTCCACTTGCAGAGATGAGAATTCCTCTCTTTTTCAGTTCGTTTGCTGCTCTTTCTTGTCCATACGCTGGAAATTCTATTGCTATTTCAATTACTGCTTTTTCTATATCCTCCGATACCCTATTTGCATATAATGGCTTGCTTTTGCTTATCTCGTGTAAAGCCTCTTCTCCTCCTTTTTCATACAGTTCTTTGAAGCGGTAAAATGTATCCCTTGAATATCCCATTACCTTACACGCCTGTGATACATTTCCTAATTGCTTTGCAAGTTCTAGCAATCCCAACTTTGGTTTTAGTATTTTTTCTTGTGTTGTACTCATATCTGACACTCCTTTAAAATTTATTCATATTTTTATCTTACTTTGTTCGCCTGTCAGATCAAGTCTGAACTATTACATATTTAATCTACTAAATAAATAGCACATGTAGCTTATTGCTTGACAATAGGATCTAATTGTTGTCTAGATTCCAGCATCACGCGCACAACTGTACGAACATTTGTTTGCGAAGAAATGTTATAGCTGGTTTTGCCTCAAACACAAAGATGTCATCCGAGTAGCTGACTACTTGGATCCAGAAAATTTTGCTGCGAGTAAGCAAATTTGTTTGGTGAGCATAGAAAGTGGAATGTGTAAGCGCAGCCTCAACAGGTTGTCATCCAAGTAGCTGACTACTTGGATCCAGATTGGATACTGAGTTGGTGAGTATAAAAGTATAGCTAACGCGAGCTCTACGTCATACCGCCGCAGAATAATTAACCGTCATACCGCGATTCATTCGCAGTATCCCTTCGCGGTATCCCTTAGCCGCTAACAAGCAGCGGGATGACGAGCTTATCGTCATGCCACCGCGAACCGTCATACCGCGATTCATTCGCGGTATCTCTAGATCCCGCTAACAAGCAGCGGGATGACGGTTGTCGTTTAGCTATAAATATTTAAGAAATTTACTAAACAGAAAAAAAGGCAAAAGAAGCCCCGTAGTTGGCTAATTACTTACATTATACTTTCAAGTATGGCGTTTTTTTATTCTAAACGCTTAATAACCGCGACTCAGCTGCTTTTAAATGCAACTAACCTTAGCTATAAATGTTTAAGAAATTTACTAAACAGAAAAAAAGGCAAAAGAAACCCTAGGGTAGCTAGTTATTCACTATCCATTTTTTAAGTTGGCGTTTTTTTATGTTTTAAACGCTTTATAAGCGCGTTTCAGCTTATGTAGGTAGAAGTTTGATAAAGACATAAGGTGCACATAGTGCAAAAAATTAAACATGAGACGCCAGATACGTGAGTTTTTTTGTCATTTAATCTGTACAGAGAAGATAAATAAATAGCTTCAGTGTTTATGATAAGGGGGCTGGCGGAGTTTGTCAAGCAAGTTTTTTATTTCTAGCGGTTGTTGCCAAAAACTATACAAGAAGTCTATTGAAATTACGTATATCAATCGTTGTAAAATCACACAATTGCTCTGTAGAGCTATGCCCTGTAATAATTACTATACCATTTTGCTCAGAGCGTATTGAGATTAGGTTCAGCACTAATTCACACGTTGCACTATCAAGATTACAAAATGGTTCATCTATCAGCCAAACGTTTGCATTAGAAATCAAGAGGCGAGCAAGCGCAACTCTCCTTTTCCAGCCTGCAGAAAGTTCGCCATATCTAATATTAAGTACAGGTTGCAACTGCAAGCAACAAATAGCTGCCACAATCAATTCTCTAGTATTTCGTATTCCTGCCCAGAATTCTACGTTTTGAGCAACAGTTAAGCTATCTTTACAGGCATTCTTATGGCCTATATAGACCATAGAAGATATATAGGATTTTGGATCATCATATATATCTTTTCCGCAGTGCCTTATATTGCCTGATACCGGCGGTAAAAGTCCAGATAAACTTCTAATTAAGCTGGTTTTACCACTACCATTTGGACCAGTGATTAGAATCTTTGATTTTAGCTCAGCTTTAAAACTGAGATTCTTAAATAGTACCTTATTATTACGAGTGCAGGATAAATTTTCACATTCAAGCATGGATTATCTGCCCTTTCCCTTATGTTTACCTTGAGTTGAAGCCTGAGCTTTTACAAACAGCTCCCAAAATCCTTTCTGTCCGCCTTCTCTATGTATCAATTGTGCAAAACGCTGCATTAAACCATTACCCATCATAACCATCTTTGTCCATTTACCTACCGGTTTTGCTATGTCAACTATTTCTGGATCTTCTTTATAAACTTGCACATCTTTTTGTTTCTCGCGTAGCGTTTCTTGTTGTTTCATCAACTCTTTTTGCTTATTTTTTTGATATAATTCATTGAATTTTCTGTCTTCTTCCCACTCTTCTTTAAAAACTTTTCTAGGAAATATGATTTTTCTAATGCGATTTTTGTATATTTTTCTCAAAAAGAGAAATACTGCAGCTACAGCAAGTAATGTTACGCTATATAATATGATCTGTGTAAGTGGCATTTCCTGTATCTAATTCATTAAAAATACCCTTACTATTATACCATAATTATAGAAATTGTGCAATTTTTTTGCGGGTAAAGACAATATAAAAGCAGTACTGCTCTATTTCGAAAATTGCGCAAATATCTGACGAACGGGCTTGTATGTAATAAGGTTTATTTCTATACTTCTTAAAGAATTTAGAAGTAAAACAAATATGAACTGCTATAAAACTCATACGTGCAATGAACTGAGGAAGAACGACGTAGAAAAGGAAGTTACCCTTTCTGGATGGTTATATCGTAAGCGCGACCATGGTAACCTAATTTTTGTTGATTTAAGAGACTTCTACGGAATCACTCAGCTAGTATTTAATAATGACAAAGACTTTTTTGATGAGATATCAAATTTAAAATTGGAGAGTGTAATTACTGTTACAGGAATAGTTGAAGCTAGAACTGAAGATACGGTAAACAGCTCTATTTCTACCGGAGAAATCGAGGTGATAGTCAACAATTTGCGCGTTGAGTCGGAAGTTGAGTTCCACTTTGATGAAGAAATAGCAAAAGAAGAAAGAAGTATATTGGCAAGCATTACCGGCGAGCAAGAATACCCAGAAAACATGAGATTTAAATATCGATTTCTTGACTTAAGACGTGAAAAAGTCCGCAACAATATTATTTTGCGCTCACAAATTATTGCAGAGCTCCGCAAGCTCATGATAGAGCGAGGATTTTTAGAGATTCAAACTCCAATACTCACTGCTTCCTCTCCTGAAGGAGCACGCGACTACCTAGTGCCAAGCAGGCTAAATCCTGGCAAGTTCTATGCATTGCCACAAGCTCCGCAGATTTTCAAACAGTTGCTCATGGTTTCAGGGTTTGATAAATATTTCCAAATTGCACCGTGTTTTCGTGATGAAGACGCAAGGGCTGACCGTTCTCCGGGAGAGTTTTATCAGCTAGATCTTGAAATGTCTTTTGTAACTCAAGAAGACATCTTTCAGATTATTGAGTCTACCTTATATAGAGTGTTTGCTAAATTTTCTCGCAAGTCTGTCGATAAAGATTTTCCACGCATTACATACAAAGAGGCAATGCTTAAGTATGGTTCTGACAAGCCAGATTTGCGTAATCCACTATTAATCAGCGATGTTACAGAAATTTTTCGTGATTCAGGGTTCAATATTTTCAAAAGCAATATTGAGCGTGGTATGGTAGTGAGAGCCATCCCTGCACCTAAAACAGCAGAGGAACCACGCAGCTTCTTTGATAAAAAGATAGAACATGCGCAAAAAGAATTCGGTGCTAAGGGTCTCGGATATATAACGTTTGATAAAGATGGAACTGCGAAAGGCCCAATTGCTAAATTTCTTGATGAAAATAGGCTAAACCACATAAGAGAAGCAACAAACATAGAGCCAGGAGATAGTGTATTTTTTGCTTCTGACAAAGAGAATGAGGCGGCAAACATTGCAGGAAAAGTACGCACTCTTTTAGGGTCAGAACTCAGTCTTATAGATGATAATATCTTCAAGTTTTGTTGGATCATTGATTTTCCATATTTTGTATATGACGATAAAAGTAAAAAAATAGATTTCTTTCATAACCCATTCTCCATGCCACACGGTGGTCTGAAAGATTTAGAGGACAAAAATCCACTGGATATCCTTGCTTACCAATATGATCTTGTTTGCAATGGAATAGAACTGTCAAGTGGGGCGATTCGTAATAACAAACTGGATATCATGTATAAAGCTTTTGCCATTGCAGGTTATAGCCGGGGAGAAGTTGATACAAGATTCGGTGCACTTGTACGTGCATTCAGATTTGGTGTTCCTCCTCATGGTGGAATAGCACCAGGAGTTGATAGAATAGTTATGCTGCTTGCTGATGAGCCAAATATTCGTGAAGTAATCTGTTTTCCTATGAACCAGCAAGGTGAAGATGTTCTAATGGGTGCTCCTTCCAAGGTGGAGGATAAGCATTTACGTGAATTATCCTTGAAGGTTATTGAATGAAAAATTTTATAGCAAGGAGCACCGGTTAATGATATATTAGGTTATGTTAAATTGAAAGACCATGAATAATATCCAAAAAGCAATACTATCGGGCATGATCTGTAACATGATTGTGTGGTATGAACTCACTCTTTTTGGAGTATTAACAGATACAATCATCAACGTTTTTTTCCCATCAGAAGATCATTATTTGAGTACACTCAAATTCCTTGGTGTTTTTGCAATTGGTTTTGCGTTTAGACCAATTGGTGCAGTAATTTTTGGTTATATGGGAGATAAGTATGGCAGAAGAAAGACTTTACTTACTTCAGTAATATTAATTTCAATATCATCCACAATTATGGGAATTATACCTGGGTATAAAGAAATAGGGTTGCTTTCACCTGTATTGCTTGTGTTTTGTAGAATAGTGCAAGGAATAACTGCAGGAGGTGAAACAAGCATTAATACAGCATTTACGATAGAGCATTCAAAAGATAAAAAAAATCTAGGTTTCTTAGGAAGTATGAAGCCCTTTAGCGGAGCCCTTGGAACGCTCTTATGCATAACAATGATATTTATCTGCAAAAGAGTTACAGGTGAGAACTATGAAATATGGGGATGGAAGTTGCTTTTTTATTTTTGCTTTTTTTTGGGGACAATAGGTTTTTTAACTAGGTACATATTAAAAGAAAGCTTAGCATATAAAACTAATAAGTACGCTAATAATTTAGCACATTCACCATTGTTAGAACTAGTAAGAAACTATAAAAGACCGCTTATTATTTCAATCAATCTGGGAATTGCTCAGAATGCAATTGTCTACGCAGCAATAATGTTTTATAATATATCAATAAAAGAGCTAGTTATTTTATCTATTAGTGTTAAAGATTTAATGAGGATAGTAATACAGGTTGTATTTGCAGCATCTGCGGTACTTTTTGCAATTTTATCTGATAAAGTTGGAAGAAAACGCGTAATGATTCCTGTACTGATTATGCTATCTCTGATTGGTACATGTGTATTACCATTATTATCTTCCGTTAACCACTATGTCGTAATAATAACTTACTTATTGATTACTATACCAGTAGGTGCATCTTTTGGAATATATGGTTCTGTTATTTGTGAACTGTTTCCAACAAAAGTAAGATGCACTGGCGTAAGCTTAGCAAATAATATATCTGCAGGAATTTTTGGTGGCCTTTCTCCATACATATGCATGTGGCTTATAGAAAAAACCGAAACAAAACTTGCAGCAGGCATTTATCTTACTGCCTGCGCATTAATTAGCCTAATATCTGTGCTTCAAATTAAAGCCAAAGACAGAAAAGTTGATTGGTGAAATCGTTTCAGTCGAAAAATAGCGCTTCAATGGATTTTTCGATGTGTTTAGTGATAGGAGCGGTGATAGTGATTTCTTTATTGTTTGGCAGTTTTAAAGATAAAGAATGCGAATGAAGGTGAATTTTATTTGCTATCCCATCAATAAAAGCTTTTTTACCACCATATTTACCGTCACCAAGAATAGGGCAATTTATATGAGCTAAATGTGCACGTAACTGATGGGTTCTGCCGGTAATTGGTTGTAATTTTAAATAAGCAACATTGTGTTTGGATTTTGCTATAATTGAAAAATGCGTAGTGGCATTCTGAGGTGAATTTTCATCAACGACCACTTTTTCTTGACCTGAAACATATTTTTTCACCAATGGATAGTCTATTGTTCCACTATCCTTGCTCGGTATGCCAGAAGTTAATGCTAAATAAGTTTTTTTTACTCTTCGTCCTTTAAATTCTTCCATAAGGTATCTGGCAACATTAGCGTTGCGTGCGAATATTATCACTCCACTCGTATCTCTATCTAGCCTATGGACAATTTTAAATGTTTCTCCCTCTCTTATTTGGTCAAGCAAATCACTCATGCTAATCTTTACTTTTACGCCACCTTGAACGATGACCCCTGCGGGTTTGTTTATAGCTAGTATATATTCGTCTTCATATAATATGTTCTCTCTTAGTAGATTCACTAACTTTTCATTATATTTGCGATCAGAATTAGCGTTTTCAATATAATTCAAGTGCTTCAGCGTTATAGTTTGCCCAGAATTTACTCTATCACTGGACTTTGCTTTGCAATCATCAACTTTGATTAATCCTTTCCTTAAAGATTTTTCAATTACAGATTGCTTTAGATCAGGAAAGATTCTTCTGATGTACCTATCCAGCCTAACGTTATCGTCTTCTATTAATATGGTTTTTATACTTTGTAGCATTCCATTATTTATAATGAATATCTAGTGAAATGTCAATTATTGGTGTCATTCCAGTGTCAAGCACTGGAATGACACCGAAGGGGCTACTGCCGTCATAAAGGAACCAGTGTCAGCTACTCGGATGACAGGAGAAGGAGACTACTGAGATGACAGCTAGCCTGACAACCGTCATCCCGCTGCTTGTTAGCGGGATCTAGAGATACCGCGAATGAATCGCGGTATGACGGTTCGCGGCGGCATGACGTAGAGCTTGCGTTAGCTATACTTTTATACTCACCAACTCAGCTGGATCCAAGTAGTCAGAGCACTTGGATGACGGGAGAAGGAGCTATTTGGATGACATCGTTTACTATACAATGTTTGTACAGTTCTGGATAAAAAAATTAGCTAACAAATTTATAAACATCAGTATACAGCTCATCAACGCTTGGTTCTTTACTATTTTTGGCAAAATCTTCCGACTTTTTTACTAAATCACGTATTTCCTTATCAATTACTTTGCACTCTTCTTCTGAAGCCATTTTATTATCTGTCATGTATTTCTTTAAAGTGCTTATAGGGTCATGATTTTGCTTCATATCTTCAACTTCTTCTTTTAAGCGATAAGTAGCAGGATCTGACATTGAGTGACCGCGATATCGATATGTCTTCATTTCAAGCAGGATAGGCCCTTTTCCGCTGCGTGTGTGTTCCGCTGCTTCGCTTGTAGCCTCATAAACAGAGAAAAAATCCATTCCATCAACTTGTTTTCCAGGAATACCAAAACTTTCTCCTCTTTTATATAACTCTGTTACTAAAGTTGACCTTTGCACGGAGGTTCCCATTGCGTATTCATTATTTTCTATGATGTAAACCACAGGCAATTCCCACAAAGATGCCATATTAAACGATTCATATACTTGTCCTTGATTTGCAGCACCGTCGCCAAAATATGTAAATACCACATTATCTTTTTTCTTATATTTATTAGCAAATGCTATTCCTGTGCCAATTGGAACTTGTGCTCCCACTATTCCATGCCCGCCGAAGAATTTTTTTTCAACGTCAAATACGTGCATCGAACCACCTTTACCTTTCGAGCATCCTGTTTCTTTGCCGGTAAGCTCTGCCATTACAACATTTGGATCAGAATCACATGCGAGCATTAAGCCATGGTCTCTATAACTTGTGATAAAAGCGTCACCTAATTTTGATGCAGCTTGAGTTCCAACTGCAACTGCTTCTTGTCCTATTGATAGGTGACAGAACCCGCCTATTAATCCCATCCCATATAATTGTCCTGCTTTTTCCTCAAATCTGCGTATGAGTAGCATTTTCCTGTAGAATCCAATTATCTGTTCTTTAGTGAAATTTTCTGCTTTCATATCGATTTCTTTTTCATTAAACTAACACAATACCAGGAATTTTAAATTTTTGCTAATGAACTATTACCACTGGCTTGAGGCTTTTCACGTTATCTCTGTTATCATGTGGATGGCAGGTATGCTTTATTTACCCAGGCTTTATGTCTACCATGCAACTGTAAAACCGGGATCGGAAAATGATAGCTTGCTTCAAACAATGGAAAAGAGGCTACTTAGATATATCATAAACCCTGCAATGCTTTTCTCACTTGGTCTTGGAATTACACTAATGGTTATTAGGGAAGCATATCGTGAAGGATGGTTTCATGTAAAAGCATTTGCAATACTTTTGATGTTAATTATTCATATGCTACTTGCAAAATATAGGAAAAATTTTGCAATGGGTTCGAATAAGAAGTCACATATTTATTTTCGCGTTTTAAATGAAGCAGTTACAGTATTGATAATAGTTATAGTTATTATGGTTGTTGTAAAACCTTTTTGACTGACCTTACCCAAAAAAAGCAGAAAGCTCGTATCTGTTCAGATGCATGGCTAATGTACAATACTGAAATAAAAATTCCAGTGCTCCCTTTCTTGTCATCCCAGTGCTTGACACTGGGATCCAGCTTTCTTTACAAATTCACCAAAAGTGCTTCATTCTATAACGCAAAACCCATACTCACCAAACTCAATGCATTACTTGCAATTAAGTTTCCTGGATGCCAGTGTCAAGCTACTCGGATGACACCATTCTTTTTCCTGGATCCCAGTGGGCTTTGTTGCATCGCTAGCTATGATGGATAAAGATAAAAAAGGTAGAGAATATCAGTAGCTTATTATTCTGGTATTTATAACAAGAACGGTCAGTGAATACCTAAATTTGAGTAAAAGAAATTTCACTACCACTCACTAATCCGGCTAAAATTCAAGAATTTCAATGCTTTAGCTATTTTCAATAGAATTAAATTTATTAATATAAATAATAAATTACTATTCTTAAATTTGATCAGATTGATTGCAAAAAAACAAGATTTTCAATAGGTTGCTTATAATCCTAACTATAGTTAGCCTTTCATAAGTAGCGATGCAACAAAGCCATACCAGTGTCAAGCACTGGGATGACAAGAAGAGGGCACTGCCCTCTTGGATGGAAGCCAGTGTTAGCTACTTTCATGACACCCTGACAACCGTCATCCCGCTACTTGTTAGCGGGATCTAGAGATACCGTGATGGTATGACGTAGGGGTTGCCGAGAACTTGTCATCCCAGTGCTTGACACTGGGATCCAGTTTTTCGTATAATGTTGTCAAAATCTATTGTGCTAGCAAGTTCACTAGCGTCACGCGCTGGTCTGTTAGACATTTACGTGTAGGGTGAAGAAATTTTGAAAAAGACATACCAAATATGAAAGGCCTATATATTAAAACTTACGGCTGTCAGATGAACGTTTATGACTCCGTTTTAATGGAAAATGTAATTAAACCTTTGGGGTTCAACGTTGTTAGTGATGCAGGGAAAGCCGATTTAGTGATACTGAATACTTGTCACATTAGAGAGAAGGCAGCAGAAAAACTTTACTCAGAGCTTGGGAAGATTCATTCGTTACGAAAAGAAATGACTATAGTGGTGGCTGGGTGTGTAGCGCAAGCAGAGGGAGAAGAAGTGTTCAGAAGGGCTCCTTTTGTTGATATTGTTGTTGGTCCGCAGAGTATCGCTACCTTACCGGAGCTGATAGTCAAAGCAAGCAGAAGTAAAGGTCATGTAATAAACACTGATTTTCCTGAAGTTGCAAAGTTTGATAAATTGCCAGATGAATGCTATGGCAATAGCCAGGGGTCTTCTGCGTTTCTTCCCATACAAGAGGGTTGTGATAAATTTTGTACGTTTTGTGTAGTGCCCTATACTCGTGGAGCTGAGTATTCACGGCCAGTGAATGAAATATTTCGTGAAGCATTGAAATTAGTTGCAAATGGGGCAAATGAGATCAATTTGCTTGGTCAGAACGTCAATGCTTACCATGGGGAGTGCGAAGGGGAAGTGTGGGATTTAGGAAAATTAATTAGTCATATTGCTAAAATTGAAAAGCTAGAGAGGATTCGTTATACAACTTCTCATCCAAGAGATATGCATGAATCTCTCTACTTGGCACATGCGGAAGAGCCAAAGCTCATGCCGTTTGTTCACCTGCCTGTGCAGTCTGGTTCGAATAAAATATTGCACGCGATGAACAGGAAACACACTGCAGAGGAGTATTTGGAAATAATAGACAGATTTCGCAAATTGAAACCTGAAATCGAATTTTCTTCTGATTTTATTGTTGGTTTTCCTGGAGAAACCGAAAAAGATTTTGAAGAAACTATGAAATTAGTAGAAAAAGTTAGATATGCTCAGGCTTATAGTTTTAAATACAGCCCAAGACCAGGCACACCGGGAGCGGAAAGAAAAGATCAAGTACCAGAAGAGGTTAAAACAGAGCGCCTTCTTCGTTTACAGAAATTAATTAGTAAGCAACAACTTGAGTTTAACCAGAGTATGGTAGGTAAAACTATACCTGTTCTATTTAGCGATAAAAAAGGTAAACACCAAAACCAAATTATTGGTAAAAGCCCATATATGCAATCAGTGTGCATTGATGATTCTGAAGATAAATACAGGGACAAAATAGTAAATGTGAAAGTGTTGGAAGCTCGGCAGAGTAGTTTGCTGGGGTGTGCATTTCACTGATTTTAAGCAGCGTTAAATATAAATCTTAAGCAAAGAGTATTGAAAAAATGCAATCATAATCTTTTTCAAAAGTTACAAAGTTTAATTGCTACCTCTGCTGAACGTGTACCTTAAACCTACAAATTTGAGCTTACCTATATCAATTTTTTGTACAAGATGAGTTAGTAACAACTTTATGTATAAAATTGAAGAAGAATAAAAATACAATAACGAGCATTAAATTAAATATTCCCACCTTTAAAAAACCCTCTTTATATATTTCTAAAGATTCTAAATAATTTATTTTACCATTTACTGAAGGAACTGACATAAATTTTGATATTGCAACTCCGGCTAGGTTAGAAAACGCTAATGACAGCATTACTATACCCATCACTACTCCTCTAAGGTTTTTGGGGGCTAGTGTAGTTGCTTGTTCTTGGACTAATGGAGCAATACATAATTCTCCCAGTCCCATAAAGGAGATAGCAATTATTAAATATAAGTATTCTACTTTACCTTCAATGTTAGAGTTTAAACATCCTATGTACAGTGTGAAAAAACACATAGCCATTGTCAGAAGGCCAAGGGTAAACATGGAAGTTGCATATTTTTGCTTAAACTTCATGTATGTTCCAAAAAGAAAGCCAAATATTATAATTGACAAAGGATTTATGGCTTGAGAAACTGAAGCTGGGATTGTTATACCTAATACATTGTTAATAACGTTTCTTTCGGTGAATAAGTTAACCAAAGAGCCAAGCTGCATTTCTAAAGCAAAAAAACACAAGAAAAATACCACAAGAATAGATAATGCCACTAATTTTCGTCTTTGTTCTGCTGATAATTTAGATATTATATAAATAAATATGCCCAGAGCTGTTATTCCAATAAATATGAGCATATTAGTAAAAAATTCACTATGTATAAGCATTTTAGCAATTATTGATGATGACAGAAAGCTTCCTATCAATACTATACCAAAAATTTTAATCCCTAATATGCGCTTATTCATAAGCTCTGGATAAGGAGAAAGGCCGCTATCTCCTAAAAGATTCTGAAATTTGAGAAAAAATATTAGCCCTATAGACATCCCAATACCAGCTAAACCAAAGCCGTAGTGCCAGCCAAACAAGTGGGCTACATAACCACATGAAATAGAAGCCAATATTGCTCCAATATTCACACCTACGTAAAATAAAGTAAAGCCTCTGCTACGTTCAGGATCGTCTTTGCCATAGCATGAACTAAGTAAGTTAGTTACGTTCCCTTTAAACATACCAGTACCTATGGCTATTAGAGATAAACCTAAATATAATAAACCTGGTTCAAACTTAACCAATGACATGCAAGCATGACCTGCTATCATCACTATCCCTCCAAGCAACACCATGTTGCGGAATCCCATCAACTTATCAGCTAAAAAACCTCCAAGTATTGGTATAGCATAACCTGTTGCAGCAAATAATGAGTAAATAGTAAAGGCCCTCTCATCAGTGAAACCTAAGTGAGAAGTCAAAAATAGGACCAAAAGTGCCCTCATTCCATAGTAAGAGAAACGTTCCCACATTTCAACAAAGCACAACATTTTTAAAAATTGTGGAAACTTATCTGTCTTCTGATCCATAAAATACCCCTAAAGCTTGGGTTAATGTTAAGTAAAACAATAAAAACTGCAAGTAAAACTTAAAAAAAGGTATTGGAAGCTCGGCAGAATAGTTTGTTGGGGTGTGAGCTACGGAAATATTTTTGAATTTGTAATTTTTCAGAAAGCCCTATATTCTTTAGTTTTACATAGCGAACATGAAGTCAAAGCATTATCCTGATACAGTAAGTAGTCCTGATTTTTTATCGTTAGAAAAGGAAATCATAAAATTTTGGCAGGAAAACAAAGTTTTTGAGCGGTCAGTTGAAGAACGTTCCAAGGATAATTGTTTTGTCTTTTACGATGGGCCTCCGTTTGCAAATGGACTTCCGCATTATGGACATTTACTCACTGGTTTCATCAAAGACGCATTTGCAAGATATCAAACTATGCTTCAAAAAAGGGTTGAACGTAGATTTGGCTGGGATTGCCATGGATTGCCGGCTGAGATGGGTGCAGAAAAAGAACTTGGAATATCTGGTAGAACTGAGATAGAGAAGTTTGGTATAGATAAATTTAACGATCATTGCCGTACTTCTGTGATGAAATTTTCATCAGAGTGGGAGAAGTATGTAAATAGGCAAGCAAGGTGGGTAGACTTTCACAATGACTATAAGACTATGGATAAATCATTCATGGAGTCGGTCATGTGGGCATTCAAGCAGCTTTATGATAAGGGTCTGGTGTATGAATCAGTGCGCGTTGTACCATATAGCTGGGCATGCGAAACTCCATTATCTAATTTCGAAACAAGGCTTGATAACGCGTATAGAGAAAAAGTTAGCAAAGCTGTAACTGTTGCATTTGAGCTTTTAGAAAACCCACAGCAATTTAAAAGTGTTAAACGAAAGTGTAAATTACTTGCTTGGACTACAACTCCTTGGACGTTGCCGAGCAACTTGGCTTTAGCAATAGGAAAAGATATTAAGTATTGTGCAGTGTCAGTCCACCCTTTGATGTCATTCCAGCGCGTGACGCTGGAATCTATTTCTGGATCCCAGTGTCTGGGCACTGGGATGACAGGGAGTAGTGAAGGAAGTTCAATGAATGGTGAAATATACATTTTTGCTGAAAGCTACTTAGAGAAATTTATCAGCCACTCTGAACAAAACAATATTCCATATGAAAACTGCAATATAAAACTTAAAGCGAATGATCTTGCAGGTCTTTCTTACAAACCACTGTTTGACTATTTTAAAGACACAAAAAATGCATTTCGCGTTTTTATTGCTGATTATGTGACGGAAGAAGACGGTACTGGCGTTGTGCATACTGCTCCTGGATTTGGTGAGGAAGATTTTTACCTTTGCCAAAGCCATGATATTCCAGTTATTTGTCCAATTGATAACAGTGGAAAATTTACTGCTGAAGTTTCAGATTTGGCAGGGGTTCATGTTTTTGATGCCAATGATACAGTAATAAAAAAATTGAAAGGGCAGGGAAGTTGGTTTAAGACTGAGCAATATATTCACAATTATCCACACTGCTGGAGAACTGACACTCCTTTGATCTATCGAACTATGCCTTCTTGGTATGTTGCTGTTACAAAATTCAAAAGCAGAATGGTAGAGCTAAATAAGAGAGTTAATTGGATACCAAACCACATTAGAGATGGTCAATTTGGAAAATGGCTTGAAGGGGCACACGACTGGTCAATTTCACGCAATCGATTCTGGGGTACGCCAATCCCTGTATGGAAATCAGATGATGCGAGATATCCAAGAGTAGATGTATATGGTTCAATAGAAGAACTGGAGAGAGATTTTAATGTTAAAATAGACGACTTGCACAGACCATTTATCGATACTTTAACAAGACTAAATCCTGATGATCCAACAGGAAAATCAGTTATGCGCCGTGTACCTGACGTGTTTGACTGCTGGTTTGAATCTGGCTCGATGCCATTTGCGCAAATCCACTATCCGTTTGAAAATAAGGAGTGGTTTGAATCTGCGGATTTTATCACTGAATACATAGCGCAAACCAGGGGGTGGTTTTATACGCTCTTTGTATTGTCCACTGCTTTGTTTAATAGGGAACCATTTAAGAACTGCATATGCCACGGTGTTGTTTTGGATGTAAAAGGGCAAAAATTGTCCAAACGTTTGAATAACTATGCAGATCCAATGGAGGTTTTTGATAGATACGGTTCTGATGCACTGCGTTTTCTTATGCTTTCTGGATCTATTGTTTGTGGTGGTAATTTGCTACTCGATAAAGAAGGAAACTCAATACGAGATGTTCTGAAAAACGTAATAAAACCTATTTGGAACAGTTATCACTTTTTTACTATGTATGCAAATGCAGATGGAATTAAAGCTGAAGTTTGTAAGGATTATCAAAGCACTATTGATCGTTACATGATTTCCAAGTGTTTTGAAGCTGTAGAAGGTATCCAAGCTTCTATGAACAACTATAACTCCCAAGAGGCTTGCAAAATTCTGATAGATTTTTTTGAAGTGCTGAATAACTGGTATATTCGTCGCAGTCGCGAGCGTTTTTGGAAAAGTGATTTGGATCAGGATAAAACTGATGCTTATAATGTTCTATATACGGTTTTTTATTACATACTAAGAGCTGCAGCTCCTTTGTTGCCACTTATAACAGAGAATATATGGCAAGGGCTTAAGTATGAAGAAACATCTGTTCATTTGGCTAATTTTCCACAATTAGAGAAGTTTGATAGTCAGCTCATTGCCAAGATGGATCTAGTGAGAGAGGTGTGCAACTCTGCACTTTCGATCAGAAACACTTTTAATATACGTATCAGACAGCCGCTTGGCAGTATGATCATTTATCATCAGTCTTCCTGTAGTTTTCTTGAAGGTGAACCGCTTTCTGTCATCCCAGAGTTCTCTCCTGTTATCCAAGTAGCTGACACTGGGATCCAGTGTGCTGCAGATTCAAATGAGTACCAGGAGATGATAAAAGATGAGGTGAATGTAAAAAGCTTGGAATTAGTAAACAGACTTGAAGGTATTGCATCACTAGAGTTAAAGCTAAATTTCCCACTGCTTGGGAAAAGAATTCCAGACAAAATCAAGAAGCTAGTTCAATATGTCAAGGAGGGAAAATGGAAGCAAGTTGAGAATGAGCAGATATTTCTAGGAGACGAATCAGAGAACTATATTATAGAAAAAGGCGAATATGAACTATTGTTAAAAGCAAACAGTGAATATTCCTCTGTATTTGATAACAATAAAGGGATTGTCATTCTAAATACTGAACTAAATGATGAATTAATTCTAGAAGGGCTTGCAAGAGATGTCGTGAGGCTCATTCAGGAAACCAGGAAACAAGCTGATTTTCATATGTCCGATAGAATCAGAGTAATAATCAAAACAGAAGATGAGAAAATTAAGGAAGCAATAAATACGTGGATTGAATATATAAAAGAGCAGACCCTTACCTTATCTTTGGACATTAATACAGAAATTGGAACTAACTTTTATTTTAAGGAGTACCAAAATTTGATAGTTGGTATTAGGTTAAATTATTAGTAGTTGAAAGTTGTCATTGTTTATGCTATACTTAGGTTACTTGAGGTAAGGTTATGGTATGCATGCTGTTGTAGATTGTAAGAAAGTTGTTGACTTAAATAACAATAGTGATGATTTAGGTAAAGTAGAATCTATTTCCAATGTTACTTTGGAAGAGGAAGAGTCTTTTGATGCTATGGAAGCTGTTTCTAATGTAGAAGAAGGGAATGATTTAGGTCTTGCTACTTCAGAAGAGGAAGAAGAATTTTTTGATGCTGTGGAAGAACAAGAGCCGTTAGCTAATTTTAACGTTCCACTCAGTATATTTCATTATAAAGATTATAACTCTGATTTTTTTACTTCTTGGTATAATATATCAAGTAGAATATTTAAAGAGGTAAATCGAGCTTGCCCGGAGAAGAAAGTATTAAATTTAGCTCTATCAGTTTTAATGTTTCCTTATATAGTTTTCACTGCGTTAGGATTAGCCGTATATAATAAATTAAAAACAAATGATAAGACACAAATCAGTTCAGAGGAGAATAAAACAAAAAAAAGTGAAGTAAGTGAAAGTACAGCAAAAAGATTGGCATATGGTGTTCTTGCTGCAATAGTGATTCTTGTTAATATCGCTGTGCTTGCAGCATTACTTATTCCTGCAACACTCGCTTTGGCTACTTTTTATCTTTTAAATAAAAAATTATCTCATTTTTTGATTGCTGCTATTAAAATAAGTAATGGGTTATGTCAAAATGAACACCAAAATATTGAGGTGTCTTTTCATGAGATAGAGGCTATTGAAGCAGACATTAAGTGGAATATGGAAGTTAAGTTTCCACCGCAATTTAAACAACTACTTAGAGATTTATACGAAGATAAAGATGGTAGTTGGTTTAATGTTGCACGTGATTCAGAACATAATACCATACTGAAATTATCAGCTAATATCCACTTAAAAAATGGTCTTAAGCCTTTACGTAATGAGATCAAGAATGTGCTTGCAACTTCTATTCAAGAATTTGCGAAGACTATGGAAGAACTGATAAAGCTAGAAAAGAAAGAGATTACATATGATAAATTGAAGGAATTGTTGGACGAATTCAGGTTAAAAGTGGTAAGTAGCATAGATTTTAAGTTGACAACTCACTTAATATACAACGCCTATCAAGTTGCCTTTATACAAGCAGTTAGGTTTCAGCTGGATAGACGGAAAGAAGGTTTTTCACTGGAAGATGAGATAAAAAATTCTTTAGTGAGACAGGAATTAGAGAGTCAAGGTAAGGAATTACCAGGTGAGAAAGAAGTGATAATAAGAGATCTGAAAAAAGCAGGAGCAAAAGTACCGGATGTTTTAGATGATAGTGAGCTTCCTATATTTAAAGCAGAATGGAAGCGGCTTAAAGAAGAAGGGAAGATAGCTAAGAGAACAATTATTGATGTTTATAAATATAGACATAGTAGAGAAACAGAGACAGCTCTAGGTAATGCTAAAGAAGAGATTAATCTTTTAAAAAAAGAAGGACAAAAAAGATATATTAGGATACATGAAAAATTGAAAGAAATATATGGAGATGTAAAAAAGAATAATTTAGCAGGTGATGTTTTAAGAAGAAGGTTAGAAGGTCTTTTTAAGTTCGAATATGATGATCAAGAAGTTGAGCAAAGGCTAGTAAAATCAGTAATGAAAAAAGCCAAGGGTGAGTTAGGCCTATTAGGCATGCTCAGCTTAATAGACCAGTTTCGGGATTTAGAAAAGGAGATAAAAGGTTCTTTGAGTGAGAATTTAAAAGAAGCTTCAGATAAAGTAAATGCTTTTGTAGCAAAGATATATTTAGAAATAACGAAATGCAAAATACAAAATGTACTCAAAGGCCAAGCAAAGGGTATAGAGGATTCATGTAAGCTGTTAGAGGAAAAGGAGCCGGATTTAGTACAGAGGATTAATGCGCACCGAGCGGAAATTGCAGAATGCTTAGAGCAACCTATATCGTTAAGGAAAGTAATAGAAGAAAATGAGGATTTAAACAAATATTTAGAAGGTGAGCGAAATAGGAAAGGAGAACAGCATCCAAGTACAAAATTAATAGAGAAGCATTTGAAAAATAACCAAGAAATTCTCAAAGCATTAAAACAGTTAGAATTAGAAGAAAAAGGATTGTTGATAAATGAAGAAACAAAAAATGATTATATAGAAGAACTAGAATCTCGCGAAAAAATAAAGTTTGCAATAATAGAGGATGATTTACTGAAGGAGTTCGAGCGTGAAACTTTTAACGAAGAAGCAGTTAAGAAGTTGTTAGAGGAAGCGGAACTTGAATACTATTTGGCAGAAAAATGCATAAAAAGTCCTGTGATAAAAACAAAAAATAATATCAAGCACTTTTATCAAGGTTTATTGTCTCCTTTGATAGATAATTTGACAAAAGATATAATAAATAATATACCAGGAAATAGTGAAGGTTGTATACAGAAAGTTAAGAACTGGAGTAAAGTTATGTTTGGTGCAATAAAGATTGGAGCATCAAATGCTTATAAAGAGACTACAGAGAGAAAAGCGTTAAATGTGGCACATAATACTTATAAAGAAGGAGAGACATTTCTTCAATGTTTTCAGTCAAATTATGAAGGTGTTGGAGCCTTTTTAGGTAATTTATTTTCTGATGATGGGGTAACATTTAAAAATGATGTGTGGCCTAAAATAGAAGAGCATTTGCATGGAATGTGGGATAGATTTTTCAAGGATATTGAATTCAATATTGGAAATAAATTGGATGAAGTAAGTGTGACACAGCAACGGCAGGAAACTATGATTGTGACTCAACGATAAGTTCTCAAAGTTCCTCCGGTATTTTCACATACTAAATTAACTATAGCACTTGATTCTTTTTGGATCTCTTTTTCAGTTAAAGTGTGAGTTGGAGAGCAGAAAGTAACTGACAATGCTATAGACATCTTATTCGATTCTATATTATTTCCATGGTATACGTCAAATACTAAAACTTCTGTGATGAGCTCTGAGCTTTTTTTTACCACATTGATTATGTTACCTACTTTCACATCCTTATTTACAATAAATGCAAAATCACGTTTTACACTTTGGTATTTATAATCGATAAATTTCTTTCTACTTACAGGTAAATTTTCAATATTTTCTAATATCACCTCAAAACCTACAACTTTTTGCTTGATGTCAAAAAGATCTAATATATTAGGATGCAACTCTCCAAAATAACCTGCTACTTTATTCTTAAAAGAGAGAGTGCCTGACTTTCCTGGGTGGTAATGTTCTTTTTCTGCTCTCTCTATCGTTAAATTATCGCAATTGACGTTAAAAAACTCCAAAGCTGCTATGCAATCAGCCTTTGCATCAAAAACATCTACTTTCCTATTAGTATTATAATGGTTTCGCGGTAAATTATTTCCTGTTCTTATTCCACTTAAAACATGTTTAGACTGAGCTTCACCATCGTAAATCGGCCCGATTTCGAAGATTGCAAGATCAGATATTCCATGGGCAATATTATCAGCAGTAACTTGCAATAAATTTGGCATAATACTTGGTCTCATTATATTAAAGTTATTGTTAAACGGATTATCGATGATAAATAACTTATTCGAGTAACCAAATTTTTCAGCTGTTGATTCACTCATAAACGACCAGGTTAGCACTTCATGAAACCCTCTGTTTGTCATCAAAATACGCAAATTGTCGTATGTACTATCTACTTCTTCAACATTATTTGGTAGTGGTTCTTCTTTTATTTTGTCATAGCCGTATATCCTTGTTACTTCTTCAATTAGGTCAACCGGTATTGTCACGTCCGGTCTCCAGCTTGGTACTTGTACATTCCAATTGCCTTCGGTTTTTTTATCAATATTAAACCCTAGTTTCGTCAAGATATCGAACACTTCATCAGGCAATACAGATACACTTCCAAACTTGTTTACATCTTGGTAATCAAAGCTCACCTTGGTGTCAGCCCTATCTAAGCTGCCAGCAGACACTACGCTTGAGGCTTCTCCACCACATAAATCCAGAATCATTTTAGCTGCAAGGTTGAGTCCATCAAAAGTAAATTCGGGATCAACAGAACGTGCAAATCTGTAACTAGCGTCTGTGGAGATGTTTATTTGCCTTGCAGATTTAGCGATAGATATAGGGTCAAACCAAGCAGACTCTAAAAAGATATCAGTAGTTTCAAGTGTACATCCACTGCACTTTCCACCTATAATTCCAGCAACTCCATGAATATTTTTATCACCTGCAATAACGCTCATGTCTTTGTTTAATAAGTATTCTTTACCGTTTAAACCAGCAAATTTTTCTCCGTCGTTTGCTTTGCGTACTGTGAGCTCTCCTTCTATTTTTTTTGCATCATACGCGTGCATTGGGCGGCTGAAAGATATCATAATATAGTTCGTGATATCAACTATTGTAGAAATGGAGCGCATTCCTATCGATTCCAATTTATCTTTTAGCCACTTTGGGCTTTCTTGATTTTTTACATTGGCGATGTATATTCCACTAATAAAACTTTCTCCGTCAGTAACTTCAACATCGATTGGTGAATTTATGGAGCTGGTAAGTTGTGGAATGCTTAAAGTCTTTAATGTTCCAATTCCAGTTGCAGCAAGGTCGCGAGCTATTCCATAAATGCCTAAGCAATCTCCACGGTTTGGAGTAACATTTATATCAATTACAGGGTCACAATTGAAAAATTTATCCCCTACTTTATAATCATCGGAAAGCTCGATTATTCCTTCACTTTCCTCTTGAACCAACGCAAGTTCAGAAGCAGAGCAGAGCATCCCTTCACTTAGCACTCCTCGTATTTTTGTAGGCTTGATTGTGAAATCACTTTCTGGCAATGTGCTACCAAGAGATGCAAGCACAGTTTTCATACCTTCTCTAACATTGTTTGCTCCGCAAACTATTTGTAGAATTTTACTTCCGTCATCTACTTTACATAATTTTAATTTATCAGCATTTGGATGCTGTATCACCTCTAATACTTCTGCAACAATAAAACCAGCTAATTTGGTATTGTCGATCACATCTTCTACTTCTAACCCTATGTGAGTTAATTTATCGGTAATTTCTTCTAAACTAGCATTGGTTTCTAAATACTCCAGTAACCAAGATAACGTGAATTTCATCGATCTAACAAGAAACAAAAAAGTTATTGTAATATAAAATGTAGTGCTTTTAAAGCTTGTTGTAGTGGAATACTTCTACATCATTGTTTATGATGTAGAAGCTTTTGTAACTTTATATCTTCTTGCGAAGAGAAAGAATTTTTTCTATATCACCTTTTAAATCTATCTCCAGAAAGAATTTAAGACTTTCATAATCCCAGGCATCCTCATCAATGTTACCATCAAAAAAGAAGTGTATTATTGCATTGTTGAGTCCTATGTAATAATCGCGAGTATCTTCGTCAAGGAAACAATCTACTGATTCGATGTATCCGTTACCAAATTCCTGCTCCAAATTTAAAGGATGATTAGTGTTAATAAAATCTATTTCGTTCATTATATACCTCACTAAAAATTAAATTATAATCAAAATAAGATATTAAGTCAAGATATTGAATAATTTAACAAGATTAGTAAATTTTAAAATACAGAGCTGACTGTAATTAACATTCTAATTACATATTTTGTTAATATGTTAATGTTATAATAATACAGAGCCTTATCTTAATTCTTGACTTTGTCCTATAAAATTCATACTTTATTTACTGTTTATAATTCAGATTAAAATGGCATTAAATCCGCTGGAACAGTTTAAAGTATATACGGTAATAGAGTTACCTAGGTTATTTGGGTATGACGTAAGCTTTACCAATTCATCTCTTTTCACGATGATTTCGGTGATATTGGTGATACTCTTTTTGCTTTTTGGAATAAAGAAGGGGGCAGTAATACCAGGATATTTGCAAGCTGCAGTTGAGTATGTATATGATTTTGTTATTTCAATAATAGAAAATAACACTGGAAGCAAAGGCTTGCAGCACATTCCATTGATATTTACAGTGTTTATTTTCATTTTATCGTGTAATTTAGTTGGTGTTCTTCCTTATAGTTTCACGGTCACAAGTCATGTGATAGTCACCTTCGCTTTATCGATGGTGGTTTTTATTTATATAACGATTGTTGGATTTAAAGAAAGGGGAGTAGAATTTTTACGCATATTGCTACCAAAAGGAACTCCTTTGTGGCTTGCACCTATAATAATTATTATTAAGTTGTTTGCTTATTTAGTAAGGCCGGTTAGCCTATCAATAAGGCTTGCAGCAAATATGATTGCTGGTCATACAATCATCAAAGTGATAGCAGGGTTTATTGTAAATATGAACATATTTTTCACTCCTGCGCCGTTTTTGTTCATAATTGCATTGATAGGATTTGAAGTATTTGTTGCAATTTTACAAGCTTATATATTTACTATATTAACATGTGTATATTTGTCAGATGCAGTAAAGTAATTGACTTCCTTGTAGAATATTTTACAATTATATTATAAAGAAATAATTAAAGGTAATATATGGATTTAGTAGCTTTAAAATTTATAGCAATTGGTTTAGCTGTGTTTGGAATGCTCGGCGCTGGTTTAGGTATAGCTAATATCTTCTCTGCTATGTTAAATGGGATTGCGAGAAACCCTGAATCAGAAGGTAAAATGAAAAGTTATGTTTATATTGGTGCTGCCATGGTTGAAATCATGGGATTGCTTGCGTTTGTACTTGCAATGTTATTAATATTTGCTGCTTAACAGATGCCACAGCTTGATGTTTCAACCTTCTTTTCTCAAGTTTTTTGGTTTTTAATTTTTTTCTCTTCACTTTTTTTCGTAGTAAGTTGTTTATTTTTGCCAAAGTTAGATGAAATAATAAGCACTAGAAGTAAAGAAGTATTGGGTTCTTTTAATAGTTCTGTTCATCTTTTAAGACTTACGGAAGATCAGATTACCAAGTATAACGCAGCTTTAACCCAAGCTAGAATACAGGCAAAAAAAATCATAGATGATGCACTTGCTCAGGTAGAAGAAATGAGAGCTAATGTTAAGAATATATTAGAAGAGGAAGATAAAAAAAAGAGCAAGCTTATTGAAAAAAAAGTGGCAGAATTTAAATCTGAATATACTGATCAGTTAAAACAAATGGCTACTAGTATTGCTTTAATTTATTATACTAAATTGACTAATTCTGAAATTGAAGAGGAATTTATTGCTGACTTGGTGTCCAAAGAATTTTAGGGGTTTTTATGTCTACATCACTGATTATCGGTCTTGCCTTCTTGGTAAGTTTTGTCCTTTCGTATAAATTGCTAAAGAAAGTGATAAAAAATGCGCTTAACAATAAGCGTAACAAAAGCAAATTTTCAAGTGAAGAAACTGAAAAATTCAGGAAAGATATGTTGGAGTATTACAAAAAATCTTCTAAAAAATACAAAGAATTAGATGCAGAAGTTAATAAAATGATGAATGAAGCACTTGATAAAGCTAATAGTATCATTAAGCACAATAGACAGCAGCTAGATCAGACATTAGATGACAATGCCCATTCTAACTTGAAGAAAGTCACTGACCAAGTTGAAAAAGCTCTTGGAGATTTACAGGCTAACACAGCGAATATAGCTGCTGATGCTGTAAAAAAAATAATGCATGAACGTAAAGATGATAAGCGTAGTAGCGAGGTCATATCTTCATTTTCACGTGACTTAAATAAAAAATTGCATTAGGTTTAATGCCCATACTTCAAGCTGATAATGTAGAAAAAATTAAGTTTGATTCTAGTTTATGCAAAGAGCAAGAAAAACTTTTTTACTATAAATTTAATATAATTCCTTGGCAAAAATTAAATAAAACTACTTTTTTTATGGTTGAAGACACAAGCCGAGATATCAACCGTTGGGTCGAAGCTCATTACGGTATTGACTATGTATTAATAAAAGTGGATAGCGAACAGATTTTAAATCTTCTTAACTCGCACTTTGGTATTTCAGAATTTGCAAGCAACTACTTATATTACAAGAATCCTAATTTTTCAGCTAAAAGCATTAAACTAAGCTCAATATTTTTTGCTTCTTTCTTTATTGTAACTTCAATTTTAACACTAACAGAGAAATATACATATTTTGCTTTGATGTTGATATTTATAATCGGATGTTCTAGTTATTTATTCAAGTTTATAGCTACAGTTTTTAGCTTATGTGAAACCTCTAATCAAAAAGTGGATTATAGTAAGCTGAATGAAGAAGATTTTCCTATATATACTATTTTATTGCCTGCTTTTAAAGAAAGTGCAGTGATAGAGCAATTGATCGAAAGCATTGAAAGTTTGGATTATCCAAAATCAAAATTAGATGTGAAGCTTCAGGTAGAAAGTGATGACCAAGAAACGCTAGCAGCTATAGAAAAGTACACTTTACCGCAGTATTTTGAAGTAATAAAAGTGCCTCATTCTTTGCCTAGAACAAAAGCCAAGTCATGCAATTATGCTATGAGCTTTGCTAGAGGAAAGTATGCAGTAATATATGATGCGGACGATAAACCAGACCCATTGCAGTTAAAAAAAGCACTGATTGAATTTAATAAGGGCGACGATAAGCTTGCCTGTGTACAGGCGAAATTAAATTACTATAATTGTGATTATAATTTTCTCACAAAATCCTTTTCTCTGGAGTATATGAACTGGTTTCAATACTTATTGCCTGGATTCCAAAAAATGAACATGCCAATGCCTTTGGGTGGTAGCAGTAATCATTTTTCAGTAAAAATTCTAAGAAAAATGTTTTTCTGGGATGCTTATAGTGTTACCGAAGATGCTGACCTCGGTTTGAGACTTGCGCAAATGGGATATAAAACCAGGATGATTGACTCAGAAACATTGGAAGAGTCACCAATTGCTGTATTTGCTTGGATTAAGCAAAGAGCGCGCTGGATCAAAGGCTATATGCAAACTTATATTGTTCATTTAAAAAATATAAAGTCACTTTATAAACACACTGGATTTAAGGGAATTTTGCTATTGAACCTTTTTGTTGGCTCTGCAGCTTTTATATTTTTTACTACTCCATTTTTACTGCTTTCATTGATATTAACTAAAGTTTTAAATGAATTATTTTTGTACTACTTTGTAGTGGTATACGTTACTAACCTGATTCTTTTGGTAATAGCTGTCAAACAGCAAAAGATGCCTTTTTATTTTTATATAGTATCGATATTTTTTCCGGTCTATAGTCTGCTACATAGTGCAGCAGCTTTTCTTGCCTTATGGGAATTTATTCTTTACCCTGAGCGATGGAACAAAACTCAGCATGGTTTATGGAACAAAAGCAATCAAAACCTGTAGCTATTTGGCTTTTTCTCTGCTGTATCATGGTAATTCTCATGGTGGGGATTGGTGGATTTACCAGACTTTCAAAAGCAGGATTGTCAATCACAGAGTGGAAACCCATCACTGGAACATTGCCACCACTGAGTGGACAAGATTGGCTACAAGAAAAATTAAAATACGAAGCTACACCTGAATATAAAGCACTTAACTATGGTATTAGTATGGAGGAGTTTCGCGCTATATACTTAATAGAATATGTACACAGATTGGTTGCAAGACTAACAGGTTTAGTTTTTGTCCTGCCATTTATATATTTCATATTAAGAAGAAAAATATCTAAAAAGGTAGTAATAAAGCTATGTGTGGCATTATTATTTGGAGCTTTACAAGCTTTTGCTGGTTGGTATATGGTAAAAAGCGGCTTGGTAGCCAAGCCTCATGTTAGCCACTATAGGCTCGCACTTCACTTATTATTAGCATTAGTTATCTTTGCATTATTGTCATATCAATTTTTTGATTATCAGATAAGGCCACAACAAACAAAACTTAAGGTTAGTGGTAACACTATATACTACGCAAGGATGATTTTGGTCCTAATTGTAATACAAATAATTTTCGGCGCATTTGTTGCAGGATTAAATGCTGGTCTAATTTACAATACCTTTCCACTAATGGACGGACAAATCGTTCCAGAAGATTTATTTTTCTTACAGCCTATATGGCTGAATATCTTTGAGAACAGAGCGACAGTGCAATTTATACATCGAGCACTGGCATTGCTAATACTAACTTTGGTAGTAATACTCACAGTAAAAAATGCTAGCATAAAACCGGTATATATTATGCTGCTCTCCGTCGTCATTCAGATCATTTTAGGTGTAATTACTCTATTATTGCACATACCGATAGCCATTGCCATAGCTCATCAAGTGTTTTCATTTATCTTGTTTGGGTCAAGTTTATACTTCTTGTGTTATTTAAGGAAGCAGACTACATCACCAATCTGCACATTTTTTCCTTCTTGAACGGGAATATTTTTTATCACCATTGCTGCTTCAGCACATATAATATTTTCCATTTTCATCGCTTCCACAACAAATAAAGGTTGTCCTATTTCTACCTGATCTCCTACATTTACGTGTAATTTAACTAATAAGCCAGATATTGGGGATTTTACAGCATCTACTGAAATCTCTTCTGTTTCATTATTTAGCATTAACTTACTTAATTCAGCTACATGAGGTTTAAATATACAACACTCAGCTTTCATGCCTGCATGCCTTATGAAGTACTTGCTGCCTTGTCTTTCTATTTTAAGTGCTATATTGGTATCGTCATTAATTGTGATATATAGCAATCTATAACTTGATTTCCACTTGCCTATAACGGAGTATTTATTGCGATTATATACCGTTATTAATATATTATCTTGGTATTTTGCATTTACGGAGTACTCATTGTCATTTATATTCACTATGAATAAATCTCTTGCACGGTCACCTGCCATCCGAGTAGCTGATACTGGTGCCCCTTCTTTTTTACTAGATTCCAGTGTCACGCACTGGAATGACACCTGAGATGTTTCATTCACTGCTTTATGATGGTACCTTTCTTCATTTTCCAAATGAACATATAACGCAGTGAAAATAAATATTTTAATATACTCCTCTGTAACAAAATCGCCGTGAAACCCACTAGGGTAATGATCTGGAATGAATCTCGTATGGAGCTTTGCTGCGATAAAATTTGGGTGATGGAAGATGGATTCTAGAAATTCTATATTATTTGTTACTCCTTCTATATAGCATTCAGACAATGCTTTTTGCATTCTGCTGATCGCTTCTACTCTATCTTTTCCATATGTTATCACTTTGGCAATCATCGAATCATAGAACATGCTAATTTCTGAACCTGCAGCAACTCCATCATCTATTCTTACATAATCATTTTCACCCGGTTTATCGTAATATTTTATTCTTCCGCTGGAAGGGAAAAATTTCTTCGATGGGTCTTCAGCGCAAATTCTACTTTCTATTGCAGAACCAGTAAGTTTAATATCATCCTGATTGAATCTCAATTTCTCTCCACAGGAAGTTCTAATCATTTCTTCTACTATGTCTATTCCAGTTATAAATTCTGTTACTGGATGCTCAACTTGCAATCTCGTATTTACCTCAAGAAAATAGAAGTTTTGGTCTTTATCTACAACAAACTCAACAGTGCCTGCTGAAAAATAGCCAACTTGCTTTGCCAGAGAAACACATTGAACATACATTTTTTGTCTTACTTCTTCACTAATGAATGGACTTGGCGTTTCTTCTATTATTTTCTGATTATTCCTTTGTATCGAGCATTCTCTTTCTCCAAGACAAACTATATTGCCATATTTATCTGCTATGATTTGTATTTCAATATGTCTTGGCAACTCTATATATTTCTCTATAAAGATACTGCCATCCTTAAAACTTTTCTCTGCTTCATTTGTGGCTGATGTAAATGCTAGTTCAATTTCTTTTTTGGAGTTTACAATTCGCATTCCTTTGCCACCACCGCCTGATGCAGCTTTGAGCATAACGGGAAAACCGACCTCTTTAGCAACTTGAGCTGCGTGGGCAGCATCGCTGATCTTACCCATATATCCTGGCACTACATTCACTCCAGCTTTTCTTGCCGCTTCTTTTGCTGTTATTTTGTTGGCTGTAACTTCTATTGTTTCTGCACTGGGGCCGATGAAGTCTATATTATGTTTTTGAAGAGCACGTGGAAAATCTGGATTCTCTGCTAAAAAACCATAGCCAGGATGAACTGCCTGCGCACCTGTTTCAACTGCTACTTCACATATTTTTTCAATGTTTAAATAACTGAGGCAAGATGGCGAAGGGCCGATATATCTTGACTCATCTGCTTGTCTTACATGCACAGAATTTACATCTGCATCCGAGTATATGCACACACAAGATATACCCATCCTACGAGCAGTTCTGATAATCCTGCAGGCAATCTCTCCTCTGTTTGCTATTAAAATCTTACTGTACTTCTTTTCCGTCATCGTATGAGTATACTTTCTTAAGTTGAGAAAGTAAATTTCTATATCATTGCCTGCAACTTTTTGTTATATATCAGACAGCCACCCTTGCAAGATCTGTACTACTAAAAGTTTCCACTGGAGTGCTCATGTCATGCAAGTCATGTATCTCACTACACACTTTGCCTGACAGATACGCAGCCCCGCCAGAAATTATCCCAGCCATCGTAGTCAGTGCCATAGATTGAGAAACTAAAAATAAAAAGTATAAAGACAAACATAAAGCAGCAATACACGCTATAGCTCCTATTATGTATAAGCACAGGTGAAACTTCTGGTTACATATGAAGCTGTCTTTTATGCCTGCGATTTCTTTTATTTCTTTTTTGACTGTCTTACTAACCCAGTCAAGAGGAGTCTTTTTAGATTGATCTAGCGCACATCTATTGCACAATGCCTCTTTAACATAATTCTTGACATTTTCTAATTTTTTCGGATCACAATTTGGGTTAGTTTTTTCAGACTCCAAATGCTTGAATATTCCTTTTACTACACTTGGTAATATCCCCACTTCTGCTGCTATATGAAATGGATTTTCATGATCTTTATTGTACTCTAACAAATGAACATTACTTTCAACACTTTTCTTGAAAATAGATAAAAACTTATCAACCTTTCCTGTTTTTGCAGCTAAATGCAGGAGATTATCTCCCCTAATTCTTTGTTTTGTTTTATCAAAAGGGCCGGTGTAACGCCAATTGATATTAGCTTCATTATCTGAAAGCAATTTTGCTATATCTACAAGTCCATCCATAACTCACCTCGCTATATTCAACCAATACTAAATTATACAACACAATTTATGAAAAATAAATAAAATTTTATCTCTCAGAACAAATAAATTCTAAATTGTTACAAACATAAATTTTAGCTATCATCATTTACATTACTGTAACAGACAAATATGCCAGGTATAGTCACGAGATTTGCTCCATCACCAACAGGATTTTTGCACATTGGAGGAGCTCGTACTGCTTTATTCAATTGGCTCTATGCAAAGCATCATGGTGGCAGGTTTTTGCTAAGAATTGAGGACACCGACAGAAAACGTTCAACGAAAGAAGCAATTGATGCAATTATAGAAGGGCTAAGATGGCTCGGTATGAGCTATGATGGGGAAATAGTATATCAGTCAAAAAGAATAGAGCGGCATAAAGAAGTAGCAAACCTTTTAGTTGAGAAGGGTAGGGCGTATCACTGTTATTGCCCTGAGGATGAAGTTGCAGAAAAGAAAATAAAAGCAAGAGAAGAGGGCAAGATATACAAGCATAAATGTACTACAAAACCTCCTTCTTGTCATCCAAGTAGCCGACACTGGGATCCAGAAGAAAATATGTGGTCACGCGCTGGAATGACATCCGGTGTGAGGTCAGTTATCCGTTTCAAAGTGCCAGACTCACAAGAGATCGTCATTGATGATAAAATATACGGCCAAATCAAAGTAAATAGCAACCAGCTTGATGATATAGTGATCTTACGCTCTGACAACACTCCAACATATATTTTTGCTGTCGTAATTGACGATCATGATGCTGGAATAACTGATATAATACGCGGTTCTGACCATCTCACTAATACCTTTAAACATCTGCTAATATACCAGGCTCTTGATTTTGACATTCCACGCTTTGCACATGTGCCGCTTATCCATGGGGAAGATGGGAATAAGCTATCCAAAAGGCATGGTGCCACAAGCGTTTGCGATTATGAAAAGATGGGAATATTGCCAAAAGCGATGCGTAATTACTTGCTGAGACTTGGCTGGAGTCACGGCAACGATGAGATTATTAGCGATGAGCAAGCAATAGAGTGGTTTAATTTAGAAAGTATTGGTCGTTCACCTGCACGGCTCGATTTCAAAAAACTGGAGCATTTGAATAACCACTATATTAGTAATATGAGCAATGAAGATATTCTGACTCTAATGCTTAGAGAAAATACTCTAACTGACAAAAAAAAGGGCTATTTACTGCAGGGACTGACAGAGCTAAAAAAAAGAGCAAACTACCTGACCGAATTATTGGATTTAGCAAAATTTTATATTCAAGATCCGCCACTTGATTTAAGTGAAGAGGCTGAGCAAATTGTCAAATCTAACCTCAATATAATTAAGTTACTCGCATCATTTCTGTCAAAGATCGGTGATGAAAATTGGAATAAGGGTTTTTTATCTTCTCAGATCAAGGAATGTGCAAAATTGCACGATATGAAAATAAGCGATGTATACCACTCATTACGCGCCCCTATAACTGGAGTAATGGATGCACCTGGAATCATTGATATCATGGTGATTCTTGGTAAAGATGAGTGTATAAGAAGGTTACAAGCAATTTAAATGAAATAAGAAAATTACTTGACATCCTTCGCCAGCCCCCTTATCATGAAACTGAAGCTATTGTATTTGCTTTCGCCAATCTGCAGATTAAAAGGTAAGGATTACTTAATGTATCGGCGTCTTATGTTCAATTTTTTGCAGTATATAGATACTGTATGTCTTTACAAAACTTCATCTACATCTAGATTTTTATCTAAATAAGCTGAACGCGCTTATAAAGCGTTACAAGACATCAAAAAATGCCAATACTCGACAGAGATAGTAAAAGACTAGCTAACTCGGGGATTCTTTGTCTTTTTTTCTGCTTAGTAAATTTCTTAAACATTTGCAGCGTAAGTTAGTTGCAATTAAAAGCAGCTGAATTTCGCTTGTCAAGCGTTTAAAACATAAAAAACGCCAATATTTTAAAGCGGATAATAACCACGGGGCTTCTTTTGCCTTTTTTTTCGTTTGGTAAATTTCTTAATATTTATAGCTAAACGACAATCGTCATCCCGCTGCTTGTTAGCGGGATCTAGAGATACCGCGAATGAATCGCGGTATGACGGTTCGTGGCGGTATGACGGTTCGCGGCGGCATGACAATAAGCTCGTCATCCCGCTACGTGTTAGTGGCTGAGATACTGCGGCGGTATGACGTAGGATTGCTGTCATCCCGCTACTTGTTAGCGCCGCGGCGGCATGACGTCTTAACTATAGAAAACTTGTATAGATTTTTTCTACTTCTGTGATATCATAAGCCTGTAATGATAAAATAAGTAAATATGGATAAGTCAGCGTATGAGATCATAGAACATGAGTATGACGTGGTAGTAGTAGGTGCAGGTGGAGCAGGGCTCAGAGCAACGCTTGGGATGGCTGCAACTAATTTTTCAGTTGCCTGCATTTCTAAAATTTTCCCTACACGAAGTCATACAGTTGCAGCACAAGGCGGAATTAGTGCAGCTTTAGGTAATATCGGTGAAGACGATTGGCGCTGGCATGCATATGACACAATAAAAGGTTCAGACTGGCTTGGTGATCAAGATGCAATAGAATATATGTGTAAAAACGCTGCTAAAGCTGTTATTGAACTTGAAAATTTTGGCGTACCTTTTTCTCGTACAGAAGATGGCAAAATATACCAGCGTTCCTTTGGTGGAATGACAACTCACTTTGGTAAAGGAAAATCAGCGCAGCGCACTTGTGCGGCAGCAGATAAGACTGGGCACGCAATCCTTCACACTCTATATCAGCAGTGTCTTAAATTCAACGCTGAATTTTTTGTTGAATACTTTGTGATTGATTTAATTATGGATAGCGAAACCGGAGCATGCTGCGGAGTTCTTGCTTGGTCGCTATGCGACGGCACATTACATAGATTTCGTGCGCATAGAGTGGTGTTAGCAACAGGTGGATATGGACGTGTTTATTTCTCTGCAACAAGTGCGCATACCTGCACAGGTGATGGTAATGGCATGGTAGTAAGGGCTGGATTACCACTTGAAGATATGGAATTTGTACAATTTCATCCAACAGGAATATATGGCTCAGGGTGCTTGATGACAGAAGGATGCCGTGGTGAAGGGGGGTACCTCGTTAATTCTCAGGGCGAGAAGTTTATGGAACGTTACGCACCAAAAGCAAGAGATTTAGCTTCCCGTGATGTGGTAAGTCGCGCAATAACAATTGAAATTAGAGAGGGAAGGGGGGTTGGACCAAAAAAAGATCATATGTATTTAACTATAGCGCATCTTGATCCGGAAGTAATAAAACTCAGATTGCCGGGCATCAGCGAAACCGCAAGAACTTTTGCTGGAGTTGATGTCACTAAAGATCCAATACCGGTCATTCCGACTGTTCACTATAACATGGGTGGCATTCCAACCAATTATTATGGAGAAGTGATCACGCTGAAGCAAGGTAAGGAAGAAGTGGTAGATGGACTATTTGCAATTGGAGAAGCTGCATGTGTTTCTGTGCACGGTGCAAATCGACTTGGTTCTAACTCGCTTCTTGATCTTGTGGTTTTTGGTAGAGCTGCAGCGCTCAGAGCAAGAGAGAAACTAAAATCCGGTACACCACATAAAAAATTGCATTCAGACTGCACAGACTGGATAGTAGATAGATTTAATAAAATGCGATTTGCCTCCGGTGGGCTAAAAGTAGCAAAAATACGCAGCGAAATGCAGAACACTATGCAAAAGTACGCATCAGTGTTCCGTGTTGCTGAAGTTTTAGAAGAAGGCAAAAAAGCTATAAAAAAGGTAGCAAAAATGATGCCTGATATTTCACTTGAGGATCGCAGTATGATGTGGAACAGTGATTTAGTTGAAGCGCTGGAGCTTGCTAACATGATCCCACAAGCGGTTATTACCATGGAATGCGCAGCTAATCGCGAGGAAAGCAGAGGTGCACATGCTCGTGAAGACTTTCCTGAACGTGATGACAAAAACTGGATGAAGCACACTATAGCGTGGCTTGAAGAAAAGAAAGGGCAAATTAACGTAAAAATTGATTATAAAAAAGTGGCTGAAAAAACTCTGAGCGGTGAGATTGATTTCATAGCGCCAGAGAAGAGGGTTTATTAGTTACACTATCCCTACACAATTTTTCAACGAGTTTATTGATATGGCACTCATTTTAGTGTCTGGAGGACTCTCAGTATGCTCTGATTGATTTGATGATTTTTGCACCTCTTGCTCTTCTAAATCGTTGGACTTATTTTCTATATCTTTAACAGAGTTATTGCATTGTGTATCATTTTTTGGTGCGTTATCTTGAAGTGTAAGTTGCTTTTCTTCAGTAAACTTTCCTTTAATTTTTCCAAATCCTTCATAAATATTTTCTAAATTCAAGTAAATAAGATAACAAACTCCAATAACTGCTATAATAGATGAGGCAGTTGCAATTGTAATAATTCCTTGAGAAGCACTGAATATTGCTGCACAGGCTAAAGCAGCAAATACAAGCGTTGTCACTGCTTTACAAGCAACATTATTGACGTACTTCACAATATCGCGTGCTTTTAACTTCCTGCCAAAGTTGCACTTCAGTTCAGTTCTCATATCATCTGGAATAAGCGCTCTACCCATTGATTTCTCTATTCCTTTTATAGTTTTATAATACTCTTTGCTCCATAATCTTTCGGGTAGTATTAACTGCTTTGGGTCAACACCATTTTGCAATAATTTTACACAGAACTTGATCGTGTTATCACGGCTCTTAGGATTGACCAAATTATGTTTATCTTTTGTCGTCTTAGTAATTAGCGCTACTTGTAGTGGTGTGCGTTCTTTTTCGTTAGCGGCGTTTGCAGCTTTACTAAATTTCTCTTTTTCCACCGAATTTAAAATCAACTCTAAACATGTAACTTTTTGTTCTCCTTTGAATGAAGCAATATAGTGCAGAGCATTTTTTTCATCTTTATCTTGCACAGTAATATCTGCACCATTTTTTAGCAATAGTTCTAGGGTTTCATACCTTTTAGTTTTTTCAAATTTTCTATCTGTACATGATCGATCCTCATTCTTTTCTTTTATATGCTGAAGCAACTGATGAAGAGGTGTTTGCTCTTTCCCGTTAACAGCATTTATAGCCTTACTAAATTCATCCTTACCTAAAGTCAACTTCAAACATGCAACTTTTTGTTCTCCTTTGAATGAAGCAATATAGTGCAGAGCATTTTTTCCATCTTTATCTTGCACAGTAATATCTGCACCATTTTGTAGAAATAACTCTAAGGTTTTATACCTGCCAGTATCCTTAAATTCTTTTTTTACTACATTTTTTATTTTATCTTTCAATGAAGGCTCTTTACTCTTTTCTTGTATGCGCTGGAGTAGTTGATAGAGCGGTGTTTGCCCTTCTTTGTTTTTATCATTTACAGCTTTTATAAATTGCTCTTTTTGACCTGCTTTTAGCAATATATTGAGAAGTTCAAGTTTTTGTTTTGTTTCAGGTTTAACAATCAAGTGTAAAGCATTGTTACCATCTGTGTCTTTAAGGCTAATATCCGCCCCTTTTTCCAATAGTTCTTTAAAAAGTTTTTTATCACTATTTTTAATTACTGGATGTAATAGATAATTATCATTACTATCTGGAGTATTTATGGTATGTGGTATAATTTCTTTAATTTTTGCTTCTGTATTGATTTTTATTTCTGGCTTTAATTTAGATTTCTTTCCTTGCTCTGCTAATTTTTCTAAGAAATTACGGTAGTATGTCTTTTGCTCCTCTTTTAAGTTTTGTAATTCTTCTGTAGATAATTCTAAATTATCAGAGCTGGCTCCATGCTCTAACAATTTTGTAAGAAACTTAAGTGTGTTATCGTTACTTCGAATTGTATTAGACTCATGTTTTTCTTTTGTTACCTTGTTAATTAGTGCTACCTGAAAAGGGGTCTGATTTTCACTATTAATGAGTTGTGCTAGATCTTCCTTGGTGACCGTTTTTATTAGGGTACCTAGAAACTTGCATTTCTGTTTCTTTTCCAATGACACGATAAGGTGTAAAATATTATTTCCTTTCTCATCTTTTATGCTGCTAATATCCGTACAATCTTTTAGATATTTTCTAAATTTCCTGTTATTTCCATTTTTGATCGCTTTTAGTAGTAGAGCATTGTTATTTGTTATTTCGTTGCTTATTTCTACTTCATGATCATCTTCAACATCACTGCCGTAGCCACTCTCTGTTTCGCTGTCCCTACGGTTGTGGGTAAAACAATATCTGCTATTATAAGTAATTTCTGAAATTGCTTGTCCTATTTCCTCTTTTTTTATAGGGTCTAGTTCTTTCGATATTTTTCTATTCAATACCGGAAGAAAGCATTGGACATAATACTTATAATATTTTTCTTGTTCTCTAAGTGATTCTTCTAATTTAGTTAGTACTTCAGAGCTAGCACCTTCCTCAAATAACCTTTTACACTTCTTGAGGGTTCCATCTTGACCTCTTGGTTTTTCACGCTTGTGTTCTTCTTTTTTTACCTTTCTCTCTATAATGCCATATAATTGTTCGTCTTTTCTATCCTGCTCTTGCTTTTTATTTTTATCTATGCATTCACCTAATTTATCTGCATTAGTAGTTAGTGCAGTTATATCTATACCCATACTAAAACCTCAATATTAAAAGCTATTTAAGTTGTCAGCACTAAACTAACAACCAAGAAGTTTGACTTTTAAATTGAGCTAAACGTTGTATATGTATAGGTGGAAAGGCAGAAAACTAGTTTCTATTAGAAAATCTGTTGTCATAGTCAAATCCTCACTTGAACAGTTGCTACTATTTTAACCATTTAATCTTAAAAAATAATAAATATAGCTAAACTGTGAAATGTGCTATTGGCTAAAATAGGATAAGAAACTATAGCTGCAAATATCCAAATTGATTTTTTATAAATCTTCCAGGCTTGGTTTTTCTTCTGATTTTTTAAGTCTTTCTTTATTTAGTATGGAGCTTATCTCTTCTACACTTTTATCAATATCATCATTGATTATTACATAATCATATTTATCACGTTTGCTTATCTCTTTTTGAGCTTCGGCTAATCTGCGCTCTATTTCGCTTGCATCATCACTATTACGCTTTTGCAAACGCAACCTAAGCTCTTCCATTGAAGGGGGAAGTATAAAAACACTTACAACTTTTTTTCTCATGAGCTTGAATAAGTGAAATGCTCCTTGCCAGTCTATGCTGAGTAAAACGCTTATTCCATTGCTTAAGTTTTGCTCTATAAAATTTCTTGGTATACCATAAAAATTCTCAAAAACTTTGGCGTATTCAAGCATTTGGCCAGCTTTGCATAACTCGTGAAATTTTTCTTCGGTAACGAAAAAATAGTCTTTTCCATTTCTTTCGCCGGGGCGAGGCTTGCGTGTAGTCATAGAAACAGACCTAACTAAATTAGTTGATTGCTCAAGTAATTTTGCTGATATAGTAGTTTTTCCAGCTCCAGAAGGGGAGGATAGAACCAATAATACGCCCTCACTTTTTACGGTCATTTTTCTTTGCATTTTTTAACATGGTGCTTTTTGGATCAGAGTTTAAAAAGCTAGAACCTTCTAAATTAGAATTTGATAAGTTGGTGCCAATAAGAGAAGAGTTATCAAAGACAGTATAGCGCAAATCGGTCTTTTCAAAATTTGCCTTATTCAAATTAACGTTTACAAACTTTGCTCTACTCAATGTTGAATTAGAAAAATCGGCATTTTCTAAATTCATATTCTTAAATTCAAAGTAAGAATAATTTACATTAAATTTTTCACCCTGTGATATTTTCTCTTGCAAATCTCCAATTGAAGTTATAGCATTTTCTAACCCTGCAAGTTTTTTCTGCCCTTGATTGTCAATCAAAATTGAATTATCAAACTTGCAACCTGTTAAATGAGCATTAGCAACTGAACTTTTATATATGCTTGAAGAGAGAAAAGACATATCACTAATTGTTGAATTACTCAAATTGCTAAGAAAAAAACTAGTTTTCCTAAAGGCATTAGCGTGAAGCAAAGAAGATCTGAAATCGCTTTCAATAAAATTTGAATTAGTTACTTTTAAATTGGACCAACTCGAATTATCAGCTAATAAATTAAAGAATGTTGAATTTTCTATTTCACTGGAATCAATATTATGGCGAGAAAGTGTACTGTTATAAACTTGAGAGTCTTGGATTTTTATCTTATACATTGAAGTTGTAGAAAGGTCTGAATCTTCTATCTTCACATAGGTGAATAGTGAATGGTCAAAAAATGAGCCATTCATGTTAGAATTTGCAACTTTAGTATTATGAAACTTTCCGTGACGAATGTCAGCATTAGAGACATTAACTTGATGCAGTTCACTAAAACTAAAATCAATATTGGATAAATCAGCATCATGAAGATTTGCTTCAGAAACATATGCATGTTTTATCTTGGAACCATTTAGTATAGATTGAACAAAACTTGAATTATCGTCATTCACATAGGAAATTTGTGTGTTGCTTAAATCAGTTTCGTCGAAGTTACTGTTAATTATGATAGAAGAATTAAGGCAAGCATCGGAAAGATTGCTACCTGTAAAGTCTGATTCTTTTAACTCTGCACCATATATGTTAGCATTTTTTAATGAAGAAAATTGTATCTTTAATTTATATGCATCCACTCCAAAGAAACTTGCATTATCAAGGTTGTTTTTCTGCATAACAGTATCGTTTATTTCACTATCACTAAAATTTACGTGGCTAACATTCGAGTTTGATAAGTTGGAGAAATTCATTTTCACATTCGAGAAATTAGTATGCAAACCAATTACGTTGTGCATACTTACTTTTTTGAGATCGGAACTGATAAAATCAGCATAACTAACATTAGACTGATCAAATACGATATCTGTTAAGTTTGCAGAAACAAATTTTGTAAAACTCAAATTTGTACCTTTTATTTTAATGCCATGTAAATTAGCATTGGAAAAATTAGCACCACGTAAATCAACATCAATGAAAGACACATCGGATAAATCGGTGTTAGAAAAATCGGCACCAATCAGACTTACTCCATCAAAAACAGATTTACTTAGGTACAGTTGGTTAAAATTAGCTCCATTTAAGTTAGAACCAAAACCTTTCTTAAAATCTTCTGGCACGCCCTCTTTGTGGCACTGCACCAAAAATTCAGCAAAGTCTTTTTTACTGTAAGATACGTATTTTGCATCACGCAAAGCGTTTAAAAAATCACTAATCTGATTTTTTTCATCATTTGTTTCGTTTCCATAACATAAATGACCAACTAAAATTAATATCAAAAATCTAATCATCTTGCTTATCGCACTGTATTTCTTTCGTTTTCACAGCCCAATCGTACATTGCTGAGCTTTCTTTATTGTCTATTTTTCTATCCTCCAAAAGATGTGGCATCATTTCGGCAATCGCATTTATTATATTGATCTGCTTTTTTTCGATTGCTATATCAATTGGGGATTGAAAATTATTGTTAACTACTCTAAGATCAGCACCTTGTAATAAGAGAAAGCGCACTATGTCTACCTCACCTTGTTTAACTGAATAAATGAGAGGAGTATCACCCAATTTATTTCTAAACCTTAGTATCTCTTGAATTGTTAATCCAATTTTTTCTAGCTTACTTATTACTCCTCTTAAGCAAGTTAAGTTGTTCTTCTTAATGCAGTAAAAAAATTGCTTACTGTAATCATCAATAAACACAGTTGTAGGAAGATGCTCATTAAGGCTATCATATTGTCGTTTATATATTGACTTGCTTTGTATGTCTTTATGACCCCATTCTTTTATTGGTTCTCTGTTTAGCTTTGTCCATTTTTGTAAACTTTTCTTTTCACTTTGCTCTTCTTCATCTTTTTTAGTTATAGGTTTTACTCTATTGCGGTCCTTGGAATTACTGTTTGTTTCTTTCACTTTTTTTTCTTCAGACTGATTCTCTACTTTTTCTTTTTTTCCCTCTAATAATTGACTCGCATCACTTTTTGAAAGTTCATTATCTTTTATATCAATCCTCTGATCAGCTTGTAGATTTTTTTGCGGGTTAGCTGTATTCTCATTTAAATCAGCACTTAAAGGCAAAGGCTCTGGTTTCAAATCTTTATTCACTTCTTTATTGGCCACATTTGGTAAATTTTGAGCAAATTTGTCTGTGCTTCCTTCTAGCTGGTCATTTGGCAAATCTTTATCAATCCTTTCACCTTCACTTATAGTTTTTTCAACCACGAAAGCTTTGTTCTCGTTGTGTTGCAGTTTCTCTTTATCGGTAGTGCCGTCTAATCTTTTGCTCTCAGCCTCTTGTGTTTGTTTAGCATCGACGTTGCTTTTTAACTCATCTTTTTGATTTGTGCTATCTTGCTTCCTTACACCTACATTTTCGTTTTTATGAACTGATTCAATTTTCTTTTCTTCAAGCTGCTCTACGGCAAACAGGATGGGTGATCCGAATACGACAGCTAATAATATAAAATATAAAATATTCTTCATAAATATCCCAAGCATAAGCTTAATTAAAATGATACTATAATCAAATGATTAATCTACAGTAAAAAATGCCTTAGGATTTAATTTATAAAAAAACAATAGATTTTTTGTATCTGTTCAGGGGCATCGCAAATATTGAAGCAAAGTGGTCAGTGCTTACTGTACGAACATTGTGATTTGAGAGCAATCTCCGCTAGGGAGGATGTCATCCCAGTGCCCAGACACTGGGATCCAGAAAACTTAACTTTAAATAAGTGGCTGCATAATAAACTACACATTAAACCTAAAGTGCATTATATCACCATCTTGCACGATGTAATCTCTGCCTTCAAAGCGAATTTTTCCTGCGTCTTTGCAAGCTGATTCACTTCCATACTTTATGTAGTCTGCAAAGCTTATTGTCTCTGCTTTTATAAAGCCTTTCTCAAAATCAGTGTGGATTACACCTGCTGCTTTATCGGCTGTTGACCCTATTTTTACTGGCCATGCCCGTGCTTCTTTGGGGCCCACAGTAAAGAAAGTTATCATACTCAGCACTTCATACATAATACGCGCTACTCCATCAAGGCCTGATTCTTGTAAGCCAAATTCTGATAAAAAACTCTGTTTTTCCTCTTCACTATCAAGATTTGCAATATCTGCTTCGAGTTTTGCTGAAATGCAATAAAATTTGCTTTTATTTTCCTCCGCCATCCTCTCTACCTTTTTAGATAATTCATTGCCAGTTATAACATTTGTATCTTCAACATTGCAAACGTACATAACGGGCTTTGTTGTCAGCAATTGAAGCAACTTCATCTCATCTTCATTGATATTCTCCAAACTTCTTGCAGGTTTACCTAATTTTAAAGTAGCTAATACCTCTTGCATTAATTCAAGTTGTCTCTTTAGCTCTTTATCACCTTGCTTTGCTTTCTTTTCCAATTGAGGAAGCCTTTTTTCTATGCTATCAATATCAGCTAGGATTAATTCCATTTCTACCACTTCAGCATCTGATATTGGATCTATTTTACTGTGTATATGGCTGATATCGTCATCCGTAAAGCACCTGAGCAGATGAACGATGGCATCAACTTCTCTGATATGGCTTAAAAATTTATTGCCAAGCCCTTCGCCTTTGCTCGCACCCTTTACCAGACCTGCAATATCTACAACTTCTAATTGGTTGTAGATTACCTTCTCTGAGCCTGCAATTGCTGCGATTTGTTTCAAACGTTGATCTTTTATCGAAATCTTGCCTATATTTGGCTCGATTGTGCAAAAAGGATAATTTGCAGCTTCGGCTGCACTTGACTCTGTAAGCGCATTAAATAAGGTTGATTTTCCTATGTTTGGTAACCCAACTATACCGCAGTTAAAACTCATATTTGCTATGTAAAATTATAACTATTGCATAATTTAAAAATTTCTGCTATACTTAATTAGTCGCTTATTGACAATTTTGTTGGTATAGTAATATATAGCTTAAATTAAGGTAAAACTATGACTACAGCTAAGAAACGGAAACTACCAAGTGACTTTCATGATGTTGAGGTTGGAATAAAAAGGCCCAGGATCTCAGGGCAAGAAATAACTCTTTTAAATAGTAACCCTTACCCTGACAATTTCTATGTAGGACAAGCAATTGGTAATGGAAGCTGTTTTTTTGACTCGTTCAGGCAAAGTCTAGAACAACAGACAGGAGAGCAAGTTACTGCCGAAAAATTAAGAAATGATTGTAGGGAATTTGCGCAAAAGAATCCACCAAAGTGGTTTACAAATGCAATTGTCAATAGTCATGATAACAATGGCCAGCACCGTAGTGAAACTGTAGATGATTATACAGCAAACATTATGCGTAACGATAGGTGGGGTGATCCTGACGTTGAAGGCAGAATACTTTGTGAAAAGTATAAGGTAAAGCTACATGTTATAGAGAACCAGACTGTTGATAACCAAGATCTGTCTTTGCATGAATTAATAGACAATTCAGGTTCAAAAAGTGCAGGTGAATACAATAAAGTTGATTATGATGATAGTAGTATTGTGCATATAATAAACAAAGGCGGATTGCATTTCGAACCATTGCTTGATAGAAATAAAAGTTTAGCAAAACAACTGCAAGAGGAAACCAAACTTAAACAAGAGCAAGAACAAGAAGATTTCCTATTAGCAAAAAAACTGCAGCTAGACGAGATCTTAGAATATTGTAACCTTTCAAAGGATATCTCTGAGAGAGCAGAGGTTGAAAAGGGATTTGATAAGTTATTGGCAGAAAATGCTGATGGAAAAATTGGTGATGTTGTAGGGCAGTGCGTTAGTGATATAAAGCAGCGCATAGAGCAGCAAAACCCTTCAAGCCTACCAAGATGTAGTATGGAGGAATCAAGAACAGAAAAAACATTTCATCAACAACAAATATCACAATTGGAAGTGTAAAATAAATCTTCATAGCTCTGTATATTTTTATATAGGGCTTTTGCAAGCATTTCATATAATATGAACTTGCAGTACGTACTAACCTAAATGCAAGTTGACCATGAGACTAGTTTAATTATTGATGCCATAGAGGAATTTGGTGGTGAGGCTAGGCTTGTCGGCGGATGTGTGAGAGACTCAATTTTGCAGCGTGATGTTCACGACATCGATTTAGCTACTAATTTGCTTCCCAATCAAACGATTAAAGCGCTAAAACTCCGTAATATTAAAACTATTCCAACTGGCTTAAAACATGGAACTATCACTGCGGTTCTAAATCAAAGATCTTTTGAGATCACAACACTAAGGCATGATGTGAAATGTGATGGTAGGCATGCAAAAGTAGAATTTACCAATAATTGGCAAGCGGATGCTTCAAGGCGCGACTTTACATTTAACGCTCTATATGCAGATAAGCATGGCCATATATATGATTACTTTGGTGGTATAGAGGACTTAAAAGCGCAAAGGTTAAACTTTATAGGCAACGCTGAAGATAGAATTAAAGAAGACTATCTACGTATTTTAAGAGCATTTCGTTTTCATGCAAAAATATGTGTCGGAGATTTGAGTGATGAAATACTCAGCGTATGCAAAAAGCATTCGCATATGATCCAAAACCTCTCTGGAGAGAGAATAAGAGATGAAATACTTAAATTGCTGGAGTGCAATGATCCTTTTCCAACACTTAAGAGCATGCAAGAATCTGATGTTTTGCAAAAGATTATCCCAAAAGAAGTAAAATGCGAAATTCTGTCTTCGCCACTTCTTTTGGGCACTGATGCACTAGTAAAATTAGCGTTACTCCTTAGGACTACTAAAAAAAATGACAGGCTAAGTCTTGGAGAATATGTAAGCAAATTTTTACGTCTTTCAAACAAGCAAAAGAAAAAGCTGCTATTTTTACTATCCAACGATATCAAAACAGAACTCTCAGAAAAAGAGCAAAAAAAATACATATCTTTATTTGGTAGAGAATTATATTGTGATTTAGTGAAAATTTGTGGTGTTGAGTCTGGAGAAAATGTTGATGAATACATTTCATTTGCTAACACATTCAATATTCCAAAATTTCCTTTATCTGGCGATGATTTAATAAGTATAGGTCACCAGCCAGGAAAAAGTTTAGGTAGAAACTTGGAATTGCTAAAACAACATTGGGAAGATAGCTCCTACACTTTAACAAAAGAGGAGCTGGTGCTTTATGCTAAGAGCCTATTCTAACTGCTTTCTGACTGTTCAATGAATGTATGCTTGCAATATTAGGGGAACTCATAGAGGAATTAGGTATATGTTCTTTTTTAGCTTTTTCTGTTAATTGATATTCGTTTACTCCTCCTTGAGTTTGATTACACATTCCCTGATCTGGAGATAAAAATTTATCTCTTATGCTTAATGCCAGTTGTAACTCTTGAATCTTATTTGAAAAACATTTCATTTTAGCCTCTGTTAATTTTCCTGTAACAATTTCTTTAAGCAATTCTCCTGAGTCGTTATTATTATTATTCTTGCTATTAAAGCTGTGCAAGATAGAGTCTACAATCTTATTTACCCCTTCTTGTTTGTTAAATTCTAATTTTTTTACGCATTTTCTAACAGAAGGTGACAACTTGGCTTTTAACGTGTCATCTCGTAGTTCTTTACCCATATTTTTTCCAATGTTGCAATGTTCGTTGACAACTTCTTTAACCTTAGCTTCTATGATCTCCCTTGCGGATTGTTTCAAATTACTTTCTAATAATTCAAGCAGCTTACTGCTTTCAAATTTGCCATCATCTTGATTTGATAGAGACTTTATAGTTTCATTAAGCACGTTATGGCAAAAATGTTTCTCTTTAAATTCAGGAAAACCTTTTTTTAACTCCTCGTTTTTCCCAGATAAAAAGTTATTGAGACCCTTATCCCTAGAAAGCTTATTGGGCAAGTTTCGTAATTTTGAAAGAGTTGATTTTGCAGTAGATACTGTACTCACTGCACCTGCCTTTTTAGCCAATTGACCTTCTTTTGCTTCCTGTAGTTTCTTAGTGTCAGCTTTCAATTGACCTTCTAAATCAATCTCCAATTGTTGTTTAGATTCTTGAACACTTTGTAATTGCTTTCCCAAGTTCTCCATTTCACCCAATTGAGCAGTCAATGTATTCACACTTAATCGTAGAGCTTTGTTTTCATGACCTAAGTCACTGACTTTATTTTCTAATTCAGTATTTTTGTCTTTAGCCTGACACAATTTATCAGTCTGTGATTTAAGTAAAGCCACTAATTTGCTAGCTTGCCATTGTTGATTCAATTAATTTATCCTCCTTGTCCTTTAACCTACTCTTAAGTTCTATTATTTGTGCTTGCAGACTTTCATTATCTTTCCTAGTAGCTTCAATTTCTTCTCCTTGCTCTCTTATTATCATGTATTGATCAAATATAGTTTTCTGTTGTTCATCAACTTTATCCTGCATTGCTTTTTTATCTTGTTTGTATTTGGTTAGTTCCTCTTCTCGTTCGCCTGCATCTTCTGTAAGTCCCTTATAACTCTTTTCAAGTCCTTCAATTGCAGATCGTAATTCTCTATTTTCTTCTTTTAAGGAAGCATTTTGTAAACGTTCAAGTTCTAATTCCTGATTTATGCCCTCCAGCTGTTCTTCTAATGCTTCATCATCTTCCTCTGTTATCAATGCTACTCCATCAGTCTGAACCCCTCCATCTTTGTTTATCACTACACTTTGGCTCTCTTTCTCTACAACTTCAGGTTTTAAGTCAACTTGAACACTTCCATCTATTGTCTTAAAAGCATCAGTTTGAACTTCATTGTTTGCAGTAGTTTTATCGTAGTACAAAATATTTTCTGCCCATCTATTCCATCTCTTGGGCAATATTCGTCCAATCGTTTTTAGATATAACCAAGCAAATACAGTAGACCAGCTGTATTTTTTTTCCTTTCGCTTAATATTAATTTCATAATTAACCTTATTATTAATATTTAGCATAAAATTACCTTATTTTTTAACTTTAATTTACAGAAAATTTTAATAGTAATAAAGTTATATATATTAGTATAAATGTTAAACAAATACTAACACAGGTGTCAAATTATGGTAAAGTCTTTGCCCGCCTAATACACTTTAAGCAGAAATGTACATGTCTGCAAGTACAGCATTTGCTTTTTCTATCGCTCTTGCTAACACTTCCTGTTCATTGTTCTGATTTTTCACATTGATTACCTGAGCAGCCAAGTTTGCAGGAAAAGTGACCAAACTGACTTCCCATAATTCCACTTGTTTTAACACTCTAGCTCCACTTTTATGATCAACATCATACTCTATAGGTATATAGCCGATGGAAAGTCCGTTAATTGCCCCAGTTTTGAGCATCAAATACACTTCTTCTGCTTTCTGAATACCCAAAAGTAAATGTGCGGTTATATACAGGCCAACATCATTTTCATAAATATCTATGATACTACCTATAGGTTCGTCAGGATTATGCTGCCAAAGGAGTTTTATTTTATTTCTGTTTAAATTTTCCTTAAATGCTCCGGGCAATATCAGATCATTTTGTTTATCAACTATGTTAAAAACGCTCGCATAACCAGAAAATACACCGTTTTCTCCTATACTTTTTATTGACAATTGTGAATAGAGAAATTTCTTATTCATAAGGCCTCCTGTAGGTTATAGTATTGGGAATTCTGTTTGCACAACGCACTGCAATGTCAAATCTATTATATGCAGTTCTCTAAAAAGGGAAAGTATTTTTTTTAGTTACAAAATAATAAATGAGACTATGAAAGCAATAAAGATCCCAGCGTCACGCGCTGGGATGACAGTAGGAAAACTCAGATGTGAAAGCACTCAATAACAGTCTAGAAAGTATTGAGATATGAGAAAAATCTGTACTCAGGTAACATCAACAATTGATATCTCTAGACAAATTTGATCCTACTTTTACTTCTGACAGAATAGAGATAACGTTCTCTTGTATTTTTTTATATCTAGCGATTTCTGATTCATTTTTTTGCACTTCCAATCTATTATGGAGTAAACTAGAAACATCTCTTACTAACGTAGAAATGTTTTGTGCGGCCTTATATGCTATTGTTCCAATAATAAAGCTAGCAAAGGTATTAATTCTATCAGTAGTAAAATCAGAAAAGTTTGACATGTTGGCATGGAAAACAGGAATGCAAGTAAGACTACCAGGACCATTATAGTAATTACCTTTAATAGCATTAATAGCCATCAAACTCACAAAGCTAGTAATACACCCAACAATAAAAGGTCTCTTATCACTGTGTCTAAGGTCCAAATGTTGGAAAGCATCTCTTATATTAGTAATTCTGCGTATTATTTCGTAGATATGTGAAACCTTATACCACATGATGTTAAAATACGAACCATATCTTGATTGTCGTTTTCTGATGCAGAATATAATGCTGCCTCATCCTTATAATCACGAAAATTGACATCTCCTCCACTTGATCTATAAATGCTAATTATAAACTCTTCTAAGCTCATCTTATGATTTTCTTCCAAATACCTTGACACTTCCTTAAAATATTCTTTATCGGTAGCAAGTTTGTGTAGAAATGATTGGCCTGAAATTTTTTCTAATTGATCTATAATGATCCTCTGTAATAACATAATTAGCCTCCTATTAAAGTTTCAATACTATTGATAAAATGATACAGTATTATAGTTCTTTAGTCAAGGTGAATATTAATATATTAAGGTTAAAACTGCCAATTAGCAGTCAAAAGAATAAAATGAAATATCAAGTGATATCCTCTATAATTAAATTTTTTGAATGAAGAGATGACGGTTCGCGTAGGAATTAATGGTCTGGGTAGAATAGGCAGAGGCGTATTGCGTGCTATTTTCGAAATAGAAGAATATAGCAAACAAATAGAAGTTGTAGCTGTCAATGGATCGCTCAGTGCAAAGCAGCATGCACATTTGATTAAATATGATTCTGTTCATGGCAAATTCAGTGGTGATATTGATTTTAATGAGTCTCAAAATTGGATTTCTATAAATGGCAAAAAGTTTTCTTTATATAGAGAACGGAATCCTGAAAATATTCCTTGGAATGTTGATGTAATACTTGAATGTACTGGTGCATTCAATAAACGTGAAGAAGCAATAAGGCACAATGCAGAGAAAGTAATTGTCTCTGCTCCAGTTCCGGATGCTGATGTCACTATAGTTTATGGTGTGAATGACGATATGCTCGAAAAAGAGCATAAAGTGATATCAGCAGGTTCTTGCACTACAAATTGCCTTGCTCCGATTGTGAAAGTCCTACACTCCAGTTTAGGTATAAAAAGCGGTTTTATGACTACTATACATGCCTACACGAATGATCAAAATGTTCTTGATGGTAATCATAAAGATTTGCGTAGAGCAAGGGCTTGCGGATTATCTATGGTGCCAACTACAACCGGGGCAGCAAAAACAATTGGTTCTATAATTCCTGAATTAAAGGGCAAGCTAGATGGCACTGCCGTCAGAGTTCCGGTTAGCAATGTTTCTATGGTTGATTTTACATTTACGACTGATAAGAAAGCGACCGTTAAAGAAATCAATGAAATGTTTAAGGATGCAGCTCTCTCCTCTACGTCATTCCAGCGCGTGACGCTGGAATCTAATTTCTGGATCCCAGTGTCAGCTACTCGGATGACATCAGAGGGTACTAGGATGACAGAGGGTTATCCAATGTCAAATGTACTTTCTATATGCGAGGAACCTTTAGTCTCAATAGATTTTGTGCATAACCCTTATAGTGCAATTGTGGATTTAACTGGTACATATGTTACAGGTGATATATGCAGGGTTGCAGCGTGGTATGACAATGAGTGGGCTTTTTCGCTGAGAATGTTAGACATAGCATTATTGAGCTATAGTAAAGTATGAACTGGAACTCAAGCAAATACGCCTCATTTTATGAGCACTTTGCGGAACTCAGAAAAAGAGTTATCTTTTGCTTTCTATTTTTTTGCGTTGCTTTTGGTTTTTGTTATTACTTTAAGGAAAATATATACCGTTTTTTACTCGCACCTTTAATAGAAGCAACAAAAGGTAGCGAAGGTTTTTCTTTAATTTACACAGGCTTAACAGAGGCATTTTTTGTGTATCTCCAAGTTGCAATAATGAGCGCACTTTTGTTTTCTTTTCCTGTGTTTGCATGGCAATTTTATATGTTCTTAGCACCTGGGTTATATAAAAGTGAAAGGGCAGTGTTGTTGCCATACTTGATTGCAACACCGGTTTTATTTGTAACGGGAGCTACTGTAGTCTATTACTATATATTTCCTTTAGCCTGGAAGTTTTTCATCACTTTTGAACATAGTGGGAAATCTTTCGGTATACCAATAGAGTTTATGCCATCAGTTAGCGAATATTTAGACCTCGTTCTCCAATTTATGTTTGCTTTTGGCACTGCATTTCAAATTCCAGTAATACTCACATTAATGGTGAGAGTAGGGTTACTCACTACACAAAGTTTGTCAAATAAACGCAGAATCGCGATAGTGGTAATTTTTATTATCGCTGCAATCTTAACTCCACCTGATGTATTAAGCCAAGTAGGGCTTGCAATACCTATGCTGATTCTATATGAATTGTCCATTCTGATATGTAGGTATATTGAAAAAAAGAAGACAAAGATTTAAACAAAGAAATCCCTCTTATCTCCTTTATATCACATTTTTAACTTACAACATTCTTATTCAGGACTTAAATATGGAAATGTTTCATAAATTGATTGTAATACTTTGTTAAGTTCAGCCTTACTTTTGATGATCAATAATACTGTATCATCACCTGCTATAGTTCCTATAATTCCTATGTTTTTGCTATTATTTAATGAATAAATAACATACTTCTGATCTAGAAAGTAAGCTAGGCTGCTAGCTTGTCCTGGTTGAGTGTGTAGTACTATTAAACCAAAATCCGAAATTTGCATATTAAGTATTAATGGTAATCGATATTGGTTGATGTCAATTACTTTATACATACCAGCAACTTTGGCAATTTTAAGTTTTTTTAATTTTCTTGATAAAGTAGCCTGAGGAATGTTGTGCCCTCTTTCTTTAAGCAAGGTCTGTAAATCGCTCTGCTCTAAAATTTCGTGATTTTGAATAATATTTAAAATATGTTCACCTAGTGTGTTGTCATGCATTATGCATTTTCCTCATATTGAATATGTAATAAGTATATTTGAAATTATATTCATTATTTCTTGACTATTCAATTTTTAATGTCTATATTCATAAGATGAATAAAATATGAATATAAATTAGTAATATGAAAAAATATATTTTAAATGCTATTATAGTGATAAGTATTCTATTAACAGGATGCAAGGAAAATAAACACGATAATATCATTAGATTTGCAATTTCTGCAGATTATCCACCTTTTGAATATTATGAAAATGGTAAATTTACTGGCTTTGACATTGAGCTTGCTCAATTAGTAGCAAAAGAGTTAGGTAAAGAAGCGATATTTAAAGATATGCAGTTTAGTACTATATTTGCAGCATTGCAAAGTAATTCTGTAGATGCTGCTATATCTACTATTGGTAGCACAGAAGAGCGTGAAAAAAATTTTGATTTTTCAAATAGTTATTATACAGGGGAATTTGGTATTCTATATCACAAAAATAAACCCATAGCCGGTATAAACAACTTAACTCACAAGAAGATAGCCGTTCAACTAGGAACTGTCATGGAAATTTGGCTAAAAGAGCATGTTCCTACAACAGCTCAAATTATTGCTATAGACAATAATAATCAAGCTGTAGAAACATTAAAGTCTGGTCATGTTGATGGCGTCCTAATTGATGAATTCCAAGGTAAAGTATTTAGCAAAAAAAATCCTGGTCTATCATGGTCAGCCACTGCCAAGTTAGATGGTGGTTATGTTATTGCTGTGAATAAAGGATCTGCTTTAAAGGATAAAATAAACGAGGCATTAAAAAGTTTAGAAAGTAAAGGTGTAATACAAAAAATAGCAGAAAAATGGCTAGGAGATAACTGATGCAGGAATTAATTTCTAATTTCTTGTTTGTTGGAACAGGCCTTGCCTTTACTTTAAAATTATTGATTGGAGGACTGCTTTTAGGTATGAGTCTAGGAGGGTTATTTTCAGTACTCAGATATAATAAGATCTGTATTCCATTAATTAATGGAATTATATCTGTAATACGTGGCACCCCCCTTATATTACAGTTAAGTGTTGTTTATTTTATGACTCCAACCATTGCAGGAATTAAATTAAACATATTTAGTGCTGGCATTATAGCATTTGGTCTAAATAGCTGTGCTTATATTGCTGAGATTTTACGAGCTGGTATTGAAACTATATCAAAAAACCAGTTTGAAGCAGCTAAAACTTTACAAATACCTAGTTTCTATATGTGGAGAGATATTATATTACCACAAGTTATTAAAAATATTCTTCCTGCAATGATAAATGAGATCATTGCACTCCTTAAAGAAACGGCATTAATCTCTACTATTGGTGGTGTTGATATTATGCGCTCTGCGCAAATGCTTGCAGCAGAACAATTTACTTATTTTATACCACTTTGTCTTGCTGGGGCTTATTATTACGCTCTTGTATTACTAATTGAATATATAGGCAAAAAGATTGAACAGAAAGGTATATATGATAAAAATGCATAATGTTTGTAAATTATTTAATAATGTTCCAGTACTTAATAATATTAACCTGATTATAGAACAATCTATAGTTGGTCTTGCTGGTCCTTCTGGTAGTGGTAAATCAACATTGTTACGTTGTATACAAAAACTCGAAGTTTTAGATTCTGGTAGCATTGAATGCAATGATAGTACTGGTTTTGTATTTCAGGATTTTCAACTTTTCTCACATATGACTGTCTGGGAAAATCTTACATATGCTCCCAAACTTAAAAACAAAACTCAGGATCAAAGTGATTCACTACTTGAGTCTTTGGGTATTGCCTCTAAAAAAAATGATTACCCTAGTAATCTATCCGGTGGGCAAAAACAGCGGGTTGCGCTTGCCAGAAGCTTAATGATGAATCCAAGGATTCTATTATGCGATGAGCCAACGTCTGGTTTAGATGTAGCAACAATAGTCGACGTTGTGGAACTACTACAATCAGTTAGAGATATGGGTATTACTATGATTATCGCTTCTCACAATTTGGATTTTTTAACAAAAATATCAGATCGGATTATTCTGTTAAAAAACGGAAAAATAATTGTAGATATCAATCCTAAAGAAATTGATGAACCAACAAACTATTTAAAAAATAATTATTAAAAGAGAATCACTCATATCATACTGAGAGCTATAACAGATCTTAGCATCGAAAATTACATAAAATGTATATTATGGAAAATAAATTACATAATATAAGAAGCAACGCTAAAAATAAAATCACATAATATAGCAAACTATAGCTAACCCAAGAAAGGTTTTCCTACGTCATACCGCCGCGATATCTCAGCATAGATTCCGCTAACAAGTAGCGGAATGACGAATTTTTGTTTTTCAAACTGTCGGTAAATCTAAGTCAGTTTAGCTATATGTGTCAAGCACTGGGATGACACCCTCCTGATGGGCCAAAATCACAATGTTCGTACAGTTATGGAATGAATCGCGGTATGACGTGTTGCTTTGATCAGCTATAAAGATGATGCTGCGGAAGTTTTTAGTACTTGCTCGCAACTTTCAACAATTTAATAGCACTGGTGTTTACAACCTCTCCGCCGACACGCTTAGTGACAAAAAACCTCACATAAGGTTTATTCGTATAAGGGTCTCTTAATATTCTCATTCCTCTGTTATCTACAATCTTATAAGCTTGTTTGAAATCTGCCATCGCAATTACTGGTAGCTGATTGTTTGGCGCTGGTGGCATATCGGCAGATTGATATACTGGTATTCCCATTAAAGTATCTGGAGCTTCAAGCGACAGACTTGGCTGCCAGAGATACTGACCTGTTTGAGATTTTAGCAGCCTGATATCCTTCAACGTACTCCTATTCATCAAAAATGACGCATTTTTGGAATAATATTCGTCCAGAGAGTAATACAACATCATTATTGAATCACTATCTAATTTTTCAGTTTTAACTTGCTCTATTTTATTATAACTGTTTCCATTTTCATAAGCTAAAATTCCTTTTGGTTGAAAAGTGCCCTCACCCTTAATGAAGGCTTCGCTTTCTTCCTTACTAAAAGTCTCGGCAATCTTTTCCACCAGCCAACTCTCAACATCGACAAACGCATCATCGAGTAACTTTTGTGATATTTGTGGTTGAGCATATAACTCGTAAGTTGTGACGGAAATCTTTTGGATTTTGGGCGTGTCCGTATCTTTTGCAAAATCATACTTAGACTTATTGCCACCGTCCTCATCATCTACTGTTTCACTGCTCCAACCTGCACATCTCCACTGAGGGTTTTGTATGATAAACCGCTTTCCATTCCCTTGCGGATATAATCAGAAAAATATTTATCGCTTGTGCTAAAATCTGTATTTACTTCTGGGCGTTGAGCTGCAGTTTCGATCAAGTCTAAACGCTCTTTGCAACTATCAATGGCATTATTTACCTTGCATAGCTGCTCAATTGTTGCAGAATCAGCACGCCCTTTGCTTTCAATTTCTTTTAGTTTGCGATCATTTATTAATTTAAATTGCTCCCATGATGAAGCGAGTTCATTGATACGGTGAGCGATATCGGTAAGTGACATAATAGCCTCCTTTGAAAATGAAATAAAAATGGAAATAAGGTAATAGGAATGGCATCCATAGATGTTTCCCACAGTTGTACGAATATTGCAATATGGTACATAGTAAACGATGTCATTCCAGTGCTCCCTTTCTTGTCATCCCAGTGCTTGACACTGGGATCCAGCTTCTATGCAACTTAATTAAAAACGTTTGTTTTAGCGTAAGACAACTACCTTTAGCTCATCAGCTCAGTTATAAGCAAAATTTCTGGATTCCAGTGGGCTTTGTTGCATCGCTACTTATGAAAGGCTAACTATAGTTAGGATTATAAGCAACCTATTGAAAATCTTGTTTTTTTGCAATCAATCTGATCAAATTTAAGAATAGTAATTTGTTATTTATATTAATAAATTTAATTCTATTGAAAATAGCTAAAGCATTGAAATTCTTGAATTTTAGCCAGATTAGTGAGTGGTAGTGAAATTTCTTTTACTCAAATTTAGGTATTCACTGACCGTTCTTGTTATAAATACCAGAATAATAAGCTACTGATATTCCCTATCTTTTTTATCTTTAATCCATCATAGCTAGCGATGCAACAAAGCCATTCCAGTGTCAAGCACTGGAATGACATCATCTGTTGTGCAATTTACCTTTAAAAATGAATGTTCGTACAGTTATGTGCTTGGCACTGAAATGGCATCATTTTTTATCTGTTGAAAATGTAAACCGAAAAATAGCGTGGCACTTTGTGCCACGCTTAGTACTGTAAGCTTAATCCAGTAATTAAATTAAGCGAGGTAAAATAAAAGATAATGACACTATATAATGTTCGTTCTTTTATGTCAAGCACTTTTTTGAATTTTTTTGGTGATAATTTTTATCCAGTTATTTTATTATTGTAGTATAATTTCAATGCCAGATACTATCATTATGATCACTATCTAAATTTAAATCGTAATTATCATCAAATTTATATATCCCCTCCATCTCTTCTCTATGCAATTCATGTGAATCACCTAAAGCTTTTTGATTAGAAACGTCAACACAATACTGTAACAGTGCTCTTAATGCTCCAGCACTATCTTGATCTAAATTAAAATTGCTAAAATCAAATTTCTGCATATTCTCCACATGTCCTTCTCTACATAACCTACATATCTTAGCAAAAGCCCTTTCACTTTCTCGACTCCAAGCATTAAGAAAGTAAGGATCTACTACTTTGCTAAATTGTTTCTCTATCTCTTCAAGAGAGCTCTCTGGATTAAGTTCTAATATTACTTTGAAAATCCCACTGCCATGGAATCCATAAAATTTACTAGATAAGCTATCTTTTACAAAATTAACTGCATCATCTATTGTAACACCAGAGCGAGATTCAAATATCATCTCAAATGCTCCATAACAACTATCAATACCAAAATTAATTATTTTTTCCATAAAATCAATTACCTCTTCTAAGGAAATTTGTGGCTTATTCCTCAAGATAACTTCTAAACTCTTGACAAAATTATGCCCATGCTGACCCATAGCATGGGTTTTCCCATTTATTGTATAATGATATAGCTTCTTATTTTCTATTATATGCTTATTGCACTGGTAGATATGTAGCTTATTCAATTTGCCAGAATATTCCTCTATTTCCTTATCTGGTAATTTTGAGCGGAATTCCTTGATTACTTCGCGTATTATTCTATTGATATTACTCATGCTTATTCCTAATTAATATGTTAGTATTTTTATAAATTAAGTTATTATATTAAAATTCTTTCATGGATTTCAATATTAGCTCCGCACTACTTGTAGTTTTTGTAATGGGTCTGCCAATGACGATATAATCAGCTCCTGAATTTATTGCTTCTTTTGGTGTTGCTGTTCTTTTTTGGTCGTCATGACCTGGATCTATACGAATTCCTGGAGTAATAATTTTAAAGTCTTCACCGCACTCTCGGCGCACTTCTTGAGCTTCTAGTGCAGAACAGACTATTCCATGGAGTCCAATCTTTTTTGCAAGCTTTGCAAGCAAAATTACCTGTGATTTTGCCTCTCTTGCTACTCCAAGCTCGTTTAAATCCTCATTGCTCATACTAGTTAGCACTGTCACTCCAATCAGCTTTATTTTTGTGCCTTGCACTACACTTAGCGCTTCTTCAAGCATTTTTGTCCCACCGCTGATGTGCAGAGTTAACATTTCAACGTTCAGAACTTTTATTACTTCAACTGTTTTGGCTACAGTGTTTGGAATGTCATGCAATTTCAGATCTAAAAAAATTGGTACATTGCATTTTGCAACTTCTTGCACTCCAGAAAGACCTTGAGCAGCAAAAAATTCTAATCCCAGCTTTACCATGCCAACTTTACCACGCAGAGCATTAGCTAGAGAAATAGCCTTATTTAAGTCTTGTGTATCCAGTGCGCATATTATTGGGTTCATTATCTTGCATGATTTATCTTATAATAAGACTCATTGTTGTGTTTTGCAAATACTTTCACTCTGATTGAACTGACTGCGTTCATAAGATTCTGTCAATAGTGAATTTGGCAACTTGGTCGGGGTGGATGAGCGACTGACAAATAATGATTCATATCCAAGATCTTCCAGCGAAGAAGAAGGCGTTTCGTCTGGCAAAAGCCGTGCAATTTCTCCTTGTAACGCAGACTTTAATATTTGAATCGTATCTAATATTGCTTTTCCATCATTATTTCTTATTGGTTCTTCTATATTGTCTGTTACGCATCTTATCAACAGTTGCGCAAAATTCACTTGTTTTTCTTTCTCTTTCAAAAAATCTTCTATTTGACTGTCTCGTTCTAAAAGTGAATTTCTTAAACTTTTTACTTCATTATTACAATCTTTTCTTATCCCATCTAACTCAAAAGATTGATTTTTAATTAAACCATTTGCTTCATCTAACTCTTCAAATTTCTCTTTTAATTCTTTAGATAAATTTTTCTTTTCTTTGTTGACCTCTTTAATTTTACATTGTAGCTTATCTAAGTTTGCATGCAGCCTTTCTTGTTCTTCACGTAATTCCTCTACTTCTTTAGAAAGTTTATTTTTTTCCTTATTCAATGCCTCTACTTTTTCACTAAGTTCATGTTTTTTCTCACGTAGTGCCTTTTGTACTTCACGTAACGTTTCTATTCTATCATTCAACCCCTTATTCTCTAGCTCTAAATGTTTATTATCATCCACTTCCATCTTCAGCTTTGCAATAAATCTACTTCTTTCTTCCAACTGTTTCTTCAAACATGAGATTTCAAGTTTTAATTTCTCTTCCTGCTCATTAAGCTTACCTATTTCCTTTCTTGTTTTGTCCAATTCATTGTCTATTTCAAACGTACGATTCTTTGCTGTTTCTAATTTTTTCTCTAAAGATTTTTTTTCTTCAAGAAGAGATTCTCTCTCAACTTCTGACTCATTTACTTTCTGATTCAATTTTTTTGCTCTCTTGTCTAAATTTTGCTTCTCTCTAGTTAATTCATGTAATTGATTCTTCACTTCTTTGTTTGCAGCTTCTTCAGCTTCCTTTCCTAGAGTTATTTTATTTTCCAACTCTTGCTCTTTCTGAGCGAATTTATTTCTCTCAACTTCTATTTTTTTATTATTACTAATTATTTTATACGAAAGTGCAAGCACAAAAACAGATAATGTAGCTAAAGCAAGAATTAGAGGAAGAGGCACATTAGAAGTTACAATAAGCGCTAAAGATGTAAGTAACGTAAGAGTAGCTAAGGAACTAGCTATAAAATAAAATGTGTTAGCCTCACTAAGCAGATTGCTCATTACTCCCCTCCTCCCCCCACGTTCAGCAGTTTTGTATATATTTATTAAAATTCTCTTATCTGTGGAGGAATTATAGTGCTGCACCTACAACAAACTTCCCATTTTCAGTCTACTAGCTAAAAATGGCTAAGGTTTTATGTATCCAGTGTACAACTGTACTCAAAATGTGCGTTAGCTATTGGTCGAGGTAAAGCATCCACTGGAATATCCGGAATCACATGAAGCATCATTCAGCTTTTTACATGGCGATCTTATTGGAGTGGATATATAAGGTGGTTTTGGTTTCGGGAACTGTTTATTAACAGACTCATTTTCACCTATTCCTTCAAGTTCTGATAAATGTTCACTGCTTATATCTGAAGAAATGGAATGACTTTGCTCGTCTTCCTGCCCAATTACTGCTTGCAGACGTTCAACTTTTCTTTCCAAATCAGATTTATGTCTTCTTAATTTACTGCATTCGTCACCCAAATATTTTTCGCTACTTTTCAACTCACTGTTATTATCGCGCAACTTTTCATTTCCTTTTCTTTCTTGATCCAAAAGTTTTTTTAACTTTCCGATCTTATCAAGATTTTCAGTTTTTTCCTCTTCTAATTCCTTGCATAGTTTTTCTTTTTGTTCTAAATCTGCAGCTAGCTGGATCGTTTCTTGCGCTTTTTCACTTAACTTTTCTTTCAATCGTCTTTCTCTTTTTACTACATCCCCTAATTCAGATTGTAAACAAGAAGTTTCACCTTTTTCTTTTCTTAACTGCACTGCTAATTCTTCTGCTTTTTTCCTGCTCTTTTCTAAACATGTTTCCAATTCTGTTATTCTTTCTTTTAATAAAGGAGCTAAAATTCCTTTATCTTTTAATTCATCTAACTGCCTTTTTAAGGAATCTATTTCTCTTTGAGGTTGAAATAATTCCTCTATTAAAGAATCCACTCTTTCATTCAATCTTGTATTTTCATCACGTAACTCTTGGTGTTCAAAAGAAAGCATCTCCTCCCTATGTTTTAACTGATCTTCTACTTTTGCACTCGGTTCTGTATTTTGAATACGTAACTCTTGTATCTTCTTATCCAGATTCTCTATTTCACTTTTTAATTCCTGAATTTCACTATTCTTATCACTTAACTCTTTTATAGCACCATCTAATTTTTGCTGTGCCTTACTCTCTGATTGTTGTTTTACGCTTTCTAACTCTTGCTCTTTCTCAGCAAATTTATTTTTCTCAACCTCTATTTTCTTATTATTACTAATCATCTTGCATGAAAGTGCGAGTATCAAAGTAGATAGTATAGATAAACTCAAAGCAACAGGAAGAGCTACATTAAAGGCTGCAATTGGAGATAAGAATGCAACATAAGGAGCAACAGCAAGTGTCCCAGAGCAAGCAATACCAAAGTAGCAACAGCACCAGCTATAAGATATGGTGCATTGGTTTTACTATACAAATCCCTCATTATTCCTTCACACTAATAATGATTATAATAGCATGGATATTAAAGGAAGTAAAGCTATAAAAATCAGTATAAGTCTATATTCACTATGTATTTTCTGTCTTCAGTTTCAAGCTCAGACTGCATCCACTCTATCGTTTCCGCATTGCACACTGCCTGCAAATCATCCTGTGCGGATTGATCCAACTTATCCTCTTGTACGCTCGCTTTTATCATCAACTTTTTTATCAGATGCTTAACTGATACATTATTATCTGCCTTCATCTTTCTGATAATGTTTAATATCTGAATAACATTATCTCCCATTTCCTCTGAATATTTATCGTAGATAAGTTCTTCTTTGCTCGGCCAATTACTTTGATTGTGTACAGAATTATAACTATACAACTGGTGGTATATCTCTTCTGTAATGTAAGGCAAGAAAGGTGCAAATAACCGCAAAATAATATTCAGTACATACGCCAAGCTTTGTTTTGCACTTAAACTGCTTCCGTACGCACGTTTTTTTACTAACTCCAAGTAACTATCACAAAAATCCTTCCAAAAAAATTCCTCTATTACGCCCAAAGCTTCGCAGTATTCAAATTGTAATAGGTTGTTCGTTGCTCTTTCTATAACTTTGTATAACTTAGACAATATCCACTTATCCATTGTCTCGTGAGCAGAATTTATGCTCATCACTTGATGCTTTTCCATGAACATGGAAACGAACTTGCTAGCGTTCCAAAGTTTTGTAACTAGGCGCTTGCCAATTTTGAATATATTTTCAGAGTAGACTGTATCAACTCCAAGCCTTGAGTTCGCTGCCCAATAGCGCACTACATCAGCTCCATAAGTTTCAAGTATTACATGAGGAGTGATGATGTTACCCTTTGATTTACTCATCTTTTTCTTATCATCTGCTAAACACCAACCGCTGATCATAATGTTTTTCCAAGGTAAAGAATTTGCATGATAATGTGCCTTTAAAATAGTATAAAAAGCCCAAGTTCTTATTATCTCATGGCTCTGGCTGCGCAGATCTGCAGGAAATATCGTATCATAGCGATGATTTGGTAAGCTAAACTCACTGTTTACTGCCAGTGCACTCAGTTGAGGAGTAATTGAACTTGTGGCCCAGGTATCCATTACATCTTGATCTGGGATAACCTCTTCTTTGCTATACCCTTTTGGCAAATCTTTGAGTGGATCAATAGGTAGGGCCTTTATTTCAGCTAGAATAATTTTACCTTCTTCTCCCTTACGTTTGGAATACCATGCTGGAAATGGCACACCAAAATAGCGCTGCCTTGAAATGCACCAGTCCCAATTTAGCCCTTCTATCCACACTTCCATGCGTTTACGCATATTGCTTGGATACCAATTGCATTCTTTTACTTTATCTAATACTTGAGCTTTTTGCTCTAAGGTCTTGATAAACCATTGATAAGTAGGCAATATCTCAAGTGGTGCACCAGATCTTTCTGCACACTTAACAGAATGAGAAATGTTAGTGCTTTCTACCAAAAGTCCTTTTTCAGTTAGGATTTCGATTATCCGCTTTCTTGCTGCTGTAACTTTCAATCCATTTATTTCATTTAGTATATCGTCTGTCATCCGAGTAGCTGACACTGGAATCCATGTTTCTTCCTTCTGACCATGTACTGAATGAAGGTTCATCCTCCCATCCTGATCGATGATAATTTTCATCGGTAGATTATGCTTTTGCTGCCAATATATGTCGAGTTCATCACCAAACGTACAGCACATAACAAGCCCAGTGCCTTTATCTATTTTAACCTTATCATCAGCTATGATTGGAATTTTTTCCTTTGTTATTGGCACTATGGCTGTTTTTCCGATTAGATGAGTGTAGCGCGCATCCTCTGGATGACAAAAAACTGCAACACATGCGGGAAGTAACTCAGGCCGCGTAGTTGCAATGTTGATCTGCTCATTTTCTTGAGTAGAGAAAACTATCGTGTTTAAGGATGACTCAAAAACTTTATCTTCTATTTCTGCTTGCGCAATTGCTGTTTTATCAACCGGGTCCCAAAGGATGGGCTGCATTTTTCTATATGCATACCCTTTATTATATAGATCAATAAACGACATCTGTGAAAGCGTCACAGTTTCCTTGCTGATCGTGTGATATTCCAAATCCCAGTCATAACTAATGCCGACTGATTTAAATAGTTCCTTGAATTCTTGCTTTGATTTTTCAATAACCTCATGGCACATCTCTATAAATTTTTCTCTGCCAACTTCTTTTGCACGGGTTTTATAGGTTTGTTCAACCAATCTTTCAGTGGGAAGCCCATTATCATCAAACCCAATTGGGTAAAACACATCTTTTCCCAGCATGCGCTGAAACCTTGCAATAAAGTCCGTGTGGCAATAGCTAAATATATGGCCAATATGGAGTTTTCCCGATATTGTCGGCGGAGGTGTGTCTATAGTGAAAGTGTTATCCTTTTCACCATTCCATTTATAAACTTTACTTCCTTCCCACAATATGTTGCATTTGTCTTCAACTTCTTTAAAGCCGTATTTTTCTTTTAACATAAATATTTCTCAATTTTAAACCTTAAGCTAGCAACGTCATACCGCCGCGGTATCTCTAGATCCCGCTAACAAGCAGCGGAATGACGATGGTCGGTAAACCTAAATTACTTTAGCTATAGCACAATTACGGCAATTTTACGCCAAAATTTTTTGTTTACGAACATAAATTTTCTATGCTATGATAAAAATATTACTTGACCTTAGGTTCTAAGGGTATTATGTAATGTTAAATTATAATTGAGGTTCGTTATGCTAAGCTTAAAGAATGGTACAATACAGGTTGCCGATGATAAAATAGTGCTTGTTATAAAAAAAGATGATTATGAAGAATTTAAAAAGTATAAAAACGTAGATAAGAGTGGTGCTATAATTGATGACAAGTTTTATGTGGGCTGTACGCTAAATGATCAACAACTATATATTACTGGTTCTTATCCTCAAGAAGAACTAGGAGATAATACAATCATGAATGTAAAATCCGTTGGGAAAAAGGGTGGCAAATATTTTAGTCGCCTAGAAGAAATGAAAAATCTGTTAGGCTTTAACGATGGGAAAGAGGAGATTATGGTAAAAGCCCTATCTTGCCATCCCACAGTACAATTGTTAGAAGAGAAAAATGTTAAAACAACAGAATTGGAAGCTGCAGAAGAGCAGTTAAAGGGGAAAAATGAAGAATTAGAAGCTGCAAAGAAGAAAGCTGAGGAGGAATTGAGAATTAAAACACAAGAATTACAAGATCAATTGGACACAGCTCAGCAGGAAAAACAAGACTTAGAAGCTGAAGTGGAAAAACTAAAGGCAATAGATTCTACAGCGTTGCAGCAGCAGTTAGAAGAGAAAAATGCTAAAATAACAGAATTGGAAGCATTAGATGCTGTGGCGTTACAGCAAAAGTTAACAGAGAAAGAGAATGAAATAACAGCATTAAAAGCTCAACCAGATGCTGCTGTTACGAAGTTAGAGGGTGAAAAAACAACACTAACAAATAAAATAAAAGATTTAGAAGCACAGTTAAATAACCAACCAAATGCTGCTCAGTTAAAAGATAAAGACGAGAAAATAAAAGATTTAGAAGCACAGTTAAGCAACCGACCAGATGCTGCTCAGTTAAAAGATAAAGAGGATAAGATAAAAGAATTAGAAGCTAAAATAAACCAACCAAATGCTGAAGTTGAAAGCCTAAAGAAAGACTTACAAGCTCGAAATGCTCGAGTTCATCAGTTAGAGAAGGAAAATAAAGAACTAGAAGCTAAAAACAAAACAACTGAGCAACCAAAACAAGGCAATGGAGCACGGTACACTGCTACTGTTGGTATGGGTCTTGCTGCTGAACTGATAGCATTTACTGCACTTGAACGTACAGTTAAGTTAGAGATGTTAGTAATGATTGGTATAGCAGTAGCATCTGCACTCGTAGCCGGTGGTATTACATATGCAGTATTACCTAGTACTCAAGTAGATGGGGCAAAAGCACAAGAAGTAAATGAGAATGGGAAAAAGAAGTAACAAGGGTTAAGCCGAAATGTACGTGTCAAGTAAAACACTTGACGCGAACTTCAGTTTTTATATTCCTTCATTAGCATAATATAATTTTGTGCTGATTGTGTAATATGTTTAATTTCTTCATTCAACATTTTTTTGAAGAACTTTGCTGGCCTGCCAGCCCATATTTCTCCACTTTTTATTACTTTTCCATGTGTCACTAGCGAGCCAGCAGCTACCATAGCTTCAGACTCCACAACTGCATGGTCCATCACGGTAGAGCCCATACCAATAAACGCCTTATCATGCACCGTGCATGCGTGCAACACACAAAAATGTCCCACTGTTACCATGCTGCCAATAATTGTGTCACCACCTGGGTTTCTATCCACATGAATTACCGTTCCATCTTGAATATTTGTTCCATTACCTATTTTTATTGATCCAACGTCCCCTCTGATTACACAATTAAACCAGATGCTTGCATCTCTTCCTATTTCAACCTTGCCTATGATATGCGAACCACCTGCGATGAAAGCACTTTCGTCTATTTTTGGTTCATAATCTTTGTATTTTAAAATGTGATACATATTAAGCCCAAAGTCTTATGCATATGTTAATCAAAATAAGGTAAGCAGTAAATACATACTTAGATTTCAAACTACTTGGGTGACAGATGTTCTTGACTTACGTGCTTTGTACTGCTAAGATTTTTATTTTCAGCCCTATCTATAATGTCAGTAGCGGTATTAAGTATATTTCAAATAATATTGGTTGTTGTGTTAGTAATTTTAGTGCTCTTGCAGCCGCCTGGAAGTAGTTCGTTAAGTGGTTTTAGTAATACACAACATGGGGTCAATTCGATGATTCCGGTGAAATCTTCTGAAAACCCGCTCAGCAGAATAACGGCTATTGTTGCTGGATTGTTTATTATAAACACATTGCTATTGTCAGGATTATGTTCAAAAGACGTACATAAAAAATCGATCGCAGAAAAAATTATATTAGAAAAAAAGCAAGAAAGTGAATCTACTTCTGTTCCATTTGAAAATTAATGAAGGAAGCTAAATTTATCTTTGTCACAGGTGGAGTTGTGTCATCGCTTGGTAAAGGCTTAGTTGCTTCGAGTGTTGGTGCGCTTCTTCAAGCTCACGGTTTTAAGATCCGTATCAGAAAACTTGACCCGTATCTCAACATTGATCCTGGGACAATGAACCCAACTCAGCACGGAGAGGTATTTGTTACCGAAGATGGTGCTGAAACTGATTTGGATCTTGGGCATTATGAGCGTTTTACTGGAATTAAAGCAACAAAAGATGACAATATAACAACTGGTAAGATATATCATGAGTTATTGAAGAAAGAGAGGCGTGGTGATTATCTGGGCAAAACTGTGCAAGTCATTCCTCATGTAACAGATTTGATCAAATCGTTCATTTTTAATGGTACGGAAGGTTTAGATTTTGTAATATGTGAAATAGGTGGAACTGTAGGTGACATTGAAAGCCAACCATTTTTGGAGGCTATACGCCAAGTTAACTACACATTAGGAAAACAAAGAGTTATCCTTATTCACTTAACTTTAATACCATATCTTACCGCAGCGCAAGAATTAAAGACAAAGCCAACGCAGCATTCAGTTCGAGAGTTAAATTCCGCGGGGTTACAACCAGATATTATATTATGCCGCAGTGAGAAAGAAATTTTCGATAATCAAAGAGAGAAAATAGCTAAGCTTTGCAATGTTTCTTTATCCAATGTGATACCTGCTCCTGATGTGAGTCATATATATGAGTTACCGGTGTTGTATAGCCAATGTGGGCTTGATACGCAAATTTTGGAGCACTTTCATTTAAGTAAGCCAAGACCAAGCTTGACTGAATGGGATCAAATAGTGCATTCCATAAGGCACCCAACACAGGAAGTTACTGTGTCTATAGTGGGAAAATACACCGAATTCCCTGATGCGTATAAATCACTAGTTGAAGCATTAAATCATGGTGCGATTAGTAATAAAGTCAAAGTAAGGATAAATTGGGTTAACTCAAGAGAGAAGGAAGAAAAACCTATAAATGAAAAACTTATAGGAGAGAAATTACAGAATTCTCATGCAATCCTTGTTCCAGGGGGGTTTGGTGATGACGGAGTAGAGGGTAAAATATTAGCAATAAATTATGCCCGTACAAATAATATCCCATTTTTCGGAATTTGCCTTGGTATGCAGCTTGCAATTATTGAATTTGCTCGTAATGTTGTTAAGCTTGAAGATGTACACTCTGAAGAATTTCGTAACTGTAAACATCCAATCGTTAAGTTAGCTGGCGATCAAGATGACGATCTTGGTGGAACCATGAGACTTGGGGCATACAAATGTAATATAAATGCAAACTCTAAAATGATGGATGCATATAGTAACACTACTATTTCAGAAAGACACAGGCATAGATACATAATCAATTCAGATTATAAAGATGATTTGGAAAAAAATGGGCTGCTATGCAGTGGCATATCAGAAGATGGAACGTGCATAGAGGCAGTGGAGTTAGAGAGTCATCCGTGGTTTATTGGTGTGCAGTTTCATCCAGAATTTCAATCAAAGCCGTTTTCTCCTCATCCTCTTTTCGTGTCGTTCGTTAAAGCAACAATTGATAAGAAATAAGTGCCTAGTGTTTAAGTATCAATATATGGAGCTTGCCATAGAGCAAGCCAAACTCGCTCAAAAAAATGATGAGGTGCCCATAGGTGCTGTAATAGTGAGTGGAGACAATATCATTTCTTCTGCACACAATATATCCAGCGATCCAACTGCACATGCAGAGATGTTAGCGATCAGACAAGCATTTTCAACTCCCACGCTTTGTGATGCTGATATGTACGTAACATTAGAACCATGTCCGATGTGTGCTCAAGCCATTTCCTTTGCCAGAATTAAACGATTGTACTTTGGAGCTTATAATCCAAAAGGTGGAGGAATTGAAAATGGTGCTAAGATATTTCAATTTTGCAGCCATATACCTGAAGTTTATGGTGGGATATTAGAAACAGAATGCTCTTTTTTGTTAAAGGATTTTTTTGAGAAATTGAGAACATAGTTTAAGAGGTTGTCCGGAAACAAGTAAAAGGCTATAATATCTGAAATTTTAGTACGGGGTAAAGATGAGAAAAAAGTATCCAACAGATCTAAGCGAAAGGGAATGGGCAAGAATAGAAAAACACTTCAGAGTATCATACAAGAAAGGAGGAAGGCCGCCAAAGTATAGCAAAAGAGAAATATTAGAAGCAATTTTCTATGTATTGCGTACAGGGTGTCAATGGCGGTATTTACCAAATGATTTTCCGCTATGGAAGACTGTGTATGAGCAGTTCAGGCAATGGAAGAAGCAGGGAATTTTTGAGAAAATGAATTATGAAATTACAAAATATAGTAGAAGAAAAATAGGAAGGAATGAGCAGCCGAGTGCCTGTATAGTAGATAGTCAATCTGTAAAGACTACAGAAAAGGGGGGATCAAAGGCTATGATGGAAGTAAAAAAGTAAAGGGTAGAAAAAGGCATATAATTACAGACACTCAGGGTTTTATACTAGGTTGTTACGTAGGCGCTGCTAACGAAAATGATAGAGATGGTATTAAAATAGCATTAAACAATATGAGAACAAAATATACTAAAGTTAAAAAAATGTGGGCTGACATGGGATACCAAGGAAGAAATTTAAAGAATCACATAAAGGAAGAATATGACATAGATATTGAAATTGTTAAAAGGCCTCCATGTAGATTTTGGGTGCACAAAGATACGCCACCTGAGCTACTACCAACAAGAGAACAAGGGTTTAAAGTACAGCCAAGAAGATGGGTTGTAGAAAGGACTTTTGCTTGGGTTAATATGTAATAGTTCAGACTTGATCTGACAGGCGTGAATTAACTGACAGAAGAATTGACAAAGTCAAAACCAAAATCAGCATCCTGTTTAATGCTATCAATATTTTTCTGATAAGCAATATGCATACTATCAAAAAAGGTTTGCATAGGTGTCTTACCATAGCAATATTTACCTGAATGCGGTCGAGATCTATTGTAAGAATGCACCCAATGGTCTACATCTAGCTGAAGCTCTGCCAAAGAGGTGTAAATTTTCTTTCTGAAGATAATATTGTAGCATTCATCTTGCATAGTTCTGTGGAACCTTTCACAGATGCCATTAGTTTGTGGAGAACGAGCTTTGGTTCGAGAATGATCAATATTTTCTACCCCCAAATACAGCTGGTAAGCGTGATTTTCAGGTCTGCCACAGTACTCTGTACCACGATCCGTCAAAATGCGTAGCAATGATACTTTCTGTTCATCAAAAAACGGTATCACCCTATCATTGAGAAGGTCTGCAGCTGTAATAGCAGTCCTTTCTGTATAAAGCTTAGCAAAAGCAACTCTAGAGTAGGTATCAACAAAGGTTTGTTGGTAAATTCGTCCAATACCTTTGATATTACCCACATAATAGCTATCTTGGCTACCCAAGTATCCTGGATGTTCTGTTTCAATTTCTCCATGGGCCTCTTTTTCTTCCTTAGCCTTCTCTAGAGCTGTTATCTGCTCTTCTGTTAAGATAATGCCATCTTGAGCTACTTTTGCTTCTAATGCCTTTAACCTCTTTTTGAAATTCTCAAGATCGTTTCTTTGCCACACTGATCTTATTCCACTTGCAGAGATGAGAATTCCTCTCTTTTTCAGTTCGTTTGCTGCTCTTTCTTGTCCATACGCTGGAAATTCTATTGCTATTTCAATTACTGCTTTTTCTATATCCTCCGATACCCTATTTGCATATAATGGCTTGCTTTTGCTTATCTCGTGTAAAGCCTCTTCTCCTCCTTTTTCATACAGTTCTTTGAAGCGGTAAAATGTATCCCTTGAATATCCCATTACCTTACACGCCTGTGATACATTTCCTAATTGCTTTGCAAGTTCTAGCAATCCCAACTTTGGTTTTAGTATTTTTTCTTGTGTTGTACTCATATCTGACACTCCTTTAAAATTTATTCATATTTTTATCTTACTTTGTTCGCCTGTCAGATCAAGTCTGAACTATTACAAATGAATGTTCGTACAGTTGTGCGCGGTATCTCATCAGCTAACACGTAGCGGAATGACGGTTGTCGGTAAATCTTTTAGCTATAGAAGTTAACTTTGCAGTTAACTTCTACAGCGTTTCAAAGTATAGTTTTGGTAATACAGTAACTAAATATACATGAAAACCATTTTAGCTGTTGAAACAAGCTGCGACGAAACTGCAGTAGCGATTGTAAATAGTGACAAGCAAGTCCTTGCTCACAAGATTCTTTCTCAAGTAGAACACAAAAAACGCGGTGGGGTGATTCCTGAGATAGCTTCACGTGCTCATATGGAACATTTAAGTGGCCTGATAAAAAGCGCTGTAAAAAAATCTAACCTTAACTTTTGTGAACTCAATGCAATTGCAGCAACATCAGGACCAGGACTCATAGGTGGATTAATAGTTGGTACAATGATGGCTAAAGCAATTGCGCATGTAGCACAAAAACCGTTCATTGCAGTGAATCACTTAGAAGCGCATGCATTGGTTATTAGGTTACTGCATGAGGTAAAATTTCCATTTTTAGTCCTATTAATATCAGGTGGTCACTGTCAATTTTTAATTGCACAGGATGTAGGCAAATACGTTAAACTTGGAGAAACGCTTGATGACTCGCTGGGTGAAGCGTTCGATAAAGTTGCTAAGATGCTGGGTTTAAGCTACCCAGGAGGCCCATTAATTGAAAAGTTGGCTAAAAAAGGCAATGGCACAAGATTCAAACTGCCAAGGGCAATGATAAAACGTTCTGGATGTAACTTTTCGTTTTCTGGAATTAAAACAGCAGTAAAAAACTTAGTGCAAGAACTGAAAATGAGCGAGCAAGATGTGTGTGATGTATGTGCTTCGTTTCAAGAGTGTATTAGTGACATACTGCTGGACAGGGTTAGTAATGCGATTATTATAGCCGAATCTTTAAATATCAAAATCAATGACTTTGTGATTACCGGCGGAGTTGCAGCAAATAATTTCTTGAGAGAAAAATTAAAACAACACATAAACTTAAACATATTTTTTCCCCCTAACGACCTATGTACAGACAATGCAATTATGGTTGGATGGACAGGAATTGAAAGGTTACAGAAAAATTATATAGATCCACTTAATTTTGCACCAAGACCTAAGTGGGAGTTAGAGAGTTATTAAAAGCTCTCAATTCTGAATTATAGCTAAAGTGACTTAGGTTCTCTAATTGCACATAAGTCAACAATAATTTTCACACAAATCAAAACAGCATATCTTCTCCATAATCCTTGGTAATTTTACATAAGTTAAAAGTAGCATATGGTTCTCTCCGCGGTCTGAGATGACAATAAATTTGTCAAGCCGCATTATACTTGTTAGGCGGAAGTGGACGGCAACATACTTACCACGAAGTCTAACTAAGTTCTTGCTTGTCCCTTCCATCGGCATTGCTATCTTTATTTTCAATAAAATTATTGTCCTATGCTCTTTTGATGTTTATTGATAATAAAATTCTGTTTTATCAACCAACATCCTATGCATAATTTGTAATAGTTCAGACTTGATCTGACAGGCGAACAAAGTAAGATAAAAATATGAATAAATTTTAAAGGAGTGTCAGATATGAGTACAACACAAGAAAAAATACTAAAACCAAAGTTGGGATTGCTAGAACTTGCAAAGCAATTAGGAAATGTATCACAGGCGTGTAAGGTAATGGGATATTCAAGGGATACATTTTACCGCTTCAAAGAACTGTATGAAAAAGGAGGAGAAGAGGCTTTACACGAGATAAGCAAAAGCAAGCCATTATATGCAAATAGGGTATCGGAGGATATAGAAAAAGCAGTAATTGAAATAGCAATAGAATTTCCAGCGTATGGACAAGAAAGAGCAGCAAACGAACTGAAAAAGAGAGGAATTCTCATCTCTGCAAGTGGAATAAGATCAGTGTGGCAAAGAAACGATCTTGAGAATTTCAAAAAGAGGTTAAAGGCATTAGAAGCAAAAGTAGCTCAAGATGGCATTATCTTAACAGAAGAGCAGATAACAGCTCTAGAGAAGGCTAAGGAAGAAAAAGAGGCCCATGGAGAAATTGAAACAGAACATCCAGGATACTTGGGTAGCCAAGATAGCTATTATGTGGGTAATATCAAAGGTATTGGACGAATTTACCAACAAACCTTTGTTGATACCTACTCTAGAGTTGCTTTTGCTAAGCTTTATACAGAAAGGACTGCTATTACAGCTGCAGACCTTCTCAATGATAGGGTGATACCGTTTTTTGATGAACAGAAAGTATCATTGCTACGCATTTTGACGGATCGTGGTACAGAGTACTGTGGCAGACCTGAAAATCACGCTTACCAGCTGTATTTGGGGGTAGAAAATATTGATCATTCTCGAACCAAAGCTCGTTCTCCACAAACTAATGGCATCTGTGAAAGGTTCCACAGAACTATGCAAGATGAATGCTACAATATTATCTTCAGAAAGAAAATTTACACCTCTTTGGCAGAGCTTCAGCTAGATGTAGACCATTGGGTGCATTCTTACAATAGATCTCGACCGCATTCAGGTAAATATTGCTATGGTAAGACACCTATGCAAACCTTTTTTGATAGTATGCATATTGCTTATCAGAAAAATATTGATAGCATTAAACAGGATGCTGATTTTGGTTTTGACTTTGTCAATTCTTCTGTCAGTTAATTCACGCCTGTCAGATCAAGTCTGAACTATTACAAGCTTGCTAGATCCAAGTAGTCAGGACACTGGAATGACACCATAGGGGCACTGCCGTCATAAAGGAACCAGTGTCAGCTACTTGGATGACAGCTAGCCTAACAACCGTCATCCCGCTGCTTGTTAGCGGGATCTAGAGATACCGCGGGGTTGTAAAGTAATTTTTTACATCTAATGCTCGGCCAGTGCCTGCATGATACCACGTATTATCTATACCAAGGTGTTCTGCTTGTAGATATTATACCAACAATCCACTATTTTTTTTATGTCTTGTGGTTTAGTTTCTGGACCTATACTGATTCTAATTGAACACTCTGCTTGCTCTTTTGTTGCCCCCATTGCAAGCAAAACATGGGAAGGCTCAACTTTTCCAGAAGAACATGCGGAGCCATTACTAACTGCAATATGATTCAAGTCAAAATGCATAAGCTGCACATCACTCTTTACTCCTGGCATATAAATAAAACTTGTGTTTGGCAGCCTCTTAGAGTTTTTACCGAAGATTCTTATGTCACTGACAAGATTTAATAATTCACACTCTAATTGATCACGTAGCTCCTTTACTTCATCCATTTTTGATAGAAGGTCTGGAATATTTTGCAGTGCAGCAGAAAGGCCTGCAATCGCAACAATATTTTCCGTACCACCACGAAATCCCTTCTCTTGTCCACCACCTATTATAATAGGTTCTATCGCAAGTTCTTTATTGAATATTAAAACTCCACTGCCTGCTACACCGCCAAATTTATGGGCGGATAAAGTGAGTAAATCCACTCCTAAATCTTCCATATTAACTTTAATTTTCCCAACACTTTGAGCAGTGTCAGTGTGGCAAATTGCTCCAAACTTGTGTACTATTTTAGCCATTTCCTCAATAGGTTGAATAACTCCGGTTTCGTTATTTGCCATCATAACTGAAACTATTGCTTTGTTTCCTTTAAGTTCGCTTAGAATTTTTTCTAGCTCTAAAAAGTCAACAATGCCCTCCTGATTAACAGGTATTATATATGGATTACATGCAGAATTAAGAATTGAAGGATGCTCTATAGCTGAAATTATATGCAGGTAGCCTGCTATTCCTCTCATAACAAGGTTATTCGCTTCAGTTGCACCAGACGTAAAAACTATTTCTTTATCACTTGAAACGCCAATAGCACCACGTACGTTATCTCTTGCATCCTGAAGAATCTTCCTCGCTTCTTGTCCTCTCTTATGTAGTGATGATGGATTGAGCGTTTGTTTTGACAAGACCTCAAATATACTTTTTTTTACATTTTCACTAATTGGAGCAGTTGCATTGTAATCAGCATATACGCAACCACTATTTTCTAAAGAGAATGGACTCATCTGTCACTTAAATAAGTTTACCATCAACTATAGCCATAACTATGTACGTTAGCTTTAACACGATAAAAAATTTATTGCAAAAACAGCGAAATTAATACATAATTAATAACTCACGTCATTAATACCTGTCAAGCGGGTTCTTATTAGGGGTTACCATGGTTGAAGTTTTTTTGAATAATGCAACAAGAAAGATAGAAGGTGAATACCACCAAAGCAAAGATGCCAACGCGCCGGTTGTGCTGGTTTTACATCATCATCCTCAATATGGTGGTAATATGGATAGTAAAATTGTACATAGTACATATACGTCTTTTATCGATAACAATTTTTCTGCATTGAAAATTAACTTTCGTGGTGTGGGAAAATCTACCGGAACTTTTGATAAGGGTATAGGAGAATTAACTGACGCTGCGGTAGCCATTGATTGGCTTCAGGAACATAATCCTAGCAATGTTCCAATTTGGATCGCTGGTTTTTCTTTTGGAGCATGGGTGGCTATGCAGCTAACAATGCGCCGCCCTGAGATAGTGGGTTTTATTGCTCTTTCTCTTCCGGTAACTAAGTACGATTTTTCTTTTCTTTCTCCCTGTCCAGTTTCTGGGCTTATAATACAAAGCAGTAATGATACAATCTCAGAAGAAAGCGATGTAACAGAATTAGCAAAAAGGTTGATAAATTCAGTAAGAAGTGATCACATGAAATACTATATAATAGATGATACTAATCACTTTCTAAAGGATAAAGAAGAGGAAGTGACTCAAATCGTGGACAATTATATAAAACTGCGCTTGAATAGTGCAACTATTTCTTCTCAAAAGGTCAAAAAAGAGGTAAGGGTAAAAGAATATGCCTAATCTTTACAAACAAGAGAAATGAGTGTAGTAATATAAATGAAAAGGTTTTGTTATGTTTAAAAAGCTATTATTTTTTGTTTTAGCTGTGTTTATGTTATCGGGGTGTTCCCTAAGTAAACAGCGTAAGTTAAAAAGTCCGTGTATAAAAAGCAATGAAAGCATTTCATGCGAGTTGTACTCTGTTAATGATCATTGGTTAGATAAGTATAGGGCATAGAAATTGTGCTATTTTTCCTATTCACAACTTCACTAATGATCGATCTCTCAATTGGAAAATGCAGTCTGCCTTTTCTGCAAGGAGATGATTGTGTGTTACTATAAGCATAGAGCTGTTATTTTCCTTTACGTATGAATGTAGCAGTAAAAACACCTTAAAAGAATTTGTTGGATCTAAATTTCCTGTTGGCTCATCTGCAAGTAAAAGCTTTGGAGAATTTACAATGCTTCTTGCAATTGCAACTCTCTGCCTTTCCCCACCCGAAACTTCAGATACCATGCTACTTGCTTTGTTTTCCAGACCAAATTTTTCCAACATTGCTTGCGAATTTTTTTTTGCTTCAGCTTTGCTTTTTCCTGCAATGAGTTGAGGAAGCATAATATTTTCCAACACCGATAACTCTTGTAACAAATAGTGAAATTGATAAACAAAACTAAGAAAATTTCTTCTTACATGAGTTTTATGCTTATTACTGGCTTGTGTGCAATTTATTCCATCTATCGTAACTATACCTGAAGTTGGCTTGTCCAACAAGCCTGCGATTTGCAATATAGTTGTTTTCCCTGCACCTGAATCGCCAATCAGCGCTACTACTTGCCCTCTTGTGACACTTAAGTTGATATCCTTTACAACAGCAGAATTGTTCTTGAAGCTTTTATCTACGGAAGTTAGTTCTAGTGCTACATTACCACCCATGTTTAAAAGATCCAGAAGGCATCTAAGTTTTAGTAATAATTAAACCGAAAAACTGTTACCACAACCACATTGAGACTTAGCAAAGGCATTCTTTATTTGAAAACCAGAACCACTGAGATCCTCAGTATAATCTATAACTGAGTTATTTAAAAATTTTGCTGAACAATTATCAACCATTAATACAGGGTTTCCATTTTCATCATTAATTACTATATCTTTACCTTTTTCGCTAAAACTGGAGTGGCTTCTATAGTCCTCACTTTCTTCATAGTCATCATCTTCGTCTTCGTCATCAAACTCATCATCGTAATCATCGTCTTCATCATCCAAAGATAGATTTTTATTCATTTGATCCATAAGAAAATTGTATTTGAAGCCAGAACATCCACCGCCTGAAACTGCAACCCGTAAAACGGAACTCTTATCTCCTTCCTGCTCTGCAAGAGAGTGGATTTTTTTTAGTGCATTATCAGTTAAGTTGATGTTGTAATTTGTTGACATAGTAACCACCGTTTATTATTGATAACTTATTATAGTAGAAATTTTACATGTCAAACAATAATTTTCTATTAAATTATGCATGTTTTCCAAGCAAAACAAAAGGGAGATACTTCAAAGAGCCAGAAGATGAGAATCGCAGCTGCTTTCAGCGTGATAGGGACCGTATCATTCACTCTAATGCGTTTAGAAAGTTGGAGTACAAAACACAAGTTTTTATCAATTATGAGCACGACTACTATCGCACTCGGCTTACTCATAGCCTTGAAGTTGCACAAATTGCAAGGTCCATTGCGCGTAGACTTGGCTTAAATGAGGATATCACTGAATGCATAGCGCTCGCACATGATCTTGGTCATCCTCCATTTGGTCATGCAGGTGAAGATGCTCTAAAGAAATCAGTTCAAGATTTGAATCTTGATAATGAGAAGTATGAGTTTGATCATAATGTTCAAGCTATAAGGATTTTAACTTATCTTGAACAAAAACATGCTGATTTTGATGGTATGAATCTAAGTTGGGAGGTGATTGAAGGAGTTGCAAAACATAACGGTCCCTTGCTTGGTCAAAACGCGGAGTCTTCTACAAGTAATCAGCTGTTATTAGAATACAACAAAAAATATGATCTAAAACTTGAAGAATTTTCAAGCATTGAAGCGCAAGTTGCTTCAATTGCCGATGATATTGCTTACAGTGTTCACGATCTTGATGATGCACTCAGGGCGAATTTAGTAACCATCGAAGATTTGCTGAATGTTCCTTTAATTGAAAAAATGTTTAAAGACATAAGGAGCAGATATTCAGAATTGCCTCAGAGCAAACTCATACATGAATCACTGAGTGGAACTATAGGAACTATGATAAGTGATGTTGTTTCTCAGACTGAAAGAAATATTGAAGATCACAAAATAAAAAGCGTAGAAGACGTAAGAAGTCTAAATAAAATGCTAGTCACATTTTCACCAGAAGTTGCGAATGCTACAAAAGAAATGAAAAGATTCAACATGGAGAAAATATACAGAAGCTATAAACTGAGTAGAACGATGAACAAAGCAAAACGCATAATACAGGAACTCTTTCAATGTTTTTATGAAAACCCAGGATTACTTCCCACAGAGTGGAGCAAACTCGCTTGTGAATCTCAGCGTTCAGTAATAATATGTGACTATATCTCAGGTATGACAGATAGATTTGCTATACACGAGCACAGAAGAATTTTTGATACCTCATACGAAATGACTTCTTTCTAATGACTGATGATCATTTCATGTCAATTGCATTAAGGCTTGCAGAAAAAAATCTTGGAAATGTTGCACCAAATCCTGCTGTCGGGTGTGTTATTGTAAAGGATGGTACAATTGTTAGTGAGGGATACACAGGGATTGGTGGGCGTCCGCATGCGGAGGTAGTCGCTTTGCAAAACGCTAAAGATTCAACTCATGGCGCAACTATATATATCACTCTTGAGCCATGTTGTCATCACGGAGTCACGGGGCCTTGCACTGCAAAAATCATAAAAGCTAGCATAAAAAGAGTAGTAATTGCAACTATTGACCCAGATAGTAGAGTTTCAGGTGGAGGCATTAAAGCTCTGAAAGAAGCAGGAATTGAAGTTGAGCAAGGTATTATGCAAAAAGAAACAGAAGAACTGAATGTCGGTTTTTTCACCACTAAAGAATTACATAGACCATTTATAGCTTGCAAAGTCGCAACAACTCTTGACGGAAAAATCGCAACATTTACAGGCGATAGCAAATGGATAACAAGTGAAAATACGAGAAACTGGGTGCATGAGCTCAGAACGAAATATGATGCAATTATGATCGGCAGCAATACTCTTATTAATGATGATCCACTCTTAACTTGCAGATTACCAGGACTTGGAAGTAGATCGCCAATAAGGCTAATTATAGATAGCCAAGGGAGATTAAAGGAAGAGCATAACATTGCAAAGACTGCAGACAAAGTAATAACTTGGGTCATCACAAATAAAGAAGTAGAGAAAAAAATAAAAAACATTAACTACTTAGTAGTTAATTCAAGCAACGCAGGTAAGGTTTGCCTAAAGGACATGGCATTAAAACTTGTTTCAGAAATTGGTATAACAAGATTATTAGTTGAAGGTGGAGGAGTGTTAATCACAGAACTATTAAAGTGTAATTTAATCGACAGGTTGATAATATGCCGCAGTGGTAAAATTTTAGGCAATGATGCCACTCCTTTTGTAGGAGATTTAGGGATTCAATTCATTAACAACTGTTATCAGTTTAAAAAAACAAAGATAATAGAGTTTAGTGAGGATATAGTTGAGGTTTGGGATAGGTCGTCATAATCCTTACATACTCAAACAGTAAAAAAAAGGTATCCGTTCAGCGGAGCGGTAAAATAAAAAGTAGACAAGGAGTGCTAAAAACATAATATCACAAGTAGTATGTGTGGTAAATATGTCTGATCTACTAGCTAGTCTTCTCAAGCTCTGTGAAAGCTTTAAAATAGAGATAGAGCAACTAAAAGCAGAGATAAAGAGGTTAGAGATAGAAAACGAAAATTTTAGATCTGAGAATAAGGCGCTAAGAATCGAAAATGCTGAATTGAAAGAAAGACTAGGTCTGAATTCACAAAATTCATCGATACCGAGCTCAAAAGAGTTATACAAGTTAAAGAAGAAAAAGAAAAAAAGTGACAGGAAAATAGGGGCACAGATTGGGCATGAAGGAAAGTATCGCCCTAAAATGGAAGCAGATGAAGTGGTGAAAATAGAGTTCTTGCGAGTGCGGAGGAGAAATTGCGATATCGAAAGAGCCATACATTCATCAAAAAGTTGATTTGCCAGCTTATGTTGTGGAATACCAATGGCCGCTGTTGCAAGTGTGGAAAAAGAAAAAGTAGCAGGCTACCAGAAGGTGTTACTGCGGATACATTTGGTCCAAAAGTTAAGTCAACAATCGCGGCGCTGAGCGGATTTTACAAGAACTCGAAAAGAGAAGTAGCAAATATTATAAAAAATATTTTCAACCTGGACATCAGTGTTGGTAGCGTGTCAAATAGCGAGGCTAGAGTTGCAGAAAAATGCCAAGAAGCATATGAGCAAATCGAGCAAGAAGTAAGTAAAAGTGAAGTTCTGCATATCGATGAAACGAGCCATTATAACAAAGGTAAACTTGGTTGGTGCTGGATGTTTGCCAGTAATACAGCAAGTTTTATAAAATTGACAGAGTCAAAAGAAATGAAGGTTTTACAAAATAGTAAGTTCTGCAATCGCAATAGCTTACGACAGGTACGCAGCATACAACTACTTTGCCGATAAGAACAGGCAAATCTGTTGGGCACATTTATCAAGAGATTTTGAAAGATTAGCACATAGTTGAAGTTAAAGTTCTGGGCTGTTACTTAAGAAACGTAGCCACTGAATTATTTGCACTAAAAAAGGCCTTGCTAAAAAATGAGATAGATGTTTTTAGATTTACCAGACGTGCCAGAAAATTGCGAAAACGTACAAGGTATTACTTGAAGCCGTTTACCTGAAGCAATTGGAGCTTCTCGAGTTGCAAAAAATATTTTGAAATCTGAAAGAATAATGTGGAATTTTTTAGATGACCCAGAAAACATTCCGCTGACAAACAACCATGCTGAACAGCAGATACGGCATTATGTCGTTTATCGCAAAAATTCATATTTTACCCAATCGAAGCGGGGAACTTGAACGGATAATTTCATTATACTTGACATGGAAACAAATGGGCTTTCCAAAACCTCTTATCTATCATCTCTCACACCGCTTAGCTGAACGGATACAACCCAAGAAAGGTTTTTCTACGTCATACCGCCGCGGTATCTCAGCATAGATTCCGCTAACGAGTAGCGGAATGACGAATTTGTTGTTTTTCAAATTGTAGGTAAACCTAAGCCACTTTAGCTATATAGGGTCACAACAATAGATTTTTAAGATCGTTTACGGCCTTCTTAATATCTTCAGCCTTGAATATCGCCGATCCCGCAACTAAAATATCAGCACCTGCTTTTATTATATCAGCTGCGTTAGAAAAGTTAATTCCACCATCTACTGAAATTTGTGTTTTAAGATTACGCTCCTGTATCATTTTTTTTATAGTAGATATCTTGTTCAACTGTGAATGAATGAATTCCTGTCCTCCAAAGCCAGGGTTGACTGTCATAATCAGCACAATATCTAGCTCATGTATTATGTATTCAAGCACACTTGGAGAAGTTGAAGGAACAATTGAAACTCCAACTTGAATCGGTTTTTTTTCGTCGTTTACATTTTTGTATGACTTTATCTTTCTTATCAACCTCTCAAGGTGTATCTCTGCTTCTGCATGTACAGTGATAATATCAGCACCAGCATTTATAAAGCTTTCAATGTGGTTACCAGGAGATGTGACCATTAAATGCACATCAAAAGGAAGATTGCTATATTTACGTATTGCAGAAACAACGCTAGGACCAATTGTAATATTTGGAACGAAATTCCCATCCATAACGTCTATGTGTATGTAATCCACACCTAAATCGCTAATTTTTCTTACTTCTTCCCCTAATTTTGCAAAATCTGCTGAAAGTATAGAAGGTGCAATTTTAATACTCATGAGCTGCCTTTTTTGCTAAAAAATAACTTATTTTTAAAACTCTGTCACCCTAAGCACCATCTGAGTAGCTAGAGACCGATATCGGTATGCCTATTTAACTAGATCTTAAATTAGATAAAAAAAGGTAGTCTTGATAAAACTTATTTACAGCAAGTTTTTTTACATTTGGACTTTCTGTTTGTTCTTTTTTGTACCCTAATTTATAGCTTATTGAATCCTTGTATAAACTGATCGTTTTGTATGCTTTGTTCATCTCTCTAGGAAAGATGCCGTTAGCAATTACGACGCATAACCCTGTAGCTGTTGCAAAAGCTAGAGTGGTAAATGCTAGATTTTGTAAAAAATTCCTTCCACTAACTTTTTTTTCCTGTATATTAGCAGAGTGCTGTTTGTTTGACACTTCTTCTAGATATTCATGCCATATGTGATTGCAGTTCGTACATTTTACCTTTCTTCCAGATGCACCTATTTGCTTAGGAGATACTAAGTAAGTTTTAGTACAACTATTACATTGTATTTTCATAGCACTTACATATAAGTAGTAACAAGCCCAAATGATACGAGCTACAAATTTAATATCAATATATATATAACAAATGGAAGGTTTGCAACTAAAAAAAACACAGAGTGAGATAAAAGATATTTGGAAAAATAGAGAAAAATTTAATGACTGTAATCTAAAGAAAACAGCAAGAATAGCAATTAAAGAGGTAATTGAGCTCCTTGATAGTGGCAAAATTAGAGTAGCAGAAAAGCTATCAAGTGGAGAATGGGTAGTACATAAGTGGATAAAGCAGGCAATATTATTACATTTTCTCACTGAAGAAAGCAAAATAATAGACAATACCAATTGCTGGTTTGATAAGATCGGTAACAAATTTAGTGAATGGAATGAGGAGAAATTTCGCCAGTTAAAAATTAGAGCAGTTCCTGGGTGTTTTGTTCGCCGATCTGCTTATATAGGTACAAATGTTGTTCTAATGCCAAGTTTTATCAACGTTGGTGCATATGTTGATTCAGGAACAATGATAGATACCTGGTCAACGATTGGTAGCTGTGCGCAAATAGGAAAAAACTGTCATATTTCCGGTGGAGTGGGAATAGGTGGAGTTCTTGAGCCTATTCAAGCTTCACCTGTCATTATAGAAGATAATTGCTTTATTGGAGCACGTAGCGAAGTGGCCGAGGGTGTGGTAGTGAGAGAAGGATCAGTCCTTGGCATAGGCGTGTTTATTGGGGCATCAACAAAGATTATTGATAGAGAAACTAGCAAGGTATTTTACGGCGAAGTGCCACCTTATTCTGTAGTGGTACCAGGGTCTATTCCATCTAAAAATAATATTTCAACCTATTGTGCAGTCATAGTAAAAAAAGTGGATGAAAAGACGAGATCGAAAATCTCTATAAATGAAATATTGAGGGATTAAACTATCTTACTCCTTGTCGTCACTTTTTTTATCATTATTACTAACCACAGTAATGGCATACGCGCATAACTCTGAGAAAGAGACTCCATTTTCTTGAGATAGTTTATATAATTTTTGTAGACTTTCTTTTACTTTATTAGGAATATTCCCTCCACGTTCTTTTACAAGCCAGGAATCTTGATGATGAATTGGATGAGCATCACTTTTTGGATTTCCTATGTATATTGCAAAAGGTGAACTTTGTCCTTTGAAGTCACATTGTACAGTAAATTTTTTTATAGATTCAGCCATCTAAAGACCTCTACTTTTCTTTTTGGTCGATTTTATAGCAGGTGGAAGAGGTGGTTTCTTTATAAAATCTTGTCTATTGACAACACTTTCTCTACCTTCCAAAGCTCGTCGAACATCAGCTCTGCTTAATTGCGACTCTTTTGCTACCTTCATTCCATGCTTTGCCATAATATTAGCACATGCTAGTACTTTTTTTACCAATTCTAGATCACCATTTAGCATTTGAACTAGCACTTGAAACACTTCCGCTAAAGTTAGCCCATCAGCATTTATAACCTTGTTTTCTATAAAATTGACAGCTTCTTCAAATTTGTATTCAATACTATCATCTTGAGGTATAAGGGCAACATAATCGGTGTTTTTGTCGTCCATAACTGAAGCACTATTACTCACAAACTTAAGTTTATACTATATATATAAATACTCTACTATTTTATATTATGGCACGCTATAGTTAAACATTTATTAATAACATGCTCACTTATATACACGAATTAATTGACAAAAGTCAAGGATCAATATCCATCAGTGATTTCATGAATGCCGTTTTGTACCATGAAAAATACGGCTATTATACAAGTAAATTACCGCTTGGTAAGGATGGTGATTTTACTACCGCACCTGAGATCAGCCAATTATTTGGTGAAGTAATTGCAGTTTGGATAATGCATACATGGGAAAAATTAGGAAAGCCATCAAAATTTTCTCTAGTTGAACTTGGGCCAGGCAAAGGAACACTCATTCACGATATAATAAGAGTCACTAAAAAGTACAGCAGCTTTTTTAATTCAATGTTGATCCACTTAGTTGAAATAAGCCCTACTTTACGGAAGATACAAAAGGAAAAATTAAAAAGCTTAGATGTTAATTGGCACAAAAATATTGACAACCTACCAGAACAACCAACCATTTTTTTAGCAAATGAGTTCTTTGACGCTCTTCCGATAGATCAGTTTGTATATCATGATGAGGGGTGGTATGAAAATATGGTGACAAAACAAGATGATGGCAGTCTCTTGGTGTCATGCCAGTGCGTGACACTGGAATCCAGAAAAAAAGAATCATGGATTCCAGTGTCAGCTACTCAGATGACAAATGGAAAATTTTTTAATGGTGCAGTGGTGGAAATATGTTCAGTTGGGGTTGAAATATTAAAAAAACTTGAGAAGAAGATATATAATAATAAAGGAGCTGCTTTGATTGTAGATTACGGTTATGTATACCCCGCATATAAGAGCACTTTGCAATCGATAAAACAACATAAGTATGCTAATTTTCTTGAGAATGTTGGTAATAGTGATATTACCGCACTTGTGAACTTTCAAGCGTTAAGAGATTCATTAAAGCATGTAGATTGTGAGATTTTAACTCAAAGGGAATTTTTATATCTTTTTGGCATAAAAGAAAGAACCCAGGCTTTAATGAAAAACGCAAGTGATGAACAAAAGAATAGGATCTTTAGTGAATTCCTAAGGTTGACTGAAAATATGGGCACTCTTTTTAAAGCAATGCTATTGATATAGCTAACCCAAGAAAGGTTTCCCTACGTCATACCGCCGCGATATCTCAGCATAGATTCCGCTAACGAGTAGCGGAATGACGAGCTTATTGTCATGCCGCCGCGAACCGTCATACCGCCGCGGTATCTCAGCCGCTAACAAAGCGGGATGACGAGCTTATCGTCATGCCGCCGCGAACCGTCATACCGCTGCGGTATCTCAGCCGCTAATAAGTAGCGGGATGACGGTTGTCTCCTAGCTGTCATCCCAGTACTGGTAGACTCAAATCACAATGCTCGTATAGCTGCAACCCTGGAGGTACTGTTTCTCACCCACTGCAAATATTGCACGGTACTGTCCACTTGGTCGTCGTGGCGCGTTTCAGGAAACATTAAAATCTCATACTCAAAATCGTTCAGCCATACTGCTTGATGTGGCAGAAAAACCTTGCCAGACTCTATAATCGGAACAATTTGATGAAATCGAGTGAGCTTGTCATCATGTGGCACTATTTCAATAATCGGTAAATCACTGTTTGTCTTTAGCTCTTGCACCAATTGTTGACCACTTGTTTTTGCTTCGATTAAAATTGCGTGTGGCGTCCATCTTGCAGCTAGTGACAAAACCTGTTCTTTAAGCTTTGGATACTCAAGCTTTGCGCGATATACATCAAGTAAATAGAATTTATTATCTATTTTTGCCCAGGTGGTGCAGACACTAAAGTTGCTCATGTCGCTTGTTGAAACCGCAGTATCCCAACTTTGTGTTACATGCGAGAGATTATCAGGAACATTTTTATAGCGCTTTAGCCACTCTCGTTTGACTATACCACTTGAAAGCGGCAGAGGGTTTTGTTGATATTGAGCAGCAAAAGCGTAACTCCCAAGTTCAGCTTTTATTATCTCAACTTCTTCTTTTCCTCCATCGAGGGGATATAACAACTGACCTTCTTCTCTTGAATATAATATCCTTACAGGTGACGCTGGTTTATTATATAATCGCCTGGTCGCACAGTGCTGAGCTACTCGGATGATAGGAACGGGAGGTATTGGCTTTTTGATTGAATAAATAACCTGCTTATTTTCAGAAATCATTGGCAAACAAATATGATGCCATATGTTTTTTGGCTTGGAGAGAAGGTGTCCAGTTAAGTCCTCCTGGTGTAGCCTGTGCATTACAAGAACGATGACTCCTTTTTTTCTATCGTTCAGCCTGGTTACTAAAGTCTGATCAAACCAGTTTGTGGCACGCTTTCTAAGCGTTTCACTCAAAGCTTGAGCAGAACTGAGCGGATCGTCCACAATGATAAAATCACCACCTTCACCAGTTAGTGTTCCACCAACTGATGTTGCGATTCTGTATCCTCTCTGCACTGTTTGAAATTTATATTTGGTATTCTGGTCTTTGGATAGTTCTATCTCTGGAAATAGCGCTCTATACCAACTAGACTGCATCACGCACCTGGTGTCGAGCGAGTGCTTTTCGCTGAGCCGCTGAGAATAACTTGCAACTATTATTCTCGCAGTTGGTTGGTTTCCCAGTATCCATGCGGGCCACGCAACGCTTATGCACATGGACTTCATCGAGCGCGGAGGCATATTGAATATTATTCGTTTCACTTCACCAGCGCTCGCCGCTTCCAGCCTATCTGCTATGACTTTTATATACTGATAATCGTTATACTCACACCCCGGCACTACCGTTTGAAAGCACAGTTCAATGAATTTTAGAAAGTTCATGATATAATGTTGAAACCAACGCGTGACGCTGGGATGACAAAAAAAGGAGCACTGGAATGACACCCTACTTAACCGTCATACCGCGATTCATTCGCGGTATCTCTTAACATAGATCCCGCTAACACGTAGCGGGATACTTAACCATCATTACACCGTCATACCGCGATTCATTCGCGGTATCTCTTAACATAGATCCCCTACTATACCTTAACATAGATCCCGCTAACAAGCAGCGGGATGACGAATTACTTAACCATCATTACACCGTCATACCGCGATTCATTCGCGGTATCTCTTAGCCGCTAACAAGCAGCGGGATGACGAATTACTTAACCATCATCTACACCGTCATACCGCGATTCATTCGCGGTATCTCAAAGCATAGATCCCGCTAACACGTAGCGGGATGACGAATTACTTAACCATCATCTACACCGTCATACCGCGATTCATTCGTGGTATCTCAAAGCATAGATCCCGCTAACACGTAGCGGGATGACGGTTGTTGTTTAGCTATAAATATTAAGAAATTTACCAAATGAAAAAAAAGGCAAAAGAAGCCCCGTGGTTATTATCCGCTTTAAAATATTGGCGTTTTTTATGTTTTAAACGCTTGACAAGCGAGATTCAGCCGCTTTTAATTGCAACTAACCTACGCTGCAAATGTTTAAGAAATTTACTAAGCAGAAAAAAAGACAAAGAATCCCCGAGTTAGCTAGTCTTTTACTATCTCTGTCGAGTATTGGCATTTTTTGATGTCTTGTAACGCTTTATAAGCGCGTTCAGCTTATTTAGATAAAAATCTAGATGTAGATGAAGTTTTGTAAAGACATACAGTATCTATATACTGCAAAAAATTGAACATAAGACGCCGATACATTAAGTAATCCTTACCTTTTAATCTGCAGATTGGCGAAAGCAAATACAATAGCTTCACTATCATGATAAGGGCGCTGGCGAAGGGTGTCAAGTAAGTTTTTTCGTTTCTATTCCCAATAAAAGTTTGTTATATGGTTATGCAAGAAGTTTAATACTCATAGTTTCAAGCATATACTGAAATATCTCATTAGCAATTGCAACATCTTGGCGTGGGGCTTTGCCGTGTTCTATAAACACAGAGATTGCATAGCGCGGGTTATGGTAAGGGCCATAAGCGATAAATAACTTATGACTTTCACCCTTAGAGTTTATCTCTGGTGTACCGGTTTTGCCAGCAATTTGTATACCGCTTAGCCCTTTCTTATAGGTTCCAGTTTTAGAATTCACCACATCAAACATAGCTTTTCGAACTATGCTAAGATGCTCACAATCCACATCAATATCGGGAAAATCTTGTATCGTTTCATTCATCTTAATGCGGGGAATTACCTCTTTTCCTGTTGCAATCCTCGCTGCAAGAACTGCAAGCTGTAGTGGTGTTGTAAGCATATACCCTTGTCCTATAACTAAGTTGATAGTGTCACCTAAATACCACTGCGAATATAGCTTTCGTGTACGCCAATCTCTATCTGGCAACAACCCTGGAGCTTCTTCTTTAAACGTTCCAATCAGTGGCCCACTTCCAATACCAAATTTTCTGGCCATTTCTACTAGAGAGTCTACACTTATTTTTTTCCCTATATTATAAAAGTAAGTGTTGCATGATAATGCCATTGCCTCATTTAAAGATACATACCCATGGACTTTGCTTTTCAGACAACGAAATTTCCGCTCACCTATTTTCATATAGCCCTTGCACGAGAATTTCTCTTCTGGTGTTATTATCCCGTCTTTTAAACCCGCAAGCGCAACTATTACTTTAAATATTGAACCAGGTGGAATTTGATATGATAACGCACGATTCACGAGCGGCAATGAAGGAGCATTCAAGCTCTCCCAAGTCTCATTTGATAGCCTGCTAGCAAAAAGATTATTATCGTAAGAAGGTGAATTATATAATGCTAAAATTTCTCCATTATTTACATCAATTACCACTGCGGAGCCTTGGTGATCTTTAAATACCTCTGCGGTTTTCTCTTGCAGATTAATATCAATTGTCAGTTGTACATCTTGTCCGTCTTGTTGTGGTATGCTTGATAATTCTTTTATGACGCGTTTTTTAGAATTTATTTCCTGCTCAGATTTTCCTGACTTGCCTTTCAATATATGATCATATGTATATTCAATACCGCTGATTCCTACTTCGCTTATGCCTTGCTGTCTTTTTGTATATCCGATTACATGAGAACACATTGAACCAAACGGGTAATAACGTTTATAAAGAGCAGTTATTTTTTCTGACGATTTTGCTATTTTAGACTCGACTTCTGATAATGTCTGCAAATCAACTTCCTTACCAGAACCATCAAACAAAACAACATACGAAATTTTGTTCATCGCAAGTTCAATGCTATTCCTATCTAAAATTTTGCCCCGCTTAGGCATAATAGTAGCAACTCTTATTCTATTACTATTAGATAGTGCTTCGTACTTTTGTCTGTTTCGTATTTGTAAATTATATAACCTGCAACTAAAAACCGCAGAAATGGTAAGCTGAATACCACCTAATATGAATGCTCTGCGGTTAAAGACTTTGTTTTTTGTCCACATAACATTCCTTCAAAACACACTTTTTTCCCCTCTTTTATTGTTACACTTCTGGCTTTTACCGTATTACAAACCCTTTTTTCCCACTCACTTAAGGTCACAAACTTATAACCTGATTTTTTTAGTATTTTAATAATATGAGGTAAAGCTTCAATTGTGTTTGACCTGTTATTGTGATCATGAAACAGTATAACTGCTCCATTATGTACATTACTTAAAACTCTTTCAACTAAAGTTTCTGGCTTATCACCTTGCCAATCTAGCGAATCAACTGTCCATAATATTGAATACATATTTAATTGATCAGTATTTTCAATCAGATTATCGTCATAACATCCATATGGCGGACGAAACCATTTTACATCTTGTTTTATTGCATTTTTAATTGCTGTATTTGTCTTTTCCAATTCTTGCAATTGTTCCTCACTTGAAAGTGATGTCAACTTCCTATGCGACCAAGAGTGATTGCCTAACTCATGACCTGATTCATGAATTTTCTTTACTATTTCAGACGTTTTTTCATTTATACGTTCACCAAGCACAAAAAATGTTGCTTTTGCTTCATAGCTTTCCAGAACATTAATAATATCGTTTATTCTATTGTTGGAAGGTCCATCATCAAACGTAAGCGCAACAAACTTATCGTCGTTATTCAATAATTTTTTTATATTACTTAAATTTCTATATGATAGATCTAGATTACAACTGAGCCCACAGTATGGTAAATTAAAATTACAATCACTACAAAAAGCCGTACTTGAATATAGTAAGAAAAAAGTGATTATCCTTATAAACATTTGTAATCAGCAAAGTGATAGAATACTACACTTTTTTGTTAAGTTAAGCCATCTTTAATTGCTGTAGCCTTTACTTCATCGCTTCTTTAATATATTGTATTAACAATTTTATATAATATATTATGATTGCAAATATAAATACCATTGCGCTTCAGGGAATTAGCACAGTAAATGTCAATGCACAAATTCATATGGCAAATGGTATTCCAGCTTTTAAAGCAACAAGGACAACATTGCAAATTTAGAGTTCAAAAGGGTTATTCCTCGAGAACTATTGCGTCAGAAAGTTGGCGCTGAATTTGTATATAATGTTGACCTTGGAGGTTTTTATGAATAATAGTGAGAGAAAAGAAAAATTGGAAACTCGCATTTTATCAAGTAGAGGCAGGTCTTTACTTGACCATGAGCTACTGGAACGTACTCTATCTGAATGTGAAGAAGGAAGAGAAGTGGCCAAAAAGCTAATAGAGCTCTTTAGTAGTTTAGGAAGGGTAATTAACGCTGACTTTCATGAGCTAAAAAATGTTACAGGAATGAATGATGGAGCAATAGCAAGTATCTTTTGTCTGAAAGAGATTTTCGATAGGATACTGAAAGGTAAGTTAAAAAAGCTGTCGATTCTTGATAACAGAGAAGAGCTACTAAAATACTTTAAAACAGCAATAGGGCAGTCACGAAAGGAAAGCTTGCGAGTAATATACTTAGATCGAAGTGGTCATTTGATATACGAGTATATTCAAGACTGTGGAACTATAGACAGAGTACCTCTATATGTGAGAGAAATAATCAAACAGGGATTACTGATCGATGCATCATCTATTGCAATTTCACATAATCATCCAAGTGGAGATACAGAACCATCAAAGGAGGATGAGGATAACACACTTACATTAGCTGCAACCTGCGAAAATGTAGGAATGAAATTAATAGATCACATAATCGTAACACAGAAGAGCCACTTTAGTTTTTATGATAGTGGTTTATTGTAATCTGTAGACCGGAAGGAAAGTTCTCCAACTTTCCTTCTTTTTTTCTACTTCATAAATTAAAAAATTCAATATAAGCTTGAGCAGCTAAAATTAGTAATGAAAGGTGGAATTAGGCAAAAAAATAAAAGAACTTAGATTATACTGTGGTTTAACACAAACTGAGTTGGGAAAGAAAATAGGCGTTTCGTATAGACAAATACAAAGGTACGAAAATAGTTCAAACCAAATTTTGGCCAGTAGGCTATACGACTTAGCAAAAGCACTATCGATTAATGTGGCTGATTTTTTTACTGATGTGCATGTCGACTCACATGAAACTTATGATGAAGAAATACTAAAATTAGTCAAAGGATATAATGAAATTAAAAGCAAAAGGTTACGTAGCGTAGTTTATATATTGGTAAAATCTTTTTCTCAAAGTTACAATGAGAGTTAGTATTGCTTCAATACCTCAGTTAATATATTAATAAATGATTGTACAAGATGAACAACATCCTATTGATAAACAAATAGGTGAAAGAATAAGGAAGAGAAGGTTAATATGCGGTTTTAGCCAAAGAGACTTAGGAAAAAAGCTCGGAATTTCATTTCAGCATATACAAGGATATGAAACTGGAGAGGTAAGGCTTGTAATTGATAGATTGTATAATTTGGCAGAAGCTTTGTCCGTTGATATGTCATATTTTTTTACCAAAGCTTCTGAAGACTTACACGATAAGGCCTTTTGTAGCGATGTGGGTAGTGAAGAAATATCAAGGCTAGTGAGGGAATACAGGAAAATTAAGGATGAAACGTTGCGTGATATTGTGCATTCAGTGATAAAAGCGCTTGCCAATAAATAATATTGCCTGAATATATCTTCAATCCACTTCTACAAGCAATGCTAGTTAAGGTAAATTTTTTATGGTAATTTTGATTAAATTTCAAGAACTACTTTACTTTGCAATAATTATGGCTATGTAAAAACATAGCCACCAATCAAGAACGTCCTACAGATGTCGTTTTGGTATCTTTTAATTTGCTCACCCAAGAAAAGGTCTCACTACTTTTAGAATTTTGGTCGCCCCACCTTCCACATCTAGTAAAGCTGCCTTTTTCCACTACTTCTTTAACAGACATTCCACCAAATAAACAACCCTTTCCTACGATTTCTCCTATTTCTTGCAACTCGTTCCACATTTCTTCATCTTCTACCTCAACTTGTACTTGATGATAGTCTTCTGTGTCATGATATACCATTAAATTTAGCTCTCCTAGGCTAGTGCAAAGTGTTACTGTAAAAGCGCTGTTATCGGATATATCTACGTAATTTCTTTTACCGTCTTTCCCAGTTTTGACCTCAACTTCACCATCACCTATTTTTATGATACTACCGCCAAGGTTTAAGTCTCCTTTACTTAAGCCCAAATTTTTTGCACCTTCTACAACTTTGGCAACATCAACTATGCAGCTATGTGAAAATTCAATATAGAAGGTCTTATTATCGATTTCTACATCTTCAACAGTTCCTTCTATAGTAGCGTCTTCTCCAACTTCCCTAAGTTTCTTGAGCCTACTATATATTTGTGGCTCAATTTCTTTTTGCACTTTTTGATACATTTCAGCTATTTTCTTATCAACTTGTACATTAAAATCTGCTCCATGTAAGGCTAACTTTCTGATTATATCTTCTTGTTTATTTTCTTTGAATTCATCACGATACATCTTAAACATTGTAACGTTAGTGAAGCTAAAGCCATCTTCGTTGCGAGCGTTTACTCTTATTCCTAAATCCAAAGCTTCATCGACGATTTTACTTAATTTGTCTAGATTTTCAGCTGCAATAGCTTTTTCCAAGAATTCATTTAATTTCACATTTTCATATTCACTTAGCCTTATCTTGCATAAAGCTGATCGAAATGGATTGAGCTCCTCAGGATATGTTAAGACAGGTAATTTACTAATCTTTTTATTTGCTGTTGGAGCAGCTTTTATAAAATTAGGTAATAACCCTTCTTTTGCTATTCGCTCTACCGCTTTTAACATTTTACTAGACAATTTTTTACCATTTATTTTTTTCATTGTAACCCTCATTTAATTTCATTACTATTCGATCATATCGTGATAAATATTATTTAATTGTTAATATTATACGACTTATTGATTTACTATATATTATAATAACAAGTTTTGCGGGCATCTACACTAGAAAAACACATCCTATAAAAATTATTTCAGTTTCAACAAAAATGGGGTATCGTAATCGTAAAATTGAAAAAAATGGATATCCTATCTTACTCTACTGAAAAGCTGAAAAAGCATTGTCAGCTACTTGATGATGAAGAAAAAATAGTTCTATATGAGCAGCTGCTAGACAAGGCTAAAGATATACTTGAAAACTCAAGAGATGATATTGCAAAGTTGAAAGAGGTAAGCAAAGCAGTTGTAGCAATAGAGGAAACTACCGATAAGCAGTTACTAGAAAAGTTTAATGATGATCACCCGCTAAGAGAAGTGGACATTTTAATCTACTCTCCTCAAGGAAATACTGAATATCTATTCAGCATAGATAACTCATCAGAGCTTTATGATTTAAAAGAAGATAAAGAAAAAGCTCTTTATAATGCAGTAAAGTTAAATGATGTTGAGCTTGTAAAAAAGCTGCTAATGATCCTTTCACCTACAGAAGTAAGTAATTTTGACACGAAATACTTGGAAGAATTGAAAATATTGCTGTCAGGAATTCACAAAGAATTGCAATTATCACAAGATATGAAAAATTATCTTGAGAAGACGATAAAGTTCTATAGTTTTTTATGTAGTAATTTTAACTTACTAGTTACAAATCCTACTGACGTAAAAGCCATAATTGATCTATTTGCTGCTCAACCAAATATTGATTACCAAATAGATAAGCTTCTACTTTCTTTTATTGTAAGAGATGTTGAGGAAAAAAAGCTAAACTCTGAAATTAGTCATATGATAGAACTTCTTGAGCAACACGAAAGATTTGCTGAGCTCGAATACAAGGTTAGAAGATTAAGATCAGAGTTTGCAAGTGGCAAAAGCAGATACTCGGCTGAAGTAATACGAAATAGCATTGCAGAACGAGAAAAAGAGATGAGGGAAATTGAGAAAAAATACGTAAGGCCAAACGATTTAATTAGCGAGAGGCAGAAATTATTAAAGCAATTACTTTGCTAGCTTTTTTTCCACTTCATAAAATTTGTTGTAAATTTGAATAAGAGGTGAAAAGTGCAATTAGGTAAAAAAATAAAACAACTTAGGTTAGATCGTGCTTTGACACAGACCGAATTGGGAAAGAGAATAGGTGTTTCGTATAGACAGATACAAAAGTACGAAAATGGTTCAAATTGTGTTTTGGCCAGTAGATTATATGATTTAGCAAAAGCACTATCGATAGATGTTGCTAACTTTTTTACTGATATGCACACTGACTCACATGAAGCTTATGATGAAGAAATACTAAAGTTAGTCAAAGGATATAACGAAATTAAGAGCAAAAGGTTACGTAGTGCAGTTTATATATTGGTAAAATCTTTTTCTCAAAGTGATAATACATAGTTAATATTACCTGATACGTAAAATGACTATACAACATCCTATCGATAAACAAATAGGTGAAAGAATAAGGAAAAGAAGGCTAATGTGTGGTTTTAGTCAAAGAGACTTAGGAAAAAAGCTTGAAATTTCATTTCAGCATGTACAAGGATATGAAAGCGGAGAGATTAGGCTTGTAGTTGATAGGTTATATAAATTAGCAGAAGTACTATCGGTTGATATGTCGTATTTTTTTACCAAAGCCTCTGAAGACTTACATGATAAGGCCTTCCATAGCGATGTAGGCAGCGAAGAAATATCAAGGCTAGTGAGGGAATATAGAAAAATTGAGGATGAAACTCTGCGTGACATTGTTCATTTAGTGATTAAGGCTCTTGCTAATACAGGCTTTAAAGCATAAATTCTCTCCTTGAGTCGTTGAAGAAAACTTAAACTTTCATTTTCTTCATCATTTTGCTTTTCTTTCACTTTGATGCGTGTAGTTATACCCTACACAAAGTATAATGTTTTAAAAATAAAAACCTGCACCATAAAATATTGAGATTTAGAATATTAACTTATAAAGTCTTTTCGGCAGTTTTAGCGAGGGTTTATTAGCAAGGATGTTGGAGGTTAGCAATGACTATATCTGAAGGTGTAATACAGCGTATAAGGCATAATGATAAGAACGCGATAGGGGGATGATTTTTTGGTCAAGGTGGCTGTGCACCATCCAGCTAAGTTTGATAGCTTAGAACCTGTCTTGAAAGGGAATAAAGAAAAGAGTATGATGAGGTAAGCAAAAAATAGGAGGGTAAATTGTATCCAAGTGATATAAGTGACAAGGAATGGGAAATTTTAGAGCCCTATGTTGCACAAGGAGCGATAGGACGACCAAGAAAACATAACATCAGAACAATTATTAATGCAATAAGGTATATAATGAGGGGTGGTTGCCAGTGGAGAATGCTACCAAAGGATTTTCCCCCATGGAAAACGGTGTATGACTATTTTATCAGGTGGCGTAATAATGGAAAATTGAAAAAAATACATGACATGCTAGTAAAAGAGGTAAGAAAAATGGTTGGTAAAAATGAAACACCTTCAGTAGGTATAATTGACAGTCAATCAGTGAAAACGACTCAAAAAGGGGATCAAGAGGATATGATGCCGGTAAAAAAATAAAGGGTAGAAAACGCCATATTATTGTAGATACACTAGGTCTTGTAATTACTGCAGAGGTACACAGCGCAAGCATTCAGGATCGTGATGGTGCTACCAATCTTTTTATTCAAGCTAAATGCAAAGCTCCAACATTACGTAAGTTTTTTGCTGATCAAGGATACAAAGGTAAATTACAAAATCGATGTTTGTTGGAAACTGGATGTTTGCTAACGATTACCAAGAAATTGGTTGATACAGGATTTCAGGTTATTCCTAAACGTTGGATTGTAGAACGAACCTTTGCTTGGCTTTCCAATTTTAGACGCATGAGCAAGGATTACGAGCATTCTCCTCTTACTTCAAAAAACAATATCTTATTTAATATGATTACTTCTATGCTTACTAAATTAGCTGCTTAACTCCTTTCAAGACAGGTTCTTAGAAGTAACAAAATTTTTAGTAAATAATAAAGGTGTAAGTTTTAACGCTAAAACTAATGACGAAAACAAGCCTATTCATATTGCAGCTGATTTTTGAAATATCGATATTGTAAAGTTTTCTCTTAATAAGGGAGTAGAAGTTGGTACAAAAGGTAAAAACAATTGGACTCCTTTGCATTATGCTACCAATAAAGGATATCTAGGGATTGTAAAGCTTCTAATATAAAAGCAACAACAAGAATCATTTATTAATTCTAAAACCACAGATCAGTCTACTATGCTGCCAAGGAAGGACATTTATCAGCTGTAGAGTTTCTCATAGAAAAAGGAGCAAGAATTGATATTAAAAATTCCAATAATAGATCACCATTGGAACTTGCAAATGATGGAGGACATGAAGAAGTTGAAAGTTTACTAAGAAATGAATTACTTCTTGATGCTGTCAAGAGAAAAGACCGCAGTGGAGTAGAAGCTCAACTTGATAAAGGGGCTAATGTTAATTATGTACGTCGAGAAGATGGCTGTGCACCATGCTGTCAGTTATAACCATGAAAATCTTGAGTTTGTGAAGTTCTTAATAGGGAAAGAAAAGGTGAAATTATTTAGCACCAAAGATTAAAGAAGATATAGTAAATGGGAGGCAGCCAAGAAATTTGAAATTAGTTGATTTGAGAGAAATACCGGTGTTGTGGAGTGAGCAGATGGAAAAATTGTAAGGAATGGCGTCTTAATTTACAAAAGTAACAGAAAGAGTACGTGCCAGAAGGAGCTGATACGAAGGGCCATTCCAAAAGATGTTGAGGAAGTCAAGATTGATGTAAAAAAGCAAATCAATGTTATAAAAGCTGACACTCAATTATGCAAAAATATCAATATAAATGACGAAGATTTTAGCATGCTAGATACGACAATGGCAGAAAATGTATCGAATTTTAGCTGCACATTTTAATAATAGATCTGGGGAAAAATTCTATAGAAATCGAAAAATGCAACGTACAATACTCTAAATCCCAGCATACAACTCGAGAAAGTAGTACATGTGGACTAATCTACAGCTTCCTTTGAACCTGAAAGCGTACTTGAAAATTCATAAGTGCTAAGTAAATTCTTTTTTAACCATCTAAATAAACTTCCTCCATCATTGCTGTGTAACAAGTCATATACGGAGCTATGATCCACTTACAAGTAGTGACTTATGTTGGTGAGATTCTATCTTTAACTCGTCCATACTACACCTTGGTAAGCTTGAATAGCATTTTGCCAAGATTTTATTACTATTAAACAGTGGTTCAAAATGATCATGTCCCTTATTTACTATATGTAAGACATTATTGTCATCATAATCTATCCTATTATACTCACCTGTACTTCTTGATCCTAAACTATCTATTAGTTGATGCAAGGATGGATCTTGTTGTTCATCAGTAGCATGTAATGGATTACTCTCTACAACATGCAATTTTACACCATACTTTCCGCAAAGTATTCTACCTTCAACCTCAGGATCACCCCATCTATTGTTATTTAGAATATTTTTTGCATAAAAATCTGGAGTTTCCCTACGCACCACGCCATTATTATCATGACTGTTAGTAATAGCATTTATGAACCATTCTGGTGGGTTATTTCGTGCAAACTCTTTACAATATTGTCGCAATTGCTCAACAGTAGCTTTTATCCCTAATTGTTGTTCTAGTTCTTGTCTAAACGAATCAAAAAAACAGTTTCCATCTTCAATTGCTTGTCCTAAATAGAAATTATCAGGTATGTTTGATTTTTGTTCTTTATCACCTTGTTTTTCTGCTTTTTCAATAACTCCTTTCTCTAAACCAAAAATCTTACTCCAGTTATATTTACCTTCTAACCCCAATTTTTTACTTTCCTTTTCTGCTGCTTTAGCTAAGTCTGTTTTAGAAATATCCCCTTTTTCTTCACAGAATCTAGATAAAGTTTTAAAGATTTCTACCAGGTGAGTTTTTATGTCAAAATTCTTCTCCTTTTTTACAATATTAGACTCAATATAGCGTAAATCCTGTAATAGTTGTTGCTTTTCATTTACAGTTTGAGCAGCTGAACTAACTGTTTCGGAATATTGACAAAGTTTTCCTGATCTAGTAAAGAAACCTCGTTCTATGGCTTGATCAACTGGTAACCCCCCTAGTAAGCAATTCTTACCTATTTTTTCGTTACAATTTTTTAATTCCTCCAGTAAATCTTGATCGTTCACCTCTACTCTTATTAGATCTTTATTTTGTGTATCAGGATATAACCTGACCTCTAGTTCCCCCTGAATGGTATAGAAAGTTAATACTATATCACCACCTTCTGTAAGATCTGTGTAATTCCTTACACCATCTTTTGTGATAATCTCTACTTCACTATTACCGATCTTTACTATATTTCTTCCACACTTTACATCTCCATGGGTTAGCCCTAAATCCCTTGTTCCATCTGTAATTTGTGCAACATCTATTGTACTGTCCTCTGAATATTCTAAGTAAAAAGTAGCGTTATCCATTTTTGCACGATTTAACTTGCCGTTGGTCGCATTTTTTGCGATTTTCAGGAATTTCTGAGTACAATTAACATACTTTTCATGAGCTTTTATCATATTAGCTTTGTGATCTTTAAATTCTAATTCCAGTTCGCCAATTACATCTATACTGTTTTTAGTATAGCACGCTGCTCCCCACGATACCAACTTACATACTATATCACTTGCAACTTTAGGATTCTTTTCTAATCTACTAATTTCTTTTATTACATAATCTGTAAAGTTGTACTTTTCACCTTGAGAAGATTTTTTAGCGAAATTTAACATTACTCCGAAATCTATAGCTCTATCTACAACTTTTTCCAGTTGATCCATACTTTCAACTTGAGATATGTCATTTAAAAATCCACCTAGCACTATCTGTTGGTTTGGGATACTCCATAAAGTCCTAGGTGGAAGCAAACACTTTTTCTTCTTATTGCACATATTTGCATCTTTTTTAGGATCAGTTGCTCCTGCCTTTAGAAGTAAATCCACTGCTTCTTTGCAAGTAGCTCTAGCATAACTAAGTACTTTTGACATACCTACTCTATCCTGAACAATGAAAATCATTTTGAGATCCTGACTATTCTTATGTTTATCCAGAAACTTGCCTAAATTTTCAATAGCCTGACGATTAAAAACTTCACCTATAACATGAGGTTTTTTATAATCTTCAGGCGAGAGTATACCTAAAAGTATATCATACAGCTCTTTACTCAACTTTTTCTGATTGTCAGTTAAGAAGCATTCTAAAATGTGGCAGTTATTATTATCAATAGCAGTTTGTAATGGGGTTTTTCGTTTATTGTCCCGTATGTTAGGATCAGCTTTTCCCTCCAAGAGTAGATTTATAGTGAGATACCTATAGTTACTATCAGCAGCATAATGTAAAGGTGTTTTCCCTTCATTGCTTTCTATATTAGGATCAGCCCCTGCTTGTAGAAGTAAATTGACTAAAGTAGGACCGCTCTGATCATCATTGAGTCTTGAAGCAGCATGCAATAACGTTAATCCTGACTCTCCCCTTTTAAGGTTAAGAACAACTTTTAAATCTTGATCGTCCTTGTTATTTTTTAAAAAATTTTCAAGTTTTTTAGTATCGTACTCATGAAGATAAGAACCTATACCCTTAAGAGTTTTTAGTAATTCTTTATTTAACTTTTTTTGATTCTCGTTCAAATTTGTTGTATGAGCAAGCCATATACACACCAGCTCCTCAAATGAACATTGACCATCAACTAGAGATCTACCTCCATTTAATTCAGATGGAACCCATAAATATTTTTTAATTAACTCGTACTCTTCATCCAATAGTTTGTCTGTTTCTGACCACTCTTGTCCAGGACTTAATTTCTCTTCTAGCTTTTTGCTCGCTTGTTTACTTTGCCCGTTGATAGCTTCAGCAATAACCATATTTTCCTCCTAGCTTGATATATTATGTACAATATATAATATGAGTCAAGCTGATTTTAATATAATATTTTTATTATTTTGCAATTTTTGAGTTTTTGTAGTAAGTTCAGGTGTTTACATAAACTTTCTTTTAACCTAATAAAGATGCCTGATAGGATAGTAAACTTGCAACCTTGATTCAGAGTGTTAAGCAATCAACATAGCAGAATTTATAGTCTCTTTCCTTCCACATCAACTTCAACTTGACACTTCTATAAAATTCTCCGACATTGATTTTGAACTTACTACACGGATTTTTTTGCCTGCCCATCTGTAATCCACTACTCAATAAAGCCGATCTGGTTACAAAATGAAGTAGTCAATATAACACTATCAACCAATTCTAACTATAAACCTTGTATCTTGAAAAAAGCATCTAATGTTTTAAGCTTAAGCATTAGTTGGAGAAGGGAGGAACTCTGATATAAACCTTAGATATAAAATCTGTTTTGCAGATAAGAGCTCCCTCTCAAAAGTATAGGCTGGACGGCGTCTTAGAAAGACCTAAATGGTTCTAATTCTGTATTAACAAGGTTAGCCTTACTTTTCATTTTTAATGGTAACGTATGGGGTTATATATGATCAACAACTTTCTTGGCATAGATGTATCAAAAGATCGCTTTGATGTTTTTCTCTCATTTATAAGTAAAAAAGGAAAACGTGAAACTAGGAAAAGGAGCTTTAAGAACGATGATCATGGGTTTCAAGGTTTACTGAGCTTTCTACAAAAACATAATGTAGAACAAGTAAAAGCCTGCATGGAAGCTACCGGTTGTTATAGTGAAGCTTTGGCTGAATTTCTACACAATACTGGACATTTTGTTAGTGTTGTAAATCCTTATTGCATAAAATCCTACGCAAGAAGTAAGCTTACACGGCAAAAAAATGATCAGACTGATGCAGAAATTATTGCTGATTGTTGCCAAAGACAGGAACCTACTCGTTGGACACCACCTTCTCCTGAACTGAAAAAATTAAAACATCTTTATCGTTGCTCGGTTGCGTTAAAAGATGAATTGATATTAGTAAATAACCACTTAGAAAAAAAAGAGAGACTGCCCAAAGAAGTTGCAAATGCTTGGGAAGACCTTGCAATGAATATAGCTCAAAAAATAGAAACAATAAAAAACTCCGTACGTGAACTATTAAAGCAACACAAAGAGTTGTTGGAAAATTTTCAACTTCTACTGACTATTCCAGGAATAGGAGAGGAATCAGCAGTAGCTATTTTAGCTGAGGTTCCTGACATAGAAGTTTTTAGAAATGCCAGACAATTGGCAGCATATGCAGGAGTTATACCGAGAAATATAACATCAGGTTCATCTGTATATGCCAAACCCAGATTAAGTAAATCCGGTTCACAACCATTACGTAAGGCACTTTTCTTTCCTGCCATAGTAGCTAAGAATCACAATCCTATTATTATGAGCTTTTGCCAGAGATTAAAGGAAAAGGGTAAGCATAATATGGCCATAGTTGGGTCTGCAATGCGTAAGTTACTTCATATTGTTTTGGTATTTTAAGATCAAAAAAGGCTTTTGATCCTGACCATATCAAAAACTACAGGGCCAGGAGGTTAACTGAAGGTTTAGTACTTTAAAATCAAAAAATGCTTCCATTCTATCTTATGTAAAATGGCATCTTACACAAATTCATTGAATGTAATTGGTATGTTGATAAGTAAATTAGTTTTATATATACAAGACAGCAGAAATTTACTTATCAACATAACTATAATCTGTATCCGCTATACAGGATGTGAGTTGGAAGTATTTTTTAGTTTTACAATACAGCCTAGGCAATGAGACAATTTTTATAAATTTTTTGTTGACTGACAAGACGGCGTCTGCTATTTATGACAGACAATTAAACTCTCAATAATCCCTTTTATCTATAAGGAAAGTCGTCCACAGTGTCAATTCCTAAGTTATCTTTTATGCGTAGAACATTACTAACTGCTATAAGGGTATTTGGGACATTTTGTGCTGGTGCTGGCGCTTGATCATTAAATACGGCATACGAGAAAACCATTTTATCTCCATCAGTAATGCGATCAAACCCTCTACTCTGCAGATAACCCTCCACCTGTTCATCTGCTTCTTCTTCTCTATTTTGTACGTCTGCTTCAGTGGCAGCAAACTTTAGCTCTGTTCCAATCGGATGAGTACCTCCCATCCTTCCTATAGCTCGTGACAATACTAAGTCTAACTTTCCTCCTCCTCCAACCTGAAATTCACTAACTACCCTAGCAGGATTATCGCAAGTGTAAAATAATCCATGCAATGCAGCATGAAACCCAGCTTCTCTAGCATTATCTCTGTTCACTACCCATGCTAATGATTGGAGTCCTGCATTATTTGGCTGGGGTGGATTTAGCACGTTGGAAATTGCTTGGTAAAACCGTTCATGACTGTCTGGATCTTCATTTTCCCAGCCAGTATTCATCATTACATTTGCAGCGCGATGCACATTACTAACGCCACCTATTCGTAAAAGCTCACCTTGAAAAGGCTGATTACCTCTATCAAGCAGGTAGTCAGCAGGCGAGTCAAATGTTTCTACATTAACAGTTAAACCAAGATTATCATTTACTCCTCTTGTCCTTCTATTTATGGTCAAATTACACACCACTTCATGTACCATAGCATTCGGCCAACGCGATAGATCCAATCCATTGTCCGGAAAAAGTTGATTAGCCAATACGTGGCGAACATGAAATACGATCACCTCCTCCTTCTGGTCTCTACCTCGTGATACATGCAAAACCATAGTCAAAGCACGATCTCCAATATTTACTTGTGTATTGTATCTTTGCTCATCTAACATTTTTGCATTACCGTCATAGTGAAACAAGTGCTTATCTACTATTGCACGATTTCCTTCTATTGGCACAGTTCCTTTTGCAAATGCAATACTTGCGAAAGCAAATCCACTTGTATAGAGAAATATTCTTCTATCTCTAGCGTTAACACCACCCCTATTCCTAATACCTGGTACAGCAGGTACACCAAAGGCTGGATGGAGTAGATAATCCCTAACATTTTCTCCAATCTCCTCATCCTCTACAGGTTCAAATAATCTTTCCATTAAAGAAGAACCTTTTGCTAAAAAAGCCCTCACACCAAGCTGTAAACGTCCTGGGTTACCAAAATCGAAATTCACTCCAGCGCAGACAGCTCTTGGTGATAATGTTGGAATAGATATGGATGAAACGGGACATCCATTAACATAATTTCCAGCCTGCTCTAATGCACGGCCAGCATTCCTATCTGCTCTTCTGCCTGCCTTAAGTTCAGTTACACAGGGAACAGAATTAATTAACCTCTGTGTACCACGTACAATAGAAGTAATATCTGCATATCCACCACCTACAAACAGCTCAAGGTAAATATTGGCTACATTGCGATATCTAAAATGCATCAAAACACCGGAAACAAAACCATGATAGTCAGACTCTCTACCATAGAAGTCCAATGCCTGACTATATCTATCGTAGACACCAATAATATGCTGAAACACTTCCTCAGTAGTGTCGTGTACATCATCTGCATCATCACTTTCTAGCTGATTCATCAAATCCGGTAAATAATTATTTTGCAGCCCAGGTGTTCTGGTAATCTCTTGAAAACTATGTCTACGAGTTAAATAAGATGCATGATTTCCAGTAAACGGCCCTTGTCCTGCCTGAAATATCCTACATCTTACTGCTTCCTCTTCTTCATCTTCACCTTGATTATCCGCCCATATAAATGTTTTATACTCTTGCCATTCAAGCTCTTCATCTCGCAGGATACCTTCCAGCTGCTCCCTTTCCTGCTGGCTAAACCTAGAACCGTAGCTATTCTCTCTGTCAGCAATAGTATAGCACCTTACAACTCTTCTGTTATTTCCATCAGTTGTTAGAATTGCAACCTTTAGATTTCCCCTTCCAGGACTACCTGGATCATTATCAAAACGAAAGAAGATTCTTTCATCATTGTTTGCAACACCAGAATCATGTGCAGTAGCAAACATGCCAAAAAAGAACGCAGGAAAAAAGTGATCTTTGCCAACTGAATGCAGAAAAGATGGACATGAATCCAAGAAATATTCAAACTTTTCCGTGAATTCTCCACAATTTCCATTTATTAAACTTCTAACTAACCCATGCATAAAATACTCCTACTTATTGCGACCAGAAAAACTACTAACTTCAGTGCTTCCTAGTGTAGACTGTGGGTCACCAGCTCCACCAAAATCACCTCTTCCGTTAGGCACGGATACCGTATCTAATTCAGCAAACAACTTTTCTGCTAATTTACCATAGTCTATATTTTTTCTCATACCATCCCTACCAACCATTTTTAGGTTATCAACAACAGATTTTTTAAAATACATAAAACTTTCAACTGCACAAAACTCTTTGGCAAACTGTAGTACCTTTAACACCTCTTCCTTTTTTGTACAACCAAGTTGCCAATCGACAATCAATCCTGCAAGCGCACGCTTAATCGGAACCCTTCCATTAGAAAAAAATACCGCAGCTTTTTCCTCACGCCCCTCATGATTATTGAAATTACCACACTTTATAAGGTTCATTATAGCTTCCCTAGCTTGAATAGTTGACTCAGAATTTTCGAGCATCATGTCCGAAAGTGAGGAGAGAAGAAGAGTATAACTCCTAGGTGAAAGTATCTTATCCTCCAGTATTTTATCTTTAAACATCGGAAGTATAGCTTGCATCGTATCAAAAAAACCTTGATGTATCAACGCGCTAAAGAGAGAGTACACTCCTTTATCTTTTTTTGATAGCTCAGAATCTTTAAACAGCTTGTTTTTTGCTTGATCGCTCATTTTACTAAGACAAAAGTCTAAAGTAACAGCACCATTATGGTCACATTGAACAGAGGATAATATAGTAACTGCATCAGTAATTTTCCTTTCTCTTTCTTTTTCATTTAGAAGGCTATAAAAATATTCTACTCCTTCGCTCCACTTAAGTTCTATAGCTTTCTTAAATCCTTCTGTTGCGCTGACATGCTTCTTAAATTCTCCAGATTTTTTATCAACCCAAAAGCTAAATACAGGGTCTTGACTCTTCATATAACCCAACAACTCACTCTTTACATATTTGTTATTGCTAGTTGCAGGCTTACCATCATCATCTATCTCTTCAGAAGAGAAGCTACTTTTGTAAGATTCAAACTGCTTCTGAAAGAGCAAAGGAATTTTATCTATCACGCAGTATCGACATGCCATATCATATATAGGAAGAGGGTTCTTTATTTCGCCTATTTTTTCTTCAGTAAACCTCTGTCCTAAGATTGTATTGTTCAATCTCGTACCTGACCAACAACTTTCATCGCGAAATATGTTGTATAAGAATTGTAGCTTATCATCTTTAAGATATTCTACCTGCCTAATGTAAGTTTTTACCCATCTTTCAATAGCTGAACGCCTTTCAGCCATGACCTTGGAATCTGTATGTTGAATAACACTCTTTAACTTACTAAGCACTGCAGCATGACGCTCCATCTTTTTTGGCATTGTACCTCCTATATAAAAATATTGAGAGTACTATGCAAAAGTTAGAATTAAATAGCAACACTAAAATCACCAAAGATAGAAAAAACTCCATGCAAAATATTTTCTATGTTCGAACAAATACAAAAATTCTATTGGAATTATAAGAAATACAAAAGAAAACATCCTTTACCGTTCAAGAAGTTAAACAAGAATCACAAGCGATAAAAGATATACTTACGTTATCATCACAGTCTAAAAATCTAGGCTATAACAATCAAAAAATAAGCGCAAAACCAAAAATAGTGGGAGCGGTTCTTAAAAAATCAGTTAAAAGTAAATCGATAGTACCATTAAGAGCTGAGAATCAAGATTATAGACAAGTAGTGCCAAAAGTGGAGGTGCCTGTTATAGTGGTTAATCGCAAGATGAAAAGTAAAGTAAAAGCAACAGTGGAAAATTTTGAGCAAAACCAAGCAAGAGAATGTGTAGGTATGCAACCCGCTAAAAGTAGTGCCATTATAGCAGCACAATCAGATGTTGGTATAAAGAAAAATCCATTAAAAGTTGCTTCCCAAGCTCAGTCATCCTTTATGAGAAATAAAAGATCTCTAGAAAATCCTGCAAAGTAGCAGTTTGATCATGAGCCTTGTGAAAGCTCTCTTAATTACACATGTAAACGTAAAGCAGTTAGTTACACAGTTTGAAAGACACCTAGAAATAGAGTGAATCCAAATAGATTCTCTAAAAATAGAGTTAAATTTGTTACTTGTTATAATTACAACTTCTATAGACCTGTTGCAAAAGGAAAGCTGCTGTTTTTTACGGTAGTTATTTTCAAAAAAAATCTGATTTACTTTACAGCAGGTCTTATATTATTTTGGAACTTGTTTTTCTACTCTAACTGCCTATTCTGTAAAACCTAAAGAGGTATGCATAAAAACTACTTGCATTGCTAATGTTATTCATTAGCATATAATCAAATCTAATATAGGTTTCTATATAAAATAGGCAGTGGAATTTATGCTCAAAGTGGAGCGTTCAATAGATTACTTAGAAAAAGAAAAAAATAATTCAGAAGCTTCCAAAATATTAGAGAAAGTACAACGTATAGGACAAGCTTATAAATCTTCTGAACTTAAACGTTATCGTAGGTTTGATAGTGATGGTGAAAGAGAGAAAAATACAGAGCTATTTTCTGCTATAAGAAATGGCAACCTGCAGAAAGTACAAGATCTTTTAAAAGCAGGAGTAAAGCTTAACATCATTGATAAAAATAATAAAGATAATACACCTTTACACTATGCTGTTGAAAGGGATAAAAAAGAAATAGTTAGAAAATTACTGCAAGAATGGAAGGCAGATGTTAACGCTAAAAACAATAAAGGTGATACACCTTTGCATATTGCTGTTTCCAGAAATAACAAAAAACTTGTATCGCTACTTCTAGATAAACAAGCAAGAAGTGATATCAAAAATAATGAGGGTAAAGAGCCATATGAATTAGCTAAAAATCAAGAGGTAAGCTATATTTTTAAACATAGGAGCTCTCATTCTTCTGACTATAATGATATTATGAGTCAAGCCAATCTTAATGAGGAGTTGATAAAAATTGTTAAGAGTAGCACCTCAGAAAAATAAAAATCAAACGACATTGAAGATCTTTTGAAGAAAGGAGCGAACATTAATTTTCAGGACGCTAATTATGAGTTAAATACACCGTTACATGCGGCTGTTCGCAAACAGGAACCTAAAGTAGTTAAGCTGCTTGTCAAAAATGGAGCAATACAAATCAAGAATAGTAAAGGTAAAATGCCACTAGATATTGCTAAAAGTCTTAATAACGAAGGTATTATTCAAGAATTAGGCAGAGCTTCACTTCTAAAAAGGGCAAATACTGGAGAAAACAAGCCAGAAATTGGTTCTTCTAAAAAGCCAAGAATTTCCGTAATCGCTCACAGAGATAAGGTGATTTACAAAGTAAATATAAAAGTGTAAAGAAATAGGAAGCTAAATATGGAATGGGTAAATGACAAAAGTGCTGCAAGAAAAGATTGTAGCAGAAAACGCTAATCTCAAGGAAGAAATAAAAGCGCTGATCAGAGAAAATGACAGCTTGAAAGCAAAAATAGTTGAATTACAAGACAAATTGGGCTTAAATTCGCAAAATTCATCGCTGCCACCATCACGAGATATATATCGTAAGAAAGCAAAAAAGAAAAGTGATAAAAAACCAGGAGGTCAGCCAGGACATAAGGGGCATAAGCGTGAATTAATGGCTGCAGACGAGGTAGTGAGCTGCACAATTGATACGATTTGTATGTGTGGAGGTAAGGTTACTTTAGAAGATGAAATTATTCATCAGAAGGCAGAATTGCCAGAAATTAAGCCAACTGTAACTGAGTACAGATTGCAAAGAGGACATTGTAGAGTATGTAATAAAAGAATTACAGCAAATTTACCCGAAGGTGTTGCAAGAGATCTTCTAGGATCTAATGCTAAAACAATTATAAGCAGCCTTAGCGGCTTTTTTATTAACTCAAAAAGAGAGGTACAGCAAATTTTAGGCAGTATTTTTAATCTAAATATAAGCCTTGGTTTAGTCTCAAATACTGAACGCAGGGCATCGAAGAAGTGTGCATCTGAATATGAGAAAATGAAGGAAGAGTTACAAGGAAGCGAATATTTGCATATAGACGAAACAGGACACAGAAATCAAGGAAAGAGAGGCTGGAGTTGGGTAATAACGAACAAAGCGTTGACACTTCTGAAGGTAAGCGAGTCTCGTGGTAAGAAGGTGTTGAAGAGTTTACTGCCAGAATATGATGGCATAGTTGTGAGCAATAGATACGCTGTATACAATTACTTCAATCGTGAAAATAGACAGATATGTTGGACACATTTGGCAAGAGATTTTGAGAGATTTGCCCATAGTAAAAATGTTGAAGTGAGCAAAATTGGCCAAGCACTAAAATCGCTCAGCAATAAGGTGTTTGTAGTAGACAAGGCAAAAAAACACAATTCGATAGATAATTTGAGATTTTATCGACTGATGCGAAAAATTCGGAAAAGGGTAAAACATTTTTTGCGTAAAATGACGAGGGTTGTAAATAGCACTCAAGCTTCAAGAATGGCCGCTAAGATGTTACGGTCTGAGGATATGATGTGGAAGTTTTTAAGAAAACCTGAAGTGATAGAAACAACCAACAACCTTGCAGAACGGCAAATTAGACGGTACGTAATTTATCGTAAAAACAGCTTTTTCACCTGGTCAGAACGTGGGGAAAGATTCGTGGAAAGAATGTTGTCAATATTTTTGACATCACGTCTAAATGGCCAAAACCCCTTTCAAAAGCTACAGAATCTACTAGCTGTCACTGCTTAGTTCTTTATTCATTCTCACAATCCGTGAACGGTTACGAATTTCCTTCATGAAAAAAGAAGAGCCTGAAGGAACAAAAATCGAAGAGGATGAATCAAGAACATACCTTGCTTCTGGATTAAATAATACTCTTCATGGCAACATTTACCAGCTAAAATTGTTAATGTTATTTTTAAAGCGTGGACTAGATAAAAGCTACTCTTTTCGTTTGGCTACAGAGTAGAATAATGCTGAAAAATTTGATGATTTGGTTTTTATATGTAATAATTCAAAATCAAAAAAAATATATCGTTTTTTGCAAGCAAAACACAAGCAAAATAAGGAGGATAATAAAATTGGAATAAGCGATTTACTCACAAAAAATAAAGATGGTGAATTTAATTTGGCAAAGTATTTCATTTCCTACTTAAAGATTAAATACAATCAAGACTTTATCAATGGTGAACTGAAAGATTTTGTTATTTGTACCAACATTGATTTTGATCTAGATCAAAGCAGAACACAAGATGCAGTAAAAAAGTTGAAAGTGCAAAAAAAATAAAGGAAAGGAAATTTTGGTTGAAACAATTAAAGATAATGATGTCTTCTTTAAAGATGGCGGTGAGAGATATAAGCTTTCTTATGAAGTATATAACAATGTTACAAAAAATAATATCATAGAATTCAGTAGGATTATTCCTAGGATGTTTCTATGTTCCAAAAGAGGAAACTTAAATAACAAAATAAATACCCTTTTAATATACACAGAAGGCATTCTATAGCTAACTTAAGTAACCAGATACAACTATAACTTTTATTGTTTAATAACATTTGTGCCATTCTCTCTAACTTGAGCTTATGGTTTAAAGTACTTAATGACCAAGAGCATAATTATTACTACAAATAGGTGGTCTTAGGCTTTCAAGATGACTATTTACTTTCAGCGAATCGTCCAAATCATGCTCTATTTTTTGTGTTTTTATCTCGAATTTAAATCCTAATTTTTCGCAGAATTTTTGAAAATATTCTTTAATAACATCAAACAAGTTTCTACTTTCCCCTTTATAATTTTTTAGTTCCTTAGGAATAGTAAGTAATAATTTGCCATCTTTATAGGTTACACCATCTTTACCATCTTGAGACTCAAGTACAAATTCAAGTGAAGTCGATAGATCGCATATTTTTTCTCCTGGGTTATCAAACTTCGTTACGAACACTAACATATCAGATTTTACTTTTGTACTGATTGGATCAGCACAATCAATACACATTGTTTTATTCTTGCTATATTCCCCTTTTAATCCATATTCCAAGAGTGAACTTTCAAGAATAGGGATGCTTACAGCAAATTCATACCCCGCTTGGTTACAATTAGTGATTATTTCTTCTAAAATAGGGTCATTCGGAACACTTGCTTCTGCGTATTGGAACATTTCCTTAAAGACTTCTTTTACAAATGGGCGATAGTTCTTATTCTCATCTCCTACTTTTAGTAATAGATGCAGATGCTCTCTTCCAGCATTGTAAAATCTCTCAAAATCTTTCCCATATGAGGTGGTTTTCTGATAATCAGGAATTTCAGAATTTTTGCAGTGACTTTTCCATAATTCACATAACGCATTATGTGCAAGTTCCTTTTCAAGATCCTTGAGGACTGAATCAACAAAAGCTCTACCATAATCTGTATCTATTTCTCTTTGTTTTTCTCTTGCGGTTTCACTACTGTATATATCATAACTATTAAAAAGGTTGCTTTTGCGATATTGAGCTCCTTCAATTAATGCAGAGGTTAAAACTGTATCTATAATTTTTCCATTAATAACAAAGTTCATTCTTGGAAAATCGAAATACATTGTTTCACCAGAGTTTGCTGATTTATTGCTCTCACCAGCCTTTAATTCACTAAAACCAAATTCTTTAATTTTAGCCTTCAATGTAACTATTGGATTTGCCTCACTCATACTCCCTCTTTCTTCAAAGTCAATTATACCATAAGAGTTATTAATAGATTATTGACAATATGTAAGCTTAACAAAGGCTTTACACTATCTGTATAATAAATACGCTAAGACAAAAATTTAGATCTAGAAAAGATAATTGAACTTTATTACATTCCATCTATAATAATTTAAAGTAGCAAGCCTCAAACTAGAAGCCTGCTATTACTTACTGGTTACTTTACATCAATTCTCTTGATATGTTTCTCCGACTTAGGTATGGTTACGTGCAATATTCCATCTGAAAAATTAGCAGACACTTTATCTTGCTCTACATTTACTGGAAGCTGAATAGACCTATAGAAAGATCCATAGTATCTTTCTCGATGGTAAAACTGCTTATCTTTTGACTCGTTATTACACGTCTTTTCACCCTTCACTATTAAGCTGTCGCTAGATATACTAATGTCTATGCTTTCTTTGGAAATACCTGGTAGCTCTAGTGAGAGACAATAGCTTTCTTTTGTTTCATAAAAATCGCAAGCTGGTAATAGACTACTACCTCTTCTGGAAAGCTCTGAGTCCCATCCTGTAAAGAAGCTATCAAATATGTTATCAACGGCTCTTTGTAGTCCTCTTACACTAAAGTTATCACATTTATTGTTTTTATTTGAATGAACTATATTACTCATGTTGTACCTCCTTTCACTAATATATGCATTACGTAATCATTCTACTTACTAATTTCAATCCTAAATCTAAAGTCAGAGCTTTTGTTAGATGTGAAAAGTTGTTCCAATTTACTATGACTTGATTATGAGAAAAAAATCTTATTTGGATTACCATGGGTAATGCTATAAACTAGATTAATTGTAGTACGTAGAGTTATTGCATTCCTCCCATTTCTGCGATTATTTTCTTCATCTTCATTTGATAAGTATTTTACTTTCCAAACTTACCTCCAATAATTTATTTAATATTCCCCAACTTTTAGTGCACTAAATTTGCTCATTTTTCCTTAACTTGACACGTATACTTTTTTGAATATTTCCATAAAACCTTTAAAATAATCTTTAAATTACTAAAGCCATTACTTAATGTTGAAAGTAGCTTGTTCTGCTATTTTTCCTTAACTTAAACGTACTGTACTTGAGATGTACTTGAGGTAATCACTACATTGTTAATATTAGTATTAGGATTACTGATGCTAAGAGGGTTACAAGCATCTATCAAAATTCTTAAGTCTTCGTTACTCAGGTAGCTAAATATTTTTTCAGTACAGTCATATGGTAACTCAGGAAAATTGTTAAAGAGAAAATGGAAAATTTTATTGCCTTGTTCAAGTAACTCTTTTCTTTCCATACCCTTTCTGAAATGACTTTCGACCATACTAGCATATATTGGAAATTTTGTTTTATAGTCGTCTGATTTTAAAACCTGCACTATATTTTCATTCCTCATATATATTGCTAATGAGCTTGTACCTTTTGCCAAGATATCATAAAATGAAATGTTAGGATTATTAATCTTCTCACTCTTCATCCTTGCTATTTCTTCCTCACATTCATCCTGAAAGCCACTTATTTCACCACTGATACTCATTGATAGTAAATTTTTTTCACTTACATATAAATTTGCGGTTTTCATTTTAACTATGTGGCGTTTAAGAGCTTCAGCAGTTACTTCACACGAACAGACACCACGATCAGGATCGTAATAACCATCATCATCAGAGTCATAGTTGTTGAGTTGACTATAGAATGACCTTATACCAGCCATAGCAGAATCAAGTGGTGTATGATTATTTCTACTCGTAATATTAATATCAGAGCCATATTCCAAAAGAGTTGTAACAACTTCTTCATGTCCTTCTTTAGAAGCAATGTGAAGTGCTGTTCTGCCATACTCATCTCTAGAGTTAATATCAGCACCAAATTTCAAGACAGTCTCAATAATTTCCTGGTAACCTTTTTGAGCAGCCAGGTGCAGTGGTGTTATGTCACTTTTAATTTTAGAACCAACTTTAGCACCGCATTCTAGCAATACTTTTACAACCTCTTTATGGCCTTTTTGAGTTGCAATATGAAGCGCAGTTATTCCATCTTTTTGCTTAGCGTTTGCGTTAGCTCCTTTGTTCAAGAGCATTTTGCTAATTACTTCATTTCCTTGTTGAGCAGAAAGATGGAGAGGTGTTATATCACTTTTAACTGTAGAATTAACATCTGCATTATATTCTAAAAGAGCTTCAACAACTTTCGTATATCCTTTCTGAGCAGCAGCATGAAGCGTCGTAATACCATTTTTGGTTTGAGCATTTATATTAGCTCCCTTACTTAGAAGCAGTTTAGCAATTTCTCCCTTAATATTAATATCAGGATCTTCATTAGTAAGAAATCCAAAAAAACCTTCACTCTCACTTAAAGCAGTAAAATGCAATGCTGTTCTTCCATATTTATCACTAGCGTTAATATCACTATCGTGTTGCAAAAGAGCTTCAACGATTTCTATGCATTCCTTCTTAACAGCAATATTCAATAGCTCAGGATTATCTTTTACATTAGCTCTATTAGTTAAAAGTAGCTTGGTAATTTTTAAATCGGCATTCTCAGTAGCATAAAATATTGGAGTTTTTCCAGTTTTGTCTTGAGCATTTATATCAGCTCCATAGCTTATCAATAATTTAGCTACTTCTTCCTGTTTGTTTTTGGCTGCACTATGTAAAGGTGTAAAACCTTCTTTAGATGTTGAATTGTGTAACGTATTAACATCAGCACCATACTTCAATAGGTCTTCAACAATTTTCAAATATCCTTTTTCAACAGCAGCATGTAATAACTTAGGATTATTTGCATCTTCGAGATTAACAATAAGACCATATTCTAGAAGAGCCTCAACAATCTTTTTATACTCTTCTCCATAGCCGTGCACTGCGATTTTAAGAGAGCTTCTGTTACTTTGATGATTAATATCAGGACAATACTTTAAAACATCCTAAACAATCATTAAATATCCTTTTTCAACAGCGAGGTGTAGTGTGGTTTTACCATCTTTGTCCTGATTATCAACTTTAGCTCCATGTTGTAAGAGCAGCTTTACAACTGTTTTACGTCCTGTTTTGGTAGCAATATGAAGTGGCGTTAAATTACTATTTGTGCTAGCATTAATATCAGCACCTTTATTCAAGAATAATTTCACAGCTTCTTCATTGCCTAGTTCAGAAGCAAAATGTAGTGGCGTATATCCTTCCTTCAATGTGAAAGAATGAGTACAAGCACCATGGTTTAGAAGATCTTCGGCAATATGCATATATCCTTTCTTAGCAGCAATATGAAGAGGGGTTATACTATCTTCCCCTTTAACATCAACATTAGCACCTCTACTTAAAAGCAACGTGATAACTTCTTTACTACCTTTTTCAACAGCAAAGTGCAGTGGTGCATAACCTTTTTTCCATGTTGAAGTACACACACAATTAACATAAGCTCCATATTTTAAAAGATGCTCAACAATCTGTAAATACTCTCTCTCAGCTGCAATATGAAGAGGAGTTATACCATCATTGCTTCTGACGTTAATGTTAGCTCCACGATTTAAAAGTAGTTCGGTAATTTCCATTTTCTTATTTTCAATCGCATTGTGAAGCGGAGTTCTGCCATACTGATTTTTAGCATCAATGTTAGCACCTCTGTCTAGAAGCATCTTAACAATTTCTATGTCACCATTTATAGCAGCAAAATGAAGTGGAGTATTAGAAGGTCTTTTGTTTTTGCTGTTAACTTTAGAACCGTTTGTTAAAAGTAGTTTAGTAACCGCTGTATGTTTATTCTCAATAGCATCACGAAGTAAAACATATCCTTCTGACCATGCTTGTGAATAAGATAGTCCAAAAGAATTAATTAACTCCCTTGCTCTTTCTAGTCTTCCTTCACGAACTGCAGAAATTAAACTGTAGCTTGTATTATCATTGCCTAGCATAACTACTTACCCTCCAGATTATAACATTTTCCTTATATTAATATAATCATAAATAGATGATATATTATCCACAGTATATAATATAAGTCAAACTAGTTTAAACATAATATTTTTACTATCTTGCAGTGTTTTAGTTTCTGTAATAAATCCAGGTGTTTACATATACTCTCCTTTAACGCAATAAATATGTCTAATAGAATAAAATGGTAAACTTGTAGCTGTGATGTGGAGTATAAAGTAGCCCATGTACCAAAAATTTGTACTTTTTTCTATATCTACTTTCCTTAATTTGACTCTATGGCTTGCTGAAACTCAGATATTGTAACTGATTTAAGTATAATATTAACTTAGGTTATATATAAATATTTCAATAGTATTATTCAAAGTTTCAAACTTTTAACTCCACTTTCTATATTGACGTCTTGTAAATTTTGATCTGGCTCCTTCAGCATTTTTAACAATTTAGTTGCAATATTCTTATGTTTATTGGCTATAGCAACTTGCAATAATGTATTCCCTTGATTATTACGAGCATTTGTTACAGCTATAAACTCATCAGGTTTTACTGCTTTAAGCTTGCTGATAATTTCAACATTACCTTTTTTTGCATCTCCAAACAATTCTTCAATTAATTTCAGTAGGTTAGTAACTTTTTGGTCCTTAGAAAGATCAATAGGTATTTTACCTTCTTTGTTCTCAATGTTATAAATTGCACCATGTTTTAATAAAGATTTTACAACTTCCAAGGAGCCACCTTTAGCTGCAACATGAAGTGATGTAGTACCACTAGAAGTAGTTTTAGCATTAACAAAGTCATTTAATTTATCACGACTGATATGTTGTAACAGAACCTCAACAATTTCTTTGTAACATTTGGAAGTAGCAGTGTGTAATGGTGTATTACCTTTATTAGTAACTTGACTAACATTAGCTCCATTTGTTAGTAAGATGTTTACAATATCTATGTGTCCATTGCTAACAGCGTAATGCAACGGTGTTCTTCCATCAATATCTTTATCGTTGGCATCAGCTCCATCTTTTAACAGACGCTGAACAGTTCGTATATCACCTTTACTAGCAGCAATGTTGATATCTTTCTGCAGATGCTGGAGAACCTCTGATGCTTCGCTACCCTCAAGCTTAAATCTAAAATTAATCATCTCTATCTTTTTTAAAATATCTAAAACACTCGGATGACTTGGTCCAAAAACAGCTTTTCTTTGATCTAAACTTTCTCTGTAGACTTTAAGTGCGCTGATCCATTTCCCTTGAGCAAAAAGTACATTTGCTATGTTGTATTGAGTATTCAAGGTTTCTGGGTGATTTTGTTGTAAAGCTTTTTTCTGGATATTTAAAACCTCTTGAAAAGCTTTCAAGGCTTCATGATATTTATTTTGATTGAAGAGTACCCCAGCAATGTTATGTAACGTTCTCAAGGTATCAGCATGATTAATACCTAAAATTATTTTCTTCTTTTCAAAAACCTCTTTATAGATTTTTAAGGACTCTTCGTATTTACCTTGGTTAGCTAGTACCATTGCTATATTATTTTTGGCACTCACAGTGGCTAGATCATGTGTACCTAGTGTTTCTTTCCTCTTTTCAAAAACTGCCCTATTGATATTTAACGCTTCTTCATATTTTCCCTGTTTATCTAATACTAATGCCATGTGAAACTGAGTATTTAAGGTATCTGAATGATTTGACCCTAGTATTTCCTTTTGTCTCTGATAGACTTCTTGATAAATATTAAAAGCTTCTTCATCTTTCCCCTGTCTATGCAGCACTAAAGCGATTGTACTTCTTGTACTTAAAGTATCCTTATCGTTTAAACCCAGCATTTCTTTTTGTTTCTGAAAAATCTCTTTAAGCATATTTAAAGCTTCTTGGTAAATTCCTTGCTTATATAGCACTTTGGCTATATATGTCTGAATATCTAAAGTACCAGGATTGTCTGGTCCTAGTATTTCTTTTCTTCTTTCAAATGCGCTTCTGAAAATACTTAAGGCTTTTTGGTAATTGCCTTGATTCAAGAGCACTAAAGCTGTATCAATCTGAGCGGATACGTCACTTTGCGATATCTGCTTCAACTGCTCGACTTTTGAAAAGTTACTATGTACTGCAGCAACTACTAACGTTTTGTTCTCTCTATTACGAGCACTCATCACTGCTTTTACTGTATCAATATCCTTTATCTTATTTAGGTCATTAATAACTTGAGCATTACCATCTTTAACCTTTTTAAATGATTCACTGACTAGTTTAAATAAGCTAGTTATACTTTTATCCACAGTAAAATCTGATGGTGTTTTCCCACTGTCAGAGACAGCATTGTATACTGCACCATTAGATAATAGGGCCTTTACAACTTTTAAGTGAGAGAACTTAGCAGCATAATGCAGAGGAGTAAACCCCTTGTTACCAACCACATTAGGATTAGCTTTATTTTGTAATAGAATATTGACAACTCCATCATAGCCCTTCCATGCAGCATAATATAATGGTGTTACACTATCAGCATTTTTGGCATTAACAAACGCTCCTGCTTTAATGTAATTCTCAACCTCTGAAGAGCTATTACGTTTTACAGCCTCAAATAATTTCTCAGTTGATGCTAATAGATTGATAACGTCTTTATCGTTAGTCATTTCTAATGGTCTTCTACAAAGCTTGTCAACAGCGTTATAAACTGCACCATTTTTTAATAAAACTTCAATAACGTCTTTATAACCAAAATTAGCAGCAATATGCATAGGGGTTAAGCCATTAGTATCTTTAGCATTAACGTCAGCACCTTGTGCTATCAAATACTTTACAACTTCTAACCGACCTTTCATTGCAGCATAGTGTAGTAATGTCTGGTTAGCTGTACCAAGCTCATTAATACTCAACCCCTTGCTAAGGAAAAACTCTACGGTATCTTTATAACCTTCTCTAGCTGCAATGTGTATAGGCTTTGATCCAGAGGCATTTTTAGCATTAATATTAGACCCTTCATCTACTAGACATTTTACCATTTCCAAGTTACTTTCCTGTGAAGCAATGTGCAGTATAGTCCAATCATCATTGCCTTTAGCATTCATATCTACTTTTTTATACTGCAGTAACATTTTAACCACTTGCAAATGACCATGTGCAACTGCTAATTCTAAAGGTGTTCTGCTCTTATTGTCCTTAACATTAACTTTTGCTCCATTACTTAATAGGACTTCAATAACATTAACATGACCGTGTCCTGCAGCTATATGTAGTGGAGCACCTTCAACATTTACAAAGTTAACGTTAGCCTTGTTTGCTATCAAAATTTCAGCAACTTCTTCATGGCCTTCTTGTGCCGCAAGATATAATGGTGTTGTACTATTAATAGTCATAGCATCAACATTGGCTCCCCTTGCTATCAGAGCATTTACTATTTCCTTGTGGCCTCTTTTAGCAGCCAAATGTAATAGTGTAGCATCTTCAGGACCTTTCATATTAGTACGGGCCTTGTTTTTTAGCAAAATCTCTACAATATCCCTATAACCAGCGAGCACTGCTAATGATAAAGGTTCACCACCTTCTGCATTAACACTAGCTCCATTTTCTACAAGAACTTCAACGATTTCCTTATGATTATGCTTAATAGCAGAAAGCAATGGTGTTAGGTTGTTACTCTTAACATTAACATTGGCTCTATTTGCTACCAAAATTCCAACGATTTCTTTATAACCTTCCTCCACAGCTACATGTAATGGTGTACTACCTGCAATACCTTCCATATTAACTTTGGCTTCATTTTTTATTAAAAGGTTCACAATATCTTTGTGACCCCCTACAATAGCTGCATGTAAAGGTGTAAGACCATAATTAGCACTAGTATTGACTTCAGCTTTACTTTTGATTAGAAAAGCAATAGCGTCTTTATGTCCACTTAGAGCAGCTACATGCAATGGCGTCATGCCATCATTAGTTCTAGCATCAACTTCAGCTTTATTTTTTATTAGAAGATCAATAATATCTTTGCTACCATTCATCGCAGCTGCATGTAATGGTGTACTACCCTTAATGTCTTGAGCTCTAACTTCAGCTTTATTTCTTATTAGGAGTTCAATAATATCTTTGTGACCTTTCAGAGCAGCTACATGTAATGGTGTTAGATTATTATTGGCTTTATCATTGATTTCTACTCCATTTTTTATTAAAAGCTCAGCAACTGCCTTATGACCACTCTCTGCTGCATAGTGTAATGGCGTAGCATTATTTTTATCTTTAGCGCGAATGTTAACCCCATGCTCGAGAAGAGCAACAACTATCTTCAAGTGGCCACTCTGCACTGCAAAATGTAGTGGGGTTATACCTTCCACAGTGGCAATACTAGCATTTGCCTTATTTGTCAGTAAAGCCTTAACAATTTTCTCATGTCCATCTTTTGCTGCGTAGTGCAAAGGTGTGTTATTATAGGTTTTGTCAACAACATTAACATTAGCTCCATGCTTCAATAAAATATTAGCTATCTTTTCATGACCGTTTTCTATTGCATAGTGTAATGGTGTACAACCATCTATAACTCTGGAGTTAACATCGGCTCCTTTGAGAATTAAAGCATTCACTACTTCTAGGTGGCCATTTAGTGCTGCTGTATGTAATGGTATTCCCTCCTTATCGTTTCTTGCATTAACATTTGCCTCATTTTTCAGTAAAAAATTAACTAGCCCTAGATAACCACTTTCTGCAGCTATATGTAGTGAAGTAAAGCCACCCATAGTTTCGTTGATGTCAACATTCGCTTCTTTTTCTAGCATAATCTTAGCAACATCAATATGATTGTTTTTTATTGCATAGTGTAAAGGTGAAAAACCAGCTATATCTTTGGTATTAGTATTAGCATTATTTTTTAGTAGAATTTCAACAGCATCTTTGTGACCATTTTTAGCTGCAATATGTAGTGATGTTTTGCCACTATTATCTAGATCATCAACATATACACCTGTTTTTCCTATAAAAAATTCCACAATATTTTTCCTTCCATATGCAGCAGCAATATGTAGTGGGCTTTGACCATTAATATCTTTAACATTAACGTCTAAATTTTGATTAAGAACAAATTTTATAATTTCAAGACTAGGTCCCTTAGCAGCAAAATGTAATGTAGTCCATGAGTTAATACTTCTAGCATTGATGTCTGCTCCTTTTTTGAGATAACTCTTTAAGTCTTCAAGATTTCCTTCTTCCAACGCAGCAAACATTTTTTCCTGATTAGTAATAGTGATAAGGTTTTGATCGTATTTATCTTTCAGCTTGGAAGGATCATCTCTTACCGACTTGCCAATTTTCTTCTTACTTTTTATTACATTTTCTGAAATAAGTTTTTTAGCGTTCAAGATAACTGCTATTGAGGGATCAGATAACAATACATCAACTAAGGTATTATCGTGTGCTAAATGATTACGCAAACATTTTCCAGTTAATAAAGGAGTGTTATCATCTAAAAAAAGTAGATTGTTTTCTAGATGCTTCTCTGATCTACCTAAAATTGACATTATATCCAGAACAAGCATTTCTACTACTGCTTGCAACTTTTTATTCCTCTTGTAGGAAGGAAGCTTTTCAGTTAACTTGCCACTTAATGCGTTATTCCTCAAAATACTTTTCAGTTCAGATAACTTCAGTTCAAGCTGGTTATTGTATTTTTCTTCTGTTATGTTGTAAGCCTTCCTTTGTTTATGTATAGGAATAAACGAACCTTTCTCATTCAACTTGTTTCTTAATTCCTCAATCCATTTAAGGTCACCTGTTCCAAGTTCAGCAATGTAAAAAATCTCACAAGTTAATCTATTTACTTTATCAAGGTTGTCATCCTGTATTCTTGACCTAACACTATGAGAAATTTTCATTGATAGTTCGGCTATTTCTTTAAGATTGTGAGACTCTATTTGGGAAGGAATATTCTCTAGTGTTTTATTAGCAAAGAATTTTATTCCTCTAATAACATTATGGTCAATCTTATTGTCATTCAAACCAACATCTAAGCTCTTTAATGATATAAACGCCGTAACATAATCAGTTCTGATATTTTTTGATTTAGTTTTTGCAAAATTGATTATGTTATCAATTTTATTAAACAGCTCCTTTTCATAATTCGTCTTTTCAGTTATATTATTGCTTAATTCTTTTATGAGTTTTTCAAGCTTATCATGTTCCATCACTTTAAAACTCTCTGTAATCATTTCATCTAATTCAACGTTACTAAATATTCCAGCAACTTCTTTTATCTCGTCTAAGTTTTCACCTCTGGTAATTTTCTTTAGCAATATTATGACTATTTTAATCTTGTTATTGTAAAGAATATCAGTAATTACATTATCGATTCTTTTAGTATCATTTTGAACACCAATAAAAAAGTTAACATCTGTATTTTCCTCAATCTCTGTTCTTTTAGAGAGCGAGTAAGCATGTGATAGTGAGTTACGTAAATCTATAATGACTTCTCTTGTGTTCTTTGGTAATGATAGTAGAAGAAGCTCGCTTGTAGTGCTAGATAACTTGGGAGATTCTAGAGTGTTTTTTAAATATTCACCAATAACCTGTAAAACCCTTGTAATAATTAACTGTCCTTCCCTTTCTTTAGGATTAGCTGATAATGCCAACTTTATATAATCACTTATTTTCTCTAAAGAATGAATATCCCTAATTTGTTGATAATCGCTATACAACTCTCCAAATTGAGGATAATTGCTAACGATCTCTGCAACAACCCTCTCACGTTTTAACTTCGGGAGATCAGCAAATTTACCAATGTCCACACCTTCTATAATATCTTTTTCTTCTTTAAGTTTCTTTGCAAAATTTTCCAAGTGGTCTAGTATTTTACTTTTATTCAATGTGGCATTATAGAATAGATTCATTTCCTGTCGTTTTATGTGAGAAGAAACAAAACTGATCAAACAAAATTCCATTTCTTCCCAAGGTAGTCTATCGTAGGTTGATTTCAACTGCCGCTTTAATATATGAATATTTTGTGCAATAAATTTTGCTATGAATAAAAACTTTTCATCTACTTTTTCTGTGTTTGAATACTCTGCCTTTAACAGGCTAATATTTTGAAGTACTAACTCAATCCGCTCTCTTATGTTATTAAGATAACTCTTCACATTCTGATCTTGTCCAGAAGCACTAGAGAAAAAACGGAGGTTTATCAACTTATTTTCAACAAAAATTTCTATCTCTTCTGACAAGAATACGTTCTTTAGTTTTAATTCCTCATAAGCTCGTGAAAGAATTTCATCTAATTCCCTGAAATGAACAGCAAAATAATTACCTGGCCATTTATTAATGAGTGTATCAAGAAGTTCAACATTACCTGAACGTATAGCATAATAAAACGCATTATGGCATGTTTCATCCTCATCATCTGGTAATATAGTAGTTTCTCTGATGCCAACAGATAAATTACTGAGAATTTTACTATTATTGCCAAGTAGGTATTCTAAAATCTTTACCTTATTGTGTTTACAAGCTAAGATAACTAAGTTAGTACTCTTAACAGGATTGTTAGCATTATCATAATAGTCTCTCAAAGTTACTTGATCTTCTGCATCAGTTATGTAATCAATAAAATTGCTTAATTTTTTTAAGCTGTCGACATTACCATCTGATATTGCCTCTTCGAGTTCAGTTAAAACCAGGAGATAAAGTTCTTCAGCTTTTGCTTTTCTGCGGTAGAGCTTTTTATATTCTCTAATAAACTCCTCTTTTGATGTGTAAGAACGTGATAAAAACTGTTTATCTTCTTGATAAAAACTGGTTTGTTGTTTAGGTACATGCATAAACCCTCTCTGAGATATATTTACACCAGTATTAGAATAGCAAAGTTTACTTAATATGGCAAAATTTAAAATAGCATCTTTTGTTAATAAAATATTTTTGAGAGAATATCTACTAATCCTGCAATTTCAGGACGAAAAGCCTTCACAACATTTGATTTTGGGTGTGGGAAATGTGTTGGTTGTTTAAATTTTTAGTAACACCTACTAATAATAACCCGTTTGAAAACAACAAAGAGAAATGATGATCAACTTACATAAAAAAGCACTAAGTTTAGTGTTTTGGCATTATAGCAATCTCTTATGTATCACCTCTCTGGAACCATACGACTAATTGTTGTTCATAAAAAACTCTAGTACTGACAAAAAATGTATTTATTCTAATCTTGCACGTTTGGTATCATTACTTATAGAAGTTTCATAAAGTCTTGTACCAGGCTCTACGAGATTATTTAAGGAACTTAAAGATTGAAAAGTACGTTTATTGGAATCATCAAACGCTACTATAAAGTTTAACAAGTTATCATTAGATAGATATTCAGTTATATTATATGTAGAATCATGATCCAGAATAATTTTCTTTTCTTTGGCATCTTGATCTGCCACATCTAATTTAGTATAAAATTGTATCTTACTTAACTTATTTAACAAATCTGCTCTTTCTAAAAAAGGTTTTACCTTATCTAATATGATATCATTATATATAGGATAGCGTATGGAATAATCAATTTTTGCTAGTCTTACAGATAATTGATTATTATATAGTACATGTATGTTGAAATTATTTGTAACAAATTCATATAGTGGAAGGCTATCTTTTATTTCATCTGTTTTCATTTGAAGAATTTCACAAACACAGTCATCTAGATAACTTGATAATTTACTGTAATTACTGCATCCTTTATAAGGAGATAAGTCAATAATTTTTCCGTAATCCTTATTGAAGTTCCTTACTAAAGTAAATTTAATCAACAATTTAGCGCATGCTAGATCACTTACAGCGTTATCTAAAGATGTGGAACAATTATCATAAAGCCGTCGTTCACGATTTCTTATATTAATATCAGCTCCATATTCTAATAGTTCTTTAACTACTTCCAGATTTTTACCACTTTTTTTTACAGCATGGTTCAGTGCAGTATTGCCTTTACGGTTTGTTGCATTTACATCAGCACCATGTTTCAGAAGTTCTCTAACTAATTCTAATTCCTTCCCCAGTGTTATAGCAGAATGTAGTGGAGTTTCACTATACATGTTTCTTGAATTGACTTCGGCACCACCTAACAAAAGCTCTTTAGTAATTTCTACACTACTAGTAGTATGAAGTAACGTATCTCTATTCCTTTCTACTCTAAGGTTAGCATTAGCACCTGCAGACAAAAGAGCTTTAACTTTTTCTAAGTTTCGTTCATAGACTGCTTTTTCTAATTCTTTGTTAATATTATTATTTAGCATATTTTTAAAATCCTCCTAAATTTCACTATTTTGTAACAAAATTTTTGTATATTTTCTAGATCTTGGCACCCTCATTAGAGTTTCATTTAAGAGAGCTATAACTTTAAACTCTTTACTCGATTTTCTACGCTGACATCTTGTAAACTCTGATCTGGACTTTTTAATATTTCTAATAATCTACTTGCAAGGTTTGAGTGTTTATTGATTACTGCAACCTGGACTAATGACTTGCCTTGATCATCACGAGCATTTGTTACAGCTACGCGCTCATCGGGTTTTATTGCTCTCAGCTTACTGATAATTTCAACATTACCATTTTTTGCATTTTCAAATAGCTCTTCTACTAATTTCAATAGGTTAGTAATATTCTGGTCTCGAGAAAGATCAAGTGGTGTTTTACCTTCTTTATTCTTGATGTTATAAATTGCACCATGTTTCAACAAAGATTTTACAGCTTCGAAAAAGCTATTTTCAGTAGCAACATGCAACGATGTAGTGCCTTTAACTATTGTTTTAGCATTAATAAAATCACTCAATTTATTGTGGCTTACACGTTGTAACAAAGCTTCAATAATTTCTTTATGACCTTTGGAAGCAGCAGTGTGTAATGGTGTATTACCTTTGTTAGTAACTTTAGTAGCATCAGCTCCATTTGCTAGCAAGATATTTACAACTTTTATGTGCCCATTATTAACAGCATAATGTAATGGCGTTCTTCCATCCACGTTTTTCGAATCAATTATTGCTCCATCTCTAATGGAACTCTCAATTCCTAAATAATTATTATCTTCTATAGCCTTAAATAACTTCTCAGTCAATTTTAGTAATTTTATAACTTCTGGGTTTCCTCTTCTTTCTGCAAAGTGTAATGGTAAAACATATCTACCTCCTTCAGCTCTAGCATTAAAGTATGCTCCGCTCATAAGTAGAGACCTAACTATATCTAAATTACCAATTTGTGCCCCTAAGTGTAAAGGCGTAGCATTTTTATCCATTTTTGCATTAACATCCGCTCCATTTATAATAAGAGTTTTAACTACCTTAGGATGACCATATTGAGCTGCAAGATGTAGGGCTGTGCCTTTATTTTGATTTTCTTTTACATTTACATCAGCACCATGTTTCAATAGAACGGTTGCTATCTGATCATAACCTTTTTCTGCTGCAAAATGTAAAGGAGTCCAATTTGTGTGATCTAAAGCATTAATATCTGCTTCCTTTTCTAAGAGCAATTCAACCACCTCTAAATGATCATGGTCTACTGCAAAGTGTAGAGGTGTAGTACTTTTAACTGTTTTAGCATTAATGTCTACTCCTTTATCAAGCAAAGATTTAGCAACTTCTAAATTACCATCATATGCTGCACAATGTAGAGGAGTCCAACTTCTGTTATCTAGAGCATTAATATCTGCTCCATTTTCAATCAAGAAATTCATTATTTCCAAGCGATTATGTTCTGCTGCCAAATGTAGAGCTCTTCTACCATCATCCATCTTTGCATTTATATTTGCTCCTTTTGCAATTAAGCTCTCTACTATTTTTAAAGAAAAACCATTATATGCTGCATTATGTAAAGGAGTCCAATTCTGATCATCCACGGTGTTAATGTTTGCTCCATTTTTAATTAAAAAATCACTCACCTCGAAATGACTTTGCTGAATTGCTAGATGCAAAGGTGTAAAACCTTCGTTTTTTTTAGCATTAACATTGGCTTTTTTCTCTATTAGTAGCTTCACTACTTCTAAGTGACCATTCTGAGATCCTATATGTAAAGCTGTGGAATTATCGTGGTCCTTAGCATTAACATCAATTCCCCTTACGAGAAGAAGAGACTTAACTACTCCAAAGTGATTACGTTCTGCTGCTAAATGTAGAGGTGTAAGATTCTCATAATCCTTAGCATTAACATTAGATTTTGCTTTTAGTAAAATGTCTACTAACTCTAAAAAGCCATTTTGAGACGCTAAATGTAGAGGTGTAATCTTATCATCTGTTTTTGCATTAACGTTTGCTCCCGCTTCAAGCAGAACTTTAACTATATCTAACCTACCAGTTTGTGTTCCCAGATGTAAGGGTGTAATGTTTGCATCAACTTTATGATTACCTATGCCTGAAGATCCAGCGTTAATATTAGACCCTTGTGAAATAAGAGCTTTAACTACTTCGAGGTTACCATTTTGTACTGCAGAATGCAAAGGTCTTGCTCGATCATTATTTACAGCATTAACATCTAATCCCTTTTCAATAAAAACATTTACTATATCTAGATGACCATTCTCTGCTGCTAGGTGTAAAGGTGTATTAAGTTTATCTGTTTTAGTACTAAGATCTGCTCCATTTGCAATCAAGGTGTTGACTATATCTAAATATCCTTGCTGGGATGCAAAACTTAAAGGTGTAAAGCCTAGAATGGTCTTATGGTTTACATCTGCTCCATGAGTAATAAGAAAGTTAACCATCTCTAAGCGATTTTTTGCAATTGAAAAATACAGTGGCGTAAAGGCATCGTACTTAATCTCTGAGTTAATATCTAAACCCTCTCCTAATAAAGTGTTGACTAAATCCAACTGACCATTTCCTGCTGCTAAATGTAGCGGCGTAAGACTAAGATGTTTCTGAGTTTCATAGTTTTCATTTAAAAACTCTACAAAAAATTGCAGCTGATCCAGATTATTAGATATTCTATTAGTAAACATAAAGGCCTCGCATGAAGAATTTATGTAAAATATAGTATCTACAAGTTTTTAAGCAAGATAAATCTTCTTCTTAAAAAAGATACTGTGATCCAATCTGTGTGCTTATAACTTTTTTATTTGATCATGAGTGATCAGCTGTCTCAGCTGCAATAGAGACACCTGCCTTAAGTAGTTACATCAATTTTCTCTGTTTTTGCCCCTTTTTTTTCTGATGAAGATGTCTTCATTCTTCTCAGTAGCCAACATTCTTTTTAAAGTATAATCGTTACGTGCACCAAAGCATTAATAATTATACACAATTGTGAAGAAATATTCAATCTTTTTATTGTTTTGAATGTGTTGATGAAAAAAACGTCTGTCAGAGATCATCTGAGAATTGCATTTTAGGCTTTAGATGTAGAAGGGGTCTTATCGTCTTTTTATAAATACTCTAAAAATAGGCTTAAATCGCCAAGAGATGGATATCATGAATTTAGTAGCGTAAAAACATCAAAGATACCTCATATCATAAAGTTTAATGTCAACATTTGGTGCAACATTCCTGATTTACAAAGCAGAGTCAATAAAGGTTGCAAATAATCTACTTATGTTGGACGTTTCTGTTAATGCTATTTCTAAAATAACAGATTTATCTATTGAGGAACTTGAAAATCATGCTTCCAAAACTTAACCTGAATTAAAAGCAACATTAGTTTACTGATTTCTACACAATATATTAAAATACCAACAAAGGTGATTACATAATTAATTATCTGCATTACTGGATGAAATTCTTGTGCTTCTGTATTCAATATATAATATTAAAAAAATATTTTAGTAAATTTATTAAAGTAGATACTAGAAACTCGCTTATTTTGTTTTTCTAGCTCAGTTATAGTTTTCGATTTTGCTTGCAGAATTTGTCTATCACTTTCTGGTTATCCTCTATCATTTTACTTGCCTCTTGCTGAAGAAATTTGATATTTCTGAGTGTAATATTGTCCATCTCAGTCGATGCTACTTTCAATTGCGATTGTATTCTTATGTATTTATCATCTATTACTTGTTCTAGTTGATAATCAACGCAATCCAATCCAGAAGCGAACATCACATTCAGTAGTGGCTTGATCCACCCTATTTTGCCAAATTTCCTTGAGTTAGCATACTTTATACTTCTATCTGTTCCACCAGTGCCTATTGATAGCAGTATAATCTCATCATTTGGAAATAATCTCTTGCCACTTGCATATGCACAAGCTGCTGGATTATTAGCAAACACTCCGCCATCTATCAACACTCTCTCTGTTTGGCTAATTTTCAGACGTTTTGGTGTAAAGTACGTTGGAGCAGCTGTTGTAGCTCTGAGTGCATCTTTCAACTTAATGTTTTTTTCTTTCCAACTTTTGAAGAAAAATTCACAACTATTGTGAATGTCATAACTGGTGAGCAGTAGATTACTTGCAACATCGGCCATAGTACTTTCACCAAAGTATTTGTTGAGAATAAATTCCATATTTCTATACGAGTACTGAGAACCACTCAGCCAAGAAGCAATTGATTTTCTCCAAAATGATGATTGAAAGATATAAGCTCCATACTCTTGGTAAAGTCCAACTAAATCATTGGCAGAGTATTGAGGTTTATTGCTTTTACAAAGTCCAGCAACAATAATCCCACCGGTTGAGGTTCCTGCCATTAAGTCAAAAATCTGGGAAATTGGCTTTCTTGTTCTAGATTCAATTTCTGCTAGAATAATGGCAGGAATGATTCCTCTAATTCCACCTCCATCAACAGATAAAATATACTTTGCCACTTTTTTATTTTTGTCTCTGCTCAAGTTCATTAACTTCCTCAGCAAGGTTTTTGACCCTTTCTTCAAGGCGATAGATGATTTCTGTAGTCCTTTGATTTTGCTCTATAAATTTATCATGCATATGCACTCTTAAGTCGAGCTTAGCTAGCCACCAGATCAATGCTATTGTTTGTATCACCATAGTAGCAATTACTGCCATAGGAATCTTTCCTGTGTTTGTCATCTTTTTTAAAGGAAAAGTTGTATATATACATATACAAGATTCATCAAAAATACGTCCAAAAAATCTTTTCTAAAATAAAGTTAATTAGTTGCACTAAACAAGCGATGTAAATAATATAATCAACATGAAATCTAGCCTTTTTTGGAAATTGTTAACAAGTTCAATAATACCGATGATATGCGTTATTGTTCTGTATCAGCACTTTAGTACAGACCAATTATCAAAAGATGTGCCAATAAAAAGTAAGGCAAGTGGCAATGATCTGGAAACATTATCTACTGCAGCTGAAAAATGTAATTTAGATACTGTAAGATCCTTAATAAAAAATGTAGTAGATATCAATGCTACTCATCATTTTGGTGCAACATCATTACACTATGCTACAAGCGGAGGCTGTTTGGAAGTTGTAAAATTTCTAATTGAAGAAGGCATTAATGTAAACACTACTGATGCTTTTGGCTGGACAGCTTTGCACTATGCTGCACAGGAAGGACGCTTGGAAATTGTTAAATTTCTACTGAAAAATGGAGCAAATCCTCTTGCTAAAAACAAAGATAAAAAAACTCCTTTAGATCTTGCTGTAGAGGAATTAAACAATAATAAAGAAAAAAAAGATATTTATGAGGAAATTATCAATTTATTTTCCCATAACTGCTGTTAATATAGTACGATAGCCAAGGTTATCAATTACATGCTCAGCCCTATTTATTATCCATTTACCATAAACTCCTTTGCGAAATCCAGAAAGATTAATCTTTGCTTCAGCAAATAATTCAGGATTTCCTGGCATTGTGACATTGAGTGTTGCTGCATTACTCATCAGCTGATTCAACTTCGCAGATGCTGCACTTTGTGCCAAATCACTACTTGCATAAATATCTCGCAAAATATAGCTTGGTTCTTGATCACCTACTTTTTCCGTTATTGTCTCTGCTTTTTCATAATCATACCAGTAAGCAATAACCGAGCCATATTGATTACGCTCATTAAATTTTACTTTCCAATTTGTAATATCTCTAGGTGTTAAAGTAATAGTGCTTAAAGTTTTTCCGGTAACTGACTTTGCTTTTCCTTTTGAAACAAACAGTAAATACCCTCCAGCAGGTTTTGCTATTGCTCCATAAATTTGAGCAAGCCTGGTTAAAAAATGCATATCGCTCTCTGCAGTCTGATCAATATGTGATATCATGATATTTGCAAACTCTGCAGCAACCTTAGCTTGATAGCCATGTTTGTCTGCAATCTTTTTTACCAAATCATTTAAGGTGATTTGATGCCACTCATTAAACACTTGTTCCTTTAATGACTCTTTTAGATCCGCTGCATGACTCTTGATTTTTAGTCCTTGTGGCGGGCCTTGTAGCGTAATTTCATTCACTATGTAATCTCCCATCGGCACAATGCCAGTTTCTTTATACCCAAGTAAAATATTTAGCTTTGCCCCAGTTCTAGGAATTTCAAATAATGAATCACGGTCATCAAGATGAATTACAGCAGTATCACTTATTACTCCAGCTTCATCAGTAATATGCATTGATACTAACCGACTTTTTATCAACTCAGTGATTAAAATTCCCTCTACTGAAATACTAAAGTCTGGTGTCATTTTAATCCCATAGTTTTACTACTTGCTTTTGTGTCTCTTTTTGAATAACAGGAAGTTTAATGATTAATCCTGCAGGAAGAAGTTCGTACTCTGAAAGCCCAGGATTAGCTCTTAACACAATCTCAACTGCTCCTGAGCTGAATCCATAGTAGTTCCAGCAGATTAAATCTAACATATCATTTTCCTTAGTTTTGTAATATATCATTATCAAGTTGTATATCATCAACTGGATTATTTAGTGATCCGTCTGACAACACGTTATCATAGTGCTTCAAACTTAAGTGAAACTCAATCTTTCTTGCTTCACCATTTGGAAAAAAATATCTCTGCGTTTCTTCTATTTTCACAATAACAAAATGGCCTAAAATGTTACCTTGGCCATCAATGAGTAAAAGAGGTTTCGATAAATTTCGCATATTATTTATTTGCCCCAGTCCTCCTGAATAGATTACTCCCGCAAGCTCAATAACGTCCTCTCCAGGACCAATACTTTGAAGTAATGGCTTTTCTCCAATACGCTCAAGTGCAGGCCAGCGATATTCATTCCTGCGTGTGAAACCTCGCTCAGTTAATGAAAATCTATATGGACCAAGAGACAGCATAATTTAATTTATATCATAAAGTGCGCCACTAAATTGCTCTCTAATTCGCTCCATTACTTCATCAGCAATACTACGTACGTCTTGTCCAGAGCTTGGGTGAATATTAACATTAAAGTGATTATTGTGTGTTTTATTCTCTATAGTCTTATTGTGCGCTGCAATTGGGTGCTTAAGGGCGTCGCTTATAGTATTACTTACAGATCTAACTTCTAGTTTAGCCTCATTTTTTTTGCTCCATAGATTATTGATTGTTTTAAAAGGCTGAGTAATATTATTCCAAAACTTTCCTACCCAATCAGAAAAAGATTTCCATACAATTTTTACCGATTCCCAGATAGTAACAAAAAAGTTCTTTACCACTTGCCATTTGGTAATTATCAAAGTTGCAGCAACAGCAAGACCACCAATAATCAGCCCCATAGGGTTGCTCATTACGGCAATTGTCAATGCTTTAAATCCAGCAATTATTGCTGGAAAAACTGCAGAAAGACCTATTTTTACCAAAGTAACAACAGATCCAAACATTTTCCAAGTAGATAAAAGAGCAAATAAGGAACCTTTTACAAAAGTCCAAGCATATCCAAGAGATATGGCTGCTATTTTAATACTAATCAATGTTGCAATCGTACTTATGATCACTGTAGTCAGTACTGGATATTCCTTGGCACAAAGTGCTACTTGTGTAGTTGCTGACCTCAGAAGATTAACAGTAAAATTTAAAGGTGGTAATAGTACAGAACCAAGATTCATTCCTACTTCTGCTATTGAGTTTTTAAGTAACTGAAGGTTGTTTGCTGTAGTATTTGCTCTATTTTCAAACTCCCTTTGCATTGAGCCCTTATATTCCCCGTTTATTAATCGTAAAGATTTTTTGTATTCATCAAGACTACCAATAAGTAGTGCTATATCATCTTGATATTCAAGGCCAAAGAGATCAAAGAGAACGCTAGAACGTTCTTGCTTATCTAGTTTTGCAATTGTTTCTAAAAACTTAACTAATGTGCCTTGTGCATTCTTGCCAATTGCTTTCTCAAATTCCTTAGCATTTATTTTTAGCTGCTGAAAAGCTTTTTGAAAGTTTCCACCCTGTTTACTTGCTGTTTGCAGCTTGCTAAGCATTGCATTGATTGCCGTACCTGCTTTTTCAGGAGTTTTGCCAAGACTAATGAAGCTACTTGCCAGAGCTCCTGCTTCCGCTACAGTTAAGCCAAATTGCCTTGCCGTACCACCAATTCTGTTTAGTGCAGGAACAATGTCCTTAGCTTTTGCGGCAGTGTTATCAGAGATATGATTTATCGCATCACCAACGCTTTTCATTTCACCAATTTTAATTTGGTAAATATTAGAGAGCTTAGCAATAGCATCTCCTGCCTCTTCTGCTGACATATCAAATGCAGTTGCCATCTTGGCCACAGTGTCTGTGAAAACCGTAAGATCCTTAGCTTCAATACCAAGCTGCCCACCACTTGCAGTAATTTGCGCAAGTTCTGCTGCAGATAGCGGAATTGTTCGTGACATTTCCTTTAATGTTTCCCCAAGCTTTGTTAAGCCATTTACATCTGTATCTTCAAACTTTACAACTTTCTTTACATCAGCCATGGCACTCTCAAAACTAATTGCAGCCTTAAGTGGTGCTGCAAGGGTGAGGCCAAGTGCCACAGCATCCATCATTTGAGCTTTGAAATTTGCTCTTTGTGCTAAAACTCCTTTACGTTTTTGCATTACGGAATTTAAAGCTGTATAGTTATTTTTAAGCTTTTCAATAGAAGAGCCAAGTTTAACTTGATCTCCAATAAGAGATTTTATATCTCTACCACTTTTACTGAACTCCGTGCGTAAATGGTGGAGAGCACTTCTTTTTTGTAAATAAGCTGTTTTAGCTTTCAGTGCTGCAGTTTTAGACCTTGTAAACTCGTTTTGCAGGCTCTTACTTGGTGCTCCTGTATTTTTTATCTGCTGAGCAAGAGATTTTGTTTTTATTTCTAGTTCATTCCAAGAACGCCTAGCAAGCAGAGCATCGTGGCTTAATTGTTTAAACTTGAATACTGATTTACTTGATGATTCAAGTTGTTTTATCGTACTACCAATACGAGAAAGTTGCTTCGTGCTACCTGCTATCGTACTATTAAAACTGCTTTGCAGTGTTGCTCCAATTACTATAGAAATTGCCTTCATTTGTATAATTTTCCGCTACTTTCAAACCAAGTAATAAATTCTTCAATATCCATATCAAGCCACTGATTGATTCCACCACCAACCATTGAGCTAAGTGATAATATGCTCAACCTCAATTCTTCTGCTGAGACAAAAAACCTTGTAACGTTTCTTGAATCTTATTGTAGTCTGCTAAATCAAATTCTTCTACTGCTTCTCTTGAAATACTTGCAAGATTTGCAATCAGTGCTACTTCTTTCTCTGCATCGCTATTACCCATACGTTCAACAGCTAAACGATCTCGAACTTTTGGACGGCGTAGAGTTAGCTCTGAAACTAAAATTCCATCGATTTTTATTGGTTCAGTTAATTTAATTTTTTGCATTGTTTTACCCTTTTAGTTAAATTCCTAAAGCTGTGCGCATAGAAGTCATTTGATCAACACCATCGATCTTGCGAATCATATTCTCAGCGTCAATTTCAATCAATTCTCTGCCATCAATGGTAAGCTTATAATAGTTGGCAGCAATTATACATTTTAGTGTTGCTTTTTCAGCAGCCTTCCAGTTACCAAAATCAAGTTCCTTAAAGAGCCCTCTTAAGTTAATTACTACTGATTCGGCATCACTACTTCCCTGCAAACCTCCTCTTAAAGTAAGAGAAACAGCATTATTGTTTATCAATCCGAAAAGTCTAAAGAGCTCAGAGTCATATTCAGAAAAAGTGAAATCTGCTTCAAGCTTTTCCATGCCCATATCAATATTTATTGGAATATCCATACCACCAGCTCTGTATTCTTCTGTTTTTATGGTAAGTTTTGGCAAGGTTACTTCATCTATTTTTCCTGCATAGCCACGACCATCAACAAATACGTTAAAATTCTTTAGGATCTTTGGTAACATCTCTCTTTCTCCTTTTACAATATTGCGCCACTCACAAGGTGTGACCTGAAAGTAATCTGTTCAGCTGGATATGGTGGCGTGAACTCAAAATCAAAAGACACTTTTCCGCTTGCAATATTTGTTGGTGTATTGAGCTCTGGAGTTGCATAACATTTTCCGCTAATAATCGCCCCTTGCGCTTTTAAATTTGCAAGATAAGAATTTACCCCCTCAATCACATCATCTATATAAGTTTTGGTAATATTGCGATCAACTGCCCATAAATGAGCTCGAAGTAGACTATCGTTGATTAAATCTGCAGTCCTTCTCACTGACAAAAAAGCCCATTTTGAGTCATTTGAACATGTTCTATTTCCCCAAAGCCTATAGCCATTTTGATGAATTATCGTTGTTACTTCATTTTCATTCAAGTGGTTTGCTCTACAATTTATATTACCGAGCGTAAAATCAATAGGCCTGCTTGTTCCAACAATACCATTTATCTCTTTATTTGAAGGTGAGTGCCATAAGCCTTGCTCGCTATCTATCTTAGCTATTAAACCAGCTACAAATGAACTTGGAGGGAGAATTTCTTCTTTTCCTTCAATAAAAACCTTAACCCACGGATCAACAACATAAACTCTTGAGCTGCCTACACTTTTTCTCCATTTTATCGCTTCTTCATCATTGGTATTTGGTCCATCTGCTACTATTATTGCTCTTAGCTTTTCTGCTATAGGAATTAAAGCGCTAACCACTGGATTTCCAGCATCTCCAGATAATTGATGAGTAAACTGAGGTGCAATTAGTATTCTTGGCGCAACATGAACTATGCTTTCACTGCTTAAGAACGCTTGAATTCCCTGATATTCTCCAGTTTCTTCGTTAACTCCACCAATGACATTGCTGAGCGTCTCTTCTACTTTCTCCTCAACTCGAATAACTACTACTGTTGCACCAATTTGGGAAAAAATTGCATTAATAGCTGAAGGCAAAGTCCCAGATTGACCAAGTTTTGCTGCTTCTTTTAAGCTTCCTGCTATTAATATTGGTTTATTTAGTGGAAACTTTTGCCCGTCAGCATCAGGTGCAGTACCAATTACTCCAATTACCGATGATTTAGCTGTTCGTACTGTCCTCGCTCCTGAGGTAACCTCGATAACATTTACTCCATGTAGAAACTGTTCTGTCATTTCTTTTTCCCCTTTTCAACTTTCTTGCATTTTTTGTTTACAATTATCTAGCAAAGTTTGCAGCTCTTCCTTACTTTTAGCTTCACCGATTTCCCTTTCAGCTATATCCACCAATTCTTCGCACTTGATTATTGCTTTTTTCGCTCTTTTTGCTTTTTCCTGAATTATTCTTGCCATTTCTACTACTGAAATTCCTCGGACTTTTGCTAATGGCTCTATAATTTCTGCATCTTTTTTGTCTATAGATTCTGGTGCTGCTAAAATGTTCTCTGCGGCTTTTGCTTGTATTTCGTACGACTTAGACTTCTGATGAGAATATCCTGCGTATTGGTGAGTATAGTTATCATAATAAGCATGAAGATTAGAAAGTGCAGAAAACTTCGCATTTTGTAGTAACTCCAATTCAATATCTTCTTGATTCCGCTGAGCAATTTTGCCTCCTTCTGTTAAACAATAGCTTTTTTGCCAATCAAAATCTTCTGGTGCTTCATACCAATCATTTTCAGTTGGCTTGCTTTCAAGTGTTGTTGTTTCTACTTGTTTATCATTTTCAAATCTAATGTAGATAGACATTGTTTGTTACCTCCAAATCTCATACGTGTTAGATAATCCTGGACATTGCCAAGCTTTTAGCGTTCTCTCCACATCTACTTCAAGTCCTGTAGTTAGAACATTGCTACGTATGTTATAAATCCCCCACTGAATAAATTGACCATAGTTGTGTACATAATTTGATGCAAGCATACCTTGACTAACTTGTGTTCTGGAATACAGGTAAGATGATGTGTAAAGTAATATTGCAACTGTTTTTCCTGCTGGAATCTCCACATTACCAGATCCAGCTAATTTGCTATCAGAACTCGTGTATTGGTAAACATTTTTCCATATTATTCTTGAAATTCTTGATTTATTAGAATTGGTATTATCTGGTGTTCCCACAAATAATCCTGCTCCCCCATACTCCGTACTCGAATACGATGATCCAACAAATTCCATTGTCTTATTTATGTTCACATTGGTTGTATTTTTTACAAATACTACTCCAAGTGCAGCATACGGGTAATAGTATATCTCATCATAACTACCCGAAAAACTTTTTGTGCATAACTCTCCGTAAATAAATGTTCCTTTACTTCCCTCTATAAAACTGAGTTGTCTTGGCCGATAAAAACTAACGTAATCTGTATTGTACGTATGGCTACCTGCTAGTAGTTGTAACATATAGTCAGTTTTTGTTATATCACTACTCCACTTTCCAAGCTCTGTCGTAAAAGTTCCGTGGCCAAAATAATTATTTTTTCTGCCAAGTACACCAAATAAGAAAGGTAATGACCCTGGTTCAACCATGTTGCGCTTTCTTATTTCATTTATAAGAGACACTTTTAACTGTTCATCCCGAGTTTTTACCTCATTTATCAGGGATGTTTTTAATTGGTTATCACGAGTTTCTATTTCCCTAATAATTGATGAGCCAGATGGTACATTATTAACAGCACGAAAATCTTCTACTAAACCTTTAAGACCATCTTTATGACTGTTACTAATGCTATTTATTGCTGCAATATTGGCATTCTTTCTCGTATCAAGTAGCGATATATGCGAATCTGATGATGCTTTTAAAGTATTTAAGGAATTATCCCTAAGCTTGTTAATTTCATTGACAGAATCTGTTTTCGCTTCAGTTATTGCAGATATTGAATTTTCCTTATTGCTATTTATGTCACTTAAGTGCGTCCTTGCAGCGCTCAAGAGTTCTTTTAACTTACCATCTGTCATCTGTACAATTTCAGAAACCGCACTTTTGTCGATTATTGATTCCAGTGCTTTAGCAAGATATGCTAGTTGATCTGGTGTACTACTTCCTGCTAAATCTTTAAGCCTTCTCTGTAGTGCATCAATTATCTCTTTTACTTCAGTTATTTGTACAATGTCAGCAATAGCTTTTTTATCTGCTATCAATTCCAGCGATTTTGCAAGATATGCCAGTTGATCAGCCGTGCTATTTGCTGCTAAATCCTTTATCCTTTGCTGTAATGCTTCTATTGCTTCTTTCATTCCCAAAAATTCAAAAAAGTTTCAAATCTAAATCGTTCAAAATTATTTTTAAGTTCATCTTCTCTTTCACTCATATCTTCATCTATCTTTTCTATGGCTCTGCGAATACGTACTACATCTTCTACAGCTATGTTCTCTGGATGCGGCAAAGGATATCCTCGTTTGGTTTGATCAAAAGTCATTTAAATTTTATGTTACTATTACTCTGAGATTTTTGACTTTAGGACGATAAATAACCGTTCCACTTAAAACTAATTTTATCCTTGTCTCATTAGCATTAAAATTTGTCAGCACATGAGTTCTCTCTACCCAATTTTCTCCAATTGGTTTTCCTGATGTTAAATTTACTAATTGCCAATCACTGTTGCTTTTTTGTACATAAGCTTTAACATCTGCAGTGCCAGGTATCAGCGCATCGTACGTTATGGTGATTTTAGTATTAGCTCCTGCTGTAATACTTCTTGTAACATAATCTCCTTTTTCCCCTATATTACCCATAACTAGCTGTAACCCAGGATATAGCACTGGACTTTTTTCTCGCCCTCCTTTTAGGCTTGCCTTTACTGTTAGCTCTCCAGATAGTCTTTCACGCAGTGCAAGTGGCAAATTATCAGACAAAAAGTTCTCTTTTCCCTCTTCATCTGTTAAGATAAATTCCACATTGGTATCAAATGCTACTTTTTCGACGTTCGTCAAAACAATTAAATCTGAAGTATTGGTTGCTGTAACTTTTCCCAGATCAATAACGTGAGAATTTTCGCTAAATTTTGCAGCCAAAAGCCGAAACGTTAAATCTAAATTTTGATGTGGAGTCCAGGTGCTTGCATTGCTTGATGAAAGTAATACTCCTACTTGATATGGCTGGCTTGTTACCCAACGGCTATTTACTGCATCATATTTGCCAAGTTCTGCTATTTTTACTGCAGTATCTGCATCATCAGTAAGTAGTACTATTGCATACTCCTCTCCTGCATGGCAAAACACTGGTGACCACTCTATACGTGTTGCTGTGCCATCTATCTTTATATCTTTTGGCTCAATATAGCTTTCAGCAATGACAGTTTGCGAGGGCACTCCCACTGCTGTTTCTCTAATCTGCACAACAACACGTTTTTTGCCTTTATTTACAAACCATAGTTCCACGCCTCCTATGTGCCTACTTTCATTTAGAGTAAATGTTTGCGCTAAAGGATCAACTCTTCTTGCTGCGATAACTCTTCTTCTTTCCTCTATGGTAATTGTTTTTTTACCAGTATAAGTTGCTTCTCCATAACTGCCTTTATCACCGAAGAACTGCACTAACTTAGTCCCAGCAGGAATGTTTCTTGGTACAGTAAATCTTCCTTTTATTTTTCCTCTGTTATCAGCAATAAATGTTGCGATCATGTTTTTCTTTCAAATATTTTCTATGCTTTAGGTTGAATAAAAATTCCATCAAACTTTAATTCCTTAAGCTTTTCACCAGTTGCAAAACCTTCAATCTCAAAATTTTGAGTTGCTTCTCGCATAAATTCAGTTTCGTATGAGGTGCTTGACAGCAGCTCTGTTGTTTCTTTAACATTAAATACTCTAGTTACTGGACTTTTCCAATTCGTGGTAACCTCCGTCCAGTGGTCAATGTTTTTATTTAGAGTAATTTGTGCCGGGACTGGATCAAAAGCTTGATATGGATTAATCTTTTCTCCTTTAGTCTGTAAAAGCTGCTCCAGTACCGGTTCAAGTTCATACGGCAACAAATAAGTTTTTTCTTCCCCATCAATATCAGCAATAGTTACATCTATTGGTAAAATTAGTTCCTTATTTACTATTGCTGCAGACTGTGAAACTCCTTGATCACGCATATCATCGTCAAAAAACGAATCAACAAATACTCCTTTTTTCGTGGTTGGCTCTCTTGAATTTGCATCACTACGTAGACGTTCCTGTGCAACAAGAGCATAAAGATCATTTATTCCTTTTTTCATTGCTTCAAGCTCATTCATCGGTACAGCATGAATAGCATTATTCACTATTTTTACCCCTTCGCCTTTTTTCCACGTCTGATGAATGTAGCAGAGCAAAAGTTGTCCAGAGGGAGCTTTAGGCATCGATGGTCGCCAAGAGTGGGAAATTCCTTTTATTCTTCTTACCACTCCTTTGCTATCGATAGTAATTAAATCATAGCGTGGCATTTTCCAGGTGTAATCAATCAGAACCAAGCTGTTATCAACTGCTCCTTTTACTTTGCATCCCTGTTCACTTATATCTTCAGGGCTTACATGAGTACGACAGCGGTAAGTTATTTGATAACTACTTCCAGGAGCTGGTTCTTTACCTGGTAATGACCAATCAACGTTTCCTGCGTTTAATTTGTAATCTATACTATTTTCATAAATAACATTGCCTTGTTTAACTTGAATAATCTCAAGTACTGCAGAGTCAGGTATCGGATCAATAGCTCCAGAATATGAACCGTGAGTAACAGTAATAGTTTTCTGAACAGTTATATCTACTTTTTTAATTTCACTTATTGGAAAATCATTAACCTTCAGTTCCATTACTCTTTGGCTATTTGGCTGAAAAGTATGTGGCTCTGATTCAACTGATTTTATATCTGGATCTTCATCAAAAGAAATGCGAATACTGTGAGGTAACTCAATCTCATAGCCATCAACATGAGCTTTGCCCTCATTAATCACAAATATTTCTTTTTTACCTTTTTTTACCCCTTCTTCTCCCTTTTCTTCTTTGTGGAGGAACATCACTTCAAGGCCATTTACAACGTAGGAACCATTTGCCTCTTTGTCATAACGAGCAAGAGCTGTAGTTACTATATTTGCTTGTGGTGGCGGTGAGTGTTCTATTAATACTCCATTTTCAATGTTGTAAATTGGGTAAAATTCGCCATTTGTAGAGTTAACAGTAACACTTTCTACTTGGTATCCCCAAATGATGGAAACTTTAAGCCTTGCAGCTCCTACTTCCTGATAGTTTCTTGTACCAACTGCAGGATCACGAAGATTTTCGTCCTCAAGTTCTGTAATCGTAGATTCTAGATAATAAACACCTATACGCACTGTGGTACTCAGTGGAATAACAAACTCTTTTGCTTCTACTTTTCTAACTGCTCCACGAAGATAGATTTTTCCTCCTTCAAGTGTAACTTTACCAGTTTCTCTATCTATAATACAATTGCTTCCTGTTATAACATCACCATCACGAAATATTGCATCGCCTATACCTTTAAGCTTAGAGAGAGCATACTCCTGAGTCTCGTTTAATTCTGCTGACTGTAGACCTCTTCCAGCAAGAAACAAACTTTTTTCGTATTCTTTGTCAGGATTAAAGCGGTTATAATAACTATTTAAGGTCATTTTATTTCAAAAAGTTACAACAAATGAAAAAGTTTCCCGAGTTGCAGATGTTCTGATAAGTGGCACGGTGTGTTCTAAAACTAACAAAATTCCAGGATTTTCCACGTCTTTTGGCTCAAAATATCTCTGCCCAGATGACACTTTTTCCTTTACCTTTGTACCAACCATAACCCCGAGCTCCCTTATTACTTGATTTGCTGCGTCCGTGAAATCGAAAGTAAATTTAAGATAGAGATTATTAGTTGGTACATTAGAGGGTTTAAACCTACCTGTGGGAGTTAGAAGCTCTCCATCATCATCACCAGTACAAAAGAGTATCTCATCAACAACACGACGTCCAACTTCCTTAATTAATGTTGCAGAAGTAATTAGTTCCGGTGGTGTGTCTTGAGTGTACTCTATAGTGATTACGCTATCTGCTATAATTGCACCATTTTCTACACGCTCAATAGTGCCTGAGCTACTATCAACTATATAATCTATGCTTGACTGATAAATTGTTTGCCCTGTATAAACTTTTACATCTTTAATAGTGTGGTGATCTAAACTTATCTTGCCGCCTGCTGCAAAAGTTTTTTCAACTTTGTAGCTGCTTTCCCAGGTAGAATCTCCAGATCCCCAAGCAAGATGTATCGGTTGCTCTTTTATGCTCGCAGCAATAGCTGCTCTGCCTGATTGTGTGAGTACTGACATAGTTGATTGTGCAGTTGATATTATGTATATACAAGATCCGTAGAAAAAACGTCCAATTTTTTTGCAATAATAGGATCAAAATCTTTCCAAGGGCGATTTAAGTGGCGATGTTCATGCCAAGTAACCATACCTGGATAGAATGCTGCTACGTAATTTTCTAGCTCATGAATGGGATCTTTCTGTTTTGAATCTGAATCATTTTTACAATCAACGTGATATTCCACTAAATTAGACTCTATTATTTTTTGATCAGTAAAATTCTTCGCTTCATAGTAATAAGTTATACTAAATCGCTCTAAAATTGGTGTACGTTGAAAATTCCAAATCTGCTCAGAAAGTTTATCTTCACTTAAGTGAAATGTATGCTCTATTTCTTCATAAGTAGTTGATGCAAAACAAGCATTGATATCCCCTAAATTCCAACTATCTGACAATACTATCAATGCTTTAGCAAACTTAATTTCTGGCAATAAACTGTAATAGTTCAGACTTGATCTGACAGGCGAACAAAGTAAGATAAAAATATGAATAAATTTTAAAGGAGTGTCAGATATGAGTACAACACAAGAAAAAATACTAAAACCAAAGTTGGGATTGCTAGAACTTGCAAAGCAATTAGGAAATGTATCACAGGCGTGTAAGGTAATGGGATATTCAAGGGATACATTTTACCGCTTCAAAGAACTGTATGAAAAAGGAGGAGAAGAGGCTTTACACGAGATAAGCAAAAGCAAGCCATTATATGCAAATAGGGTATCGGAGGATATAGAAAAAGCAGTAATTGAAATAGCAATAGAATTTCCAGCGTATGGACAAGAAAGAGCAGCAAACGAACTGAAAAAGAGAGGAATTCTCATCTCTGCAAGTGGAATAAGATCAGTGTGGCAAAGAAACGATCTTGAGAATTTCAAAAAGAGGTTAAAGGCATTAGAAGCAAAAGTAGCTCAAGATGGCATTATCTTAACAGAAGAGCAGATAACAGCTCTAGAGAAGGCTAAGGAAGAAAAAGAGGCCCATGGAGAAATTGAAACAGAACATCCAGGATACTTGGGTAGCCAAGATAGCTATTATGTGGGTAATATCAAAGGTATTGGACGAATTTACCAACAAACCTTTGTTGATACCTACTCTAGAGTTGCTTTTGCTAAGCTTTATACAGAAAGGACTGCTATTACAGCTGCAGACCTTCTCAATGATAGGGTGATACCGTTTTTTGATGAACAGAAAGTATCATTGCTACGCATTTTGACGGATCGTGGTACAGAGTACTGTGGCAGACCTGAAAATCACGCTTACCAGCTGTATTTGGGGGTAGAAAATATTGATCATTCTCGAACCAAAGCTCGTTCTCCACAAACTAATGGCATCTGTGAAAGGTTCCACAGAACTATGCAAGATGAATGCTACAATATTATCTTCAGAAAGAAAATTTACACCTCTTTGGCAGAGCTTCAGCTAGATGTAGACCATTGGGTGCATTCTTACAATAGATCTCGACCGCATTCAGGTAAATATTGCTATGGTAAGACACCTATGCAAACCTTTTTTGATAGTATGCATATTGCTTATCAGAAAAATATTGATAGCATTAAACAGGATGCTGATTTTGGTTTTGACTTTGTCAATTCTTCTGTCAGTTAATTCACGCCTGTCAGATCAAGTCTGAACTATTACAAATAAACTCTGTGGTAGAGGATATAGTGCTTCTAAGTTGTACCACTCATGATTTCTTTCATATGTACCGTTGTAATTCTTCGTGTGAGGCTCTGTCTCTCCTAATGTTGCAACATCTAACCTATATAAATCATTACTGTAACTTCTATCATAATGTGATCTAAAAGTGCCAAATTTAAATCTTGGATTTCCTATTTTCAGCTCAAATGAGTTTTTTCTTCCAAACGATAATACTGGTCCTTCTTTTGCTATTTTTACACCTGAGTAGTCTGAAAGAAGATCTCCAAAAATACTTTCATCTAACATAAACCGCTGAGCATTGTAATAGTCATTGAATATTCGCATTAATCGAGATCTTGCCGGTGCAGAAAGTTTTGCCAGAGCAATTACACTATCGACAAAAAAGTCATTAGGAACATCAGAGATGCCAATTTGAAATTCAGCAAAATGCTCTCCTGGTGGTTCTTCTTGAATGGTAATATTATCAATGTTTGCCCATTTCAGCGCCATCTTCAGTGACTGTGGTGTACCGCGCAAACGTTGAAATCTTATTCCGTTTTGTTTAGCTAAGACCCATTCTTTTAATGCACTCTTAGTAGCTTTCTTACCCCAGGATAAAATTTCTCCCAAGCCGTATTCCGCTACTAGCCACGGCAACATTTCAGTCTGTGGGTTAAATTTAAATCCCCGTAGAGAATTTGCATCAAGAGAATAATTAATTATGTCTGTAAGTATTTGCTCTTGCTTTGAAGCATTTGGAGGAAGTATAACCAATTTTTACCTAACACTTAAATTATTTAAAGTAACGCATTCATTATCTTGCACGACGATGTCTTCTATCGGCTCTGTAAGCTCTATATTCTGCATACCTTCTATAAAGAGGTGGGCAATAATCCATGATCTGGTAACATTCCACCCTAAACCTTTAGCAGATTCAAGATCTTTGATAAATTGTTCCTTTACAGCTTCGATAACATCTTTTGATGCAGTAGGGTAAATATGCACTTTAGCATGAATAGTAATGGGAATAATACCACAGCCAATAACTGTAAGCGTATCTGTTAATACACGAATATCATCACGAATAACGTGATTTCTGACGATCTCTAGCAATTCTTCTGAAGGTACTCCATCATTTTCTGTGGAAAGTATTGAAATCTGTACACTTCCTGGTATAGGTGATACCACTTGCGCATCTTTTACTCTCGTGTCAGCAGATAATGCATGATAGCGATAATGCTCTTTACTCCCTGCTGTTGACCAACCAACAATTTTGGCTTTTACCCGCTTCCTTAAGGATTCATCATTCTCTGACTCCTTTCTCAGCACACCATAAAATTCAGCCAAGTGATCAAGGTCATTACCTCTTGCAAAAGCAAGTAAATTTGCCTGTGCTGCATCATTAATCCTTTGCCTAAGCAAAAGTTCACGCCAGGCTGCTACTTCCAGTATCTTTATTGCTGGATCACTCTCAGTTAGTGCAGAAAAACTTGCATTCCGACGCACTAACTCTTCTTTCATTCGCGAAAAGATTTCCTCAAATTTTAATGTTTCGACAATATTTGGTGTTTTCATCCTACTACCTTATACTATAATACCATCAAGGCGGATCAGCTTTCCATTTGGCAGATAGATTCCCTCTAAAATGAGAGTTACTTTACCTTCTTTTATTTCTGTTATTTGTACACGTTTAAGCTTAAATCGACGCTCCCACTTTTCTAATGCTTCTGCAACTGCTGCATAAAGTTCTTGTGCAAAACCAGGTACAATTGGATGATCTATCAGCTCAAATAACCTTGATCCGTAATCTCGGCGCATAACACGAGTGCCAATTGGCGTAGTTAAAATATCAACTATTGATTGTTTTAAATGCTCTATACCACTTATTGTTTTACCAGTTTCAGAATTCATACCACGCATATCACTTACCCTGCAAAGACATCATTGCTTCCTTGTTCTGCCACTGCTCCACAGGAAATTAGGTCACCAGTACGAGCAATGGCTTTGCCATTTACAAACACTGAATCTGACCCCTCAAGAAGGGATTGACTAGTATGTGGTGGTTTATAAGGGTCTGTTGATGCATGTTGTGACCATTCATCTCCTTGACGATGCACAGGCCTACCATTTACAAACACATTACTGCTTCCTCCTATGCCAGGGCTTTGTAAATAATCTCCATGTTGGTTACACATATCACCAAAACGAACAACTTTTCCCTGTTTTGCCAAACTTAAATCTTTGTCTGATTCTGAAAGTCGTTTTTGCCCTAACAATGAACCTCTTGTTTCCTCCTCTCTTCTTGACTCATCTTCACATCCTGATTCATATCCACTTAATTCTGATGTTTGAGAGGTATACTCAATATCACCAATCATAATACCCTTATCATTATTAGCTCTAACATTTTTCTCCGGCTAGTTTAAATCTATTTTTTTCGCATTTAACTTAATGCCACTCTCAGTAATCTCTAGACTTGAGTTCCCAACCTGTAAGACAATCTTTTCATCAGTTATATTTGAACTTGATTTTCCCGTTTTTAAAATAACTTCCTTACTAGTTACTTCCATTTGCGTTTCTTTCACTGCAAAAACAAGAGCTCCTTCTTCTTTGACAGAAATTGTAAACTTATGACCATTTCGGTCATAGTAAATAACTGTTCCATCTTTAAAAACAAAACCGCTTACTTCTTCCTTACTTCCTTCTGGAATAGGATATTTTTTATAATAAATTGCAGGTAAGACAATCCCTTTGGCAATTTCACCAGATGGCGAAAGTACTATCACCTGTTCTCCAATACTTGGTGCAGACCAACTTCTGTCTTCTCCAGCTCTTGCTGTTACCCATGGCAACCAGTCTGTTAATATATTACCTATCATTTTTACACGTACCTTAGCCGTTCCACAGCCTACTTCTTCGACTGTGCCAACTCTAATCAAGTTATTAAGTTTTATTAGTAAGTTCGCATCTTCAAAACTATTCATCATTTTTGCCAACCTTTACATATTTATGCTTATTAGCAACTCCAATATCAGGCGTAAACCCAATGTAAACAGTACTCGGCGGAATACTACTCTCTGCCCATACTGAATCACCAAGATGTACTTCATGCACCCACTCTACCATCCACACTAAATATGCATCGAGCTCTGGCCTAAAATCATCTCCTCCTCCTGAGATAAATTCTCCTGGTGAAATTTTCTCCACTTTCCAAGTGTTTTTATTTACCACTCTTGCTACTTCTGCCGCCAATGCTCTGACAATAATAGGTGCATTTTCTATTGTGCTATCAATCACAATTCGTGCTTCAAATTTTGCTCTCAGCGCTAATTCTTCTGTTCCTGGATCATGTCCTTTTTCAAAGCCACTAAGTTCTATAAATACTGCTGGTGCTATCAATTCTTTCCTGATTGCTGGATAAACCTCACAAGTTTGAATTGCTGGTATCTCTGCCTTTAGCGTATTACAAATTGCCTCATGTAAATTAGTCCAAAATGCCGTCATAAAATAACTCATGTGTAAAATATTTTTCAAATATCCTTTCAACTTCATAATTAACAAGATTTTCTATTATCCTTGAAGCCTCAGGTTCAAGTGGTAGTTTAACCTCCTGTATCGGTAGTGCTGTTCTTCCTACACGTTTAAAAATACCACGATAGCCTCTTGGCATTGTTGCCATAAATTCATCATTAAATGCTGTTCTTATTTTTGCTTGTTTTATATTTATATCATACAGATATGCTCTAATTAAAACTTTCAAAGTGCTTTTTCTTGACTTGATGATTCTTAGTCTTTTTCTAATTACTTTCAGCCTAATTTGCTTTTCTTCACTGATTTCTCGGACAGCCTGAGATTTTAACCATAGTGCCGTTTTGTTTAGCGCTCTTACCGCTGCCAACTCTACTTTAGCTTTGTTAGCATCAATGTCGTGAGTAATTCTCTCAATGTTTTCATTAACTTCAATTTTAAACATCTTTCTCTCCAAGTACTGTACAGTTTATATTCCAAACTATTCCTGAATTACCTCGCAGTGGCGGAGAATATACTTTATATTTACAACCATCAATAACAAAAATATCTCCCACCATTGGCCTGAGTACATCAAAAACGCTTACCTCAAGAAAAAGCATCTCTCCCACAAATTGTCCTTCACCAATCTCGTATAATTTATCTGGCTGTTGCTTTAGTACTTGTACCATATATGACTTATCCTTTGATTCATACAAAGCTACTTTTCCTAAATGAGCAAAACAATCTTTAAATAATCTCTTAATATTCTCTTGCACATTTCTCCGCTATATACTAACATTTATATGCTAAGAAGAGGTAAAGCATTCTTCTGCCTCACACCGCTTTATATTTGCTCTACCTATGTTGCAACGATCTTGACTAGTATTGCTGGACGGTGGCACATTGGCAGAGGGTTTGACTGCGTATGCAAATCAGTCCCTCTATCAAATCTTCTTGGCTCTTGTTTTGCATAGAGTGGCTGTCCAAGAGTATTCACTGTTTCATTAAAATCTGCTGGTGCAAAATATGTTGTAAATGTGCTTGCTGTTCCTACTGGAAAACAGTGCCCCGTATCCCTTTCTATAAATCTTCTCACGGTTCCTTCAGGATCAGTTGCTTGTCCTCTATATTCCTCAAACGTTATTCCACAGAACGTAAATCCTGACCTCATATCATTTCTTAGCGCTGCTCCTTCTTGCCATCTCTCATATGCTTCTTTCACTTTAGCATGAGAAGTAAGTGCATCAAAAAACTCAGGGCTTACTAAAGCATGAATTCCTGTCATATATTCACCACTTAGATTATCTTCTATGTGCCTCAATACTTCCAGACACTTACGTTTTACATCAGTTATCGCTGCTCCCAGTGCAAAATTTACTACTTTTGGTGTTATTTCAAATTCGTTGTACAGATTTAACAATTCACTGCCATCTGCGTCCAGAATTATTCCTTTCAGCGCTCCCATACGCAAATGCTCCAACGTTATTGCATGTTTATTTCTCATTAGCTGCAAATGGTCAGTTATTACATCTGCCAGCGCTTTAAGTTCACTTTCTGATCCAAATGCTCTTATTCCCTGTACTTCTTCTGGTAACACTACATCATCATGCGGAATATGTGGAATCGTAAATGTTCTTACCTTTCTTTTTCCTCTTTTTCCTACTGTTGCTGGTGCTCCGGGTACTTGCGTTGGTAGTAAACTTAATACTCCATTTTGCTCTTCTATGGTAATATGTCTAAATCTTACTGACCTACTTGGAAATAAATTTAAATTTTCAACCCGTCCATAATTTATCGGCAATATATTCATCGCATTAGTTAGTGCCGTCATACTAAATGCTGTATTTGTAAATGGATTTTGCATTTTTTCTTTTCCCCCTTTGTGTTTTTTATTGTTTAATATAGCTTTAGACTGCTTTACGGATAATGATCCCTCGTGTTTCAAGTTGCTTTATTGCTGCATTTTTCTGCTCTTCAGTGATATTTGCTGGCCATACAACTGCATGATCTGCTAGCATTGCACCGCGAGCAATAATTACTCCTTTAGCATTTTCCTTTGCGTTTACATCACTTGAAATTACTCCTATTGCCGTTTGTGTGCCATCGGTTGCTGTTAGATTTAAGACCCTAATAAAACCATCTTCAGTCTTTTTAGCAACTACTGCACCAAGCTTGAGATTCTGTCCTTTGGCAACAGTTATTTGATCTCGTGAATATAAATTTGATGCTTCATATTTTAGAAGATCACCAAGGTTATTTTGTTCTGTTATACTACTCATTTTGCTTTTCTCCTTTTGTTATATATTTTAAATGCCTACGACTTTTCGCTACCTGCATCATCAACTCTTCTCCTGAATTCTGTGGTATTGTACTTATTATCTCTGTCTTCTTTGTTCTTTCTGCAAGTAATTCCATTAAAACTTCCCTTGCTTGCTCAACACTTACACTCTGCTCAATAAATTCTCCTATTTTCTCTGGCATCTTTGATATATTACATAAACGTATTAATTCAAGAACTTCAGTACGATACTTAGTTAAATTATTAGTTTCTTCTTTTAGGTCAGTTATAGTTTGTTCGTTCATAGTAATACTCCTGTTTTTATTAATATATTTAAACTCTGAAAGAATTGTAATTCCATCTGCAAGACCTATTTCTACTGCTTTCTCGCCAAAATATAGCCCTGCTTCTGTTGATTTGATTGCCTCTACAGAAAGGTTTCTATTGCGTGCTATTAGCTCAACCAGCATTCCATATAAACGATTCACTTCGCTTTTTAGGTTTTCTAAACTCTCAGAAGTTATTGGCTCATGTGGATTTAAATCATTTTTTCTACTTCCTGCAAATACTGTCGTATATTTTATTCCCTGTTTTTCATCAAACCCACTTTGATCTATATGACTTGCTATTACTCCTATGCTTCCTACTCCTGAAGTTCTACTCACAAATACCTTTTCAGCGCTAGAAGCTATAGCGTACGCTGCAGAATATGCATCATCATTTGCTATCGCTATTATCCTCTTTTTTCCCCTTGCACTGTAAATAAAATCAGCAAGGTCAAACACTCCATTGACCTCTCCTCCAGGACTGTCTATATCCAACAGGATTGTTTCTATATCACTATCTTCTATTGCTTGTGTAATTTGTGCTTCTATTTGATTATAGGAAGTCATTCCAAAAATATCATCAAAAGTTTCTGACTTTTTTGTCAAGATTCCATGTATCGGTATTATTCCTCTTTCACTATTTCTTACTGCATGTTTTATATTTTTAAAGATAGGCTGCTTTCCTGTTTGTAGTGACAGTAATTCAAAACTCCTTGGTTCTACCATTACACATCTGTTTAGCCATTGTTGTTTCATATCACCTCTTGATTGGCCGTAACGTCAGAATCAAAACTTAAGCCCAGTTCACTTGCACGTCTTTGATCTTCAGCAATTTCCTGCTCAATTTCTTCTACATCGTAACCCATTTCTGATACTACTTCTGATCGACTCTTAAATCCATTTCTTACTGCCATTTGCTGTGCTTGCTGATCTTTTAGCGGATCGACCCAATCAAATCCCTGTGGTATCCATTTTACTTCTTTTTTTGCTCCTTCTTTTCCCTTTGTCCATTCTTCACCTATGTCTAGTTCTCCAGAAAGTAGTGCTAACTCTAACCATCTATCCCATACAGGACGGCAAAACTGAAATACCATTATGTTATGCTGTAACATTGTACATCTCCTACGAAACTCTATTAATCCTGCTCTGATTGATGAATAATTAACGCCACTTAGATCCCCAGTTAGTTGCTCATATGTTATTCCTGTACCTATTGCTATTGCTCTCAGCTGCTGTCTCATGAATGCTTCATAACTTCCTCCAACATCCGATGGTTCTGAAAATTTTATATCTTCTCCTGGGTCTAAAAGCTGCATTGTTCCAGGCTCTAAACCAGATAGTGCTACTCCTTGCTCATTACTTTCACCTTCTCCTAAAATATTTGCTTCTGGATCGAGTCTCGTAATAAATCCTGCAAACATCGCCGCTGTCTTTTTTCTCACTAGCTCTGCATCATCGTATTGATCAAGCTCATAGAGCTTTAGCAGTATATTAGAAAGCCATGGCTCTCCCCTAATTTGCCCAGGTCTTAGTGGTCTATAGATATGTAAAACATCGTTTGCTGGTACTCTTACTGATTCTCCAAACGTACTTTCACCAGGGTGTTCTTTAAATAGGTAGTATGCTTCCCTTTGCCCAAGTCTATTGAACTCAATCCCGTTTCTTATTACATTACCATTTGCTAAAGTTTGATTTGTTTTATTATCTAAGTGTTCAGATTCAAGCACTTGTAATTGCAACGGTACACACAGACCATCTCCAGGTTTTCTTGTTCTTAACCGTATGAAACATTCCCCGCCTTCTATCATGCTCCTACAAACCAGTGCTTGCAGTCCATAAAAATCATTTACTCCACTACTGTCTGCTTCATCTGTCCATCTCAGCCATAACTCTTGCACTCTTTTCCGAAACTCTGGATCTTTAGCTTTTGATTGCGGTTTTATTCCTGTTCCAATCGAGTTACTTACTATTGTATCAATGATATTTGCTGCATATGGATTTTTTCTTACCATATCACGAGAGCGGCTACGCAAGTGCTCAAGGCTTTGAGAGAGTAAATTATTTATGCTTCCCGTTTCTCCTTGCCAATACATTACCCTTCTTCCTGAGCCAGATGCATCCCAGGCTGAGCTTTTGATTTTTGGCTTGCTAAATAGTTGTTTGAATGATTTTAGTAACATTACAAAACTCCCTTGTTAGTAGCAAAAATAATTTTCCTCTTCGGCTTCATTCCAACAATCTTTAGTTCAGCCTTAATACGTTGTCTTAAGCTTAGTAAATCATTTATATCTACTTCTGCATATCTCACCACATGGTCACCATATGCAATTGATACCACTCGCTCTCCGTTTTGCAGCTTCTTTATCGCTTCTTCAATTTGAACTAAATACTCTTCGTTATACATTTACTACTTGCTGATCCACTTACTTTTCACTATTTTCTTTGATTTTTTACTTTCTGGTTTTTCACTTAAACTATTCCATTTATTTTCTTGCCACCTATCAATTCCAAGCGCAATAGATGCAGCTCTCGCATAAATTCGGCAATCTAGCACTTCATTTCTTTCTCTTACCTTTTGCCACTCCTGTTTGGTGTATCCCTTTACTACCTTGCTGACTAACTGCTCTGCCGTTAGCTGCTTAAAATACTCAGGTGCATACTCGGGAAAATGACAATACCCTGCTGGCACTTTCTCTTCTTCTTTTAAAACATTAAGTAATTGAAAAAGTTCTGACTTTAATATTGATACTCCTACTGGCCAGAGCTTTATTCCTCTTTTCAGCTTTTGCCCACCAACTGTTATATCTACTCTGCTTGGACTGCTAAGTGGTACTAGAGCTTTATTTACACCTTTGACTGCCATTACTCTTCCACAGCCTTGATGACCTCTTATCCAATTGTATACTTCTTGCGTTGCATATCCAGCATCTACTGCCATCATACTTATCATATATTCAAGCCCATTTTCACCGATAAAATGATGATTTAACAGCTCTGAAAGCTTTTTCCATACTTCTCCACTTCCTGTATCTCCTTCAAATACTCGGTAGTCTATTGACCAATTTTCTCTGCCTTTTCCCCAGGCTACAACTTCTACTTCCAAGCGATCTTTTTGAACATCTACTCCTGCTGTGAGAACTACTTCGCCTTTTGGTACTGTGCCAATCTGAAAAAATTCTCTCCTGTTAAATAATTGCTTCCAGTCCGGTACTTCTCCTTTATCTACCCAGGTTTCTCCAAGCGTGGTATTTATCCAAACTTTCAGTAATTGTTCACTTTCCTTTGCATGGAGAAAGTCCTCTACTGCTTGTTGCCAACTATACCAGCCAACTGGACTATAAAGACTTGAAAGATGAAATCCTTTTTTCTCACCTTCTTTTGCCTCTGTAGCTCTCCATTCTCCACGCTCAAGCATCTCTGTCTTTTGATGATTTTCTATCTTTCCGCTACATTCTATGCAAATATAATGTGCTGTTCTCGAATCATTATTTTCCCATTTTATTTGTGACCATTTTAGAACTTGATAGTAATTACAATACGGACATGGTACAAAAAAGTATCTCTTATCTGTTGCTTCAAATTCTTTCTCAATTCTGCTTATTCCATGAATCGTTGGTGTTGATACCAGAAAAATCTTTCGACGTGCAAATGTATTGGTTCGAGCTATGCTGAGTAAAACTGGATCTCCTTCTCCTCCTGAATCTCCTGGATAGGCATCTATTTCATCAAGAAAGAGATATTTTACTGGCATGGATCTAAGTCCTACACTGCTATTCGCTCCAGTTATTACTACTATTCCACCTGGAAACTCCTTACTTTGTACAGTATTGCCTGAGTCTCTTGATCTTGGGTCTTTTACTTTACTCTTTAAACATGGTGTACTCTCTATCAACGGTGCAAATCTTCCCTTCGACCAACGTTTTCCCATTTCGACTGTTGGCTGTACTACTAGCATTGGTCCTGGTGTTTGATCGATGATATAGCCAATCCAATTGTTGCCAGCTTCTGTTCCCCCAATCTGCGCTCCTTTCATGAATACTACTTTCTCCGCTGACGAAGATGGAGATAGTGAATCCATTATTTCTTTTAAATAAGGAGTTCTTTCTGTTCTCCATTTACCTGGCTCTGATGCTGCAGTTGGCGCTAAAACTCGATACTCATTCGCCCACTCTGATACTTTAAGCTCTGGATCTGGTCTTAAACCTTCAGAAAAAGCTCTAGCGTATATCATTGTCTGCATCTACTCATAATTGGTTCTATCTCAATATTGTTAACAGTAGAGTTTATTCCTCCACACTCCTCCAATTCCATAAACATCTTTTTCTGAAATTCGTTTTCTATATATCTTTTGCTCATCTCACTTATCATTATTGCTATAATAAGCGCAAATATCCCTGTTATTGTTGCAAAAATGATTGCACTGCTTATTGTTGTTGCTGTTAACCCTATACATACCGCTATTGCTACTGCACTTACTGAGGTAAAAACACAGATCACATTGTTGTATTTTCTTACTTTTGCATCTCTATGTTCTATACACCTATAATAAACTGGTACAGACTTGCCTATCTCGTCTGGTAATTTGATGCTCTTTTCTTTAAATAAAGTTTTTAGCAACTCTAAATTATTTGACTTGATTGCTAAGTGCAGAACAGGTGTATAATTTGCTCCTTTTGTCAGCAATAACTTTACTACATGTAAATGCCTTTTTTCTGCAGCAAGGTAAATCGGTGATAGACCTTTATTATTTGAAATATCAATATCAATTTCTTCTTTTAAGATAGACTCTACAATCTCAATTTCTCCTCTTTGTGCAGCTAAATGGAGTAGACTATTCTTTTCAGAACCGTATTTATTACTCATCAAAGCCTTCTTTATCTCAGGTTTAGCGTAATCAAATGGTGTCTTGCCGCTATCGTCTTTTACCAGAGGGTCTATATCTTCTCGCGTTAGTAAAACTTCTATTGTTTTAAGTCTTTCAGCATAGTGTAGTGGTGTTTTATTTTCGTAGTCTTGCAAATTGACTTGAGCATTAGGCTCCCTTATTAAGCATTTGAGGATATCCAAACACAAATCTCTTTCATCGTAATTAGTATTACTTACAGCTATATGAACAGGCGACAATTTCATTGAGTTTTGTCCCATACGTGCACTATTTACATCTGCTCCAAGCTTTAGCAGTAACTTTACTATCTCTAACTTTTTATTATTAACTGCATAGTGCATTGGTGTCTGATTTCGCGCATCAAAGACATCTATTTCAGCTTTTCCTTCTCTTATCAAAATCTTTACAACTTCTGCATGTCCTATTCCTGCTGCTAGATGTAATGGCGTATGATGCAGAGCATTTCGTACATTAACGTCAATACCTTTTCCTATCAAATATCTGACTGCATTAACTTCACCTATCATTGCAGCTAAATGAAGTAAACTATCTTGTTCTGACCCGTATTTGTTACTAATTAACGCTTTCAATATTTCTGCTTTTTTCTCTTCTTTGGCGTAATCAAGAGATGTTTTACCTTCATTATCTTCCACAAAAGGATTAATGTTCTTCTTCGTGAGTAACAAATCCACCATACTTAATTCATCAAATTCTATAGCACAATGTAGTGGTGTCTTTCCATTTAATCCTCTGACATTAACATCTAATCCAGGTTGATTAATGAGACACTTTATTAACTCCAAACTTAAGTTATTAGCCATTTTATATTCAAAATCTTTCTTATATTTGAAATTTAGTATTAGATAATTCTTGTAATGAGTTTGTAATCTCTTCAGTTAGCACCATATGAATCTTTTCAGTGTCACTCAGTGATGCAAGCAATGCTGAAACTCTATTTGGAATATTAAGCAAATTATTACGGACAACTCTTGCTACGTTAAATGCTTCAGTTTTTACCTCTTCAATTGACACAAATTTGCCTATTTCAGCTTTCACTTTAGCTTCCAAAAGTTTACCACGTTCGGTTTCATTTTTTATTCGCGTTTTTAGCAATATCGTTGAAAGTATTTCTCCGCGCTCTTTTCTTCTCAGTGGTTGACTTGGATCTCTTATTGCTGCTACCGCTTCATTTGCTTGTTCTCGGTCAATAAGTCCATCTTCCAGCTCAACTATTCCTTTTTTTACTAAAGAACAGACATATTGCCTCGAAAACCCTTTTTCCCTTGCCCATTCTGCTTGCGTAATTCTCACCTTTTTTTTCTCCTTATTTTAGCACTGCTCAGCTATAATTTCGTAAGTAGTTAACATTTGAAATATGTCTAACGCTAAAGAAGGCCCGAGGTCGGGACCACCAAACCCGCCAGCCTGGCCAAAAGGACCCACTTTTTATGATATCTTCAACGTATTGAAATCTTTACTAAAATTCATAACATAGAACATTAATGCTAAAGAATCTGCTTCATTATCATCTGTTGGACAAAAACCCTTTTCCTGCACTGCTTCAATTACATCAGCTTTACTTGCATTGCCCTTGCCAGTTATAAAACGTTTAATAGTCTTAACCGAAACACCTTGATAGGGAATATTACTTTCTTCACACCAAGCAGAAAGGTGTGCTAAAAACCCTCCATAGATATGTGCAGCATCAGTTCCCAAGTGTCTTCTCACTTCTTCAAAGTATACAACTTCAATGCCTGGAAATTTATACTTAAGTGAATTAAGCCAATTACGAAAATTTAAAAACTGCATTCCACCACCACTAAACCTGCTAACATGAAAACTCTTACTTCCACTTTGCACTATTCCATCATTTAAAATAGTCCAGCCGGTTTGTTTGCCAAGATCTAGGGTGAGCATTTCCTTTCAATTGCCGAGTACATATATATACAAGATTTGAAAAAATTACGTCCAAAAAATCTTTAATTTTCGAAATTTAACAACTAACATAAAAACTCTTTTACAGCCAGTTTGTTTACCAAGCCTTTCAATTGTTGTGTACATATATATACAAGATTTGAAAAATTTTCGTCCAAAAAATCTTCAAATTTTTAGGAATTTTTTTTTATAATTCTTGAATTTGAAGACCTTTCAAACGGGTTTCTCTACTTTTAGAGGTTTTTATTATTCTACTCTTATATTTTATATGTTTTTATATATGTGTATATTTTTATATATGTATTATATATATATATTATATATAAGGGTTTCAGGAAGCTAGAATCCTCCATATTGGCGGACTTCAGATATGCCGTTCCTAGGAACGGTTTTAGGAACGCATGGTGAAAACCCGCCATACAGGCTAATTCTAGATTCCTGATTCCTAATTCCTGATTTAGGAAGCCAGTAATTAGGAACGGAACTTAAGGTTATAGAGAGCATACTTTTCAACTATTTTCCTCTTAAAAATTTAAGCTATTCTTTTAATAGCGAAATCCACATTTTTAGCTCTTTAGGTGATATTGAATTTCAAAATATGAAATTCTTATATATTTTTAATATAACTTTAGGAAGCCTGAGCTACCCATTCTTAAAAATATTGAAATCCATTTAAAATAGATTCCAAAAACCTAAACTGTATTATTTTAAATTGCATCAGTATTATTCTCAAAAAAAAATAACAGAATATCAATAGATTAAAAATCGCATCAGTATTATTTATTTTTGCTCCTGTCCTACATAATAGCATTAATAACTCTCATCCTTAAAAGCATCAATTTGTTTTTAAGGAAAGTTATGAAATTACAAAACTACCATATAGTTATTAAAAATGTAAAATATCAAGCTTATAGACTAAAACTTGCTAAGTGCTTTATTAATGAAGCTCACGAAGATCTTGAGCAAGAACTCTTCTGTGAAATTTGGCCATATCTTGACCAGTATGATGAAGACAAAAGTAGCTTTAATACCTTTGTAGCAAGATTAACTGAAAATAAAGCTATTAACTTGCTAAAGAAACAGCGATGTGCAAAACGTGATATCAACAATTACATTAGTATTGATGTAACAGAGCTATTTGAGGGTGAAATAACAAAACGCATTGATGTAGACTATATGATCTCGGTTTTACCAAAGGAATGGCAAAATATATGTGAGCAACTTAAATTTTTTAACTTACATGAAGTTGCCAAAATGAACAACGTTTCAAGAACCACTTTAAACAATATTATCAAGAAGATACGTGCCAAACTTTCTCCTATTTACTACGAAGGCAAAAAGAAAAATTGAACAAAATTTTTGCCTTTCTTGTATATATATACATCGTAGCATGGATAAATAATGGTTCTTAAAATTTTGAATAATAATGAAAGATTGCAAACAATATCAACTGTAAAAATGGTCATCTTTGGTCCTTATGGTATTGGTAAAACAAGTCTCCTAAAGACCGTAGATGAACCAACACTTTGCCTTGATTTTGAAGCAGGGCTTCTTGCTGTTCAAGATTGGCAAGGAGATTCAATTAGTCTTCGCACTTGGAATGAAGCTAGAGATATTGCTTGTCTTATAGGGGGGCCTAATCCTGCGCTGAAGTCTGATCAAGCATATAGCCAAAGACACCATGAACATGTATCTCGTAAGTACAAAGATCTTTTTTCTGAGTTTTCTAAATACCGATGCATCTTTGTAGATAGTATAACCGTTGCTTCACGTTTATGTCTATTATGGGCAAAAATGCAACCTGAAGCTTTTTCTGAGAGATCAGGAAAGCAGGATATGAGAGCTGCCTATGGATTACTTGCTCAGGAAATGATGGCTTGGCTCAATCAATTTCAACACATCAGAGACAAAGACATCATCATAGTTGGCACTTTAGGTCAATATCTCGATGATTTCAATCGTCCAATTTGGCTACCTCAATGCGAAGGGGCTAAAACTGCTAGTGAAATTCCTGGAATAGTTGATGAAGTAATCAGTATGGTTGGAATCAAGAGAGATGATGGAACGGAGAAACGCTCTTTTGTTTGCCATACTCTAAATCCTTGGGGATACCCAGCTAAGGATCGTAGTGGACGCCTGAGTATGCTTGAAGAACCACACTTAGGTAAGCTGCTTACAAAGATTAAAAGCAAGTTTTAAAATTTAAACATGGAGAGTGATATATGTTACAAAACCTATTAACTGATTTTAACACTGTAAAACCGCAAAGTAGACTAATACCTAAAGGTACAATAGTAAAGGTAAAAATGACAATCAAGCCTGGAGGTTATGAGCATTGGTTTACTAAAAGCCCCACTACCGGTAGCATTTATTTAAATACAGAATTTACCGTTATTGAAGGTCTATATGAAAAGCATAAGATTTACCAAATAATTGGTATTAAAAGTAGTAAAGCAGAAGATACTTGGGGAGAAATGGGTCGCTCTATGCTTCGCAGTATCTTGGAATCAGCACGTGACATTCATCCACATGATAACTCAGAAAGTGCAATCCTTGCTCGTAAGCTAAATTCAATTGCAGAATTAAATGGCTTAGAGTTTACAGTAAAGGTAGGTGTTATAACTGATGAATATGGAGAGAAGAACAAAATTGCTTCGGTAGTTACTCCAGAATACCGCAAAAATTATGAAATTGACAGAGTACCATTTTGAAGTACGACGAGGAAAAGCTTTGGTCTGCTGTCGTTACTAGAGGTATTCAGGACGCAGTAGGAAAAAACCCAAAGCTAAGAGAAGAAGCAATTAATTGGCTGAATTCAAAATCTTTTGAAACTGTTTGTGAGCTAGCTAATCTCAACTTTACACGTATGAAAAATATGTATGGGAATTTTATGTCTAAAAAGCAAAAAGAGTTAAAGATGTTATTGATTGATAATATCAAGGAGTGTGTTTCTTACCTACTTCCAAATGGTGAGTTTTACCGAGAAAAAACTTATATTGGAGACTTAAATGGAAATACAATTACAGTTAAAATAGTAGGTAAGGAAGCTGGTGATTGGCGTAATTTTACTGAAGGAACTGGTGGTGATATTATTGATCTTTGGATTTTAATTAAGGGTGATATATATTCTGCTAGAAAGTGGCTCAATAAAAAATCAAAGAGTGGAGAAAAAAAAGGGGGGAAAAGAGAAGAAAAAATATTTTCTGTAAAGCAGTACTTAAGTGATCAATCACCAATACCAGAAGACATAATAGCTCCACGAATTCTCACTCCAGGTGGTCTTTTAGTCATTGGTGGTACGCCAAAGGTTGGCAAAAGTTATTTTCTTCTCTCTTTGCTTGCACATCTTGCAGCAGGAGTGTCGTTTCTTAAGATGAAGTCAGCAAGGCCACTAAAAATAGTCTATCTGCAAAATGAGATGGAGTACAATTATATCAGGGAACGCATACAACAAATCATAACTAATCAAAGGCTACCAAATCTAGCAGAAGAAAACTTGATCATTACTACAAAGATGAGATTAACTTTAAATGATGAAGGTATAGAGAGAATAAAAGAGATCATAGGGGAAAAATTTAAAACGATAGATCTTATCGTCTTGGATTCGATTGACTATGAAAATATATTTTCTGGCCTGCAAAGTAGAATAGAAAAACTACGTTCTATAATTAATCCTATGGCTGGAATAATTATTACACGTCATACCAGAAAAGTATCCACAGCTACACTCGCAAAAAGTCCTTTTCAAGCTTTAATTGGTGCTAATGCTTTAAGAAGTTTTTATACATCTGGTATGGTAATGTTTCAACCAAATAAACGTGCAAATGTCTTGCAAGTAGTATATGAGCTAAGAAACGGTAAATCAATACCAGCAAAATTCATTAGCAGAGTAAATGGGCGTTGGCAGAACTCTAAAGTTATAGCTACGGCTTAATTTATCCACAAAAACCGACACTATGCTAGAGCTAAAAACTCAGCTTTTGCAAAACATCAGATCTTGTCTTTTTTACCTACTACCAGGAGGGACATTTCGTGGTGATAAGTTTTATGTAGGTGATGTACAGGGTAACAAGGGCAAAAGTACTGTAATAGAGTTAACAGGCGAAAGAGCCGGATTATGGAAAGATTTTGCAACGGGAGAAGGTGGTGACATTATTGATCTTTGGGCAACGGTACACGGGAAGAATGCGAAAACAGAATTTCCTGAAGTAATGCTCTCAATAAGTGAATGGCTTGGCATCAAAGAAAAAAATAATATTAGAGATCTAGAACAATATCTGACTTGTAGTTGGAACTACTACGATGAAAATAACCAATTGATTGTAATAGTCTACCGTTATGATCCTCCTTTAGAGAAAAAACAGTTTAAACCATTTGATGCTAAAAAGCAGAGATTCAAAGAGCCAGAGATAAGGCCGCTCTACAACATTCCAGGTATCTTAAAATCAGATAAGGTTGTTCTGGTTGAAGGAGAAAAATGCGCAGAAGTACTTATAGAGAAAGGAATAACTGCAACAACAGCAATGTTTGGAGCAAATGCACCTATTGATAAAACAGATTGGACTCCGCTAAAAGGTAAACATATTATCATTTGGCCAGACAATGATGAAGCAGGTAATAAATATGCTAAAAACGCTGAAAAGAAACTTTTAGAACTTGGTGTTGCATCACTTGCTACGCTTAGGATTCCACCAGATAAACTAAGGAGTTGGGATGCTGCTGATGCTGTACAAGAGAATATAGATATTTTTGACTTCATCGAAAAAAACTCAAGAAAAATAATTATTAAATCACCGCTTGATATTTTTAGCTGGAGTGTGGAGCGTTTTGTAGGTCCAGTACCAAAGCAAAGATTCTTAGTTGAAGGATTATTTCCTTTGGGTGTCACATCTATTTTAGCTGCAATGGGTGATACTGGTAAAGGTATGCTTCTTCTTGACCTAGCCCTCAAGGTTGCAGCTAGCATAGATCAGGTATGCGGATTTGGCCAACTTGTTACTGAACACGGATCTGTTGTGGTATTTTCTGCAGAAGATGATACAAATGAAATACATCGTCGCTTAGAACGACTTGATCCCAAATGTGAAAGATTAAAATATAAAGATAGGCTATTTATTGTACCACTGCCAAATATAGGAGGATCTTTTGCCATACTTAAGAATGTTCGCGGTAAAGTTGTAGAAATATCTCCAGAATTTGAGTCGGTAATGAAGCAGCTGAGGAGAATAAAGGACTTAAAGCTCATTATATTTGATCCCCTTGCTTCTTTCATTCATGCAGATTTAAATGCTGATCCAGCAGTAGGGGATTATCTCATGTGTTTATTATCTGATTTAGCATGTAGCACTGGGGCTTCAATAATTACTGCACATCATATGAGAAAGCTGAAGGGAGAAAAGCCTATATCAACAGTAGAGCAAGCACGAGATGCTATTCGAGGTACTTCTGCTCTCGTAAATGGAGTCAGGTGTTCTTTTGCTTTTTGGCCTGTTGAAGATATGACTAAACCAATGATTTTTAGGTCAATTGGAAAAATCCCAAGACAAAATGCACTATTTTATGGAGCTGTTGTTAAGGCAAATGGCCTGGCTGATCGTACCATACGCACTTACCTAAGAAATGAAGAAACAGGGCTATTGGAAGACATTACTGAACAATTAAAAGCTCAAAATATTAGCGATAAAGATCTTAAAATATATCTTACTGATTCAATTGCGCGAGCTGCTAGTTCAGGACATCCATTTACTCATACAGGAAGTGCAGGAATACATAAACAACGACATAGATTGCCTGAAGTTTTTCATAGTATGGGAAGGGATAGACTAGAGCGTATAGTTCAGGAGCTTTTACAAGCAAAGCAAATAGTTAAAGGAATGGCTAATGGTTCAAAAGAAGATAAATGGCTTGATGTAAAAACAGGACCATTTGCACGTGGAGTTGGAAAATTTACTCATGGAGCTGAAAATTTTTAAAAAACATAGTTGATTCTATTTTTTTATAGTCAAAGTAAAAGGGTTAATACGATAACCATGTGATGATCTTTGCCAACCAAGTGTTTGTATTACATCATCACGTTCAATACTTAATCCTAATTTCTCAGCAAGTATAGATTTGATTGTTCTTTGCATTTTATTTAATGGTTTTCTGATTTGTTGTTCTAAATCTGCTTCTAAATTAAGTCCCAAGAGCTTTTCTAACTGATTAATATTGAGAAGCGTATGTTTTTCAGGTGGTAACTCTTTCTCGCAGTCATGTAAAAATTGCCTAAATAATATTCGAAAAATATTAAGACATGATGCAGCTTTTTTATTTATAACTTCAATACTATTAACATATACCATACCTTTAACTACTTGTAACTCCAAAAGCTTTGTTGGTATAATTGGTTCAATACGTTTAAGCGAAATATATGAAGCTGGTAAAACTTGCAAAGAAGTATTTTCTACTACCTCTGGTACTCCTCTTTTAGCTGCTTCTTGAAATATCTCAGTTAAAGTTTTAAGCTGACAAAACAGTTTCACCATTGGCACTACATATAAACTCAATAATAGATTCGGTATATCTTTTTTTAGAGTGATTAGAACTGTCGGATGGACTCTAAGTTTATCTATTGTTAAAAATATCGCATCAGTACAAAAATCAAGGATTATTAGATTTACAATGCGACCTTGATTACAAATATAATAAACTCCTTTTTCTACTTTTTCCCACATAAGTCTTGAATCATTCAACTTTATTTCAAACCAGTCTATGATTCTCTCTGTATTTAAGTATATGGATAAGAGATGAAATCTCTGTTTTTTATAAGTATTAGGCAAAATATGACGAGAGCAGTTTTCACAAATAGCGTCATCACATGCTTCATCAAAGTCTGGATCAATAAAAATCTCATTGCTACAACTTGGATCAATTACATTCGGCCAATCAAGATGATCTTCTTCACGAGAACAAACAATATAGCACCTTTCTTGCATTTTTATCAATCCAAGATCAAATAAGTATCTTGCTGCTTTAATATGATTTTGACTTGGATTGATCCAGGAATTATTCAAACTTAAAAGATCAGCAATTTGCTCGTGAAAGGATTTTAAGACCATAAGATTGTTCCATATGTTTCTTCAGGTCCTCTCTTTCTTTTTTATTGAGTGGATGCTCTGAATAATAAACTTCCCCACTTATTTTGAAAGAAAATGTTACCTTTTTGTTTTGGAACATTACTTTAGCTGATTGAATAGATTGTAGTATGTTGCCAATAGCTGGCTTTAAAATATGTAACTCTGGTGCAATAGGATCATATGGCTTTACACTCAAAGTAAGATATGTATTACTATTTTTAAAATAATCTGACTTAAAATTTAACTCAAATATACAAATGTCAGGGTCAGAACCATCTATACATGCTTGAAGAAATTTGTACACTTGTAATGGAAAGTTCTTATCTTGTATATTTACAAAAGTACATTCGCAGTTAAAATAACCACTTACAATACTATTTGCTATTTCCACAGCTTTATTGGTATTTTTAGCACAGAGATTAACCTTTGTACCATCAATCGAAAAATCTAAAATCATCCACTCAGGTTTATGGCCATGAACAACTTTGTTTGAATTAAGCAGTAAATCCATGTCACTTCCTCGACGTACAAACATATATATCCGATCTTGATGATGGAAAAAACCCTGCAATTGGTTTTCAAACTTCAGTATCTGCTCTACAGCTTCTTGTGACATAAATTCCTTGAATGAAGTGTTTATTTGTCTTGGTGATTTCTGTAGAGCAAATGATACGAAACCTCTCTTTTGTACTTTATCAAAGTGATAGACAGATTTTAGAAGTTCACAATTTATGTGAAATAGTAAAAACAATAAGGATCTTTTATCATACTTGGTATTGTTTTTTACCAGGTACGATCTCATTAACTTCTCAGTCAGAGCAAATCTTGCTACTTCACTAACTGTAGCCTCAAGTTTTGTACGATCAAAGTAGCTAATGAGATAATAGTCAAAAAGAGAGTCAGAGTAACTGGTAAGTATCTTACGTTTTTGTTGAGTGGATCTATCGTCATAATTTCCGTCCTGAAAAAGTTGCCCATTTAAATGATTTTTAAAGCAATGCTGAAAAATGATGCTAAGTTGTTTACCAGAAAGGGAATCTAACCAAGATTGACGTACATTAGAATCCTGAAAACGTTCTAGTAAGAGGTTAACAGGAACTTCTAAATCACTCTCCCAGAATTCATTACTTGGATAAACATTCATGATACTTTAAATAAGCTATATCATATATAATATGATAATTTAAGCAAAGATTTTTTGGACATAATTTTTTCAAATCTTGTATATTTATTAGGGAGAATTTGTGTGAACTAGACAGCTTTCTTAAATAAGGTGTGCGTTGATTTAGTTTAATAGGAGTCTCCTAACCTTATAAAAAAACTCACAGGAAGAAAAACATGCAAAAAGGGGAATTAACTATTAATTGCCGTTATGAACCTCACAGATTGGCGAGTACATATTTGGCAAATGCTTATGAACAATTATTGAAATATAAAATAAAGGAGGTAGAAGAAAATGGTAACGGTAAGCTTGTATGCAAGAGTTTCATCAAGACAACAGGCACAGGAGAATACAATAGAGAGTCAGATTGTAGAACTGGAGCGTCGCATTAGTAGTGATGGACATGAGTTATTAGATGAGCACAGGTTTGTCGATAATGGTTATAGTGGATCAAATTTAGAACGTCCTGGCTTAGAGAGTTTACGTGATAGAGTAGCAGAAGGTAAGATTGATAAGATATATATTCATTCACCTGATCGGCTATCACGTAAATTTTCATATCAAATGATCTTACTCGAAGAGTTTAAAAAGGCTGGATCTGAAATAGTATTTTTGAATCATAAGTTTGATGATAATCCTGATTCCCATTTATTTCTACAGATTCAGGGAGCAATAGCAGAGTATGAACGTGCAAAGATTATGGAACGAAACCGTAGAGGTAAACTTCATGCGGCCAAAGCTGGGTGTATAAGTGTGATGGGTAGGGCGCCTTACGGTTATCGCTACATAGCAAAACATGTAGGTGAAGGAAGTGCTCAATTTGAGGTTGATGAAGAAGAGGCAAATATAGTGCGTAAAATATTTAGTCGGGTTGGCCAAGAAAGAGCAAGTATAGGAGAAGTTGTACATGAACTGAATAAGATACCGATAATAACACGAACAGGAAAAAGGTATTGGAAAAGGAGCACTATTTGGAACATGTTAAAAAATCCTGCTTATATAGGACAAGCAGCTTATGGTAAAACTAGGACATGCTCAAAACCACAAGTAAAAAAATCAAAAAAAGGAACTTGTGGTAAACTTAAAAGTGGTCGCTTTAATAGTGATAAAGAGAATTGGACTTATATTCCAGTACCAAAAATAATCAATGAAAATTTATTTGATTCAGTGCAAACACAATTAGCTGAAAATAGACAAAGAGCAAGAGTACGGCAAAGAAGAGAAACATATTTATTACAAGGTTTAATGGTATGCCAACGTTGTCAATATACTTATTGTGGTACAAACCACGTTCATAAAAAGTCGACATATTATTACTATCGTTGCTCTGGTACAAACTCTAGCAAATTTAATGGCAATAAAATCTGCGATAATAAATCAATACGCACTGATGTACTCGATACAGTCGTATGGGAGGAAGTTAAGAGTATATTAAAAGAGCCAGATAGGATTGCAAATGAATATCAACGTAGATTGTCAGAGAACAAAAAACCTTTACATAATCAAACACGTGAAAAGCAAGAAAGTAAGTTAAGATTAAGTATCAAAAAATTTATCGATAGCTATGCCAAAGGGTTTATAAGCCAAGAAGAATTTGAGCCAAGAATTACAACAATGAAACAGCATTTGAAAGAAATTGAGGAGGAAAAAGAAAAAGTACTTGATCAAAAGAAATTACAACAAGAATTGAGCCTTGTTACAGATAGCTTGAAAAACTTTTCCTCAAGTGTTGAATCAAAACTTGATCTGGTAGATTGGCAGACTAAGCAAAATATTATTAGAATGTTAATTCATCAAATTGAAATCAACCACAACCACTTATACATAGTATTTCGCATAAAAAGTCTTGCAAATTTTGATCAAAATAGGCATAATAGAATTATGCAATGTTGTACTAGCAGTCAATATTGTTGGCTTGCCGGATAAAACTGTTGCAGAATCCAGAGAGCGCATCAGAGCAGCGTTAAATTCAATCAATCTACTACTACCTCCAAAAAGAATTACAGTTAATCTCTCCCCTGCGGATTTGCTGAAAGAAGGCAGTCATTATGACTTGGCTATTGCTATTGGACTACTTGTTGTAATGAATGTGATACCAGTTGAAAAAGTTCAGTCTTATATAATCATGGGTGAACTGGCTCTTGATAGCAGAGTTATTCCAGTTTCAGGTGTGCTGCCAACAGCAATTAATGCAAAAAAGGACAATAAAGGAGTAATTTGCCCGAGAGGAAATGGTGTAGAAGCTGTATGGGTGAAGAATGTTTCAATTCTGGCTATAGAGAAATTAACTGATATTATCAGACACTTTAAGGGTGAGCAATTAATTCAGCCAGTAATTTTTAATTATAGTGATGCACCCAAAGAAAAAAGATTGGTTCCCGATATGAAGGATATCAAAGGCCAAGTTGTTGCAAAAAGAGCAGCTGAAATTGCAGCAGCAGGTGGGCATAATATGCTTCTTGTTGGCCCTCCTGGTACTGGAAAATCAATGCTTGCTAAACGCTTTATAGGGTTGCTGCCTGATTTAACCGAACAGGAGATGATTGATGTTAATATTATTTCCAGCATAACAAAAACTGGTAATGAAATATTCAAAGTAACTCGTCCCTTTCGTGAACCTCATCATTCATGCTCTATGCCAGCGATGATAGGGGGAGGAAAGAATGCAAAACCTGGAGAAATTACCATGGCTCACAATGGCGTGTTATTTCTTGATGAGCTACCTGAATTTCCAAGACTCGTGCTTGATTCTCTGCGCCAACCACTTGAAGATAGAAAAGTTACCGTTGCAAGGGCAAATGCTCACATAACCTACCCTGCCAATTTTCAACTGATAGCTGCAATGAACCCTTGCAGGTGCGGTTATTTAGGTGATGCAAGCAGATCGTGCAACAAAGCTCCAAAGTGTGGCACAGATTACAAAAACAAAATATCAGGCCCATTGCTTGATAGAATAGACATATGCATTGAAATGCCAAACGTTAGCATACTCTCTCCTGAAATCTCTGTGGAGGGAGAAAGTACTAAAATTATAAGAGAAAGAGTGATAGCAGCAAGAAAAGTTCAAACTGAGCGCTATAGTGAATTAAATATTCGTTGCAATTCAGAAGTAAGCGGTGAAGCATTTAATAAATTTACTGAACCAGATCAGGCAGGGTTAGAATTGCTAAAATACGTACTGAAAGAAAATTACATTTCCAATCGAGGCTACACACGCGTATTAAAAGTTGCAAGAACTATTGCAGATCTTGCAAAAAGTGAAGAAGTAAAAAGAGCACACATTGCTGAAGCGCTCAATTACAGAATAAAGGTATATTAAAAAATTAGTTTACTTGACAGGCAATTTTTTTTACTATATGCTTCCTTAATGAAATTTTAACATTCTATTTAAGGAGTAGAGTTATGGCATTAACAAATTATGAGTATAGAAAAGAGGATGGCATTTTTCATGCTATTTCAGAAGGATATATACAAGCTGAAAAATACTGGGGAATTCCTGGTGCTGCTGGTGGAGCTGGTCAGTACGCTATGCATAATAAAGGGAGAACAGCATTATTTCCGCTTGCAGTTGCAAGTGTTGTCTTTACAGCAATGCATATGAAAGCAGGCTTTGTTAGTGCAGCAGAAGCTTCTGGGTTTCTTGCTAAGACTGCCAGTTACTTTGTTGGAACAAATCAAGCAATAGCTGCTTCATTACCTGGATTTATCGGAACAGGTGTTGCTGGTCAGATAGTTGCGGGTGCCATAATGGCAATTGCTGCAGTTGCTGCTGTTTATGGAACATATCAAGTTGCCTCAAAATTAAAAGATGTTGCAGTTGAAGCATTGAAAGGGAAAGATCAGACAATATAATAATCTTCAACAAAATAAAAAGGGATAGGTTTCTGTCCCTTTTTATAAACGTTTTCTATTTTTTGCATCGGTTAAGTGATGTCATCTAAGAATCTAGTTATTATAATTAACGGCACTTATTAGTATAAATGTTAAGAATAAGTAAATCCCGTTTACTATTTACGCCTATAGAAGTGAAAAGTATTTGCATATTATTAAAAAAGCGGTAACTTATTATCAAGTGAATTCGCTAAATTTGAGTAATTTAAATGTCTATTGATCTTAGTCTGCCGGAGTTGCCTATATTACACCCAAGGATTACCGTTGTGGGAGTGGGTGGTGCTGGTGGAAATGCTGTGAATAACATGATCCAATCTAATTTGCAAGGAGTGAATTTTGTTGTCGCAAATACCGATGCTCAAGCACTAGAAAAGTCGTTATGTGATAAAAAAATTCAGCTTGGCATTAATTTAACTAAGGGGCTTGGTGCTGGTGCTTTGCCTGATGTTGGCAAAGGTGCAGCAGAAGAGTCAATTGATGAGATTATGGAGCATATAAAAGATAGTCATATGCTTTTCATCACAGCAGGAATGGGCGGTGGTACTGGAACCGGTGCAGCACCGGTAATTGCAAAAGCAGCCAGAGAAGCAAGAGCCGCAGTTAAGGATAGAGCGCCAAAAGAAAAAAAGATATTGACTGTTGGAGTTGTAACTAAACCGTTCGGTTTTGAAGGTGTGCGCCGTATGCGCATTGCAGAGCTTGGACTTGAAGAACTGCAAAAATACGTGGATACACTTATTGTCATTCCAAATCAGAATTTATTTAGAATTGCAAATGAAAAAACTACATTTTCTGATGCATTTAAACTTGCTGATAATGTTCTGCACATTGGCATCAGAGGAGTAACTGACTTGATGGTCATGCCAGGGCTTATCAATCTTGACTTCGCTGATATAGAAACAGTAATGAGCGAGATGGGCAAAGCGATGATCGGCACCGGAGAGGCAGAAGGAGAAGATAGAGCAATTAGTGCTGCAGAGGCTGCAATATCTAATCCATTGCTTGATAATGTATCAATGAAAGGTGCGCAAGGAATATTAATTAACATTACTGGTGGCGGAGATATGACTCTGTTTGAAGTTGATGCTGCAGCCAATAGAGTGCGTGAAGAAGTAGATGAAAATGCAAATATAATATTTGGTGCTACTTTTGATCAAGCGATGGAGGGAAGAGTTAGAGTTTCTGTTCTTGCAACTGGCATTGATGGTCGCAATAATAAATCAGAAACTTCACCTATAAGTCAGAGCGAAGACTCAGAGAAAGAGAAATTTAAGTGGCCATATAGTCAAAGTGAAAGTACACAAGACAAAACACTGGAAACAAAATCAGCTGAACAGGTAAGCGAAGGAGCTAAGTGGGGCAGCAATATCTATGATATACCAGCTTACTTAAGAAGAAAAAAATAATGCAATTTTGGCTACTTAAGTCAGAGCCAAGTGAATACTCATGGCAAAAAATGGAAAAGGAGCAGGTAGTTGAGTGGGATGGTGTGCGCAATTATCAAGCTCAAAATTACATGAAAATTATGAAAGCAAGCGATCTTGCGTTTTTTTATCATACAGGTAAAGAGAAAGCAATACTTGGAATCGTTGAAGTATTTAAAGAGTATTATCATGTTAATGATCCCAAGTTCGGATTAGTGAATGTAAAGTTTTTGAAACCTTTAAATAACCAAGTAACGTTAAATAATATAAAACAAAACCCACTTTTGAAAAATATGACTATATTAAAACAACCACGTTTATCAATTGCCCCAGTTTCGGAAATTGAATGGAATGAAATAATAAGGATGAGTGATGTGTAATACCTGTCATTTCAGTTCCTAAATGATGTCATCTCAGCACACAACGCACAGCTGTATGAATATTTGTCTCGAAGGCAGTGCATTAAACGTTATAGCCGATTTTGCATCAAACACAAAGGTGTCATTCCAGTGCTTGACACTGGAATCCAGCCTTAATGCAACCACATTAAAGCCGTTGTGTTTTAATATAAGATTAGCTACTTTTATATTCACTAACTTGATGTCTAATCAAAATTCCTGGATCCCAGTGCCTAGACACTGGGATGACATCCTTCTAGTGTACAATATTCGTACAGTTGTGTACATGACACAAGGGTCTATAACTCTTCTTTTTTGGATTCCAGTGTCAGCTATTTGCATGACACCCTTACTGATGTGTCACTCATGTTAGAAGTAAATATTCTTGACAAGAAATGGTGCAGCATTATAGAAAATCCTAAAAATTTTGTATTAGGTGTCATCAATGCTTCTCTAAAAGAATTAAAAATAGACCACTATAAACCAAATATATCAATAGCTCTGGCTGATGATGACTTGCTACATCAACTTAATTTAAAATTTAGAGAAATGGATAAGCCAACTAACGTACTATCATTTCCGTATGAACAATTGTCTAATGAGTGCGATTTAGGAGACATAGCAATTTCAATAGACACAATAAAAAGAGAATCGCATGAGTATTATATACCCATTCTTGCTCACATTGCACACATGTTAGTGCATGGATTACTGCATTTACTTGGTTATGATCACCAAAAAAAAGATGAAGAAATTATAATGAAAAATCTAGAAAGAGAGATTTTAGCTTCGCTTGGCTACAATATGTGTGCGATTTAAAAGGAATTTAATAAAAATATAGTAGATGATAATAAAATATGTTATCTACAAAGGGTTTTAGCTATAAACAATAAAAGGTAAGTGATATGGTTCAGTTTTCTTTGCCAAAGAATTCTAAAATTAATCAAAAGGGCAAAATTTATCCTATTCCTGCTAGAGCAAAAAACATCAGAAGATTTCAAATTTACCGTTGGTCTGCTGATGACGAGAAAAACCCTAGAATAGACACATTTTTTATTGATATGGATAGTTGTGGCCCTATGGTACTTGATGCATTAATAAAAATAAAGGATGAAATAGATTCGACTTTAACTTTCAGACGTTCTTGTAGAGAAGGCATATGTGGATCTTGTGCCATGAATATTGACGGAACCAATACTCTTGCATGTACTAGATCTATACATGATATAAAAGGTGACGTAAAAATATATCCATTACCTCACATGTATGTAATAAAGGACCTAGTCTCGGATTTGAGCCAATTTTATGAGCAATACAAATCAATTAAACCTTGGTTACAAGCAGATAAGCCTGCCCTACCAAATAAAGAATACTCTCAATCTTCTGAAGATAGAAAAAAATTAGATGGCTTGTCCGACTGTATATTATGTGCTTGCTGTTCGACTGGTTGCCCAAGCTACTGGTGGAATAGTGATAAATTTTTAGGACCAGCAATACTATTACAAGCTTACAGATGGATTGCTGACAGCCGTGATAATAAGACAGGTGAAAGACTTGATGTTTTAAACGACCCATTCAAGTTGTATCGTTGTCATACAATAATGAATTGCACAAAAACTTGTCCTAAAGGACTTAATCCAGCAAGAGCAATAGCGAAAGTAAAACAGCTCATGGTAGAGAGAGAAGGAGTTTAAGTATTATCTTTTGCATTCTTCGTAAGAGAACAGCAAACCTTCCGAAGCGTAGGGTATTGTTAATACCCTGAACGCTTTTCCGTTTGTGAAGTGCATCGTATCATCGTACGATTCAAATAATTTTTTGAACAACTCATGTCTTTGGTTACTAATAGTTTGAAAATCCTCTTTTTCTAAAAGCTTTTTAGATTCGAAGAGGTAAAGCATAACTTCGTGATAAGTTGGGTAAGATGCCAAAAATTTTGGGTCAAATTGAAAGGTTTTTATAAAAGCATTATTATAAAATTTTAGCTTTTGATTCTTACTATATATTACTATAGCAACCGGTAACCTCTCAAGCAAATTTTTCTGTGTAGCTAAATAACTGTTTAATTCAGTATATAATTTCTCTGCATCACTAACATCTTTCCCATACATTACTATGCTACCAGAACCTTGTATTGGAATTTTAACAAAATCGAAAACCTTAGGTTCGTTCTTATAAGTTATGACATGTCTTCCTGGTTTTGTGCTATGAGCGCTACCGGTAATAGCAAATTTCTTAGAACCATCTACATATTTATCATAAAACAAGTTATAAAATTCCACCTTTCTACTCTTGTTATATCTTAGTATTGGAAATGGTAAAGAGTTGAAAACGTTTTTATAGCTCTCCACTTCCTGTGTAAGCTTACTATTTTCTAACTCAAGTCCGTTAGCCTTTATCTTACAGTCTGAGACATTCCTTATCCATAACAGCACACCTATCACATTGTTAGAATCATCTATTATGCTTCTACCGTAACATATGCAATAAACCTCACTGTCTTTTGACTTTAAATCTAGAGTAAAAGATTTATTTATTTCCTTTGCCTCAACAAAATTTTTGATTAAGCTTTCTGATTGCTCAAAAAAATTCACAAACTCATTAAATGAGTAAAAAACAGTATTAAGCAAAATTAGTAAATTGGGAGAGAACTTTTCTATACGTTTTTTTGCATCCCAAATATAAAACCCATCATTCACAGTATCAATTAAATTATTTATGATAACATTTTGATGCTGTAAGTTCTTAATCTTATTACTAATTTTTAATTTAGAATAAGAGAGAAAGAATAATATTAGAATCAATATTAAAACCACTTCATACAAAAAAAACATAGCACTTTTAAAACAAATGTAAAAATTTGTAACCGCTCAGAATTATGCTGAAGAGGTATATAAGTAAAGATTGCCTAACATTTGAAAGCCCAATCTCTTATAAAGGTTCACAGAAGATTTCATACAATGTGCTACTATATATTTGCATTCAAGCTGTTTAGCTATCTTTATTCTTTCTAAAACCATTTGGGTACCTATTCCACGATTCCTGTAAATTGGTAAAACTCCATCACTATAAAAACCAGCTACGCTATCTTGAACATAAAGACCGCATGTCCCAATAATTTCATTATTTAGTGTTACAAGAAAAAATCTTAATCTTGAGTTCTTATCATCATAATTTGATAATCCGCGAAAAAATGTGCTGACAATTCCAACGCCATGATAAAAAATTTTAGAAGTGTGTAGATCTAACTGTTCTAAGAGGTTGCTACCATTCACAGCATTTAACCTCAAGTTTGGAATAACATCAGCAGGTAAAAAGTAATTTTTCATATTAAGTAAAGCTTTTTTTGGTGTGCTAACGTGTTTTATTTCACACTTTTCTAAAATATCTCTTATTTTCATATGTGAATTTATTACCCATGTTGCTTCTATATCTCTTGTTCTGAGATAATCTAGAGTTTTTTGTATAGAAAGCTCGGTACATTGATCTCCACAGAACACAAAATTAAATAATGACTCCCTGGTACCATTTATTGTAAATATGATGTTATCAAATTCATCGTGTACTTCCCACTCAGATAAATTCGCTGTGTACAGTATATAATCCTTTAGATTTTGAACAATTAAGCTTGAATAATAAATTTTTTTATCCTGCATACACCAACAATAAACAATAAAAGGCTCCTATAAGAACACAGGCTAAAATTGCAGCTATAACGTCATCTAGCATAATACCTAAAGGACCTTTGGTATTTTTATCGATTAAATTTATAGGCCACGTTTTTATTATATCAAAAAACCTAAAAGAAAAAAAGCACAACAACAATGAAGAACAATTCATCTCTTGGCTTAACAATATCGAAACTAAAAGTATCGTCAGCAATTGACCAACCACTTCGTCAATTACTACCTCTTTTGGATCACATGAAGTCTTGTAATGTTTTATATAATTACCTGTAGACCATAATCCAATTAAGAATAAAAAAGAAATAATTGCTGCACCTAAAATTTTGTTGCTCAGGATTACAGGAACAAGCGGAAAAGAAGCCAAACTACCCACAGTACCTGGCATTTTTTTTACTGTTCCAGACAGCCACCACGTTGATATTAATTTATATAAAAATTTCACAATATATCCAAATACAAAATTAACTTATAAGAACAGAAAGAGTATCCTCTATAGAGGCGCTTTCATACAATAATCTATAGACCGCTTCACATATAGGCATTTTTATCTTTAGCTTTCCTGCTAAATTAAATATGGACTCAGCAGTGCTAAAACCTTCAATCACTGACTTGCCTTCTGACAAAATCTGCTGAACATTAAAGCCATTGTCACTATTACCTATTTTAAACCCAAAAGATAAGTTTCTTGAATTCAAGGATGTGCATGTCATAATTAGGTCACCCAGACATGCTGGCCCAAGTAGTGTATTTATATCCACACTACCGTCACCAATTTTTGCTGAGTATAAAGCCTTAATTTCGCTCATACTTTTCGTAATCAATGCTGCATGAGCATTAAACCCAAGTTTACTACCTAGAACAATCCCACACGCTATAGCAAAAACGTTCTTTAACGCTGCACAAATCTGTACTCCTATAATGTCGTTACTAAACTCCAATTTAACATTTTCTTGTTGCAGCTCTGATACTAGCTTTGAACCTAATGTGTTATTTTGGCATGCAAGAACCATTGAATAGGGTAATTTTCTTGCAACTTCTACAGCAAAGCTAGGACCTGAAAAAATAGCAATAGGATTGTTAGGTAAAATTTCATTTACTATTTCACTAGGTAATTTTAATGTAGACTTTTCTATTCCCTTACAAGCTAAAATTATTGCTACATCTTTTTTCAGATTACAATTATGCAATTGCTGACATACCTTCCTCAGAGACTGAGTGGGAACAGCGAGGATTGTTACTGAAGCATTAATTATGTCTTCAATAGCCAATTTTACTGACACATTATCAGAAATTCGACAACCGGGTAGCTTGTCACTTTCTCTTTTCCCGTTGATTGATTCAAATGTAGTTTCATTGTGAGTCCACAAAATCACATCTTTCTTACTACCTAATGAAATTGCGATTGCTGTACCCCATGCACCAGCACCTAAAATTGATATTGCCACACAATATTCCTGAAAATATTACTTATACTTTAAAATAGTAGGATAAGTAAATTAAAAATATAACACAGACATATAGAATAGTTAAATATTTATTAACCGAAGTATTCTTTTAATAATAGTAACTTTAATTCAATATTTACTAAAAATATTATTACTATCATGGTATGTCTATTATATTTTAGATCTATTTATATAACTTTGGAACAATATATTTACTATTAATTAATAAGTGTAATTTTGATCATTTGTTAATAAAAATTTGATTTATTACTTTCCTTAGTTATATATATTACTAAAATTATAAATTATTTATGGGGTGTAAAATATGCGTATATTATTAATTGAAGATGATCAAGTAAGTGCAAAGACTGTAGTTAACGCCTTAACTTCTGATGGACACTTCTGTGACGTTGTTACTTCTGCACAAGATTATAACAATAATATGGTTTCCTCAAACGGAGATTACTATGACCTAGTTATTTTAGATATATACTTACCTGGTGATATTGACGGATATGATATATTGTTAAGACTAAGAAGTGCAAAAATCAAAGTTCCTGTCTTAATACTTTCATGCATATCCGCTGTCAATCACAAAGCTAAAGGACTCGGGTATGGTGCCGATGATTACTTAACCAAGCCATTTCATAAAAGCGAGTTATTAGCTCGAATTAAGGCCATAGTGCGTCGTACTAAAGGCCATCCTGAATCGGTGATAAAGATTGGTAATATAAATATCAATTTTGATCACAGGGTTGTTGAGGTGAAAGGTAAAACGGTTCACCTTACTAATAAAGAGTATTCTATGATAGAATTGCTAGCACTGCGTAAAGGAACAGTACTAACAAAAGAAATGTTCTTAAATCATCTTTACAATGGCTTGGATGAACCTTCAGATAACAAGATAGTTGATGTTTTTATGTGCAAATTACGTAAGAAACTTGAAAGTGCAAATGATGGAAAAAGCCACATAGAAACCGTTTGGGGCAGAGGGTATGTTCTGAAAGAGTATATTGATGATGATGAATATTCTAATGTTAATGTAGGCGAAAGTAGTGATGGCTATCAAGCAGAACAAGTGAAGGACAACGCATGAAATGCCTACACATTTAAATATAGCATGGCTTATATCGCACGTATCATGTGAACGCCTAGGTGAAATATAAGCCGAGTTCTGTTTATGTAGCTATTTATCTGGAGTAAATGTTACCATTTACCGCATGCGATTTACCCGAGTAGATATGAGGAAAACATAAAATCTACTTCTATTTAATCTTGCTCCTAGTGTTGGTTACTCGACTACCAATGTTGCCATTGCCATGGTGTGCTCTTACCACACCTTTTCACCCTTACCTAAAAATATTTTAGGCGGTAATTTTCTGTAGCCCTATAACTGGAGTTACCTCCGGCGGGCATTACCCGTCACTATTTTTCCTTGGAGCCCGGACTTTCCTCTGCTATGTTTATCACACAACAGCAGCTACTTATTTCACCTAGGAATTATACTTTAACATGAAAATCACAAAAGCAAAAGACAATTTCCTAACAGTCTACATATTAAAAACATTTAGACAAATAGCTAAAGGTGATATTCCGGCACATCATCACTATCCCAAGATAAGCTTTTTTCACTTTTAGACTCCGCTTCAGTTAGTCAAGAGCCTGGTCCACCGCTTGAAGACGATGAGCTACTTCTTGATCGACTACTACTTTCTACTGATATACTATTTAGCACTGTTTCAGATTGATATATAGTTCGCATTCTGTTACCAGTGGTAAAAATTTCTTCATCGCTACTTGAAGATGATCGCCTTCTATAACCCAAATCAGTTAGTTCTAATACAGGAGCAGCATTACGACCCTTAACATATCTATATGCTATGAATCCTATAATTCCAACAATACCTATTGCTCCAACCAAAGATCCCCTATCATTCCTGCCTTATTAGACCCTATAGCAAGTTGAGTAGGTTGTGGTGAAGAAGTAGACTGAGGAAGTAAAGTCGTGGTGAATATAGGAGTTGTTGACTCTTTTGTTCTAGTACTTGGTATACTAAATACTGTTTGTGTAGTTTTCTCTGAGCTTGTTGTTGGCGCAGTTGGTTCCACTGTTACTGTGCTTGTTTGAGTCGTTGACTCTGTTGAAGGTTTATTCGTTGTAGAAGTAGGTGCAACGGCTTCTGTTGTTGGCTTCACTGTTACTGTACTTGTTTGAGTCGTTGACTCTGTTGAAGGTTTACTCATCGTAGAAGTCGACGCACCAGTCGCTGCTGTAGGTTTTACAGTACTTGTCTCAGTCCCTGAAGTTACTATCGGCACACTAGTTGACGTTGTAGCAACCGTGGTCGCTTGTGAAGTAGTAGTTGTTTTTGCTACTGTCGTTGACTCCGTTGAAGGTTTACTTATTGTAGAAGTAGGTGCAACGGCTTCCGTTGTCAATTTAGTAGTCTTCACAGCGTCGGTTTCTGCTGTGCTAGTAATTGCAGCAGTCGGCGTCTTCTTAGAAGTCACAACCGTTTCTGCAACAGTTATAGGAGCCACGGTACTACTAGAAATAATATCTGGCGTTAATCGACCGTTAATGATATTAACAAAATCACTGAGAGTTTTGATGCTATTTGCCGGTATTATTGTTGCTTCAGAAGATTTTCCAGAGCCGTTTTGATTAAAAGTTACAATATTTTCTCCACTTACCGCAGTTACGATAAAACCACCCTGACCGTTGCCTTTAATATATAATTGCTCTATAGGATCTGTAAATTGATAGATAGGAAAATCTGACACTGATCCATTTTTAAGTAGAGTTGCTATATGTAACCTCTGCTCATTAGCTGATTGGTCATTTTCAAGAAAAGCAACTAGATCATTTCCTTCCGTTTGTTCAACATACTGCAAAAAGCTTATTTCATGTTCTCTAGAAAGAGATAGTGCTTTATTATCTATTTGACCTTTTCGATTACCAAGTAAAAAGCCATTAACTCCATCCTTCAGACCCTGAATCACTTTAGCCATATCAAATTTAAAAATACGTGTTTTTCTCACCTCTTGATTTTCCTTAGTAATCCTTTTGCTCACTTGCGAATAAAGCATCGTGTTTCCATTTAATGCCAATTGCCCCTGATTATCAAAATTGAACAATTTTCTTTCTGTAACACCTTTTTCTCCAGTCAATACCTTAAATTTTCCGCTCTCGCTTGACTTTAAGTACCAAGAAACTAAAGTTTGATCCTTTAAGTTATGGGCGATTACAATTACGTCACCATTACCAACTTTCACTGCTCTTGGTTGAAAGTAACTATTGCCCACATTTGCAAGACTATTATTATCAATATTCTTTTGTAATTTTCTTTTATCTAAATGTTCAACTGAAGGAGTATTAACTGATTGTTTAATTCCGTAAGTGTTAAAAGATAAGCCTTTAACGCATTTTTCTCCTTCTTCGCTAATTCCTTCTTCAGGAAAGATAACTCCAACTTTATCTATTTCAGCTGAATCTTCTATTAATGTAAGAGATAATTGATCTTTGAATTCATTTGCTACGCTGATATTTGTACCACATTCGTATGTTTTTGATTGATATAATGGACTAATAAGTAATTTTACTTTACTGCTCCCATTACCATTATCTTGATAGCTGAGTCCGTAAGCAACTCCATTCCCCTCAATTAATTCTACGTTTGTTGGATTAAAACCTATCGCTTCTTTAATTTCCGGTGTATTTGAGTTGATCCCGAGCAATCTTCTTAATATAGACATAATTTTATTTAAAATATTAATAAAATGCTATTATGATTACTCCTGTGTGTTAATGTCAATGAAAATTTTAACTAAAATTAAAAAATTAATATAATATTTTATACTAAAAGGTAAATATAAGCTTGAAGAGGGCTAAGAAGCTTTATGCTATTTCTCAAAAAACCAACAATTGCAATCATTGGTTCTACAGGTATAATCTGTTAAAGTTTACACGAGTCTCATGAATGATAGAAAAAGAAGAGCAGTTTAGTTTTACATCAGAAAACCTCAAGAAAGCGGGAAAGTTTATAGAGATGTATCCCAAAGGTAGAGAAGGTAGTGCTGTTATGCCTTTACTATATCTGGTTCAAGAGCAATGCGGATGGGTTTCTGAATCTGCTATGCGTTATGTTGCTGATATGCTGCATATTCCACATATTCGTGTATATGAAGTGGCAAATTTTTACACCATGTATAATTTAAAACCAGTAGGCAAATATCTAATACAAATTTGTAGAACAACTCCTTGCTGGTTGTGCAATAGTGAAGAAGTTTTAAATACCTTAAAAAAAAAACTTGGAATCAATATCGGTGAGACTACTAAAGATAATTTGTTCACTTTAAAAGAAGTTGAATGCCTAGGTGCATGCGTTAATGCTCCCGTTGTGCAGATCAATAATGACTTCTATGAAAATCTTACTCCTGAGAAAGTAGAAAACATCATAACAGAACTTTCAGGCAAATAGATGAAAGAAGAATTTTCATTCAAGAGAATCAAGCAATCAGGTTCTGCAAGAGTTGGAACAATTAAAACTCCAAATGGAAGCGTAGAAACCCCCGCTTTTATATTCTGCGCAACAAAAGCTGCAATTAAAGCTGCAGATATTGAAAGAATAAGTGAAGCTGGTACCCAAATCATACTTTCCAACACCTATCACCTAATGCTTCAACCAGGAGAGAATACTGTTGCAAAACTTGGTGGTTTGCGCAAGATGATAGGATGGAATGGGCCAATGCTAACTGACTCAGGTGGATATCAGATATTTAGCTTAGGCCACGGATCAGTTTCGGAAGAGATAAAAGGAATAAGAAAAAAACAAAAAACTTTGATCAAAATTAATGAGGATGGGGCAATTTTTCGTTCTTACATTAATGGTAAAATTTATTGCTTAACTCCTGAAAAATCTGTACAAATTCAACAGAAATTAGGTGCAGATTTAATCCTAGTTTTAGATGAATGCACTCCATTTCACGTAAGCAAAGAATACACAGCAAAATCAATGCTCATGAGCCACAGATGGGCTGAACGTTCTTTAAATGAATTTGAAAAAAACAATAATGGCAAGCAGGCACTGTATGGAATTAGTCAAGGCGGAGTGTATCAAGATTTACGTAGAGAAAGTTATGATTTTATCAACGATTTGCCATTTTTTGGTCAAGCAATAGGTGGATCACTTGGTCAAAGTAAAGAGCAGATGCATGATGTAGTTTCTTTCACTATGGACCACCTGAAAAAAGACAGGCCTACTCATTTGCTTGGTATTGGTGGAATTGTGGACATCTTTCGCGGAGTAGAGCTTGGAATTGACACGTTTGATTGCGTGCATCCAACCCGCTTAGCAAGGCATGGTGGCGCACTTGTTAAAGTAAAAAACAGAAATTCTATTTCTTCAAAGTGCAAAGAGCATATTAATTTGCGGAATCAACGATTTGAGCTGGACAACAACCCAATTGAAAGTGACTGTTTATGTGTAATAGTTCAGACTTGATCTGACAGGCGTGAATTAACTGACAGAAGAATTGACAAAGTCAAAACCAAAATCAGCATCCTGTTTAATGCTATCAATATTTTTCTGATAAGCAATATGCATACTATCAAAAAAGGTTTGCATAGGTGTCTTACCATAGCAATATTTACCTGAATGCGGTCGAGATCTATTGTAAGAATGCACCCAATGGTCTACATCTAGCTGAAGCTCTGCCAAAGAGGTGTAAATTTTCTTTCTGAAGATAATATTGTAGCATTCATCTTGCATAGTTCTGTGGAACCTTTCACAGATGCCATTAGTTTGTGGAGAACGAGCTTTGGTTCGAGAATGATCAATATTTTCTACCCCCAAATACAGCTGGTAAGCGTGATTTTCAGGTCTGCCACAGTACTCTGTACCACGATCCGTCAAAATGCGTAGCAATGATACTTTCTGTTCATCAAAAAACGGTATCACCCTATCATTGAGAAGGTCTGCAGCTGTAATAGCAGTCCTTTCTGTATAAAGCTTAGCAAAAGCAACTCTAGAGTAGGTATCAACAAAGGTTTGTTGGTAAATTCGTCCAATACCTTTGATATTACCCACATAATAGCTATCTTGGCTACCCAAGTATCCTGGATGTTCTGTTTCAATTTCTCCATGGGCCTCTTTTTCTTCCTTAACCTTCTCTAGAGCTGTTATCTGCTCTTCTGTTAAGATAATGCCATCTTGAGCTACTTTTGCTTCTAATGCCTTTAACCTCTTTTTGAAATTCTCAAGATCGTTTCTTTGCCACACTGATCTTATTCCCATACGCGTCAAGTTAAGAGATTGTGAGCAAATTTAGAGAGGTTAAAGTGGATACTCTAGCCCTTCTACGTTTGTCTTTTAATGAAAATCGCGACCAAGTTATAGTGAGTTTTTTAAGAAATGCTTTTAAACTATTAATTTTGGTTAATACTAAAAATAACTCTCTAACCCGCCTTTTTAGCTCAATAAATGCCTTTGTTAAGCTAAGTTCTGTATTCTTTTTCACTTCTGTGCAACCAACTATGCCGTGAAATATAAGAATTGCGCACAATTTAGCATATAGTTCACATAATACTCTGCATGGCTTTCCTTTTAGCTTATCAAGCCTGATATGGCTTTTATACAATTTAAATAATAACTCAATTTGCCACCTTACTCTGTAAATCGTTAATACTTGCTCAGCACTAATTTTATTTTCTGGAACATTAGTTATAAATATTGACCAGTTCAACAATTTTTGATTTCTTTTAGAGGATGTATATCCCTGCGATCTTGCTAATCTATTAGCTTTCCTTCTTCTGGCCATAGACTGTTCTTCAGTTAGTTTCTGACATATAATTCTTACTCTAATTTTTGCTTCTTTTCCTAACAATACCTCGTTTTCTAAAAATAACTTATCCTCTAAACATTCTAATAACTCCATTTTTTGATTTGTTTCTACATCATATATGTTGGTATCGGATTTATAACGACTTATGAAATAAGCTCCTATTTCATTGATTTGTTTAAAAGAACTTGGCACAAAATAACCGAGATCAGATATTAGCAAATCATTGCTTAATATATTACTTAAATGTTTCCTATATCCCTGGTCTGATCTTACCCCCTCCGTTAAATTAAGTTGGTCTATTATCTGATTCATGTAGTCGAAAACTAATTGTAACTTTATTCCAGACTTAGTATTGCTTTCATAGCCACTGTAGCTAGTACCATAACCTTTATACATCTCTTCCATACTGTTAGGTAGAGTAATATAGCTACTGTCCAATAATTTAACACTATTAAATTGCTGTAAGATTTTGCAATCAACTTGCAAGATATTTTTAAAGAGAATCACAGATTCATTATACATCCTTTTCATAAATTCCACTGCTTCTTCAGTAAATCTAAAATCCAAACCTTGTTTTGTTATATCTATCGAGTCCTCGTTTAGTAATTGACACATTGTTTCTACGCTACAATTATCAACTCCTATATTACCCAAGACCATGGCTTTTACGAATGATGAACCTTTTAGCTTTCTCTTTCTTTTTATAAACCTTGTTGTAATTGAGATTTTCTCTGCTTTTTCATTAAAAAATTCTTTGAGCTTTTTTGATAAGCAAGTTATTTTATTCATTGGTTCTCTCACTAAAAGTATATCTGGGAGAACTTATACCTTATTATTCTATCTCTTTCATACCTTTATTTCCTTAACTTGACGCGTATGGATCTTATTCCACTTGCAGAGATGAGAATTCCTCTCTTTTTCAGTTCGTTTGCTGCTCTTTCTTGTCCATACGCTGGAAATTCTATTGCTATTTCAATTACTGCTTTTTCTATATCCTCCGATACCCTATTTGCATATAATGGCTTGCTTTTGCTTATCTCGTGTAAAGCCTCTTCTCCTCCTTTTTCATACAGTTCTTTGAAGCGGTAAAATGTATCCCTTGAATATCCCATTACCTTACACGCCTGTGATACATTTCCTAATTGCTTTGCAAGTTCTAGCAATCCCAACTTTGGTTTTAGTATTTTTTCTTGTGTTGTACTCATATCTGACACTCCTTTAAAATTTATTCATATTTTTATCTTACTTTGTTCGCCTGTCAGATCAAGTCTGAACTATTACAGTTAATAGGAATAGAAGGCTATCGAAGGAGTATGATTTACTCACAACATCCACTGAGAATTTCATATACCTAGCTATGAGTAGGGTTATGTTAAAGAGGGAATATGCTTGAATTTACTAGTTTCCGGACAACCTCTAAGTCTATCAATTGTCATTTGCTTGCTTATCTCTGAAACTATCTTCACTTTTTTCCATATAGCCGCCTCTAGTCTAACTGTGCAGATCGATTTGCTGCCACGTGCGTAATAAGTACAACATTAGAGTTGCTAGATAAATTATTATTAGTACCAGCTTCAGCGGCCAAATAACGACCATCTTCAGTACATGTGAGTATATAATTTAATAGTGTTGCGGCTGCTTCCCTATCATTCAGTTTTGGGTCCAAACAATAATCTATCAATTTACTAATTGACTGTTTATTTGTAACTCGACCCTCAAACTCCCTGAGAGATCCTACTCTCTCTCCTAAGTTTATAACGAATTGCTGCGTTTCTTCAGGTGTAAGTTTACCTACTCTGTAATCTAACTCATTTGCGGTTCTTGCACGTTCTACTTCTTCGTGTCCATAGCAGCCTAATAGGTTACTTATTGCCTGTACCATACCATTTAGACCATTTGCAAGTTCTACTCCTAATATCCTATACAATGACTCTTGTACCGATGTCGTATAAACTTCATCAATCACTTCTTTCAGGCAGACCAGAGTATAGATTATAAATTTTCTTTCTTCTCTTGATTCTGATAGGCTCTTTAAAATATCAGTAAGAGTTGGTACTATAACATTCCGCACAACTTCTTGATTTCTTATTAAGTTTGGTACTGTATTTTTTAATACCTTAGCCCACTGCTTATCTTCAGGCAATTTTCTTTCACTTATGGCAGTTAAAATTGTACTTCCAAGAGTTGGATCAGTTATTGCCTGAAAAATAGCATATGATACTTCCAATGATAAATGGTAAACAAGCGATAATAGATGTAAATTGGAAATAGGAATGCTGGAGCGTATCTTTAGAACATCTTTAACAGCAGCATAGAATTTCTTTAAAGTACTAGAATCTCTAGCACCTTGAAGTTCTTCAAAATTACTTAACTTATTAATGAAATTTTCTTGTATATTTTGAAATCTTGCTTCAATTAATTCCTTTTTGGATGTCATTTTTTTAGCTACACTTTCAGTCTTTTCCTTTACTTCCAGGTATAGTGCACCTGCTTCTGCTCCTCTTTCTGCTATAGTTGATAACCCGCTAAACAAATCATTAGCTGCTTCTTCTAGACTTATGTTAAATACAGCATTATTAACAATTACCTCGTGTTTGCGTTCCCCTTTTACTTTTTTATATAATACAAACAGAGACATAGATGCTATTGCAGTCAAAAAGAAGGTCACAGCTACTATTACTAACACTAGCGGAGACATTTTAATTAGAGTAAACGTGGCTGCAGCTCCCATACCAAGCGAAAACATCGCTACACATCCAACCGCTACTTGGAAATACAACTTACAGTTTTTCTTATTATTTGAAATGTTTGCGTTATTTGGAATGTCTGCTCTGTTTCGTAAAAGAAACCCGATACCTTCTATATCTCGATTCTGAAGAGCTTGTATCAGTAAAGATGACCCATTATGCGAAACATTTGCTCCTAGATCTATACAAGATTGAGCACTATCAAATAATTTATTGTTGAAAAAATACTCCAATAGTGTTTCACCAGAAGGCAATTTGAAATTTTTTACTAACTGCATGTTTTCACTCTGATCACCTCTTTCTATATATAGCTTGAATAAATAAACAGCTTCCCTAGGAGCTATTCTTGCGTGAAAAGCATATTCAAATGCTGTAAGGTTATCATGATTTTTGATATAGAGATCTGCACCATTCTTAAGAAAATCATAAAAAGTAGCGTTAGCTGTATAGGTTTCATCACATTCAATTAAGCGCTGCTTAATAAAATTGACAACAGCGTAGTGTAGTGAGCTATTTCCATTATTATCTGGTATATTAACGTTAACTCTTTGTTTTATGAGATATTTTGCATGGCCCAACTTATCTTGAATAATTGCATTTAGTAATAACGTTCTTCCTTCAGCATCTTGAGAATTTACTCCTTCATGTGCTCCCCCTTTCAAGCAATAGCACAGCATTTTCAACATCACCTTTTTCAGCTGCAACACTCAGTAGGGCTTGATCACCTTTATTAACATTAATGTTAGCACCATTTTTTAGCAACCAATCTATAACCTCTTCCTTTTCGCATCTGTCCTCAATCTCTAATGCTTTTGTAAGCACATCAAAGCAGTAGTTATGGTCAGAAACAAGTTTATTTAAATCTAATTCCCCTATATTAAGGTTGCGTGAGTATAAAAACTTTTCACTATGTTGTGCTCCATATTTTTGCAGCAAGCTATACATTTCACTGCCATATTGAGCATAATCCAAAGCAGTACAACCATCATTATCCTTAGCATTTACTTCTATTTTTTGACATAACATAGACAATGGCAAAAACCTTGCTACCAGGTACTGAGACACTTCTTTTTCATTAGCTTCTAAAAACAACTCAACAACTTTTCTATTTTCATTCCTAACAGATCTATGCAGTACAGTACGATCGCTAGCATCTATAGTATCAATCCTACTGCCATTGCTTATTAATGAACTTATAACTTTTGATGAGCATTTTTTTTCTATAGCAACGTCTAGAATAGTTTTGCCATTTTTTGTAGCATTTATATCTAAATCTTCCTTGATAAGCTGCTTAATTCTGTTTTCCCTATCGGTGCTGTTTTTTATTCTCAACACATCTTCAAAGTACTCAAAATTAGACCACGCATCACACAATGCTTCATTTTCTACTGATTTTTGTATTCTTTCTGAGTAAGCAATATCTGAATGAACAGCATTTCCTGCTTGTTCACGTACTATATTAATTCTATTATTATTTTCTGTATCTGTTGCCATATACCCTCTATAAAGCCTAACTTATATCATACTATATTTGTGACGCTTGTAAAGACTTAAATTTACAGTTGGAAATACTGTTTTTTTAGACGAATAGAATAAGAAATTAGTGTTACGCATAAAAAAGTTTATCATGGCATGTGTTTTTGATCGTTCTAATTTTTCCGCAATAAAATTTTCTCATTTAGCGAGATTAGCGCATTTTTCACACCTTTTTTCAACTTAGGAGAATACACACTTAAGAGAAAACTAAGACCAATCAAATTTCTTATCTTGCGGTTTTATTTGCAATATTGCTACCACACTGATCAACAAGCAGAAGACTATATAAAGCCCAGCAGCAAGGTTTGTTTGAGGAAATGTTACAGTCAACCAAATACAAACCATAGGAGTAAATCCTCCATGTAACGCATAAGAGATATTGCGTGATAAGCTCACACCACTAAATCTAACATTGGTAGGAAAGAGTTCAGATGCAACTATTCCTATGGGAACTATACCCCTTTCTATTATAGAGAGAACCATTACGCTCAACGCAATCACAAGATAATTTTTATAGTAATATGCAATAGATAACGCAGGACAACACAGTGCCATTGTAATTGCTATAAATAAGATTGCAGTGCGCTCTTTTCCAACTTTATCAGCCAACATTCCAAACGCTATTGAAGATATCGGCATTAATACACTGGTTATAATCAATACAATTTCGTTGATATATGTTGTTACATAAACATCCACTGATGCTATTTCCTTTGCGAGAGTTCGAAGAAATATGGTAAATCCAACAGCAACATTAACAGGTACAGATATTAAAATAGCAAGTATAAGAGCTCTCTTGTGGCGTTTTATAAGCTCTATTATTGGCAAATCAGGTAAATTTCTTTGTTTTCGATTTTTTTCATATGCTGGAGTTTCTCCCAATGTGTATATGCTATACGCGCTAATTAATCCTAAAATAGCTGAGAAAATAAATGGCAATCTCCAACCCCAGGTACAAAAATCAGTAGTTTTTTTGCAGATAATCACTATCACCGCAGAAAGCAAGACGCCAATGGAGCGACCAAAACCCATCATTCCAAAATACATCCCTAAGTTCTCTTTCCTACTGGATAAATGCTCTATAAGATAAACAGAACTTCCTTGTTCACCACCAAGTGCAATTCCTTGTGTTATATGGATTGCAAGAAGCAATATAGTAGAAATTATACCTACTTGATTGTGACTTGGAATAAATGCAATGAGACTTGATGGTATCGATATTAGCAAGATAGTAATTATTAATGCTATCCTCCTTCCATACCTGTCACCAACGTGACCAAATATGAATGCACCAAGTGGCCTTACAATTGCACCTAGCCCTACAATTCCAAATAATTGCAGTATGTTACTGTAGACATCTTTTGCAAAACAAAACTCTCTGCTGATTATGTTAATCAAATCAATAAAAAGCATGTAGTCATACCATATTGCGATTCTGCAGAGTATGGTTGATATCAACACCCTTGTTTGCACTAAATTCAATTCGTAAATGTTTGCTTATTCTATTCTGGCTGCTTTTTGGGATTTTACAACCTAAACATATGGAGTTGACTTTTTTATTATGGTGTGTGATAATTGCAATGAATATAGCTTATTTAGCAGCACTTATAGCAGCAGCTATAATAAAAATAGCAGCAGTAATACTTTGTGCTATAATGTGTATAAGCATTTTCTTTATATTATTTAAGGGAAAAAGAACACTTAGATTCAAAAGGATTTCTATCTCTTCTGAAAACAGTAGGTGTAATTTCTATAATACTATCAATTATATCTCTCCCACTTATTATATTAAGCCTTACTACTCCGTCACCTCTGGTAGTAGGTATAGTAGGTGGTATCGTTGGTGCTATTTCCATAATACCATTAATAGTAGCTTACATTTTGCTTGTGGCTATATCGAATATCTTTATTACCAAGTCTTTATAAATTTGAGCTAATGTTACTGTCTTCATTTCTTCTTGGTTGTAATATTGCTGAAAGTTATCTATTTCCATAGGTATAACATATAATCTGATTTTATAAGATATTCTACCGGGATTAAAATATCGTAAATCTTAGGCGTTATAAACAAAATTTACAGGAAAAATAAGATGATACTACTCAAAAAGGCAAACAAGACGGTATTTTTCTGGCATAAGTTAGCGTTCAGCTTTACCTTTCCTTGCAAGACATTTTAGAGCTATTATGTCTTACTTCTTGAAGATACAAGTTAGCGTTTTTAACCCGAATTCTGGATTGGAGATTAAAAAAAACAAGAATATCAATAGCTTATTGTTTTAGCATTTACGATAAAGCAGTAAGCATTTTAAGACTAGTTACTAATTTAGTAAAATTCAAGACTTTCAATAATTTACCTAAAATCTAATCCAGAATTCGGGTTAATAATAAAATCTTGTTTTTTGAAAATGAATTTGGTAAACTTTAAAGATGTATGTGACAATATGGTGATATATTGTTTTTAGTATTTAATAAAGTACGTACTTGATAATTTTTCTGAACGCTCTAATCAAGCTAAAATAGGTAAGCTAGATAAAATTATTCTTAGTTTAAAATTGGTATAAGGTATTAAGATGAAAAAAATTGAAATTTCAGAATTACTAAAAAGAATTTCAATCTGTTTACTATGCGTGGCAACTATTGTCTCTATCGCTTTTTTGTTTGCCTATATGCATACAATGTTGCTTAGTAAAGGGTATGAGTTAGCTGCACATTATGTTAGTGAAGCTATGCCTTGTGTGTTACTTGTCGTTCTCCTTTTTATTGTTTGGTTTGTATATGATCAAGTATTCAGCAAACTAAAGGAAGTAGAGCTGCCTATATCGATAGAATTAGCTAATTCAGATGATAAAAGAATAACATTTGCTGATGCTATAATTGATGACTCCTTAAAACAACGGTTGCAGATGATTTGCTGTGACCAAATGACAGAAGAAATGCGCAAGCTGTTTGGAAATAAAAGTATTAATTCACTAAGAGGTTACATATTATATGGCCTTCCTGGAAATGGTAAAACACTTATCGCTCGTGCAATTGCAGGTGAATCAAATATGAATTTCATAAGCATCTCAGGTCCTGAACTTATTGGAGTATATATTGGTCATGGTGCACATGCTGTACGCGAGCTTTTTAAAATAGCAAAAAAATATTCTCCTTGTATAGTCTTTATAGATGAAATAGATGCAGTTGCACAAAAAAGAAGTACCGCTAATAACTCAGCTTACCATTGTCGAGAGAGTTTAACACAGTTGTTAACTGAAATAGATGGATTTAAGAGCAGAAAAGATATAATAGTAATTGGTGCAACTAACCTTATCGGTGGTATAGATCCAGCACTTATTAGACCTGGACGTTTAGGTCAGAAGGTTTATGTCCCTAATCCAAACATAGAGGTGAGACAAAAGATATTGGCACTTTATATGCGAGGTACAAAAACTGATGAAAAGCTAAGCCTCCAAGACATTGCAGACAAGACTGAAGGCTATTCTGGGGCTGAGTTAGAGCAATTAGTGAATGAAGCAAAAATTAGCGCTGGTGCGCAAAGACGGCTTATAGTGAGTGAGGAAGATTTCAGTTACGCGCTTCACGTGTTAAGTCCAGAACAAGAAAGAAGGTTGGGTTCAAACAAGTGGACACAGACAAAAGAAACTTCTTTTATACAGCATTAACATAAAAATTGAAATTATAGAAGTGTAGTTGAGCCAACCTTCGTTATTCTTATTATTACCCACAAATAAAGACATGGTATTGCATTTACTCAAATAATTTAATTTTATTAACCTGAAAGCTTACTGGATTAAAATTATTAAATTAAGAGTTATAATTTTAGCAACTAAAAGCTGTAAATTGCACCATATAAACAGTTATTTCAAGCAAAAGTCATACTGACCTTAGCCAGAAAAAGTGGTGGAAAAGTTAGGAATGTTTTTTACAAAAAAAGACAGTATCAATAAAAAGGATTTTATTCTATTTGAAATATAAAATTATCATGAATTTTTCTGTTATTCCCAAGTGAATTATTATTAACTTAGCAGTATATATTATTAAAAACACAAGCAATACAATCATTTTTAGCAACCAAAACCAGCAAGCGTGAGAAGATTTTTTTTTTGGAATGAGTTGGTCATGATGTTTGTAAAACTTAATTTGTACACTTTACTTACCCCCAGTAATTCTGATATAGTTACTTTAGTTAAAGTCTATAAAAGTTTATAAATGGCAACCTTAAGTGTAAGAGAAGCTTTATGCACAGCAATTAGAGAAGAAATGCAAAACGACTCTGATGTGCTTATCATGGGTGAAGAAGTTGCAGAGTATGATGGTGCTTATAAAGTAACGAAAGGATTACTGAAAGAGTTTGGAGAAAACAGAGTAGTTGATACGCCTATTACCGAACATGGATTTGCTGGCCTTGCTGTTGGAGCGGCATTTGCTGGATTAAAGCCAATAGTCGAGTTTATGACTTTTAATTTTTCTATGCAAGCTATTGACCAAATTGTGAATTCCGCAGCAAAAACAAATTATATGTCAGGCGGACAACTTGGATGCCCTATAGTATTTCGTGGACCAAATGGCGCTGCAGCAAGAGTTGCTGCACAACATTCTCAATGCTTTGCAGCTTGGTATTCGCATATACCGGGGTTAAAAGTAATAGCACCCTATTTTGCCTCAGATTGCAGAGGTCTGCTTAAAGCTGCAATTCGTGACCCTAATCCGGTAATATTTCTAGAAAACGAAATAGCTTATGGACATGAGCATGAAGTTTCTGACTCTGAGCTATCAAACAAAGATTATCTACTTGAGATAGGCAAAGCTGCTGTTATACGGGAAGGAAAGGATGTAACTATCACTGCTTTTTCATTAAAATTAATGGATGCCTTAAATGCAGCAGATTTACTTTCGAGTGAAGGTATAGAAGCTGAAGTTATTGACCTCAGAACCTTAAGACCACTTGACACTCAAACTGTTATTAACTCTATTCAGAAGACTAATAGGTTAGTTAGTGTAGAAGAAGGATGGCCATTTGCAGGAATAGGAGCAGAGCTGTCAGCCGTTGTTATGGAACAAGGATTTGACTACCTTGATGCTCCAGTTGTACGTGTAACTGGCAAGGACATCCCCTTACCTTACGCTGCAAATCTAGAAAAAAAAGCATTACCGCAAGTGGAAGATATAGTTGAAGCCGTGCATCAGGTCTGTTTTAGAAAAAAATAGTTCTTTTTTGTGTCTCCTGTTCCGCATTGGTCCATCAAAGAAGTATTTCCAGTGCCGCCTATACCACCCATTACTTTTATGACGATAGTTTTAGCACCGAAAAATACAGCACAAAATATACCGAGTGCAAAAAGAGCTGGCCATGGCATTCTACCAAATATCGCAAGCAAAGCTGCACCTATTATCACTACGGTCATAAGCGGTCCGCCTATTCCCCAAACGTAGCCAATAATGTTACATATTACTTGAGCAGTTGTATCAGTATTAGTGTCAGCGGCAGCACTCCCAACATGAGAAAAAGAAATAAATAATACTATAAAAAGAATATTAAAAACTTTCCTAGGGTTCATCTCTATACCTTAAATTTAGATATTGCAATTATACCTAAAATACTATAATTTTTAGTAAAACTAGCATAAAGATTGAATAACAAACAGTGCCACAAAAGTAGTTGACACACAACTGCACAAATATTGTAATATAGACATAGTAAACGATATTATTCCAGTGCTTGACGCTGGAATCCAGACTTTAATTGTTATATTTATAAATAAGTCTGGAACGTTCATCTCAAATGCAGTATTTTTGTTGAAATAGCTCAACTGGATCCCAGTGTCAAGCACTGGGATGACAGCAGTCCTACGTCATACCGCCGCGGTATCTCAGCCGCTAACAAGTAGCGGGATGACGGTTGTCGTTTAGCCATAAACATTAAGAAATTTACCAAATGAAAAAAAAGGCAAAAGAAGCCCCGTGGTTGGCTAATTACTTACATTATACTTTCAAGTATGGCGTTTTTTTATTCTAAATGCTTAATAACCGCGATTCAGTTGCTTTTAAACCGCAACTAATCTAAATTAGAAACATTAAGAAATTTACTAAACAGAAAAAAAGGCAAAAGAAACCCTAGGGTAGCTAGTTATTCACTATCCATTTTTTAAGTTGGCGTTTTTTTATGTTTTAAACGCTTTATAAGCGCGTTTCAGCTTATGTAGGTAGAAGTTTGATAAAGACATAAGGTGCACATAGTGCAAAAAATTAAACATGAGACGCCAGATACGTGAGTTTTTTTGTCATTTAATCTGTACAGAGAAGATAAATAAATAGCTTCAGTTTCATGATAAGGGCGCTGGCGGAGTTTGTCAAGTAAGTTTTTTCGTTTCTAACGGTTGTTGCCAAAAACTATACAAGAAGTCTTTTAAGATCAATCACTTATCTTCAAAGCTTGAATAAAAGCATTCTGTGGAATATTTACGTTCCCTATAGAATGTAACCTTTTTTTACCCTTCTTTTGCTTTTCTAAAAGCTTCATTCTTCGCGTTACATCCCCACCATAGAGTTTAGCTGTTACATCTTTTCTGTATGGGTTAATCGTTTCTCTGGCAATGATTTTTCCGCCCACTGCCGCTTGAATCGCGATTTTGTATTGCTGACGTGGTATTAGATCCTTCAAGCGTGCACATATTTCACGCCCCCTTTTTTCTGCCCTACTTTTGTGAACAATACAGGCTAATGCATCTACGGGCTCTCCATTAATTAAAAAGCTTAATTTATCTATTTGGCTTACCAGATAGCTGGAAATTTCCCAATCCAAACTTGCATATCCTTTGGAAATTGATTTTAATCGATCATAAAAGTCAAAAACAACTTCAGACAGTGGTAATTTATATCTTAACAATGCTGTTGTTGTGTTACCAATGTAAGATAAATCCTCCTGTTCTCCCCTCCTTTCTTCACATAGAGATAGAATCTCTCCCAAGTATTGGTCAGGGACCATTATGGTTGCGGTAATCCATGGTTCTTCCACAATTTCAATTTTCGTTGGATCTGGCATATCACTTGGGTTATGAATATTCAAAACTTCACCACTTCGTGTTGTAACCCTATATATAACACTCGGTGCAGTTGCTGTTAGGTCTAAATCAAATTCTCTCTCGAGCCTTTCTTGAATAACTTCAAGATGCAACATTCCCAAAAAACCACAACGAAATCCATAGCCTAGTGCATTTGAAGTTTCAGCTTCGAAGGTAAAACTTGCATCATTTAAATGTAACTTTTCTAGAGCTTCTCTTAGATATTTAAAATCATCCGTTTTATGAGGAAAAATGCTACAAAATACCACAGGATGCACTTCTTTAAATCCAGGAAGTGCTTTACTACAAGGTCTCTTTTCCTCAGTGATAGTGTCTCCTACCTTGCAGTCTGCTACTTCCTTCATTGAAGCAGTTATAAAACCAACTTCACCCGCTGAAAGTTCACCCGTCATCACTTTTTTAGGGGTGAAAATACCGATATTATCTATCTGATATGTAGCATTATTAGACATCATAACAATTTTCATGCCTTTTTTTAGCACTCCATTTTTAACTCGCACTAAAATTACTACTCCTAAGTAAGTGTCATACCAACTATCAACTAAAATTGCTTGCAATGGAGCATTGACATCACCTTGAGGAGCTGGAAGTTTTGCTACTATTGCTTCCAGTACATCTTTTATTCCAAGTCCAGTTTTTGCTGATATTAAAACTGACTCACTTGCATCAATACCGATTATTTCCTCAACCTGGAGTTTTACCCCTTCTGGATCTGCAGCAGGAAGATCAACTTTATTGAGCACAACTATTATTTCATGGTTGTTGTCAATAGCTTTATATACATTTGCAAGGGTTTGTGCTTCAACGCCCTGGCTACTATCTACCACTAAAAGTGAACCTTCACATGCGGCTAAGCTTCGGCTTACCTCGTAAGAAAAGTCAACGTGACCTGGGGTGTCCATGAGATTTAGGCAATATTGATTACCGTCGTTTGCCGTATAATTGAGTTTTACCGTCTGTGCCTTAATTGTAATCCCACGTTCGCGTTCTATATCCATTGAATCGAGTATTTGATTGGTCATTTCTCTTGCTTCAAGGCCGTTACATTCCTCTATTAAACGGTCAGCAAGCGTTGACTTACCGTGGTCTATATGCGCTATTATTGCAAAATTTCTTATGTTGTTCATTTATGGCTATTTTACTTAAGTAGAACCATTTTACATTCTAAGTGTTGTGAGGGCAATCCTTTATTAAGAGACTATTTACTCCTTCAACATAGACGACACTTTTTTCGAGCAGGAAATCACTTTATTAACCATATAGTTTTCATGATTATTATCTATTTTAGGCAACTCATATAGATAATTTACCATCATCCCGGCTGACTGACTAATACCCTTTTCAGAAGTATCCGCCATCCAGTTTAATTGTTTTATTGATGCGCCATTGCTTAAATGAAAATGCGCCACCGGGTCATAAGTATTTCCATTACTATTATTCACTTTTAGTAAATAATATGCACATAGTTTAAGCATGTATTGTTTAGTTTCATTTGTACATTCAACATTAGTTTTTAATTGCTCTGCACTTTCTAAAATTTCTGCACTAGATTGTTTTATATTTAGTTTGCCCAATAAAGTGACATCTTGGTTTAGATTGTTTTTTAGCCATTTCGTAAAGCCAGGTATTGGAGAAAGAGTTGCGTATGTTTTTATACTTTTAAACTCTTGTGATAGCTTTTCTACAACCCTTTTGATCAAAAAATTACCAAGGCTGATTCCAGATAACCCTGCTTGAGTATTTGATATTGAATAGAATATAGCAGTGCTCGCACTACTTGGATCATTTGAAGGTACCGACTCATCTAAAAGATGTTGAATGCTATCTGCAATCTTATCCACCAATGCAACCTCTACAAAAATTAGAGGTTCGTTTGGTATCTTGTAATGAAAAAAAGCAAAACAGAGACGATCAGAGTCTAGTCTGTTTTTTAGGTCGCCCCAAGAGGAAATTTTATGCACAGCTTCATATTTTATAAGTTTTTCTAACAATGATGCAGGTGAATCCCAGGTGATTTGACGAAGATCAAGTAGATCAACATCAACCCAAGTATAGAGTATATTTTTTAATTCGCTTTCTAGTGGATTCAAGCTTCTATATTGGTTCTTTAGCTTAAGCACGTCAGAACGCATATCAACAATAAACTTAAGGCCTTCTGGTAAAGAAATAAATTGCTTCAATATTTTAGAACGCGGTGATTCAAGAATTTTTATTAAATCCTGTTCAAATTTATAGTTTAACTCGGGATCTTGGTTTTTCTTATACTCTCTAATTTTCTCATCTATTTCCGCTTTATTCGGATTAAATTTTTCTGCCAGGGTTTGTAGAAATTTTATTTTACCTTTCTCTGATAAGCTTAAGTACAAGTTACCAAGAGATACAGCGTTTTTACGTGCTGAAACCTCCCCTCCCTTTGGATTTAAGCACTCGTTCATCTTCAAGACTAAACTATCGATATCGCGACTGTTGCTTAAATCAGGACTGATGTTACCAATCCACGATCTTACAGCATCTGCCACTCCACCTAGTATTTTAAAAAAGCTTCTTACCGCCTTTTTGTCTTCAACTTTCACTATATCAGTTTTTACCAATGATTCTTTTGTCATAGATTCCCTTTATTATACATAGCTAATGCAAGTCAGGGTCATACCGCCGCGTTATCCCGCTAACAAGCAGCGGGATGACGGTTGTCGGTAAACCCAAGTTATTTTAGCTACATATAGCTTAAGTTAAAGGAAAATTTTAGCTACATAGCAGGCACTATTACTGAATTATTAATAATTCAGTAATACAATAGACTTCTTGCACTACCTCCCAAGCCACAACTGTCATTCAGTAGAAACGAAAAAACTTGCTTGACAAACTCCGCCAGCCCACTTATCATGAAACTGAAGCTATTGTATTTGCTTTCGCCAATCTGCAGATTAAAAGGTAAGGATTACTTAATGTATCGGCGTCTTATGTTCAATTTTTTGCAGTATATAGATACTGTATGTCTTTACAAAACTTCATCTACATCTAGATTTTTATCTAAATAAGCTGAACGCGCTTATAAAGCGTTACAAGACATCAAAAAATGCCAATACTCGACAGAGATAGTAAAAGACTAGCTAACTCGGGGATTCTTTGTCTTTTTTTCTGCTTAGTAAATTTCTTAAACATTTGCAGCGTAGGTTAGTTGCAATTAAAAGCGGCTGAATCTCGCTTGTCAAGCGTTTAAAACATAAAAAACGCCAATATTTTAAAGCGGATAATAACCTCAGGGCTTCTTTTGCCTTTTTTTTCGTTTGGTAAATTTCTTAATGTTTATAGCTAAACGACAATCGTCATCCCGCTACGTGTTAGCGGGATCTATGCTTTGAGATACCGCGAATGAATCGCGGTATGACGGTGTAGATGATGGTTAAGTAATTCGTCATCCCGCTGCTTGTTAGCGGCTAAGAGATACCGCGAATGAATCGCGGTATGACGGTTCGCGGCGGCGTGACGATAAGCTCGTCATCCCGCTGCTTGTTAGCGGGATCTATGTTAAGGTATAGTAGGGGATCTATGTTAAGGTATGACGGTTAAGTAAGGGATCTATGTTAAGAGATACCGCGAATGAATCGCGGTATGACGGTGTAATGACGGTTAAGCAATTCGTCATCCCGCTGCTTGTTAGCGGCTAAGAGATACCGCGGCGGTATGACGTAGGACTGCTGTCATTCAAGTAGCTGAAACTGGAATGACACGTCATAAAGGAACCAGTGTCAGCTACTTGGATGATACCTTTTTTCTACTTAGTTTGGGTTATGCAAGAAGTCTATTTACTTCTTAACTTGACGCACATGATGTCTTGCAGCATCATCTACTGTCTCTAAATAAATCATTGCTAGACATATACCACTGTGTACTTCTACGGATACCTTATTGCCTAAACTTCGATTAAAGCAAGAATTTTTTCCCGGAAAAGCAAGATTACTAAGGTGCAGTTCCCATTTTAATCCTTTAGTTGATATTTGAGCTCTCGGTATACCAAGTAAAGATATTTTAGTATTTTTTGGCAAAGAAAAAAAATGGGTAATACCTTTTTGTAAAGTGTAACCTACCATGGGAGGTGAAGGTGTGTAAAAGATACTGCCCGTACTTAGAAAAATGTTAATATTCTGTAGTATGTGATCAATTGCTCCTCCAGTAATACCCGTTACTATTGATGGCAATAACTTTACTGTTTTTAAGTGAGCCATTGCTTTAGAAAAGTCGCAATAATCTTGATCAGGTAGATATATCGTATTCAAATTAGCACGTAAATCCAGATTCACGCTATCCAAATCTCCTACTACAAGATCAGGTTTTACGCCAATTGATAGAAGCTTGTTTGCTCCTCCATCTACAGCAATAATAGGTATATCTCGTTTAAAAAACGATGAGCTCGGTATTTTTCCATTTAGCACTACAATAGAACGATATTGTTGTTGTGTACTGCAGTGCAGCACATGATCATGGTGCAGGTTTTGCATCGTAGTAACATTTTTGAATAATTGATATTATGCTAATCACTAATCCAGCAATATTGCTAAGCACCACAAAAATTGAGCTCTGGTAAAGACCATAGCCAATCCAAGACAATGAACAAATAAGATAGTTTACTAACATTAACATCGATACATCACGAGTAACTTTAGTGATATATGCTTTATATACTTGAGGTGATAATCCAATTAGAGATGCAATTAACGCAATGAAGCCGAAGCATTCTTCAATATTTATATACATACATTTTCCTACGCTTGCTTTAACAATATCAGGTTCAAAGGGTTGTACTTTATGTACTCTCAGCTTTTCTAGAGCACCCCTAATGCGTGTAATTTATAACATCATTTAGTCTATTAATCAAGAAATTAATAGTGACTTGCATTTATGAAACCCAATCGGCTTCTATGCTAATTATTATCTAAACTAATCGTCGGTTGTGCATCTTGCTCAGAGATTAGGGCAACCAACAAATTATTTATCAATTGAACCTTTTGCTTGCCATCTAATTGTAAGCTTTTGTTTTTTTCAAAATGAGCTATTACTTCCTCGACAATTCCTATTGCATTTTGCACTATATGCCTTCTTGCCGAAGTGATAGCATGTGCTTGTTGACGCCTTAACATTGCTTGTGCAATCTCGGACGAATACGCCAAATGCGATATTCTTGCTTCTGTAATCTCAATTCCTGCAATATCTAATCTTTGTTGTAACATTGACCGCAATTCATCTGAAATTTTATCAGAATTTTTACGTAAAGATTCCTCATTGCTCTCGCTGTCATACGGATAGTTACTAGCTAATTCTCTTATTACTGAGTCACTTTGTACAAAAACAAATTCGTGATAGTTGTTAACATTATAATACGCCTTTGCAGGGCTATTTACTCTCCAAACAATCACTGCTGAAATCTCTATTGGACTTCCATTGGCATCATTCACTTTTATTTTTTCTGTGTTGATATTTTGAAATTTTAGGGAAACTATATATTTGCTTGAAAAGGGAAGCGTTACACATATTCCAGACTTAAAATAAGTTCCAATATAATGACCAAAAAATTCTATCACTCTTGCTTCATTAGGGTCATTAATAAAAAATCCTTGAAGAAAAGTCAAAATTGAAACGGCAGCAACTCCAAGTGCAATTGTGCTGTCATATGCCAAAAAAAGCAGCGATAAAATTAATCCTAGCGCTATTAGTACAGGAAAAAACCGGAGTTGACTTAAATTTCTATCGTTTATCGTATTCTTATCCATATTGTCTTTAAACTTCTTTTTCACTTGAACCCTCTCTGTTGATCGTTTTATTTATCTTATTTACAAATAGTTTAAACTCTCTTAATTCATGATCAGGCAATTTTACTTCAGTTTTATGTGCTATCGTAAGCGGATCAATGTGTTTGCCATTATATATAACTTCGTAATGTAAATGGGGTCCTGTTGCAACACCAGTGCTACCAACATAAGCGATGATCTGCCCCTGCTTTACTTTAGAGCCTAACTTTATATCGCCACTAAATCTACTTACATGCGCGTAACAGGTTGAATATTCATTTTTGTGTTTTATTTTGATGTAATTTCCATAGCCACCATTCTTTCCTATATATTCTATCACACCCTCTGCAGCAGCGTATATGGGAGTGCCAAGTTTAGCTGCATAATCCACTCCTTTGTGAAAAACAATTTTACCGCGAATAGGGTGCTTTCTATTACCAAATTTCGAGGATACGCGATAATCTCCATTTAAAGGATTTGCAAAAATTTCGCCATTTTTTAAGCTTATTCCTTCTTTATTAAAATATCTTTCTTTGCCGTCTTGCGATTTATAATGATATAAACTAATAGCTTTCTTGTTTATTGTCAGTGAAGCATATAAAATTTTTTCTTCAGTCTTCTGATTATTAGGCAATCTCTCAAAAAGAACCTCCAATTTACTCTTCGGCACAATGTCTTTTTTAAAATCAACACCGAAATCTTTATATATGTTGATCAATTTCACCACTGTATTTGGCGCCAACCCTTCCGTGGCAAAAAAGGAAGATTTTATGGTACTGGATATGAATAACAACTTTCTATCACTTTCTGTCGTCAAAGTAGCTTTTTTTTTTCTGATTCCATGCTGGAATGGCTGTGCAAGATCTGTTGATGTTTCAGCGGTATATAACGGTAAGATAAAGAGCAGCATAAATACAATCAGCTTCATCATTTAAACAGCATCAACAAAAGTAAAATTACCTTCCACATACTGTACATCATCATTATCTTCTAATTCTTCAACCAATGCAGATAATTTATCAATCAACTCTTTATCGCTAATTTCAATCAGATCTTTTGGCTGCCATGAAAGACGAGCAAGTTCTGGTTCTCCGAATTTTGCATAAAAGGCATCGCGTACTTTACCAAAATCTTTTATTTCACAAGTTATAACGTGTAATCCTTCTTTGTCATTTTCCTCAACATTCAATACTTCTAATTCGATTCCATGACTGAATAAATCATCAAAATTCACACCCTCTGCTTTATAGACGATTAAGCCTACATGATCGAAAAGGTAACTAACACTTCCTGTTTCTCCTAAATTTCCACCTTTACGAGAAAAGATATAACGTACCTCAGAAGCAGTACGGTTGCGGCTATTAGTCAAGGCATGGACAATGAGTGCAGTGCCAGAAGGCCCATGACCTTCATATTGTATTTCCTCGTAATTTTCTCCAGCAACGTTACCAGTTGCATTTTTTATTGCTGTTTCTATTTTATCTTTTGGTAGATTTTCCTTGCGTGCAGCAAATATAGCAGAGCGAAGGCGCGGGTTGAGTTCGGGTAGCCCTTGCTTTGCAGCAACTGCTATTTCTCTAATCAGCTTCGTAAATTTTTGAGAGCGCTTTGCATCCTGAGCACCTTTCCGGTGTTTTATATTTGAAAATTGTGAATGACCAGCCATATTCAAATAGTTAAAAATCTAAATTATATATCAAAGCATAGAAAAAGCTAAAGCAAATTTTCAAGCCTCCGGCTTGGCATCTTGCAGGTTTTCTGCTAATAACATACTTTCATACTGCTCAGCTTCTAAGTCAAGGCCAAGAGCTGAATGGGCTGCTATTAAATGGTTAATAGACTTAGAAAAATATTTAGAATCCTTATAGCTTGCCATATTCTGGAAACGCTTAATTGCTGCTAAATATTCACCACGCCTCAGGTAAAATTTACCGATAGAATACTCTTTTGTTGATATATGTTCTGTGATTAATTTTGCTCTTTCCTTTATCTCGTCTACATATTCGCTGCCTGGAAAGAGATTAATGTACTCAGTGGCTAGCTCTAAAGTTTTATATGCAGTTTGCTGTCCAAGTTGCACTTTATTAATTTGCATGTAATAAGATAATACTCTTAAGTAGTATACATATGGTAAATCTTCACCATTTGAATAAACATATATATAATCATCCATATCACTTGCAGCACTGCTATAGTTACCCATATTATAGTGAGAGACCCCAGATAATAATTTTGCTTTCATTGCCCAATAAGAAAAAGGATACAAATCCTCTATCTTATGAAATGCCCTAATAGCTTGTTTATATTTTTTCTGGTCAAAAAGTTCAACTGCTTCTTCATATAGTTCAGTTTCAGTTTTTTCAAGATCATCCGCATACGATTGTGTAAAGGAGCAAATTAGGAAAATAAAGCACGTGATTAAAGTCTTATACATAAGATTTTTTTCGATCAAAATAAAGTATAGACCTAAATATTACTTAAATAAATAAATTTCTTAGGCAATAGCCGGTCCTTCTTCTTTATAACTACGGTCAGAACTACCTGCATTTCTTGATTCACCTCGTCCTTCCACTTTTGGATCTTTCAGCGTCTTACTGTAGGAATGTATAGTTAAGACCTGTACAGCCATAAAAATTGCAATACCTACCAAGCCTAAAGTAGGTCCAACAGCAGGATTTAAGGACGATGCTAATGCTATTAACATTATCCTTCTTATTAAAAATACAGAAGAACCAGCAAGCGCCAATCCGGCTACAGATATATTGCTAGTTTTCTTGCTAGATTTCTCATCAAGATCAGACTTTTCTGTTTCCTTTTTCTTATTTTTTTCATGCTTATCAATATAAGAAACAAGAGTTGCAAGAAAAGCAATTGCATTGGCAAGAAATAAAATTGCATCCTCTGCTGCTTCAAGTGAAGATGTTTCACCCATTATCATACCTACAATAACCAGTGCAGTTGTTATAGCCTCAATATAGATCAAACACTGACCTATATCAGAAATATTGTGCTCTTTTTCCTTTACTTCCTCTCCATTTTCAATAATCTCCAACTCTCGTTCTTTTTGTGCTATCTTCCTATTATTGTAAATTAAATATAGCGTACAAATAAGAGATAAGACTGTAAAAGGTAATATAGTGTGGCTTAGCGCGCCACTTATCACGCCAAGTAATACCTGATCGCTATATGTTTTTTCCAGTTCAATCGCCATCAGCAATGTAAATGGGACCATTGTTGCCAATGATGCACATTTTCTATATAGCTCTCTTTTTTTTAGTGCTAATAGTTCTTGTTCTAGCCTTTCTCTTTTGACTTCTTTATCAACTGTTGGCCAAAAATCCCAAAAAAACTCTTCTAATGGTTCAAAATCTCTTTTTTTCTTATTCTTTCCTGGAACCTTTTTAGTAGAAGAAAATTTGCCACTAGGTATTTTCATAATATTAACCTAATTAGTTGTAAGTTAATATAATTATACACCTTTTTGCTTTCTGAGTCAATATCACTAAGATATTAACTACTCTTGTCTATTAACTATTTCCTAGGAGATTTAATCAATCTATTTGATGCCGGCTAGGATATAATTATAGCCTGACCACATAGTTATAATAGCTGCAACCCATAAACAAATCGCACCTGTATATTGAATCATATAATAATCGTTCATTATTAGCGCTACTACAGCAACCATCTGCAAAAATGTTTTAATTTTTCCAGCTTTGCTTACAGGTAGACTAACATTTGTAGCTATCAGAAACTCCCGTAAACCCGAGACTAATATCTCCCGACAGATGATGATAATCGATGGTACTATTGTAAAATCATTTATCTTATGCTTATAAACTAGCATAATTATCGTTGAAACCACTATTAATTTGTCAGCAATTGGATCAAATAGCTTGCCAAACTTTGATTGGACTTTCCACGCACGCGCCAGGTAACCATCAAAAAAATCCGTAATGCACGCAAACACAAAGATTGATATTGTTATCAGGCCTGCATATTTATTTTCTATATAAAAACTTAATATTATTGCTGGTATTGCAAGTGCACGAGAAATTGTAAGCAAATTAGGCACGTTTTTTTTAAGCATGTAATATCATCTTACGTAATAGGTAAACTTATACAGAAGTACAACAGAGTTCACAAGTTAATAATTTACAATTGAACATTTATAAAAACTCCATATACTTAAAAAATACAAGCTTAAAATATAAGGATGTAATGATGAACGATGATTTAGATAGTACCACAAAACAAGAAGCGCTTAAGTATCACAGCAGAGGTGGTAACCCTGGTAAAATTTCAATCATGCCAACAAAACCTTTATCTACCCAGTATGATTTGTCACTTGCTTATTCCCCTGGTGTTGCAGCTCCGTGCCTTGAAATAGCTAAAAATCCTGAGGTTGTTTATGATTATACAGCAAAAAGCAACTGTGTTGCTGTCATTTCAAATGGCACTGCAGTGCTTGGACTTGGTAATATCGGTCCTCTTGCTGCAAAACCTGTCATGGAAGGCAAAGCTGTTTTATTTAAGCGTTTTGCTGATATTGATGCAGTTGATATAGAAGTTGGTACAGAAAATATAGAAGATTTCATCAATGCAGTAAGGTATCTTGGGCCAAGTTGGGGGGGGATAAATTTAGAAGATATAAGATCTCCCGATTGTTTTATAATAGAGAAACGCCTGAATGAACTGATGGATATTCCAGTGTTCCATGATGACCAGCATGGAACTGCGGTGGTTGTTGCAGCTGGCATAGAAAATGCTCTTGATATTGTTGGAAAGAAATTAGAGGACGTTAAGATCATTATGAATGGTGCTGGAGCAGCCGGTATTGCATGTTTAGAAATACTAAAGTCCATGGGCGCTAAAAATATAGTGCTGTGTGATAAGCAAGGAGTAATATACAAAGGTAGAAACGAGGATATGAATGAGTGGAAGGAAAAGTATGCAATTGATACTTCCGAACGTTCTCTACTTGATACAATAAAAGGCGCTGATGTATTCATCGGACTATCTGCAAAAGATGTGTTAAATGAAGAGATGTTAAAGAGTATGGGCAAAGACCCGATTATTTTTGCTCTTGCCAATCCCGATCCAGAAGTAAGGCCTGAGTTTGCAAAATCTGTGAGGCCAGATGCAATAATTGCAACTGGTAGGTCAGATTACAACAACCAAGTCAACAACGTAATGGGTTTTCCTTATATATTTAGAGGGGCACTTGATGTACATGCAACAACAATAAATGATGAAATGAAAATTGCAGCTGCAGATGCAATAGCAAAGCTTGCCCGTGAGCCAGTACCAGGTGAGATATCTGCAGTCTATGGCGGTCGTAAAATGGGCTATGGACGTGAATATATAATACCTACTCCATTTGACCCAAGACTAATTTCTATAGTAGCTCCTGCTGTTGCAAAAGCCGCAGTTGATTCAGGTGTTGCAAGAAAGGCAATACAAGATTGGAGTAAATATGAAAATCAATTAAAATCTCGTCTTTCTAATGTTCTCAGCACGCTGAATTTACTATCTTCACATATGTAATTTATTGGATAAAGTTAAAAGTGATAAACCAACCCAAACTCTAAGCCATATATGCCAAACCTATTGGTAATGATTGCAGTTGTTGATTCAACACGTGCAGTTTCATCAACTTTACTTCCTCCACCGGCAGGAATATATCCTTCACCAGCTAGTATCTTTATTCCTGGTACAATATCTTTAAATTGGTTATCAAGGATACCAAAATAGCGTAAACCAGCAAATGCTTGAGTTTGTGCTGTAAGTTGGTGATTGATACCAAGTTTTGCTTGGTAAGCCAAGGCATATCTGGTTTTTCCTAGAAATTTAACCCTAGTTACACCTGCACCAATACCAACATATGGGGTGAATGGCATTTTTGCTATATTAAAATCACGATATACATTGACCATTCCAGCTAAGTTATTAAAACCTTCATTTTTCATCTTAAATGCAGCTCTGAACTCTGCTTCAACACTACAATTTTCTTGAATGTGAATATCAACCTTTCCACTTCTCCAAGGTGAATTGCATTCCGCTCCAGTAGACGCATCATTGTGACGACGAAGTTCAATATATCTTGCTTTTTTCTTATCTGAATAATCTTCATCATATAAGTTAGTCTGAGAATATAAGCCTTCAAACTCAACTCTCATATTTTTGAATAAATACCCTATTGCAGCACTACCGGCAAACCCTGGAACATATTTAGGACTGTATCCAGCTTCAATTCGCTCCTTCTTATTAAAACTAAAAACCCCCTCTGTTATATTGTCACCTGCATCTTCTTTTCCTTCTAGAGAACCTATTGCATTGAAGAATGCTCCAAAATAGTTAGCTTTGATGTAAACATTCTCTAAGTTATTTATTTTATCATCGTAAGATAAGCACCTAAATGAAAAAGTTAGCAAAACCAATAGATATGTGAATTTAAATCTTTCGCCCACCACAAAGCCTCCCTGCATAATTTGTCATTCCATTATTATAGTATGCTTCTATTTTTTATGATAGCAACTTTTTATTGCGCTCAATCGTTTTAGATTTATAATGAAAGTATTGTAATTTAAAGCAAATCAATGACTATTGCAATTCACGAATTAGAGAGGATCATCAAACAATCGTTCCCCGACGCTGATATAAAGATTCATGATCTTGCTGGAGATGATGACCATTATCATTTAAAAATAAACTCCAAGTGTTTTCTTGGAAAGACAAAAATAGAACAGCATAAAATGGTATATAAAGCTCTGGAAGGTCAGTCTATACACGCCTTGCAACTGGAAACTAATACTTAAAAATAAGGTGAATTTATGAGCAATTTTGAACAAATAAAAAAAGATATAACAGAAAATGATGTGGTATTGTATATGAAAGGCACTTCTGATTTTCCTCAATGCGGATTCTCTGGACTCGTCGTGTCAATCCTAAAAAAATTGAACGTGAAGTTTAAGTATATTAACGTGTTGGAGAATGATGAAATACGTGAATCTATAAAAAAGTTTTCTGATTGGCCAACAATTCCACAATTATATATAAAGGAAGAGTTTATTGGTGGTTGCGACATCACTCGCGAGATGTACGAAAAAGGCGAACTGCAAAGTTTATTGAAGGAAAAAAAAATTATTGCGGAATAAGTACCAAGAAACCAGTGCCCAGACGCTGGATAACGTAGTATAGCTATGAAAAAGGATCTTATGTCTTAAACCGTATCCGTTCAGGGGAGCGGCAAAATAAGGTAGACAAAGCAAGATAATAATGTTGATGTTAACACTATTGTCAAGTTTACTGGCCTTTCTATTAGTGAGATTGAAGAATTAAGTGTGAGCGGTTACAAATAATTTACCATTTCTTCTGGTTTCACTATCCTTTCAAACTCTTCCTCAGTGAGCAGTTGAAGTTTTGCTGCTGCTTCTTTTAGAGTGATATTTTCTTTATAAGCAAGCTTCGCTATTTTTGCTGCATTGTCGTACCCTATATGCGTATTTAATATAGTGACCAACATCAACGACTGATTCAGTAAATCTTTTATCCTCTCTTCATTTGCTTTAATACCAATTACACATTTTTCTGTAAAATTTAAACTTGCATCAGCTAAAAGTCTTATAGACTGCAAAACATTGTAAATTATCACTGGCTTAAACACATTCAATTCAAAATGACCGTTTGAACCACTAATGGTTACAGCAACATGATTTCCCATAACTTGAGTGCATACCATAGTCACCGCTTCACACTGAGTTGGATTCACTTTACCTGGCATAATTGAAGAACCAGGCTCATTTTCCGGTAACATTATTTCCCCAATTCCGCATCTTGGACCAGAACCAAGCAACCTTATATCATTTGCAATTTTCATTAAACTGACTGCTACTGTATTGAGTGTTCCACTGAGCTCAACTAAAGCATCATTTGCTGCTAGCGCTTCAAATTTATTGCCTGCTGAAGTAAATGGAAGGTTAGTAATTCCTGCAACTTGCTTTGCAAAATCTTCAGCAAAACCCTTTTTAGTATTGAGTCCCGTGCCAACCGCAGTGCCACCTTGTGCAAGCTCGTATATACCACTTAAAGTTGATTTTACTCTCTCTATCCCCTTTTTAATCTGGGCTGCATAGCCAGAAAACTCCTGTCCTAGTGTTAGGGGCGTTGCATCTTGCAGATGAGTACGTCCTACTTTTATTATATCTTTAAATTCCTGAACCTTATTATCCAGCACCTTATGCAATTTTTCAAGATTTGGAATAAGCAAGCAGTTTATTTGCTCTGCTGCTGCTATATGCATTGCTGTTGGAAAGGTGTCATTTGACGACTGACCATAATTCACATGATCATTTGGATGTATTGGAGATTTACTACCCAAATTACCACCTAAAATCTCTATTGCACGATTGCTGATCACTTCATTCATATTCATATTAGTCTGCGTTCCGGATCCGGTTTGCCAAACAACAAGCGGAAATTCATTATTAAATTTGCCATCTATTACTTCCCTCGCGGCTGTGCAAATTGCGTCCCCTACCCTATCATCTATAACACCATGTTTCATATTAACACGCGCTGCTGCAAGTTTTACTATTGCTAATGCTTTAATCAGAGGCTCTGGCATTTTTTCTGTGCCAATCTTAAAATTTTCTAAAGAACGCTGAGTCTGTGCTCCCCAGTAATGTTCACTTGGTACTTTTACTTCCCCTAAGCTGTCTGATTCTATTCTCGTCTTTCTATCCATATTTTCCTCCTGGTGTTATGCAAACTGGTTCACTACATAATTTTTTCATGCCTACTTCTTGGTTAATTAAATCATACTAGATCCAAGTAGTCAAGTGTACGAACATTGCAATTTTCAGTTAACTTGCATGGTAGATGCAAGTAGCTGACACTGATTCACTTTATGATGGTGTCATTCCAGTCTGGAATCCAGCCTTTTCATAATCATCAAAACGTTGTATTTTAACATAAAACGGCTACTTTTATGCTTACCAACTTAATAAAATTCCTGGATCCCAGTGTCTGGGCACTGGGATGACACCCTTCTGGTGGACTCAAATCACGATGTTTGCATAGCTGTACGCTTAGTTCTGGTTGCACGCTACCATTCTTGTACATCCATAAATAGAAAATTTACGCTTTAAAAGGATCATATACATCGATTTCCTTAGAATTACTCTTTTTCAATTTTTCACTTAATAATCTTAAAATAGGCTGTAAATCACCATTAATTGATAAGCACAGCACTTCTTTATTGAGATAATTAGCTAGGTGATTCTTCTTTTCCAGAATTTCTGCTTCCCTCAATAAGTCGCATTTGTTTAATACTACAATCTCTTCTTTTTCAACAAGATCACTATTGTAAAGTTCCAATTCATTATGGATACAACTATAAGCCGAAACAACGTCATCGTGAGTTACATCGATTAAATGAAGTAAAATTTGACACCTTTCTATGTGCTTTAAAAATTTATGCCCGAGCCCAACTCCAAGGTGAGCATCAGTAATTATTCCAGGAATATCTGCTATTACAACTTCGCTATCATCCACTTTTACCATGCCTAAATGAGGTCTTACGGTGGTAAATGGATAATCGCCTACTTTTGTATCGGAATTTGAGCAGCGAGTCAAAAATTTTGATTTACCTGCGTTTGGCATGCCAATAATTCCAACATCTGATAAAACTTTTAGTTTTAATAATACATGTTTTTCTTCGCCAGGCTGACCGTAAGTAAAATGTCTTGGTGCCTTATTAGTAGAAGATTTAAAATTAGTATTTCCAAGTCCACCTTTTCCACCCTGTGCTACTTGAAATTCCATACCAGGCTTGTCAAGGTCTACTATTATCTCTTCACTTTCTTCATCAATTATTTGTGCACCGACTGGAACTTTAAGTATAACGTCTTTCCCTGCTGTGCCAGATCTATCCCTGCCTGCACCATTTTTTCCACTATCTGCTTTAATGTGTCTTCTATAACGAAAATGAAGCAAAGTGTTGAGATTAGCGTCGCTGATGAAAACTATGTTTCCACCCTTTCCTCCATTACCACCATTTGGACCACCAAATTCAACGAACTTTTCTCGACGAAAACTTGCACAGCCATCACCACCGTCACCAGCTTTTAAACACAATTTTACTTCGTCTATAAAACCCATGCTAACCCACGATAATATTTAGCATCCTTTCCTAATGCGCTTTCTATTCTGATTAGCTCGTTATACTTCGCGAGTCTATCAGAACGCGATAGCGACCCGGTTTTTATTTGCCCGCAATTTGACGCAACTGCTATATGAGATATTGTTGTGTCTTCTGTTTCACCTGAGCGATGAGAAACAACAGCTTTATAGCCATTTGATTTTGCCATTTCAATAGCAGCAAAAGTTTCTGTTAACGTCCCTATTTGATTTGGCTTGATCAGTACAGCATTTGCCATTTTTTCCTCTATTCCTTTGCATATCAGTTCACAATTTGTAACAAACAAATCATCCCCAACCAATTGAATTTTACTCCCCAATTTTGCAGTAAGTAATTTCCAACCTTCATAGTCGTCTTCACTCATTGCATCTTCTATAGAAATTATTGGATATCTTTCCACAAGATTACAATAATATTCAGTCAACTCTTCTGAAGTAAGATCTCTGTGTTCAAATTTGTAAATTCCATCTTCATAAAAAGTAGATGAAGCAACATCAAGGCCTAGTGCAAAATCACTTTGCGCTGAATAACCTGCTGATTCTATAGCGTATATGATCAAATCAAGTGCTTCTTCAGTACTTTCAATATTTGGTGCAAAACCACCTTCATCCCCTACATTTGTGCTATAACCTTTTTTCTTAAGAATGCTACGTAAGTTGTGGAATACCTCCGCAGATATTCTAATCGCTTCGCTGAAAGTCTCAGCACCGACCGGAAGAATCATGAATTCTTGGAAATCGAGCTTATTGTCTGCATGTACTCCACCATTAATTATGTTAATGAGTGGAACCGGCATAACACTCGTCTGCTTTCCTCCCAAATATCTATATAGCGGCATTTTGAAACTGTTTGCTGCTGCTTTTGCAACTGCAAGAGACACACCCAAAGTTGCATTTGCTCCAAGTTTTGATTTGTTTTTTGTTCCATCCAGTTCAATTAATGCTTTATCAATTGCATTTTGGTCCGCTGCATTCATTCCAATGATTTCATCTGCTATTATCCCATTTACAGCTTGAACAGCTTTCAGCACTCCCTTACCACAATACCTTTTCTCATCTTGGTCCCTGAGTTCCAAGGCTTCTAATTTACCGGTTGAAGCTCCAGAAGGTACAGATGCCCTGCCTATTGCACCATCACAGAGCTCAATTTCTACCTCAATAGTGGGGTAACCCCTGCTATCTAAAATTTCTCTTGCAAATACGTTATTGATTATCTTATTCATTACATTAAACCTTAACTTCCGCAATAAGTGCTGCAGTTTCCTTTGCCAATTTAGCTATATTACTACCAGCACCAATAAATAATACTATATCACTTGGACTTGTCGAATCACTAATAAAATGTGAAATGAGCAAAGCATCATTCATAATTTTTGTGTTATTAAATCCATTACTGATTAAAGCTTTTTGTATATCATCAATCCCACAACCAGGAATAGGCTTGTCTTCTGGGGGATGAACAGGAGTGAGGATGACATAATCAAACATCATGAAAATTCGTATGAATTCATCAAAAAAATTACGAATGCGGGCAAAACGAAGTGGTTCGATAATTCCTATTACTTTTCCTTTAGTAATCGAACGTGCAGCCGTTAAAGTTGCATATATTTCATTTGGATGATGGGCATAATCCTCAATTAACTTAACACCTTTAATATCGGCAATCAAAGAGAATCTTCTTGCTACTCCTTGAAATTCCAAAAGGCCTTTTTTAATATCTGCATCGCTAATTCCGAGCTTTATCGCAACTGATATTGCAGCTAGGGCGTTGCTTACTTTGTGAATTCCAATTGCATTTGATAGTACTATGTTTTTTAAAGGGCTGGATCCCAGTGTCACGCACTGGGATGACATCTCTGTACACTTTCCTTTTGTCATTCCAGCACGTAATGCTGGAATCCAGTTGTTCAACACATCAAATTCTATGCTGTTAGCATGCTGTTTAATGTTGCTGGCTCTTATGCTACCATTCTCAAACCCAAACGTTATAGAATTACCCGCATCATAATCGATGTCTACAGAATCAGGTAAAACTGCAGAACCTGCATTATTCACGAATTGGGAAAATGCATTTTTGATATTATCAAATGTGCCGTAATAATCTATGTGGTCATTGTTGATACTTGTTATGACAGCAATCTTTGCAGGGATTTTTAGCATAGTTCCATCAGACTCATCAGCCTCGATCAGAAAAGTGTCACTCCCTCCAAGTTTGAAGTTGCTCTTATAGGAATTTAATATCCCTCCTACAGTTACAGTCGCATCAATGCCAGAATGATCAAAAATGGAAGCAATCATAGCGGTTGTTGTTGTCTTTCCGCTTGAACCTGAAACCGCTATCACATATTTACCTTTCATAATTTCAGCAAGTATGTCTGATCTATGCAAAACGGTTTTATTGTTATTTTTTGCCGCAATTAACTCCACATTATCAGATTCTATTGCAGAAGAATGTACAACTATTTGAGCTTGGCTTATATTATTAGCATTGTGACCAATAAAAACCTCTATACCTAGCTTTTGTAACTTATTTATATTGTCGTTTGATTGTGCATCACTGCCTTGAACTTTGCAATTGGAATTGTGAAGAATTTCAGCAATGGCACTCATTCCGATTCCACCTATACCAATAATATGTATTATTCCTTTTTGAGTTTTGTTAATATTTAGCAGTAGATGTTTACTCATTACTAAATTTATTATAGTATAATTTAAAATCCTCATAGTATCGAACCCTCTTACCGAATACAATGATAAAAAACCTAACCTTTCTATGTCTAATATTTGTTTTGATAAGTAGCTGCAGTTTTAGCAACAGGTTTAACTGCACTGCAGGTCATTATAAAATTGGCAGCAGCTACACAATAAATGGTATAACTTATCACCCAAAAAACTGTAAACACTATGAAGAGATAGGGATAGCATCGTGGTATGGAATAGAAGATCATGGCACACTTACAGCAAATGGTGAAGCGTTTAACCGTCACTTGATCTCTGCAGCGCATAAGACTTTGCCCTTACCCTGCTTTGTTCTTGTCACTAATTTAGAAAATGGAAGAAAGCTTGTTACAAGGGTTAACGATAGAGGGCCTTTTATTGAAGGCAGAATAATAGACTTATCAGAAAAAGCAGCTCAAGTCTTAGGATTTCATAAATCTGGGCTTGCAAAAGTAAAAGTTCAATACCTAAGAAAGATGTCAGAACAATTGATACAAAATACTCCTCATTACAGAAAGCAATATGAAAAAGAAATGCAGAAACGTCACCCGAAACAAGACAGTGCAGAAAGTAAGGGATATGTTGCATTTTTTAAAAGTGCTCAGGCTGCTAAATCAGCTGCATCAAAGCTTCGCAATCAAGGAATAAAAAATGTTAGATTGCTTTTTAAGAACGATCAATATTGCGTGAAAGTGAGTTATAGGTAGTGGTGAGTGCAGAATTTGAAAGATTTGGTTAATGTAAGGAACGCTGGCTAACTATTGTAAGTTAAAAATGTGATATAAAAAAGATATCAACAATTTATAGCTATACCACCGCGATATCTCTTAGCCGCTAACACGTAGCGGAATGACGAGCTTATCGTCACGCCACCGCTAACCGTCATACCGCGATTTATTCGCGGTATCTCAGCCGCTAACAAGTAGCGAAATGACAGCAATCCTACGTCATGCCGCCGCTAACCGTCATACCGCGATTCATTCGCGGTATCTCAGCCGCTAACAAGTAGCAGAATGACAGCAATCCTACGTCATACCGTCACGGTATCTCTAGATCCCGCTAACAAGTAGCGGGATACTTGACCTTTACAGGAATGACAGTTGTCGTTTAGCTATAAATGTTAAGAAATTTACCAAATAAAAAAAAAGGCAAAGAAACCCTAGGGTAGCTAGTATTCAAATTCTCCCTTGTCTATTTGACGTCTTTTACTGTCTTAAACACTTTATAAGCGCGTTTCGGCTTGTATAGGTAGAAACCTAAAAGTTTTATAAAGACATGAGGTGCACATAGTGCAAAAAATTAAGCATGATTTACGCCAAATACATTAAGTTTTTTGTCATTAATCCACTGCAGAGATTGCGAAGATAAATAAATAGCTTCAGTTTCATGATAGGAGGGCTGGCGGAGTTTGTCAAGTAAGTTTTTCGTTTCATCCAATGCGCTGCCAAAAGTTTGTTATGCAAGAATGCACTAGCCATTTCTCACAGATTCATTTAAACTTAATCAAGTAGGAGTATTATTAACGCGAAAAGAGTTTAATTAGAGATTTAAGTGATATGGCGCGTGAGGAAGATATAAACCAATTAGTAGAAAATGGATTTGATATTAACTCAAAAGATGCAAGTGGAATCACTCTCTTGCATAAGTTCACAAAAGAAGGCGATTTAGTTGGAGTAAAGTCATTACTAGAGCACGAAGCTGATTTCAATGTCGTAGACAACGAAAATAGAAACCCTCTGCATTACGCCATTATGCATGGACACAAGAAAGTTGCTAAACTTTTTGTTAACCAACTGACAATTAATTCCAAGGATAAAAATGGATTCACTCCACTGCACCTTGCTGCACTACAAGATGACACGGAATTAATAGATTTTTTGATAACAAAAGGCGCAAAAATTAATGAAAAAGATGCCAAAGAGGGCTATACTCCTCTTCATATAGCTTCACTATACGGTTCTAAAAAAAGCGTCCAAATTTTAATTGATAGCGGAGCAAATCTCGAATGTGAAGATAACAATTTTCGTACTCCTTTGTTTTTAACCATTTATCAATGCACCGCACATTATGACAGCAGAGCAGAAATTATAGAATATCTGATAAAGAAAGGTGCAAATATAGAAGCCAAAGATGCAGAAAATAACACTACGCTTTTCCTAGCAGCGTATAACAACAAAATGCAAATAGTAAAACTTATTGCAAAAAAACAGCAAGCAAGTAACGATAAAATTAAACTTAAAGAGTTTTTTTGCACAAAAAACAACCATGGTTTTGATGCGTTAGATTGCGCTATTGAGCATAATAATAGAAAAATGGTAACATTTCTTGTTTCAAAGGGAATAGAAGCAAACGATCAAGATTTTAATGGTAACGCTAGGCTGCATAAAGCTAGCCATAATGGTAACACTAAAACAGTTAAGCTCTTATTGAAGCTTAAGGTAAACGTTAATGCTGTTACTAAATGTAACAGAACTCCCTTGCTACTCGCAGTTAAAAAAGGCCATACACAAATTGTGAAAATGTTATTGGAAGTTAGAGCCAATATGAACATTTGTGAGCAACAAGGTTTTGCACCTCTACATCTTGCTGTTCAAAAGGATTATTTTGATATAGCTCAGTTGTTAACAGAAAAAGGTGCAGACCTTAACATTAAGTGCAATAACGGTCATACCGCAATAGATATGTTCATTAGCAAGGCTCATAGCAAAAAAAACATCGAAGAAAATTACAAAAAATTTTGTAGATTTTTGATGCTTTATCTGAAAGAGCTACATAGTAAACACAAAGCCTGTTGTATACTTTCAACCCTAGCTCTAAGCTTAACAATTATAGGCTTACCATTTATTTTCAAGCCTATTATTAAATACAGAGAAAGAAGTACAATATATAAAAAAATTAGGGCTATGCTGGTCTACATTTAAGTACAAGAAGAGTATACAAAAAATACATAGCCAAAGCTAATACACGACAATTATCTGCTCGATGAAAATGAGATTAAATACATTTTTAATATTTTTATAGAAATCTATTAGTATAGATTTTGTATGCTGTTCTAATGGCTATTTTTAAATGCTTAATACTCCTCTTCATTATTTCTTGCACACATCTACCTACCAAGCAATATCCTATTAACATAGACAATTATAAGCACGATTATCCGTTGCAACAATATAACACCTCTTTGGAGATTAATGAACCGGCAATACCAGAAATTATGCCTTTACCAATAGAGTTTCCCGATCTCACAATCAGTAATCAGCTTATTTCTATTAATGTTAGTGAAGAAGTATCAGTAAAGGATTTGCTGATTGAGATAGGAAAACTTTCTGACGTTAACTTGGATATGGACCCAAAAATATCAGGTAATATTATTTTAAAGCTAAAAGATAAGGATATAAACGAAGTAATTCAGAGTATAGCAAATAGCGCCAAACTGCGTTACTCAACAAGTAATGGTGTAATTAGAATTGAGCAGGACTTGCCATACGCACAAAATTATTACGTAGACTTCATCAATATTCAACATTCTGCTCAAAGCAGTTTCGTCATTAATAACAATATTACTAACAGTGATGGAAGTAACGTTGATAGGGACTATAACAATGTTATGAAGTCTCAATACAGTAGTGACTTATGGAATTCATTAGAAAAAGGCTTGAATGCAATAATGGATGTTAACGGGGTGGATGATGGCGAATTCCTTTCATCCAACAGAGAAGCTGGTGTTATTATTTTGAATGCTAGAAAAGATATCCACAAAGCTGTTGAAGAATATATTAATAAGGTTAAGAAGTTAGCGTCTTCTCAAGTAATGATAGAGGCAAAAATAGTTGAAGTTGTGCTAGATGACAAATACCTTTCTGGTATGAACTTAAATGACTTACAAGATGGAACTAAGTCTATAATAAATCAAGATAACTCCATTATTAACCTAGCAATGAACTTTGGTGCAAATGATCTAGGAGATTTAGTAAAAAATTTAGACAAATTTGGCACTTCAACTGTAATTTCAAGCCCCAGAGTACATGCTATAAATAATCAGCAAGCGATGATTTCATTTACTAAAAACCATATTTATTTTACCTCTGATATACAAAAAGATACTAGAAACTCTAATCAGACCTTAATTACCAAGATGAATAGCGTCCCAATAGGTGTTGTGCTAATAATCCACCCAAGCATTAACATTGATACTAGTGAAATATTCATGGATATACATCCAACTTTATCAAGAATTAACGGCTACACTAAAGATCCAGATATAGAGTACGTCGCACAGCAGAGTAAAATGAAATTAAATAGCGACATTCCAATTGTTGAAATCAGAGAAATGAACTCTATGTTAAAAATTAAGAGCGGTGAAATTATGGTAATCGGCGGGCTTATAGAACATAGAGAAGATAAGCAAAGCTTATTGCATCAGAAATCAAAAAGGCTAGCGAATAATATTAGAACAGTAGAAACTGTCATTTTTTTAAAAGCAACAATCGTACCAACATTTGGTTTGTTAGATAGAAAAGATAAGAATTTATATATATATTAAATTATCACTAAAAATTAAATATCAAACCAACTTCAATATTGTGAGTAGATATGTCATCTGCAACAGGTATCGGAACGCTAAAGTAACGATAGCCGAGAAAGGTTTTGATTTCTGGGATTATTGAATAATCAACACCAAGTTTTATTTGATAAGCAAACCAAGGAACATTCAGTGGCATTGAATTTTGGGGTGACCCATTAATCCTTTTTAATCTAAAAACTGTTGGTCCTATACCAAGACCGATGTACGGAGCAAATTGTGTATCCTGAACGCTGGGATTATAATAGAAGTTTAACAAAAACGCAAATATACTTGCTGATTTATCAAATACCGGAGGAGAATTACTATCTTCAATATTGGCTATAGAATACGCGGCTTCAAAATCAATTTTACCATTTTCTCCAGCATAGTAACCTAAAGACATGCTGCTAAACCACTGGAAATCAATTTTACCATCAAATTGCTGTATACTTTTAATTTCATCTGCCACTATATTTTTTATTATAAAACCATAATGACTTTCAACTAAAGTTAGGACTCTCTCCCCTATTGCCTTTATACCCTTTACAAATATTTCTGAATTATCATGGTATACCTTACCACCGTTAGCGCTAACATAAAAATCAAGTTTTTTTGATTTTTCTTTTGTAGGCTCAGCTTGATCTGCAATACGTGACCACATATTTTTCTGATCAGCTACTTGGAAAACAGAAGGTGGACTACTTTCAAGTTCTTGATATTTTATTGGTATTTCTTTTGCAGTAACCTCCTCAGAACGTATCACACTTTTATTATTGTCTGTTTCTAATTTTAAGGGTTGTACTTGCTCAATGTGTGTATCATTACTAATATAAGTAATAAAAAAATAGACACATGAAATGAAAATCAAAAATAAAGTAATAGATATTCTAGTTATCATAAATGAATTCACAATTATCATTTACAGTATAATTACTATATCGTATATTTCTTCAATGTACAAAAATTAAGAAAAAATATTTCCAATTAGATAATTATTTTCCACTCCTTTAACATTAACTTTCACAATACTCTTGGCTTGAGCTTTTGATTCAAGCTTTATTAATGCAAAATTTTCTGCTCTACCGACATTATTTTGCTCAACCAGAACACTTTGCTTAGTGTTGATCAAGGATTGACAAAAACTGCTCATCATTTCTCTATTCATTTCTCTTAAATTTTTTACTCGTTCTTTACGCACATTCTCTGGTACTTGTGGCATTCGTGCAGCAGGTGTATTTTTCCGCTCTGAATATGGAAAAGCATGTAGGTAAACTATATTTGTTTTTTTCAGTAAATCAACTGTATCCTGAAACATTTCATCAGTTTCTGTTGGAAATCCAGCAATAATATCAGCGCCAAATGCTATATTAGGCCTCAAGCTCTTCATTTTATGACAAAATTCTATCACTTGTTCTCTGTTGTGACGACGCTTCATTCTCTTTAGTATTAAATTATTACCAGATTGTAGACTCAAATGTAAATGAGGCATAAGTCTTGACTCATTAGCTATTAAATCCATTAATTCGTCGTCAACTTCAGCAACATCGATAGAGGAAAGTCTTAGCCTCTTCAACTCTGGTATATCCTTTAAAACTCTCCTAATCATTGAACCAAGTGATGGCTTACCCAACAAATCTGTACCAAAGTCAGTAATATCAACCCCTGTAAACACTACTTCTTGATATCCATTTTCTACAAAGATCCTGATTTGCTCTATAATACTGTTTATTGGCACAGATCGATTATTCCCTCTTGCCTCAGTAATTGAACAAAATGTGCAGCTATGATTACAACCATTTTGAATTTCAATAAATGCCCTTGACTTATCTTCAAATCCATTAATTAGAACAGGTTCTACTTGGTTATCACTGACCAAGATTTTATCGTCATTTAGTAAGTAATTTTCAGCTTTTAGCTTATCTTGATTACCGAGCACTTTACTTACACCAGGAATGCTACTGTAAACTTCTGGATCCAACTGAACAGCACAACCAACTACGATAATTTCTTTATTTGGATCATTTTTGTAAATCTTACGTATCTTTTGCTTTACCTGACGTTCTGCTTCGTTTGTCACTGCACAGCTATGCACCACAACAACATTTTCTCTCTTTGCTTTTTTTAATGCTTCTTTGATTAACTCGCTCTCGTAAAAATTTAGACGACAACCAAATGTTATCACTTCATTCATGTTAGTATTTTTTGCTTTAATAGACCTAAATTATATCAAATATCCAAGCAAAGTCTCTTGCATGACTATTTTTTTGTAAATAAATGCTATGCAAGCAGCAGACACTGGGATCTCAACGATTTTCACTCAGACACAGTATCACTCCTTTGCTTATTATAGTCTTTTGACCTTTTTAAGATACAATCCGGATTGGATACTGAGTTGGTGAGTATAAAAGTATAGCTTCTACGTCATACCGCTGTGGTATCTCTTAGCCGCTAACAAGTAGCGGGATGACGATTGTCGGTGAATCTAAGTTACCTTAGCTACATTTCTAGCTGTAACTATAAATGTATGGATTTTTTATCGTGCCATGTTATAATTAACGTCTTGCTAAAAATTAAATATTGATGAATGAACTAAGAAAGTTAAGTATTACACAAATGCATGACGGGCTCAAAAAAAAGAGTTTTTCTGCCGTTGAACTCGTAGAGGCGCACATCAGTGCGGTTGAAAATGAGAAATTAAATGCATTTATAACAAAAACCCCAGAGATAGCAATGAAAGCTGCTAAAGCTGCAGATGAACATTTCTCTAGGCAAAAGGATGATTTAATCTCGCCGCTCATGGGTGTACCAGTTGGCATCAAAGATCTATTCTGTACAAAAGGAATAAAAACAACAGCATGCTCAAAAATGCTGGAAAATTTCGTTCCGACTTACGAATCTACGGTGTCTGACTTGCTTTTAAAAAGTGGAGCAGCCATGCTCGGTAAGCTTAATATGGATGAATTTGCTATGGGTTCTGCGAACACAAATAGCTATTTTGGCCCTGTTGAAAATGTGTGGATTAGAAAAAGCGATGGGGAAAAAGTTGTTCCTGGTGGATCATCTGGTGGATCTGCAGCATCGGTGGCTGGATTTTTATGCGCTGGAGCACTAGGGAGTGACACCGGTGGATCTGTGCGCCAACCAGCAGCTTATTGTGGAGTGGTTGGAATAAAGCCAACTTATGGAAGATGCTCGCGTTTTGGTATGATTGCATTTGCGAGTTCTCTAGATCAAGCAGGAGTCATTACTCGTTCTGTCTCTGATTCAGCATTAATGCTGGAAGCAATCTGTGGCTATGATACAAAAGATTCAATATCAAGCGAAAAGCCAGTGCCTAAATTTTCTAGCTTTATAAATGGTGATGTCAAGGGTAAGCGTATTGGTATACCAAAAGAATATAGGATGGATGGAATTTCAGAGGAAATAGTCCATAATTGGGAGAAAGTTGCTTCCTATTTAAAAGAAAATGGCGCTGAAGTTGTTGACGTTACTCTGCCACATACTAAATATGCAATACCAGTCTATTATTTAATTTGTTCTGCTGAAACTTCATCCAATCTTGCTCGTTATGACGGTGTGCGTTATGGGTTCAGGGTTGATGCTGATACCCTTGAAGAAATGTATTCACTAACAAGAGCAGAAGGTTTCGGTAAAGAGGTGAAAAGAAGAATTTTAATTGGCGCTTATGCGCTTTCCTCAGGTCATTACAATGAATATTACGAAAAAGCACAGTGTATCAGGGCATTAATCAGAAATGATTTTATAAAAGCGTTTGAAAAAATAGATTACATACTTGTGCCATCTGCTCCAACAGAAGCTTTTGGCTTAAATGAAAAGCCAGATCCGCTAATTATGTGCATCAATGATGTGTTTACTGTGCCGGCAAGTCTGGCAGGATTGCCTGCTATTTCTGTTCCTGTTGGGCTCTCCAATGAGGGTTTACCACTTGCCTTGCAAGTGATTGGAAATTATTATGATGAAGCTGGAATATTAAATGTGGCAAGTGTGATAGAGCAAAATTGCGGCAGAATAATTAGACCTCTTGCATAATCTATTTTTTGATAGTAATTTTTGCATTAAAATTTGCTTACGCTCCTCAACGTACTCTATGGTTCCATTTTTAGATGAATAGCAAAAACAGGGTATATTAATCTGTTTACAAAATTTTCGTGTAACAGTTCACACTTAATTAAACCATACGCGTCAAGTTAAGAGATTGTGAGCAAATTTAGAGAGGTTAAAGTGGATACTCTAGCCCTTCTACGTTTGTCTTTTAATGAAAATCGCGACCAAGTTATAGTGAGTTTTTTAAGAAATGCTTTTAAACTATTAATTTTGGTTAATACTAAAAATAACTCTCTAACCCGCCTTTTTAGCTCAATAAATGCCTTTGTTAAGCTAAGTTCTGTATTCTTTTTCACTTCTGTGCAACCAACTATGCCGTGAAATATAAGAATTGCGCACAATTTAGCATATAGTTCACATAATACTCTGCATGGCTTTCCTTTTAGCTTATCAAGCCTGATATGGCTTTTATACAATTTAAATAATAACTCAATTTGCCACCTTACTCTGTAAATCGTTAATACTTGCTCAGCACTAATTTTATTTTCTGGAACATTAGTTATAAATATTGACCAGTTCAACAATTTTTGATTTCTTTTAGAGGATGTATATCCCTGCGATCTTGCTAATCTATTAGCTTTCCTTCTTCTGGCCATAGACTGTTCTTCAGTTAGTTTCTGACATATAATTCTTACTCTAATTTTTGCTTCTTTTCCTAACAATACCTCGTTTTCTAAAAATAACTTATCCTCTAAACATTCTAATAACTCCATTTTTTGATTTGTTTCTACATCATATATGTTGGTATCGGATTTATAACGACTTATGAAATAAGCTCCTATTTCATTGATTTGTTTAAAAGAACTTGGCACAAAATAACCGAGATCAGATATTAGCAAATCATTGCTTAATATATTACTTAAATGTTTCCTATATCCCTGGTCTGATCTTACCCCCTCCGTTAAATTAAGTTGGTCTATTATCTGATTCATGTAGTCGAAAACTAATTGTAACTTTATTCCAGACTTAGTATTGCTTTCATAGCCACTGTAGCTAGTACCATAACCTTTATACATCTCTTCCATACTGTTAGGTAGAGTAATATAGCTACTGTCCAATAATTTAACACTATTAAATTGCTGTAAGATTTTGCAATCAACTTGCAAGATATTTTTAAAGAGAATCACAGATTCATTATACATCCTTTTCATAAATTCCACTGCTTCTTCAGTAAATCTAAAATCCAAACCTTGTTTTGTTATATCTATCGAGTCCTCGTTTAGTAATTGACACATTGTTTCTACGCTACAATTATCAACTCCTATATTACCCAAGACCATGGCTTTTACGAATGATGAACCTTTTAGCTTTCTCTTTCTTTTTATAAACCTTGTTGTAATTGAGATTTTCTCTGCTTTTTCATTAAAAAATTCTTTGAGCTTTTTTGATAAGCAAGTTATTTTATTCATTGGTTCTCTCACTAAAAGTATATCTGGGAGAACTTATACCTTATTATTCTATCTCTTTCATACCTTTATTTCCTTAACTTGACGCGTATGCTTAATTAAACAGACTGAATTCTGTAATTTTGGGATGTTGAAAAATTTACCTCACGTTGTCATTCCAGCGCATAACGCTGAAATCCAGATTTATAGAAACGAAAAAACTTGCTTGACACATTTTGCCAACCCCCTTATTATGATGTGTAGTACAATGATACAAATTAAGAATTCCCCCATCCTGTGCTGGTTCTTCGATCTGAAATCCTACTTCTACCTGATCACAACCAATGTTAATTTGTCCTATTAATGCTTTAATAATGCCGCGCTTAGTTTGCCAATCTAGCTGTTCCAGGTTCGATTTTACACTAGAATAAAAATTCTTTATGCTATTTATAATAAGACTTATTCCTTTTTCTACTGCCTTCTGATCAACTACCTTTTTTTTCTCTTCTTCTATCCCTTGTAAGCGTTCTTTCATTTTTCTCATTGTCTGTTTAAATTCTTCCTCGCTTATATATCCTTTCTCTCCTGCATTTTCTTGACTATAATAATCTTCCATTAATTTTTCGATACCTTCTTTTATTTGATTTTCTCTTCTTGCAAACTTTTTCTCTGATGATTCATCATTTTTATTTTCTAATACTCTACGTTGGTATTCCTTTTTTATCATCTCTGGGTTTTTTAGTACATCTTTCACCTTTTCCCATACTGACCTTACCCAGAAAAAGTGGAGAGAAAGAAAGGAGTTTTTTCGGGTAAAATAAAATTTTGGAGGATTAGAAATGGCAAGAGAATATACGGCAGAATTCAAATTGGAAGCTGTTAAGCTGGCAAATGAACAAAGAAAGGTAGGTCAACCAGTTGCAAAAGTAGCAAGAGATCTAGGAATAAGGGATAGTGTATTAGGAAAATGGATGAAGAAATATAACGAAAAAAAGTCAGCGGCAAATGCATTTCCAGATGTAGCACCTTATGACAAAGAGAGATTTGATTTACAGAAAGAGTTAGCAAAAGTAACAAGAGAAAGAGACATTTTAAAAAAAGCCCTGGCCAGTCAAAAAGAGTAAAATATTTTTTCATAAAAGAGCATAGTAAACACTATAAAGTGCAGGAATTATGTAGGGTTTTCTGCTAGTGGCTACTATAAGTGGACTACAAGGAAAATAAGCAGTAGAGAATCAGCAAATAAAGAGTTATTAGCAGATATTCAAAAAATATATCAAGCTTCTAAATGTAGATATGGAGCTCCTAAAATTCATGCTGAATTAAAGGCTTTGGGTAAAAGTTGCAACTTAAAAACAGTGCAAAGTATTATGCAGAAAAATGGTATTCAGGCTATATTGAGAAGAAAATTTAAAATTAAGAAACAACAAACGGACAGTAGAGTCGTAGCTCCCAATATATTAGACCAAAACTTTATTGTCGATCAACCAAATAAAGTATGGGATTACTTATATAAAAACCAAAGAAGGATGGCTATATTTGGCAACAATAATCGATCTATATTCACGCATGGTAGTTAATGAGCAGTTCAATAAATAAACAATTGGTTATGGACTCTTTATTAATGGCCGTTAACAAGCGTAAACCTGCCAAAAATCTACTATTACATAGTGATCAAGGTTCACAATATACTTCGCAAGGTTATCAATATCTCTTATCCATAAAAAACATAGATGAGTCATAAAGGTTGTTGTTACGACAATTCTGTTGTGGAAAGCTTCTTTAGCTCATTGAAAAGAGAAATACTTATTGATACTTCACAACACTCTGCTCAACAAACTAGAACTGCAATATTTGAATACATAGAAATTTTTTATAACAAACAACGTCACTATTAACTATTGCATTCCTGAGCATTTTGATTCATCATTCTCTTTGTGAAAAACATTCCAAACTTTCTCTCCACTTTTTCTGGGTAAGGTCAGTTTCCATTTGGTTCAAACTCGGATACAAATTCCCCAGAGCTGGGTAATCTCATACCAGAACCATCTGCTGCAATAAGTCTATAGCCTCTCCAACTCAGGTTCATCCTGATAGGCTGTTTGGATGCTTAAATTCTTGAAAGCCTGTATGGCAAATCTTATACCTTGCTTTAGAAAAAGCTTGCTTTGAGGGTACATGTCAATGGCTCCATAAGTTCACATTCTATTCCCAAACTTTTTTTAACTAACTTTAAAATCATAGAAAATACTGTCGAAAAAGGAAGTTTTCTTGTTCGTGTAAAACTCAACACAATGGATTTTCTGAAAAGTTTTCGAGTATATTGCATTTTTAATTTGTAAGATAAGATCTTTTCCTTTTTGCATGCCTCACCTAAAAAAGACACATTTTAAACTTTTTTGTTGCAATAAAATAGAAACAAAAGTGCTGTCCCTTGCACTCTTTGGATAATTTAATGATAAAAAATTTGGAGAGAAATTTTATACACTATCGCTGATATTTTTCCTTAAGTTGACGCCATTGCCTGAACGGATACATGACAAATCTATCGTTTATCAAATCGTCGGTAAGCCTAAAGCTATAGCCATTAAGCACGATAAAGAAAATCATTCATAATCGCTATAGCAACTAGTGTAGACACTTGACGTTCCTTGTGATTTGATAAATAGAGGTTTTTATCTGACTTCACAACAAGGGCTTCTGGATGACTTTGAAAGTGAACATTACCATGCTTATCTTCAATAGCCTCTATTACCCCCTCACTGGAAAATGCTGCAACTTTATATCCAAGTGACTCCAATTTTCTTCTATTTTCTGGTGTATTACTTACTGCTCCTGAATGAGCATCTGGAAAATATGTTGAAAACCAGCCATTTTCATTAGGTATTAGGAATTTGGCTACTACTTCTGCTAAACGACTATTTGGAACGATCTTTATCTGCTGGAGAGGTACATCCTCTTTCTGTGGATTAGGTGCTGATTTTAAATGAGATCTTCGTTTCTCTTCATCACTCACAACACTCACTACTTCAATTCCCTTTGCATTCATTATGCCTTCACATATGCCAAGTAAATGAATTGCAGGGTTATCATCCACTATTTTTACAATTGCTTCAGTAACAAGCTGGCGACAAGGAGTGGGTGCTGAGTGTAAATTATCCGGAATAAATATTCTATTTATTTTGTGCTCTTTAACAAACTTTGCAACTTCAACTTTTATTCGGTCTAATGTTAGCTTCTTTGCCAATGTTTCATCTTGTTTTGCAAAGATAAGCGACTTTTCTTGGATTTCTTTTAAGTTAATTATTTTATTGTAGTCAATGAGTACGGTTTTAACTCCAAAGTTATTAAACATCTCGTAGATATTTTGAGATAGCCCAAGCTCATGTGCTTCTTCCGTTTTCAACAAACCAACAACTATGTCATTATTTACTGTATTTTCTGCCGTCAAGACAGTTGACGCTGGTTCTTCTTTTCTGGTTACATGTTGAGATGCCGGTTTTTCACTAACGCCAGCATAAGTAATATTGCTTAATAATAGAACTATAATTAATAAGATATTAAATATTCTGCTATAATATCTATACATATAGTTTACCCTCTCAACACTTATATCAATATCATAACATATTATAGAACGTTTTACAACAAAAAGGTAAATTTGGTAAGAAAGAGAAGGTGGCCTGAGCAGGAATCGAACCAGCGACACAAGGATTTTCAGTCCTTTGCTCTACCAACTGAGCTATCAGGCCAACTGTATACTTTTATTTTTAGATAAAAAATGTTATTATGTCTATCAAAAGTTTTTAAAGTAGTTTATAAAAATAAAGGATGAACATTAATGACAAAATAGGAATCTACCCTGGCACATTTGACCCTATAACTTTTGGGCATCTTGACATAATCAAAAGAGCGTGTAAACTAGTCGATAAATTAATAATAGGAGTTGCAGAAAACGTTAATAAGCATACTGCCTTTGACACAAAGCTACGCACAAGCATGGCTGAAAATGAAATCAAAGGGCTAGGAATTGATGCAGATGTTATATCTTTTAATGGGTTGCTAGTGAAGTTTGCCAAAGAGCAGAATGCTTCTGTTATTATTAGGGGATTAAGAGCAGTATCGGATTTTGATTACGAGTTTCAAATGAGCTGGGTAAATTATAAACTTCTTCCTGAAATCGAAACCATATTTCTTCCTGCTTCTGAAGATACTCAATTTATCTCATCAAGCTTTGTAAAGGAAATAGCAAGATTAGGAGAAGATGTTAGCAAATTTGTATCAAAAGGTGTTCAAAACGAATTGATTAACCTGAATAGGATAAAAAATGGAGAATAGTGCTTGTTGTTTTTTATTTCTGAATGGGTATATTCAATATATAAAATGTTATAAGCTAAAGGAGCAGCATGTCAAAAGTGAGGGTTAATAATAGAAAAGTTTGTTGTCATGGTGATGAGAATGATGAGGGTTCCGGCCATCCATTAATATATTTAGATATGGGAGAAGAAGAGGAAATAGCCTGCCCTTATTGTGAAAAGACGTTTGTCCATGACTGCACTGTAGAAGCGGTTGGGGAGCTGACTAGGGATGAGCTCTAATGGCACTTCTGCAGACTTAGCTTATGTAAATAGCAATAAGAGGGGCAGTAAAAATGAAACTGTCCATACGGTCGAGCACTCCCCCATGGCCAGGTATCATATTTCCACTATCTTTAACACCGTAAGCTCTTTTAACAAGCGACTCAGTGAAATCGCCAAGTTGCGCTAGAATAGCAATTGCAAGGCCAATGATTGGAGAATAAAAAATTGAAAATAGACCAAAAAATATTGATCCAAAAATTGTACACACTACTCCAGCTAAAATCGCACCAAGAAGTCCTGCCCAAGTTTTTCCAGGGCTAAGAATTGGGCAAATTTTAGCTCCACCAAAATTCTTACCAAATAGGTAGGCAGTAACGTCAATTCCCCAAATGGTTAAGACGAACCATACTAATGCGTATTTTCCTTGTGGTAGATTATATAAATATATTAATGAGGCGCTTGGTAGTGCAATCAATAATAATGCAAAAACGTATAAAATTTTATTTCCTTGGGTTAGATTATACCATTCAAAAGAAGATAAAACTGCTATTGAAAAAATCAATAGGTAAAACGATAAATCACTGAAATATGTAGCAAAGGAAAATATGAATAATATTACTATTGAGGACAACATTCTAATTATAAAATTATTATCTACCATATTTTTTCTCTCTTTTTGTATAATCTTCTAACGCTTTACTCAAATCTTGACAAGAAAAATCAGGCCATAAAGTATCACAAAAATACAATTCAGCATAAGCTGCTTGCCATAATAAAAAGTTGCTTAACCTTTTTTCGCCACCAGTGCGAATTAATAAATCCAATTTTGGCAAATCTTTAGTATATAGAAATTTTTCAAATTCCTCTTCTGATACATAAGCAATATTTTCTTTTATAATATTGCTTATAGCTTGTGTAATTTCTTGCTTTGCTCCGTAACTGACTGCCACAGTGAGTAATAAACCATCGTTCTTATGTGTCATTTCTTCTGCTTTTTTAATTTGATCCAATATTTTACTGGGTAACAGACTTAAATTGCCAATAAAATTCAACTTAATGTTACAATTGTAAATGAAATTGACTTTATCTTCATTAGTTAAAACGGAGTAAAATAAATCAAATAGACAGTCAGTTTCGTTTTTAGGTCTAAGCCAATTCTCCATAGAGAATGCATACAAAGTTAAGTAGGGTATAGTTAAGTCCGTACAATACTTGGCAATATCGTATGCAACTTCACTGCCCTTTTTATAACCATCAATTTTTACCCTTCCTTGATTGTTCGCCCATCTACCATTACCATCCATAATAATTGCTAAATGTTTCGGTAAAGATTCTTGATTCAACATTTAAATTTAACCTAATTTTGACTTGAGTGAAATTTTTTGGATTTCAATGGACACCTGGAAGGTGTCAGCTACTTGCATGACAGGAAGAGAGTTACTGTAGTGACACCAATAGTTGATACTTGAATGCAAAATTGGTGTCATCCCAGTGCTCCGACACTGGGATCCAGGAAATTTGATTTCAAACAAGTGCATCAGATAGTTGTATAGTAAAGACTGGATTCCAGTGTCAAACACTGGAATGACATCATTTGCTATGTAAGCTTTCTCCATATCATTTAGTGATTCAGTATATCCTTTTCTTTGATGGACAATTCACCATCAATCTTTTTTATATTATCATCAGTAATATTTTGTATTTCCTTCTTAGCACCATGAAAATCATCTTCTGAGATTTCTTTATTTTCCTTCATTTTTTCTGTTTCTTCCATAATATCTCTACGTATATTTCTAATGGCAATCCGTGCATTTTCAGCAAACTGATGCAATAATTTCACTAATTTTTCACGGGTTTCTTGTGTCAAGTCCGGAAGAGCTATACGTATGGTGCTACCCTCGACAACAGGATTTAAATTCAGGTTAGCATTTAATATAGCGTTTTTCACTTCACCTACAACACTAATGTCCCAAACTTTAATTGATAGGGTTTTGTTATCTATAACCGAAACGCCTGCAACTTGATTTAACTTTTGATGCCCACCATAGATGTTTACAACTATACCATCAAGCAAAGATGCACTAGCTCTACCAGTGCGTACGCCTTTAATATCATCATGAAAGGACTGAATAGTTTTTAGCATTCTTTCTTTTGTTTGAGCTTTTATTTCATTTAACATAAATTACCTACTGTTTACAATCTGAAACTATAGTATAAGTACCTTGACCCTTAATAATATTGACTATTTTTTCTCCCTTCAAAGAAAAAACTATAATTGGAATAGAATTCTCACGAGCAAGTGAAATTGCTGATGCATCCATAACTTTTAAATCACGAGTCAATAAATCCGTGTAAGAAAGCCTATCATACATTACAGCATCCTCATTTTTTTTCGGATCAGCGGAGTATACACCATTTACTTGCGTACCCTTTAGAATAACATCACAATTCATTTCAACAGCACGTAAGGCTGCAGCTGTATCTGTAGTAAAAAATGGGTTGCCTGTGCCTGCTGCAAAAATTACCACTCTACCTTTTTCTAAATGACGAATAGCTTTCCTTCTGATGTAAGGTTCGCATACAGTGGCCATGGGTATTGCAGATAATACCCTAGAAGCTACTAAATTTTTTTCTAAAAAGTTTTGTAAAATTAAAGCATTGATTATAGTTGCAAGCATTCCAATATAATCACTGCTTGCTCTTTCACAACCACTTAAAGACGCAGATGTGCCACGAAAGATATTACCACCACCAACAACAATACATACCTGAACTCCAAGATTACAAACTTCAACTATGCCTTTAGATAACTCACCTATAGTCTCCATATCGTGACCAAATTGCTTTGATCCCATCAAAGCCTCACCAGAGATTTTAAATAACACCCTGGAATATTTTATTTCGCTTTTTTCATTTGTTGAAATAAACATTTTTTGCTATTTAATCTGCATCACCCAAAACAAGTAACTTGTAATTAGAGAGTTTAACAGCACTCAACTCGCTTGATTTTATAAAATCAGAAATCTTCATCTTATCATCCTTTATAAATTTTTGCTCCAGTAAAACAACTTCTTCATAGTACTTAGCCATTCGTCCATCTACTATTTTTTTTGCTACTTCTTCAGGTTTATTTAAGCTCCTCACTTGCTCTTCAATTATAGAACGTTCGTTGTTCAACTTCATTTGATCTAAATCATCTATAGACAAAGCTTCAGGCTCCATAGCAACTACATGCATAGCTATTTGTTTCCCAATCTCTTGTAGCTTCGCCTTATCACCAGATGATTGCAATGCAATTAAAGCACCAATCTTACCTAAGCCACACACATCACCATGTACGTAGCCAGCAATAACTCCATCCTTAGCTTCTAAGTAACAAAGCTTGCTTAACTCTAGCTTCTCACCAAGAACTGACGTACCATTCATAATAGCTTCCTGCACTGTGCCAATGCTTTCATACTTGGCATTTTTTAACTCATCAACGCTAGTACAGCGTTCTTGATGAGCAATTGATGCTAAATTTAAAACTAACTCTATAAATTTCTCATTCCTTGCGACAAAATCGGTTTCGCAATTGAGTTCAATCAATACACCACAATTTTCAGTCAAACACATAGCAACGAGCCCATCTGAAGCTACTCTATCAGATTTTTTGTCAGCTTTAGCAAGACCTATTGTACGTAACTTATCAACGGCTTTCTTAATGTCACCATCACATTCTTCTAATGCTTTTTTACAGTCACTTAAGCCAAGCCCTGTTCTATCACGTAATTCTCTTATATCATCTGGATTCATCTTCATTTGTTACTACCTCCCTTTCTTCTTCTTTGTAAACTTTACTACGTCTCCTTTTAGTTTGCACAATACCATCTTCTTTTTCTTGAATAAACTCATCACCCCTTATATCATCAATCTTAACTCCAGATTTTGCTAGACTAGACTCTATTCCAGCTAATATAGAGTCGGTAGCTAATTTACAATAGAGCTCTATTGATTTTCTTGAGTCATCATTTCCAGGTATTAGATAAGTAATACCATCTGGATCAGAATTAGTATCAAGTATTGCAACTATTGGAATTCCTAACTTCTTAGCCTCCTTAACCGCTATATGTTCTTTATTAGTATCAATGATGAATAAGATATCAGGAATTGCTCCCATTTCTCTAATACCGCCAAGCGCCTTATCAAGCTTTTGCTTTTTCTTTTCAATGTTTCCCAATTCTTTCTTTGTTAAAATGCTATCCTCGTCATTTAATATTTTCTCATATTGCATCAAGGTTTTTATCGAAGAAGAAACAGTGCCCCAATTAGTAAGCATACCACCAAGCCAACGATGATTCACATAATATTGACCACAACGAATCGCTTCACTTGCAATAATATCAAAAGCTTGAAACTTTGTACCAACAAATAGAATGCGACCACCTTGAAATGCAACGTCATATAAAGCCTTCATGGCCACCTGTAGCAATGGTAGTGTTTTTCGCAAATCAATTATATGTATACGATTTTCTTGATGCACTCCATATATGTATGGAGCCATTTTTGCGTTCCAGCGACTAATTTTGTGACCAAAATGTACACCAGATTCAGCTAAATCACGCACAGTGACTTTAGGCAAATTTGTCATATATCATTCCTCCAAATAGTTTATCTTCCATGGCATAACCCTAATGGGACTACTTGTACAAGCCATGTGTGAAATTAAATTATTTACATAGTAATAGAAAAGACAGCAAAGCGCAAACAAAAAATATTGACAAAGGGCAACATGTTTATTAGCTTTAAAGTTGAAGCCCGAAAATGCTAAAAAGAAATTAGGGGGGTGTAGCTCAGTTGGTTAGAGCGCATGCCTGTCACGCATGAGGTCGTGAGTTCAAGTCTCATCACTCCCGCCATATTAGTTTTAGCATAACTTAGAATTCGCAGTATTATTGCCGGTATTGAGAAACGCCTTCACCAAACTTGACATGGCATGGTATTGTAATTAATACTTAAATAGGTTTGTTTTTATCATTAACAATTAGGATTAAATATGCTCATTTCTGAAGTTTTTGCAGCAGATGCAACTAGCAATACATCAAGTATCGGCGCATCTTTTGCTAGTTTTATTCCACTGATTTTAATATTTGTGGTATTTTATTTTCTCATTATTCGCCCACAACAAAAAAAACTAAAAGAACATAGAAAGATGATAGATCAAATAAAACGTGGTGATACAGTCATTACTTCTGGTGGAATAATAGGTGAAGTTAATAAAGTTGATGAGGCAAATGCACAATTTATAATAGAAATAGCACCAAAAGTTGAGATAAAAGTTCTAAAGTCCGCTATATCTGAGGTTTTAAGCAAAGAAACTCAAAAAGTAGCAGCTAAACCAATTAAAAAGGTAAAATCGAAAGAATGATAAAAAGAATATAAATCAACCAGTAATAAAGGCAAAAATGCTTAACATGTTTAGAAAAAAGTTTGTTTGGTGATCCATTTGTGTGCGGAATATTTGGTGTAGTAAGTAGCGGTGATTCAGTAATACCAACTTTACTAACTGGGTTGCAAAAATTGGAATATAGGGGATATGACTCTTCAGGTATAGCAATCATAAACAACGAAGGTAAGATAGAAGTCAAAAAATCAGAAGGTAAAGTCAAAAGGTTATGTGAAGTTGTTGATGACAGCAAGATGTCTCACAGTACAGTTGGTATAGCACATACTCGCTGGGCTACACATGGAGTTCCAGGCCTTAAAAATGCTCATCCCATTCGTACAAATAATGTTGTTGTTGCTCATAACGGCATAATTGAGAATTACAATCTGCTAAAAAAGGGCCTAGAAGAAAGGGGCATGTCATTCCATACTGACACTGACACAGAGATCATACCAAACATGCTAACCTTATATCTTGATGAAGGATTGTCGCCAGTTGATTCTCTATTTAAGTGTTTAAACAACCTACACGGCTCATTTGCCTTGGTCTTATTATTTGCAGAATATCCAGACGCCTTATTTGTTGCGAAGAGAAATTTGCCTTTAGCAATAGGCTATAACTGTAACACAGTGTTTGCTGCATCTGACTCTAATGCTTTAAGTGCATTTGTGGAAAAAATATCGCATTTGGAAGATGATGACATTGCAGTGATAAAATCTAGTGGAGTTAGTATATACAACAATGGTACACAAGTTAAACGCAGTATAGAAAATAGTAGTCCAAGTGATTTTCTAATTAGCAAAAATGGTTACCCTAGCTTCATGTTAAAAGAGATTTTTGAGCAACCTTGTGCATTAAACAAAACAATAAACCAATTTTACAAGCAATATAAAGAGGTCAACAAAAAATTATTCTCTGAACTGAATCACATTACTATAGTTGGATGCGGATCATCTTATTTTGCTGGGCTAATAGCGAAGTATTGGCTGGAAAGTGTCGCTCAAGTTCGAGTATATCTAGAAATCTCGTCAGAATTTAGGTATAGCAACGTCAAGCTAGAAGAAGGCAGCATTGGGTTATTCATCTCTCAATCTGGCGAAACTGCAGATACCATAGAAGCGCTGCGTTATGCGAAATCACAGAAGCAAACAATCATTAGTATAACTAATACATTTAGCAGCAGCATTGAAAAGATCTCAGATATTGTGTTACATACTCTTGCTGGGCCAGAAATTGGTGTTGCTTCAACAAAAACCTTCTCTGCACAACTTGCAACTTTAGCATGCTTTGTCGTGGAGCTTGGAAAAATAAAAGGTGTACTGGGTGGAGAGAGAATAAAACAGCTAAGCAACGCTATTAACTCTATTCCCGAGTATGTTGAGCACGTTTTGAATGTGATGAAAATACAACATATATCGGGCAGTATATTAGAACACAATAACGTTATTTTAATCGGCAGAGGAAGTTCATACGGAGTTGCAATGGAAGGCGCATTGAAAATAAAAGAGCTTTCATATATCAATACAACTGGTATTGCAGCGGGAGAAATGAAGCATGGTTCTATTGCTTTAATAGACTCTACTGTGCTTGTTATAGCAATTATCCCTTATGATGATTTATTCTTTAAAACGCTATCTAATATACAAGAGATTATTGCAAGAAAAGGCAAAGTAATTGCCTTCAGTGATAAACAAGGAGCGCCATTCCTAAGGGGAGTTTGCGCAGATGTGGTGCAACTTCCAGACACTGATAATTTTATCTCTCCAATCATCTACAGTGTTGCTATGCAATTCCTTGCTTACTTTACTGCAGCAAAAAAAGGGTTAGATGCAGATTGTCCAAGAAATTTAGCTAAGTCTGTCACGGTTGAGTAGTCCATTTAAAGTTAAAGCTAAACTTCTAATAAGGTAACCAGACTGCATTCTGTGATTTTTAGCAAAACACGATACACAATCGTCATTCCGCTACTAGTTAGCGGAATCTATGCCGAGATACCGCGGCGGTATGACGGTTCGCGGTGGTATGACGGTTAAGTAATTCGTCATCCCGCTGCTTGTTAGCGGGATCTAGAGATACCGCGGCGGTATGACGGTTCGCGGCGGCATAGCTATCTTCAAAAATATGGTTGAATAATTGTTAATAATAGTGTATAATTATTAATATTTTTAAGCACTTTGGCTATGGCTTTATCTAAGTTTCTCGACCCTAAGCTGGATTTGACCTTCAAAAAAATATTTGGCACTGAAAAAAATAAGAATATTCTCATACATTTTTTGAATGATATTTTAGGGTTTACTGAGATAAATACTATACAAGAAGTGGAATTCCTCAGTACTATAATGGATCCTGAAATTGCTTCTGATAAACAAAGCATTGTTGATGTTCTTTGCAGGGATTCTAGTGGGAACAGGTATATAATTGAGATGGTGCGACCTGAAAGCCTTCGGTCATATTGTTTAAAAGGAGAGGAATTCATTCAGAAAGAAACTGAAAGGATTCTAAAGCTTATTGAACCAGATGTTTTGCCATCTGAGTCTACGCATCAGTGCGAATTGGGTAACCAGTTGGTGCCGAGCGACGCGGACAATGAACCTCCTCTTGATAAAGAAGATGCTCAATCGTGAGAGAAAGCATAAACTACAAGCATCATGTGGTTGGAGGGCTAGGCTTAGTGGTATGGTGAACGTAAGTGAAGCTTCATAAGTATCGTAACGATTAAAGAGCTAAAGATGCTGATAAGCTCCGACCAAAAGGTAATGTGGATGAGTTACATTTTTCATTTCTGGATGTACGCAAATAATAATTCCACCGGTATAGAGAAGCCACCTAACCCACTATTGTATGACAAAAGGAACAGGATAAGCCTGTATTTTCGCCTATATGGCAGGCAACCCGCAAGGAATGCTGATGGATGTGCAGGTAAAGGATAATGGAGAAAGCGAATGCCATTTTGTAACGAAATGGATAGAATTTGTAACATTAATTCGCGTGAAAACGAGCAGACTTCCATTTGGTCCCTCATGACAAGAAACTTTGTTAACCACTTAAGGTAGGAAAGCAGATGATTACAAGTACAACTGTAAGTGCACCTACCAATAACTCCGAAGCATGGAACCAGTTACCCTGGAAGAAATGCCAAAAAGTTGTTATGAGGCTACAGAGGCGTATTGTTAAGGCTGTCCAACAAGGCAGATGGGGTAAGGTGAAAACTTTACAACACCTTCTCACACGCTCTTTTAGCGGCAAAGCTTTGGCGGTTAAGAGAGTAACTGAAAACCAAGGAAAAAACACAGCAGGTGTAGATCGTCAAATATGGTCAACTTGCAACACAAAATTTCAAGGAATAAAGCTATTAAAACAAAGAGGATACAAACCTTCTCCGCTAAAACGGATATACATCAGTAAGTCTAATGGCAAAAGAAGACCTCTTGGAATCCCTACGATAAAAGATAGAGCCATGCAAGCATTATACTTGTTTGCTTTGGAACCGATAGCTGAAACGATCAGTGATCGTCACTCTTATGGTTTTAGACCAAAAAGATCCTGCGCAGACGCTACTGTGGCTTGTCACTTGTTACTGGCAAGCCGTAACCAACTACAATGGATACTCGAAGGTGATATTAAAGGGTGTTTTGATAACATTAACCATGAATGGCTCATGAAGCATATTCCTATGGAGAAGAAAATTCTTCATAGCTGGTTAAAAGCTGGCTTCCTAGAATCAAAAACTCTGTATTCCACAACTGCAGGTACCCCACAAGGTAGTATCATCTCTCCAATACTAGCAAGTCTAGCCCTAAATGGACTTGAAAAATCATTGGAAAGTCAATTTGGTAAACTTGGCAGTAAAAGAAGAAGCAAAATCAGAAGTGGAGTAAATGTAATCAGGTACGCAGATGACTTTATCATTTCAGGAATCACACGTGAAGCACTGGAAAATGAAGTAAAACCTCTAGTATCGTCCTTTCTTCAGGAGAGAGGTCTTATCCTTTCCGAAGAGAAAACAAAAATTACATCTATTACAACAGGGTTTGACTTTCTTGGTTGTAATGTACGCAGGTATAATAAGAAGTTAATTATAAAACCTTCAAAAGAAAGTATTAAGAAACTTCTTAATAAAGCACGTACATTGATAAAGGCAAACATAGCGAACACTCAGGCCGTACTAATCAAGTTGCTCAATTCCCTATTAAGGGGATGGGGAAATTACTACAGCCATGTGTGTGCGAAAAGAGCTTTTAACAAAATAGACCATGAAATTATGTGTGCTCTATGGAAATGGGCAAAGAAAAGACATCCTCGTAAAGGATTACGTTGGATAAAGAATCGTTACTTCAAGGTAATGAAACAACGCCAATGGGTCTTTGCTGCACCCATATGCAAGAACAAACCGAAAGAGATAAGGTATTTAAGACTGCTTAGGTTGATTGATATACCTATCAGACGACATGTTAAAATCAGGGCGGATGCAAATCCACTTGACTTAAAATGGAAAAAGTATTTTGATGAAAGAGTGAAACAAACAAAAATGTTAGCAAGCTCTTTCTCAAGAGAAGGTTCTCTACTGTTGGTGTCACCATTAAGAATGATGTTTTCTGAGGAATCATGAAGGACAAGCCGGTTCGAGAAAAGAAGGACTTAGATAAGGGGCTCAAGCGTAGTGTGGGGAAACCTGCATGCTGCGTTTCTAAGGGAGGGAGTAGTAGCAATACTACTTCCTTACCTAACCAGGTCGCTAAAACTAAAGGCTTTGAAAAACGTGCCCAATACTATGCAGCTAAAGCGTATTCAAGACAAGCCGATAAAGGTGATCAATACCAAGACCTTAAGGAAATTATCTTCATTGCTATAGCAGATTGTATCCTGTTTCCGGACAAGTCTGAGTATAAATCAAAGCATACTATTCGGGATGAAGATACTAATGAACACGATCTAAAAGATTTTTACTTCATATTTATTGAATTGCCAAAATTTCCAAAAACCAAAGAGGATCAGCTTTCAAATATAGTTGAAAAATGGATCTACTTCTTTAAATATGCAGATGAGACTAGTGAAGAAGAGCTGGAAAAAATAATAGGTAGTGATGTAATAATTAAAAAGGCCTATGAAGAACTAAATAGATTTAACTGGTCAGAAAAAGAATTTATTGCCTATGAACAGGAAATAAAACGTATTCTTGATGAACAGGCTGTCCTCGCTCAAAAACTTGATGATGCTACTGAAAAAGGTAGAGAAGAAGGCATCCTTATCGGACATGAAAAAGGCAGAAAAGCAGAGAAAATTGAGGTCGCAAAGAATCTACTAAAAGCAGGTGTTTCTATTGATATTATAGCTCAAACTACTGGTCTTACAGCTAATGAAATTAAAGACTTAAGCTGATTCTATCTTTGGATGTTTAGATGAACATCTTTGTACTAGATGAAAACCCAGAGATTGCGGCAAAAATGTTATGTGATAAGCATATAGTAAAAATGCCATTAGAAACTGCTCAGTTATTAAGTAATGTTTTTTCAATAGCATTAAAAGCGCCAAATCCTTTTGTTAGTGTCATAGATCAGGATATAGAAGTTCCATATAAACTCACTCACAGCAATCATCCTTGTTCTTTGTGGGCTAGGCAATCGAAAGGAAACTTTTGTTGGTTGATAGAGTATGGAAAAGAATTGTGTAAAGAGTATACACAGCGATACAAAAGGAAGCATAAATCAGAGGAAGTAATAAATTGGTGTGATAGTAATAAGGATTTACTCATTTTTCGATCAACTGATATGCAAGCTTTTATACAAGCACTGCCGGATCAGTATAAATGCAGCAGTGCTGTGGAAGCTTATAGGAGATATTATCTCAAGGAAAAGATGAGATTTGCTAAGTGGGAAAATGGCAGAGAAGCACCAGATTGGATAATCTGCTACACAACACCACAGCTAATACAGCTCATAAATAGAGAAGCCATCCAAATCGGACATGAAAAAGGCAGAGCCGAAGGCAGAAAAGCAGAGAAAATCGAAGTTGCAAAGAATTCACTTAAGGCCGGTGTCTCTATAGATGTTATAGCTAAAATGATCGGCCTTTCTATTGATTACATTAAGGACATTCAAGAAGAAAAGTTTTAGCCATAACGTTTTTTTTATTAAGTCCTCTATTCTAGTAATTTTTATGTTGCAATCCATTCTAATGTATGTACAATGCCTTTTTTATATAAATACTTAATAGGAGGGGTTAATGCCAACACAGAAAGAGCTTCGGGCTACGATGTCCAAAAAATTACAGGAAGCTATTAAACATCCAGATCCAACAGTTGCTGCCGGGAGGAAGTCAGCTATCAAGAGATGGGTGGGAGTCCTTCAAGATAACTTTATGGAGCACATAAAATACTTTAAGGGTGATAAGTTGAAGTTTTTGCACAATGTATTCCAAGATGAAGGTTGCTGGTCAGGTGTAAGGTTGGATAATGCTGCTTTAGGTCAAAGGTTTACTGAAGAAAAAATAGGTGGAATAGATAATCCACTTCGCAAATATGAGATGGCTTGTAGTTACTGTGTGGTAGATAAAATTCATCCACTCTTTCAAAAAAGATTTGAATCTTATAGGAACAATTTTCCTCCTGGTGCATTTGATGGTAAAACTGAAACTGAAATTGGCAAATACGTACGAAACTCGTTACTAGATAGCATAAAGAGGAAAGGTCCTGTGTTTGATTTCTGGATCGATAGAGAATCTGGGGGATTAAAGCAACCAAGTAACGCGTCAGAAGGTTTTGACAGTGCTGTAAAACTTAAGTGGAGTGAAGGAGTAGAGTATTTTTATAATCATTTAAAAGAAGAAGATAAGGAAAAGAAACTTACAGAAGCTATTATTGCTCTGTCTCGCGTTCAATCTGTTGAGAAAGATGCTCCTATTTTAGATTTTTGTGTAAGGAATATAGGTGATAAAGATACTCTTTTACAGAAATTGCTGCAGAAAGATAAGGGAGTATATTCCCTTCTTGCTGAATTAATAGAGTCATGTTTTTTTGATACGGTTCATGATTTGGTACAGTGCTGGTGTTATAAAGGCGTTTCAGCAGGAGGAGACCATTCAGACAAAATATTCTCACAGCGAGAGTATGAACTTCTTCTTTCATCACTCTCAGATGTAATGTTGAAAAATTCTGAGTCAAGTGTTCAAGCTAGATCTGTTATTATGAAGATTTGGGGATGTGATCACTTTTATAAACACAAGAAGGCTGCCGTTAATACTTCTAATTATACAGTTCATGTAAGTGGTATGCTTGCAGGATTAATAGTCAATTGGAAGCGAGAAGATAGTCATGAGTCTGATAGGGAAAAAGAAATAGAGAAAAAAGAAATATTAGATATAATGTCATTTGCCAAGGATTGCTTTCCTGAAAAGTTTGAACTTTTTAAAGAAGTCATGATAGAAAACCTTAGATTATGTGGTAGAGAAGGTAAAAGAGTAAATGTAGATTACGGTCTGTTTGCAGAAGAGTTATTCTCTGAGTTAGAGAAAACAACTCTACCTCTTGGTCCTGTAGGTGATGGTCCTTGGAATAATTTACGGTCACGATCTAAAGCTCATGGTAGTAAGGAAACAACTTTGCCAGTTGATGATGGTCCGCAGTCTGAGCTTGGAACTCCTAGTGTAAGTGGTGTTTCTTCTTATAAGAAAAAAAGCGTCTTTACGCTTAGTGGTAACAAGTAATCCACTTATGAACTCTTGGTGTTTCTGGTCGTAGTAAATAAGGGGTATTTTGTATGAGTAATGGTGATGGACTTATTAGGAGTTTGGTGGATGGAGATCTTGAAAGATTCAGACAAGGATTTGAATCTTTTTTAGATCAATGTCCATCTTTCTTGTATCATGTAAGTGCAGGTCGTTTCCTTCCTGTATTCTTTTTTAGTATGTTTGCTACTGCACATGATGCTAATATCTTAAATGCAAATGAGAGAATGTATTTTCGTTTTGATAATCATAGTATTGATACACGTGGTAGAAATAGAAATACAGGAAATCTGAAAGTTGTTATTTTAACTCATAATCGTGACGGACAGCAAGTTATCAGATGTTACAGTATTTCTGATCGTCCTAATAGTGATGGGTTAAGGTTCAGTACAAGGGAGAGAAATGCTCTAGTGCAAGAGATTAGACGGCAAAATCCGAATTTAAGGGCAGAAGACCTAAATTTTGAGCAATATAAAGTATGCATGCATGGAAAGGGCAAGAGTCAGGGAGAAGCAATTGCAACAGTATTCGAGGTGATTCGTGAAAAAGATCTTAGAACCTGTCTTGAAAGGAGTTAAGCAGCTAATTTAGTAAGCATAGAAGTAATCATATTAAATAAGATATTGTTTTTTGAAGTAAGAGGAGAATGCTCGTAATCCTTGCTCATGCGTCTAAAATTGGAAAGCCAAGCAAAGGTTCGTTCTACAATCCAACGTTTAGGAATAACCTGAAATCCTGTATCAACCAATTTCTTGGTAATCGTTAGCAAACATCCAGTTTCCAACAAACATCGATTTTGTAATTTACCTTTGTATCCTTGATCAGCAAAAAACTTACGTAATGTTGGAGCTTTGCATTTAGCTTGAATAAAAAGATTGGTAGCACCATCACGATCCTGAATGCTTGCGCTGTGTACCTCTGCAGTAATTACAAGACCTAGTGTATCTACAATAATATGGCGTTTTCTACCCTTTATTTTTTTACCGGCATCATATCCTCTTGATCCCCTTTTTGAGTCGTTTTCACTGATTGACTGTCAATTATACCTACTGAAGGTGTTTCATTTTTACCAACCATTTTTCTTACCTCTTTTACTAGCATGTCATGTATTTTTTTCAATTTTCCATTATTACGCCACCTGATAAAATAGTCATACACCGTTTTCCATGGGGGAAAATCCTTTGGTAGCATTCTCCACTGGCAACCACCCCTCATTATATACCTTATTGCATTAATAATTGTTCTGATGTTATGTTTTCTTGGTCGTCCTATCGCTCCTTGTGCAACATAGGGCTCTAAAATTTCCCATTCCTTGTCACTTATATCACTTGGATACAATTTACCCTCCTATTTTTTGCTTACCTCATCATACTCTTTTCTTTATTCCCTTTCAAGACAGGTTCTTAACACACGAAATTATCGCTGTTGTATCATCAGTCACCCCTTCTACCATTTTCAGATCATCCATCTCTTGGCTGAAGATCTTACTTATTCCAGAATACTTGTCTATTAACCTTCTAGCAATAGCTTGGGCTTGGGTCTTACCATGCACTACACTTAGAAATATTGCTACTATTTCATGATTAAGTAAAGCCTTTCCTCCCCCGCTTTGTCGTATTCTCTCTATTTCTTCTCTAAATTCATTTTTATCTTTACTTTTATTATTATTATTATTCATAAGATATACCTCCTATTAGCTACTAATTTTTTTTAATTATTTACTACTGTTTTCTTGGTAGTATTGGCATAAAGCCATAGGTTTCGGGCGAAGTCAAATCAATTTTTCAATTTTTTTTTGTTTATTTTTTATGTAAAATGCAGAAGATATTTCTTAAGTTGTGTTTTTAAAAAAGTAGCTCAGTTGCCCCAGTTGTTCGTAAAACAATATCGATAGAAATTCCTAATCTACGTAGATTCTTTGCAATTTCGGCTTTTTCCGCCTTCTTGACCTTTCCTTCGATAATCTCCATACCTTCAGATAAAGATTTGATTAGTACATAAAATCCGTTGCGTAACTCTTGATCCTCAATTTTCCTGTATTTCTCTATTAAACCACTGCTTGCTTCACTATGTTGCCTTGTAAGCAGATCTTTAATGCTGACTGATAACGCCTTTGCTATTTCATATAACTTTTCAAGTGGAACAGCAATGTTCATAGTCGCTTATTTTTTGACGCGTTGTACTAATTTTTTTTGCCAAGTCTTCCTAAGTGCATTTTCGCATTATCCTTAGCTTTTTTATCCTTTGTCCCATCCTGTAGTCTACAGAAGTAGTTTTTTCTTCTGCATTACTATATTCTTCAGTTCGTTGCTTGGAAAATTATTTCAACAGAAACTCCTACTTTAACTAGATTCTTTGCCACCTCTATTCTTGCCACTTTTCTACTATTTTCCTTGCTAACTTGTGCAGATGTAATTAATGAATAAACTACATTACGTAATTCTTGATTCTCAATTTTCTCATACTTTTCTATTAGATCTAATCCCTCACTCTCGAGATAACTGTTTTCATTTGATACAGGAATAAGATCTATAATGCTAACTGATAGTGCTTCTGCGATGCTATATAACCTTCTGATTGAAATTTTACGCTTTCCTTTTTCATACTGTAGTATGACCTGATATTTTGTACCGATTTTACTTGCTAAATCCTTTTGAGTATATCTCTTCGCTAGCCTACAACTTCTTACTTTCTGTCCTACTTTGTAGTCTAAAAAATTAGAGCAGTCACTCTTTATCTATAAAAACAAATACTTACATTCTATACTGACTCCTTAATAACCAGAAGAACTATCTCAATAAAGATCATTTCAACAAGCTTAATCTATCTTCTTTCAAGCAATTTCTCTATATCACTCAGTTTCATTTCTATATAAGTTGGTCTTCCGTGATCAGAATATGGCGTTTCCTCCATTTGCCTTAGCAACTCATTCACTTCTTCTAACCTCATTTTCTACCCGCTCTAATTGATCCATGACAAGCGATAGTTGCCAACACTTTATCTTCTACTGGCAATGTATCTTCTTTTTGTCCATGCTAATAGGATATAGATTTAACATAAAATTTGCTACTGAAATGTTGACATTAAGTTTCAAGATCTTTATCATGTAAAGGTGTGGGCTCACGATGTTAGGTAATTGAGCTTGTGGGCTCGTGTTTTTATTAGGCTCTCACACCAGAAATAAGCGTTTTTAAAGCTCTTTATAGCTACTAAATCTATGAATTCATTTGCTGGCGTTTTTAGGCGCTTTATGAGGGAGTTATAAAAAGATGTACAAAAGGACGTCTAAAGTAGAGGGTGCTATTCTAAGATGATCTCTGAAAGCCGTTTTTTTCATCAATACATTTAAAACTTTGAAAAATAAGCTAAAAATAAAAGAGTTGAACATTTCTTTAGAATTGTGTATAATTGTTAATGCTTTTTAGGTTAATTTTATGGCTCTTTCGAAGTTTCTTGATCCAAAATTAGATTTAACATTTAAGAAGATCTTCGGTACTGAGAAAAATAAGAATATCCTTATTCACTTTTTAAATGACATCTTAGGCTTTACTGGTGTTAACACTATACAAGATGTTGAGTTCCTTAGCACTATCATGAATCCTGAGATTGCTTCTGATAAACAAAGCATCGTTGATGTTCTTTGTAAGGATTCATACGGAAATAGGTATATTGCGGAAATGCAACTCGCTCGTGATAAAGGCTTTGAAAAACGCGCCCAACTCTATGCTGCTAAAGCTTACTCAAGACAATCTGGCAATTACATTGATTTTAAGAAAGTATTCTTTATTGCTATTTCTAATAGTACGCTATTTCCTACAGAGGTTGAGTATATTTCTACTCATAATATACGAGAGATAAAAACCAACGGACATTATCTAAAAGATTTTCAATTCGTTTTCATTGAGTTGCCTAAATTTACAAAAAACAGAGTAGAACAACTAGAGAACACAGTAGAAAGGTGGTGTTTTTTTTTCCGGTATGCAGAAGATACTACAGATGAAGATTTAAGAAAAATAGCAGAAAAATCACCAATAATAAAGCTAGCATATGATGAGTTAGACAAATTTCATTGGAATGAAAAAGATCTAATGGCGTACGAGGAAAGAATAATGAATCTACAGAAAGAAGAAGCCATCCTTGAATATAGGCTTGATCTTGCTAAAGACGAAGGCATCCAAATCGGTCATGAAAAAGGCAGAGAAGAGGGTGAGAAGGAAGCTAAAATAGCAGTTGCAAAGAATCTACTTAAAGCAGGTGTTTCTATTGATATTATAGCTCAAACTACTGGTCTTACAGTTGATGAAGTTAAAGACTTAAGCTGATTCTATCTTTTGACACCTAGATGAACATCTTTGTACTAGATGAAAACCCAGTAATTGCAGCACAAATGTTGTGTGATAAGCATATAGTAAAAATGCCATTAGAAACTGCTCAGTTATTAAGTAATGTTTTTTCAATAGCATTAAAAGCGCCAAATCCTTTTGTCAGTACCACAGATCAGAATATAGCAGTTCCATATAAACTCACTCACAGCAATCATCCTTGTTCTTTGTGGGCTAGGCAATCGAAAGGGAACTTTTGTTGGTTGATAGAGTACGGAAAAGAATTATGTAAAGAGTACACTTGGCGATACAAAAGAAAGCATAAATCAGAAGAAGTAATAGATTGGTGTGATAGTAATAAGGATTTACTCATTTTTCGATCAACTGATATGCAAGCTTTTATACAAGCACTGCCCGATCGGTATAAATGTACTAATCCTGTAAAAGCTTATAGGGAGTATTACCTACAGGAAAAGATGAGATTCGCTAAGTGGGAAAATGGAAGAGAAGCACCAGGTTGGATAGTAGGAAATCCTGCTACACATTTTTTCCACATCTTTTCTTGATAAGGACACAAGGTTTACGATATCCAAGGGCTAGCAGCAGTAATACGCACACGTGCAAGATTATTGGGTATATAATGATAGGGAATAATTTCTTCATATACAATGCGAATTGAACTAGGATTCACTTTATATAGCAGTGATATTTCACCCTTAGCTTCGTTTCTTATATTTTTCAACACATTTTCTCTATCAGTTAAAGAAACTACAGTATCCTTTGTTACCGAAACCTCTGCAAAAGCAGCTCCATAAGCATTTGCAACTTCAGCATATTCAGGAATGAACGCATATTTTGGTAAAAACGGTGATGCAAGCAACATAGCGCCACCACCTACAATGATAAAAGGAAGGTCAGCATGCGGTCCAGAAATTTTCTGATAAAGTTTTTCAAGCTTCAATACTATTTCGCTCATAATACGCTTTGCACACATAGCTTCCTGTTTAGTAAACTTAACAGAAGAAAAATTAACATGCCCTAAAGCTTGTGCCATATCAGTGAGAGTTATCTTGCTGCCTCCCCATAGTTTTGCATGTTGCTTTATTAGATATCCTGCACTTTCAGGTCCTATATTAACTTTATCATCTTTTGCTTCTATATAACTGCCACCTCCTAATGCAATAGACAAAATATCAGGCATAGCACAATTGAGTGTAATACCACCAATAGAAGAATTATAAAGCGAACGCCGCGGAAAATTGTTTAGCACTATACCTACGTCTGTTGATGTTCCTCCAATATCTGCAACTACACATTCATTTTTACAAGCAAGACGTGCTGCCCCCACAAAAGAATTAGTAGGGCCTGATGAAATAGTCAATATAGGGTACTGCAGTGCTTCTTCTAAAGTAATAATAGTACCGTTATTCTGAGTAATAAACAAAGGACATGTTAACCCGAAAATGCTTAATATATTTTGCAAATCTTTAAACCCTGCATTCATCGCTTTTATAAGAGCAGTATTAAGTATAGCTGAATTCTCTCTTTCGATATAACCAACTCCACCAATCTTATGTGATAACGTAAATGGAAAAGCTTTCCCTAAAATTTCTTTGATCTCATTTCCTACTATGTTCTCTTGTTCACAATATAGAGGAGAAAACACTCCCACTACTGCAAATCCTTCTGCTCCTTTATTGTGCAACTCGTATATGGCAGAGCGTACTTCAGAAATAGAAAGCTTAGTTATACAACTACCATCACAATCATACCCTCCATTAATAACTTTTTCTCCAATATACAATGTACTACGTGTCTGTGCGTTCCACGAGTATGCAGGTGGAAGTGAAGGTTTATGACCTGCAATGCGAATCACACCTACCTTGTATAGTTCAGATCCTTGCAAAACCGCATTAGTTGCGTGCGTGGTTCCTATAGATACAGCTAAAATTCTCTGTTTATCAAAAGGATGAAGCTCATACAATGTGGATAATACACGTAAAACCCCTTCAGAAATATTTTTCGTAGCAATCACTTTACAAGAAGTAACTATTGTACCATTATCCTTTACAAGTACAGCGTCAATATTTGTGCCACCAACGTCGATTCCTATTCTATAATCCATATCACCTCCTTTTTTCAGAAAGACCAAACACTTCAGGACCTACTATTGCCAGTCCTTCTGGTGTTGTCCATAACGTGGGAGAAGGAAATTTTAGCACTGATACACGTATTCCATATGTTAAAGCTTCAGAAGCTATTGGATATCCAGTATCTTTATCAAGAACAGCAATGATATCTGGTGTTGCAGCAACACAATCGGAACCATCATACACTGCAAGATATTCATTTTGATAAATGATGGTCAACATATTATTACAACCTTCTATAGATACATTTCCTGAAAGAAACCCTCCCTTAATTGACTGATCTATATCTCTTATAATTCCCTCTCCCAACAGCAATGCATGCTTATCGCATAACGCTTTTATAGGACATATTTTTCGTTCTCGTGCTTCCAGTATAATATTACCTAGAAAACATGCATAGGAGATACTGTTTCTACAAATAACTTGCTTTGCTTGTTGACCTGTTATAGGGTAACAGCTAACACCTATGCTTGAACCACATGCCACTGTCACCGCGCGCGCAACCCTTTCGAGGTGGTCACTGCTTTCAATATGCATAATTATAGTGTTACCTAAGCTATCTGCAAAAAATGCAGGACAACAAGAAATGCCATATAAATTAGGTGATACCATATTCAATGATGGAAATGCTCTGCCCATTAAGTCTCCGTCTATAACAGGAATCCCGACTTTACCTGCTGCAAGGAATGGTGTAAAAGCGTTACTTCCTCCTATTTCCGCTGGTATAAGTGCCGTAGGTTCTTTCTTATAATATAACGTAAATACATCGATTAATGAGTGACACTCTTTACTGGGTAATTTTTCTGCAGCTACAAGAGGTGCACCCATAAAACCAATGGGCATAATTAGAGCATCATCTTCCAACTCATCTATATCTGTAATAGCTACCTCGCCATGGAGTTCGATTTTATATTGTGTACTAAGCTTATTATAATAGGTATTACCTCCACCTCCTGAGCCTAATAATCCAGCCCCTAAAGAAAGAGCTTCTATATTATTGAGAGTTAGTTGGTTTATTTTTTTCACAATAGTTCTTATAAATAAACAGAAAAGTGCGTGTGCATAGAACAGCAAAAGATGATACAATTGCTGCATCGGTGTAAATAAAACCAGTTGTTATATCATGCACCTTAAGTAACGAAAGCAAACCATATATAATACCAAATATTGCACAAATGAGATTGGTTTTTTGTGCTGAAGACGTATATTGTATAGGTTGTAATTTATCCAGCACAAAACAGGTTACAATAACAGATCCTTGGCTTCCTATGACAATGGTAATTACATTAAGTAACTCCTCAAATTTTAGTATTATATTAGTACATGAAAGTACTGTACCAACAATCCCTATAATTGTTATGCAGAACGGTAATGAAACTTTGGGTAACAAAAAATTAACGTTTACACCAGCAGAATACAAGTTTAAGTTATTAGTAGTCCAGCATAAAAGAATTATAGACGGAATACACAATAACTTCCACAAATCATTTCCGCTGCTCAATAATACCTCTATAAAACTTGAATCTGGCACACAAAGAGCAAAATAGACTCCTGTGCCTATAACGAAAAAATAACATATGAAAAAGGTAAGTATAACGCTTACATATGCATCGAGATTTGTTCGTGCAAAACGATAGTATGTTGGGATATCGAAAATAGCACCTAAAGATGCTGCAATTATAAGCGGTACGCCTTTTAATGTCATATTAGATGTAAGTATAATATCAGGTAAGGTGTGCTTGTAAAAAAGTTGCAATATTGCGATTATCGTAACTATGATAAGAAAAGGCGTTGCAATATTTGCAAAGCTCTTTAATGCAGTGATACCTCTGCTTACAAGAAGTGTAATAGCGAAACCAATGATACAATTAGTAGCAACGAATACATATGGTAAGTCTTTCATTTTTAATAGAGGAAATTCTATAATAGTGTTCACCATAATGTTTTGTTGAATAGAAAACCAGAACACTAAACACATTATAATACCTAATCCATATAGCCATGTACCGTGAACACCAAAATAGTGTAATACTTGTTCTATGGTATTGCATGGTCTTCTTACTGACAATACAGCAAAACACAACCCCAACATTGTCAGTATAAGATTTGCTATAATTATAGAAATTAAGCTAGAAGTAACACCATATTTGGTAGTAAGCATATACCCCAACATGAAAGCAGGTACACAAAAGACTGCACCTGCTTGAATCGCGGTAAGATCTATGTATGTTTGACTAGTATACTTCAACTTATCACCTACAAAACAATCAAAGGAGATTCATTCTTAAGTTAGTTAGTCCTCTTTGAGCTTTTGAAGTCTCAGTTTCGTCAACTTTAGTACTAGGACCTGCTCCAGTATCAGCATGCAACTGGCGAAGGACTTCCTTGGCTTTTTCAGTGGCCTTATCAACCTTTATATCCTCCTCCATGTTAACTTTGGCATCAGGAGCTAAGCTCTTTTGATACTCACGTTCCCTTGAATAGTTTGATAAACATATATGATGTATAGCAAAAAGAGCATTTTCACTTCTCCGCGTTACTTTGGCTAAATTTCCAACCTTAACATGATGTGAATAGCGTGTATCTTTTATACCAAATCTCCTCGCAAAATTAACATGCATATTATTATAACCAAGGAAATCTTTATCTATTGAATGAAAGTCATCTACTAATGGATCTTGTAATTCTACTGAGCCATCTGGGCACTTCTCATATAAGCTTTCTACGTACTTTCTAAGTTTTTCCTCATCTTTAGATGGTTTATCTTCTTCAGGAAGTTTAGTGCATAGTGGTAATTGAATATGACCTGCAGGATGGAGCATAAGAATATTTCTGATATCACAATCTTCTGTTAGAAATTTCTTTGACGGTACTTGTGTACCATCGGCATACTCCTTATATTCTTTAGAACATTCTCCATTAATCAAGCTAAAACAAAAAAAAGCAAGAGTTGGTTGTACTTTTTCATTTTCATCAACATCTTCCTCCTTTTTATAATAAAACGTTTTTTTATTTTCTGCTTGGAACTTGTAAAAAAGCACATCTTTACTATCTATACTAAGCTGATCATTTACTCTATTAATTCTCACTAACGAAATAATGATTGGCAGCCCTTTTTGTTCCATACAGCTGATTACTGCATAGACACTAATGTAACAAGGTAATACCTTGAGGGTAATATTATGTTTTGAATACAGTAGAACACCTTTACATGTGCCCAATATTTTCTGAACTCTTTCATTTGCAATATTTTTTATATATTCTATAGAATGTAAGTTAATTTCGCTTTTCATTTTGGCAATGAGTTCTTCCTCCTTATCTTTACCAAGAGAAACACCACCAAAATTATCTATCGATTCTTCCAAAACTGCAATACCAAGTTTATCTTTTTTTCTATATTTTAACAAACTGAGCAGAATTACAGGTAAAAATAGATCTTTTTCTTTCTTTGTTAAGTTTTTGACTTCATCACGAGAAAGCTTACCTTCTTTGCAGAACTTAGGCAACATAGAAAGAATAAATAAGGGACGAATTTGACATAGGCTATCTGATACAAGAGGATCTAGTAACTCAAAGATATCTTCACCTTTGTCACATTTGTCACATATGAGTTCTTCGCAACGAGCCAAGATTTCATTAAGATCTTTTTTTTCTGCTTTGGGTTTCTCTGATGTATTGGATGAAACGCCGTAAATTTTTTCTCTAGAAACTGGCATATCATCCTCTATGTCCTTTTCGATGTTACTAAGAAGTGGTACAAAATGGTTGCTGTAATTCACTATATAAACAACATTATCACCTGTGCCTACTTCATCTGTAGTAATATGTAATCCATCTACCGATTTCTCATGCAATTCTATAACTTTAATTTTCACATTATATTTCTCACATATTATTTTTCCTTCAATTTCGTTTCTTCCACATACAGCATCTTCTAACTCTAGTTTTCTCATTAATGAATTAAGGCTTAAATCTTTAACATCTTTTACAGTAAATTCAATACGTGAAACATATCTTATAATGTTATCATCTTCTTTTTTTAAAGCTTTATTCAACCATGAACTGCTCTTTGATTGTTTTGCATATTGTTTACAACTTTTCCGTAAAGACTTTACGTTAAACTCTTCACTACTTGTAATCAGACCATTACTTTTTAGTTCATTCAATCCTTGAGCAACAGAATCAAAAAAGCAATCTCCTGCACCTACAGCAGCCCCTATTTTATAGTTCCCAGGAAACTCCTTTTTTAGCTTACTTAAAAGTTCCTCGAGTTCTTTTCGCTTCTCACCTTTTGCCTTTTTTATCTGACAAAAAACGGAAATAGGCTCTCTACTAACACCTGACCCTTTACCCACTGCTAACATATTAACTCACTAAACCAAGCTACCTGCTTGATAGCAGAAAAAATAAGCAAAGTAAATTATTTTTTTATGATAAATAACAATATTTTTCAATAGATATATATTTCCATATTTTTTATTATTAAATTAATAATATGGTTCTACTTTTTGCCTAATTAACAAACAAGCGTGAGAAGAGTTTTTCTTGGAATCCGTTGGTCTACCAAGTGTACCGTTCGAACTTTTCTTTATAATAATTCTACTATACCACAAAACTAGCTATATTAGCCTATTTTTGCCGCATTTAGATATGAATTAATTTACTTAGTTTTGTTACAACAATTTCAAGCTTTTATTTTCACAACGCTGCTTTTATTTAAATCGCTCTCACGAAGGTAGGTACTTTTTTGTGGTTTTTGTAAAAAGTAAATAACTAAATTTGTCATGGCACTAATAGGCTGATGTTTTTATAAAATCTTTTCTATATTAGTTCAAGCCTTTCAAAAATTTTAAATCTCTCATATCTGCCAAGAAGGACCTGCAACTGGTTCATTAGTTACGTTGTTAAATGCAGGGCTTGGTGTTTGTGCTAAATCTGACATTTGTAATTGCATCATTATCTTCTCGGCTACTTTCTGTTCCTCTTTTAATATTTTTCTTTCCTCCTCAGCAGCAGCTCTTGCCTGTTTTATTTCTGCAATTACATGAGACCTCAATTCGTTGATAGCCACATCATCAAATTTTAAGTCATCTTTTGCAGATTCATTTTCTTTTTGTTCACGCTTAATAAAGTTTTTGTTTAATCTATTAAATTCATCATTTAACTTCGACAACTTATCAAATTCTTCCTTACCAATAGATTGCTTACTCTTTAACTCTTCTTTGAGGCTTCTGTATTCATTGCAAATACCCTTAATTTTTTCTTTATAGTCTGTATTTAAAACTAGAAAAGTATATTGTTGCTCTAAAGATTCTTCCGCAGCCTGATTACATCTGATCTTCCTAGATATATTGAATAAATCTTCTGCTTCATCATACAATAAACTAATAGCTTTTACTCTTGCCTGCACTTCCTCTCCAGCTTGTATCGCTTTTTCAAGGCGTATTTTGGCTTCTTTTACCTCTCTCTTAAAAAAAATACTCCATTTTTGTTTTGCGGCAGGTCTTTCATTCATCCTGAAATTAGTACATACAATTTCGCAGCAGGTCTTTTTTCATCACGCTTCCGATAATTTTTATTTTGTCCTACTTTACTCTGATTAGATTTAAGTAAATGATACAAGAAGTACCACTTACCTAAAACTTTTGAGACTTGCAGCATCTTTCGTTTGCAGGACTAGCAGAAGGCTCTACTTACATGATATTGCATCCGGTTTTATTGCACTTACAACTGTAGGAGCGCCGAAAAACACAGCAGTAAACGTACCCAATGCAAAAAGCGCAGGCCACGGCATTCTGCCGAATATTGCAAGCAAAGCCGCACCTATTATCACTATCGTGATCATCGGTCCACCTAGTTTGCGAGCGTACTCCATTATTTTACATATTACGTCTGCTGTTGTGTCCAGTCTAGCTCCAGTTCCATCTACAGCTACAGCTTCAAACGCAAAAGAGAGAACTAATACATACGCTCAACTTGTCCATTTGTCCAAGGATGGCTAACTTTTGTTAGACGATGCTCAATATTATTTTCTTCACAAACACTATCGAATATGTGTTGAAAAGCGTTCTTAAGGTGCTTCTGATTGGTAAACTGTATACCGTTATCTGTCAAAATAGTGTGGATTTTATATGGTAAAATTTTAATCAAATTACGTAAAAACTCAGTAGCTATGAGTTTTGTAGCACTTTTATGCAGCTCAACATAGGTGAATTTGGATGTTCTATCTATTGCAACAAACAAATATAACTTTCCTTCTTCTGTTCTTAGAACCTGTTTAAAATCTCCTCAATAGAAGAGAGATGAAGGAAAGAACAACCATTTGTAGGCTAGTGTTAAGTTTTCGCTCGCAATTTTTCCATAACCGTCTACATTTTTCTAACCAAGCAAAAGATCTCTCAACAACCCATCTTTTTGGTAATACAGCAAAAGAGTGTAATTCACTTCGCTTTATTACTTCAACAGTTGCACCAATAATGGCTTTTATTTGTCTTGCAAAATTTTCTCCTGTATAGCCTGCATCAACTAGTATATTTTGAACTTCAGAGAGGTTTTCTCTTGCATTCTCAACCATTCTCACAGCACTGCTACGATCGGTTGTTTCTGCCGTTGTCACATAAATTGCATGTGGTAACCCTTGAATATCAACTGCTATATGACGTTTTATGCCTGAAATCTTTTTGCCTGCATCATAGCCCTTTTTTTCAGCAGTATCTGTGTTTTTTACACTTTGAGCATCAATTATGCAGAAACTGGTTTTCTCTTTCCGACCACTGTTTTGTCGGACCTCTCCAACTAATTTTTTTTAAGACCAATTCCAGCAAACTTGGTTCTTCTCCATTTTTTTTATTCCACATTTGAAAATAGTAATATATGTTTTCCCACCTTGGAAACTCTTTTGGTAACATTCTCCACTGACAACCACTTTTTAGCACGTCCACAAAATACTTCGTATATATCAATTAATCTTGGTCTCGTTTTCTTTTTCCTACTTTCTAAAATTGGTTTGATTTTTTCAAATTGCTCTCGACTTATGTCGCTTGGATACCTTTGACTCATTTATATACCTCATTATTTACCTGTTCCTACTTTAGCTCATCTCTTTGGGATTTTAAACAGGTTCTTACAGAAGGCAGCGATGTAATATTAACTTTCTATACTAGTTTGGGAGAATTAAAAGTTAGATTATGCCCTCATGAAGAAAATAAAAATTCGATAAAAGTAGAAGTGAGTAAAGAAGGTGCACTTCTACTGAAGGAAATAGAAAGTTACAATAAAGGAATAGAAGATTGTGAAGAAATAGGACAAAATTGCTTATTGTGAGGTTTATCGTTTATTGAAGCTATAGACCGAGGAGTTTTTCCTAGATCTGGTGGATTAATGCGTCCTGAAGTAATAAGCGAATCCAATAAGCAGAAGGGTTCATGGGTAAAACGTAAGATGAAGATTCAAGAAGAGTTTCTGATTCTAGGAGAGGAATTGCTAGGTAAATTATGCAGCTAACCACTTTTGCATCTGGAGTGATTTTGCTTTAGTATATAATCAAGTGTCAGTTTCTGTAACACTGTTCTCATCCCAACTGTGAATTAGATTTTAGGTAAATTATTGAAAATCATTGCTTTTTTAATTAAGTTTGATCAAATTTAAAAGTAGCGTATGCATCATGCGGCTAATATCAACATTCGTTATTGGGAACACAAATGATAAATTTGTTTAACTTCTCAATTATAGGCAAAAACAGCTCTTTTTCATGTGTTTTATAACTAACGGAAATTGGTATTAGAAAAATTATACTTGCATTAGCTTTCATTTGTGCTAATTGTTGTAGATAATGTATTCATAGATTAAGGGAGTATGGTGTTAGAATGTATTTCAAAGAATGAGCAGGTTTATGCAAATGGTGGGTTAGCTAATGAAGAACAGCATACGGAACGTTTTGGTCGGCAAACCATTGAAGGCAATGCATCATTGTTAAGTCAAGAACAAAGTGATGATGACTGGAATGAGTCCGTTATTGAAGACAAAAATACTGTTGTTGAAAGTTCTTTTGTTCCAGAGAACTCAATTTTAATGAATTTAACAAATCTGTTGACTGAGAGCGAAAAAGTTTTGATTAATGAGTTTCGTGAAAAGATGGAAAATATAATGAAAAAGTTTCATGAAAATAGATACGAAAATTCTGCAGAGGTCACTCTAGAAAAGATAGAACATTTAATAGATGAGTATTTGAAAAGGAAAATAAGACTAAATTTATGCTGTGATCAATATGAATGCACTGTGTCAAATTTTGTATTCAGCAAAATAATTGATATTGCTAATAGTGTTATTCGTATAACTCCTACTACTAGATCACGGTATAAAGAAAACGGGGAAGAGGCAATAGATGAGTGGGAGGAGAGTGAAAAACCTTTATTCAGTATTGTCAGTAAGCTATTATTAGCAGGTGCGAAAATAAACTCTGATTTTTACGATCATAGAATGATAGATGAAATTATGTACGGAAATGATGAGCCTATTTTTGCAGAATGCGAAAAAATTAAGAAAGAACTAAAAAGTATAGCATATGAAGGTTTAGTAAACAAGAATGAACAAGCTCAAGATGATGATCTAACAGTAGAAGTGGATAACAATCTTGCTTTTTTTAGGTGGCCACAAAACAGTATTGTTGAAGTTGTGAAGGTTATAAATAGTAAGGTGAATGAAAATTTCAATATAGAAAGTGGCATTTTGCAGATTGGAGAAAGTATAGTAAGAGTTGAAAGTGTAGGAGGAAAAAGGAACTACACAGATGTCTTAGGAGGTAGCATCGAGATGTCTTTTTCTACTGAGGTAGGAAAGATTAGTATTTATCTAGGTCCTAGGGATGAAGGTAGTAATAGAATAAAGGTAGAGCTTGATGAAAAGAGCAAGGAGAAGTTTGACAAGTTAAAAGATCAATCAAGTCTAGGGGAAAGCTGTCTTTTAGGGGGAAAAAGTGTTTTACAAGCTGTAAAAGGTGGAGGTTTTGAAAGAAACTGCGGAATACTTATAGAGTTAGCTGAAACTATTAAACAATCAGATTTTGTAGTGAAAGAATCAGGTGTTCCTTCTACTCTTATGAGGTCAATTGATAGTTTAGACCAACTGCAAAAGATGGAAGCTTCGAAAGGAATATTAGTATGTTCATAAGGTAGCTAAAATTATTAAATAAAAGAATAGTAGGTAAATAAGTATTGAGTTAATAATTTAGAGATTGTTCTAGAAAAGTTTACCATTTACCTGAAGCTTTGAGCATAACATTTTGTCCTCGGTTTGAAGGAGATTGTGTAATAACATACAGGTCTATGTCTTCCACTTTCTCGAGCTTGGTTATACAGCGCAAAACCCATACACGTCATTCCCACATCTGCTGCCACTGCAAAATGAATGGAAATGTTCAAAACATAAAGTGCAACACAGCTTACCAATAACGCTGATACCAGTTACAATTGGTTGATTTGATGTTTTTCGTATATAGGATTTCCTTTACTATAAAAACATGGTTCTATTTCAGCAGAAAAGGGGTTGTTATGTGAGTTTGACTCTTGCTCAATAGTTTGCTCTGGTTTCATATATAAATTAAAAATCTTTACTATTCATACTAATATCCTCATATAATTTAATGTCAGTTTTTGTAACACTGGTTCACGTCAAGACTATTCATTTCCTTTTGTTAAACGGTGCAATTAAAACCATAAAATCTCTTCATTTGTTCACTCCACAGTACCGGCATTTCCCTCAAATCAGCTAGCTTTAAACTTCTTGGCTGTCTTCCATTTACTATGTCTTCTTTAATTTTTGGTGCTAAATAATTCAACCTCAAAATTTGCTGTATACGTCTTGTACCTATATTAATTTTAACGCTCAGCTCTTTCAGACTTGCATATTTTCCTTCCTCTAGCTGACGTTTCCACAGATGGGCTCTCACCACTGCTTTGAGTAACGCATTATTTGTTTTTCCTTCTGGTTCTACTACTGTGCATTTATTTCCTTTCTTCTTTATTGGTATAAATTTTTCCTCTGATTCAGAATGCACTTCTATTCCATCTTCTTTCACCAATACTGTTTTTATTAACTTTTTCACTACTTCCTTCTGTTTTCCAAAACTTAAATTTTCCCATTTTTCTTTTCTTGCTCCTTTTTCCCAATTTTCATATAAACCTTCTGTTCTCTTCATTATTTCCTTTTCTACTTCTCCGGCTACTATTGTTCGATTTACTGATTCACAATTCTTTCCTCTTAAATGGTTATTACATATATAATATCGGTACCTTTTATTTTCTTTTTTTGAGTATGTCAGCGTCATATTTACACTGCAGCTCTTGCACTTAATTATTCCCCTAAGCAATGCTTCCTCATATTTTACTTTTCTATATGGTTGATTCTTTATCAATTCCTGCGCTTTTTGCCATTTTTCTTTTTCTATTATTGCCTCATGCTTTCCCTCATACTCTTTCTCATAATGTCTTATCTTTCCCACATATATTGGATTTGTTATTATTCTTCTCACCGTCGCTTTCTTAAATATCTCTCCTCCTTGTACTTTTCCCGATTTTGCTTCAAACTTCTTTGTTCGGTATCCCTCTCTATTTAACTCTCTTGCCAATTCTGCCATTGATTTTAGCTCCATATAACTCTCAAATATATGTTTTACTATTTTCGCTTCTTTTTTATTTATTATTAATTCTTTATCTTTTACATCATATCCAAGAGGTAAAGTTCCACCCATCCATAAACCTTGCTCTTTTGATGTTGCTATTTTATTTTTTACTCTCTCAACTATCATCTCTCTTTCTAGTTGTGCTGCTCCTGACAATACCGTTTGTACAAACTTTCCCATTGGCGTATTATTGTCAAATATCTGTGTTACTGCTACAAAATTTACTCGATGCCTTCTAAAAAATGACGTTACTTCTATACTATCTTTTGTTTCTCTTGATAACCTATCTAGTGTATATACTACTACACAGTCTATCTCTCCTCCTTTAACATCTTCAAATAATTCCTTTATTGCTGGTCTTTCTAAATTTTTCCCTGAATATCCTCCATCATCGTACCTTTTGGCCAATATTACCCAGCCTTCTCTGCTCTTTATGTACTTTTCACATGCTACTCGCTGGGCATCAAGGCTATTAAACTTCTGCTCGAGACCATCTTCATTTGATTTTCTTGTATATATCGCACACCTTACCTCTTTTAGCATTTTATTCTCTTCAACTTTCATTTTTATCACGCATCCCAAATAATAAAGGTCCGTTGTAGCTCATTCCCATTATTTTTCCGGCTACTGCTGATAATGATGTGTAAAATTCTTCTCTGTAGATTAAACCCTTATCTGTTACCATTACCGCATGCGTTTCCTCACCTCTCTCTAGTATTAATTCTGTACCTTCTACTGGTAATTTATCGCTACTTATTCTTTTTCCCTTCTCTATCCGATCTGCCAGATACTCTAGTCTTTTTGTTCCCTTTCTTGACATTTCTCCATACGCTTTTTCCTGCATTCTATAAGCTAATCTTGGTATCAGATATTTCTTTGAGTATCTAGGCGCTTCTTCTCCATATACCTTCTTCCATATTTTTCTCAGCTCATCCAAAGGTTTTCTCTCTAAATTCATTACTTTCTTTTCTGTTTCTTCCTCCATATTTTCAGCCTCTCATAGAAGGTTCTATTTGTTCAAATAACTTTTCAATTCTGTCCGTTTCTTTCTTCAATACTTCAGTTACTTCTTTACTATTTTTTGCATAATCTATTGCTGTCATCCCACATTCATCCTCTTGTTCTATTTCTCCTCCAGCTTTTACCAGCTCCTCCACTATTTCTTTTTCACCTACCATGCACGCAAGGTGTAGAGGTATGCATTTATTTCCATATTCCTCAGCATTTACGTCTGCTCCTGATTTTATCAATTCCCTCACGATTTCTAGACGTTTCTCCGTTACCGCTAGGTGCAGTGCTGTGTATCCTTTCACATCTGCTGCATTCACATTCGCTCCTTTTTCGACTAATAACTCCACTGTTTTTACCTCTACTGCATAATGTAGAGCTGTTCTTCCATTCTCGTCTCTTTCATAAATATTTTTACATGAGTTCTCTAATAATTCTTTTGCTGACTTCTCTTTCTCTTTTTTACTCATAATTTACCTCACCTTTTCTTTAAATTTAAACCCCTAAGCCTTCCTTCTCACCACCTCATCTATCATTTCATTCACTTGGCTCATTATCTTGCTCGCTAAATTTTTACACTCTTCCCTTATTAGCCCCTTATCTCTCTTTCTTATTTCTTCTATCTCTATTATTTTTAACTCAGGTAAATAGCTCCTATCCAACATATCTGCTATTTCTCCCACTAGACCCTCTATTCCATAGCACGTCAGTTTTCTACTTTTTGTTATTCCACCTTGCTTTCCCAGAAATTTCCTCGCCTTTTCATTCTCTCCATTATCCCATAGGCCATACCTTTCACTCTCCCATATATAATACATTGGTGTTGCACCATATTTATCCAGTTGATTAACTGCAGCTCCCGCTTTTACTAGCTCTTTTATTATTGCAATTCCTGCCCCTAGCCTACATGCAGAGTGCAGTGGCGTACATCCGTTGATATATTTAGTGGCATTTATTTCTCCTCCTCCCCTGATCAGCACTTTTACATTTTCTAAACTTCTCGCAAATACTGCGCAGTGCAGTGATGTATAACCCTTTTTATCTCTTGCATTGATGTCCGCTCCTTTTGTTATTAATAACTTCACTGTTTTGCAATCGGAGATTTCTACTGCATGGTGCAATACTGTTTCCCCTTTTTCATCTTTTTCATTAATATTCTTAAACGAGTTCTCTAATAATTCATAAAATGACTTATTAAAAGCTTCTCTCTTTTCCTTGCTAAACCTCATTACATACCTCACTATAAAAACATACGCCAATTTCGCTCTCTTTAGTGCAAGATCAATTTTTTTTGTTTACTTGCTACTATTTAAGTTATGTGCGTTTTGGCATGAAAAAGCAAGTCTTTTTCTGTTTATTTCATACACTTTAACCTATTATTAATATAATATATGAGGATATAAATATAAGTACTTAACTTATTATAGATATTACTTGGCTATTTTTCCAACTTCTGTTCAAATGTCGATGTTCGTGCCATGTTAGTACACCTGGGTAAAACACTAAAATGTAATTTTCTAACTCCTGTATTGCATCCTTTTGCTTTGAATCCAATTCGTTTTCAAAATGAATGTAGTGTTCTGCTACGCTAAATCTTATTATTTTGGGGGTAGAGAAATTCTTTACTTGATAGTGGTGAACGGCAAAAAATCTTTCTAAAATTGGCTTGTATTTTAAATTCCACAGTTCTTCAGATAGTTTGCTACTTCCCAATACAAATTTATTTCCTCTTTCTTCTACTCTACTAACTGGAAAGCACGCATTTATGTCTCCTAAATCCCAACTATCCGATAATATAACTTGCGCTTTCGCAAACTTAATTGCCGGTAATAAGCTCTGTGGTAGCGGATATAGCGCTTTGAAGTTATACCACACATGATTTCTTTCATAAATACCGTTATAATTCTTTGTGTGAGGTTCGGTTTCTCCAAGGATTGCTACATCCAACCGATATATATCATTGCTTAAAGCTCGTTCATAATGATCGCGTAGATAGTTTTCTACAATCCTAATAACTGGACCATGAGACATGAAAAAATTTACTCTTCCAAATGATAACACTGGGCCATCTTTTTCTATTTTTACCCCCGAATAGTCAGAAAGAAGATCTCCAAATAAACTCTCATCCAATATAAATCTCTGCGCATTATAATAATCGTTAAAAATCCTCATTAGTCTCGATCTTGCAGGTAGTGATAGTTTTGCTAATTCTACTACTGCATCAACAAAGAAATCATTTGGTACGTCTCTTATCCCTACCTGCAACTCAAAAAAGTGTTTACCGGGTGGCTCTTCAATAATTGTAATATCTTCTATATTTGCCCATTTGAGCGCTATTTTGAGTGATGCTGGGGTTCCTCTTAAACGCTGAAATTTTACTCCTTCTACTATAGCTCTTCTTTTATTTTTTACCCAACGCAGTATCTCTTCTAAACCATATTCTTCTATTATCCACTGCAGTATTTCATCTTTAAGACTAAATTTAAATTCCTTGATGCAACTTGGATTAACTTTGTAGTCGATTGCTTCTACTAGCGCTTTTTCTTGTTTGTTTGCATTTGGTGGCAGTAACATTACTCAACCTTTAAATTTCTCAAACTTGCACACTCATTACCTAGCACCACAACATCCTCTTTTGGCTCGATTAATTCCACGTTTTCTACACCATCTACAAATAAATTCGCTATTATCCAAGATTTTGTAACGTTCCATCCCAACCTTTTACTTGCTTCAAACTTCTTAATAAACTGCTTCTTGATTTCTTCCTCTGATGTTATATAATTCGTGCTGATTCTGCTGTGGATATCTATTTCCATAATATTGCAGCCAATTACTGTTACTGTATCGGTTAAAACTCTTATATCATCTCTAGTAACCTGCTTTTTTACAATTTCAAGTAGCTCTTCTAACGCCATGCCAGTTGTGGATAATTGTGTTGATAAAATCGAGATCTGTACTTTCCCTGGTATAGGTGATTCTACTAGCGCATCCTTTACTCTTCTATCTGCCGAAAGTGCATGATAACGATAATATTCTTTGCTTCCTCCTGTTGACCACCCCTTTATTTTTGCTTTGATTCTTTTTCTAAATCGTTCGTCATCTTCTTCTTTCTGCCTCTCTACTCCATAAAACTCAGCCAAATTATCAAGATCTTCTCCTGTCGCAAATTTAAGTAAATTACTCTTTACTGCTTCATTTATTCTTTCTCTAAGCAAAAGTTCTCTCCATGCTGCTACCTCCAGAATCTTTATCGCTGGATCACTTTCAACTAATGCTGTAAAACTTTCATCTCTACGCACTAACTCTTCCTTCATTCTCGAAAAGATTTCCTCAAAGTTCAGTGGTTCGATAATATTTGGCTGCTGCATTTTTAAACAACTACTCCATTAATATTTATGAACTTACCTTCTGAAAGATAGACACCTTCTAAATTCAATGTTACTCTCCCTTCTTTTACTCCTTCAACTTTTACTTTTTCTAACTTAAATCTCTTTTCCCATTTTTCCAAAGCTTCTGCAGTTGCTGCATATATCTCAAGTGTTAAATCTCTATTTATTGGCTTATCCACCAATTCAAATAATCTTGAGCCATAATCTCTCCTCATTATTCTACTGTTAATAGGAGTAGTTAATATATCAATTATTGATTGTTTCAGATGTTCTATTCCCTCTAATTCTTTACCTGTTTTAGCGTCCATTCCTTTTATTTTTCGACTATTTTAATTTTTTTATTTTGAAAACACACTTTGATTTTTACTTACTATTTGAAAACTACAGGATGCCACATCACCTGTTCTCGCTACACCAATACCATTTACAAATACGTTGTTTGATCCTTGCGTTAGTGTTTCCCCAATACTCAAGATATCACCCTTACGACAAGCAGGTCTACCATTAACAAATACATCTTCACTCCCGCTCACACAGACATGAATCGGCATACCTGTACAATGATCTCCTATGCAAACAACTGCTTTACTCATATATATCAATTTAAATCTACTCTTCTTGCTTTTAATTTAATACTATCTTTTGTCATTTCTATACTCGATTCCCCAGCCTTCAGTGTTATTTTGTCCACTACTTCAATCTCTAAATGATGCTTCCCTTTATCATATGTAAACTTTGTCCCATCCTGAAATTTTACACTATTTATTTCCTTTTTATTCTCTGGTGCAGCATACTTCTGTTGATATATTCCAGCTAGTACTACTCCTAATGATAACTCTCCCAATGGTGACAATATTACTACCTGTTCATTTATGCTTGGTGGTAGCCAGCTTCTTTCCTCTCCTGCTCTAGAAGTTATCCATGGAAGAAAATCTGTTAAAAGTTCACCTATTTTTACTCTTACTTTTGCTTTTTCATAATCTATTTCTTTTACAACTCCTATACGAATGATATTCGCTACTTTTCTATTTAGCTCTGAAATTGCAAAACTATGGTCTAACATGCACTTCACCTATATCAATAACATGTGGCATTATGCCAGTTGACCATACTGATTTACCCGCATGCACTTCATGAGTCCACTCTACTAACCACACTAAATATGCATCAAGCTCTGGCCTAAAATCATCTCCTCCTCCTGATATAAATTCTCCTGGCGAAACATTTTCCACATTCCAAGTATTTTTATTTACTACTTTTGCAACTTCGCTAGCTAAAGATCTGACAATAATAGCGGCATTTTCTATTGTGCTATCAATCACAATTCGTGCCTCAAATCTTGCTTTCAGCGCTAATTCTTCTGTTCCTGGATCATGTCCTTTTTCAAAGCCACTAAGTTCCACAAATACTGCCGGTGCTACTAATTCTTTCCTTATTGCTGGATATACTTCGCATGTTTGTATCGCAGAAATTTCTTTCTTCAGCGTGGTACAAATTTTATCATGTAAATCTTTCAAATTCATCCTTTATAGCTCAATTGACGTTCAAAAAATTTTGTAAAGACTTTCTCAACCTCATAATTAACAAGATTCCCTATTATCCTTGAAGCCTCAGGTTTCAGTGGCAACTTAACTTCCTTTATTGGCAATGCTGCCCTTCCTTCACGTTTAAACATACCGCTATTTCCTTTTGGCATAACTGCTGCAAATCCTCCTATAAACTCATGCTTTCCTACTTTCGATCCTCTTCTTGTTTTTTGTATCTTGCCAATTGTCGATGCTCTAATGTCATAGAGATTTGCTCTAATTAACACTTCTAATCTGCTAGTTTTCGCCTTAAAAATTCTTAATCTCTTTCTTATCAAACTTAATTTTATCTTCTTTTCCTCACTAATTTCTTTTGCTGTCTTCAATTTTAGCCATAGTGCTGTTCTGTTTAACGCTCTCACTATTGCTAATTCTATTTTTTTTCTTTTAGCATTTACACTTTCTATTACCTCAACTTCTATATGAACAGACATTTTACACCCCATACGCTTCGATTCGCCAGACCATTCCAGATTTATCTCTAAGTGGTGGTGTGTGTATTTTGTATTTGCAATCACCTATAACAAAAATATCTCCTACAATTGGCCTCAGTATATCAAAAATGCTTACCTCAAGAAAAAGCATCTCTCCCACAAATTGTCCTTCACCAATCTCGTATAATTTATCTGGCTGTTGCTTTAATACCTGTACCATATATGACTTATCCTTTGATTTATATAAAGCCACTTCTCCTAAATGGGCAAAACAATCTTTAAATAATCTCTTAATATTCTCTTGCACGTTTCTCCGCTATATACTAACATTTATATGCTAAGAAGAGGTAAAGCATTCTTCTGCCTCACACCGCTTTATATTTGCTCTACCTATGTTGCAACGATCTTGACTAGTATCGCTGGACGGTGGCACATTGGCAGAGGGTTTGACTGCGTATGCAAATCAGTCCCTCTATCAAATCTTCTTGGCTCTTGTTTTGCATAGAGTGGCTGTCCTAGTGTATTTACTGTTTCATTAAAATCTGCTGGTGCAAAATATGTTGTAAATGTGCTCGCTGTTCCTACTGGAAAACAGTGTCCTGTATCCCTTTCTATAAACCTTCTTACGGTTCCTTCAGGATCAGTTGCTTGCCCTCTATATTCCTCAAACGTGATTCCACAAAACGTAAATCCTGATCTCATATCATTCCTTAGCGCTGCTCCTTCTTGCCATCTTTCATATGCTTCTTTCACTTTACTATGCGAAGTTAATGCATCAAAAAACTCAGGGCTTACCAAGGCATGAATTCCGGTCATATATTCACCACTTAGATTATCTTCTATATGCCGGAGTACTTCCAGACACTTACGCTTGACATCTGTTGTTGCTGTTCCAAGGGCAAAATTTACTACTTTTGGTGTTATTTCAAATTCGTTGTACAGATTTAATAATTCTGACCCATCAGCATCTAAAATTATTCCCTTCAGCGCTCCCATTCGCAAATGCTCTAATGTTATTGCATGTTTGTTTCTCATTAGCTGTAAATGGTCAGTTATTACGTCTGCTAGCGCTTTAAGTTCACTTTCTGATCCAAATGCCCTTATTCCCTGTACTTCCTCTGGTAACACTACATCATCATGCGGAATATGTGGAATCGTAAATGTTCTTACCTTTCTTTTTCCTCTTTTTCCTACTGTTGCTGGCGCCCCTGGTACTTGCGTTGGTAATAAACTTAATACTCCGTTGTGTTCTTCTATGGTAATATGTCTAAATCTTACTGACCTACTTGGAAACAAATTTAGATTTTCAACTCGTCCATAATTTATCGGCAATATATTCATCGCATTTGTTAGTGCCGTCATACTAAATGCTGGATTTGTAAATGGATTTTGCATTTTTTCTTTTCCCCCTTTGTGTTTTTTATTGTTTAATATAGCTTTAGGCCGCTTTACGGATAATGATTCCTCGTCCTTCAAGTTGCTTTATTGCTTCAGCTTTCTGTTCTTCAGTGATATTTGCTGGCCATACAACTGCATGATCCGCAAGAAGGGCAATACGAGTAATTATTATTGCTTTAGTATCTCCATCTTTGTTATTTACATCGCTTGTTATCACACCTATCGCTATTTGTGTGCCATCTGTTCCAGCTGGATTAAGTACCCTAATAAAACCATCGTCCGTCTTTTTGGCAACTACTGCACCAAGTTTGATATTTTGACCTTTAGCTACCGTTATTTGGTCTCTTGAATATAGACTTGATGCCTCATACTTTAATAAGTCACCTAGATTATTTTGTTCGATTATACAACTCATAAATTTCTCTCCTTAACTACTTACCGCCGCTTTTATCAATGCTATATACGGCGGTTATAAAAATACTTTAACTCCTACGACTTCTTGCTACCTGTATCATTAAATCTTCTCCTGAATTCTGTGGTATTGCACTCAGTATTTCTGTCTTCTTCGTTCGCTCTGCTAGCAGTTCCATTAAAACTTCCCTGGCTTGCTCAACACTTACGCTTTGCTCAATAAATTCTCCTATCTTTTCTGGCATCTTTGATACATTACATAATCTTATTATCTCTAAAATTTCTCTACGACAGTTCTCGTAGCTTTCCTCAATAGTTGTCATACTAACACTCCTACTTTTATGATTGTTGATAAATTCAAAAAATGTTGTAACTCCATCTGCAAGACCTATTTCTATTGCTTTCTCCCCAAAATATAGCCCTGCCTCTGTTGATCGAATCTTTTCAATTGAAAGACCTCTGTTCCTTGCTATCAGCTGCACAAACATTTCATATAGTCGGTCTACTTCTTTTTGTAAGCTTCCCAGACTTTCAGACGTCATTGGCTCATGTGGGTTTAAATCATTCTTTCGACTACCAGCAAAGATTGTGGTGTACTTAATACCTTGCTTTTCATCAAACCTACTTTGATCGATATGACTTGCTATTACTCCAATACTGCCAACACCAGAAGTTCTGCTCACAAATACCTTCTCAGCGCTAGAAGCTATAGCATATGCAGCAGAATATGCATCATCATTTGCTATTGCAATAATTCTCTTTTTTGTTCTTGATTCATAAATAAAATCAGCTAGGTCAAAGACACCGTTTACTTCCCCTCCTGGACTATCTATGTCAAGTAGAATCGTCTCTATGCTTTTATCTCCTAAAGCACTCTCTATCTCTTCATGAATATTTTCATACGAAGTCATATCTAAAATATGATCAAAAGCTTCTGTTTTTTTTGTCAAAACTCCATAAATACGTATTATTGCTATTCCTTTTGGGTTTATATGAAAATGCTTTAAGTTCTTAAAGATAGGTTGTTTGCTGTTATATAATGTGTAATAGTTCAGACTTGATCTGACAGGCGAACAAAGTAAGATAAAAATATGAATAAATTTTAAAGGAGTGTCAGATATGAGTACAACACAAGAAAAAATACTAAAACCAAAGTTGGGATTGCTAGAACTTGCAAAGCAATTAGGAAATGTATCACAGGCGTGTAAGGTAATGGGATATTCAAGGGATACATTTTACCGCTTCAAAGAACTGTATGAAAAAGGAGGAGAAGAGGCTTTACACGAGATAAGCAAAAGCAAGCCATTATATGCAAATAGGGTATCGGAGGATATAGAAAAAGCAGTAATTGAAATAGCAATAGAATTTCCAGCGTATGGACAAGAAAGAGCAGCAAACGAACTGAAAAAGAGAGGAATTCTCATCTCTGCAAGTGGAATAAGATCAGTGTGGCAAAGAAACGATCTTGAGAATTTCAAAAAGAGGTTAAAGGCATTAGAAGCAAAAGTAGCTCAAGATGGCATTATCTTAACAGAAGAGCAGATAACAGCTCTAGAGAAGGCTAAGGAAGAAAAAGAGGCCCATGGAGAAATTGAAACAGAACATCCAGGATACTTGGGTAGCCAAGATAGCTATTATGTGGGTAATATCAAAGGTATTGGACGAATTTACCAACAAACCTTTGTTGATACCTACTCTAGAGTTGCTTTTGCTAAGCTTTATACAGAAAGGACTGCTATTACAGCTGCAGACCTTCTCAATGATAGGGTGATACCGTTTTTTGATGAACAGAAAGTATCATTGCTACGCATTTTGACGGATCGTGGTACAGAGTACTGTGGCAGACCTGAAAATCACGCTTACCAGCTGTATTTGGGGGTAGAAAATATTGATCATTCTCGAACCAAAGCTCGTTCTCCACAAACTAATGGCATCTGTGAAAGGTTCCACAGAACTATGCAAGATGAATGCTACAATATTATCTTCAGAAAGAAAATTTACACCTCTTTGGCAGAGCTTCAGCTAGATGTAGACCATTGGGTGCATTCTTACAATAGATCTCGACCGCATTCAGGTAAATATTGCTATGGTAAGACACCTATGCAAACCTTTTTTGATAGTATGCATATTGCTTATCAGAAAAATATTGATAGCATTAAACAGGATGCTGATTTTGGTTTTGACTTTGTCAATTCTTCTGTCAGTTAATTCACGCCTGTCAGATCAAGTCTGAACTATTACACATAAGGTTTTTGTTACACTCCTTTCATCTACCGATTACCTCTACCTACCGCCTTTACCTTTGCTAAGGTCAGAAACACGACTAGCTTCAGGACTTTCTAAGCTCGACTGTGGCAGGTCACCAAAATTACTGGAATCACTAACACCAAGCGATATAGGTGCTTCTACTAATCCATACCCTCCTCCTACTCTGTGATATCCTAATTCTAGATAAGTACGTAGCAATGGATCAATTTGTTCTCTATTTTGAATGTATGCTTGCAATTGCACATCTTGAAATCCCGGATCATTCCTGAATAATTGTGAAATGCCCACTCTTATGTTCTGAAAGTAATTTCTATCTCTGTTTGGGAGGCCTCTTCCAAGAAAATCGCGTATTATATTTATGATATTCTGCACTTGCCCAATATGATTTTCGTTTAGAACTCGATTAATATCACTAGCATTTTCTAATGCCCATAAACCACAATTCCAACCATCTGTTTGCTGACGAACAGAAACATTATTAATCCTGATATTATTTCCTAAGTTATTTTGAATGATATCGGTAATACCACCTGGAACAGCAGTAGCAGTTGAATCAGCATAGTACCCAACATAGTTCCCATTTTGACGTTCAATCACTAGTGTAACCCAATGAGTATTATTTAAAGTAATTATTAAAGTTAAACGCTGTTGTTCTTCATTTTCCCTAAATTGATTTAATACTCTAACAATGTGCTCGTTACCGTCATTCCTTGCCAAATTAGCTACTTCAAAAGTGTGATTACCTTCAGTACGAAGCTGATATCGCAATCTTCCAGCGTGAGCTATATCAATTTGTTGAAGCCAGTAATCATAATGTCCATTTCTCGTCGCAAATTCTAGTGTAAGTAGATCATTTACTTCTATCCCTTGATTTCCAAGAATATCTCTTATTTGTCTTCTTATCTCTTGTGCTGTAGGAATGGAATTATCACCTCCCCTTATTCTTGACTTTAATGTTTCTATTACCTGTGCTCTAGTACCTTGCAAGTAACTAAATGGAACGTGCAGATTATCATCTATATCAAGCAAAAAAATCGAGTTCTGTCCTGGTTTTCTTTCCGTGTAAAAGCGCCTGAAATTTTCACGAGTCTGATCTGATAATAGACCCTCTGGTGGATTTTCATCAATAACACTTTCAGGTCCCACTAATACTCCTGGTCTTGAGTCACGACCACCACGATCAAGTCTATGTACATACTCTTCTCTTCCTATTCCTTCTGGAATAGATATAAGACCTTCTACTCTCTCTGCACCTGCATTAAATATAAGAGGAAATAAAACCACCTCATTTCCAGAAGTAATAAGCAAATATCCTCTTTGCTTGTTCATAAGTTCTTTTATTCGATCTTTTGCGTTATTCTCCTTTTGTATTATTTCTTCTGCATTACCAGCAAATCTTAATATATATCCAATTGGATGAGTATCTGGATCATTTTCTGTAGGTTGCCTTAATAATAAAAGGTCTAATGTCTGTTCTGTAATTCTTGTGAGTATTACCCTTTCTCCTTCTTCTTCCTGCCCCCTTTTCAAACTATATGTTTGACCAATTTTATACATAGCAAGCACTTTATCAGGATCGTCACTAGCATAAAATACACCATGTAACATAGACCTAAACTTGTCATTGCTATCTACATCTATTATTGCATCACCGTTCATATTCTCTGGCATTAATACTCTAGAAATAGCCATCAGTAATACTCTATGCTGATCTCTATTTTGCCAGCCATCATTCATAACCCTTTCTGAAATACTATGTACATTTTCAGCATTAGGCACTTGTATAAGATCACCAGCAAGAAAATTATTTGCATTTTGATAACCGCGATATAAACCAAGATTATCTACACGGGTATTTAAGTGCACTTGATTATCTTGATTGTTAAGTATACATGATACTCTATAAACGTTAGGATTATTTCTACCAACATTAAGATTTTCTAAATTGATTGCCCCTTGTTGTTGCACATTGTAAGCTCTAGCGTCAAGTATGACTATAGGCAAACCTTGAACATGAAAGACCATAGTTAAACATCTTCTTAAATCTGGATCATCATATCTGAATATGTGTTTTGTTGCCTGCAACCTACTTCTTTTTCCATTCCTTTGTATTGGTATATACCCATTATCAAAAGCACTACTCCCAAAAGCAAAACCAGTTATACAATCAAATATTCTGTTATAATTCTCTGCATTCCTTGGTATTTCATTAGGAAGATGTTGAAGCAAGAAATCTCTAATATTTTCTCTAATTCCTTCATTCTCCAAACACTCAAATAATCTTTGTACTAAAGGAAATCTATCCTGTTGAAGTTCTACTGTATCAACCCTAAAAGGAATTCGATTTAAATTAAAATTTAATCCAACACAGACAGTATTTCTTGATTCAGTATGGATAGGTATAAATGAAAAAACATGCAATCTTTCAGCGTGACTTCTGGCGCGGTTTAATGCGATATTGGACGGTGCCCTTGTAGCAAGATTAATAACAATAGGAACATTTTCTCTTTCTGCTTGGTGACGTACAAGAAATGCAACATGTGAGTTTCTAGGAGATAAGTCAAGGTCAATGCCTATTGCGTAGTGATGACTAAAATTTGCTAAGAAACCTAATAAAAACCCGTGACTCTCAAACTTTTGACTGCGATTTTCAATATTATTTTCTATCTGCGCTCTATAATTATTATAGGTATCAGTTATATATTCTAAAATATCTTCTCGGAGAGAATCTCTTACATCTTGTCTTTGGTTGCTTGCTAGCATTTCTATAAAATCGCCAATTCTTTGTTGACTAGGTTCGACTCGTGCAAAATTGATCAACCTATCAAGCTGTTCACACTGATTTCGATTGAGTTGTCTCCTTTCTATTTCCTTAATTGTTAATCTGTGATCTTCTAAGAGCTGTCTAATAAGATTAATTTCAGATGCTGAATATTTGCCAAATTTATCTCTACCTCTAAGATCTTTTTCACGAATCACCTCGAATACTGTTGCAATTGCTTCTCCCTGACTCTTGCCCTTTCCATGCATGCATACTTTGTATTGCTCAAAATTTAGGTCTTCTTCCCTTAAATTTGGATTTTGCCCTCTAATCTCTCGCACTAGAGCATTTCTTTCCCTTGTACTGAACCTTAACCCATCACTATTAGGACGATCAGAAATACTGTAGCATCTGACAACTTGCTGTCCGTCACGATAAACAGCAACTTTTAGGTTTCCCGTATCTCGATTTTCACCATTACGTGGATTAACACCATGGTTATCAAAACGAAAATAGACCCTCTCATTTGCATTTAAGATATTAGCATCATGTGCAGCAGCAAATATACTAAAAAAGAATACAGGAAGGAAACGACCTGCACTTACATGATACAAGAAAGATGGACATTGATCTAAAAAAGATTCAAACCTTTGTCTGAAGCCTTCAAGATCTCCATCCACTAAACTCCTAATAAGTCCATCACCATTATTCATATAAGATACCCTTCTATTTTCTACGGCTAGAGACACCACTCATACTAGGAGCTTCAAACTTGGACTGCGGACCATCACCAGAACCATCAAGTGGCAAAGATGTTTTCTTACTACCATGAGCTTGAGATTGCGTCCGTAAATCATACCTAGGGCCATCACCTCCAGGAGGTAAAGTTGTTTTCTCTAACTCAGAAAACAATTCTTTCGCCAAATCATCGTAGTTTATACTTTCTGCCATTCCTTCTCTACCACACAATCTAAGGTTTTTTATTATCTTTTCCTTAAAGAACTCAAATCTCTCAGGAAAGCTATTTTTAGCAAATAACATCATATCTAGTATTTCTTTTTTCTCTACTTCTTTTTCCTCATCAGACTTATAAATGTCTTCTCGTTTCCAGTTAACTATCAATTCTGCAAGTACACCCTTTATAGGAATTCTACCATTCGAAGTATCAATAATAGCAGTCTTTTTGTATTCATCCAAGCTGTCACACTCCCAAATTTTCATAATAACAGACCTAGCTTGAGCACTTGACTCAGGATTTTTCAACATCACATCTGAAAGTGAGGAAAGAAGAAGCTTATAGTCTCGCTGTGAGAATATTTTGTCCGAACAGTCTCCTCCTGCTGAAACGCCTTTATAACACCAGCACTGTACCAAATCATGAACCGTATCAAAAAAACATGACTCTATTAATTCAGCAAGAAGGGAATATACTCCCTTATCTTTCTGCAGCAATTTCTGTAAAAGAGTATCTTTATCAGCTATATTCCTTACGCAAAAATCTAAAATAGGAGCATCTTTCTCAACAGATTGAACGCGGGACAGAGCAATAATAGCTTCCGTAAGTTTCTTTTCCTTATCTTCTTCTTTTAAATGATTATAAAAATACTCTACTCCTTCACTCCACTTAAGTTTTACAGCACTGTCAAAACCTTCTACTGCATCATACTGCTTTAATTCCCCAGATTCTCTATCAATCCAGAAACTTAATACAGGATCTTCCCTTTTCATACCGTTCAACAATGAGTTTCTTATGTATATGTCAGTTACAGGATTACCATAACCATCAACTGCATTCGAGGAAAAACTACCTTTGTAAGATTCAAACTGCTCTTGAAAGAGATGGTGAATTTTATCTACTACGCAATACCTACAAGCTATATCATATTCTGAAAGTGGATTATCTACCCCACCTATTTTCTCTTCAGTAAACCTTTGACCTAAAGCAGCATTATTTAATCTTATACCTGACCAGCAGTCTTCATCTTGGAACACTTCATGCAAAAACCTCAGCTTATCATCTTTAAAGTATTTTATGTGCTCCATAAAGTTATCTTGAAGGACTCCCACCCATCTCTTGATAGCTGACTTCCTCCCAGCAGCAACTGTTGGATCTGGATGTTTAATAGCTTCCTGTAATTTTTTGGACATCGTAGCCCGAAGCTCTTTCTGTGTTGGCATTAACCCCTCCTATTAAGTATTTATATAAAAAAGGCATTGTACAGACATTAGAATGGATTGCAATATTAAAATTACTAGAATAGAGGGTTTAATAAAAAAACGTTATGGCTAAAACTTCTTTTCTTGAATTTTCTCAATATAATCAACAGAAAACCCTGTTATTTCAGCAATAACATCAATAGAAACACCCGCCTTGAGTGAATTTTTAGCCACAGCAATTTTAGCCTGTTTTTCGCCCTCTTCCCTGCTTTTTTCATGTCCGATGAGGATGACTTCTGTGTTTATTGGCTGATAACCGTAGTGCAATGATTCCCTATTATCCAATCCGGTGCTTCTCTGCCCTTTTCCCACTTAGCAAATCTCATCTTTTCATGTAGGTAGTACTTTCTATAGGCTGTTATGGGACTACTACATTTATACCGGTCTGGCAATGCTTGTACAAAAGCTTGTATATCGGTTGATTGAAAAATGAGTAAATCCTTATTACTATCACACCAATCTACTATTTCTTCGGATTTATGCGTTCTTTTGTATCGCCAGGTGTACTCTTTACATAATTCTCTTCCGTACTCTATCAACCAACAAAAACTCCCTTTCGACTGTCTAGCCCATAAAGAGCAAGGATGGTTTTTGTGAGTAAGTTTATATGGAACTTCTATATTTTGGTTTGTGATACTGACAAAAGGATTTGGCGCTTTTAATGCGATTGAAAAAACACTACTAAGTAATTGAGCAGTTTCTAATGGCATTTTCACTATGTGCTTATCGCATAACATTCGTGCTGCAATTACTGGGTTTTCATCTAGTACAAAGATGTTCATCTAGGTGTCAAAAGATAAAATCAGATTAAGTCTTTGACTTCGTTAACTGTAAGACCAGTAGTTTGAGCTATAATATCAATAGAAACACCTGCTTTTAGTAGATTCTTTGCGACCTCAATTTTCTCTGCTTTTCTGCCTTTTTCATGGCCGATTTGGATTGTATATTAAATCAAAGTCGCAAGACTATAATGAGCAAGGAGTGATACTGTCAATTGGATTGATTGATAGAAATCGTAGGCATCTCAGTACACTCCTAGCTTTAAAAAATGGAGTACGAACGGTAGGAGGATCTAAAAGATCGAATCACAATTCTGTACAGCATTTACATTATTATTTGATTATATTTATAGGTACAAAAATGGCTAGAACAGTTTTTGTGGGTATTGATGTTTCAAAAGAAACACTTGATATCTCAATCAACAATAAACATCAGCGTATAGAAAATGCAGAGAGAGCTATATCTGAGTTTATAAAGTCGAAAATGGCTAACGTATTTGTTAAGTTATGTGTAGTAGAATCCACAGGAGGTTATGAGAAACTTGTAATAAAATTGTTACAAGAACATAACATAGCTGTTCACAGAGCTCACCCAAATCGGGTATATGCATTTGCAAAAGCCTGCAACCACTTTGCAAAAACAGATAAATTAGATGCAAAATTACTAGAAAAATATGCTGAATTTATCACAAAAAATGACGAAGTAATAGAATACATAGTTTCACAAAAGCAAGAAGAACTAAAAGAGCTAAGAGCAGTTGAGCGCAATCTAAACGATGAAGTTCATGCAAATAAGTGTCGTTTGCATAAGGTTACAGGAAAAGCCAGGGAATATATAGAAAAACAGATAGAATTTGCAAAAAAACAATTAGAGCAAATTAGGCAAGACATAGAAGATATAATAAACTCTGATCCTGATTTGAAGGAAAAAAGCAAACTGCTAACTAGCTATAAAGGTGTTGGACGGAAAACCGCAAGTATCCTACTCATAGAGGTACCTGAACTTGGTAGGTTAGATAATAAGGAAATAGCTTGTCTAGTTGGAGTTGCACCAAAAACTAGTGAAAGCGGAAGGAAAGTGAGCAAGGCCCAAGTCATAGGTGGCAGATTTTATGCTCGAAAAGCATTATACATGTCTGCTGTGGTTGCAATGCGTCATAATAAAAAAATGAAAGTATTTTACCAGCGTTTAGTTGACTCTGGCAAAGCCGCTAAAGTCGCTTTAGTTGCTGTAATGAGAAAAATCATCATTTGTTTAAATGCTATGATAAAAAACAATAATTTTTATCTTGATGTTTAAGACGGTAGATGCCTTCTTGTCTACCTTTTTCATGACCTACTCTAACACCTTCATCAAATTTTTCAGCAAAAGCAGCAATCTCATCCATTATACGCTTTTTCCTTTGCTCATATGCTAGTAATTCTTCTTCTGACCAATTAAACTTATTCATCTCTTCATAAGCTCGTTTTATTATTACGTCACTGCCAACTATTTTATCTAGGTCCTCTTCCCTTGTTTCTGCTGCATATCGAAAAAAATAACACCATTTTTCTACTATATTTTCTAGTTGATCTTCTTTCGTCTTTGTAAATTTTGGTAATTCAATGAATATGAAATAGAAGTCCTTTAAGTCATGCTCATTAGTATTCTCATCCCGAATAGTATGATTTGATTTGTACTCAGCCTTATCTGGAAAAATAATACAATCAGCAACAGCTATGAAGATAATTTCCTTGAGGTTATGATAATCATCCCCTTGATCAGCTTGACTTGAGTAGGCTTTAGCAGCATAATATTGAGCACGCTTTTCGAAACCTTTGGTCTTAGTGAACTGGTTAGGTAAGGAAGTAGTATTGCTACTACTCCCTCCCTTAGAAACGCAGCATGCAGGTTTCCCCACACTACGCTTGAGCCCCTTATCTAAGTCCTTCTTTTCTCGAACCGGCTTGTCCTTCATGATTCCTCAGAAAACATCATTCTTAATGGTGACACCAACAGTAGAGAACCTTCTCTTGAGAAAGAGCTTGCTAACATTTTTGTTTGTTTCACTCTTTCATCAAAATACTTTTTCCATTTTAAGTCAAGTGGATTTGCATCCGCCCTGATTTTAACATGTCGTCTGATAGGTATATCAATCAACCTAAGCAGTCTTAAATACCTTATCTCTTTCGGTTTGTTCTTGCATATGGGTGCAGCAAAGACCCATTGGCGTTGTTTCATTACCTTGAAGTAACGATTCTTTATCCAACGTAATCCTTTACGAGGATGTCTTTTCTTTGCCCATTTCCATAGAGCACACATAATTTCATGGTCTATTTTGTTAAAAGCTCTTTTCGCACACACATGGCTGTAGTAATTTCCCCATCCCCTTAATAGGGAATTGAGCAACTTGATTAGTACGGCCTGAGTGTTCGCTATGTTTGCCTTTATCAATGTACGTGCTTTATTAAGAAGTTTCTTAATACTTTCTTTTGAAGGTTTTATAATTAACTTCTTATTATACCTGCGTACATTACAACCAAGAAAGTCAAACCCTGTTGTAATAGATGTAATTTTTGTTTTCTCTTCGGAAAGGATAAGACCTCTCTCCTGAAGAAAGGACGATACTAGAGGTTTTACTTCATTTTCCAGTACTTCACGTGTGATTCCTGAAATGATAAAGTCATCTGCGTACCTGATTACATTTACTCCACTTCTGATTTTGCTTCTTCTTTTACTGCCAAGTTTACCAAATTGACTTTCCAATGATTTTTCAAGTCCATTTAGGGCTAGATTTGCTAGTATTGGAGAGATGATACTACCTTGTGGGGTACCTGCAGTTGTGGAATACAGAGTTTTTGATTCTAGGAAGCCAGCTTTTAACCAGCTATGAAGAATTTTCTTCTCCATAGGAATATGCTTCATGAGCCATTCATGGTTAATGTTATCAAAACACCCTTTAATATCACCTTCGAGTATCCATTGTAGTTGGTTACGGCTTGCCAGTAACAAGTGACAAGCCACAGTAGCGTCTGCGCAGGATCTTTTTGGTCTAAAACCATAAGAGTGACGATCACTGATCGTTTCAGCTATCGGTTCCAAAGCAAACAAGTATAATGCTTGCATGGCTCTATCTTTTATCGTAGGGATTCCAAGAGGTCTTCTTTTGCCATTAGACTTACTGATGTATATCCGTTTTAGCGGAGAAGGTTTGTATCCTCTTTGTTTTAATAGCTTTATTCCTTGAAATTTTGTGTTGCAAGTTGACCATATTTGACGATCTACACCTGCTGTGTTTTTTCCTTGGTTTTCAGTTACTCTCTTAACCGCCAAAGCTTTGCCGCTAAAAGAGCGTGTGAGAAGGTGTTGTAAAGTTTTCACCTTATACCCCATCTGCCTTGTTGGACAGCCTTAACAATACGCCTCTGTAGCCTCATAACAACTTTTTGGCATTTCTTCCAGGGTAACTGGTTCCATGCTTCGGAGTTATTGGTAGGTGCACTTACAGTTGTACTTGTAATCATCTGCTTTCCTACCTTAAGTGGTTAACAAAGTTTCTTGTCATGAGGGACCAAATGGAAGTCTGCTCGTTTTCACGCGAATTAATGTTACAAATTCTATCCATTTCGTTACAAAATGGCATTCGCTTTCTCCATTATCCTTTACCTGCACATCCATCAGCATTCCTTGCGGGTTGCCTGCCATATAGGCGAAAATACAGGCTTATCCTGTTCCTTTTGTCATACAATAGTGGGTTAGGTGACTTCTCTATACCGGTGGAATTATTATTTGCGTACATCCAGAAATGAAAAATGTAACTCATCCACATTACCTTTTGGTCGGAGCTTATCAGCATCTTTAGCTCTTTAATCGTTACGATACTTATGAAGCTTCACTTACGTTCACCATACCACTAAGCCTAGCCCTCCAACCACATGATGCTTGTAGTTTATGCTTTCTCTCACGATTGAGCATCTTCTTTATCAAGAGGAGGTTCATTGTCCGCGTCGCTCGGCACCAACTGGTTACCCAATTCGCACTGATGCGTAGACTCAGATGGCAAAACATCTGGTTCAATAAGCTTTAGAATCCTTTCAGTTTCTTTCTGAATGAATTCCTCTCCTTTTAAACAATATGACCGAAGGCTTTCAGGTCGCACCATTTCTATTATATACCTGGAGCCTTGAGAGTCCTTACAAAGAACATCAACAATACTCTGCTTTTTAGCGGCAATCTCAGGATCTAAAATGGTAGCTAAGAATTCAACATCGTGAATAGCAGTTAAGCCAGTAAAGCCTAAAATATCGTTCAAGAAATGAATGAGAATATCTTTGTTCCTCTCAGTACCAAATATTCTCTTGAAGGCGCAATCATTTCGTGCGTCAAGAAACTTCGAAAGAGCCATAACGAACTAACCTAAAAAGCATTAATAATTATACACAATTCTGAAGGAATATTCAACGTTTTTATTTTGGAAATCCTATTTTTTAAAGCTTCAAGAAAAAAACGACTGTCGGAGATGGCTCTAGAATCGCACTCAAGGTTTTAGGTGTCCTTTTTTTATCAACCCTTCTACCTTACAAGCCCAGCCCATGAATTTGGTGGTCTCAAACATACCTATTTTAGGTGTGAACTTTTAAAACTTACCATTTTAGCTTGTCACAGCGTAGGCATTTAATATACTAGTTTTCAACAGGCATCTGAGAGTTAGTTTGTTTATGTAAAAAAGAGTAGATGGTAGCCCCTGCAAGATACAAAATAGCACAAAAGGTAAGAAGCTGGAGGTTAAAAAGAAAATATACCATAAAAGACTTAGCAGACAAAACAGGTATAAACTATCATACGCTGCGAAGATATGAACTAGGGGTATGTGGCATTCCAGATGAAGAGTTACAAACAATAGCAGACGCATTATCAGTTAGTTTGAGTGATCTACTTCCTAGACAAAAAGTACTCAAAGAAAATCGTTGTTGTGATAAGACTCAATGGATGTCCAATTTCATAGAAAAAACAAGGGGAAGCAAGGCAATCTACGCATTAACCAAATCTATCCGAGCTGAGGAAGAAAGTGCTATAAAAGCAGCAAGAATAAGAATGGCAAAAAATATGCTCAAGTTAGAATTTGATGCTGATATTATCTACCGAGCAACAGGCTTATCAGTTGATGAATATGAAAATAAAGAAGAAAAAAGTTCTAAGCGTTCCAACAAAAGGGATGGAATGAAAAAGTGGAGGATAATACGGGGATATACTCAAGAGGAATTAGCGAAGGAGCTTGGTATAGGAGGTCCACAGATACATTACTATGAACAAGGAAGCACCATGTTCGGTGAGAGGTTATGGGAAATAGCAAGAAAATTATCAGTGAATGCTGAAGATCTGGTAACGGAAGAAAACTGTTGTGAAGACGAAGATACAGATAGTGAAGGAGAAAAAGAGCTATTAAGCTGGGCGAGAGAGTTAAAAAAAATTAACACTCAAGAATCACAAGATGAACTGGATATATGGGTAGAATTTTTATTGCAAAGAAAGCAAATTTACAAAGAGAAGATTGATAAAATAGAGGGAATGAAAGTTGCAAATAATTTACTCAAGTTAGGTTTTTCTACTGATGTTATTTCTAAAATAGTAACAACTTCTTTTACATAAAGGATTAATTTTCAATTAGATAAATAAGCATCTGTTAATATCTTAATTTTTTGATGAAAAAATAAGTAAAAAAGATTGAAAAATTGATTTGACTTCACTCGGAAGCTATGGCTTTATGCCAAGACTGCTAAAAAAGTAGCAGTAAACAATTAAAAACAATTTGTTATTAACGAGGAGTATATTTTATGAATAATAGTGAAAAACTTACAGAAGAAATAGAGAGAGTACTACAAAGCGGAGGAGGAAGTGCTCTATTTGATCGCGAAATAGTGGCAGTGCTTCTAGGAGCAGTTCATGACAGAAAGCAAGCACAAGATGTTACTAAAACTTTAATGGATAATTGCCCAGGAATAGGAGAAATTTTAGGGCGAGAAATCGATGACCTGAAAATGATAGACGGAATGACTGAACATGCAGCCGCAGCAATTGAATGTGTTAAAGAAGCTTACAAGAGGGCACTAAGAGAAGGGTTAAAGAGAGGCCCTGTAATGGATAGCCAAGAAAAGCTCATAGAATATGTAAGGGTAAGTATAGGCTTTTCAGCAAAAGAAGCTGTCCAGATAATATATTTGGATACACAGTACCGTTTGATAAGAGACGAAGTGTATTTTGGTACAATAGATGAGGTGCACCTATCTGAAAGGAAAGTGGTAAAAAAGGCATTATCAATGGAGGCAGCATCGATAATATTAGCTCACAACCATCCAGGAGGGAGTTTAGAACCATCAGAAGATGATAAAGTTATGACTAGAGAATTAGTGTCAGCGTGTCAAGGTGTGGGAATTGAGCTAGAGGATCACATTATTGTGACAGACAAAGGATATTGCAGCTTTAAGGAAAGAGAGCTGTTATAAACCAAATTTTTCAGGTTTGGGAAGTTTACTGCTAGTGGAAACAATACGAAATATGAATATAAGTGCTTTAAGGAAAGCATATTTCTATAGCTGAGATTTGGAAAAAGACATCACAAAAGTTGTAAAGCATACAAGATCTTTGTATAACTTGCATGTTAAGTTATAATAAACGAATAAAAGCCCAAAAAGCTCTATTCTTTTGTTACAAATAGTTGTAAATTATACAAGATCTTTTTATAATCTGTATATTAAGTTAATAGTAAAGCAATAAATTGCGCTATAGACTTAGATGATATGCTTAATGTAGGAGGCTTATATGACTACTAAAAAAACAGTATCATTTGATGATATAGATGGAAATACTTATGAATTAATCATTGATTCTAAAAAGTTACAAAATGGACTATCTAGTGCTATTGAAGGTATAAGGCGTACTGGCAAGAAAAACCAGAGGTCTAACTTTACAAACGAAGCAGGTAATAAGAATGATCTTAGCAGATTACCGGAAATATTTGATGCCATGGATCGTACTAGTAAAAAAAGCTGGTGGCCTGTCTTTGCAGGTGATAAGAAGACTCAGAAGCCTGAAAATGTGCCTTCCCCTAGAGATCTCGTAATCAACTTTGGAGAAGGACGTGAATTTTATAACACAAAATCTTCAAATCGTCAAAGTTCAAATCCATTTATTCCAGCTTTAAACAAGATAGAGCCGAGTGCAATTGAAAATGCAGAATTGATATGGTTTAAAAATGTAGTGGTAAAGGTAAAAAGTGTAAGTGAACTGAACAAAGTTGTAGATCAAGCACTAAATGCTGGAATCAGGATAAACGCATATAGTGAAGGACAGACGAGTTTTGCTGATGCAGTAATATTGAAAATGCTTTCAATCCCATGCAAAGAAAATGAGAAGGAAGATATAATATGTGAATTGATGCTAAGTGGAGCAATGTTCAGTTACGATCTATTGCAGGATAAGCGAATAAGTGAAGTTCATAACAAACTGTATCAAGAGGTTCGTCCACAGATAGATAAATGGCTTAAAGAACTGAGAGAAGTCGGTGAAAGTGCTATTGAAAATGAAGGGATCGTAGAAGATGTATGTATAGATAACAAAACATTTTTTATGAAATTTTCTGAGAATAGCAAAGTAAATGTTGCAAGAGTATTAGAAGGTACAAAAAATTTAGGTCTAACCACAGGGGAGATAAAATTAGGAGGTGATATTATAAAAATGGGTAATAGTGAAGTTGAAGTCAGAAGTGGAAAAGGAGGTGAAAGAAATTACACCGATATATCTGACAATAGTGCTTTTGAGATAACATTTCCCACAAGCATTGGTGGCTTAAGAATTGAAGTATACCATAATGCAGAAAATGACCATCAAGTACAGGTCAGGGTAGTAGATAAAGAAATGTGGTCTGAACTACAAAAAAGAGGCGAAGTAATAGGAAAAGGGTGCCTCTTTGGGGGAATGACAGTCAAAGAAGCGGTAGAAAAAGGAAGTTTCCCTAGGGATGGCAAGTGGAGTAAAGAGAAGGTTACAGAAGAAATAAAGGCGGTTAGTGGCTCAAGTGAAACACTATCGTGGGTGGATAGGACATGTGGAGGTAGCCAAGAAGCCTTTAGGTGTAATAGTTCAGACTTGATCTGACAGGCGAACAAAGTAAGATAAAAATATGAATAAATTTTAAAGGAGTGTCAGATATGAGTACAACACAAGAAAAAATACTAAAACCAAAGTTGGGATTGCTAGAACTTGCAAAGCAATTAGGAAATGTATCACAGGCGTGTAAGGTAATGGGATATTCAAGGGATACATTTTACCGCTTCAAAGAACTGTATGAAAAAGGAGGAGAAGAGGCTTTACACGAGATAAGCAAAAGCAAGCCATTATATGCAAATAGGGTATCGGAGGATATAGAAAAAGCAGTAATTGAAATAGCAATAGAATTTCCAGCGTATGGACAAGAAAGAGCAGCAAACGAACTGAAAAAGAGAGGAATTCTCATCTCTGCAAGTGGAATAAGATCAGTGTGGCAAAGAAACGATCTTGAGAATTTCAAAAAGAGGTTAAAGGCATTAGAAGCAAAAGTAGCTCAAGATGGCATTATCTTAACAGAAGAGCAGATAACAGCTCTAGAGAAGGCTAAGGAAGAAAAAGAGGCCCATGGAGAAATTGAAACAGAACATCCAGGATACTTGGGTAGCCAAGATAGCTATTATGTGGGTAATATCAAAGGTATTGGACGAATTTACCAACAAACCTTTGTTGATACCTACTCTAGAGTTGCTTTTGCTAAGCTTTATACAGAAAGGACTGCTATTACAGCTGCAGACCTTCTCAATGATAGGGTGATACCGTTTTTTGATGAACAGAAAGTATCATTGCTACGCATTTTGACGGATCGTGGTACAGAGTACTGTGGCAGACCTGAAAATCACGCTTACCAGCTGTATTTGGGGGTAGAAAATATTGATCATTCTCGAACCAAAGCTCGTTCTCCACAAACTAATGGCATCTGTGAAAGGTTCCACAGAACTATGCAAGATGAATGCTACAATATTATCTTCAGAAAGAAAATTTACACCTCTTTGGCAGAGCTTCAGCTAGATGTAGACCATTGGGTGCATTCTTACAATAGATCTCGACCGCATTCAGGTAAATATTGCTATGGTAAGACACCTATGCAAACCTTTTTTGATAGTATGCATATTGCTTATCAGAAAAATATTGATAGCATTAAACAGGATGCTGATTTTGGTTTTGACTTTGTCAATTCTTCTGTCAGTTAATTCACGCCTGTCAGATCAAGTCTGAACTATTACACTTTAGGAAACGTTAAACAAAGGACTTCCTTCTCAAATTGGACTGCGTAAAAGCTTTATATAAATCGCAGTCCAAGCCAAGCTCTTCCGATAAACATAAGCTAATTTAATCTTTTGATAAAGTAGCAAAAAGCCTTATAACAGATGTTTATTTCTGTAAAACTGCTGAGGCATCCATAAGATACAAAATAGCGCAAAAAGTAAGAATCTGGAGGTTAAAAAGAAAATATACCATAAAAGACTTAGCAGACAAAACAGGTATAAAATATTATACGCTGCGAAGATATGAACAAGGGATATGTGGCATTCCAGTTGGAGAATTACAAATTATAGCAGATACATTATCAGTTAGTTTGAGTGATCTACTTCCTAGACAAAAAGTACTTAAAGAAAATCGTTGTTTTGATAAACAATGGATGTACAATTTCATAGAAAAATACACAAAAACAAGAAATCGAGAATTACGCAAGGCAATTTATGCATTAACCCAATCTATTCGAGCTGAAGAGGAAAGTGATGTAAAAGCAGCAAGAATAAGAATGGCGAGGAATATGCTAAAGGCAGGATTTGCTAATGATATAATCTACCGAGCAACAGGCTTATCAGTTGATGAATATGAAAATAAAGAAGAAAAAAGTTCTAAGCGTTCCAACAAAAGGGATGGAATGAAAAAGTGGAGAATAATACAAGGGTATACGCAAGAGGAATTAGCGAAGGAGCTTGGTATAGGAGGTCCACAGATACATTACTATGAACAAGGAAGCACCATGTTCGGTGAGAGGTTATGGGAAATAGCAAGAAAATTATCAGTGAATGTTGAAGATCTGGTAACGGAAGAAAACTGTTGTGTAGAGGAAGATACAGATAGTGGAGGAGAAAAAGAACTATTAAGTTGGGTGAGAGAGTCTAAAAAAATTAACAATCAAGAATCACGAGATGAACTAGATATATGGATAGAATTTCTATCCCAAAGAAGGCAAATTTACAAAGAAAAGATTGATAAAGTAGAGTCAATCAAGGTTGCGAATAATCTACTTATACTAGGTATTTCTATTGATAATATTTCTCAAATAACTAGCTTGACTACTGAGGAAATTGCGCAATTTACGCTCCCAACGGAATTAAAACTATGATAATTTATATAATATATTATGATATAGATGAAGATAGTTAATCTATTTAAGATTTCTCTGAAGTTTTGCTTGCGGCTTTTTCTTTTACCGGTTCAACCGATACATCTTGAATTTCTTCTTCCGGCTTGGCTACTTCCTTAGATTCTGCTGCTAATTTGCGTTGTTTAATAAACTGCTTTAATGTTTTGACTGCAATAAAATTAATACTGAAAACACATGCAGAAGTTATTGCTAGTGCTGGCAGAGGAGCTAGACTGAATGTTGGTAAAATTGCCACGATTGTAGCAGATGTCAGTAAAAATGCTAACTTCTTGCTCCCGATTATCTTATTTTTCTTAACCTTTATTGGGTTTAATTTTTTTATTTTCCCTTTTAGCTCTTTAAAGCCTTTTTTGAACACGTTGCCTCTTTTCAGCTCTTTTTCTACGGGTTTTGTTTTTAAGCTTTTTATTTTTTCTTTTATTCCTTTTTTATCTTTTTTGACATTTTCTGCTTTAGAGGTTACTTTCAAGCATAGGTTAGGTTTCACCACAATTTCAGAGAGCGGTTTTGGCTTATCGTTTGAAATTTTAGCTTCTTGCCCCTTAGTCACAGTTTTATGCTTTTTGGGCGAAACTATGTTTTTTAAACCTTTCTTTGCTTTGTGGTATAATTTCTTTAGTTTGCTTGGCATCGTTCAATATTGCAAAATCTATCTATTGCTTCCTGGTTGTCCTCTATCATTGCATTTGCCTCCTGCTGTAGAAATTTGATATTTTTTGATGTAATATTATCTATGTCAGCTGATGCTATTTTCAATTGTGATTGTATACGTATATATTTATCAGCTATAACTTGATCAAGTTGGTAATTTACTGCATCTAAACTTGAAGCAAACATCACATTCAGTAGTGGCTTGATCCATCCTATTTTTCCAAATCTCCTTGAATTAGCTATGCTTCTATCTGTTCTTCCAGTACCTATCGATAACAGTAGAATATCATCATTTGGAAATAACCTCTTACCACTTGCATATGCGCAAGCCGCAGGATTATTGGCAAAAACCCCTCCATCCACTAATACCATTTCCTTTTGGTTGACTTTTAAATATTTAGGTGTAAAGTAAGTAGGTGCAGCCGTTGCAGCTCTGAGTGCATCTTTCAGCTTAATATTACCTTCTTTCCAGCTTTTAAAGAAAAATGGGCAGTTATTCTGAATATCGTAACTCGTAATCAACACATTACTTAAAGTGTTTTTAAGGATATCATCACCAAAATATTTATGAAGTACATACTCAATATTTTTATGTGGGTATTGTGCACAGTTAAACCAAGATAATATTGATCGCCTGAAGAATGAAGATTTAAAAATATATGACCCGTATTCTTGGTAAAATTCAACTAAATCATTGGCTGAATATTGGGGATTTCCTCGTTCATCTTTCTTGCATAACCCAGCCACAACAATCCCACCGGTTGAAGTACCTGCCATCAGATCAAAGATTTCAGCTATCGGTTTCCTTGTCCTTTGCTCTATTTCTGCTAGAATAATGGCTGGTATGATGCCTCTAATGCCACCTCCATCAACTGATAAAATGTATTTAATCATTGTGAGTTTAGGTAAAGGTATTAAGATTTAATTTTTCCGCTTAGAACGTGTAATTTAAACTCATCCAGTTCTTCAGAAAGATTTTTTACCCTTTCCTCAAGTATGAGTACCTTTTCCATTAAACCATATTCCATGAGCTTATCGTGAAGTTGTACCCTTGAGTCTAACTTGGATAACCACCATATGACTGCTACGGTTTGGATTAATAACGTGATAATTACTGTAATTGGGATTTTTTGGTCTTGCATGGATATAAATTTATTATGAATAATACAGCCTACTTCTCTGATGTATATTGATCCTCTGCTTTAGCAAGTAGCTTGATGATTTCATCATAAGGTTTGTCCTTAGTATGCCGCGATCTTAATACAGCAACTTTCCTTGGTGTTTTCCCATCTGTATCTCTAATGGTAGGGTCTGCACCTTTGTCTAATAAAAATCTAATTATCTTCAATTTGCCTTCATATGTAGCTGCATGTAAAGGTGTCCATCTTTCATATTTTGTAGCATTTATATCAACTCCTTTTTCTACTAAGAATTTTACAACCTCTGCACATCCTTCTTCTGCAGCATAATGTAGTGCTGTTAATTTAGGGGTCTGCACATTAATATCTAATAGATTTTCTACTGAGAATTTTACAACTTCTAAGTTACAATTTTGAGAAGCAGTTCGTAATATTGTTTTATAATTATCTATAGCTTTTGCCTTCATATAGCAATAGGTAATAACAACACATATTATTATTGTTATACACCACCAAAAATGTACTTGAGACTCTATTCATATTCAATACTTTTTTCAACATTAAACATTTGTTTTACTGATAGATGCTGATAACACAGTGCGATAACCTGAACCATCTAATACGTGTTCTGCTCTGTCAATTATCCATTCACCGTCTATATCTTGATGAAACCCTAACAAGCTAAGTTTCGTCTCTGCAAATAGTTCTGGATTACCAGGCATAGTGATATCCAACACTGCATTATTTCGCTTTAGTTGTTTTAATTTAGCATTTGCTGCACTTAGTGCTGATTCTACATTAGAGTAAAGCGTCTGTATAGTATAACTTGGACTACCAGAGCCAACTGTTTCTGATATAGTTTCACCTTTTTCATAGCTATGCCATTTTGCAATCACTGAGTTGTACCTGCTTATGGTAAAATGCACTTTCCAATTTATCGTGTCTTGAGGTCTAATAGCTGTTGTTCCTAAAGCTTTTCCAGTTGCCGATTTTGCTTTGCCTTTTGGAATAAAAAGTATATATCCGCCAGCTAGCTTTGCCATTCCTTCACGCTCTGTTGCGATCTTTGTTAACAGACTTATATCACTTTCATCTATTTGGTTAATATGTGGTATCAACACATTTTCAAATTCTTCTGCAACTCTGCATCCATATCCGTGCTTTTCTGCTATTTCCTTAACCAAGTTACCTAGAGTAATTTGATGCCATTCTTTAGATACTTTCTCTTTTAATGATAGTCTTAAATTTGTTCCATGACCCTTTATTAGCAAGGTTTTAGGCGGACTCTGCACCGTAATTTCATTAATTGTATATATACCCATGGGCATCACTCCGATTTCCCTGTACCCTAAAGAAATATTCAATTCATCTGGGATATTTAAGTTTTCATCTCTGTAATCAACACACACTTCAACTACATCGTCTATTGTTCCTGATTCATCTGTAAGGCGCAATGATATGACTCTATCTTTAATTGATTCACATTTATCTATTATAAAATCTGGCTGCATTTATTCCCAGACCTTTAATTTTGACTTTTGTATTGTTTTCTGAATAGTAGGAAGCTTTATCTTTAATCTTGCAGGCAAAAAGCTTCCGTATTCTGCAAGGCCTGGATTTTCAAGCAATACTTCCTCCACTGCTCCACTACTATACCCATAATGCTTCCAGCAAATCAGGTCTAGCATTTCTCCTTCTTTAGTTAAGTAATATATAGTCATCTATAGCTTTTCAAACTCAAACTAAATTCAACTTTTCTCGGTAGTCCATTAGGTAAAAAATACATCTGCTTTTCTTCTAACTTGGTAATTACGAATTGTCCTAAAATATTACCTAAACTATCTACTAAAACATGTGGTTTTTCAGCTTCTTTCATATTCTTTAATTGGTTTAGCCCGTTAAGATTATGAAGATAAATCATTCCTTCCAAATCTATATTTTCTACACCTTGGCCGATATTTTGCAATAGTGGCATATTTTCAATACACTCAATTGTGCTCCAACGATTTTCTCTATTATACTTTAAACTTGTTGGAGCAAATTTATACGGGCCAAGAGACAACACTTTAATAAACGGGGTCTATGTTATCAAACAGAACATCACGTGATTTTTCTCTTATCCTTTTTATTACTTCATCAGCAAGGCTACGAACATCCTGAGTTGCTGCTGCTTGAATGCTTATGTTAAAATAATTATGTTGAGTTTGGTTAAAAGTTTTATTTTCATACTTGCCTTTTATGTACTCTTCTAGATTTTTCTCATCTGCTATAGATTTCTTTTCTGTGATAGTATGTGTAATCTTAACATTATTCGAGCTATTCTGGGAAATTTCTTTGAGTGCACTATTATTTAATAGAGGATTTCTGTTATTAAAAATGTTGTTTTGAGAGAGTATACTGCTGTTTTTTCCATCAACCAACGAAACAACAGTTTTTCTCTTTTCAAATTCTTTCAGTGGACTATTTTCAGAGATTTTTCCAAATATGCTACTAACTGTATTTCCTACCCATGAAAAAGCTTTCCCTATAGGTTTAATGAGTGATTTCCAAAAGCTAGAGAAAAAGTCTTTCACCTTTTGCCAGTTGGTGATAACAAGTGCTGCACCTGTGACAAGTCCAGTAATTAAAAGCCCTATAGGATTACTCATTACAGCAAGCGTTATTGCTCTTAGTCCTGTTATTACTGCAGGAAAAACTGTAGCTGATAAAAATGAAAATGTTGCAATTATTTTTGTCCTTAAACCGAGAACTGCACTTGCTAAAAAAGTAAATCCATAACCTAACCCCACTACCAAGATTTTCAAACTTATTAAAGCTACTATAGTTCCCATGATTGCTGTAGTTAAGGTTGGATATTTTTCTGCAAATAAAGCTATGCTCCTAGTTTTTTCTTGTAAAAATTCGGCTATAGATTTTAAAGTAGGCAGCATTACTGAACCCAGGTTCATACCAACTTCAGCTATTGAATTTCGAAGAAGTCGTAATTTATTGGCTGTAGTGTCTGCACGATTTTTAAATTCTTTCTGCAGAGAGCTTCCATACTTTTCTGTATTAGCCAATAACTTTATTGCATCTTCGTATTTATTAAAACTTCCAGCTAATAATGCAATATCATCTTGATATTCCTGACCGAAAAGTTTCATCAGGATTGTAGAGCGTTCCTGGTTATCCATTTTCTTTAGAGTTTGGAAAAAATATAGCAATGCTTCTTCTCCATTTTCACTTATCCTTTGTACCATTTCTTCTGTGGCTATGCCCATTTCTTCTAATGCTGCTTTAAACGCTTTTCCTTGACTTTCAGCAGTTTGAAGCTTTGAAAGTAGTGCATTGATTGCAGTTGCAGCTTTTGCTGGTTGTTTGCCTAAGCTAATGAAAGCATTTACTAAACTGCTTGTTTGTTCAAACTTTAATCCAAACTGCTTTGCAGTACCACCAACTATTGCTAGAGCTTCAACCATGTCTTTTGCTTTAGCAGCAGTGTTATCTGATAAGTGATTGATTACATTGCCAACATGCTCCATTTCACTAACATCAATTCCATAAACGTTAGAAAGTTTAGCTATGGAATCTCCTGCTTGTTCTGCAGACATATCAAATGCTGTGGACATTTTTGCCACTGTTTCTGTAAAATTAAAAAGGTCTTCTTTCTTGATACCAAGTTGACCACCGCTTGCAGCTATTTGTGCTAATTCTGCTGCTGATAGTGGTATAGTACGTGACATCTCTTTTAATTTCTGGGCAAATTTATCTACTTCCTTTGTTTCTTTGTTAAATTCAACTACTTTTGTAACATCAGCCATGGCCGATTCAAAATCAATAGCAACTTTGATTGGTGCTGCAAGCGTTAGTCCAAGACCAATAGTTTCTATAATTTGTGACTTAAAATGTGCTTTGCTTGCTAAAAAACTTTGGTGACTACGTATTGCAGATCCAAGCTTACTATACTTACCTTTTAACGTTTCAATGGACGAACTAAGTTTATATTGATCACTTACTAATGACTTAATATTTCTTCCACTTTTTCTTACTTCTTCATTGAATGAATGTAAGGCATCTCTCTTTTTCAAGTATGCTTCTTTTGCTTTTGTTGCTGATGCTTTAGCCTTATTAAACTCAGCTTTTAAAGTTTTGCTCGGTTTTTCGACTGCTTTTATCTGTTTAGCAAGGGATTTTACCTGATCCTCAAAACCTTTCCATGATCTCTTGCTAGTCAAAACATCACTACCCAACTGCTTAAATTTTGATACTGATTTAAAAGATGAATCAAGCTTTCTTATATTCTCACCAAGATGAGTAAGTCGACTACTACTTCCTTTTATTACAGTATTAAAGCTACCATCTAAAACAGCTCCGATTTTTATAGATAATGTTGACATTTAAGCTCCTTTGCTAATTTGCTCCATGAAATAAACTCACTAATCTCCATATCAAGAATGTGCTCAACTCCACCACCTATGATAGAGCCAAGCACTAGTATTTCTAATCTCAAGTTTTTTGGATAATCGGTGAAAAAAAATCCTTTAATACTTCTTGCACTTTTACATAATCAGCAATATCCAACTCTTCAATTGCTTCTTTTGCAACTGATGTTAGATTGGCAGTCAAAGTTACTTCCTTACTCAGATCACTACCATTAAGTCTCTCAATAGCTAGATAATCTCTAACTTTTGGACGTCTAATGGTAAGCTCTGATACAGAAATACCATCAACTGTTATTGGATTATCAAGTTTTACTGTTGTCATACTTTCTCCTAAAAAATAAAATTCTAAAATCTTTTTAAAACTAAACCTAAATACCTAAGAACCTGTCTTGAAAGGAGTTAAGCAGCTAATTTAGTAAGCATAGAAGTAATCATATTAAATAAGATATTGTTTTTTGAAGTAAGAGGAGAATGCTCGTAATCCTTGCTCATGCGTCTAAAATTGGAAAGCCAAGCAAAGGTTCGTTCTACAATCCAACGTTTAGGAATAACCTGAAATCCTGTATCAACCAATTTCTTGGTAATCGTTAGCAAACATCCAGTTTCCAACAAACATCGATTTTGTAATTTACCTTTGTATCCTTGATCAGCAAAAAACTTACGTAATGTTGGAGCTTTGCATTTAGCTTGAATAAAAAGATTGGTAGCACCATCACGATCCTGAATGCTTGCGCTGTGTACCTCTGCAGTAATTACAAGACCTAGTGTATCTACAATAATATGGCGTTTTCTACCCTTTATTTTTTTACCGGCATCATATCCTCTTGATCCCCTTTTTGAGTCGTTTTCACTGATTGACTGTCAATTATACCTACTGAAGGTGTTTCATTTTTACCAACCATTTTTCTTACCTCTTTTACTAGCATGTCATGTATTTTTTTCAATTTTCCATTATTACGCCACCTGATAAAATAGTCATACACCGTTTTCCATGGGGGAAAATCCTTTGGTAGCATTCTCCACTGGCAACCACCCCTCATTATATACCTTATTGCATTAATAATTGTTCTGATGTTATGTTTTCTTGGTCGTCCTATCGCTCCTTGTGCAACATAGGGCTCTAAAATTTCCCATTCCTTGTCACTTATATCACTTGGATACAATTTACCCTCCTATTTTTTGCTTACCTCATCATACTCTTTTCTTTATTCCCTTTCAAGACAGGTTCTAAGACCGCTTGTAACAAAGCCATCTGATCAATACCATTTATCTTTCTCATCATATTTTCAGCATCGATTTCTATCAGCTCATTACCACCTATCGTAAGTTTATAATAATGGGCAGCTACAGTACACTTCAGCGTTGCTTTTTCAGCAGGTTTCCAGTTACCAAAGTCAAATTCTTTAAAAATGCCTCTTAAATTGATTATTACTGCTTCAATATCATTACTTCCACTACCTTGCATTCCACCTCTGAGCGTCAAAGATACCGAATTTCCATTTATCAACCCAAATAGCCGAAAGAGCTCTGTATCGTATTCAGAAAAAGTAAAGTCTGCTTCTAATTTCTCCATGCCCATGTCAATATTTATTGGAATATCCATACCACCAGCTCTATATTCATCTGTTTTTATGGTAAGTTTTGGCAAGGTTATTTCATCTATTTTTCCTGCATAACCCCGGCCATCAACAAATACGTTAAAATTTCTCAGTATTTTCGGTAACACTTTACTTTCTCCTAACTTATTACACTATTATTTACAAGATGAGACCTGAATATTATTTGCTCAGCCGGATATGGCGGTGTAAACTCAAAATCAAAATACACTTTTCCGCTTGCAATATTTGCCGGTGTATTGAGTTCGGGAGTTGCATAACATTTTCCGCTGATAATTGCTCCTTGTGCTTTTAAATTGGCCAAATAAGAATTCACCCCCTCAATCACATCATCTATATAAGTTTTAGTGATATTGCGATCAACTGCCCATAAATGAGCCCTAAGTAAACTATCGTTAATTAAATCTGCAGTTCTTCTCACTGATAAAAAAGCCCATTTTGAGTCATTTGAACATGTTCTATTTCCCCAAAGCCTATAGCCATTTTGATGAATTATCGTTGTTACTTCATTTTCATTCAAGTGGTTTGCTCTACAATTTGTATTACCGAGCGTAAAATCAATAGGCCTGCTTGTGCCAATAATACCGTTTATTTCTTTATTTGAAGGTGAGTGCCAGAAGCCTTGCTCGCTGTCTATCTTAGCTATTAAACCAGCTACAAATGGACTCGATGGCAAGATTTTTTCTTTTCCTTCAATAAATAACTTAATCCATGGGTCAACTACGTAAACTCTTGAGCTGCCTACACTTTTTCTCCATTTTATTGCTTCTTCATCATTAGTATTTGGTCCATCTGCAACAATAATTGCTCTTAATTTTTCTGCTATGGAAATTAAAGCACTCACTACTGAATTTACTCCATCTATTTCAGGTAACTGATGAGTAAACTGAGGTGCAATTAATATTCTTGGCGCAACATGAACTATGCTTTCACTGCTGAGAAATGCCTCAATTCCCTGATATTCTCCGGTTTCTTTATCAACTCCACCGATTATACTTTGAATAGTTTCACTTTCTTTGAGCTTTGGATCGCTGTTTTCACTTTCTTTAACTCGAATAACTACTACTGTTGCACCAATCTGGGAAAATATTCCATTTATTGCAGAAGGTAAACTGCCACTCTTTCCGAGCTTTGCTGCTTCCTTTAAGCTTCCTGCAACTAACACTGGTTTATTTAGCGGAAATTTTTGCTCATCTGCTTCAGGTGCAGTACCAATTACACCTATCACTGATGATTTAGCTGTACGTACTGTCTTTGCTCCTGAGGTTACCTCAATAACATTTACGCCATGTAAAAATTCTTCAGCCATTTCTTTGTATTTTTTTCCTGAAATCATCTAGCAAAGTCTGTAGCTCATTTTCACTTTCGGCTTCTTCAATCTTTCTTTTGGCTAAATCTTCAAGCTCTTCACATTTAATTATTGCTTTTACTGCTTTTTTCACTTTTTCCTCAATTATTCTTGCCATTTCAATAACCGTAATACCACGGACTTTTGCTAAAGGTTCTATAATTTCTTTATCCTTTTCATCTATAGATTCTGGTGCTGCTAGAATGCTTTTTGCGGCTTCCGCTTGAATCTCATAAGATTTAGCTTTTTGGTGAGAATGACCTGCATATTGGTGAGTATGATTATCATAATAGAAACGCATACTATCAAATGCACAAAGCTTCGCATTATCCAGTAACTCCTTTTGTATATCTTCTTTAGTACGCTGAGCAATTTTTCCTCCTTCTGTTAAACAATAGCTTTTTTGCCAATCAAAATCTTCTGGTGCTTCATACCAATCATTTTCAGTTGGCTTACTTTCAAGCGTTGTTGTTTCTACTTGTTTATCATTCTCAAATCTAATGTAGATAGACATTCTTTGTTACCTCCAGAGTTCATAAGTTTCAGATAACCCAGGACATTGCCAAGCTTTTAGCGTTCTCTCTACATCTATTTCAAGCCCCGTGGTTAGAAAATTGCTACGTATGTTATATATTCCCCACTGGATAAATTGACCATAGTTGTATACATAATTTGATGCAAGCATACCTTGACTGACTTGTGTTCTGGAACATAGGTAAGATGATGTGTAAAGTAATATTGCAACTGTTTTTCCTGCTGGAATTTCTACATTGCCAGATCCAGCTAACTTGCTATCAGAACTTGTGTATTGGTAAACATTTTTCCATATTATTCTTGAAATACTTGATTTATTGGTATTATCTGGTGTTCCCACAAATAATCCTGCACCCCCATACTCCGTACTTGAGTACGATGATCCAACAAATTCTATTGTTTTATTTATGTTCACATTGGTTGTATTTTTTACAAATACTACTCCAAGTGCAGCATATGGGTAATAGTATATCTCATCATAACTACCAGAAAAACTATTTGTGCATAACTCTCCGTAAATAAATGTTCCTTTATTTCCCTCTATAAAATAGAGTTGTCTTGGCCGATAAAAACTAACGTAATCTGTATCGTATGTATGGCTACCTGCTAGTAGTTGTAACATATAGTCAGTTTTTGTTATATCACTACTCCACTTTCCAAGCTCTGTCGTAAAAGTTCCGTGGCCAAAATAATTATTTTTTCTGCCAAGTACACCAAATAAGAAAGGTAATGACCCTGGTTCAACCATGTTGCGCTTTCTTATTTCATTTATAAGAGACGCTTTTAACTGTTCATCCCGAGTTTTTACCTCATTTATCAGGGATGTTTTTAATTGGTTATCACGAGTTTCTATTTCCCTAATAATTGATGAGCCAGTGGTAACAGCACGAAAATCTTCTACTAAACCTTTAAGACCATCTTTATGACTGTTACTAATGCTATTTATTGCTGCAATATTGGCATTCTTTCTCGTATCAAGTAGCGATATATGCGAATCTGATGATGCTTTTAAAGTGTTTAAGGAATTATCCCTAAGCTTGTTGATTTCATTAACGGAATCTGTTTTTACTGCAGTTATTGCTGATATTGAGTTTGTTTTATTGCTGTTTATATCATTTAGGTGTTTTTTTGCACTATCAAGAAGTTCTTTTAGCTTACCATCTGTCATCTGCACAATTTCAGAAACCGCACTTTTATCGACTATTGATTCCAATGCTTTAGCAAGATATGCTAATTGATCTGGAGTACTGTTTGCTACTAAATCCTTAAGTCTTTTTTGTAGTGCGTCAATTATTTCTTTTATTTTAGCCATTTGCACAATATTAGAAATAGCTTTTTTATCTGCTATTAATTCCAGCGATTTTGCAAGATATGCCAGTTGATCAGGTGTGCTGTTTGCTGCTAAATCCTTTATCCTTTGGTGTAATGCTTCTATTGCTTCTTTCATTCCCAAAAATTCAAAAAAGTTTCAAATCTAAATCGTTTAAAATTATTTTTTAGTTGATTATGCTCATCTTCTCTTTTGGTAATATCTTCATCTATTTTCTCAATTGTGGTACGGATACGAACAACATCCTGCACAGCAATATTTTCTGGATGAGGCAGTGGATACCCTCTGCTTGTTTTATCATCTGACATTCTGCTAAGTGATAATGATTCGTAGATTTTTGACTTTAGGGCGATAAACAACCGTTCCACTAAGTACTAACTTTACCCTCGTCTCATTACCATTAAAGTTTGTTAGCACATGAGTTCTCTCCACCCAGTTTTCTCCAATTGGTTTTCCTGATGTTAAATTTACTAATTGCCATCCTTTGGAGCTTTGTTCTACATATGATTTTACATCTGCAGTGCCAGGTATCAGCGCATCATATGTTATGGTAATCTTAGTGTTAGCTCCTGCTGTAATGCTCCTAGTTACATAATCTCCTTTTTCCCCTATATTACCCATAACTAGCTGTAACCCAGGATATAGCACTGGACTTTTTTCTCGCCCTCCTTTTAGGCTTGCTTTTACCGTTAGCTCTCCAGATAATCTTTCACGCAGTGCAAATGGCAAATTATCAGACAAAAAGTTTTCTCTTCCCTCTTCATCTGTTAAGATAAATTCTACATTGGTATCAAATGCTACTTTTTCGACGTTCGTCAAAACAATTAAATCTGATACATTATTTACAGTAACTTTGCCCAGATCAACAACATGAGAAACTTCACTAAATTTTGCAGCTAGTAGTCGAAACGTTAAATCTAAATTTTGATGTGGAGTCCAGGTGCTTGCATTGCTTGATGACAGTAATACTCCTACTTGATATGGCTGACTCGTTACCCAGCGGCTATTTACTGCATCATATTTGCCAAGTTCTGCTATTTTTACTGCAGTATCTGCATCATCAGTGAGTAGCACTATTGCATACTCTTGTCCTGCATGGCAAAACACTGGCGACCATTCTATACGTGTTGCTGTGCCATCTACTTTTATATCTTTCGGCTCAATATAACTTTCAGCAATGACAGTTTGCGAGGGCATTCCCACTGCCGTTTCTCTAATTTGCACAACAACACGTTTTTTGCCTTTATTTACAAACCATAGCTCCACACCTCCTATGTGCCTACTTTCATTTAGTGTAAATGTCTGGGCTAAAGGATCAACTCGTCTTGCTGCGATAACTCTTCTTCTTTCCTCTATGGTAATTGTTTTTTTACCAGTATAAGTTGCTTCTCCATAACTTCCTTTATCCCCGTAAAATTGCACTAATTTAGTACCGGCTGGAATATTTGCTGGTACTTTCACCTTTCCCTTTAATTTTCCCTGATTGTTAGCTGTTAACATTTGGTTTTCCAATTTTAAGTTATAGGTTGAATGTTTATTCCGTCAAATTTTATCTCTTTAAGCTTCTCACTTGGCTCAAAACCTTCAATTTCAAAATTCTGTACTGCTTCTCTCATAAATTTAGTTTCGTATGAGGTACTTGACAGCAGCTCTGTTGTTTCTTTAACATTAAATACTCTGGTTACTGGACTTTTCCAATTCGTGGTAACCTCTGTCCAGTGGTCTATATTTTTATTTAGAGTAATTTGTGCCGGGACTGGATCAAAAGCTTGATATGGATTGATCTTTTCTCCTTTGGTCTGTAAAAGCTGCTCCAGTACCGGTTCAAGTTCATATGGCAAAAGATATCTTTCCCCACCTTTTTCAATATCTGCAACTTCTACATCTATTGGTAGAACTAGCTCTCTATTTACTATTGCTGCAGACTGCAAAATTCCTTGATCACGCATATCATCATCAAAGAACGAATCAACAAATACTCCTTTTTTGGTGGTAGGTTCTCTTGAATTTGCATCATTGCGTAGACGTTCATAGGCAACCAGAGCATAAAGATCATTTATTCCCTTCTTCATTGCTTCAAGTTCATTCATCGGTACAGCATGAATAGCATTATTCACTATTTTTACCCCTTCTTTTTCTCCGTTTTTCCATGTCTGATGAATGTAGCAGAGCAAAAGCTGTCCAGAGGGAGCTTTAGGCATTGATGGTCTCCAAGGATGCGCTATGCCTTTTATCCTTCTTACTGTACCTTTTGCATCTATAGTAATTAAATCAAAGCGGGGCATTTTCCAGGTATAATCTATCAAAACCAAGCTGTTATCAACTGCTCCCCTTACTTTACATCCCTCTTCACTTATATCTTCAGGGCTTACATGAGTACGACAGCGGTAAGTTATTTGATAACTACTTCCTGGAGCTGGTTCTTTACCTGGTAATGACCAATCAACGTTTCCTGCGTTTAATTTGTAATCTATACTATTTTCATAAATAACATTGCCTTGTTTAACTTGAATAATCTCAAGTACTGCAGAGTCAGGTATCGGATCAATAGCTCCAGAGTATGAACCATGAGTAACAGTAATGGTTTTTTGAACAGTGATATCTACTTTTTTAATTTCACTGATTGGAAAATCATTAACTTTAAGTTCCATTACTCTTTGGCTATTTGGCTGAAAAGTGTGTGGTTCTGATTCAACTGATTTTATATTCGGATCTTCATCAAAAGAAACACGAATACTGTGAGGTAACTCAATCTCATAACCATCAACATGAGCTTTACCCTCATTAATCACGAATACTTGCTTTTTGCCCTCTTCTTCCTTTTGCAAAAACATTACTTCAAGGCCATTTACAACGTAGGAACCATTTGCCTCTTTGTCATAACGGGCAAGAGCTGTGGTTACTATATTTGCTTGTGGAGGTGGTGAATGTTCTATCAGCATCCCATTTTCAATGTTATAAATTGGATAAAATTCCCCATTTGTAGAGTTAACAGTAACACTCTCTGCTTGGTATCCCCAAATGGTGGAAACTTTAAGCCTTGCTGCCCCTACTTCTTGATAATTACGTGTACCAACAGCAGGATCACGAAGATTTTCATCCTCAAGTTCTGTAATGGTAGATTCTACGTAATAAACACCGATACGAACTATAGTATTAAGAGGAACAACAAACTCTTCTTTTTCGACTTTTCTAACTGCACCACGCAGATAGATTTTTCCTCCTTCAAGTGTAACTTTACCAGTTTCTCTATCTATAATACAATTGCTTCCTGTTATAACATCACCATCACGAAATATTGCATCACCTATGCCTTTAAGCTTAGAGAGAGCATACTCCTGAGTTTCGTTTAATTCTGCAGACTGTAGACCTCTTCCAGCAAGAAATAAGCTTTTTTCGTATTCTTTGTCAGGATTAAAGCGGTTATAATAGGTGTTTAAAGTCATTTTATTCTAAAAGGTTACAACAAATGAAAAAGTTTCCCGAGTTGCTGCAGTTCGAATAAGTGGTACCGTATGTTCAAGTACCAACAAAATTCCTGAATCTTCAATGTCTTTTGGCTCAAAATATCTCTGTCCTGTAGGTAATCCTTTTTTTACTTTAGTACCAACCATAACCCCAAGTTCCCTGATAACTTGATTTGCTGCGTCCGTGAAATCGAAAGTAAATTTAAGATAGAGATTATTAGTTGGTACATTTGAGGGCCTAAACCTTCCGGAGGGAGTAACAAGCTCTCCATTCTCATCACCTGTGCAGAAGAGCACTTCGTTCGCAGTACGTCTGCCAAGCTCATTGAGCAGTTTTTCAGAAGTTATCAGCTCTGGTGGTGTGCTTTCACTATATTCTACAGTAACTGCACTATTTGCCCTGATAGAGCTATTTTCCGTACGTTTTATTACACCACTACTGCTATCAACTATATAATCTATACTTGACTGATAAGTTGTTTGTCCTGTAAAAACCCTTACATCTTTAATAGTGTGGTGATCTAGAGCTATTTCACCCTCAACAAAAACTTTTTCGACCTGATGGCTACTTCCAGAGCTTGAATCACCTGTTCCCCAAGCAAGATGTATAACTTGCTCTTTTATGCTGGCTGCTATTGCTGCTCTTCCTGATTGTGTAAGAATTGACACCTGTGATGAGTTTGAAAGGCTTATATAATATATATTCAGGATTTGGAAAATTTTTGTCCAAAAAAAATGAATTTTTGCCTAATTTTTTGTTGCAGTATTATTTAAAAATCGAACTGTATTATTCTCGAAAAAAAACAATAGAATATCAATAGGTTAAAAATTGCATCTGTATTATTTATTTTTGCTCCTGTCCTACAAAGTGCACCTATAAGTTCTCATCCTTAAAGCATTAATTGTTTTAGGGAAAAGTTATGAAACTAAAAACTGCCATAGTTGTTCAAAATATACGGTATCAAGCTAAGAGATTAAAACTTTTTGAATGCTTTGCTCATGAAACTCATGAAGATCTTGAGCAAGAACTTTTCTGTGAAATTTGGACTTATCTTGATAGATATGATGAAAGTAAAGGTAGCTTTAACACTTTTGTAGCAAGATTAACTGAACGTCGTGCCAATAACTTATTGGAGAAACAACTATGTATTAAACGCAACATTAATAACTACGTCAATATTGAGAAAACAGAAGCTTTTGAAGATGAAGTAGCAAAACGTACTGATGTAGATTACATGATTTCAACGCTACCAAGAAAGATGCAAAAGATATGCGAACAACTCAAGTACTTTAACTTATATGAAGTTGCTAAGATGAACAACATATCAAGAACTACTTTAAATACTATGGTAAGAAAAATACGTATAAAACTCTCTTCCATCTACTACAAGAGCAAAAAGAAAAATTGAACATAAATTCTACCTTTCCTGAATATATAACATATACCATTGAGGTGAATAAATGACTTTTAAAATTTTAAACAATAATGAAAGATTGAAAACAACTACAGGCATAAAAGTAGTAATTTTTGGTCCTTACGGTATTGGTAAAACCAGCCTCTTAAAGACTATAAGTGAACCAACACTATGTCTTGACTTTGAAGCAGGTCTGCTTGCTGTTCAAGATTGGCAGGGAGATTCAATTAGTGTTCGTACTTGGAATCAAGCTCGGGATATTGCCTGCCTAATTGGTGGTCCAAACCCTGCGCTGAAATCTGACCAAGCATACAGTCAAAAACACCATGAACATGTATCTGGCAAGTATAAAGATCTTCTTTCTGAGACTTCTAAATACCGATGCATCTTTGTAGATAGTATAACCGTTGCTTCACGTTTATGTCTTTTATGGGCAAGGATGCAACCTGAGTGTTTTTCTGATAGATCGGGAAAAGAAGACAAAAGAGCTGCTTATGGGTTACTTGCTCAAGAGATGATGGCTTGGCTCAATCAGTTTCAACATATCAGAGATAAAGACATCATCATAGTTGGCACATTAGGTCAATATCTCGATGACTGCAATCGTCCAACTTGGCTACCTCAATGTGAAGGAGCTAAAACTGCTAGTGAGATTCCAGGTATTGTTGATGAGGTAATCAGCATGGTTGGAATTAAGAAAGATAATGGCACAGAAGTACGTTCATTTATCTGTCAGACTATTAATACTTGGGGATACCCAGCTAAAGATCGAAGTGGCTGCCTGAATATGGTTGAAGAACCACATTTGGGTAAATTACTTGCGAAAATTAAAGCCAAAACTTTGGCTCCTATTGCTTAATTAAAAATTGGAGAATAATTATTATGGAACAAAGCTTTTTCAATATCGGTCAAAAAATTCCCTTTTTCAGTGTGAAAGAATATTTGAATGATCAATCGCCAATACCAGAAGATATAATCGCACCAAGGATTCTAACTAAAAGAGGTCTATTGGTACTGGGTGGCCCACCTAAGATTGGCAAGAGTGATTTTCTTATTTCCTGGTTGATTCACATGGCTGCCGGAGTTTCATTTCTCAGTATGACTCCTAGTCGTCCTATGAAAATTTTCTACATGCAAACTGAAATTGAGTATGAATACATGAAAGAGCGTTTACAGCAACTGACATTCGACCAAGAACTTTTGGATATAGCTGCCAATAACTTAATTATCACGCCAAGAGTGCAATTATCTTTCAGCAGTGAAGAAATAGATGAGATCAAAAGCACCGTTAAAGAGCGTTTCAAACCTGATATTATTGCAATTGATCCTCTTCGTAACATTTTTAACTCAAGTGAATATGGTAATGAAAATGACAACAGCGCTATGCTATTCTTTTTGCAAAAAACGCTTGAAAGACTGAGGAACATTATTAATCCAGATGCAGGTATAATCCTTACCCACCACACAAAAAAACTATCCAAAAAGATGCTGGAAGAAGATCCATTTCAAGGCCTAAGCGGTGCTGGATCTTTACGTGGATTTTATAGCACTGGCATGGTGATGTTTGCTCATGATGAAGAAAGCACTACCCGTCAAATAGTGTTTGAGCTGCGAAATGGTGAACGTGTGGCAAGCAAGCTTGTCGATAAGATAAATGGTCGTTGGAAACTTGTAGACCAATGGAGTTGATTCTTTTTTTTACTTAATTTATAGGGAACAATATGCTAACAGATTTTTTAACTGATTTTAATACTGCAAAATTACAGAGTAATTTAATACCAAAAGGTACAATAGTCAAGGTAAAAATGGCAATTAAACCAGGAGGTTATGAAAATTGGTTCACGAAAAGCTACACTACTGGCAGCATCTATTTAAACGTTGAATTTACTGTCACTGAAGGTCCATATGCAAAACGCAAGATTTTTCAAGTAATTGGTATTAAAAGTGGCAAAGCAAGAGTTGAAGGAGAAGATACTTGGGGAGAATCTGGTCGTTCTATGCTTAGAAGTATTTTGGAGTCAGCACGGAACATTCATTCAAATGACACTTCAGAAAAAGCAGCTATTGCTAGAAAAGTCAACTCTATAGCTGACTTTAACGGGGTAGAGTTTACTGCAAAAGTTGGCATTGAAGCTGATCGGTATGGAGAAAAGAACAAGATTGCTACGGTTATTACTCCAGAACAATCTGAAGTTGATTGGTTGCCATTTTGAAGTACGACGAAGAGAAGCTCTGGATTGCTGTAATTGAGAGAGCTATCAAAGATGCAGCAGGAAAAAATCTAGAGCTAAAGAAAGAAGCAATTAAATGGTTTGATTCAGAGTCTTTTGAAACTGTTTGTGAGCTAGCTAATCTCAGCTCTAAACGTATGAAAAGTATGTATGGGGGTTTTATGCAGAGAAAGGAAATAAAAGGATTATTGATTGATAATATTAAGGAGTGTGTACCTTACCTAATTCCAAACGGTAATTTTTATCGAGAGAGGACTTATGTTGGCAACTGTGACGGGGATATGATTACAGTTAAAATAGTGGGTAAAGAAGCTGGAAATTGGCATAATTTTACTAAAGGAATTAGTGGTGATATCATTGATCTTTGGACTTTAGTGAAAGGTGATATAAATTCCGCTAAGAAGTGGTTAAATACTAAAGAAAACACAACAAAACATAAAATTACATCGTTTTCAGCAAGGCATTACTTGAATGATAAATCACCAATGCCAAAAGATATAATAGGCCCAAGAATTCTAACTCCAAGTGGTCTTTTGGTCATAGGTGGAACTCCAAAAATAGGAAAAAGTAATTTTCTACTTTCCATGTTAGTACATTTAGCTGCTGGAGTATCATTTCTTGGTATGAAGCCTGCAAAGCCACTTAAGATATTCTATCTACAGAATGAAATGGAATATGATTACATAAGAGAGCGCTTACAGAAGCTAAGAATCAGCAAGAAAATCCTTGATGAAGGAACAGAAAACTTAGTTATTACTAAAAAAGTACAGTTAACTTTGAATGTGGAAAAAATAAAGGAAATTATGTCGGAAAATCTCGATGTAAAAACAGTTGATCTTATAGTAATAGACTCTGTTTTTGATTATAGGAGTATGATCTCTTTTCTGCAAAATAGTATTGATGAACTACGCTCTATAACTAATCCTACGGCTGGAGTAATAGTTACACATTACACAAAAAAAGTGTCAACAACCACGTTAAAAAAGAATCCATTTCAAGCATTGAGTGGTGCTAATGTTTTAAGAAGTTTATATACATCTGGAGTAATGATATTTAGGCCAGAAAGGAATACTCTGCAATTGATGTACGAACTTAAAAACGGCAAACCAATACCAACAAAATTCATAAACATGGTTAACGGACGCTGGATAGCCACAGCTTAACCAAATTTCTAAACTTTAAATATATTGGAGATTTTATGGGTATCTATTGTGATTTTAATACTGCAGCTCCACGAAAAAATGCACCGTTAGTAGAAAAAGAACAACTTAAAGCTCAGCTTCTGTTAAATATCAGATCATGCCTTTCATATCTATTACCAAGAGGAACTTTTCGTGGTGATAAGTTTTATGTAGGCAATGTACAAGGTGATAAAGGAAAGAGTCTAGTAGTAGAATTAAGTGGTAGTGAAGCTGGCCTATGGCATGATTTTGCAACAGGAGAAGGTGGTGACATTATCGACCTTTGGGCGGGAGTAAATAGAAAAAGTACAAGAATAGAGTTTCCTGAAGTAATGGCTTCTATAGCTGAGTGGCTTGGTCATTTCAAAACTTCAAGTAGTCCAACTGCATATTGGGATTATTACGGTGAAAACGGCCAAGCTATTGTTAGAATCTATCGTTACGATGATGATAATGGGAAGCGATATCTTCCTTTTGATATAAAAAAGTCCGACTTTGGTGCACCGAAGATAAGGCCACTCTATAATATTCCAGGTATTTTGAAGTCCGATAAAGTTATTCTTGTTGAAGGAGAAAAATGTGCAGAAGCGCTAATAGAGAAAGGAATAACTGCAACAACAGCAATGTCTGGAGCAAATGCACCTATTGAAAAAACAGATTGGACTCCACTTAAAGGTAAACACATTATTATATGGCCAGATAATGATGAAGCAGGTAAGAAATACGCTGAAAAATCTGCTATGAAACTTACTTGCCTTGGAGTTGAAGAACTTTGCATTTTGGAAATACCTAAAGATAAACCAAAGGGTTGGGACGCTGCTGATTGCGTGAAAGAAGGTGTAAATGTTAAAGAGTTCATCCTTAGTACAAAAAAGGCTCCTTCAAAAAAATCGTTGAGAATAGATACCAGAGCTTGGGCTAATATTGCTCCAGAAAGAGAATGGATTGTTAAAGATTGGCTTCCTATTGGAAGTGTTACGGCTCTCTACGGTGATGGTGGTATGGGAAAGTCTCTACTTGCTCAACAACTAATGACAGCAGCGAGCACAGGTAAATCTTGGTTGGGAATGGAAATTGAGCAGATGAAGACATATGGTGTATTTTGTGAAGATGATACAGAAGAGCTGTGGCGAAGACAGTGTGCTATAAATAGATTATATGTAATAGTTCAGACTTGATCTGACAGGCGTGAATTAACTGACAGAAGAATTGACAAAGTCAAAACCAAAATCAGCATCCTGTTTAATGCTATCAATATTTTTCTGATAAGCAATATGCATACTATCAAAAAAGGTTTGCATAGGTGTCTTACCATAGCAATATTTACCTGAATGCGGTCGAGATCTATTGTAAGAATGCACCCAATGGTCTACATCTAGCTGAAGCTCTGCCAAAGAGGTGTAAATTTTCTTTCTGAAGATAATATTGTAGCATTCATCTTGCATAGTTCTGTGGAACCTTTCACAGATGCCATTAGTTTGTGGAGAACGAGCTTTGGTTCGAGAATGATCAATATTTTCTACCCCCAAATACAGCTGGTAAGCGTGATTTTCAGGTCTGCCACAGTACTCTGTACCACGATCCGTCAAAATGCGTAGCAATGATACTTTCTGTTCATCAAAAAACGGTATCACCCTATCATTGAGAAGGTCTGCAGCTGTAATAGCAGTCCTTTCTGTATAAAGCTTAGCAAAAGCAACTCTAGAGTAGGTATCAACAAAGGTTTGTTGGTAAATTCGTCCAATACCTTTGATATTACCCACATAATAGCTATCTTGGCTACCCAAGTATCCTGGATGTTCTGTTTCAATTTCTCCATGGGCCTCTTTTTCTTCCTTAGCCTTCTCTAGAGCTGTTATCTGCTCTTCTGTTAAGATAATGCCATCTTGAGCTACTTTTGCTTCTAATGCCTTTAACCTCTTTTTGAAATTCTCAAGATCGTTTCTTTGCCACACTGATCTTATTCCACTTGCAGAGATGAGAATTCCTCTCTTTTTCAGTTCGTTTGCTGCTCTTTCTTGTCCATACGCTGGAAATTCTATTGCTATTTCAATTACTGCTTTTTCTATATCCTCCGATACCCTATTTGCATATAATGGCTTGCTTTTGCTTATCTCGTGTAAAGCCTCTTCTCCTCCTTTTTCATACAGTTCTTTGAAGCGGTAAAATGTATCCCTTGAATATCCCATTACCTTACACGCCTGTGATACATTTCCTAATTGCTTTGCAAGTTCTAGCAATCCCAACTTTGGTTTTAGTATTTTTTCTTGTGTTGTACTCATATCTGACACTCCTTTAAAATTTATTCATATTTTTATCTTACTTTGTTCGCCTGTCAGATCAAGTCTGAACTATTACAGTTAATAGGAATAGAAGGCTATCGAAGGAGTATGATTTACTCACAACATCCACTGAGAATTTCATATACCTAGCTATGAGTAGGGTTATGTTAAAGAGGGAATATGCTTGAATTTACTAGTTTCCGGACAACCTCTCAAACACCAATAATTTCCGCTAATACCAAAGTAGTTATAGTGTCCTGTTAATTTAGCCTTCAGTACTTGCCACCAATCTTTAAGTCGAATACTTCCGCGGACTATTTTCAACCACTCCTTGATTTCTTTTAGTTTTCTGGCTAGATTTAACTTAGAGGTTTTATGTCCCATCATTAATCTACCACGACGACTTTTTGCACCATAGTGCGTAAACCCCAGAAAATTGAATTTCCGTCCTTCGTTTCTCTCTTATCGCTCGTTGCCACTCCCTCTTGCCAAACTTTACTACTCTGGTCTTGTTTTCAGATACTTCCAACCCAAATTTATTTAGCCTTTGTTTCAGTAATTCCAGAAATTCTTCCGCGTCTACCTTACTTTCGCAACAAACCACAAAATCATCGCAAAACCTTATTAGTTGTATATATCCTCTGGATCTTGGTTTAAATTTCTTTTCTATCCATAAATCCAACACATAATGTAAGTATATATTTGCTAATACAGGACTTACTATACCGCCTTGTGGTGTACCTTGTTTTGTTGCTTCATAATTTCCAGCTTCGACTATCCCTGCCTTGAGAAACCGCTTTACTAACCACAGCAAATTTGGGTCAGTTATTCGTTCCCTTAGACACCTCATTAGCCATTTATGCTGTATATTATCGTAGAACTTCTTGATATCCACTTCTACAATGTAGTTTATTGGCTTGTACATAACTGCTTTATCTAGTGCATTTACCGCTTGATGACAGTTTCTTCCAGGTCGAAATCCATATGAGCTGTCCAGAAAGTTTGCCTCGTAAATATTTTCTAATATCTTCTTCAGCATAATCTGTACTAATTTATCCTCGGTCGATGGTATTCCGAGTCCGCGTTTCTCTTTACTTCCAGCTTTCGGTATATATACCCTCTTTACTGGTTGTGGTTGATATTGCTTCCTCTTCATACTTTCTACTAGCACTTCGAGTTTCTCATTCAGATTTTCTCCGTATGATTCCACTGTTATCTGGTCTACTCCACAAGCCTTGTTACGCTTCAGTTCTTTATAACATCTCGCAAGATTCTCTGTATTTATCAGATGGACTAACGATGTGAATTTTAGTCGCTTATCTTGCTTTGCTCTTACTGCTATCTGGTTTAGTTTATATCGCATGTTATTCCTACCTCCGTTGTATTGGCATAGCAATCCCTATTCCAGTTACTATATTGCTGATCGCTTCCCCTTGTACGTGGCTTTCCCACATTCTGAGTACTATCAATCAGTCCGACTTCCCCTGCATCTTCCGCTAGTTCTTGCCTTTGTTGACTTGTTCCAACGTACCTTAATAGGAATGCATGGGATCTCCCAAGTTCACTTGAAGTCCATTTCAATACATGGCACGGTCTCAGATCCCGATAGAGTGAGTGATAACTTGCCTTTACGTTATCCTTCATGCTGTCTTCCATGGCCATGAACATGTCGACCTCTATGTCTTCAGGTATTTCGGGACTCCACTCCTTCACTTCCGTTGTGCCCTGCATTGTCCATCCCACTAGCTCTATTACACTCGTTACCTCATGCAACATAGTGGTCTGTTCCAAACTGTTGGCTAGACTTTGTTTGTGTTGGATTTTCACCAACTGTTCTCCAAGCACTTCTTGGCGCACCATCCACATACCTCTCAAATGGTACTGTCGGGTAGTTCTTTTTCATCCATATATCAAACACATGATGCATGAATATATTAGAGATGATTGGGCTAACTGAACCTCCTTGCGGAACTCCTTTATCCCTAACTACCTTACTGCCATCTGCTTGCTGAATGGGGGCTTTCATCCACCTCTCAACATACAGTATGATCCATTTGCAGTCAGTGTGTTTCTTGATAGCCTGCAGTGCTAAATCGTGGTCCAGATTGTCGAAAAATCCAGATATATCAAGATCTACTGTCCAATCATTTTTCCAACATCTCTTCCGTGCTGTATATACCGCATCCAATGCAGACTTATTTGGTCTATAACCATATGAATCCTCGTGAAATTTCGGCTCTACTATCGGTTCAAGATACATAGTAGCGGCTGTTTGTGCTACCCTGTCGGACACTGAAGGAACACATAAAGTTCTTTGTCCTCCCGTATCTTTCGGTATTGCAACAGCTTTTACTGGCTCGGGAAAATAACTTCCGGATGACATCCGATTCCATAATTTGTACAAATTATCTTTTAGATTTTCCTCAAACTTTGTTATCGAGACCTCATCTACACCTGCAGCACCTTTATTTTTCGATACTTGTTTATAAGCTCTCCAAATAAGTTGCTTCGGTATATCATAAGACTTTGTTTTATTCATTAATTCCTCCCATTACGGTTGACAAAATAATTAAAACTAAATAACTCAGCTCCTTCGCTCCATTTCCATTACAGAAACTTCTTCACTACTATGAGCTGATCCGCGCCTGTTTTTCGCATCGGTACTCTCATCCTCAGAGATCGGCTCTTTGGACTTCTTCCTTATCATCGAAACGACAGGTTCCCGTAGTTCCATGCAATAGCCTAAAATAGATTCACGCCACTTTTATGCCGGACGCCACCCACCCAGTAAACAAGCTCCAGGTAGATTTATCCCAGATTAACGACTACCCCCTGGTTTTGACGTCGTCTCTACGCTTTCGACACTTCATCAGTGGTTCACTTGCGTTCGTCTCTCTATTTCACACATGACACATAATTGTGCCTTTTCCATAACGCTCACTACCTTAGCTCTTTACCAAAGCAGCTTATGGCTGTTTGAAGCCTGCTCTTGCAAACCGGCTCCGAGGGGCCCTCCCTCATCTATTGCACAGCTTCAACACTTCCCGTGTTTCTACGGCGCACAATCATCGGCGTACGTAATTACACTAACTGAATTTTGTGCCTGCTTGCGAGATACTCTACCATATTTCTTTTTCGCATATTGAAACAGTTCTTCCTTGAGTTCTTCTTTGATATTCTGCTCTAATCCATGTAGTGCTACACATGCAAGTAGTGGTGATATTGTTCCACCTTGAATTGTGCCACGTTTAGTGGGATTAAACTTTTTATCTTTCATAGTGCCTGCTTTCAACCATCCTTTTATAATTCTCTTTAGAGTTGGTGTGGTATTAAGTTTTTCAAGCAGTGCAGAATGTTTAATATTATCAAAGCATCCGGAAATATTAGCATCCAATATAAATGCTGTTTTCTGACCAAGTGCGATAAATATAGCTGCTATTGCATCATGACACGACCTACCAGGTCTAAAACCATAAGTGTTAGGCTCAAACTTTGCCTCCCATTCCGGTTCTAGTGCCATTTTAACAAGTGTTTGCTTTGCTCTATCTGCTATTATAGGAATACCGAGCGGGCGATACTCCGATGGCCTACCAGATTTTGGGATCCATACCCTTCTTGATGGCTTTGCCTTTTCTCTTATATTTAAAGAATTTGCTAATAGCAATCTTTCCTTTTTATTAAGATTAGACTTTCCATCAATACCTGCAGTCTTTTTCCCTCTGTTATCCTGAGTTACCCTCCTAACAGCGAGCATTCTTGCACTTGTTGATTTTAGTAATAATCTCTGAAGTTTATGCATCTTCTTGATATCATTACATTTAGAAGCTCGGTAAATTCGTTTTTGTAGCTTAAATGAAGATTTCTCCAGCTTACGCCAGGGAGTTTCATTCCATTCATACCTAACATTTTGTTGGCTCATAACATATTCACTACTATTCACAACTTTACCTTCCAAACTACAGTGTTTACGTCTGCATATCCCAAATATTACTTTAGGCATTAGCTTCTTAAACAATCCCTCCACATAGAAGCATTCAGTGGGCCACCTTCTTAGTTATCCTTTTTAAACAGAGGATAATAAGAGCTTCCATGTGGTTACTCCGTTCCATGAAATCGTTTCACGTTAGACTTAGGTTCTTACTATTTGCCGGGAGATTGAAAACATCTTAATTAGATATTCTCATTCTAATTATTCATCTCTCCATACCTTTTGGTTTATGCGTATCAACTTTATTTCGCATATCAAAACTGACGACAATTCTGACATAAGTTCCTTTCGTAACCATATCTAACTTTCTTAGGGGGATTTATTACAAAGTTTAATATTACCCCTTTTTAATCCATGCTTGCACCCTAGAAAATCGCCACTTTCTTAAAGTGTGGATTATGCTTTCAACCCGATGTTAGGGCAGATGGAATTTAACCATCACGATTTCATGACTTTCGGGTCGCACGAGAAGATTTTTTCTTGGAATCGGTTGGTCTACCAAATAACCTGTTCGAACTTTTCTTTATAATAATTCTACTATATTGTAAAAGCAGCTATTTTAGCCTACTTTAACTAAATTTACATATGAACTAATTTGCCTAACTTTGTTGTAATAATTTTGCGTTTTTATTTTTGAAACACCGCTTTTACGTAAAAAGTTCTCACAAAGATACGTACCTTCTTTACGATTTTTCATAAAGAGTAAACAATTAAATTGTTGCTGCTACTAGTTATTGCAATGTTTTGCCTAAAAAATGTTGCCTGTATTGTAGGATATGGAAAAATGGACATGTAATACCAAATCTCGTAGGTAATAGGGCAAAACCAATAACGAAGGTTGGTATTAGCATTTTACCAAAATTCGTAATTTGTTTGACATAATCTTTTTTTAGTGATAGACTAAATTAATTGCAATGAGTGAGAAATATGGTTCTTGGTACTAATAGTGAAAATCAACAAGTTAATACTAGTTTGCCTGTGCGCTATGAAGAATTAAAGGGTTCTATTCATGAGGAATTAGAACAAAAAAGAAAGCTAAAATTTGAGCCAAAAGTTCAAGTTAAAGACATTCCATCTACAGGAAAAAGAAGAGCGTGTAAAGATGCAAGGAAATTCACCAAAATAGAGAAACAGCTTAGGCAAGCTAATACAGGGCAAAAAGATTTGTACTTTAAATTACTAAAAGCTTTTGAAGGTGAAGATTTGGTATCAGCAAAAGAGCTAGTAAGGGAGATGAAGAACCTTAATATATCTTATCGGGTACAGGGTGTCAAACTACTACTCTTATTAAGATTGTTTGTTACAAACGCATGTAAAGATGCTGGCTGGTTCGAATTTTACAAAGATGTCTTGTCAGAAGGTGGTAAAATTGATCTTAATGCCGATATTTGTTCTAGTGGTACAGCTTTAAGTTATGCATGCAGAGAAAAGAACAAAGATGTTGCAGAATTACTATTAAAGCATGGAACTGATATTAATAAAGTGAGTGCCCTGTCGGGTAAAACACCAATTCTTATTGCTCTAAAAAACAATGACCACAATCTAGCAAGTTTGCTTTTTCGATATGGAGCAAAAATTGATGTTACCCCTGAATTAGAACAAGCAATTATTGCTGATAGCTACAGCGAATATGAAAAGGAGACGATGGGGATTCTGTTGCAGCATACTTCTCCTGAACAAAATACCGAGATGCTAAAACATTTTTCAAGCAATGTAACCCTGGAAAGTACTGAAATTGTAAAGTTGCTTTTAGATAAAGGGGCTGATCCTAATATAGGAGAACCTGATGCAATGCAAATTGCTACCGATAAAGGTAATATTGAGCTTATGAATTTATTTAATCAAAAATTGGGAAGAGAGTCTAAAAGTTTAGAGGATTCATTTGTCATTATTCCTGACAATTTAACTTTGAATAAAATACAGGACATTCTAGATAAAGCAGCAAATGAAAATGATGATGCAAAATTGACTGAGGTTGTAAATAATATTCAGGATTACGAAAGTCAGGTGATTTGCAATTTTGATGATCCAGAAGAAGCAGGGCTTTTCGTGGGATTCTCTAAGAAGGTTTTGAATTTACAATCGCAAGTTAGAGACCAATATGTACTAAGCCGTATATTAATGGTGCTTCAATCTCAAGAAAATGGTAGCAGGTACTCAGTAAAAGAATTGTTACTGCTGGCAATCGCAGCTAATGATGAGCTAACAAAGAAATACCATGATATGCTTTTTGCTAAAGGAAACTTGAATCTTTTACATCTGCTTGTTGGTGGTGAAAAGTATATTGAAACCTTTATAGGGAAATTTCCCGATCTTTATCAAAGTTTAAAAAATCAAGCAATCCGACTTGAAAATGGTGAAGTTGGGTTTTTCTCAGTTATAGTGCTAAGGGAAGAACAAGAATTACTGGATAAAGTTTTTGCTAATGAAGATACTCTTCAAAATCTAAAAGAAATTTTGAAAAATAATACTTCTGATCCTACGTATGGTGTACTTGAAGCAGCGTCATTAGTACAAAATGAGGAATTTATCAAGAAAGTATTAGATGTGTTTGAAAGAGATGCTAAACAGAATATCAATGATCCAGCTACCAAAACTCTGTTGAAGGAGAGTTGTATTACTTTATTAGAAGCTGCAATAAGTCAAGAGTGTTTCCCGATTGTTGAATACTTATGCAAAAAATGTATTGAGGACAAAAATGAAGCAATTCAAACAATCTACAAAGAAGCATTTACAGATGATAAGATTATTGAGACGTTAAAGAAACAAATCCTGAAAAGCATAGGAACTCGCGGTAGAAGGGAAATTTACGATTTAATGTTGAAAACTGCATCGAGTGCTGATAACATTATATTTTTAGGAAAAGTATTGAATTTAGTTAAAGGTAATACAAAGCCTTTTCGTGAAAGTTTTGCTACTATTTCAGAAAATGCTTCTCCTACAACTGTTGAGCAATTACAAAAGTATAAAGATATGACTAAGTTTACAGAAGTGCCACGTGACGTTGAACCTAGAGAGGAAATACAAAAGGCCTTAGAAAAATGTTTAGAAAGTAGAATCCCTCACAAATACTCAGAGTTCGAAGCAATCGAAAGCAGAGATATTAAGGCTTCTTCTCGTGGGTGGTTTGCTATGCGCAAAGGAGTAGATTTTTTTATTAAGCCATTGAATGTTGACAATGACGACTCTGTACGATCATTTATAACAGAAGTTATTGCTGGTCCGCTATATAGACTAGCACTGTTTGGCAAATCACCAAAAATTTGGCTAATTGAAGACGATCAGGATCAAATCTTTTTGGGTTCGGAATTTCTGCCTAACTTTAATGCATTTAACCATCTATATATAGAAGCACGTGACAAAAGCAATATCAAACAAGAAAAATATTCAGATGAAGCTCAACATAAATTCTAAGAGGAGTTGCAAAAAAGCGTAGAAAATTCCAAATACTTCGCTAAGTTTTTAGCTGCATGTTTAATATTTAGGGAATTTGATTTTCATTTAGGAAATTTTGGAATGACGGAAACAAATGACACAGGCATAGCAGAAAGAAAATGGGCAAAAATTGATCATGGCTTGTCATTTGAATATCAGCGCTTTGATCAGGAGTGTTCATCAAGTGATTGTCTAGGGATTTTGAAGTTTTATTTGCAAGAAAGAAAACAGCACGGGCATCCAGCAGTAGATGGCTTGTTGAAAGAAGTTTTAGCAGAGTTAGTAGATGATGGTAAATTGTCAGAAGAATTGGGTAATATGTGCAAATTCTTAGAAGAAAGTAAAGCACTGATTGAGCAATTAATAGACAAACAAGTAGGAGATTTAAACAAGGCTCTAAGTGCACATCACGGTATAAAATTTTCCATTCTCAATGAGACTTTTTCGTATAATGCTAAACATCGTGTATTCGTTACTGATCAAGGTGATGAGCTTAGTAAGTATTTCAAGGAAATATTGTATGATCAAGTTAAAAAAGCAAAAGAGTTTTCAGAAGAGTTGAGCAAGAAGAATAAAGATCTTAAAATGAAAGATTTGAGTTTAGGTTGTAACTCTTTAGACAATACAACTGGGTCGAATGCGCAAGGTGATAGTAGTAAAGCACATTCTGAAGTTATAGTAACTGAAAGCAACAGTAGTGAAGGTGAAAATAAAAAAACAGTAGCCTCATCTATTAGGTTTCAAGGTCATACTTCACAAGATAGAAAAGAGAACTTAGACATTACAGGGCAAAATGCTTTACAATTAGAACAAGAAGAACCAAGTCAACAAGCAAAGACTGATGACCTTATTCAAGAAAAAAATCAACTAGGAAAAGAACCAAATAGTGCACAGAAAAGCTTGGATGGGAAAATTGCAGAACTTAAAGACAGAAAGACTTTTGCAAAAGAAGAAAAAAATGATACCTTAAATAGAATGGGGAGTTCAATACAGAACCTTATAAGCCATAATTCCAGGGAGGGTAAAATGCCTACAAATACAGAACAGCAAGTCAAAAGCTCATTAGGACAAGAGAAATCTGAGAATACAAGAAATCAGCTTGAAAAGCTACAAAAAGAATTGAATGAAAAAACTCAGGCACTTGAAAGCATGAAAACTCAGCTTGCAGAGAAAGAGGAAGAGCTGAAGGGTGTACAAGTTCAATTAGAGCAAGAGAAAACAAAACTGCAAGATGAGCTCAAGAAGAAAGAGAAAGAGCTGAATAGCAAAACTAGGGAAGTAACTGAGCTTACTGAAGAAAAAAGTCAACTAGAGAAAAAGCGAAATAGTATACAGCAAGACTTGGTTGAAAAAACTAAGGCACTTAATAGCACACAAGCTCAGCTTGAAAAGCTACAGAAAGACTCAGATGCAAAAACTAAAGAATTCGAGGGTACAAAAGCTCAGTTAGAACGGGAGCGGGATAGTGTAAAGCAAGAATTGGATAAAACAACTGAGGAGCTTAAGAGGAAAGAGGCTGATCTTAAAAACGGCAAGAAAGAGCTGGATAATGTGAATGAAAAGGTTTCAAAGTTAGAGCACGAGACATTAAATCAACAAGCAAGTATTGATGATACAAATCAAGCTCTGGATACAAAAACTAGTGAAGTAACTCACCTTACTGAAGAAAATACTCAATTAAAGGATAACCTAAAGACTACAACTGAAGAAAACACCGAACTAAAGAATGAGCTAAAGCTGAAAAAGCCTAAAAATGAAAATAACGACCTGAAGACAAAGCTGCAGGAATCTGAAAACAAAAGTAAAGGACTAGAGAGTCGAATCGAAGAGCTACAAGAACAGCTTGCAAGTAAAGATAAAGAGATGGATGCTGCAAATCAAGCTTTGAATGCAAGAACTCAAGCTCTTGAGAGGACACAAGCTCAGCTTGAAAAGCTACAGCAAGAATCAGTTGGAAAAGCTAATGAAGTAACTAACCTTACTGAACAACTTAAGAATACAAAAGCTCAAGCTGAAGAAGAGATTAACAAGCTAAATGGTCAAATAGATCAACTTACTCAAGAAAAAAATCAACTAGATGAGCAGTTGGATAGTGTACAGAAAGAATTGGGTATAAGAATTAGCGAAGTAACTCAACTTACTGCAGAAAATACTCAATTAAAGGACAATTTAAAAACTACAACTGAAAAAAATACTAAACTACAGAGCAATTTTGATGCTATAAAAAATACCCTAAAGACTACAACTGAAGAAGATACTAAACTGCAGAATGATCTAGAGGTTACACGAAAAATCGTGAATGAAAAAGACAGTCAAATTGGGAACCTAAACAGTAACATCATAGAACTAAATGAGCAACTAAGAAATAAAGACAGTCACATTGAAGGCCTAAATGATCAACTAAAAAGTAATGATGTTCGAGTCAAAGAGTTAAACAATAAACTTAAAAGTAAAGAGTTAAATAATACACATGGACAACTTGAAAACAAAAGCAAGCTGGAAAATCAGATTAAGGAGCTAAGTTGTAAAAATCAAAAGCTGTCGAAGGCAAGCACTCATAGTAAAAGGCAAAGTAATTATGCCTCTGTTTCTTTTGTGTTGTCAGGAGTATTTGCTGTTGGTGCAAGTTTAACAATGTTTCATTTAGTAATATGTATTTCACTTGCTGTAGCTGCATTAACTTTTCTTGCAGTAGGATTTTACTGTTCATATAAGGCAAATACAGCGCTTAGTAATGTTGAAGTTAAAAATGGTGTTGATCCTATAGCTGTGGAAGTTTAAAATAGCCCAAGTTGAGAAAGGATAGCAGAAGTAGAATAACTGTTTAGATATTGAGTTAATAATTTAGATGTAATAGTTCAGACTTGATCTGACAGGCGAACAAAGTAAGATAAAAATATGAATAAATTTTAAAGGAGTGTCAGATATGAGTACAACACAAGAAAAAATACTAAAACCAAAGTTGGGATTGCTAGAACTTGCAAAGCAATTAGGAAATGTATCACAGGCGTGTAAGGTAATGGGATATTCAAGGGATACATTTTACCGCTTCAAAGAACTGTATGAAAAAGGAGGAGAAGAGGCTTTACACGAGATAAGCAAAAGCAAGCCATTATATGCAAATAGGGTATCGGAGGATATAGAAAAAGCAGTAATTGAAATAGCAATAGAATTTCCAGCGTATGGACAAGAAAGAGCAGCAAACGAACTGAAAAAGAGAGGAATTCTCATCTCTGCAAGTGGAATAAGATCAGTGTGGCAAAGAAACGATCTTGAGAATTTCAAAAAGAGGTTAAAGGCATTAGAAGCAAAAGTAGCTCAAGATGGCATTATCTTAACAGAAGAGCAGATAACAGCTCTAGAGAAGGCTAAGGAAGAAAAAGAGGCCCATGGAGAAATTGAAACAGAACATCCAGGATACTTGGGTAGCCAAGATAGCTATTATGTGGGTAATATCAAAGGTATTGGACGAATTTACCAACAAACCTTTGTTGATACCTACTCTAGAGTTGCTTTTGCTAAGCTTTATACAGAAAGGACTGCTATTACAGCTGCAGACCTTCTCAATGATAGGGTGATACCGTTTTTTGATGAACAGAAAGTATCATTGCTACGCATTTTGACGGATCGTGGTACAGAGTACTGTGGCAGACCTGAAAATCACGCTTACCAGCTGTATTTGGGGGTAGAAAATATTGATCATTCTCGAACCAAAGCTCGTTCTCCACAAACTAATGGCATCTGTGAAAGGTTCCACAGAACTATGCAAGATGAATGCTACAATATTATCTTCAGAAAGAAAATTTACACCTCTTTGGCAGAGCTTCAGCTAGATGTAGACCATTGGGTGCATTCTTACAATAGATCTCGACCGCATTCAGGTAAATATTGCTATGGTAAGACACCTATGCAAACCTTTTTTGATAGTATGCATATTGCTTATCAGAAAAATATTGATAGCATTAAACAGGATGCTGATTTTGGTTTTGACTTTGTCAATTCTTCTGTCAGTTAATTCACGCCTGTCAGATCAAGTCTGAACTATTACATGGAGTATGATGCAGAGTATTTCGTACATTAACATCAATGCCTTTTCCTATCAAATATCTAACTGCATTAACTTCACCTATCATTGCAGCTAAATGAAGTAAGCTATCTTGTTCTGACCCGTATTTGTTATTAATTAGCGCTTGTAATATTTCTGCTTTTTTCCCTTCTTTGGCGTAATCAAGAGATGTTTTACCATCATTATCTTCTATAAAAGGATTAATGTTCTTTTTCGTGAGTAACAGATCTACCATACTTAATTCATCAAACTCTATAGCGCAATGTAGTGGGGTTTTTCCGTTTAATCCTCTAACATTTACATCTACTCCTGGTTGATTGATGAGACATTTTATTAACTCTAAACTTAAGTTATCAGCCATTTTATATTCAAAATCTTTTTTATATTTGAAATTTAGTATTAGATAATTCTTCAAGTGAGTTTGTAATCTCTTCAGTTAGCGCCATATGAATCTTTTCAGTGTCACTCAGTGATGCAAGCAATGCTGAAACTCTATTTGGAATATTAAGTAAATTATTACGGACAACTCTTGCTACATTAAATGCATCGCGCTTTACTTCTTCTACTGCTACAAGTTCTCCTATCTCAGCCCTAGCTTTTGCCTCAAGAAGTTTACCTCGTTCCATTTCATTTTTTATTCGCGTTTTAAGCAACATCGTGGAAAGTTTTTCTCCGCTTTCTGAATAGTTTTTTCTTCTCAGTGGTTGACTTGGATCTCTGATTGTTTCTATAGCCCTGTTTGCTTGTTCTCGGTCAATGAGTCCATCCTCCAACTCAACTATTCCTTTTTTTACTAAATAACAGACATATTGCTTTGATACTCCTATCTCTCTTGCCCATTCTGTTTGTGTGATTTTCACTTTTTTTTCTCCTCTCTCTTGTTTCTACGAATTTTCTTCTTGAATCTCTGAAAAGGTTTTGCCAGTATCAGCAATTCCCTACCTGTTTATACTTGCCGGCGTCTTAGAGATATTTTACTAATATAGAGCGAAGTACTCCGGTTTATAGCTGCTTTCTTTTTACATAGTGAAATTTGGCTATTTTCAACTAATACTATAAATTGCATCTTTGTAGTTATGAGATTCAACCACTACTTGCTCTAGCGTTAAACTGCTGCATTTGGCATCTTTACTATGGTTTTCTTCAAGCACTTTTGTCCTTGCTTCCTTTATTTCCTCAATGAACTTTCCATTAACTTTTTCTGGTTCAATTCTTTCCTCACAATATACAAGATTTGTGCAATTTGTTTTTCTGTAGTAATGTACTCCAAGGAATATCACTGATAGTGCAAGTATACTCGAGCCTATAAGTAGTGATAACCCTACGTTATTAATCAAAGCGTTCTGGTAAAACTTCTGTACACTATTAATACCACCTTCTACATACAGTAATAAAGGCAATACTATATTTGCAGCAACCAAACTGCTTAATAATGCTGTAAATAATGGCCTATCTTTGATTACTGATTCTACTTTATTTCTTCTACTAATGACTTTGTCGTCAATATTAATGAAGTTGTTCTTACCCTTCCAAGCGTTAAGTGTAAAATGTGAATGAGTACCATTGCTGTATTCCAGTTTGACTGATTTTATTACTTTATCTTTTGGTTGATACTTTAGCACCTGATTCAAAGTTTCATTCGCATTCTTTCCCCCTATTTGACACTCCTCAGTATCTCTAAATTGCTTTATTCCACAAAATATTGTGCTAATTGCAAGCAATGAAGTAATTGCTATCATTGGCATAGTAATATAGAGAGGGCTGTTTGCAAAAAATGCAATAAATTGTCCTTTATCCTGTAGATATACCAAAGCTGCAGAAGCGCTAAGTGCAACAGCAGCTATACCGAAAATTACAAATTCCTTCTGCTGCATTGCATATTTTACTCTTGGCAAAATTCTATTTGTTTTCTTTTCTTTTTTAATTAACGGGGTTTCTTCATTATCACTTTTTTCTGATGGGCTAGTTGAAAGTGTAACTGGACTATCATGATTTAATGACATATTCTCCCATCCTTGCCTGCCACAAAACTCACTCATTTCTGTTACTTGAGAATTTGATCTTGTCACCTCTGCACTTCTATTGTCTATCCCACTATCGCTTCCTTCCAAACTCTTTTTTAAAAATTTCGTATTCAGATCTACAGGTTCATCAGTTATATCTTCTGATTCTTTCTTAATTGATGTTTCTTCAGAATTTGACTTTTCTATCTCTGGACTTTGATCATTTATTTCACCATCTAAACCTCTTTTCGAGAATCTTTTACTTTGGTCTATAGTTGCATACATAGGTTCTCCTATAGCTTCTTGCTCATCACATTTTTCTCCATTTAATTGGAAAGAAGAATGTGGTAGCTTTGGTGGTGCAATATCCTGAATAATACTCAACCGATGATTTTCTGCTGTTCTAGGTGAAGGTGGAGCTACATTTCTAATATTGTCCTTCTCCAACATTCCATTCCTAGGTAACGGCTTTGGTTTATCTCCTAATTCTTTATCCTCTTCCTCTTTTTGCATTTCTTTTGTATTGTCTATTTTGGGGTTGGAAGATGTGTTGGATGCTGCCTCAAACTGATCAAGAGAATACGGACGGTTATATTCTATTCCATTTGCCTCACAAACTGCATTAAATTCGTCCTCTATGTCTTTACCATCATCCAATACTAAAGAAGAACAACTCACTGAAAAATCAGCACCTGCTTCGTCTATTTTTGCTGTAATACTGCTATCGCTACTATTGCTAATCACATTTAAAGAAGCTAGTTTGCATTCAGTGTTCAGGTCAGGTTCTTGCTTCGTACCTTTTTCAAACAATTCAATTCTCTCCTTAACAGATAGTGTAGAATTTGAAACATTATTTTCTACTTCTTCAGAAAACGATGCTTCATTATTTGTTTGCGAAGTTACTACTCCAGCTAACATCTTTTCTTGATTCATTGAGTACATCACATTTAATCCAAAGTTATTTGTTACGCTAAACTCATTAAAATACGGTATATACCAGTATTAATATTACAACTACCAAGGCTTACTAAATTTCTGTTTGCGTTATCTTTTCCACTTTTTTCTTACTGTTTTTCTTCTTGAATCTCTGAAAAAGTTTTACCAGTACCAGAAAGAATTGCTTCCCTACCTGTGTACACTTGCCAACGTTTTATGGTTACATCTACAAATTTTGAATCTAGCTCTATTGTCCTACAAATTCTTCCTGTTCTCTCGCATGCAATCAGTGTACTTCCAGAGCCGCTAAATGGATCAAGTACGATATCTCCTGATCTACTGCTATTAACTATTGCTCTTTCCATTAGCTCTACTGGCTTCATTGTTGGATGTAATGAGTTATGCACTGGTTTGTCATAAAACCACAGATCACTTTGATTTCTACCCCCATGCCACTCACGTTTATTGCCGCTTTTCCATCCATAGAGCATTGCTTCGTATTGTCTTTGATAATCTGATCTTCCTAGCGTAAAGTGATTCTTTGCCCAAATGATAAATGTTGACCATTTCCCTCCCGCTTCCTCAAATACTTTTTGTAACGTTGAAAACTCTGATGATGATATGCAGATGTAAATTGCACCTTTCGTATATGCTAAAATATGGGAACAGATGTCGTAGAGAAAAAGTTCGTACTTTTCACCTTGATTATCGTTTAATATTTTTTTCTCTTCTCTTTCCTGACTGCTACCGTAATCAACGTTATATGGAGGATCACATACGGTAATATCTGCCATTTTATTATCTAATACCGCTTTATATGATTCAACTAAAGAGCTATCACCACAATAGATTCGATGATCACCTAAAATCCATAGATCAGCTGGTTTTGTTATTTCTACTTTTTTGTCATCAACAACTAAGTCAGAAAGATCTTCTTCTTCACCATCTAAATCATCAAGAAAGTTTTGAACTTTTTCTAATTCAAATCCAGTCATTTTAAGATCAAACTGTAAATCTTCTAACTCTTGAATTTCTACTTTCAAAAGCTCATCATCCCACTTTGCCCAATTAGCTGATTGATTTGCCAGTAATCGAAAAGCTTTGGTTTGTGGTTCATTTAGATTATCACTTAAGACCACTGGAATACTTTCCATACCAAGTTTTCTTGCTGCTTTAAGTCTTAGAGGTTGTCCGGAAACAAGTAAAAGGCTATAATATCTGAAATTTTAGTACGGGGTAAAGATGAGAAAAAAGTATCCAACAGATCTAAGCGAAAGGGAATGGGCAAGAATAGAAAAACACTTCAGAGTATCATACAAGAAAGGAGGAAGGCCGCCAAAGTATAGCAAAAGAGAAATATTAGAAGCAATTTTCTATGTATTGCGTACAGGGTGTCAATGGCGGTATTTACCAAATGATTTTCCGCTATGGAAGACTGTGTATGAGCAGTTCAGGCAATGGAAGAAGCAGGGAATTTTTGAGAAAATGAATTATGAAATTACAAAATATAGTAGAAGAAAAATAGGAAGGAATGAGCAGCCGAGTGCCTGTATAGTAGATAGTCAATCTGTAAAGACTACAGAAAAGGGGGGATCAAAGGCTATGATGGAAGTAAAAAAGTAAAGGGTAGAAAAAGGCATATAATTACAGACACTCAGGGTTTTATACTAGGTTGTTACGTAGGCGCTGCTAACGAAAATGATAGAGATGGTATTAAAATAGCATTAAACAATATGAGAACAAAATATACTAAAGTTAAAAAAATGTGGGCTGACATGGGATACCAAGGAAGAAATTTAAAGAATCACATAAAGGAAGAATATGACATAGATATTGAAATTGTTAAAAGGCCCCATGTAGATTTTGGGTGCACAAAGATACGCCACCTGAGCTACTACCAACAAGAGAACAAGGGTTTAAAGTACAGCCAAGAAGATGGGTTGTAGAAAGGACTTTTGCTTGGGTTGATAGGAATAGAAGGCTATCGAAGGAGTATGATTTACTCACAACATCCACTGAGAATTTCATATACCTAGCTATAAGTAGGGTTATGTTAAAGAGGGAATATGCTTGAATTTACTAGTTTCCGGACAACCTCTTAAATGACCATCAACCACAGTTCCATTGCTTTTTGCAACTATTGGTATACGAAAGCCAAATTCCCTGATTGAAGCACACATTCTATTTACTACATCATCATTTTTACGAGGATTACGCTTATATTCGACGAGGTTTTCAACAGGATAGTAGTGGATTGCTAAATTCATATCTTAATAATTAAAAAGTTAATATTCAAAATATCTCTGACGCTAAAGAAGGCCTGGGGTCAGCACCATCAAACCCGCCATTCTGGCTGAAAGGACCCACTTTTTATGGATTTTTCGTCTTATTAACATTTTTACTGAAATCCATAACATAGAACATTAATGCTAAAGCATCAGATTCATTATCATCTTTAGGCAAAAACCCTTTTTCCTTTACAGCTTCAATAACTTCACTCTTACTTGCATTGCCTTTGCCTGCTATAAAGCGTTTTATAGTTTTAACATTAACACCTTTGTATGGTACGTGATGTTCTTCACACCAAGCAGACAGCACTGCAAGAAAACCACCATAGCAATGAGCTGCATCAGTTCCTAGATGTCTTCTCACCCCCTCAAAGTACACTGCAGAAATCTCTTTCAAAGAATTAAGCCAATTGCGAAAACTTAAAAAACACATGCCACCTCCACTGAAACGACTACCATGAAAGCTTTTGCTTCCACTTTCAATTATTCCATCTGTTAGAATTGCCCAGCCTGTTTGTTTGCCGAGATCGAGTGTTAGGATTGACACTTATATTCAGAATTTGTTTCGCTAGAGTGCTATATAATATATATTCAGGATTTGAAAAATTTTTGTCCAAAAAATCTTCTTCATAAATAAACTTTTTAGAAAAAAACTTGGTTAAAAATCAGTAAACAAGCATTGTATAATTATTGGTCAAGGCTTTCAGATTTCTATCTTAACAGTGTAATTAATCTATTATGCTAACGTAGCTTAGCTAATTTCTTATGAACGTTTACCCAAACCGTAAATTCTGGGAAGATGATTTAGAAGTACCAGTTAACTACTTACTTGAGCGTTTTCACAATACAGAAGTCCGTCATTCTTGGATGAATTCACTTTCTGGTAGGCAGTTAAGTGTTATCTTTCAACACTGCTTTAAAGACAAGCTAAATGGTCAACTCTTTGATGATCAAGACTACGATAACACATCCATACAATATAAACGTAAAGTGATTGCTAAACATTTAGACTCTCTAGTTATTTATTACCTGATTAGCTGTTTTGAACGTGCAAAGCTTGAAGCTACTGTCAGTGAAATTGCAAGATCTGCATTGACTGAGGAACTCATGAAATCCTACCTTCTAAAAGGTAACAATAAATACGACAAAAAGTCTTTGTTATTTCTATTGTTTCATGTAGATCACAACCTTTTAAAGTCTGTCTATCACTTTGAAAAAATACAAAGAAAAGGTTCTGTATCATTTGCTCTTCAAAAGACACCACGACAACCAAATGTTCCATTTAAAGACTTCATCTCTCAGGAAACCATAGTGCAGATACTGAAAGAAGACGACATTAAACGCAATGACGGTTTTGAAAATCAATTACAAGGTTTCTTCTACCATCAAAATCGTTTATATGTATTAGTTCGTAGAGCTAGTGGTATAGATTTACTACTAAACTCAAATAAGGTTATTCATGGTCATAAGCCAGATTGGATGATTTTGGATTTTCTAGTTAATGGTACTCAAGTAGATCTTACTGCCAAAAATATTGATCAAGCTACAGAGATAGCAAATAGCATTGCGAGTCGTTATTTTAGCTCTGAATGTGTTTTTGTAAACGCGCAGGATAAAAACTTTGCAGAGCAAGTATATAAATTCATTAAAGTTTGTGTTGATGGCTCTGATTCAAATATATTCACTTTTGAGTTAAAATTTCAGTCAAATCGTTTCAATTACAGCTATACTAATATCACTTTGACTGTTGCTCCATATGATCCTATTGCACCGGAATTGCATGTTTTAAAGCCATTTGTAGGAGACATAGTGCCATTTATAGAGTCGATTAAAGTAATATTTCAAGGCAAAAAGATAGGCTTATTTTTCAAGCGAAGTGATGAGTATATAGCAATTTACTACTCTGAACATCCTCTGAATAAAAGGGAAAGAGAGGATTTTAAAGCATACATAAAACAATTTTATGGTCTTACAATCTTGCCAAGAGCAAATCTCTGATCTTCTTAATTCTGGCAGCTCTTGGGTTAATCCAAATCAAAATTATATCGAAGCAGCAAGGTATTTGTCGAATCTTGAATTAATTAAGATGCAAGAGAGGGCCTATATTATCTGCTCTCATAGACAAGATAAATTAGATTGGCCAAATATAGTTGATCCATACTGTAACAATGAGATTTTCATTGATGAGAACTTTAACGAAGCATGCGATAATATAATTTGTGAAAATTGCAACCGTGATATTTTACCTAATACCTACAAGAAGCAAAGATTTCACCGCTTATCTGCATATTTAAACCCAGAGAAATTTATGAATTGGTTTGAAGGTCAGCTAAGTAATACGCATTTCATGTGGCAAAAAGTGGAAAGTGGAGTTTATCATGTTGGTGGACAAGGTAAGATTGTAAGTTTAATCATACTTGATTTTTGCACCAATCCAACATTCTTAACGATAGATAAGCTTAAAGCTAATCCAACTGTATTAATAATACTGAGAAAAAATCCATCAAACATACCTCTTGATTTGCCCATAGTAAAAATGGTTGACCTTTTCTTTCAGCATAAGACGTTAATTGAAGTATTCCAAGAAGCAGCACAAAGAGGAGTACTAGAGTTCATACCAAATACTTCAATGCAAATCTTACATACTGCACTTAATCTAATTGAACCTCCTAAAGAGAAGGAATTGCTAAAGTTGCAATTGATAGAGGGCTCACTTTACGTAAACAATATAGAGATTCTAAATAAGAAAGCTGTAGCATGTATGAAGGTTTTTCGCATATTATTTGAACAATTTTTGCATGATTGTAAAAAAGAATTACCTCCTGAAAAACACATGTTGCTTAGCATAACTGAAATAGAAAAGCGCCTAAATCTTGATCCAGAAGCAGATCCAGAACATCACATCAGAAAACCACTAAACACAATCCAAAGAACAATAAAAACCACCTTAGCTAAAAAGTTAGGATTAAACATCGAACGTAATGATGTGATTCAAACAGTTGGTTGGCCTGGATCATCGCGTAAAGATTATGGCTACCGTATTAACCCTTTCACTGTGCTGATAAAAGTAGTTCGTTAAGTTTTTAGTAGATTAAAGTCTCTCCGGTTCAAATCACCTATAAATAGTTTCCCAGTTCCCATTTTACAGTTGGAGCAGGGCTAGTAGCTTTTGGTTTTATATCACCTGCAGCATAGGTGCTTTAACTGCTCTTCATATTGCCTTGCATTGACAAATTTTTTCCTTCAAAGAAGATTCACTCGTTGAGATTTCCAAAATGGCACCATGCAAGCCTGCTAAAAACAGTATTCACCTATTGTAGATAAGGTATGTTTTTTGTCTCTTTCAGGCTTTTGTTTTTTCTTAAGTCTTTACAGCTAAAATAAAACGTGATATGGCTGCACAAGGTTTTCTATTGAGTTAAGCTACACATGCCCCTCATTGGGTTTTTAATGTAGTTTACAAGAGTTCTTTGGGTTAAACCTATAAATTTGGGTCCACCAAGTGGTATAATTACTCTAAAAAGCATTAAAAATAGGAATTAAAAAAATAGACTGTTATCAAGATGAATTTTTCTTCAACTGCTTCTGTGCTAATAATCACAATAGATATATTACATACTACTAATATGTAATATATTATATATATAAAGGAATCTGCCATTCTGCCAACTTGCTCAAATCAGCCATAGAAGGGAACTTTGGAACATATTTCAAGTTGGCAACTTTCTGCCATTCTACCAACTTATTACTTTTTCTAAGCTACTGATTTTCTTATATTTTTATCAATTTTAAGTTGGTAGAATGGCAGATTCTTCAGTTTGCCAACTTGCCATCTTGCCAACTTAATATATAATTCTACTATCTCCTTTTGCAATGTTATACATTTCTTGGTTTTTAGCTGTTAACTGCATTTGGTAAAAGATAATAATTTGGAAATTTTTGGTATAATCTGTGCTCCTAGGTCCTGATCTTTCTCAAGCAGCTCATTGAAATAGTATTTTCTCTCCTCTCTTTAATTCCTTAGTCCTACTATATTCAAATTTTCAGATATTTTTAAAAGGCTTGCCAGACATGTTTATATCTGTTCTATAATTATCTTTTTAGCATTTGTATTTACTTTGCTATTTTGTTGAATGGGTATTTACTTCCAAAAAATTTTTGTTTCAGACCCCTAATTCGTTTGCTATCTATAAAGAGGCTATTTGCTTCTTTAGCTTTCCTATAGATGTTATCTATAATGAAGATTGAGTAACATTATATTTTCATTATACTAATAATAATTAACATTGTATATTATCTTTCCCATATTATTTCTCAGAGTTATGTAAGACCCATACATCCCTATTTTCCACAGGTAGAGTCGCTCCATTGTTTGGTACAAGATAGTAATCTGGTTTTACCAATACATACTGATTTTCAGCAATTTTTAGCTCCATGTCTTTTACACATAGGTAACCATGCTTCGATCTTGTGTTTGATAATCCATATTCATCACACTTCTTGAAAAATTTTATATGACCTATCATTGCAAGATTACTAATTCTTTCACGAATGCTACGATCACTACCAAGTCCGAACTTTCCTTCAAAACACTTTGCAAAGCTAGCTGCAGTATATACTTCTCCTCTATACGCTTCATTAGAGATTAACTCTAAAATTATATCACATCTTCTTAGACGTTCTAAATCCAATTTAGTATTATAGCTAGACCTTACTATTCTTTCTGAATTTAATGTATCATCAGATTGTACAAACGCACCGTTATGCCAATAAAATGAAATCTTTTCTTCGTTAGATGCAGAATAATTTGACTTCTTACGGCAAAGTACTCGTTCATTACCAGAAGCATCAGCTTTATCTGGCTTTGACAAGTACCAACGAGATCTTACTGTATTATTCCACGCAGTTGAACCACCTGTACCTGTTTTACGTATTATTCCTGAATCAGAAGGATGAGCACATAATAATACAGCTCCTTTTATTACTTTCACTATTTTTCCACAACAACTTTGAATAAATTGTCTCACATGAGAGCGATTGTTTTCATTGCCACCAAATAAGTCTGCTGCTGTATCTAAAACTACTAGCTTTGGTTGAAACAATTTAATATCTTCAAGTAATTCTTCAAAGCAATGAGTTAATTTACCTATATCTTTGTTATCAAATATCATGAGTAGATTATCTTTCCACACTCTCGATAAAAAGCCAATATTATCATGAAAGTCACAGGATTCCATATCTAACTGATATAATCTATTTATAGCACACTGTCTTCGCCACAGCTCTTCTGTATCATCTTCACAAAATACACCATATGTCTTCATCTGCTCAATTTCCATTCCCAACCAAGATTTACCTGTGCTCGCTGCTGTCATTAGTTGTTGAGCAAGTAGAGACTTTCCCATACCACCATCACCGTAGAGAGCCGTAACACTTCCAATAGGAAGCCAATCTTTAACAATCCATTCTCTTTCTGGAGCAATATTAGCCCAAGCTCTGGTATCTATTCTCAACGATTTTTTTGAAGGAGCCTTTTTTGTACTAAGGATGAACTCTTTAACATTTACACCTTCTTTCACGCAATCAGCAGCGTCCCAACCCTTTGGTTTATCTTTAGGTATTTCCAAAATGCAAAGTTCTTCAACTCCAAGACAAGTAAGTTTCATAGCAGATTTTTCAGCGTATTTCTTACCTGCTTCATCATTATCTGGCCATATAATAATGTGTTTACCTTTAAGTGGAGTCCAATCTGTTTTTTCAATAGGTGCATTTGCTCCAGACATTGCTGTTGTTGCAGTTATTCCTTTCTCTATCAGCGCTTCTGCACATTTTTCTCCTTCAACAAGAATAACTTTATCGGACTTCAAAATACCTGGAATATTATAGAGTGGCCTTATCTTCGGTGCACCAAAGTCGGACTTTTTTATATCAAAAGGAAGATATCGCTTCCCATTATCATCATCGTAACGATAGATTCTAACAATAGCTTGGCCGTTTTCACCGTAATAATCCCAATATGCAGTTGGACTACTTGAAGTTTTGAAATGACCAAGCCACTCAGCTATAGAAGCCATTACTTCAGGAAACTCTATTCTTGTACTTTTTCTATTTACTCCCGCCCAAAGGTCGATAATGTCACCACCTTCTCCTGTTGCAAAATCATGCCATAGGCCAGCTTCACTACCACTTAATTCTACTACTAGACTCTTTCCTTTATCACCTTGTACATTGCCTACATAAAACTTATCACCACGAAAAGTTCCTCTTGGTAATAGATATGAAAGGCATGATCTGATATTTAACAGAAGCTGAGCTTTAAGTTGTTCTTTTTCTACTAACGGTGCATTTTTTCGTGGAGCTGCAGTATTAAAATCACAATAGATACCCATAAAATCTCCAATATATTTAAAGTTTAGAAATTTGGTTAAGCTGTGGCTATCCAGCGTCCGTTAACCATGTTTATGAATTTTGTTGGTATTGGTTTGCCGTTTTTAAGTTCGTACATCAATTGCAGAGTATTCCTTTCTGGCCTAAATATCATTACTCCAGATGTATATAAACTTCTTAAAACATTAGCACCACTCAATGCTTGAAATGGATTCTTTTTTAACGTGGTTGTTGACACTTTTTTTGTGTAATGTGTAACTATTACTCCAGCCGTAGGATTAGTTATAGAGCGTAGTTCATCAATACTATTTTGCAGAAAAGAGATCATACTCCTATAATCAAAAACAGAGTCTATTACTATAAGATCAACTGTTTTTACATCGAGATTTTCCGACATAATTTCCTTTATTTTTTCCACATTCAAAGTTAACTGTACTTTTTTAGTAATAACTAAGTTTTCTGTTCCTTCATCAAGGATTTTCTTGCTGATTCTTAGCTTCTGTAAGCGCTCTCTTATGTAATCATATTCCATTTCATTCTGTAGATAGAATATCTTAAGTGGCTTTGCAGGCTTCATACCAAGAAATGATACTCCAGCAGCTAAATGTACTAACATGGAAAGTAGAAAATTACTTTTTCCTATTTTTGGAGTTCCACCTATGACCAAAAGACCACTTGGAGTTAGAATTCTTGGGCCTATTATATCTTTTGGCATTGGTGATTTATCATTCAAGTAATGCCTTGCTGAAAACGATGTAATTTTATGTTTTGTTGTGTTTTCTTTAGTATTTAACCACTTCTTAGCGGAATTTATATCACCTTTCACTAAAGTCCAAAGATCAATGATATCACCACTAATTCCTTTAGTAAAATTATGCCAATTTCCAGCTTCTTTACCCACTATTTTAACTGTAATCATATCCCCGTCACAGTTGCCAACATAAGTCCTCTCTCGATAAAAATTACCGTTTGGAATTAGGTAAGGTACACACTCCTTAATATTATCAATCAATAATCCTTTTATTTCCTTTCTCTGCATAAAACCCCCATACATACTTTTCATACGTTTAGAGCTGAGATTAGCTAGCTCACAAACAGTTTCAAAAGACTCTGAATCAAACCATTTAATTGCTTCTTTCTTTAGCTCTAGATTTTTTCCTGCTGCATCTTTGATAGCTCTCTCAATTACAGCAATCCAGAGCTTCTCTTCGTCGTACTTCAAAATGGCAACCAATCAACTTCAGATTGTTCTGGAGTAATAACCGTAGCAATCTTGTTCTTTTCTCCATACCGATCAGCTTCAATGCCAACTTTTGCAGTAAACTCTACCCCGTTAAAGTCAGCTATAGAGTTGACTTTTCTAGCAATAGCTGCTTTTTCTGAAGTGTCATTTGAATGAATGTTCCGTGCTGACTCCAAAATACTTCTAAGCATAGAACGACCAGATTCTCCCCAAGTATCTTCTCCTTCAACTCTTGCTTTGCCACTTTTAATACCAATTACTTGAAAAATCTTGCGTTTTGCATATGGACCTTCAGTGACAGTAAATTCAACGTTTAAATAGATGCTGCCAGTAGTGTAGCTTTTCGTGAACCAATTTTCATAACCTCCTGGTTTAATTGCCATTTTTACCTTGACTATTGTACCTTTTGGTATTAAATTACTCTGTAATTTTGCAGTATTAAAATCAGTTAAAAAATCTGTTAGCATATTGTTCCCTATAAATTAAGTAAAAAAAAGAATCAACTCCATTGGTCTACAAGTTTCCAACGACCATTTATCTTATCGACAAGCTTGCTTGCCACACGTTCACCATTTCGCAGCTCAAACACTATTTGACGGGTAGTGCTTTCTTCATCATGAGCAAACATCACCATGCCAGTGCTATAAAATCCACGTAAAGATCCAGCACCGCTTAGGCCTTGAAATGGATCTTCTTCCAGCATCTTTTTGGATAGTTTTTTTGTGTGGTGGGTAAGGATTATACCTGCATCTGGATTAATAATGTTCCTCAGTCTTTCAAGCGTTTTTTGCAAAAAGAATAGCATAGCGCTGTTGTCATTTTCATTACCATATTCACTTGAGTTAAAAATGTTACGAAGAGGATCAATTGCAATAATATCAGGTTTGAAACGCTCTTTAACGGTGCTTTTGATCTCATCTATTTCTTCACTGCTGAAAGATAATTGCACTCTTGGCGTGATAATTAAGTTATTGGCAGCTATATCCAAAAGTTCTTGGTCGAATGTCAGTTGCTGTAAACGCTCTTTCATGTATTCATACTCAATTTCAGTTTGCATGTAGAAAATTTTCATAGGACGACTAGGAGTCATACTGAGAAATGAAACTCCGGCAGCCATGTGAATCAACCAGGAAATAAGAAAATCACTCTTGCCAATCTTAGGTGGGCCACCCAGTACCAATAGACCTCTTTTAGTTAGAATCCTTGGTGCGATTATATCTTCTGGTATTGGCGATTGATCATTCAAATATTCTTTCACACTGAAAAAGGGAATTTTTTGACCGATATTGAAAAAGCTTTGTTCCATAATAATTATTCTCCAATTTTTAATTAAGCAATAGGAGCCAAAGTTTTGGCTTTAATTTTCGCAAGTAATTTACCCAAATGTGGTTCTTCAACCATATTCAGGCAGCCACTTCGATCTTTAGCTGGGTATCCCCAAGTATTAATAGTCTGACAGATAAATGAACGTACTTCTGTGCCATTATCTTTCTTAATTCCAACCATGCTGATTACCTCATCAACAATACCTGGAATCTCACTAGCAGTTTTAGCTCCTTCACATTGAGGTAGCCAAGTTGGACGATTGCAGTCATCGAGATATTGACCTAATGTGCCAACTATGATGATGTCTTTATCTCTGATATGTTGAAACTGATTGAGCCAAGCCATCATCTCTTGAGCAAGTAACCCATAAGCAGCTCTTTTGTCTTCTTTTCCCGATCTATCAGAAAAACACTCAGGTTGCATCCTTGCCCATAAAAGACATAAACGTGAAGCAACGGTTATACTATCTACAAAGATGCATCGGTATTTAGAAGTCTCAGAAAGAAGATCTTTATACTTGCCAGATACATGTTCATGGTGTTTTTGACTGTATGCTTGGTCAGATTTCAGCGCAGGGTTTGGACCACCAATTAGGCAGGCAATATCCCGAGCTTGATTCCAAGTACGAACACTAATTGAATCTCCCTGCCAATCTTGAACAGCAAGCAGACCTGCTTCAAAGTCAAGACATAGTGTTGGTTCACTTATAGTCTTTAAGAGGCTGGTTTTACCAATACCGTAAGGACCAAAAATTACTACTTTTATGCCTGTAGTTGTTTTCAATCTTTCATTATTGTTTAAAATTTTAAAAGTCATTTATTCACCTCAATGGTATATGTTATATATTCAGGAAAGGTAGAATTTATGTTCAATTTTTCTTTTTGCTCTTGTAGTAGATGGAAGAGAGTTTTATACGTATTTTTCTTACCATAGTATTTAAAGTAGTTCTTGATATGTTGTTCATCTTAGCAACTTCATATAAGTTAAAGTACTTGAGTTGTTCGCATATCTTTTGCATCTTTCTTGGTAGCGTTGAAATCATGTAATCTACATCAGTACGTTTTGCTACTTCATCTTCAAAAGCTTCTGTTTTCTCAATATTGACGTAGTTATTAATGTTGCGTTTAATACATAGTTGTTTCTCCAATAAGTTATTGGCACGACGTTCAGTTAATCTTGCTACAAAAGTGTTAAAGCTACCTTTACTTTCATCATATCTATCAAGATAAGTCCAAATTTCACAGAAAAGTTCTTGCTCAAGATCTTCATGAGTTTCATGAGCAAAGCATTCAAAAAGTTTTAATCTCTTAGCTTGATACCGTATATTTTGAACAACTATGGCAGTTTTTAGTTTCATAACTTTTCCCTAAAACAATTAATGCTTTAAGGATGAGAACTTATAGGTGCACTTTGTAGGACAGGAGCAAAAATAAATAATACAGATGCAATTTTTAACCTATTGATATTCTATTGTTTTTTTTCGAGAATAATACAGTTCGATTTTTAAATAATACTGCAACAAAAAATTAGGCAAAAATTCATTTTTTTTGGACAAAAATTTTCCAAATCCTGAATATATATTATATAAGCCTTTCAAACTCATCACAGGTGTCAATTCTTACACAATCAGGAAGAGCAGCAATAGCAGCCAGCATAAAAGAGCAAGTTATACATCTTGCTTGGGGAACAGGTGATTCAAGCTCTGGAAGTAGCCATCAGGTCGAAAAAGTTTTTGTTGAGGGTGAAATAGCTCTAGATCACCACACTATTAAAGATGTAAGGGTTTTTACAGGACAAACAACTTATCAGTCAAGTATAGATTATATAGTTGATAGCAGTAGTGGTGTAATAAAACGTACGGAAAATAGCTCTATCAGGGCAAATAGTGCAGTTACTGTAGAATATAGTGAAAGCACACCACCAGAGCTGATAACTTCTGAAAAACTGCTCAATGAGCTTGGCAGACGTACTGCGAACGAAGTGCTCTTCTGCACAGGTGATGAGAATGGAGAGCTTGTTACTCCCTCCGGAAGGTTTAGGCCCTCAAATGTACCAACTAATAATCTCTATCTTAAATTTACTTTCGATTTCACGGACGCAGCAAATCAAGTTATCAGGGAACTTGGGGTTATGGTTGGTACTAAAGTAAAAAAAGGATTACCTACAGGACAGAGATATTTTGAGCCAAAAGACATTGAAGATTCAGGAATTTTGTTGGTACTTGAACATACGGTACCACTTATTCGAACTGCAGCAACTCGGGAAACTTTTTCCTTTGTTGTCACATTTTAAAAAACTTAAAGGGAGAAAAAAATGATAAATGATGCTATTGTCCGTCTTCAGAAGATGGGACTTGATGATTTAACTGCAAAGCAGCTGCTTAGTTTTAAAGATAATGAAAACTTCTTATACGACTCAGCATTTAAAATTACCGACTTATTCGAAGATAGATTTGTCGAAGCGGTAAAAGATATATTTTTAGAAAGCACAGCACGGGATATCTATCAAAAAGCTGTGGCCAGGAAAAAGTTTATCTCAATTTACATGGCAAACGCTAGGAACATCTCTGAGCCTCATTATCGAGCTCAACGTTGTTGTAACATACATTAAAATTTACAGGAGAAAAAATGCAAATACCAAAAATCTTTAATACCGACGATTACAATCAATGTGAAAGTTGCCAATCGGTACTTAGTCCTGCAGCTTATCTGGTTAAATTATTGGAAATAGTTGATAAATATGAGCAGCCACCTAAATTACTTAAAAAACGTCGTCCTGATCTCTACGATATTAAACTCGATTGTGACAATACCAACAAGGAAAAGCTATATCTTGAAATTGTCAATGAAATAATGGAGAAAAATCTAAAACTTACGCTTAAAGAAGATGATGTCCTATGTAAGCTTGCAACTGCCAAATATCCTTTTAATCTTCCAGCAAATTTTCCGCTAATGAGTATACGTGCTTACCTTAAGAAGCATAAGACAAGCTTAGCAGAGATATATAAAATACTGATTGAAAATGCTGACACTGATGCAGAATTTTTGAGTCTTTCTCCGGAGGAATATGAAGTAATTACGTCTGATAATGAAACAGAAGCTTATTTAAAAGAGGTATATGGAATAAAAGATGGAAAAATAGATCAATTGAAAAATGTTGATAAATTCATTGCACAAACAGGTATAGAGCATGATAAGCTTCAACCATTACTTGATAGCTATAAAGGTGCAAAAAAACTTACTATTACAGAACAAACTATAAATAATCTTGATAATCAAGCACTGAGCTTTCTACATCGCTTCATTCGTTTAGCAAACAAACTTAATTGGTCATTTGCTGAATTAACTCAAGCACTAAATGGGAGTAAAATTGATCAGAAAAAAATAGCAAAGATTAAAAATCTACAAGAAAGATTTAAGCAACCTTTAGCTAAGATATTTGCATTGTATGCTGATAGTTTACCAGAGAGTGTATCAAGTAAAATTGACAGTCTACCAGAATTTAAAGCACTTTTAAGTCAAAAAAGCCTCAAAGATCTAGCTGCTACAGCAAGTAATTATAGCGCATTGCAAAATATTTTAGAAGTAAACAGTAATGAATTAACTGCTTTGATTAACTACCACAATGATCAAGAGGTATTCGGAGAAAAAATTTTAAAAGTATATAAACAAGTTCTGCTTGCAAGATTAGTAAACATACCAATAGCAGAGCTCTTATTACAATTAAGCGTAGAAGGAATAAATCTGGAAAATGTGGTTGAATTTAATGATTGGCTCACAAAACATGCAATTACGACAGAGCAAATACGCAGATTGATTGATCCTGCTTCAAGTAAGCAACTTGCGAAACAATTATATGAATCAACAAAAGAAGTAAAAGATTCGCAGAGTTTCTATAACGAAGTATATAAGTGTGTAGGCAACATTCAACCTGAAATACTCGATGCTATTTATGCATTTACTGTTGATCCCAATAAACCACAGTCATTTTCAGACAAAGGATTTTTAGAAAAGCTCATTCATAACATAGATGTATTTACAACGCTAAAGTTTGAAGTAGAGGGTATTACAAGTTACAAAAGTGTCTATGGAGTAGAGGGAAAATGGTCAATTGAGCAGATTCGGACTCTGTTAAACTATAAAACACTTAAAGCATCATATTCTACACTACCTGAATACATTAACTGGTTATTTGGCAATGACTACAGCAGTGATAAAGTAACGGAGAAAATGGTTCAGCTTACTGGTTGGAGTAAAGATACACTCGAAGCTATTAAAAAAGTCGAAATATTTAAGCAATATTTTGGCAAGCAAGATTCGGTGAATTCTTTAATGAAGATTAAGTCTCTCATGGATATAGCTGAAATCAATGTCAAAGTTCTACTGAAGCTTCAGGATTTATACAATTTAAAAGCAAGTGAAGGATGGAAAAAATATACCGATACTGAAAAAGATTTAGAACTGATCACTGAAAAAGACGAAGGATATTTAGCAAGAGAAAAGCGAGATATTCTAGCAAGGTACATGATACATACTAATCCAGGTCTGAAAAACATGAGAGATCTTTATGGATTTTTGTTGATCGATGTTGAAATGAGTGAATGTTCAAAGATTTCGCCGATTAAAGCAGCACTAAATAGTGTTCAGCTATACATTCATCGCGCTATGATGAAGATAGAAAAAGATAAAGATAAGGATGTGGAGATTAAAGGCCTGACGGAAGAAGAATGGAAATGGCTGTCCAGTTATCGTGAATGGGAAGCAAGCAATAAGATAAAATTATATCCAGAAAACTACTTAAATCCAACATTACGTAAAATTGTTACTCCAGAGTATAAGAAACTACAAAACACGCTCATGCAAGGAAATATCACCGACGAAGGAGTAAGTGATGCATACATGAAGTATTTTGAAGATTTTGAACAAGTAACTAGTTTAAAAATAGTTGATAGTTGTTATGAAAAAGTAGAAGGAAAAAACACACTGTACGTTATTGGCAGAACTCTTGCGCAACCATACGATTATTATTACCGCGCAGCAGTATTTGATCAGAAAAATCAAAATATACTTTACTGGACTGCGTGGGAGAAAATAGAGGCATCGATTCCAGTTGAAACAATAACCCCAATACATGCATTCAACAGATTATTTATATTTTGGGTGCAACAAATTGAAAAAAGTGAAAATAACGAAAAAAGAATCGATGCAACGATTAATTACATATTTCAAAAACCAAGTGGCAGTTGGACAGCACCACAGAAGCTTGCAAGTGATATTAAAATAGATCCAGTTGATGAAGCAAAAAAATTATACTGGAAGAAAGTGGCAGCTTTTTACCTTCAAGAAGAGAACGGAAAAGAAAAACGGATAGTAATTGTTATCGGCAAAACAAAGTTTGATAGTGTAAGTTTATCTAATCTATTTACTCTTGATGAAGATTTAGTTGCTAGTAAGAATCAGAAAGGAAAGTTTATTAATAATCTTCCTTATAAATATCGTATTATCGACCTAAACAAAAGTTTCCTTAATCGAAAGAGTATAACGATTACAGGAGTTGGCAATAAGGTCATTTTTTTTGGTGGCAGGAGTGGCAATTATCCAAATTATCAATACTTTTCACAAGTAAATGTTTACGATGATAACACAGGAAATTGGACAACTCATACTTCTAGCGAAGCACGATATCAACCAACAGTAGGAATAGTAAGCAACAAAGCTATTTTCTTTGGGGGTACTACAAATAATCGGTTCTCAAAGGAGCTATTTTCCTCAAAAATAGATATTTATGACAGTGAAACAGGAAGCTGGACTACTCATACTGCTAGTGAAGGACGGTGGGATGTAGCAGTGGCAGTAGTAAATCACAAAGCCGTTTTCTTTGGAGGTAAGAAGATTAATGGTGAATGCTCAGCACGAATAGATATTTATGACGATGAAACAAGAAGTTGGACAACATGCACTACTAGTGAAGCAAGAATGAGTGTAACAGTAGCGGTAGTAGGAAAGAAAGCTATTTTTTTCGCAGGAAATAAAGGTTATGATAGTAGTAATCATGTAATATGTTCTTCGCAAGTAGATATCTATGATAGTGAAACAGGAAGTTGGACTACTCATACTGCTAGTGAAGGAAGGTATAGTGCAAGAGTAGGTGTAGTCGGCAAAAAAGCTATTTTTTTTGGAGATATAAAAACTATAGATAATTCTTCAAAAATAGATATTTATGACAGTGAAACAGGAAGTTGGACTACTCACACCACTAGTGAAGCACGGAAATGGATATCGGTAGCAGTAGTAGATAAGAGAGCTATTTTCTTTGGAGGTTACAAATCCTCACAGATAGATATTTATGATGATGAAACTGGAGAATGAACAGTACATGCTGCTAGTGAAGCGAGGGCTTTTGCAGCAGTAGCAGTAATTGGCAAAAAGGCTATTTTCCTTGGAGGAAATAAAGGTTTGAGAAATGGTAATTTTATATACTCTTCGCAGGTAGATATCTATAATGACGATGAAGTTGATGAAAATAAAAAATGGACTTCACACACCTTAAGTGGAGAACTAGGTAAAGACAAAGTTGCAGTAGTTGGCGATAACGTTATTTTCTTTCGTAGCAAATTAGATGGTAAGTATTGTGAAAAAGTATATGTTTACAACAATGAGGCTGATTATTGGACAACCATAACTTCAAATATTAAAAGCGATGCCTGCCCTATCATTCGAGGTGATAAAGTATCATTTTTCGGTACTGATGAAAATAATAACGTATTTAAACAAGAAATACAAATAAGCATTTCATACCCTTCTTATGATGTAATTAACCGTGATGATAAACTTCATTTAGGGAAAACTAAAAATATCTTTGAAACTAACGTTACTAATAAAAAGGATAATGCTGAACTTCTACATAAAGATGATGATAAAAAGTGGTTAACATTGCTAAGTAATTTTAAAAAGTCCTTATCCCAGCAAGTAATCAATAAACCTGGTTGGTTCATCGTTGAAGGTAACCTCGAGCGTGAAAATATTCGTGAGTCTTTCTTGCTTTTACCTAAAGATTACGATCTACCTGCAATTAGTGAGAAATCAACTTACAAGATAAACAAAAGTGAAAATAAGCTTGAGTTTGAATATGATGGTAAAAGCCAAAAATCTAACTTTCAAGATATAAAATTCTCTTTTACGAGGTTAAACATCACCGGCAATGTTCGCCATTTACGTCAAAAAGCTTATGCTGGTGGGCCAAAAAGTATTTTAACTCTAAAGTCACAGAAAATAGAACAACTTCCATTTTCAAGATTTAATCCAACAGATAGTATCTCTCATCGTCCAAGTGATACTTTGGACTTCAGTGGCGCTTATGGCCTTTATCTATGGGAAATATTTTTCCATATTCCAATGCTGGTTGCTTGGCACTTGCACAAAGAACAGGACTTTGCTACAGCAAGGAAATGGTATCAATATATCTTTAACCCTACCAATAATAATAAAGAATGGCAGTTTTTGCCTTTTGAAAAGCATAACAGTGATAATATCGTTGAGTCGATAAATGATACTCAAACTGCTGAAGAACTGGCAATTGATCCATTTGACCCATACACCATTGCAAAACAACGTACCACTGCATTTGAAAAGTATATCATCATCTCCTACATAGATAACCTCATTGATTGGGGAGATATGCTCTTTGCTAAGGGATCTTGGGAAGCATTAAATCAAGCTACGATGCTGTATATCAGAGCTTGGGATTTACTTGGCCCAAAACCTATTAAAAAAGGAAATTTTTCAGTTCAACCTCAATCCTTCAGTGAATTAAAAGACCATGATTTATTGAAAATGGAAACAGAACTACCAGCTGGTTCACAACTCGCAGTTCAATCTGATGAAGCTCATGATCTTATCAAATACAGCAATTACTTCTGCACACCTGAAAATAAGAGCTTTATTGGTCTATGGGATAAAGTTGAAGATCGCTTATATAAAATAAGACATTGTTTAGATGTTAGAGGAAAAAAAGCAGTATTACCTTTATTTCAACCACCACTTAATCCTAAGCAATTAGCAGCAGCAACTGGCAGTTATTCTCTAGCACTACCAGAGGTGAAGCTAATACCACATTATCGCTTCAGTAAAATGGTAAGTTATGCAAAATCGATAGTTGAAACGGTGATAGAATTTGGCTCAGAATTACTTGATGTTCTGGAAAAGAGAGACGCTGAGTCACTGACTATTCTTTACAACAAACAAGAAGGAATAATCAGTAATTTAATCTCATCGGTTAAAGAAAAGACCATAGAAGCCTTAAAGAAAGAAAAAGATGCACTGAGTGCAAGTTTAAATAATGCTGAGGAGCGTGAATCGCATTATGAAAGTTTAATCAATGCTGGACGTTCATACCATGAAGTGAAAGGAATCTTATCATATTCTGAAGCAACTTCAACAAGACTTGGAGCTTGTGGTATATTTGGAGCTGCAGCATTAGCACATTGGATACCTACAGTATTTGGTTTTTCTTTTGGTGGTGCTAAACCTGGCTTTTCTACACAAACAGGAGCAGATTTTCTGACTACTCTAGCAGATATTAAGAAAGAAGGTGCAGAATTATCCAATATCATAGCAAGTTATCAAAGACGTGCTGAAGATTGGGATCTACAGAAAAAATTAGCTGCCTGTGATGTGAAGCAGATCAACCACACAATAGAGGCAAATCAAATTAATCAAACCATTGCTGAGCAAGAATTAAAAGTACATAAAGAGTCAATCAAGCAAAACCAGGAAAAAAGGGAATTCTTTGAAAGTAAGTTTACAAGTAAAGAGCTCTATGACTGGATGAAAGGGCAAATAGCAATAATATATTTCCAAGCTTATAAGATGGCTTTAGAGATGGTAAAACAGGTGGAAAAAACTTATCAGTATGAGTTGAATAACGATAGAGTATTTGTTACAGCAAGCTCTTGGAACAGCTTAAAAGAAGGATTACTTGCAGGTCATAGCTTGAAGTTTGCTCTTGAGCAAATGGCCAAAGAGTATCTTGATAATAATGAAAGAGCTCTGGAGATTACTAAAACAATACCTCTAAGTCCTATTGCAATCAATGAGTTAAAAACTCAAGGAAGCTGTAAGTTTGCATTAACAGAAAAAATGTTTGATCTTGATTTTCCAGGTCATTATTGTCGTAAGATTAAAAGTATAAGAATTACTATTAAAGCAGAAGTTGCTCCTTATCAGGATATTCATGCTACATTGCAACAAACAGCCAACAGAGTAGTACTGAAACCTGAGATTGAGGCAATAAGGTCATTACTCGATGAAAATAATGAACTCAGTGATAATCAATCATTAAGAGTAAACTGTAATACAAATCAGCAGATAGCAATATCAAAAGGAAACCAAGAAGATAGTGGATTATTCGAATTAAACTTCAATGATGAACGTTATCTACCATTTGAAGGTACAGGGGCGGTATCTGATTGGATTTTAGAGCTACAAAATACTGAAAAAGTTTCTGATGTGATTATACATCTTGATTATACTGCATTTAACGGAGGAAAAGAGTTAAGTAACAAAGTAAAAGCTCTGCCGAAGCTAAAATACTATTATGACATGTTGGCAGTGAAGTTAAGTGAGGTAGATCAAGAAAAGTGGCAAAGATTTAAACAATCAGGAGAGTTTAAGTTTAAACCTTCTTTTTCGACTCGAATTAAAAATCCAGAAATTGATTTAAGTTATAACGGTGTTTATCTCGTACCAAAAATAGCAGATGGGAGTGAGGTAAATATAAAACTGGGTAATAATGTTTGGGATAAGGATACTCATAAAGTAACTGTAACTGAGCTGGAGAATGATTGGGTCATTAAAGCAACTAATGCGAATAAAATAGAGGAGATTACGGTGATAATCCCTTATAAGGCTGAAGTCAATTGGAAGTAACATGAGTTTAAACGGCTATTACAATCGCTTTGATCCTGACAAAGAGTACGAAAAAAGCTTATTCCTGGCAGGAAGGGGTTTACAGTCAGCAGAATTAAACGAGACTCAAGAGTATGCTCTTTTCAAGCTCAAAGGCATAGGAGATGCGATATTTCGTGATGGTGATGTTATAACAGGAAGCAACTGTATCATAGATGGGGAAACCGGCGAAGTCACACTTGAATCGGGAAAAATCTATCTTCGTGGAGCGGTGAGAAAAGTAGGGGGAAAAAGATTTATTATTCCACTGAATACCACAGTTCGCATCGGTGTTTTTTTCGCCCTATCCACTATTACAGAACTTGAGGATGAGAATCTTCGTGATCCTGCCGTTGGTACACGTAATTATCAAGAAGTAGGGGCAGCAAGACTTAAAGTTTCCACCATTTGGGGTTATCAAGCAGAGAATGTTTCTCCCACTTTTTCTACTGATGGAGAATTTTATCCAATTTACAACATTGAAAACGGAGTATTAATAGAGCATTCACCGCCACCACAAGCAAACATAGTAACCACAGCGCTTGCTCGTTATGACAAGGAGGCAAATGGTTCCTACGTCGTAAATGGGCTAGAAGTGATGTTCCTCCACAAAGAAGAAAAGGGAGAAGAAGGGGTAAAAAAGGGTAAAAAAGAAATTTTTGTGATTAATGAGGGCAAAGCTCATGTTGATGGTTATGAAATTGAGTTGCCTCACAGTATTCGTGTTTCTTTTGATGAAGATCCAGATATAAAATCAGTTGAATCAGAACCCCATACTTTTCAGCCAAACAGCGAAAGAGTAATGGAACTGAAGGTTAATGATTTTCCAATCAGCGAAATCAAAAAGGTTGATATCACTGTTCAAAAAACAGTTACCGTTACTCACGGTTCATACTCTGGAGCTATTGATCCGATACCTGACTCTGCGGTACTTGAGATTATTCAAATTAAACAAGGTGATGTTATTTATGAAAACAGTATAGACTATAAGTTAAACGCAGGAAACGTTGATTGGTCATTACCCGGCAAAGAACCAGCTCCTGGAAGTAGTTACTCGATAACCTATCGCTGTCGCACTCATGTAAGCCCTGAAGATATAAATGAAGAGGGATGTAAAGTAAGGGGAGCAGTTGATAACAGCTTGGTTCTGATTGATTACACCTGGAAGATGCCACGCTTTGATTTAATTACTATAGATAGCAAAGGGGTAGTAAGGAGAATAAAAGGAATTGCCCACCCTTGGAAACCATCAATGCCAAAAGCACCTAGCGGACAACTTTTACTCTGCTACATTCATCAGACGTGGAAAGATGGGGAAAAAGAAGGGGTGAAAGTAATGAATAATGCTGTTCATGCTGTACCGATGAATGAACTTGAAGCAATGAAAAAAGGAATAAATGATCTTTATGCATTAGTTGCAGAGGAGCGTTTACGCAGTGATGCAAATTCAAGAGAGCCTACCACAAAAAAAGGGGTATTTGTAGATCCGTTCTTTGATGATGATATGCGCGATCAAGGAATTTCGCAGTCTGCAGCAATAGTAAATAGAGAGCTAGTTCTGCCAATAGATGTAGAAGTTGCAGATATTGAAAAAGGTGGGGAAAGATATCTTTTGCCATATGAACTTGAACCGGTACTGGAGCAGCTTTTACAGACTAAAGGAGAAAAGATTAATCCATATCAAGCTTTTGATCCAGTCCCGGCACAAATTACTCTAAATAAAAACATTGACCACTGGACAGAGGTTACCACTAATTGGAAAAGTCCAGTAACCAGAGTATTTAATGTTAAAGAAACAACAGAATTGCTGTCAAGTACTTCATACGAAGCTGAATTTATGAGAGAAGCAGTACAAGATTTTGAAATTGAAGGTTTTGAGCTAGGTGAAAGGCTTAAAGAAGTAAAATTTGACGGCATCATTATCCAACCTATGTAAAAATAAAAAGAAAAAAAGTGGAAAATCAAGGACAAATAAGTGGAAAAATAAAAATCCCAGCAAATATTCCAGCAGGTACTAAATTAGTACAGTTTTACGGGGATAAAGGAAGCTATGGAGAAACAACGTATACTGGTAAAAAAACTATTACCATAGAAGAAAGAAGAAGAGTGATCGCAGCAAGACGAGTTGATCCTTTAGCCCAAACATTTACGCTAAATGAGAGCAGACACATAGGAGGCGTGGAGCTATGGTTTATAAATAAAGGCAAAAAACGTGTTGTTGTGCAGATTAGAGAAACAGCAGTGGGAATGCCCTCGCAGACTGTCATTGCTGAAAGCTATATTGAGCCAAAAGATATAAAGATAGATGGCACAGCAACACGTATTACTTGGTCGCCAGTGTTTTGTCATGCTGGGCAGGAATATGCAATAGTTTTACTTACCGATGACGGGGAAAATGCGGTCAAAGTAGCAGAACTTGGCAAATATGATGCAGTAAATAGCCGTTGGGTAACAAGTCAGCCATATCAAGTAGGAGTATTACTGTCATCTAGCAATGCAAGTACGTGGACACCGCATCAGAATTTAGATTTAACGTTTCGGCTATTAGCAGCAAAATTTAGCGAAAGTTCTCACGTTATTGATCTTGGTAAAGTTACTGCAAACAATACTTCAGATTTAATTGTTTTAACGAACGTCGAAAAAGTAGCATTTGATACCAATGTAGAATTTATTTTAACAGACGAAGAAGGAAAAGAAAACTTTCTGTCTGATAATTTGCCACTTGCACTGCGTGAAAGAATAAGTGGGGAATTAACGGTAAAAGCAAGCCTAAAAGGAGGGCGAGAAAAAAGTCCAGTGCTATATCCTGGGTTACAGCTAGTTATGGGTAATATAGGGGAAAAAGGAGATTATGTAACTAGGAGCATTACAGCAGGAGCTAACACTAAGATTACCATAACATATGATGCGCTGATACCTGGCACTGCAGATGTTAAAACTTATGTAGAGAAAAACGTGGGAGAATGGCAATTAGTAGATTTAACAGTAGGAAAACCTATTGGAGACAACTGGGTGGAAAGAACTCATGTGCTAACAAACTTTAATGGTAATGAGACGAGGGTAAAGTTAGTACTTAGTGGAACGGTTGTTTATCGCCCTAAAGTCAAAAATCTACGAATCATTATCACTTAGCAGAATGTCAGATGATAAAACAAGCAGAGGGTATCCACTGCCTCATCCAGAAAACATTGCTGTGCAAGATGTTGTTCGTATCCGTACCACAATTGAGAAAATAGATGAAGATATTACCGAAAGAGAAGATGAGCATAATCAACTAAAAAATAATTTTAAACGATTTAGATTTGAAACTTTTTTGAATTTTTGGGAATGAAAGAAGCAATAGAAGCGTTACATCAAAGGATAAAGGATTTAGCAGCAAACAGCACACCTGATCAACTGGCATATCTTGCAAAATCGCTGGAATTAATAATAGATAAAAAAACTATTTCCAACGTTGTGCAAATGACCACAATAAAAGAAATAATTGATGTACTACAAGGAAGGCTTAAGGATTTAGCAGCAAATAGTACACCAGATCAATTAGCATATCTTGCTAAAGCATTGGAATTGATAGTCGACAAAAGTTCGGTTTCTGAAATTGTACAGATGACAGATGGTAAGCTAAAAGAACTTCTTGATAGTGCAAAAAAACACTTAAGTGACATAAACAGCAATAAAGCAAGCTCTATATCGGCGATAACTGTAGCAAAAACAGAATCTGTAAGTGAAATCAACAAGCTTAGGGATAGTTCCTTAAACACTTTAAAAGCATCATCAGATTCACATATATCGCTACTTGATACTCGTAAAAATACCAATATTGCGGCAATAAATAGTGTTGGCAATGATCATAAAGATGGTCTTAAAGGTTTAGTGGATAACTTTCGTGCTGTTAATGATGTGCCAGGTGGTTCATCGATCATGAAGGAAATAAAAACCAGGGAAGACCAACTAAAAACACTGACAACCAAATTTAACTCCATCAATGATGTGCCTAGCAGTTCATCAATTATGAGAGAAGTGAAAAAGAGGAATATGGTTGAACCAGGGTCATTACCTTTCTTGTTTGGTGTACTTGGCAGAAAAAATAATTACTTTGGCCACGGAACTTTTACAACAGAGCTTGGAAAGTGGAGCAGTGATATAACAAAAACAGACTATATGCTGCAACTACTAGCAGGTAGCCATACATACGATACAGATTACGTTAGTTTTTATCGGCCAAGACAACTCTATTTTATAGAGGGAAATAAAGGAACATTTATTTACGGAGAGTTATGCACAAATAGTTTTTCTGGTAGTTATGATGAGATATACTATTACCCATATGCTGCACTTGGAGTAGTATTTGTAAAAAATACAACCAATGTGAACATAAATAAAACAATAGAATTTGTTGGATCATCGTACTCAAGTACGGAGTATGGGGGTGCAGGATTATTTGTGGGAACACCAGATAATACCAATAAATCAAGTATTTCAAGAATAATATGGAAAAATGTTTACCAATACACAAGTTCTGATAGCAAGTTAGCTGGATCTGGCAATGTAGAAATTCCAGCAGGAAAAACAGTTGCAATATTACTTTACACATCATCTTACCTATGTTCCAGAACACAAGTCAGTCAAGGTATGCTTGCATCAAATTATGTATACAACTATGGTCAATTTATCCAGTGGGGAATATATAACATACGTAGCAATTTTCTAACCACGGGGCTTGAAATAGATGTAGAGAGAACGCTAAAAGCTTGGCAATGTCCTGGGTTATCTGAAACTTATGAACTCTGGAGGTAACAAAGAATGTCTATCTACATTAGATTTGAGAATGATAAACAAGTAGAAACAACAACGCTTGAAAGTAAGCCAACTGAAAATGATTGGTATGAAGCACCAGAAGATTTTGATTGGCAAAAAAGCTATTGTTTAACAGAAGGAGGAAAAATTGCTCAGCGTACTAAAGAAGATATACAAAAGGAGTTACTGGATAATGCGAAGCTTTGTGCATTTGATAGTATGCGTTTCTATTATGATAATCATACTCACCAATATGCAGGTCATTCTCACCAAAAAGCTAAATCTTATGAGATTCAAGCGGAAGCCGCAAAAAGCATTCTAGCAGCACCAGAATCTATAGATGAAAAGGATAAAGAAATTATAGAACCTTTAGCAAAAGTCCGTGGTATTACGGTTATTGAAATGGCAAGAATAATTGAGGAAAAAGTGAAAAAAGCAGTAAAAGCAATAATTAAATGTGAAGAGCTTGAAGATTTAGCCAAAAGAAAGATTGAAGAAGCCGAAAGTGAAAATGAGCTACAGACTTTGCTAGATGATTTCAGGAAAAAAATACAAAGAAATGGCTGAAGAATTTTTACATGGCGTAAATGTTATTGAGGTAACCTCAGGAGCAAAGACAGTACGTACAGCTAAATCATCAGTGATAGGTGTAATTGGTACTGCACCTGAAGCAGATGAGCAAAAATTTCCGCTAAATAAACCAGTGTTAGTTGCAGGAAGCTTAAAGGAAGCAGCAAAGCTCGGAAAGAGTGGCAGTTTACCTTCTGCAATAAATGGAATATTTTCCCAGATTGGTGCAACAGTAGTAGTTATTCGAGTTAAAGAAAGTGAAAACAGCGATCCAAAGCTCAAAGAAAGTGAAACTATTCAAAGTATAATCGGTGGAGTTGATAAAGAAACCGGAGAATATCAGGGAATTGAGGCATTTCTCAGCAGTGAAAGCATAGTTCATGTTGCGCCAAGAATATTAATTGCACCTCAGTTTACTCATCAGTTACCTGAAATAGATGGAGTAAATTCAGTAGTGAGTGCTTTAATTTCCATAGCAGAAAAATTAAGAGCAATTATTGTTGCAGATGGACCAAATACCAATGATAAAGAAGCAATAAAATGGAGAAAAAGTGTAGGCAGCTCAAGAGTTTACGTAGTTGACCCATGGATTAAGTTATTTATTGAAGGAAAAGAAAAAATCTTGCCATCGAGTCCATTTGTAGCTGGTTTAATAGCTAAGATAGACAGCGAGCAAGGCTTCTGGCACTCACCTTCAAATAAAGAAATAAACGGTATTATTGGCACAAGCAGGCCTATTGATTTTACGCTCGGTAATACAAATTGTAGAGCAAACCACTTGAATGAAAATGAAGTAACAACGATAATTCATCAAAATGGCTATAGGCTTTGGGGAAATAGAACATGTTCAAATGACTCAAAATGGGCTTTTTTATCAGTGAGAAGAACTGCAGATTTAATTAACGATAGTTTACTTAGGGCTCATTTATGGGCAGTTGATCGCAATATCACTAAAACTTATATAGATGATGTGATTGAGGGGGTGAATTCTTATTTGGCCAATTTAAAAGCACAAGGAGCAATTATCAGCGGAAAATGTTATGCAACTCCCGAACTCAATACACCGGCAAATATTGCAAGCGGAAAAGTGTATTTTGATTTTGAGTTTACACCGCCATATCCGGCTGAGCAAATAATATTCAGGTCTCATCTTGTAAATAATAGTGTAATAAGTTAGGAGAAAGTAAAGTGTTACCGAAAATACTGAGAAATTTTAACGTATTTGTTGATGGCCGGGGTTATGCAGGAAAAATAGATGAAATAACCTTGCCAAAACTTACCATAAAAACAGATGAATATAGAGCTGGTGGTATGGATATTCCAATAAATATTGACATGGGCATGGAGAAATTAGAAGCAGACTTTACTTTTTCTGAATACGATACAGAGCTCTTTCGGCTATTTGGGTTGATAAATGGAAATTCGGTATCTTTGACGCTCAGAGGTGGAATGCAAGGTAGTGGAAGTAATGATATTGAAGCAGTAATAATCAATTTAAGAGGCATTTTTAAAGAATTTGACTTTGGTAACTGGAAACCTGCTGAAAAAGCAACTCTCAAATGCACTGTAGCTGCCCATTACTATAAACTTACTATCGGTGGTAATGAATTAATAGAAATCGATGCTGAAAATATGATTAGAAAGATAAATGGTGTTGATCAGATGGCCTTTCTACAAACGGTTTTAGGGATTTGATATGGTTGATAAAATTAAACAAAAATGCTAAAATATAAAGCATATATTTTGAACGCTTTTTTTATTGAAAAGTTTAGAAAAACATTATAAAATAATCATAGTGGTGGATTTTAGTAAAGTATATGGCAAATCTTGGAACTAATGTAGCTCTTAGCAAAGAAACTTCACAGCATCTTGCTGAACTGGCCAAGCTCACTAAGCAGCCTGCTCAAGAACTGGCAGAAAGGTTAATCAGGGAAGCAATTGAGCTTGAAGAGGAGGACATTTTATTATCTGCAGTTGCTGATGAGTATGATATTGAAGGTGCAAAAAAGACTAAAAGTGAGGACGTAGATTGGGATACACTATTATCTTCCTAGACAGTGCTCTCGAAAGAGATCTCCCAAGTCTTCCGAAAACAGTAAGATCAAGGGTTATAAGTGCAATAAAAGAGCGGCTTACAGTTGATCCTATTAATCTTGGTGAAGTGCTACACCATAGTCTTAAGGGATGCAGAAGACTAAGGGTTGGTGATTACCGTACTATATATCATGTCAACACTGCAAAATATGAAGTAACCATAGTTACAATAGGACATAGAGATACAATTTACGAGAAGGCTAGAAAGATACTGCGTAGACATTAAATATATTTTAACTTTTTTATTGAAAAAATTTAGAAAAATGGACTTCAATAAAGCACAAGCGTAATAGAACCACAATCATAATAAAAAAATTAGTTATGTAAAAGCCAAGCAGACTTTTATTTAATTAACTTTTTAAGGAGAAATATGCAAGCTATAACACTTAATAACCCAATAACAGTTGATGGTATTTCTGTCTCAGAACTTACCATTAGACGTCCAAAAGTTAGAGATTATCTAGCTATTGAGAGACTTAATGGTAGTGATCTGAGTAAGGAAGTAACTTTGACTGCCAATCTGACATTAGTTGCAAAAGAAGCGATTGAAGAGTTAGATATTGCAGACTATGTGAAAGTGCAAGAAGTATTAAAAGATTTTTTTTCACCAATTATCCAAAAGACTTGAGGTCAGAAGTAATCACGCTTAGTTCTATTATTGGTAGTGGAATTGAGCCTTTACTTGAAATGGAAATTAATGAATTTATCCTATGGAATGAAGCAGCGAAATGTCAACGTTATCTATAAAAATCGGAGCAATCTTGGATGGCAGTTTCAGTACTGTAATAAAGGGAAGTAGTAGTCAACTTACTCGTCTTGGTGAGAATATAAGAAAGCTTGATTCATCTTTAAAATCAGTATCAAAGTTTAAGCAGTTGGGTAGTGATGTTTTGACTAGCAGGAGATCATGGAAGGGCTTTGAAGATCAAGTAAAATCTTTAGCTAAACAAATGAAAGCGATAGAGAAACCGAGCAAAACTTTAAAAGCTGAGTTTGATAAAGCTAAGTTTTCTGCAACAAAAGCAAAAGAGGCATACTTAAGAAAGAGAGATGCCTTGCATTCATTCAATGAAGAAGTAAGGAAAAGTGGAAGAAATATTAAGTCATTAGTAAGTGATCAATATAAACTTGGTTCTTCTATTGAAGTACTAAAAGGTAAGTATGGTAAGCTTGGATCTGCAATACGTAGTCACCAAAATGTTTTAGCAAGTAAAGCACATTTTAAGTTACAAATTATAGAGACTATTGGACTAGGGCTAACGCTTGCAGCTCCAGTTAAAGTTGCGATTGACTTTGAAAGTGCTATGGCTGATGTTACAAAAGTGGTAGATTTTAAAAAAGGAACGGATGAAGCAACTAAATTTGCCAAGAAGTTGAAAGAGATGTCACATACTATACCATTATCAGCGGCAGAACTGGCACAAATAGCTGCAAGCGGTGGTCAACTTGGTATCAAGAAAGAAGATCTTTTTATGTTTACAGAAACAGTGGCAAAAATGTCTACAGCATTTGATATGTCTGCAGAGCAAGCAGGTGATTCTATAGCTAAACTCTCTAACGTTTATGGAATTGATGTTAGTAGAATGGAACATGTTGGTAATGTGATCAACCACTTATCAGATAACACTGCTGCTAAAGCAAGAGATATGGTTGAAGCTCTAGCAATAGTTGGTGGTACTGCAAAGCAGTTTGGTTTGGATATCGAGAAAACAAGTAGTTTAGCAAATGCTTTCATTAGCTTAGGTAAAACACCTGAAAAAGCTGCAACTGCTATAAATGCTCTACTTAGTAAACTTCAGACTGCTGAAGAACAAGGAGGGGATTTTAAAGCAGCATTAGAGCAAATGGGAATAACTGCAGAAGAAATAGTACAAAGAATAAGCGAAAACGGCGAAGAAGCGTTACTCTACTTTTTTCAAACTCTAAAGAAAATGGATAACCAGGAACGTTCTACAGTCCTTATGAAACTTTTCGGTCAGGAATATCAAGATGATATTGCATTATTAGCTGGAAGTTTTAATAAATACGAAGATGCAATAAAGTTATTGGCTAATACAGAAAAGTATGGAAGCTCTCTGCAAAAAGAATTTAAAAATCGTGCAGACACTACAGCCAATAAATTACGACTTCTTCGAAATTCAATAGCTGAAGTTGGTATGAATCTGGGTTCAGTAATGCTGCCTACTTTAAAATCTATAGCCGAATTTTTACAAGAAAAAACTAGGAGCATAGCTTTATTTGCAGAAAAATATCCAACCTTAACTACAGCAATCATGGGAACTATAGCAGCTTTAATAAGTTTGAAAATCTTAGTAGTGGGCTTAGGTTATGGATTTACTTTTTTAGCAAGTACAGTTCTCGGTTTAAGGACAAAAATAATTGCAACATTTTCATTTTTATCAGCTACAGTTTTTCCTGCAGTAATAACAGGACTAAGAGCAGTAACGCTCGCTGTAATGAGTAACCCAGTTGGACTTTTAATAGCAAGTCTTATCACTGGTGCAGCTCTTGTTATCACTAACTGGCAAAAGGTAAAAGACTTTTTCTCTAGCTTTTGGAAATCACTCATTAAACCTATAGGGAAAGCTTTTTCATGGATAGGAGATACAGTTAGTAGCATATTTGCTGAAAATAGTCCACTGAAAGAATTTGAAAAAAGAAAAAGTATTGTTACTGAAATAAAAGCAGTACATACTCCCCTAAAGAGTAATATTCTCAATAGTGGAAATCCTTTGCTAGGTAACAGTATAATTAAAGAATTTTCCAATAGAAATCAGAATAGCTTTAGAAGCAAAAGCCTTATTGAGGAGAAAAAGTCCACAGAAAACGATAAGATACTTGCTGACTTTGCAAGGAGTAAATTTGAAAATAAAGAACAAAATAAAACTCAGAACATCACTAATAATTACACTATCAGCATTAAAGCAGAGCCAAATCAAGATATCCGTAGCCTTGCAGATGAAGTAATAAAAAGGATAAGAGAAAAGTCACGTGATGTTTTATTTGATACGGTAGAGACATTTTATTGATGTTATCTCTTGGTCCGTATAAATTTGCTCCTACAAGTTTAAAGTATAACAGAGAAAATCGTTGGAGCACGATTGAGTGTATTGAAAATACGCCACTATTACAAAATATCGGCCAAGATATAGAAAATATAGATTTAGAAGGAACGATTCATCTGCATAATCTCAACGGGCTAAATCAACTAAAGAATATGAAAGAAGCTGAAAAACCACATGTTTTAGTAGATAGTTTAGGTAATATTTTAGGACAATTTGTAATTACTAGGTTAGAAGAAAAGCAGATGTATTTTTTACCTAATGGACTACCAAGAAAAGTTGAGTTTAGTTTGAGTTTGAAGAGCTATAGATGACTATATATTACTTAACCAAAGAAGGAGAAATGCTAGATCTGATTTGCTGGAAACATTACGGATTTACGGATGGAGTAGTGGAATTAGCACTAGCAGAGAACTTAGGTTTGGCAGAATATGGAAGCTTTTTGCCAGCAGGATTAAAGATAAAGCTTTCTGCTATTCAGAAAACAGTACAAAAGTCAAAATTAAAGGTGTGGGAATAAATGCAGCCAGATTTTGTAATAGATAAATGTGAATCAATTAGAGATAGAGTTATATCGTTACGCCTTACCGATGAATCTGGAACTATAGATGATATAGTTGAAGTACATGTTGATTACAGAGATGAAAACTTAAATGTTCCGAATGAATTAAATATCGCTCTGGGTTACAGAGAAACTGGAGTAGTACCTATGGGTATATATACAGTTAATGAAATTACGGTGCAGAGTCCACCTAAAACCTTACTAATAAAGGCTCATGCAACAAATTTAAGACTATCATTAAAGGAGAAAGTATCAAAAGAATGGCATCAAATTACTCTGGGTAACTTGGTTAAGGAAATAGCAGAAAAGCACGGATATGGATGCAGAGTTGCAGAAGAATTTGCAAGTGTGTTGATTCCACATATTAACCAAATAGAAGAAAGTGATATAAGTCTGTTAACAAAGATCGCAACAGAGCGTGAAGCAATGGCAAAGCTAGCTGGCGGATATATACTTTTTATTCCAAAAGGCAAAGCAAAATCGGCAACTGGAAAAGCTTTAGGAACAACAGCTATTAGACCTCAAGACACGATAAATTGGAAAGTGCATTTTACCGTAAGCAGGTACAACTCAGTGATTGCAAAATGGCATAGCTATGAAAAAGGTGCAACTATATCAGAAACAGTTGGCTCTGGTAGTCCAAGTTATATTATACAAACGCTTTATTCGAATGCAGAATCAGCACTAAGTGCAGCAAATGCTAAAATTAAACAACTCAAGCGAAATAATGCAGTGTTGGATATCACTATGCCTGGTAATCCAGAACTATTTGCAGAGGCGAAACTTAGCTTATTAGAATTTCATCAAGATATAGACGGTGAATGGATAATTGACAGAGCAGAACATTTGTTAGATGGTTCAGGTTATCGCACTGCATTATCAGCATCTATCAGTAAATGTTAAACGAAAATCAGTAAAATAAATATTCAATGTTAAGAAAAGTGTTAAACATGAGCAAGAAATAAGCTATACTTTTGGTGGTTTATAGCAACAGTAGTATATTACCTATTGCTATACGAAAGCAAAAGCGACAGACAATTATAAAACAATACTGCGGATTGCATCTGAAAATTGTAACTTAGAGACTGTAAAATTTTCAGCAAATAATCTATTAGATATTAATACACAGATTCCCGAATTAACAGCATTACATTATGCATCTGGTGCAGGATGTTTGGAGATTGTTAAATTTTTAATAGAAAAAGGAGTTGATATAAACACAGAAAAATATAAAAGATGGACAGCATTACATGCAGCTTCATACAAAGGTAACCTAGAGATAATTAAATTTTTGTTAGAAAAAGGCGCAAACCCTAACATTAGAGACACAGATGGAAAAAACCCAAGAGATGTAGCTGTACTAAGATCGCGGCATAATAAAGATAAACCATACGATGAAATTATACACTTGCTCTATAATGCTGAAAAGAAACACGAGTCTGATCGGTAATATTTCGTAACTGGAAACGAGAAGTAGTTGAAAGTTTTTTATTACACAGTTAGGAGAAACATGCAGAATCAAAAGATTCCAATCACAGTAATAGTAACGATGGTAATACAGACCATAGCAACAATTTGGTGGCTTGCCAAGCTGGATTTACGGGTTCACATTCATGATAAATTTATAGAGCAGAACAACGGATTGACCGTTACGGTATATCGTCTGGAAGAACGGGTAAAAAATCTTTCTGAGGAACTTGATGAGTTTAAATTACAAGTCTTAAGCGGGAAAATTAAATCTTAACATCTTTATCTAAATTTTCATTTCACAATGACTAAATATATTTTATCCGTTGACGGCGGAGGCATAAGAGGAATAATACCAGCCATAATACTAGCAGAAATAGAAAAAAGATCAAGAAAAAAGGTAGCAGAAATCTTTGATCTTATGGCAGGGACCTCAACCGGTGGAATTGTTGTAGCAGGATTATGTAAAAAAGATAAACAAGGAAACCCTCAATATTCAGCCAATGATTTAGTTGAGCTTTACCAAAAGTATGGACCATATATTTTCAAGTCTTCATTTTTTAGGCGATCAATATTATCTTGGTTTAACTGTGCACAATACCCATATAAAAATATTGAATTTGTATTGGACAAATATTTTGGTGATGATACTCTACAAAACACTTTAAATAATGTACTGCTTACCAGTTACGACATTCAGAATAATTGCCCATTTTTCTTTAAAAGCTGGAAAGAAGGTACTATTAAGCTGAAAGATGCACTCAGAGCTGCAACGGCTGCACCTACTTATTTCATACCAAAACATCTAAAAATTGACCAGATAGATAGAGTATTAGTGGATGGCGGGGTGTTTGCCAATAATCCTGCGGCTTGTGCATATGCAAGTGGTAAGAAATTGTTTCCAAATGATGAGATTATACTGTTATCACTAGGTACTGGTAGAACAGATAGAAGCATAGCTAATTCAAGGAGATTTGGAAAAATAGGATGGATCAAGCCACTACTGAATGTGATGTTTTCTTCAAGTTTAGATGCAATAAACTATCAGCTTGATCAAGTAATAGGTGACAAATATATACGAATACAATCGCAACTGAAAGTAGCATCAGCTGAGATGGATAATATTACATTTAAAAATATTAAATATCTGCAGCAAGAGGCAAATACAATGATAGAGGACAACCAGGAATTAATAGATAAATTCTGCGATATCGTATCTTAATTCACGTAAAAATGCCAAGCAAGATAAAGAACTTATATAAAAAAGCGAAAAAGGGCTTAAAGAATATAGCTTTGCCGAAAAAACATAAAAAAGTTCAAGAAGCTAACGATAAGCCGAAACCGCTAAGCCCTGAAATTGTGATGAAACCTACGCTATGGCAGAAAAAAGTTGAATTAACCTCTAAAGCAGAAAATATCGAAAAAGATAACAAGTGGAAAATAAAAGTATTCAAAACTAAACACGTAGAGAAGGATTCAAAAAGGGGAAAAATGTTCAAAAATGGTCTCAAAAAGCTAAAAGGGAAAATAAAAAGCCTAAACCCCATAAAGTCCAAGAAAAACAAGATAATCGGGAGCAAAAGACTAGCATTTTTACTAACATCTGCTACAATCGTGGCAATTTTACCAACATTCAGTTTAGCTCCCTTGCCAGCATTAGCGGTAACTTCTGCATGTGTTTTCAGTATTAATTTTATAGCTGTGAAGACGTTAAAGAAAGTTATCAAACAACGCAAATTAGCAGTAAGATCTGAAGATGAGCCAGAAAAACTAGAAGAGGTATCTGTTGAACAAGCGAAATCTAAGCAAATTTTCAGAGATGGTAAATAGATTTATTAAATAAACAATTACTTTTGCTTATATCTTAATATATTATTTCTGAGTACCTCTGTTTTTAATCCAGAATTCAAGTTGTTACTTCATCACTCACTCAACTCATCAACAGTTAGACCACTTGCTCGCACAATAATCTCAATCGCAATACCTGCCTTAACTAGATCTTTTGCAATCTTGATTTTCTCTGCTTTTTTAACTTTTTCCTTGCCGCTTTTCATATCTTCAGATAGAGATTTGACTAATGCATCTAATGATTCTTGTTCTCTGTACTCATCCATTAAACTCAATAGCTTTTTGCTTTCTCTTGTTTTAGGCAGTAGAACTTTAATATTCACTGATAATGCTCTTGCTATTTCATATAATTTATCAAATGAGATGGCAGTATATCCTTTTTCATATTCGTGTATTTCCTTGAGCGTTAAATCAATTTTATCCGCCAAATCTTTTTGAGTATATCTTCTTATCAATCTCCATTCTCTTATTCTTTGCCCTATTCTGTAATATATAGAATCAGTGTAAATTTCTTGTTCTGTATCATTATACTCGTAAATAGATAAGCCGGTTGCTTGGGAAATTATGTCAACTGAAACTCCTTCTTTTACTAGATTTTTTGCTATTTCCAACTTTGCTTCTTCCTGATTAATTTTTTCGCTAATATGAACAAACCTGACTAATGAAGGTACTATTTTGCCTAACTTTTGACTCTCGTATATTTTTGTTAGATAGAGTATTTCTTCGTCTTCATCTTCATGCTCTCTTACTGTTATTGGTTTAGGTAATAGATCTACAGCATCAACTGATAATACTCTTGCTATTATATATAGTACTTCAATTGGAATAACGATATATCCCTGTTCATAGCTGTTTACTTCTTGATATGCTAGCCCGATCTTACTTGCCAACTCTGCTTGAGTACACCTTTGCATTAATCTACACTCTTCTATTTTTTGCCCTATTTTGTAGCTTATAGGACTAACATTACTTGCAGAAATAAACATATATACCTCCATTTAAGAAAAAACTTTATTGCTATAATTTTTTTACGAGCTATCCATCTAAAACCATATCAATAGATAAACCTACCGCTTGCAAAATAATATCAATAGAAATTCCCCCTTTTACTAGATCCTTTGCAACTTTAATCCTTTCTATCTCTCTCACTTTCTCCTCACAAATACGTATTCCCTCAAACAGAGATTTTATTAGTGCATTACGTAGTTCTTGGCTCTCAATTTCTTTGTATTCTTTAATCAAATCAAGCAGCTCATTTTCCACTGTACTACCTTCATCTTTCTCTATTAGTAGATCTGTAATATTAATCGATAACGCTTCTGCCATTTCATATAATTTATCAAGTGGAACAGCAGTCCTTCCTTGTTCATAGTTGCTTATTTCATGACGTGTTGTATTCATTTTCTCTGCTAAATCTTTTTGAGTATACTCTCTCACTAGCCTCCATTCTTTTATCTTCTTTCCTATTTTGTAGTAGATAGAACCTGTTTTTTCTTCAATACATTCATCAGCAGAGAGGCCAATTGCTTGTGAAACAATATCAACAGAAATTCCTGCTTTAACCAGACCATTTGCAATTTTTATTTTTTCCGATTTTCTACTACTTTTCTCACTAACTTGAACAAATTTGGTTAATAAACAAAACATCCTACGTAACTCTTGATCATTAATCTTTTTATATTTCCTTACTAAATCTAATATTTCCTCTCCCTCATCTTCAAAACAGATTTTTTCATTTGATACAGGAATAAGATCCTTAATATTAATTGATAATACCTCTGCCATAGCGTATAACTTCCCAATTGAAATTTTTCGTGTTCCTTTTTCATATTGTAGTACTATTTGATACGTTACTCCGATTTTTCCCGCTAAATCTCTTTGAGTATATCCTCGCTTTAACCTCCAGTTTCTTACTTTTTGTGCTATTTGGTATCTTAGAGAGATAGTAGTAGTATGCTTTGCCATACAGAAATAAATATTATACAGGTTAACATAAATCAAAATTGTTGAACATTTCTTCAAAATTGTGTATAATTATTAATGTTTTCTAGGTTAACCCGTCATGGCTCTTTCGAAGTTTCTCGATCCAAAAAATGATATATCGTTCAAGCGCATCTTTGGCACTGAAAAAAATAAAGATATCCTTATTCACTTTCTTAATGATATTCTTGGCTTCACTGGCAAAAGTGCAATACAGGATATAGAGTTTTTAAGTACTATTCAAGACCCTGATATTGCTTCTAAAAAACAAAGCATTGTTGATGTTCTTTGTAGGGATGAAAATGGGCTGCAAGTCATAGTCGAAATGCAGGTCGCTAAAACTAAGGGCTTTGAAAAACGTGCTCAATACTATGCTGCTAAAGCCTATTCAAGACAGGCTGACAAAGGCGATCAATATCATGACCTTAAGGAAATTATCTTTATTGCTATAGCAGATTGTATTTTATTTCCTGATAAGTCTGAGTATAAATCAAAGCACACTATTCGCGATGAAGACACTAATGAACACGATCTTAAAGATTTTTATTTTATATTTATTGAGTTGCCTAAATTTCCAAAAACCAAAGAAGATCAGCTTTCAAGTATAGTTGAAAAATGGGTCTACTTCTTTAGATATGCAGATGAAACTAGTGAAGAAGAGCTAGAGAGAATAATAGGTAGTGATCTAATAATTAAAAGAGCGTATGAAGAATTAAATAGATTTAACTGGTCAGAAAAAGAATTCATTGCCTATGAACAAGAAATCAAGCGTATTCGTGATGAACAGGCTGTCCTTGCTCAAAAACTCGATGATGCTAAACATGAAGGTAGACAAGAAGGCATCCAAATCGGCCATGAAAAAGGCAGAGAAGAGGGCGAAAAACAGGCTAAAATAGCAGTGGCTAAAAATCTACTTAAAGCTGGTGTATCTATCGATTTAATAGCTGAATCTACTGGCCTTCCTAAAGCTGAAATAGAGCAACTTCAGGAAGAATTAGCCTAACGTGATCTTTTTAGTTGGTTATTTACTGTCACACCACTTAAATAAGATTCAGGTCTATCATTTGTTTCATCAGTAGTTCCCGGTGACTGACTTTCTGACCGACTAGTGTTAGTGAGAGAAACAGTAGAGGCAATAGTTGCAGAATCAGTAGTACTACTATTTCGGAAAACAGTGGCAAGATGTTTTATTGACCGCTTTAAAGAGAATTTCAGCTCGCGTGTTTGCTCTGCTTCTCCAATTTCACTTTTTGAGCCTATGAAAGGAATTACTTTGGTTGCTTGTACTACTTCTTCCATGTTCTTACCATTTTTTAAGCTATCAATATACTCCCTAGCTGTCATACTCACCTCTTTTTTATCTATTAGATCCTGAAACTTTTTGCTACTTAAATTCATATCGGCATTGATAAGCAACGGTACACTACCTTCTATATTAATTTTAGTTCCGAAGTCATATAGCTGTACCCTGGATAATTCTTGACCATTAATCTTAATAAGACCAAGCTTCTTATCCTGCTCTGCTAGAAGTTGACGTTCTGTTTTAATTTCTTTTGCTAAAATTTGCTTATCTTCATTGAATAATTGTCTGTTAGCTTTAGCAATGTCAAAGTGTTCAACAAGAAAGCCTTTTTCTCCCATTTTATAGCCAGCAGACTTTACCCCTATTTCTACAACTTCTATAAGCTGATCAACATTTTTTAAACCAGAAACAAATGCTGCATTACTATCAAAATAAGCATAACTATTACCTGCTCTATAAATCGCGACAACATGATTACTTGTTACTAAATGAATGGCAAAGTTACCTTTGATTCCAGCCATATAATTTGATAAATCATTGAGTATTTTGTAGCATCTAGTATGAATTAGGTCCAAAGGCAAACTACTAGACGAATCCAGGTGTTGTTCGAGCCCATCAAGTAATTTATTAAAAGCAAAAACTTCTCTTTCTTCTCTTTTAGATACCTGTTTACCCTGAGCTATACGTTCATAAATTTCAGATGAAGTTTCTAAATTACTCAAAAATGATTTGTTACTCCGCAAAAATAAAGCTTGGGATAAGCTGCGTGTAATTGCCACACATTTACCACCAATCTTAACTCCACGTTCTTCAAACGAAGGTAAATAAAGCCCTTGTTTCACTGGTTGAATGGATGAAGCAAACTTTGATAATTGTGAGGACACCTCTCGTTGCTTTTTGTTACGACATACCAACTGTATTTGTTTTGGAGATAAATCTCTTGAGCCACAAGAGCTACCTACCGCTGTGTCTAAAATTTCATCATCTTGCCTGTTTTTACTCCGATTGGTGTTACCCTTCTGAGTTTTTCTCTTAGCTTTAGGGTCACTTTGTTGTAGACTATCCGAATTTTGTTCTTGTTCTGTTCCCTTGGATGAGTTACTTGGTTTAGGACCTGCATTGGTTGCTTTGCCTTCTTCACTAACATTCTGTCCACCTAAGAAAATAGGAGGAGCTTTTTTAACTTGTTCATGTAATATATCAGATATCTTATAACGATCATTTTTGATAAGATTGTTTAAATATTTTGTTTTGTTTCCCTCTTTATTGAAACAAAGGTCATGCAATCTTTTAAAAATAGAACAAACATCAATTCCTACTCCATGTAGTATCCTAGATAAATCTTTCGGCGTAAAAAGCTTTTTCTCAGCCAAGAAGTGATTTAAATAATTTTCTTTATTAAAACAAACTTTATGAAAGTTTCTTAAAATAAAAGTGGCATTATTTCCCGCCATGGATAATATATTAGATAAATCACTTGGCGTGAAACCTACCTTACGAAAGTCACCTAAAAGCTGTGTTTCGCTTCCTTTCTCATCAAAACAAACATCATGAAAATTTTTTAAAGCAGAACAAATGTTAGCTCCTGCTCCATGCAATATCTTAGATAAGTTACTCAGCGTAAAACTTTCTTCCCTGATTAAGAAATGATTTAAATATCTTTTTGTGTCTCCTATAAAACAAAAATCATGAAACTCCTCTAGATTCTTTTCTAGATTATTCGTTGCTCCACTCAACATACTACATAAATTACCTGGCCTAAAACCTACCTTATAGAAATCATCTAAAAGTTTTGTTACTTCTCCTTTCTCATTAAAACAAACACTATGCAATCTTTTTAAGATAGAAGAAGCACGAGCTCCTGCTCCACATAATGCAGAGGATAAGTTACTTGGTCTAAAGCCTGCTTTATAGAAATCATCTAAAAGTTTTGTTCTTTTTCCTTCATCATTAAAACAGACATTATGTAATTTTTCAAAAGTATATACAGCTCTAGTTCCTGTTTTACTTAAAATACTGGATAAGTTACTTAGCTTAAAGCTTTTTTCTCTACCTTTTTCCTCAATAAAAAAGTGCTTTAAATGCTGTTTTCTATTTCCTTGCTCATCAAAAAAAGCATCAAATAGTTCTTTAAAAGCTTTAGAAGCATTAGCTCCTGCTCCATGAAGAATACTGGATATATTAGCTAGACTCATTCCGTCTTTTTCTAAAATTTTTAGATATTGAGTTTTATTTCCTTCTTCATCAAACCACAGATCATACAAGCTCTTAAAAGCTGCTGCAGCATTAGCTCCTGCTCCATTCAAAATACTGGACATATTAGTTAGGTTTATCCCCTTTTCTTCTAGAGTTTTTAAGTATTGAGTTTTATTCTCTTTTTCATCAAACCATAGGTCATATAGGTTTTTAAAAGCTGTGGCAGCATTAGCTCCTGCTCCATGCAAAATACTGGATATATTAGCCAGATTTATTTTTTCTTTTTTTAGAATTTTTAAATATTGAGTTTTATTCTCTTTTTCATCAAACCATAGGTCATATAGGTTTTTAAAAGCTGTGGCAGCATTAGCTCCTGCTCCGCCTAAAATACTGGACATATTGGCTAGACTTACTCCTTCTTTGTCTAGAGTTTTTAAATATTGAGTTTTATTTCCTTCTTCATCAAACCAAAGGTCATATAACTCTTTGAAAGCTGTTGCAATATTAGTTCCTGATCCACCTAAAATGCTGGACATATTAGTTAGATCTATTCCTTTTTCTTCCAGAATTTTTAGGTGTTGAGCTTTATTTCCTTTCACGCCAAACCATAGATTATATAAGGTTTTAAAAGCTGTTGCAGCATTAGTTCCCACTCCATGCAAGATATTGGACATATTAGTTAGATCTATTCCTTCTTCTTCTAGAGTTTTCAAATATTGAGTTTTATTCCCACCTTCATCAAACCACAGATCATATAGGCCTTTAAATGCTGTTGTAGCATTAGCTCCTGTTCCATGAAGAATACTGGATATATTAGCTAGATCTATTCCTTCTTCTTCTAGAGTTTTCAGATATTGAGTTTTATTCCCACCTTCATCAAACCACAGATCATATAAGCCTTTAAATGCTGTTGTAGCATTAGCTCCTGTTCCATGAAGAATACTGGATATATTAGCTAGATCTATTCCTTCTTCTTCTAGAGTTTTCAGATATTGAGTTTTATTCCCATCTTCATTAAACCATAGATCATATAAGTCTTTAAATGCCGTAGAAGCTTTAGCTCCTGCTCCACTTAAAATACTAGACATGCTAGCCAAATTTATTCCTTCTCTTTCTAAAGTTTTTAAATATTGAGTTTTGTTTCCCTCTTCATTAAACCATAGATCATATAAGTCTTTAAATGCTGTAGAAGCTTTAGCTCCTGCTCCACTTAAAATACTAGACATGCTAGCCAAATTTATTCCTTCTCTTTCTAAAGTTTTTAAATATTGAGTTTTGTTTCCCTCTTCATTAAACCATAGATCATATAAGTCTTTAAATGCCGTAGAAGCTTTAGCTCTTGCTCCACTTAAAATACTAGACATGCTAGCCAAATTTATTCCTTCTCTTTCTAAAGTTTTTAAATATTGAGTTTTGTTTCCCTCTTCATTAAACCATAGATCATATAAGTCTTTAAATGCTGTAGGAGCTTCACCTTTTGCTCTATTCAAAATACTAGATATATTAGCTAGATTTATCCCTTCCTTTTCTAGGGTTTTTAAATATTGAGTTTTGTTTCCCTCTTCATCAAACCATAGATCATATAAGCCTTTAAATGCTGTAGGAGCTTTACCTTTTGCTCCACCTAAGATACTGGACACATTAGTTAAGCTTATTCCTTCTTTTTTTAGGACTTTCAGATATTTTTCTCCTTCTCCTTTAATTAAAAAATCTAAGAACTGATCAAATGTAGGTGTCCCTTTTCTACCAACCATACTTCCAGCAAACTTAATTTCTTCATCAATATTTTTTTGAATTTTCTGATAACTAGACCTATTATTTTTTATATCTCCCAAAAGCTTTTCCATTATTCCTTTTGTAATATGGCCAAATTCATGAGATTCTGACCAACGTAACGCTATTTCATGTAATTCTTCGTAATTATATGGAACATCAGATTTATCTATCTCATCTTTAATAATATTATTCAATTCTTCCCTATTAGGTTGGTTAGTTGCAAATATTAGTTTATCTAAAAGTTTCTCTTTTATTTCTTGTTTATTTTCATTAGAAAGTCCTCCTTTTTCTTTTTGCAAAGAAGGTAAAAGCTCTAATAGACTTAAAAGTCTCCTTCTTGTTGCTGCTTCTTGCGCAAATCGATAAAGACCATTCTTATTTATACACGAATAATTCCTTAAAATTTTATATTTCTTTTTTTGAAGATCTATACTATCAAATTTTAAAGGATAAAAACCTTCAGATTGCCCTTTTTTTAATTTCTTTTCTTCTGTAAGGTCTAGATCCGCATTAGTATAGATAATAAAATATTTTATATCCTTATCCTTTTCTAATTCTTCAATAAAAAGAGCAAAATGCTTATTAATAGAAGATGTATTATTTTTTTCCTGTCGTCTGGAAGGAAATAATTGACTATACCCAATATTACTATCTGCATTATGAGCCTTTATGTAAGTAATTCTATCTTTATAATTAATAGTGATGTCATTAGATATACCATGACTTTCAGAATTTATGGAAGATATGTTTTTATGCAAAAACATGTCATGCAAAAAGAGCATCAATAAATTGAACTCATATATGATTCCAGGTCCAAGTTTCTTATACCTTCCTGAAGCCGTGGGATCACGTAATATTTCTTCCTGTAGTGCTATATAATCGTATTGAACTTTACTATTTTTTTCTATTTCACTTTTAATAATGCTGTTCAATTCTTCTCTATTAGGCTGATTAACTGCAAATACTAATCTATCTAAAAATTTTTCTTTTACTTTTTCCTGAGAAAATTCTCCTTTTTTCATTACTTTTTGTGCAGCAGATGAAAATTCCAGCCGCTTTAAAAGTTCCCCTCTTGTTATTTTATTCTGCGAAAATTGATAAAAACCACGCCCTTGCGTATTATCATTTGTAAATAAGAAATCTTTTAAAATGCCATATTTTTCTATACTTATGATATCAAATTTAAAAGGATAAAAATTCCTAGATCGCCCTTTCTTTAATTCCTTTTCTTCTGTAAGATCCAAGCCTGAATTGGTATAGATAACAAGATACTCTATATTATCTAATGAGCTATCTACCCTAGAGGTCAGATGTTTAACAAAACTATCAAAGTAGTTATTAATAGAAAAGCTTTGTTCTCCTTTATTAAATAGCTTAGCATAATTAATATCATTATCTGTATAATATTTGTCTACATTTTCAATTCGTATATGAATAGACTTCTCTTCATAATGAAGGGCAATATCATTGAATTTATCAATTTCAGAATCTCCAAACGCTAATGACAATAAAGGATATTTATGTTCATATGTAGACTTTCTAAGTGAGCACAGCACTGACAAGTCTAATTGATACATAAGTTTAATCAAATGATGAGGAATGTATCGCTTAGTCTGACAAGCATTATGCAGTTCATCCTGTCTAGATTCATCTTGTAAATCACTAGGAAATTCTGAATTTTCATTACTAGTAACATTTACATCCATGCGTGCCCTTTTTGATGCCTTATTATTTTTGTTTGTGACAGAACGCTTACGTTTTCCAGAGCTTACATCAGTCTCACGATTTTCCTCGCCAGGACTTCTTGAACGACCACTTTGTTTGTGTGAGAAACTTTCAATATCTTGTAATGGTTTAGAAATGTAAGGTTGAGAAATATTTTTTGAATTTGAACCTACCACATTACCGTAAGCTTCCTCTCTAGAAACCTCTATGCTTTTCTTTATATCTTTTTTAATATTACTAAGAAGTGGTATAAAATGGTTCCTGTAATTCACTATATAAATAGTATTGCCTTTACCTACCTTATCTTTAGTAACATGTAATCCATCTATCTCTTCATCTCTCAATTTTATAACCCTAATTTTTATGCCATATTTTTCACATATCATTTTTCCTTCAATTTCAGGTCTTCCCCATATAGCATTTTCCAACTTTAGAATTTTTATTTCTGAACCGGAATTTGCATTTTCAATGTCTTCTACAGTAAATTCAATACGTGGAATATATTCATAAAGTTCTTCACCTTTTTCTTTTAAAGCATTATCCAACCATAAGCCTTTTTCTGATTGATTAACTTGGCGTGCATATTGTTTACAACTTTCCCGCAAAGACTTTATACTAAATCCTTTACTACCTGTAATCAGACCTTTATCTTTTAACTCGTTCAATCCTTGAGCTACGGAATCAAAGAAACAATCCTCTCCACCTACAGCAGCTCCTATTTTGTACTCTTTAGGTAACGCATTTCTTAGCTCACTTAAAAGTTCCTCGGATTCAATTTTTTGCTTTTCATCTTTTGCCTCTTTTATCTGACGAAAAATAGAAATAGGGTCTCTAGTGAGTCGTTTTGAAGCTCCTGTTATGTTATAGCTTTGATCTTGTTGAACATGCATAAATTCACCTCTCCATTATGGGATTGTTAAGTTGCGTAACTTTCTCTATAATTATACCAGAATTTTTTATAATTCAATTTATTTTTTTCGTAAAAAATTAACCATTATAGATGTCAGTTATATAGTTGATAGGAGGGAATTTTAAAGAGAACTTGACTAAACTCAACCATACCAACAGAAAAGATATATTTTTATCTCGGTTTCCCTTTGCCGTTCTCAGATGAATTATGCTATTAATTTAGTGTTATATATCACTAAAAACTTAAATAACCTAACTATTTCCAGCAACAAAAATCAGCTGTTGTGAGAACAAGTTTTCTTGGAATCAGTTGGTCTATCACTCAATACGTGCGAACTTTTCTTTATAATAATTTTACTATACGCTAAAACTAGCTATATTGGCTCGCTTTCGCTAAATTTACATATGAACTAACTCGCCTAACTTTGTTGCAATAATTTCAAGCTTTTATTTTCACAACGCCGTTTTTATTTAATTTGTTCTCACAAATATACGATCTTTTTTGCAATTTTAAAAAGAGTCAATAATTCAATTCTTTATAACACTAACTAGTTTTACTAAAATATTTTTCTAAAAAGCTAGTTGACTCTTATAAATAATTCTCTACTAATACTGGCATGTGTTTGTTTATTCTGCTGAACACGTAGGTTTACTGTAAAAACTTCAGCAGTTTTGGCACTTCTTTAAAGCGTAAAAAATCTTATCCTTGTGATAATGGTATTAAATTGTAATAGTTCAGACTTGATCTGACAGGCGAACAAAGTAAGATAAAAATATGAATAAATTTTAAAGGAGTGTCAGATATGAGTACAACACAAGAAAAAATACTAAAACCAAAGTTGGGATTGCTAGAACTTGCAAAGCAATTAGGAAATGTATCACAGGCGTGTAAGGTAATGGGATATTCAAGGGATACATTTTACCGCTTCAAAGAACTGTATGAAAAAGGAGGAGAAGAGGCTTTACACGAGATAAGCAAAAGCAAGCCATTATATGCAAATAGGGTATCGGAGGATATAGAAAAAGCAGTAATTGAAATAGCAATAGAATTTCCAGCGTATGGACAAGAAAGAGCAGCAAACGAACTGAAAAAGAGAGGAATTCTCATCTCTGCAAGTGGAATAAGATCAGTGTGGCAAAGAAACGATCTTGAGAATTTCAAAAAGAGGTTAAAGGCATTAGAAGCAAAAGTAGCTCAAGATGGCATTATCTTAACAGAAGAGCAGATAACAGCTCTAGAGAAGGCTAAGGAAGAAAAAGAGGCCCATGGAGAAATTGAAACAGAACATCCAGGATACTTGGGTAGCCAAGATAGCTATTATGTGGGTAATATCAAAGGTATTGGACGAATTTACCAACAAACCTTTGTTGATACCTACTCTAGAGTTGCTTTTGCTAAGCTTTATACAGAAAGGACTGCTATTACAGCTGCAGACCTTCTCAATGATAGGGTGATACCGTTTTTTGATGAACAGAAAGTATCATTGCTACGCATTTTGACGGATCGTGGTACAGAGTACTGTGGCAGACCTGAAAATCACGCTTACCAGCTGTATTTGGGGGTAGAAAATATTGATCATTCTCGAACCAAAGCTCGTTCTCCACAAACTAATGGCATCTGTGAAAGGTTCCACAGAACTATGCAAGATGAATGCTACAATATTATCTTCAGAAAGAAAATTTACACCTCTTTGGCAGAGCTTCAGCTAGATGTAGACCATTGGGTGCATTCTTACAATAGATCTCGACCGCATTCAGGTAAATATTGCTATGGTAAGACACCTATGCAAACCTTTTTTGATAGTATGCATATTGCTTATCAGAAAAATATTGATAGCATTAAACAGGATGCTGATTTTGGTTTTGACTTTGTCAATTCTTCTGTCAGTTAATTCACGCCTGTCAGATCAAGTCTGAACTATTACAATTAAATATAGTTAGCAGTTCTCAATTTTGTTAATCTGGCAATTACAAAAACTATCTAAAACTCTCATTAATAAACAATTTTTAACCTACTAGTAGTACTCACCATAAAAACTTAATAAGATCTTAACGACATGAAAAGATTATAGTTATTGACTTAATGTTACATATCGAATATCATATACCATATATCTTAGTTTAGGGGGTGAGTATGGGTGATTTTACCAAGATGATGAAATCTATCATCAATCGACTAAAGCTAAAATCTAAACCAGAACTATATGATCTTGAGTATGAATCCATTATAGAACATCTATCATCTAAAGAACATTTGTTAAATGAATCGATAAGTGATGAGATGTTGTATTTAGGGGATTTGCAATCAATTGGAAACTATAATGAACTACCATCTTTAATGGATAGCAAACTTGTACTAAAAGAACGGGTTTGTGTTTGGTTTGCACTTGAGCATGATCTTACTCTAAGTCAAAAGAAATTAAATAAAGAGTTACTCAATGCTCTGGGATGTTTAACCTCTTACCATAGCTTATCTGATAATACCGAACCTCTTGAAAAATTTTTACATGACAATAAAAATAATAAAGATTTAAAAGTAATTCTTAACCTCAAAAGAGGAGCAAATGGGTCGACGGTACTACATGCGGTTGCAGGAGCAAGTATTGATGAATTCCGTCCCCTAGGAAATCGGGCTATAGATTCACTTTTAGATGCAGGTGCAGATCCTAACATACAGGATAATGGAGGAAAAACACCATTATACATTGCTGCTGCCATAGGTAATTATGATAATGCAAACTCTCTCCTATTGAAAGGAGCTAACCCTAACATACCAAATAGGAAGGGAAAAACTCCACAACAAGTAGTAATTAAGAAACTCTGCTTTGATCTAGAACAATTACTCTTAACTGATAAACAGAAAAAGTTGAATAAGGAATTGTATGACTTACTTGTACCCAGTCCAGACTGCATTAAAAATTTAAAGGACTTTTTAGGTAAGCATAAAGGAGATCCAGACCTAGAAGTGGTGCTAAATGTTAGGGAAGGAAGAGATAGATCAAAATTGCTTTTTCATATTCAAGATCTTTCTTGGGAGCCGGAACATCAAGATCTTATTCAACAGTTAGAAAAGATAATGCTAGAAGCAGGAGTATCATATTATGATGAAAATATTATTGATCGTTCGGAGAAGAAAGGACAGGCCAGCAAATTACTCGTTAATTTAACATCAAGTCAAAAGGAGAAGTTAAGTAAGTTTTCTGATAAGGTATCTCGAGCTCAAAACATGGTTGAACTTGAAGAAGTTGTGAATGATGCTATAAAGTCTGGCGTACGATTAAACTATTCTTCTTCACAAGATTTCTTTTCAGGTAGTGAGTACACCCTTACCGATTATGTGATAAAAAAAATCAGTGAGTTGGAAAAAAATCCTAAAGTTGCTAGTAGTATAGTATGTCAATTAGTATCAAAAGGAGCGGTGTTTGGTAATACAGTTGATGCTAATATTGTTAACACACTGACATCAGAATTTAAAGAGCATAAAACTAACATGAAAAAAGCATATAAAGATTATATTAGCAATACTCATAAGTTTATTGAAGTCGCAAAAAGTGCAACTAGCAGCGAGCTGAAAGATATAAGAATAGACAACTCCGTTTTTTACTTAGAATATTCTAAAGATAGTAAAATAGACATTACAAAAATAACAGATGGGGCAAGGGGTTTGGGTCTAACCCATGGAGATTTAAAGTGTGGAAGAAATATAGTAAAGATTGGTAATAGTGAAGTAGAAATTAAAACTGAAAAAGGCAAAAGGAATTACACAGATCTTACAGAAGGCAGCGATGTAGTATTAACTTTCTATACTAGTTTGGGAGAGTTAGAGGTTAGGTTGCGTCCTGACATAAAAAATAAAAGCCATATAAAGGTGGAAGTATGCAATCAAGATCTGCTGAAGCAATTAAAAGATTGTAAAGAAAAAATAGGAGAGAATTGCTTACTAGGAGAGTTATCAGTTAACCAAGCCATAGAACAAGGATTTTTTGTCAGATCTGGAAAATTGATGCGTTCTGAAACGATGAGTCAATCTGATGGAAAAATCGGTCCTTTGACAAAACTTGATGAAATAAGAGGAGCCTCAAGTTTCAAAGAAACAGTAAGCCGTTGTATATAGTAAGGACAGATGTTGATGTTAAGTTAATAGCTTAAGAGATTTTCTAAGGAATTTATCTTGATGTTTATAGTCTTTAAAGCATACCACTGGCTTTAAGATTTTTTAGGTCAGTTGCCTATATTAATAGGAACACCTACCTCAATTTGCCAACTCTTGAAATTCAGCTAACTTTAATAGGCTTTAGCATAAAGAAGTTGAACATTTCTTCAGAATTGTGTATAATTATTAACGCTTTTTAGGTTAATTTCTTATGACTTTTTCTAAGTTTCTTGATCCCAAAAATGATATATCGTTCAAGCGTATCTTTGGTACTGAAAAAAATAAGGATATTCTTATTCACTTTCTCAATGATATCCTTGGCTTCACTGGTAAAAATGAAATAAAGGGTATAGAGTTTTTAAGTACTATTCAAGACCCTGATATTGCTGCTAAAAAGCAAAGTATTGTTGATGTCCTCTGTAGAGATGAAAATGGACTGCAAGTGATCGTCGAAATGGTGCGACCTGAAAGCCTTCGGTCATATTGTTTAAAAGGAGAGGAATTCATTCAGAAAGAAACTGAAAGGATTCTAAAGCTTATTGAACCAGATGTTTTGCCATCTGAGTCTACGCATCAGTGCGAATTGGGTAACCAGTTGGTGCCGAGCGACGCGGACAATGAACCTCCTCTTGATAAAGAAGATGCTCAATCGTGAGAGAAAGCATAAACTACAAGCATCATGTGGTTGGAGGGCTAGGCTTAGTGGTATGGTGAACGTAAGTGAAGCTTCATAAGTATCGTAACGATTAAAGAGCTAAAGATGCTGATAAGCTCCGACCAAAAGGTAATGTGGATGAGTTACATTTTTCATTTCTGGATGTACGCAAATAATAATTCCACCGGTATAGAGAAGCCACCTAACCCACTATTGTATGACAAAAGGAACAGGATAAGCCTGTATTTTCGCCTATATGGCAGGCAACCCGCAAGGAATGCTGATGGATGTGCAGGTAAAGGATAATGGAGAAAGCGAATGCCATTTTGTAACGAAATGGATAGAATTTGTAACATTAATTCGCGTGAAAACGAGCAGACTTCCATTTGGTCCCTCATGACAAGAAACTTTGTTAACCACTTAAGGTAGGAAAGCAGATGATTACAAGTACAACTGTAAGTGCACCTACCAATAACTCCGAAGCATGGAACCAGTTACCCTGGAAGAAATGCCAAAAAGTTGTTATGAGGCTACAGAGGCGTATTGTTAAGGCTGTCCAACAAGGCAGATGGGGTAAGGTGAAAACTTTACAACACCTTCTCACACGCTCTTTTAGCGGCAAAGCTTTGGCGGTTAAGAGAGTAACTGAAAACCAAGGAAAAAACACAGCAGGTGTAGATCGTCAAATATGGTCAACTTGCAACACAAAATTTCAAGGAATAAAGCTATTAAAACAAAGAGGATACAAACCTTCTCCGCTAAAACGGATATACATCAGTAAGTCTAATGGCAAAAGAAGACCTCTTGGAATCCCTACGATAAAAGATAGAGCCATGCAAGCATTATACTTGTTTGCTTTGGAACCGATAGCTGAAACGATCAGTGATCGTCACTCTTATGGTTTTAGACCAAAAAGATCCTGCGCAGACGCTACTGTGGCTTGTCACTTGTTACTGGCAAGCCGTAACCAACTACAATGGATACTCGAAGGTGATATTAAAGGGTGTTTTGATAACATTAACCATGAATGGCTCATGAAGCATATTCCTATGGAGAAGAAAATTCTTCATAGCTGGTTAAAAGCTGGCTTCCTAGAATCAAAAACTCTGTATTCCACAACTGCAGGTACCCCACAAGGTAGTATCATCTCTCCAATACTAGCAAATCTAGCCCTAAATGGACTTGAAAAATCATTGGAAAGTCAATTTGGTAAACTTGGCAGTAAAAGAAGAAGCAAAATCAGAAGTGGAGTAAATGTAATCAGGTACGCAGATGACTTTATCATTTCAGGAATCACACGTGAAGCACTGGAAAATGAAGTAAAACCTCTAGTATCGTCCTTTCTTCAGGAGAGAGGTCTTATCCTTTCCGAAGAGAAAACAAAAATTACATCTATTACAACAGGGTTTGACTTTCTTGGTTGTAATGTACGCAGGTATAATAAGAAGTTAATTATAAAACCTTCAAAAGAAAGTATTAAGAAACTTCTTAATAAAGCACGTACATTGATAAAGGCAAACATAGCGAACACTCAGGCCGTACTAATCAAGTTGCTCAATTCCCTATTAAGGGGATGGGGAAATTACTACAGCCATGTGTGTGCGAAAAGAGCTTTTAACAAAATAGACCATGAAATTATGTGTGCTCTATGGAAATGGGCAAAGAAAAGACATCCTCGTAAAGGATTACGTTGGATAAAGAATCGTTACTTCAAGGTAATGAAACAACGCCAATGGGTCTTTGCTGCACCCATATGCAAGAACAAACCGAAAGAGATAAGGTATTTAAGACTGCTTAGGTTGATTGATATACCTATCAGACGACATGTTAAAATCAGGGCGGATGCAAATCCACTTGACTTAAAATGGAAAAAGTATTTTGATGAAAGAGTGAAACAAACAAAAATGTTAGCAAGCTCTTTCTCAAGAGAAGGTTCTCTACTGTTGGTGTCACCATTAAGAATGATGTTTTCTGAGGAATCATGAAGGACAAGCCGGTTCGAGAAAAGAAGGACTTAGATAAGGGGCTCAAGCGTAGTGTGGGGAAACCTGCATGCTGCGTTTCTAAGGGAGGGAGTAGTAGCAATACTACTTCCTTACCTAACCAGCTTACTCGCGATAAAGGCTTCGAAAAACGAGCTCAACTATATGCTGCTAAGGCTTACTCAAGGCAAGCTGATAAATCTGGTAAGTACATTGATTTAAAGAAGGTTTTCTTTATTGCTATCTCTAATTGTAATTTATTTCCTGATAAGCTTGATTATATATCCAGCCACACTATAAGAGATGAGAAAACCAATGAGCATGACTTAAAAGATTTTCAATTTGTATTTATTGAACTACCTAAATTTCCTAAGAATAAGGAAGAACAGCTAGAAAGCATAGTGGATCGTTGGTTATTTTTCTTCAAATATGCAGATGAAACTACGGAAGAAGACTTAAGGAAAATAGCAGAAAAAGCACCAATAATAAAGTTAGCCTACGATGAATTAGACAGGTTTAGCTGGAATGAAAAAGATTTAGTAGCTTATGAAGAAAGAATAATGGATCTACGGAAAGAAGAAGCCATTCTTGAATACAGACTTGACCTTGCTACTGAAAAAGGCATCCAAATTGGCGAAGAAAGAGGCATCAAAATCGGTAAAGAGGAAGGGAAAATTGAAGGAAAAATCGAAGGAAAAATCGAAGGAAAAATCGAAGTCGCAAAAGCAATGCTGGCTAACAATGTTGATGTCAACACTATTGTCAAATTTACTGGCCTTTCTATTAGTGAGATTGAAGAATTAAGTGTGAACGGTTACTAATTAAGAACTTTAATTATCAATCATAAATCACTGAATTTCGCTAGTAAATTTGTTGCCATTGTCCATATTGCACAATTGTATATAAGATATAGTATAACAATAGTGTCCGTTCAGCTAAGAGGTTGTCCGGAAACAAGTAAAAGGCTATAATATCTGAAATTTTAGTACGGGGTAAAGATGAGAAAAAAGTATCCAACAGATCTAAGCGAAAGGGAATGGGCAAGAATAGAAAAACACTTCAGAGTATCATACAAGAAAGGAGGAAGGCCGCCAAAGTATAGCAAAAGAGAAATATTAGAAGCAATTTTCTATGTATTGCGTACAGGGTGTCAATGGCGGCATTTACCAAATGATTTTCCGCTATGGAAGACTATGTATGAGCAGTTCAGGCAATGGAAGAAGCAGGGAATTTTTGAGAAAATGAATTATGAAATTACAAAATATAGTAGAAGAAAAATAGGAAGGAATGAGCAGCCGAGTGCCTGTATAGTAGATAGTCAATCTGTAAAGACTACAGAAAAGGGGGGATCAAAGGCTATGATGGAAGTAAAAAAGTAAAGGGTAGAAAAAGGCATATAATTACAGACACTCAGGGTTTTATACTAGGTTGTTACGTAGGCGCTGCTAACGAAAATGATAGAGATGGTATTAAAATAGCATTAAACAATATGAGAACAAAATATACTAAAGTTAAAAAAATGTGGGCTGACATGGGATACCAAGGAAGAAATTTAAAGAATCACATAAAGGAAGAATATAACATAGATATTGAAATTGTTAAAAGGCCTCCATGTAGATTTTGGGTGCACAAAGATACGCCACCTGAGCTACTACCAACAAGAGAACAAGGGTTTAAAGTACAGCCAAGAAGATGGGTTGTAGAAAGGACTTTTGCTTGGGTTAATAGGAATAGAAGGCTATCGAAGGAGTATGATTTACTCACAACATCCACTGAGAATTTCATATACCTAGCTATAAGTAGGGTTATGTTAAAGAGGGAATATGCTTGAATTTACTAGTTTCCGGACAACCTCTAATACCAATTCCCACTGCACAATAAACGGATAGATAACAATGGAAAAAAAGCCATACTATTGCCTTTCTTTCTCACTCCACAATTAAATAACTCTACAATATCGCTTATTTGATTCACTAATAATGAGAATTGGTATAACTTTGCTATTTTTCTCTCTAGATTCTTGCAAAGTTCTACAAGATTAACCACATTACCTCACGGTTTCTCTATGATTATTTTTTTAGATTACTTGTTTACCTTATTTGCCGTTCTCCTGAACGAATATACATAAGCTATAAAAACTATCTAATAGCTACCCAAAACCCTTATTTCCCACTCAAGTTCAACATTAAATTTATCCTTTACTGCATCTTTTACTTTGTTGCCAAGGTTTTCCAAGTCAGATGCAGTTGCATTATCGTAATTGAGCAAGAAGTTACAATGTTTCTTAGAGATTCTAGCTCCACCAATATTTAACCCTAGGCAGCCGGATTTATCAATTAACTCCCATGCTCGGTAGTTTTTTGGATTTTTGAATATGCACCCAGCAGTTTTTCCTCTTATTGGCTGGCTTTTATTTTTTCTCTCAACAATTTCCTTTAACCTTTGCAATATAAGCTCATACTCTGAGTTTACTCCTTTAAACTCAGCTTCAACAAAAATCCAATTTCCTTTTAGGCTATGTCCACGGTAAAAATACCCCATTTCTTCGCTGGAGAACTCATATAGGTTTCCATCCTCTAGATTCACTGCTTTTATGGATTGTACAACACTTGCGATGTCACTACCATACGCACCTGCATTCATTTCTATTCCGCCACCAACTGTTCCTGGAATTCCAACTAGAAACTCAAGTCCACTAATTTGTTGCTCTCCTGCAAAGTAAGCAAGGTTACTAAGCAGCGCAGCACCGCCTGCAACAATAGAGTTGTTACCCTTACTTTTAATATATGCAAACTCCTTACCTAATTTTACTGTTATTCCTCGAATGCCGCTATCTCGCACTATTATGTTGGATGTTGCACCAATAACACTAACTGGCAACTCAGTGTTTTTAATCAAGCATGTTAAATCTTCAATATCACGTGGTTTAAATAATATATCAGCTCGTCCACCGACATTTAACCACGTTGCTTTAGACATTAAGATGTCATAACGATAGATTCCACGTACTTTAGGTAAGCTTATAAGCATTTTGATTTCAACTCTAACCCTGCATCCATACCCATTTTCTCCGCATCTTCTATAAATGAAGTGCGCTCAGTGAAATATATATTTTTTCCATCTGCCAACATACAACGAAGGTATAGCATATTTTCGCTTACATATTCAGCCAAAGCTGCAAGTGGTGTAAAACATGAACCATTCACTGTCTTCATAAAACTGCGCTCTGATTTCACTCCTATAAAAGACATATTATTATTAATTTTCTCTAAAAGATCGATAATTTTTACATCATTCCTTCTACATTGAATACAAATCGCTCCCTGTCCCACTGCACTTAACATAACTTTTGGTGGCAATACCTCTGTAATTAAGTGATGTTTTTCTAATCTTATGAGTCCTGCTTCAGCTAAAATTATTCCATCAAAACTTTGATTTTGCAATCTAGTTGTTACATTTCCACGTAGCGGTACTATATTTAAATCTGGTCTAACATTTAACAACTGAACTTTTCTTCTTATTGAAGAAGTGGCAATAGTAGCCTGCTGTGGCAAAGACTCAAGGCTATTGTGTTTATGAGAAATAAACGCATCGCATGGACTTAGCCTTTCTAAAACACAAGGAATTGTTAAACCCCCTGAGAAAAACGCAGGCATATCCTTTAGCGAGTGAACTGCCATGTCTATATTATTTTCGAGCAATTCAGTCTCAATTTCTTTAATGAATAATCCTTTGCCTCCTATTTCAGCAAGATTTGCGTTTGCATACTTATCTCCAGAAGTTTTTATCTTAACAATTTCAATAGATAAGTTAGGAAAAGAGTCCAGCAACTTTTGTTTTGCTTCCAAAGCCTGGGCAACTGCAAGCTTGCTTCCTCTGGTACCTATTTTGACTAGCATGTGTACGATTGTTTGTCTGATGTCATTCAAGTAGCTAACTACTTGGATCCAGTTTATATAAACCTTTGCATTTATTGTACTTTAACTTAAAACCAAAAGCAACTTTGACTTTACAAAATAATAACCTTTTATATGCATAAATAAGCTTACTGGATTCTAGTACTTGCATGACAAGGTATAAACCTTATCGTCATACCACTGCGAACCGTCATACCGTCACGGTATCTCTAGATCCCGCTAACACGTAGCGGGATGACGAATTATTTAACCGTCATACCGCGATTCATTCGCGGTATCTCTAGATCCCGCTAACAAGCAGCGGGATGACGGTTGTCGTTTAGCCATAAATATTAAGAAATTTACCAAATAAAAAAAAAGGCAAAAGAAGCCCTGGGGTTATTATCCGCTTTAAAATATTGGCGTTTTTTATGTTTTAAACGCTTGACAAGCGAGATTCAGCCGCTTTTAATTGCAACTAACTTACGCTGCAAATGTTTAAGAAATTTACTAAGCAGAAAAAAAGACAAAGAATCCCCGAGTTAGCTAGTCTTTTACTATCTCTGTCGAGTATTGGCATTTTTTGATGTCTTGTAACGCTTTATAAGCGCGTTCAGCTTATTTAGATAAAAATCTAGATGTAGATGAAGTTTTGTAAAGACATACAGTATCTATATACTGCAAAAAATTGAACATAAGACGCCGATACATTAAGTAATCCTTACCTTTTAATCTGCAGATTGGCGAAAGCAAATACAATAGCTTCACTATCATGATAAGGGGGCTGGCGGAGTTTGTCAAGGAATTTTTATGGCTGCGCTGGAATGACATTTGGGAGTTGTGGTCCACTTCTAAATGATAAGAGCCTCAATGAATTTATTAGTTTATTACATGTCTCTTTTCATGTATAAATCTATAGAAAGTTTTATACGGAAGTTGTTTTATGAGCAAAATTATAGAAATCAGAGCACCAAAAACTCTTGGTGGTGAATCAGTTACAGAAGGTATAGTAAAAATAAAGAAGGGTATTGGAGAAGCAGTAAAAGTAGATGACTTGATCTTTGAAATTGAAACTGACAAAACAGCACTCGAATTAACTGCAGAAGCTTCAGGGCAAATAACTGAATTTCTTATAAAAGAAGATGATGTAATAAGTCCTGATCAATTGTTAGCGAAGCTTTCCATGGGAGAAGTAAAAGAGGAAGCGAGAAAAGAAGATAAAAGCGAAAGTGCTGCTAAAAAAGATGCTCCATCAGCTCGTAAAATTATGGAAGAAAATGCAATCAGTGCAGAAAGCGTCAAAGGAACTGGCATGGGAGGCAGAATAACAAAAGCAGATGTGATAGGCCATATGAACAAAGCTGAACAACCTGCAATAAAACAATATGAATTGCCAAAAAGTGTAGTAAATGGAGAGCAAAGAGAGGAACGAGTAAAAATGAGCAAAATAAGGCAAGTAATTGCCGCTCGTTTGAAAGCATCGCAAAATACTGCTGCAATACTGACCACGTTCAATGAAATTGACATGAAGAATGTCATGGATCTAAGAGCAAAATATAAGGACGCCTTTGAAAAAAAATATGGAATAAAACTTGGTTTTATGTCGTTTTTTATAAAGGCAGCGGTGCAAGCATTGAAAGAAATTGCTGAAATTAACGCTGAAATCTCAGGCGATGAAATCATATATAAACATTACTATGACGTAGGTGTTGCTGTTGGCACCGATAAAGGTCTTGTTGTACCAGTTATTCGGGGTGCCGATCAGATGTCATTTGCAGAAATTGAGTTGACTTTAGTTGCTCTTGGCAAAAAAGCTCGTGAGGGTAAATTACAAGTATCAGAAATGGAAGGTGCAACATTTACCATCTCAAACGGTGGAGTATACGGTTCACTTCTTTCCACTCCGATAATAAACCCTCCGCAATCTGGAATACTTGGAATGCATTCAATACAAAACAGGCCAGTTGCTGTTGGTAATGCAGTAGAAATCAGACCTATGATGTACATTGCTCTCTCTTACGATCACAGAATAGTTGACGGCAAAGGAGCAGTAACTTTCCTCGTTAAAATAAAAAATTATATAGAAGATCCAAACAGGTTAGTTTTGGAAGTGTGATTATAAAATAAGTGATTATTAATCTAGTGTTGCTAAAAGCCTAAATATCATCTAGCTCTGCCAGCAGTTTAGCAACTTCCGGATGATCAGGGCCATAATGTTTCTTAAAGATGGATGAAGCCCGTGCAAACAACTCCTTTTGTTTCTTATGGTTACCTAGAGCACCATAGGCGTCGCTTAGGTTTATCAGTAGTGTAGCAACTTCCGGGTGATCAGGGCCGTAATGTTTCTCAAAAATAGGTAAAGCCCGTTCGAACAACTCTTTTGCTTTCTGAGGATCATCTAAATCCCCATAGGTGATACTTAGGTTTGCCAGTAGCTTAGCAACCTGGATATGGCAAGGGCCATAATGTTTCTCAAAAATAGGTAAAGCCTGTTCAAGCAACTTCTTCTTTTTCTTATGATCACCTAAAGCACCATAAGCCATACCCAAGTTTCTTAGTATTCTAGCAACTTCGAAATGGTCGAGGCTGTAATGTTTCTTTTGAATTGCTAAAGCCTGTTCAAGCAACTCTTTTGCTTTCTGGGGATTACCTAAATCCTTGTAAGCGTTACCTAGATTCACTAGTGCTCTAGCAACTTCAAAGTGATTAGGTCTGTAATGTTTCTTTTTGATTGCTAAAGCTCGTTCAAGCAACTCCTTTTGTTTCTGAGGATCACCCAAATCCCCACAAGCGATACCAAGGTTTGTCAGTGTAATAGCGACTTCAAAATGATCAGGTCCATAATGTTTCTCTTGAATTACTAAAGCTCGTTCAAGCAACTCTTTTGCTTTCTGAGGATTACCTAAAGCCCTATAAGCGGCACCTAAGTTTGTCAGTAGCTTAGCAACTTGAAAATGATCAAAGCTATAATATTTCTCAAAAATAGATAAGGCTTGTTCAAGCAACTCCTTTTTTTTCTTATGATTACCCAAAGTACCACAAGCGTTACCTAGGTTTATCAGTGTTCTAGCAACTTCGAAATGATCAGGTCCATAATGTTTCTCTTGAATTACTAAAGCTCGTTCAAGCAACTCTTTTGCTTTCTGAGGATTACCTAAAGTCCTATAAACGGCACCTAGGTTTGTCAGTAGCTTAGCAACTTGAAAATGACCAGAGCCATAATGTTTCTCAAAAATAGGTAAAGCTCGTTCAAGCAACTTTTTTGCTTTCTGAGGATTACCTAAATCTCCATAAGCGATACCTAAGTTTACTAGTATCATAGCAACTGTAAGATGATCAAAGCCATAATATTTCTCGTCGATTATTAAAGCCTGTTCAAGCAACTCCTTTTGTTTCTGAGGATTACCTAAATCTCCATAAGCGTTGCCTAGGTTTGCCAGTAATTTAGCAACTCCAGGATGATCAGGGCTGTAATGTTTCTTAAAGATGGGCAAAGCCTGTTCAAGCAACTCTTTTGCTTTCTGAGAATCACCTAATGCGTAATGAGCGTTGCCTAGGTTTACAAGTGTTCTAGCAACTTCAAAATGATCAGAGTCGTAATGCTTTTCCTTGATTGCTAAAGCCTGTTCAAGCAACGCTTTCGCTTTCTGAGAATCACCTAAAGTCCCATCAGCGTTACCTAGGTTTGCCAGTGTTATAGCAATTTCTGGATGATCAGGGCCGTAATGTTTCTCTTGAATAGGTAAAACTCGCTCAAGCAACTCCTTTTGTCTTCTGGGATTACCCAAGTCATGGTATCCATCATCCATACATATTAACAAATCTTCAAGATAATACTTCTCTATTGTTTGCTTTTCTAAAGGATTTTTTTCTAGCCAATCATCTATATGTGATAAGAACGTTTCTAAATGTGGTAACAACTGTCGTTTCTTAGCATAATCTTCTAATTTGTCACTACCATAAGGGAAGCTTTCTTCCAGTAACTCAAAAGTCTTTTTCACAACTTTGTCTTTGCCTTGTTTTTCTAACTCTATTCTTGTTACTTGCTGCACTAACCTGTGAACGTTGACTGAACTTTGCTCTTCTCCTGAGTTGATCATTGAATATTGCTTAAGAGGTTGTCCGGAAACAAGTAAAAGGCTATAATATCTGAAATTTTAGTACGGGGTAAAGATGAGAAAAAAGTATCCAACAGATCTAAGCGAAAGGGAATGGGCAAGAATAGAAAAACACTTCAGAGTATCATACAAGAAAGGAGGAAGGCCGCCAAAGTATAGCAAAAGAGAAATATTAGAAGCAATTTTCTATGTATTGCGTACAGGGTGTTAATGGCGGTATTTACCAAATGATTTTCCGCTATGGAAGACTGTGTATGAGCAGTTCAGGCAATGGAAGAAGCAGGGAATTTTTGAGAAAATGAATTATGAAATTACAAAATATAGTAGAAGAAAAATAGGAAGGAATGAGCAGCCGAGTGCCTGTATAGTAGATAGTCAATCTGTAAAGACTACAGAAAAGGGGGGATCAAAGGCTATGATGGAAGTAAAAAAGTAAAGGGTAGAAAAAGGCATATAATTACAGACACTCAGGGTTTTATACTAGGTTGTTACGTAGGCGCTGCTAACGAAAATGATAGAGATGGTATTAAAATAGCATTAAACAATATGAGAACAAAATATACTAAAGTTAAAAAAATGTGGGCTGACATGGGATACCAAGGAAGAAATTTAAAGAATCACATAAAGGAAGAATATGACATAGATATTGAAATTGTTAAAAGGCCTCCATGTAGATTTTGGGTGCACAAAGATACGCCACCTGAGCTACTACCAACAAGAGAACAAGGGTTTAAAGTACAGCCAAGAAGATGGGTTGTAGAAAGGACTTTTGCTTGGGTTAATAGGAATAGAAGGCTATCGAAGGAGTATGATTTACTCACAACATCCACTGAGAATTTCATATACCTAGCTATGAGTAGGGTTATGTTAAAGAGGGAATATGCTTGAATTTACTTGTTTCCGGACAACCTCTAAGTAGTTGGATAGCATCACCTAACTTTTCTCTATTGCGTTCTAATCCTAAAAACATTTCTACAGGAATATTGTCAGAGGCAATATAGGCGATAATATCTAAAATTTCTTTGGCTTGCTGGCCATACTCTGCGTTGTCTTTGATTTTATTAATAGTAATTTTCCAGGTTATAAAAGTTGTCTTGGTGTAGCTATTGTCGCTGTCTTTAGGAAACTTAAAATCAAGTAATTTTTCTGCTTCCTTTTTATATCTCTTTAAATAATCACTAATTTCAAACTTCAAGCCTACATTCTTTAATGCTATATCCCTTTCTTTTATGTATACAACTGCCTGCTGCAGAGCTAAAGGAAAATGCTGTAATGTTTCTGCTAAATTCTTTATTTCATTTTCTTGTGATTCATCTTTTATACCTAGTGCTTTTCTAATGAAGTCCATTGATTCTGGTTCAGTAAATGCACCCAATGTTAATGATTTTATATCTCCCCATTTCTGATTACGAGAGGTAATCAAAACACTAGGTTTATTATCATCAGATGATAAAAAGTGGGACGGTAAGAATTGACTAATACCAGCATCTTGACCTTCACTTCTATATTCTTCTGCATTATCGAAAACAAAGAGACTTTTTCTCTTGGCGAAAAAAGCGTATATGTCTCTTACAATAGATTCAATATCCCTATCTTCTGTAGGAATGCCTAAAGGATCTCTAGCTAACCTGAGAAAAGACTGCACCATGGTTTCATGGGTTTCAGCTTTTATCCATATAATATTGTTGTCATAATCTTTACTGTGTTCTTCAATATATTTTTTGGCCAGCTCAGTCTTACCTATTCCTCCCAACCCACTAATAGAAACCAGTTGCGATATTACTGTGGCTACACCTTGACTCTCTTGTATTGACTCATGCAATTTTTCTAGCTCTGTTTTTCTTCCAGTAAACGATCCTACTGGGTTTCTTACCTCAAATCGAAAGCCTCCTAAGATTTCTTCTTTCATCTTGCGAAAGAATTCTCTTCCGTCTTCATGTGTAAGAAAACGTCTCCCTTTTTCTTTCAGCCAATCTAGCATTTTTTCTTGGAAGCGAGCGTAAACATTTTTTCTGTCAATATCATTAAATTGCTCACCTAGCTCACTTTTGATAATATCCGCTAGTTTTATTTCATTAGGCTGATTTACTGCAAATACTAATTTGTCAAAAAATTCTTTTATATTGTCTTCCAACCTACCTTCATTCATCATTCGTCCAAATTCACGTTGCCACGTCTGATTTCTTTCCAATTTCCTTTTTGAGTCCTGATCTGGTTTACTTTGAAGTTTTTCTATCTCCTCTTCTAATTCTTTTATCATCTCCTCCACAGCACCCTTAAATGTCGGTTGCATTATTGAAATCATGTTATCGTGAGTACAAGAGAACTTATATCTAGTGCCGCCGTCTTTAAAAAAGACATCACTAGTGTCGATTACTTCAACCAAAATTTCTATTTTCTCGTTTGGTCCTGAAGTTTTTACCTTCAATTTCCTCACTGTGTTTTGTGCTGTACTTTGATCCAGATCAAAATCGATATTAGTACAGATAATAAAATCTTTCAGGTTACCATCTGCAAAATCTTGATTATTTTTGATCTTTAGGTAAGAAATGAAATACTTTGCTAATCCAAATTCACCACTTTTATCTTTTGTAAGTAAGTTCCCTACTCCAATTTTCTTGTTATCTTCATCTTGTGTGTGTTTGGCCTGCAAAAAGCGGTATGCTTTCTTACTACCCTGGATATATTCAAATACTAAGTCATCAAACTTTCTGGCTTCTTCTATTTCTGTACCTAAGCGAAAAGAATGCTGATAGAGCACTCCGCGATGCAAAAACAGCATCAATACCTTTAACTGATAGATATTACCGTGCATAACTAGTTACCTCATACAGGCTGCTATAAATTTGTTTGATCTAGAATTAAAGATTACCAAACACCTAAAATAATGCAATAGAGTCTTTACATGTTGATAGAAGGCCTTCAAGAATAGGAATTGCTTGTAATTCTTGATTTAAAAAAGACTTTCCAAAGATTTCCCGAATTTAATATGTCATTGCTGTAGGCTGCATTTAGTAATATAATCTCATATTAAATAAGACGTTACTTAAGTTTATGCTAGATTCTCCGCTAATTTTGACAGCCATTCTTATATTTTTCATTTTTACGTTGTCATTCTTTTTTATAAGAAAGATATTTGGTTCCACAAACAAGAAGATAATAAAATCCTTTAGGAAAATTGTTCAGCAAATAAATGCATTAGAAACAGAAATGCAGAGCTTATCTGATGAGGAGCTTGCTGGTAAAACTGAAGAATTCAAACGAGAATTGAAAAATGGGAAAACGTTAAATGATCTTCTCGTACCTGCATTTGCAGTTGTGCGTGAAGCCTCTCGACGATTCCTTAATATGAAACATTTTGATGTCCAGCTAATTGGTGGAATGGTGCTTCATAATGGCATGATATCAGAAATGAAAACAGGAGAGGGAAAGACACTCGTTGCAACTTTAGCTGCATACCTTAATTCTTTAGAAGGGAAAGGCGTGCACGTCGTAACTGTTAACGATTATCTTGCAAAACGAGACACAGAGTGGATGAGCAAATTATATAATTCTCTTGGGGTTTCTGTTGCGTTTATTACGAATAACTTGACAGACGAAGAGAGGAAAGAGGCTTACAGTGCAGATATCGTGTATTCCACAAATAACGAGCTTGCCTTTGATTACCTGCGAGACAATATGAAATTTTCTCAAGAAGACATGGTTCAGAGAGGCTTTCACTACGGAATAGTTGATGAAGTGGACTCAATACTCATTGATGAAGCTCGCACTCCGCTTATTATTTCTGGCCCGGTTGAGGAAAACAATCAGATATATAAGCATATCAATAAAATAGTAACCAAATTAGTTGACTCCGATTATGAAGTAGATGAAAAAGGTAGAACGGTATTCTTGACTGAAGATGGTATTTCACGAGTGGAGGAACTACTAAGGTCATACAATCTCATTCCTGAAAATTCCTCGCTCTATGATACTGACAGCATGATAATGACTCATTATATAGACCAAGCATTACGTGCATATAAGCTGTTTACTGCTGATAAAGATTATATAGTAAAGGATGGCAAGGTAGTGATTATTGATGAATTTACTGGGCGTATGATGGAGGGCAGGAGATATTCCGATGGTCTTCATCAGGCACTTGAAGCGAAGGAGAATCTTGAAATTCAGCATGAAAACCAAACTTTAGCATCGGTCACATTTCAGAATTACTTTCGTATGTACAATAAACTTTCCGGAATGACGGGAACAGCAGCAACAGAGGCAGAAGAGTTTCGTGATATATACAGATTAAATGTAGTAAAAATTCCAACCAATGTACCTGTAAAAAGAGTTGATATTGATGATGAAATTTACGGTACAGAAAAGGAAAAATTTAATGCTGTGTTGAAGTTTATAGAAGAATGCTACAAACGCCTTCAACCGGTCCTTGTTGGCACGGTGAGCATCGAAAACTCTGAGAAGCTTTCTGCGCTTTTGCAAAGCCATTCTCTTAAGCATTCAGTATTAAATGCTCGTTATCATGAACAAGAGGCGTACATAATAGCGCAAGCTGGAGTGCCAGGTAGTATCACTATAGCAACTAACATGGCAGGACGTGGAACTGATATTCAGCTTGGTGGAAATGCTGAAATGATTGCAAAGGTGGAGCTAAAGAAGATAAAAAATGCTGATGAAAGAGAAAAAAAATACCAAGAAATAGTTGAAAGAGTAAAAAAAGATAAGGAAATTGCTATAAAAGCTGGTGGTTTATGTGTGGTTGGAACCGAAAGACATGAAAGCAGGAGAATAGATGATCAATTACGCGGCCGTTCTGGTCGTCAGGGGGATCCTGGACTTTCTAAGTTCTTTTTATCGCTCGAAGATGACCTAATGAGAATATTTGGCTCTGATAGAATGAGAAGCTTTTTACAAAAAGTAGGGTTAAAGAATAACGAAGCTATTCATCATCCATGGATCAATAAGGCACTCGAGAAAGCGCAAAAGAAAGTTGAAGCTAGAAACTATGACGTGCGGAAATCTCTACTTAAGTTTGATGACGTAATCAATAACCAACGTAAAGTTATTTTTAAGCAGAGAAACAATATCTTAGGCAACGAAATTAATGATATATTTGAAGTGTATAGCGAAGTAAATGAGAGCGTAGTAGAAGGTATAATCCAAAGTGGCTATTACGAAGATTATGTTGAAGATATAGCCAAAGAATTCCATACAAGGTATGGAATAACGCTTGATAAAGAAGACTTGGCAAAGTTTTTGAATAAACAAGAAGCTTTGAATTATATAAATGATAAGATACAAGAATTTTTTACTGAGAAAGAAAAATATTTCAACAGTCAGCACACTACAGATTTGTGGAATACGATCGTGAAGCAAATGATGATAATGACACTTGATCATTTATGGAGGGAACACCTTTCAGTTCTAGAGAGCCTAAGACAAAGCATAAGCTTACGTGCTATGGGGCAGAAAGATCCACTGAATGAATTTAAACGCGAAGCTTTCTTGATGTTTGAGTCAATGCTTGAAAAATGGAAGGAACTCACCATTCACCGCTTAGCACACTTTAAGTTGGCAGACAACCAAGAGATAGGCAATAGGTTACATTCTGCTAGAAATAGCAGACTTCCCAAAGTCTCAAGAAATGACAAATGTCCTTGCAACTCCGGAAAGAAATACAAACACTGCCATGGTGCGGTTACTGTGGTAAACTAATAATTATGGTTATACAGTTTGTTTATTTCCATCAACATTACTGCAGCTAACCTCACTTAGCTTACTGTTTAATGAATGCTCTGATGACTTATATGCAACTCCATAGGTAATACCACCAACTATCAGTACAGATGCTACAGTAATTCCAATTATTGCTAGTGCAGGTAATGCAGTGGCATAGGCAAGTACTAGTGGAACTACAACAGCAGATATAACACCCACAGTAATTCCTGCTGTTATAGCTTTAGGTCTATGGATGCATGATGGATTTGCACCATAATTTAGCAGGAGTTTTGCCATCCTTGGACTAGGTTTGTAAGGTTCATAAAAATTACCTAGTAAAGTTGTGTCACAATCTAGTAGCAGTTTTCCTCCTAACCTTATATTACGGTAACTATAATTAAGAGTAGCATAGTATAAAGGTGCCCTTCCATCCTTGTCTTTTATATTAGCATCTGCACCTTTTTTTAATAGCATTTCTATTGTTTGTATAAGTTCATAACCAATAGCATAATGCAAAGGAGTTTTTCCATCCTCGTCTTTTATATTAACATCTACTCCTCTTTGTAATAAAAGTCCCGCTATCTTTGCTGCACTATCATCCTTCATAGGAGTACATATGTTAGCATTACATGTAGCATAGTGCAAAGCAGTTCCTCCAGATTTATCCTGTAGATTAACATTTGCCACTTTCTCCAATAACATTTGCACTATTTCTATATCTCTTTTGCCAGCAGCTACATGTAAAGGAATCTCTTTATCTTCATCTTGTGCATTAACGTCTGCTCCCTCTTCTAGCAAAACTTCTACTACTTGCGTATACCCATACTGAGCAGAATAATGTAAAGAGGTTTTTTTCCATACATCTTGTACATTAACATTAGCCCCGCTTTTTATTAGGTGTTTTACTACTTTTCCACAACCATTTTTAGCTGCTATAAGTAATAAACCACAATTAAGTACTTCAAATGTGTGATTTATATCAAACTGGTTACTTTCCCACTCACTGTAGATATCTGGAAGCTTCTGCTGTAGTTCATCTTTGATTTTCTCAACTACATTTTCTGCACTCAGGTCTGGACTACTGTTGACTTCTTGTAGTATTAACCTTAATGTCATTTCCTTCTCCAAGATATAAAATTTTATTATGGCATATGGAGTGGATTATGTCAATGAAGAACTAAGAAACTGGTTCTTCTTTTTTTCTATAGCTTTAGGTTTACCTACAATTTGAAAAACAACAAATTCGTCATTCCGCTACTCGTTAGCGCCGCGGCGGTATGATGTAGGGAAACCTTTCTTGGGTTAGCTATAAAGTTAAAATTCGACCAGGGCAGCCGCAATAAGGTAGCAAACGCCATCATGTCTTTAGGAGAGTTTGCTAATGAAGGCTCTTAAGTTGACGCCATTGCCTGAACGGATACGCCAATTTTTATGTTCATTTGTAACCGTCTATTATTTTACACCCCAGTCTTTTTCAAATATTGCTAGCCCTTGGTCAGTAAGTGGGTGATTAATTAATTGTCTAAGTACTTTTGCTGGCACAGTAATTGAATCAGCACCAAGCCTTGCAGCTTCTATTACATGCGCTGGGCTTCTCACTGATGCAACAAGAACTTTAGTATCAAAACCGTAATTAGAATATATAGTACATATATCTTCTATTAGCGATAAGCCATCATAGCTTATATCATCAAGGCGACCAACAAAGGGGGAAATAAAACAAGCACCGACCTTAGCGGCAAGCAGTGCTTGTCCAGGAGAAAAACATAATGTGATGTTAACAGGTATTTTATGCTCTGTCCATAACTTTTTACAAGAAATTAATCCTTCATGTGTAAGAGGTAATTTGATCACAACATTATCAGCAATTTTTGCTAAATTCAGACCTTCTGTGATCATCTCTTCATGGCTATCTGCAACAACTTCAACACTAACAGGCCCTTTTATAATAGAGCATATTTCACGCACTAAATCCTCGTATTTATCTTTACGCCCGGACTTTGCTATTAAAGAAGGATTAGTTGTTATGCCGTCAATGAACTCCTTTAGTCCTTTAATTTCATTTAAATCAACGCTATCAAGAAAAATTTCCATATTAATCTCCTATAAAAAAAATACCCTTGCAAAATCTTGTCATCCTACCGCTTGACTTACAACCGTATGAACTTTCTGCGTTGTAAACATCAAACAGCCGATAACACAACTGTACAAATATTGAGACATAAGAGTAATTTGTACCAAGAAAAAAGATGTCATCCCAGTGCCCAGACCCCTTAGACAATGTACCATCTTTTGATTTTGTCCATTCTGGGCGGGGTTTTCAAGTTCTTTGATCTTAAATACTACATCTACTTTATCAAGATCAATGTTGACTTCTTTTACTAATGTTCTAATAAGACTACGTTTGGCTTGCCAATCTAGGTCCGATTTAACACTAGAATAAAAGCCCTTTATGCTATTTGTAATAAGATTCATTTTCTGCCGTATTCCCTTTTACCTTTTTCTTCTCTCCTTCAATCTCTTTTAAACGTTACTTCATTTTTTTTATTGCCTGCTTAAAGTCTTCCTTACTTATAGTTAGTGCATACTTTGTTGCCGTAAAAACTTCTGGTACCCAAACAATTGTAATAAGTATACACAATCTTTGTCAACTATTTTCGGCACTGGTATATTGACCTTACCCAGAAAAAGTGGAGAGAAAGAAAGGAGTTTTTTCGGGTAAAATAAAATTTTGGAGGATTAGAAATGGTAAGAGAATATACGGCAGAATTCAAATTGGAAGCTGTTAAGCTGGCAAATGAACAAAGAAAGGTAGGTCAACCAGTTGCAAAAGTAGCAAGAGATCTAGGAATAAGGGATAGTGTATTAGGAAAATGGATGAAGAAATATAACGAAAAAAAGTCAGCGGCAAATGCATTTCCAGGTAGAGGTAACATGGCTCCTTACGACAAAGAGAGGTTTGATTTACAAAGAGAGTTAGCAAGAGTAACAAGGGAAAGAGACATTTAAAAAAAAGCCCTGGCCAGTCAAAAAGAGTAAAATATTTTTTTATAAAAGAGCATAGTAACTGCTATAAAGTACAGGAATTATGTAGGATTTTCTGCTAGTGGCTACTATAAGTGGACCACAAGAAAAATAAGCAGTAGAGAATCAGCAAATAAAGAGCTACTCGCAGCTATTCAAAAAATATATCAAGTTTCTAAATGTAGATATGGAGCTCCTAAAATTCATGCTGAATTGAAGGCTTTGGGTAAAAGTTGCAACTTAAAAACAGTGCAAAGTATTATGCAGAAAAATGGTATTCAGGCTATATTGAGAAGAAAATTTAAAATTAAGAAACAACAAACGGACAGTAGAGTCGTAGCTCCCAATATATTAGACCAAAACTTTATTGTCGATCAACCAAATAAAGTATGGGATTACTTATATAAAAACCAAAGAAGGATGGCTATATTTGGCAACAATAATCGATCTATATTCACGCATGGTAGTTGGCTGGTCAATGAGCAGTTCAATAAATAAACAATTGGTTATGGACTCTTTATTAATGGCCGTTAACAAGCGTAAACCTGCCAAAAATCTACTATTACATAGTGATCAAGGTTCACAATATACTTCGCAAGGTTATCAATATCTCTTATCCATAAAAAACATAGATGAGTTATAAAGGTTGTTGTTACGACAATTCTGTTGTGGAAAGCTTCTTCAGTTCTCTAAAAAGGGAGTTACCAATAGACACCTCTCGGCACTCTAAACAGCATATCAAAACTGCTATATTTGAATATATAGAAATTTTTTATAACAAACAACGTCACTATTAACTATTGCATTCCTGAGCATTTTGATTCATCATTCTCTTTGTGAAAAACATTCCAAACTTTCTCTCCACTTTTTCTGGGTAAGGTCAGATACTATAAACTATAAAAAAATTTCTCCGATAGTTCATATAGCAAGTAAATTCACAAAATGAAGACTATTATTTTTATTACAGGTGTATCTACGGTTGGAAAATCAAGTTTGGCTCATATATTAGGTTCAAAGCTTTTTATGCCTAGAAACTTTGCAATTCCACTAACTATAGCTAACCCAAGAAAGGTTTCCCTACGTCATACCGCCGCGGTATCTCAGCATAGATTTCGCTAACGAGTAGCGGAATGACGAATTTGTTGTTTTTCAAATTGTAGGTAAACCTAAGCCACTTTAGCTATACTTGTAGAGAAAAAAGAATAGATGATGATCCTAAATATTTAATAAATTTGACTACTGAGGAATTTCAAAAATCTCAATTTTTTATTAATTGTGATATGGTACATTCTATCTTCATATAGCTTTCCTCTTCATACCTCAACTAATGAAATCAGAAGCATCAACTCCCTTTTGCAAGCAAGCAGCAATAACAGTGTTCATCATTAGAAATGCAATGGTCATTGGGCCAACGCCCCCGGGTACTGGGGTCATAGCTTTGGCTTTCCCTTTTATTCCTTCAAAGTCAACATCACCTACAAGCTTTCCTACGTTAACGCTATTTATGCCAACATCGATCACTATTGCACCTTTCTTTATCCAGTCTGCTTGAACAAAATTTGGCTTTCCGACTGCTGCAACTACTATATCCGCTTTAGAGCAATATTCAGCTAAATCCTTGCTTTGTGAATGCAAGATGGTGACAGTGCAGTTTTCTTGCAATAGCAGGTAAAACATTGGCTTGCCCACGATATTTGACCTACCAATTACCACTGCGTTTTTACCGGAAAGGTTCTCTTCAATTGACTTAATTAAATGCAAAGAACCTTTAGGAGTGCAAGGTATAAGGCAGTTTTTTTCACCTTTAACTAATTTGCCAACGTTTTCATCATGAAAGCCATCTACATCTTTTTCAACACTTACTGTGTTAATTACTCTGCTTGCACTAATATGATTTGGTAAAGGCAATTGCACTAAAATGCCATGCACAGATGGATCTTCATTTAATTCATTGATTTTTTCAATTAATTCATCTTCTAAAATATTATTAGGCAAAACAATGGTCTCAGAACTTATGCCTATTGATTCTGCTTTTTTCTGTTTGTTGCGAACATAAACTTGACTTGCTGGATTGCTACCCATGAGAATTACTTTCAGGCAAGGAAAAATGTTATACTCTCTCTTTAAAATATCAATTTTTTGTGATAGCCTCTCACATAGGTCGTTTGCTATTTTTTTACCATCAATAATAATTGTCACTTCCTTGCCACTCCTTAAAGTCGGGTAATTTGATATCAAATAAATCCAATACTTTGCCAACAGAATGATTAATAATATCATCCAACGATTTCGGTTTAATATAAAAAGCAGGCACTGGTGGAGCAATAATTGCTCCCATCTCCGTTAATTTTAACATATTTTGTAAATGCCCAAGATGCAGTGGTGACTCTCGCACCATAAGAACTAACTTTCTTCTTTCTTTTAGCGTTACATCTGCAGCCCTTGTCAATAGATTGGAAGTAACACCTGATGCGATTTCAGACATTGTCTTCATAGAGCATGGTGCTACAATCATCCCTGAGGTTTTAAATGAGCCGCTTGCTATTTTTTCTCCAATCTTTTCTTCAGAATAGTAAAAATCTGCAAGTGATGTAATATCTTCAAGTTTTTCTTTAATCTCGTGAGCTAAAGTTACTTTCCCAGCACGACTTATCACTAAATGAGTTTCATAATCGACGTCTTTCAACGCTTCTAAAATACGCACACCGTAAATAGAACCAGATGCTCCACTTATTCCAATTACAATTCTGCTATTCACTTAACTCTTCTTCGTAGCTCATTCCCAATGCACGTTTATAGGTATCAAGCAATATTTCTTGTTCCTCTCTGTCATCATCATCCATCTTCCTCAGCCTAATAATTTGTTTCATCACTTTTATATCCCAACCTTCATCTGCGGCTTTTGCATATACATCACGAATGTGATCTTGCACATCCCTCTTTTCTTGTTCAAGTTTTTCGATTCTCTCTATGTAACCCTTCAACTCTTCAGCCGTTATTTTTACTGTATCTTCCATGAAACTCCACTAATTAATTGCTGCCACTAATATTACCAATTTTTACTTGCACTTCAACAACAGTAATAATATTTTTATCTTTTTTTAAAATCTTAAAGCGAAAACCATACATGGAAAACTCCTCGCCTTCGTCAGGAATGCGCTCTATTTCATTCACAATCATACCTGCTAGAGTTGTAGCTTCTTCATCAGGGAGATTCCAGTATAACTGCCTGTTAATGTCCCTAATAGTAGATTTTCCTTCTATGTGATACATATTATCAGATATTTTCTTTATAAAATTCTCCGTAATCAAATCATGTTCATCCGAAATTTCTCCAACTATTTCTTCCAGTATATCCTCAAGAGTTACAATTCCCTGCAGTGCTCCATACTCATCAATAACAAATGCAAGGTGTTTCCTGTTCTTACGGAAGTTGTGAAGTTGCACGCTGAGCGGTGTACTTTCTGGTATGAACCAAGGCCTTGACATAACTTGGGTAATGTCAACTTCTTCCGCTTTATTATTCTTTTCACGCAAAGCATTTATTAGAGCTTTCACGTGAATTACACCTACAATGTTATCTGGTTCCTTCTGCCATAAAGGTACTCTACTGTGACTGCTGGTTAAAATCTCTCTTATTAACTCTTCTTTATTCCGATCTATATCAAGAGAAAATAGGTTTCTTCTATGGGTCATAATTTGTGATATCTCTGTCTCAGCCAAATCAAGTATGCTGCTTAGCATATCTAAATCCTGTTGCAACATAGTTCCTTCACTGCGGTGAAGAGTAATCATATTACGCATTGCATCCGCTGCAGATATCACTTCCTTATCTTTATGCAGCCCACATAATTTTAGGATGAGGTTAACAATAAATTGAATACCTAGTGTCAATGGAGAAAAAATCTTTACAAAAAACAATACAAAATAAGCAGAAAATGATGCAAATTTTTCAGGATTTTGAATAGCATAAGTTTTTGGTAGAACTTCGCAGAACAATAAAATACAAAATGTCATTATAATTGTTGATAGGAGAATGCCCTCATTTCCAAAAAGATTGATAAATATTGCTGTAAATAAAGCAGAGCAAGTAATATTAATAATTGTATTGCCGAGCAATACCGTTCCTATTGTCAATTCTTTCCTATTTAATAAGCGATCTATTACCCTGGCTTTTTTGTTACCGTCTAGCTTTAGCTTATTAACTCGAGAACGGCTAATTGAGGTTAAGCCTATTTCTGCTCCTGAGAACAAAAACGATAAAACTAACAAAACAAAAATTGCTGATGATACTAAGACCAATAACCAATCCATTAAAGTACGATGTTATTGTGATAAAAAATAAAATTAATTTTACATGTTATGAGAGGCATTTGCAAGCCTGAATTTATATTGCCGAATTTTATATACCTTTAATCTTAAAAAACAAATCATAAAGCATATTACACGCTGCGTTCACATGCTCATCCTCAATGATAAGTGGTGGGGTTACCCTTACTACTTTGTTGTTTAAAACCCTAGTTATTATTAAACCTTTATCAAGAGATCGACTAATAATTTTATCAGCTACAAGAGTTGCTAGTTCTATTCCCATTAGTAACCCTTCTCCACGAACTTCTAAAATCATCTCAGGAAATTCTTTAGCTAAAAGCAACAGCTTTTCTTTTAAATATTTACTAATTCTTTTAACATGATCAAAAAAGCCTTCTTTTAGCATTATATCGAGCACTGCATTACCAACAGTCATGGCAAGTGGATTGCCACCATAGGTTGATCCATGAGTTCCTGGAGTAATTGCTTCTGCTATATAATCTTTCACTAAACATGCAGCTACAGGAAAACCGTTACCCATAGCCTTCGCACAGGTTAGCATATCAGGTTCAATGCCGACATTTTGATAATGAAATAAAGAACCGATGCGTCCATATCCGCACTGCACTTCATCAAAGCACAAAATTATTCCTTGAGCTTTTGTTATTTCCCTTACTTTTTGAAGATATTCTACGTCTAGTGGATATACTCCACCTTCGCTTTGTATGGGCTCTAAAAATACAGCAGCTATTTCATTGTTGATTTTTTCTTCTAATGCTTTAATGTCATTTCTTGGCACTTTATCAAAACCAGAAAGGAGCGGAGCAAAACCTTCGCGTGATTTTTCATTGCCTCCAGCAGAAATTGCAGCAATACTGCGGCCATGAAAGCCTCCTTCAATTGTAATAATACGATTACGTTTTGCTTGCCCTTTTGAATAAAAGTAACGACGAATAAACTTAATTGCAGCTTCTGTTGCTTCAAGCCCACTTGAGCAGAAAAAAACTTTATCTGCAAAAGTAAGGGTTGTTAAACGCTCGGCAAGCCTTTCTTGCTCGGGAATAGTGAAAATGTTAGAGCAGTGCCATAATGAGCTCGATTGCTCTTTCAGCTTATCTGTAATGTATGGATGACAATGCCCTAAAGAAGTTGTAGAAATACCTGCAGCAAAATCTAAATATTTTTTACCATCTTTATCAAAAAGATATGCCCCTTCTCCCCTGACTATAGGAGTGTCAAGTCTATTATACGCATTAACAACATGATCCATTTTATAAGTATTGTGGTATTATCTATACTATACCTGAAATGAATCCATTAACACAAAGCTTTTCCTTTAACCTCTTATGCTACTTCAACTAAAAATTTGGCTAATGCAAACCTTTTTTGTCATTCTATAGCTAAAGTGACTTGGTTTTACCAACACTTATTAGCCATTGTAAAAGTTTTTGTTTCTATTGAATGATAGTTGTAGCCTATGCAAGAAGTTTATTGACTTTGAGCGCACTTTAGCCTATACAATTTTAATATCTTAAACTACTGGACATGCCCGATCTAAAGACAATGATGTTAAATTTTGGACCTCAGCACCCAGCTGCACATGGAGTGTTGCGTCTTGTTTTAGAGATGGATGGTGAAGTGATCGAGAGGGCAGATCCCCATATTGGGCTTTTGCACCGCGGTACTGAAAAATTAATAGAACATAAAACGTATCTTCAAGCTTTGCCTTATTTTGATCGCCTTGATTACGTATCACCAATGTCACAAGAGCATGCATATTCACTTTGTGTGGAGAAATTGTTGCAATGTGAAGTGCCAATTAGGGCAAAGTATTTACGTGTCTTGTTTTGTGAACTGACGAGAATACTAAATCATTTACTGAACGTTTCTTCTCAAGCACTTGATGTTGGAGCAATGACCCCTCTTTTATGGCTCTTTGAAGAAAGAGAAAAAATACTGGAATTTTACGAAAGAGCTTCAGGTGCAAGGTTTCACGCAGCTTACATCAGGCCAGGTGGAATTGCAGCAGATGTTCCAGAAGATTTGATTGAGGATATTGCAAAGTTTATAGAGCAATTTCCAAAATATATAGACGATGTTGATGAACTTTTAACAGAAAATAGGATATGGAAGCAACGCACTGTAGGAATTAGTGAAATATCAATTAAACAGGCACTTGATTGGGGCTTTAGTGGCCCAATGTTGCGCGCTGCTGGGCTTGCTTGGGATTTGCGAAAAAGCCAGCCATATGAGATATATGATCAACTAGATTTTGATATACCGATCGGCCAAAATGGCGACTGTTATGACCGTTATCTAGTTAGAATGGCAGAGATTAGGCAATCTATCAGTTTGGTGAAGCAGTGCATAGAGAAAATGCCTGAAGGGCAAATAAAAACTGAAGATAGAAAAATTTCTCCACCGTCAAGAGCAGAGATGAAAAAATCTATGGAAGCTCTGATTCACCATTTTAAGCTCTATTCAGAAGGATATCACGTACCAGAAGGTGAGGCTTACGCAGTTGTTGAGGCACCAAAAGGTGAGTTTGGAGTGTATATAGTTTCAGATGGTACCAATAGACCTTATAGGTGCCGAATAAGAGCACCTGGCTTTGCGCATTTACAAGCCTTAGACTTTATGGCAAAAGGACACATGCTTGCTGACGTTGCAGCAATTATTGGCTCACTCGATATAGTTTTTGGTGAGATTGATAGGTAATCATTGGTACCCGTTCAGGCAATGGCGTCATGCAAGTAGCTGACACATAACTGTACGAACATTTGTTTGCAAAGGCAGTATGTTAAGTGTTATAGCCGATTTTGCCTCAAACACAAAGGCAGTGCCTTGACTACTTGGATCCAGAAAAATTGATTGTGTACTATACAACATTTTTGATCAAAAGCGTAACCGTTCACTGTTAGACTGCATTCTGTGATTTTTAGCAAAACATGATCTTTCATTTGAGCTTCCTTCAATTTAAAATAAATACAGAAAATTGCTGCCTATAGCTAAACTGACTTAGATTTACCAACAATCGTCATCCCGCTACTTGTTAGCGGCTAAGAGATACCGCGGCGGCATAGCTATCTTCAAAAATATGGTTGAATAATTGTGTGTATAATTATTAATATTTTTAAACACTTTGGCTATGGCTTTATCTAAGTTTCTCGACCCTAAGCTGGATTTAACCTTCAAAAAAATATGTAGGGTCAAGAACTGGCGCGCCTACTTTAGGGTTTGGTGGCTGATCCATTGTTTTCACAATAGGCCTCAATCCAAATTCCCATGTTAACGTTTCCAGCTCCCGCCTCGTCAAACGCAGCATCCGCACTACGCTTTCCTAGCAGATTCTTTACCAAAGTTTATAACATATTGTGCTGGTGATGCTTTCGGTTTGTAATACCTTATTCTATAGTCTGAATATAGACCCAGCGTTTTGTATATCCATTCGCTACTCCACTTCTTCCAACCAAACCCTCTCTTCACTTTCAGCTAATAAGTGATTTTCTATTTCACCTTCCAAACTTGCCTCCAGCAGCTTTTTTATAAATGGTGTAAATGCTCCATCCCTTCCTGTTAATGGTCTGCCTTCCCTTATTGATGACAGTATATTTGCTTCCAGTTCTTTGTAATCTACCAAACCGGTAGTTCTGTTTACTACTTTCTGACTCATTGTCAAACCTCCATTTTTTTTATATCAATTTATTACTTTTTTTTTGGTTTGACACACTTTTTTGAACCATACGCGTCAAGTTAAGGAAATAAAGGTATGAAAGAGATAGAATAATAAGGTATAAGTTCTCCCAGATATACTTTTAGTGAGAGAACCAATGAATAAAATAACTTGCTTATCAAAAAAGCTCAAAGAATTTTTTAATGAAAAAGCAGAGAAAATCTCAATTACAACAAGGTTTATAAAAAGAAAGAGAAAGCTAAAAGGTTCATCATTCGTAAAAGCCATGGTCTTGGGTAATATAGGAGTTGATAATTGTAGCGTAGAAACAATGTGTCAATTACTAAACGAGGACTCGATAGATATAACAAAACAAGGTTTGGATTTTAGATTTACTGAAGAAGCAGTGGAATTTATGAAAAGGATGTATAATGAATCTGTGATTCTCTTTAAAAATATCTTGCAAGTTGATTGCAAAATCTTACAGCAATTTAATAGTGTTAAATTATTGGACAGTAGCTATATTACTCTACCTAACAGTATGGAAGAGATGTATAAAGGTTATGGTACTAGCTACAGTGGCTATGAAAGCAATACTAAGTCTGGAATAAAGTTACAATTAGTTTTCGACTACATGAATCAGATAATAGACCAACTTAATTTAACGGAGGGGGTAAGATCAGACCAGGGATATAGGAAACATTTAAGTAATATATTAAGCAATGATTTGCTAATATCTGATCTCGGTTATTTTGTGCCAAGTTCTTTTAAACAAATCAATGAAATAGGAGCTTATTTCATAAGTCGTTATAAATCCGATACCAACATATATGATGTAGAAACAAATCAAAAAATGGAGTTATTAGAATGTTTAGAGGATAAGTTATTTTTAGAAAACGAGGTATTGTTAGGAAAAGAAGCAAAAATTAGAGTAAGAATTATATGTCAGAAACTAACTGAAGAACAGTCTATGGCCAGAAGAAGGAAAGCTAATAGATTAGCAAGATCGCAGGGATATACATCCTCTAAAAGAAATCAAAAATTGTTGAACTGGTCAATATTTATAACTAATGTTCCAGAAAATAAAATTAGTGCTGAGCAAGTATTAACGATTTACAGAGTAAGGTGGCAAATTGAGTTATTATTTAAATTGTATAAAAGCCATATCAGGCTTGATAAGCTAAAAGGAAAGCCATGCAGAGTATTATGTGAACTATATGCTAAATTGTGCGCAATTCTTATATTTCACGGCATAGTTGGTTGCACAGAAGTGAAAAAGAATACAGAACTTAGCTTAACAAAGGCATTTATTGAGCTAAAAAGGCGGGTTAGAGAGTTATTTTTAGTATTAACCAAAATTAATAGTTTAAAAGCATTTCTTAAAAAACTCACTATAACTTGGTCGCGATTTTCATTAAAAGACAAACGTAGAAGGGCTAGAGTATCCACTTTAACCTCTCTAAATTTGCTCACAATCTCTTAACTTGACGCGTATGCTTTTTTGAACATTCCCTGTTAAGATGCCTAATCTACTTTCAGCTCCTCAGTATGTAAACTGCGTGGTAAAGACTCTAATTCCTTTGCAGCACTTAAACTTTTATTTTTTGCATGTATACCAAGCTTATTGAATTCTCGAGCAGCAGGAAACACCCTTGCTTCAAGAGAGCCAGCAGTTTTATTATAATGATCAACAGCACTTTTTAAGCTCCTGCGCAAATTATCAAAGTTTTCACCCATTGTGCAAATGCGCTCATATAAAATATGACCTAGTTCACTGATTTTCTTTGCGTTTTCAGCTATCATCTCTTGCTTCCATCCATACGCTATTGCTCTCAGCAACGCAATTAGAGTGATCGGTGTTGCAATGATCACTTTTTTTTCCACTCCAATCTCTATCAAAGCAGGCTCATATTCCAGTGCTGCGCTAAAAACCCCCTCCCCTGTTAAGAAAAGCACCACAAGTTCTGGCGTATTTTCAAATTGATTCCAATACTCTTTTTTACCCAAATCATTTATGTGTTTTTTTATTGCCAGGGAATGGTTCTTTAATTTCTCCTTTTGTATTTGCAAATCATTTTGTGATATAGCATCCATGTAAGAATCAAGCGGCACTTTAGCATCTATTATTATTTGCTTTCCAGATGGCATTTTGATTATTAAATCAGGACGCAATAAATTATCCTCGTTTTTATCAATCACTGACGGCTGAGTAAAAAAATCGCAATACTCAATCATTCCTGCCATTTCTACCACTCTTTTGAGTTGCATTTCACCCCATTTGCCCCTAATGTGAGGTTTCCTCAGGGCATTAGCAAGGTTGGAAGTTTGGTTCATCAGCGCTCCAATTTGCTCCTTTAAACCTTCATAGGCCCCTACCCTCTCCTTTTCTAGCTCACGTATTTCATTATCGAATTTTTCTAATTTTTCTTTTATTGGAGTTACAACTTCGTTGATCGTTGCTTGTCTTTTTTTGAAATCGCTTTCCGTTTCTTTTAATTTACTATCGATTACTTCCTTTGCTAAGTTCAGAAAATTATTGTTATTTGTTTGCAAAGCATCAAGAGAGAGCGCTTTAAAAGTGTTTGTTAATCTCTCCTCTGCTTTTGTTAGTAATTCTATTTCCTTTTTCTTTTCCTCACGTTCTTTTTGCAGAGTTACTTCAAGTTCTGCTTTTTTGACCCTTAAATCAACTATTTCTTCATTCTTCGTAAGCAAAGTTTGCTTTGTTTCTTGAAGTTCTTGCTCTAATTTACATAAATTACCCTCAAGGTTTGCTTTCTTTTCGCTCAGTTTTTTTACGATAATGTAGAAAAATAGTAATAGAGAGACAACCAGAGCTATAGAATTGAAAAGCATCAGAATAAAAAAGCTGTATTTACAATTCTATATGATTTTTGTGTGTATAAGAAAGAAAAAAGGAGCACCTAAAGAGGTGACCTTACCCAGAAAAAGTAGAGAGAAAGTTAAGACGTTTTTATCATGAGAATAAATTGTGCAGGAATGCAATAGTTAATAGTAGAATGTCTACGTTATTTGTTATAAAAGATTTCTATGTATTCAAATATGGCAGTTCTGGTTTGTTGAGCGAGAAGTATCAATAAGCAGCTCCCTTTTAAGTGAACTTTTCTGCAACAGAGTTATCGTAACAACAGCCCTTATGGCTCATGCTGGAAATGATGTTTTTTGTATTCAATAGAAATTGGTAATTTTGAGAGGTATACTGTGACCCTTGATCGCTATGTAACAGCAGATTTTTATCGGGTTTGCGTTTATCAACGGCCATCAATAAAGAATCTATAACTAATTATCATGTTACTCATTAACCACCATGCGTGAATATAGGTCAATTATTGCCGCCAACAACCTTCTTTAGTTTTTATGTAGGTAATCCCAAACTTTATTTGGCTGATCAGTAGTAAAATTTTGATCCAATGTGTTCGGAGCCACAACTCGGTTGCTTATTTGCTGTTTTTTATTTTTGAACCTTCGTCTAAACTTGGCTTTAATGCCATTTTCTCCTAAGAAACTCACTCAACTAACTCTTCTTGTTGAACTAATATGTAGCCAAATTCGCTCGCTTTTTTGATCAAATTTTTTACAGTTCTATCTTTATAGCGTGTTTCATAGTATTCCATTCCTTTTTCTACATATTCCTGTCCGTATTTGAGCATACTATAAAATATGCATGCCATTTTTCTCCTAAGAAACTCACTCAACTAACTCTTCTTGTTGAACTAATATGTAGCCAAATTCGCTCGCTTTTTTGATCAAATTTTTTACAGTTCTATCTTTATAGCGTGTTTCATAGTATTCCATTCCTTTTTCTACATATTCCTGTCCGTATTTGAGCATACTATAAAATATGCATGCCATTTTTCTTGCAGTAGCTGTTATTGCTTTTGGTGCTCCTAGTCGTTTTTTCAATCTTCTGTAGTATGCACCCAACGCACTTTTACTATTTCCTACAGAATGAGCAGCTATTCGCAAAGCATTTGCAGCACGGTTAATGACTTTACGTGTTCTTGTGTTAAACACTTTTTCCCCTGTAACTTTATTAGCAGGACTGAGTCCCAACCACGATGAAAAGTGCTTTTCTGTTGGCCATTTACTATGGTTTATACCAACTTCTGAAATTATGGTTTGTATACTTAATACATCAAATCCAGGAATTTTAGTGAAATCCATACCAGTTATTCGGTGCAGTTCCTCATACAAAGCAAAGCTTGGCTTACTTTTGCTATTTTTATTCTTTTGCTTACTTAGCTGTTTGCTTTCACAAGACTTTGTTTCAAACGTTTTATAATAGGCTTCAATATTTCTATCACATTCTGCTATTTTTTCTTGATAAATATTATATAGTTCAAATTCTTGCTTTAGCGTGAATAAGTGTTCCTCTCTATAGTCACCAGCTAACGCTTTTGCAATAGTAGACTGATCATTTTTCATTCGCACGTCCCTGAATTCTGCCAATTTTTCAGAATCTCTTTCGCCTTCAATTATAGCTTCAATGATTTTCATACCAGTTATCCCAGTAATATGACTAATAACCTTGTGTAATTGTATATTCATTTGAATTAATGCCTTCTGCATACGCAGAATATGTGTAGATGCACTTTCAGTGAGATTTTTGCGTTGCCGCACGTAACTGCGCAATACACACATCTGATTATCTGGCCTAAACGATCCATGAAGCAGTCCGTAGCTATGCAGTTGTTGGAGCCATTGGCAATCTTGAACGTCAGACTTCCTACCAGGTACATTCTTTACATGCCGTGCATTTACCAATCTTACCTCGAATTTGTATGACTCAAGTATTTGAAATAAAGGAATCCAATATACTCCTGTTGATTCCATAGCTACTGTTGTAACTTTACACTTTTTCAACCACTGTGCTAAGTTATGAAGGTCTTCAGTAAAGCAGCCAAATTTCTGAACGCGTTGTTCATCTCTTCCTTCAGGTACACACACATAGTGTACAGCTGAACCAATGTCTATTCCTGCTGCATTAGGATTCACTATTTCTAATTTACTTTTTGCTTTTTTCATGGTAACTCCTGCATATAATTTGTAATAGGGAAACGCTTCAGCTTGGAACGGTTGATAGTACAATCTCCTAACCGAGGTAGTCTAAATGACTCCATCAATGATTTGACCGTTCCTTCCAAAACCATGCTTGCATACGGGCACTTAGGCACCATTGAAAATGTCGGTCATAACTGCAAAGGCGCTCCCTGTACAACTATACTTGAAAACTACTAAAAACTTAAATTTGTGTGTTTCTTTCTGATTTGACAGATTTCGTCTGTTCGATGCTTGCATAACACTTTGTACTGTTTTAATTTTTGCCTAAAGCTTTTAATTCAGCGTGAATTTTAGGGGCTCCATATCTGCATTTAGAAGCTTGATGTATTTTTTGAATATCTGCTAGAAGCCCTTCTTTTGCTAATTCTTTACTGCTTTTTTCCTTAGCAACCCATACCACCAGTACAAAACCCTACATAGTTCCTGTGTTTTATAGCAATTTCTATATAAAAGAATACTTTACTCTTTTTCTTTGCCCAGGGCTTTTTTTAAGATGTCTCTTTCTCTTATTAGCTCTTTTTTTAGATCAAATCTTTCTTTGTCATAAGGAGCCTTTGCCTGGAAATGCGTATGCTCCAGACATTTTTCCATCATATTTTCTTACTTAACATACTGCCATCTATACCTAGATCTTTTGCTATTTTTGTACTTGCTTGACCTGTTTCTTTAACCAGCTTAACAGCTTCTAATTTGAATTCTGCTGTATATTCTCTTCTATTTGTCATATTTTGAAAAAACGTTTTATTTTACTCCAAAAACGTCTTAACTTTCTCTCTACTTTTTCTGGGTAAGGTCAATTTACCGCCGCGGCGCTAACTAGTAGCGGGATGACGGGTTACCAAATTGTAGAAGTTGCTTTAGCTATAAATTCAAGTTTTATCAATGTCTTGTGTTGTTACCCAAATAATGGTTGTGCAAGCGCTTAATTTTTTGATCAAAAAGGAACAAGTTTAGTAAAAAATAATGATATTATTAGTGGAACATAAAACAGTCCCACTGCAGTACTGATTAGAAGCAACAGAGTAGCTTTATCTGGTTGATAATTCAAAATATTAGCAAGTATTATACTGGACCCAGAAACTGGAATAATAGCCAGCAACATCAGTGCTTTATATATGCTCTCATCGTATATACCTATAACATGCTTGTCTAAAAGGACAATTCCTAAAACAAACAGTGGCCAGAATACGTACTTTGCTGTAATAGTGATCAAAGCAAGCTTCCAATCTATTTTAAAGCTTGCAATATTCGCAATGCTCACTCCAAGTAGCACCATTCCTAATGTGACAAATGTACTTCTAATATTCATCATAACATCTGTTAAAAAAGTAGGTATTTGTATATCGTATATACTTAAAAAGAAGCCCAGAACCATCGCATAAAGCGAAGGAAGTTTGAACAACTTTAATATGCATTCTTTTGCGGTATAAATACCATTTGCAGCTATGTAAAATCCTAAGCTGTTTTCAAATAGCGCCATTCCTATATAACAAACAACATATACAGATACTGAATCTTCATCAAATAAAGCCATGGCAATCGGCAGGCCAAAATAACCCATACTTGTGCTGCCCGAGCTAAATGCTAATATGTTTCTTGTGTTATCCTTAAATAAAAAAGAAGAAAGATAATACACTGATAAGGACATAGTGCTACCTATAAACCATATCAAAATCGGCAGAGAAATTACTTTTAAGTTAACTTCTGTATGAGAGACTCCATATAAAATCACTATTGGATTAGCTATATAAAAGAGTATTTGAGATATAGTGTTTCTATCAATTTTAAGACATTTTCCTGCTAAATAACCAATAAATATCGTAATATAAATAGGTAATATTTTTAAGAAAAGAGTAAAGAACATACTAGCCTATTGTGATACTTTTGACTGATAAAGTGATATTAGATCTTAAGGTATTGTAAAAGTAAACAAAATTTATTTTCCAATTTATCCAGCTCATAGTTAATTAAATTAGTGCCAAAATTTGTTTTTACATAGGACTTAAGAATGACATTTTTATGATAAAATTATGTTAAGTTTCTGTAAAGCTTCTTGCATATTTTTGAATAATGACATATTTACTAAAAATTAAACTGCTTGTAGTAATTTAGACGGACTGTTGAAAAAGTAAGAGGAAATAAGTAAAGTTAGGACAGAGAGTAAGAGCTTTAACATAGTTGTCATATTTTTCTTTAATTAACCCTAGTGTCCAATTTATCCACCATTCCTTCACATGAGGTGTTTCTAACCATTTTAATAACAGTAAAAAATGTTTTCTTTCAACGCTTTAAATGTGATATTTTTATTCATTAATTAAAAATCTCAAATGTTACTACCATTTCTGTTAATCCTGTCTCTCATTGCCAAGTTCATTGAAATTGACATTTCCGTACCTAGTTTTCCTGATATGGTGCGCTATTTTAACGTATCAGAAGGAACAATTCAATTAACTATTGCTTATAATTTTTTAGGCTTTTGCATAGGAGGGTTGTTTTTCGGTCCATTGTCTGAATGCTACGGCAGAAGGAGAATTATGATCATAGGTAACACTTTGTTATTAATCGGCGCTGTTGGTTATGTTTTTGCACCGTCGATTTTTTGGCTTTTAATCTCTCGCTTTGTTCAGGGCATTGGTGTCAGCACATCTGTAGTTGTGTTTGCAATCGTTGCAGACAGCTATAAAGGTGACGAAGCGGTGAAATTTATTGGAATCATGAATTCTGTTCTAACAGTTGTCATGGCAATTGCGCCAGTGTTAGGCAGTTTCATCAATGAAATTGTAGGATGGCGTGGTAATTATGCAACTGTTGCAATACTTTGTTTGATCTCTTGGGTTTTGCTGCTTTTAGCGTTACCAGAAACAAAAAAGGACCGCGATATTTTCAGTTTGAAAAAAACGATGAAAGATTACAGAAAACTACTATCTAATCCGAGGTTTGTTACGTTGTCTTTGATGTCAAGCCTCTTTTCTGCCGCTTATATGTCATTCATTACTTGTGGACCTTTTCTGTATATGAAGACTTTTGGTTTATCTAGCACTATTTATGCACTACATCAAGGTGCAATAGTTGGGTGCTTCTCACTCATTAGTCTATTTGCTGGCAAAATCTTGCAGAAACTTGGAGAAATATGGTGTGTAATTTCTGGCACGAGCGTGGGTGCTATTGGGTCTCTATTGCTTGTAATATTCAGTATAATTGTACCCCACTCTTTCTACTTAGTAACACTGTCTATGATTATTTTTTCTATCGGTTGTGCAATTTGCCAGGCAGTGATTTTTAATGCATCAATAAATGTTTTCCCTGAAATTAAAGGTACGGTTTCTTCTGCAGTCTCGTTCATTAGAGCTTTTATCATGGCTATTTTTATCGGCTTAACAAGCTACGTTTACAATGGTCAAACAATTAGTGTAGCTGTTCTTGTTCTATCCGCGATAGTACTAGAACTTGTTTTTACTGCCTGTTTATTGTTTTTAAAAGATCCGGTATAATTAATGATCTTTTTACAGATGTGAGCGATTAACTTTCCCCGGCCAATCTTTCTGCTTCATTGCGTGAAATTAATGCCTCAATAAATTCATCTAGTTCACCTTCTTTTATAATCTGCTCTAGCCGATGTGAAGTTAGATTAATTCTGTGGTCTGTTATTCTTGATTGTGGAAAATTATATGTTCTTATGCGCTCGGAACGATCACCAGAGCCAATCTGACTTTTCCTCATTGTTGACCTTTCCATTTCTTTTTTTTGTCTTTCAATTTCGTATAGCCTTGCCCTCAATACTTTGAGCGCTTTAGCTTTATTTTTGTGCTGCGATTTTTCATCTTGCTGTATCACAACTATCCCTGTTGGCAAGTGGGTGACCCTTACTGCGCTGTCAGTTGTATTCACTGATTGCCCTCCAGGACCACTGGATCTATAAACATCTATTCGTAAGTCTTTTTCTTCTATTTTAAAGTCAACTTCTTCTACTTCAGGTAATATCGCAACAGTAGCGGCAGAGGTATGCAACCTTCCTGAGGATTCAGTTTCTGGCACTCTCTGTACTCTGTGCACCCCTGATTCAAATTTCAACCTTGCAAAAACTTCTGTTCCATTAATGAGTGCAGAAGCTTCCTTATAGCCACCTATACCTGTATTAGAAATGCTTATTGGCTCGAACTTCCAATTTCTTCTTTCTGCATATTTTTGATACATACGAAATAACATTGCTGCAAATAATGCTGCTTCTTCTCCGCCTGTACCTGCTCTAATTTCTAATATTGCATTTCTTGAGTCATCTTCATCTTTGGGCAATAATGCTAACTTTAATTTTGCTTTTATTTTTGGTAATAATACCTTGTGCTTTTCGAAAAATTCTTCTTTTGCTAACTCTTTTATATCACCTTCGCTGTTTTCATCTTTCATTATTTCTTCTAAGTCTGAAATTTCCTCTTTCAGCGTGTTATATTCATCAATTATCTTGATTATTGGCCTGAGCTCAGAGTATTCCTTTGAAAGGGTAATGAATTCTTTTTGACTTAAATTGGTAGGATTTTCCAAATTCCTCTCTATATCATTAAATTTTTTCTTTAAGTCTTGTAAATTATTTTCCATATCCATATAGCACAGATCTAGCTAAGTAATATATACTGAAATAAAAAATTTCTTATATCAAGCAATAACACTATAATATACCTACTACCTTCTAGTTGAATATAATGGCAAAACAGATAACATCAAACTGCAATTTCATATTTGGAGCTTCGGACATAAAATCATTACCAAATGAGTCGGCTCCAGAGATTGCGTTTGCTGGTAGATCAAATGTAGGAAAATCCAGTCTGATCAACTTACTGATAAACAGCAAAAAAGCTGCCAGAGTTTCCTCTAAACCTGGATGCACTAGACAAATAAATTTTTACTCTATGTACGATGATAAGTTCAGACTTGTTGATCTACCAGGGTATGGCTACTCTCATGCAGGCAAGGAGGAAATTATACAATATTTAAACTTAATTGAGTATTATCTAATTCAAAGAGAAAATCTAAGAAGAGTGTTTGTGTTGATAGATAGCAAGGTAGGATTAAAAGAAATAGACAAAGACTTCATTTATTGGTTAATATATAATAACATTAACTTTAACATTGTGCTAACAAAAATAGATAAAGTAAGTCAAAAAAGCTTAGGTGCTGTTATAGAAGATATTCAAAAATGGATTAATAATGAGAATGTGTCAATTCATCAAATGAGCATCCGTGTTAAGCATAAAATAACCAAGGTAAGAGATGAGTTTTTCAAGTTTACAAGATAAAAAAATGAAGAGTAGTGAATTTTTAAAGGGTGAGGTATCATTTGAACAAAAAGCAGAAATATTACTTGAAGTGCTATCTAACATACCTAGCTTTGTAGGCGAGACTTTTGTCATTAAATGCGGTGGTACAATAATCTTAGATGAAACACTATTTAATACTTTTGTGCATAATGTTGTCTTGTTGAAGCAGCTTGGTATAAATCCGGTAATAATTCATGACGGAGAATATGAAATTAACTCAGTGTTAAAAATGCTGGATATGAACAGTAAGTTTGTGAATGGTATCAGACTTACAGACAAAGACACTATGAAAATCATTGAAATGGCACTGTGTGGTTCAGTTAATAAAAAAATTGTTCAGTATATAAATTCTGCTGGTGGTTCAGCTATTGGATTATGTGGAAAAGATGGTAACTTAATTAAAGCCGAAAAAATAACCGCTACGCTTAGAGAAGATAGATCAAATAATATCGAAAAGATATTAGACATGGGGTTCATCGGTAGACCCACTGAAATCAATCCTGATATATTATTTTTTATTGAAGAATCAGATTTTATACCAGTTATTGCACCAATTGGTCATGGAAAAGATGGGGAAACATATCATATTGATGCCGATAGCACTGCAAGCGCAATCGCAATCGCAGTTTCTGCATCTAAAATGATAATCTTGAGTGACACAGATGAAGAAATAGATAAAATTGGTGGCAGGAAGATATCTGTTAAAAATTTAAATGCATCGATTGATTGTGGGAAAATTAAAGGGGAAAAATTTATTGAAAGGCTTATGGCATACGTTAAAATGGCGGAGGAATGTGCTGGAGTTGTTCACATAGTTGATGGTAGAATACCTAACATTATGCTTGATTTATTTACTGAGAGTAATTCAAGCATATCGATTGTGAGTGATTTATAACTATACTGCTTGCAACTACACGAATACCAAGAGGGTGTCATTCAAGTAGCTGACACTGGAATGACAACAATCTACGTCATACCGCGATTCATTCGCGGTATCTCTAGATCCCGCTAACAAGTAGCGGGATGACGGTTGTCAGGGTGTCATCCCAGCGCCCTTATGATGTCATCCCAGTGCCCAGACACTGGGATCCAGAAGACTTAATTTCAACCAAGTGGCTGCATAATAAGGACTAGATTCCAGACTGGAATGACATCATAGAGGCACTGGGATGACAAAAAAAGGAGCACTGAACTTGTCAAGGAATTTTATGGCCTAGCGTCACGCGCTGGAATGACATCATTTACATTTATCACTTTTGCAGATACAATTTACATGCTATAATTGAGTCTTCATAGATGGTAAATTGGAGTGCAAAGAAGTAAAATTAAAGTAGAAATAAAAAGATTATCACACGGAGAAGACTTGTCTCTTCCATGTTATGCAACTACGCAGAGTGCTGGCATGGATCTTTATGCTGCATTGAATGATTCTGCTGTTTTAAATCCACTTGAAAGATTACTTGTTCCAACTGGAATTGTGATTGCAATACCAAACGGTTTTGAGGGGCAAATCCGCCCACGTTCTGGTCTTGCTGCAAAACATGGAATCACTGTCTTAAATTCTCCGGGCACTATAGACTCTGATTATCGAGGTGAAGTTAAAATTTGTCTAATTAATCTAAGTAATCAGCCATACGAAATAAAAAGAGGAGATAGAATCGCACAAATCCTTATTTCTCCTGTATCTCAGGTAATTTGGGATGACAGAGAAGAATTCTGCGCAGAAGAAACCGGTCGCAATGCAGGGGGCTTTGGCTCAAGCGGCAGGTAGCTTACGAAAAAGCTTGACTATGACAGTTTTTTTATTTAAGCATATTAATATTTGAGGTCGTTTATGCTAACTTTCAAAAATCACTGTGGTCAATTCCACAAAACAAATACTGCACTTGTTGCACTTACTTCTTTGTATGTCATAGGCGCAGCAGTAGCACTTTCAGCACCATATTGGGTGTCTTCAACTTGCACGCTTGCTCCACTTGCAGCTTTTGCAGCTACACCACTTGGAATCGGTATATTAGCAATTGTTGCTGTTGCACTGGTTAGTTCAGCAATGTACGCTATCAGCAAAAACAATGAAATATCTGAGTTGAGAGCTCCGAAGATTGTTGTTAATAACGATAGAAAAAACGGTAAAGAAACAGCATTGCTAGTAACAAAAGACACATTTAAGGAAATGGCAAGGAATAACCAAGTTAAAGATGAAGAAGGTAAGGTAGAAAAGGGTAAACATTATATAGCCTTCAGCTTAGAAGGCAAGAACTACCGTATTATTGTTGATATTAATCAGCTTACCAATACGCTAGGCAATACTTTACTCTTCGAGATAGGTTCACTAAAAGAGAAAAACGATGAAGGTAAGTTCGAGGCAGTAAATGAAACAAAGTGGAATAAAACATTAGGTTTAGACAAAGATGGTGCTAAAGGGGTTAACACTTATTTAGGCTCACTTATTGTTGAACAAGTTGCTTCTCAACAACAGACAGTATAGCCAAGTGAAATAAAAGAGGTAGATTAAGTCTGCCTCTTTGTTTTTTTTGATTTTTAGTGTTACGCGCATAACTGCATGGATGTTGCGATTCTCAAGGCAACGTATCTGTTTAGATGCATGGCTAATGCTGAAACAAAAATTCCAGTGTTCCCTTTCTTGTCATCCCAGTGCTTGACACATAACTGTACAAACATTCATTTTTGAAGGTAAATTGCACAACAGATAATGTCATTCCAGTGCTCCCTTTCTTGTCATCCAAGTAGCTGACACTGGGATGGCTTTGTTGCATCACACTTTATGAGATGGTGATTTATGGTAAATTCATGTAACTATCTCAAATTTAGCCATACCAATATCAGTGAATTTATTAAGCAAATAGCATTTGATTAGCAGTTCTTTTTCTCGATTTATCTCAGATTTATTCCTAAAACTAAATCCGAATATTTGCTTTAATCTTGAGAAAAACCCTTCAATATAAGATCTTTTCCCATAATTTACTTCTTTTTTCCATTCTTTCATGCCATCTTCACCGTATAATTTTATTAACCTAATAGCAGCATTCCTGTCAGACATATAATCTATTTCTGGATGTTCTGCCGCATTGTTTATTGGTGGAATTTTTGTCTTTATATCATATTCGTTACACAACTTATAAAACTTGTGCCTATCACATGCCCTATCTGCATATAGTACTTTTATGACATACTGAAAATCGACTTCTTTTAGCAAATCACAAGCTCCATAGTGATCAGAGTAGACACCGTTACTGTATTTTACAGCTATGGCTTTTTTGCTGTTTGTATTCAACATTACATGCAATTTTCTTGTCTGTTCATAGCTGCGATACTTTCTATCTTCGCTATTTTCTTTGCTATGACCAGGAGTGTTGTTGTATATACTAATTCCTGTACTGTCTATAGCAATTTCGATATCTTCCATATTATTTTCTGCAATCATTGATCTTAATATTGAGTTTCTTAAACCTTCTTGATGATTGTGAATAGCTGATAACTTGCAAATTTTTCCCAATTTGCTCAAGGTATCCTGCTATAAACCCAACTGTTTGCCTCAGGCCTATTCTAAATAAACAAGTTATTATGTGCACCAAAATTACAACTTTATCGCTATAAATATTGTTGCCACCTGGTATTTTTGGACCATTCTCGTACCACTTTTCTATGGCTTCGTTGATATAATGAAAAATATTTCCTCTTTTTTCTAGAAATTTGTTATATTCGCTATGGTTACTGACCCTCATTTTTTGTGGCATATTTTTTCTTTCAAGGTTAAATGGCTATTTTATAATGAATTTTGTCAGTAGCCACCAGATTTTTTCAGTTGCTATGCAACAAAGCCATTCCAGTGTCAAGCACTGGGATCTGGTAGACAATGTTCATACAGCAGCTACTCGGATGACACCTTGTGCTTGCTGGCTATAATTGCTAAGGATTTTTATTTAATTTAACTGCATCTTTTGCCTTATCCAATAACCCATTAATAAAACCAATTTCGCTTGGTTTATCAAGTAAATCAGATGCAATGTTAGTATATTCATTAATGACAACTGGAACTGGCGTATCACAATTAGCTAACTCACATATTGCAACACGCAAAATAGATAAGCTTATAAGATTTAACCGTGAAAGGGACCAACTTGGGTGTAAATAAGACTCTATTATTTTATCATATTCTTCACTGCTTTTTATAACCTTATATAACAAGTTTTCTAAGAACTGATGTTCAAATTCTTCACATTCAAATATATCTTTCAACTTATTTATGTAGTCCTTAAGCTCACAATTTTCCAGTTTAAAAGTGCTTTTGTTGTAACCTACGAAAATATTTGAATAAGCAATTTGTACAGCAAGAAATCTTGCCGTGCTTCTTTTTATGCGCCACTTTTTATCTACTGGTTTTTCCTCCATTATTTTAATTTATTGTGTAAATCTATCATACGCAAAACAGTTGAGGCTGCATGGCCACCAACGTTCTTTTTGTTTTTATCAGCTCTAACTAGTGCTTTATCTTTGCTGTCAGCGGTAATTACACCCATACCAAGGGGTATTGCATAATGCATAACAACCTCATTTAAGCCTTCAATTACTCCTTTACAAACATATTGATAATGATCGGTTTCACCGCGAATTACGCACCCAAGAGCTAAATAACCATCATAATTAGTATGCCCACTCTTGACTGCAAAAAGAATTGTAGCTGGTATCTCAAATGTACCAGGAACCTCAACTACATCGTAACTGGCATTACTGCCTTTTAATTTATCAATTGCACCTTCAAGCAAAAGGTTCGCTATTTCAGTATAATAAATCGAATTAACTATTAGTATTCTCGACATTTACTACCACTTTTTTTGTTAAAAACAACTTTATTAATGACTGTTGAATTAGAGTTATAATATTACTAAATATCCAATATATTACCAGGCCGGCAGGAAAAGAAGAAAAAATAAAGACAGAAATGTAAGGTAAAAACTTCATAACATTTACTTGAATATCATCTTTACTGGTTTGATCTTTCTCACTTAGCTTCTGCTGAATTATCATGGTGGCACCGAAAATTATAGGTAAAATGCCTATAGAAATAGGAAAGTTATAATTAAACAACCCAAATAATGTAAAGATGTTCGTTGGGTCAGGAGCTGAAAGATCCTTAATCCATAAAAAAAAAGGAGCATGCCTCATCTCTATAGTAACAAATAATACTTTATATAGAGCAAAAAATACCGGTATTTGTATTAGCATGGGAAAAATGCTCGACATTGGATTTACGTTGTTTCTCTTAAACAATGCAATTGTCTCTTTATGCTGCTTTAAGCTGTCATTTTTATACAACTCTTTTATACGAGTTAATTCAGGCTGCAGGCTTTTTACCTTAAACATCGAAATATATGATCTATTAAATAAGGAAAGCATCAAAAGTTTGATTACTAAAGTCAGCAATAATATTGCTAAGCCAAAATTTTTTAAAACGAAGTTAAAATATTCAAGCAGTAAAAACACTGGTTTAGTTATAAAGTAAAGAACACCAAAATCTACAGCTTTATCAAACAGGGGTATATTGAGAGTGTCCTTATAAGAATCCAGTAAATTCAACTTTTTTGCTCCAGCAAAAAAATAATTCACATTAGAAACGCTTGCACCAGGAAGTATGCTCTTGTAAGGTTTGACAAAATCTACTTGGAATTTATCAGTATTATTAACGTTTGTGTGTTTAATGCTTACATTTATTTTATCAGATTTTTCAGGTATGATGGCTGTGAGCCAGTATTTATCAGCAAAACCAAACCAATTTTTTTCACTCGTGCTTGCTTTTATTAAATGTTTTTTGGAAATATCCTTATATGTCCACTCCTCTAGTTTATTATCAAATGCACCCAGTACTCCTTCATGGGATATCCAATAAGATTCGTTGATATTGTCACGTTTACGGTTAATTTTACCATAAGGAACCAAAACTACATTATCCTTTGTATTATTTTCAACAACTTGCTCAACTTTAAACATGTAATTATCGTCGAGGTTAATTTTCATTCTAAATAAAATGCCATTCTCATTGTCCCAAGATAAATTGACCTCTTTTTGATTAAGTTTATCTGCTCGCCAGACTGCTTTAGAATCTGGAACTTTAATCTTGTTACTCGGATCGAGCCACCCAAATTCTGCAAAATATACATCTTTTGATTCTGCAGGTGACAGTAACACCACTTGTGGAGAAGAAGAACTCGGTTCTAAGTGGTAATTAGTTAAAATTAAGTCATCAAACCTTGCACCTTTCAGAGAAATTGATCCTTTAATCATGTTATTGGTTAAACTAACCCTCTGTTCTCGAGTAGAATTAATAATTTCAGAACGATTTTGGTATATTATAGGAGCAAGGTCGTTAAAAGATTCGATATGTTCAATATTTTCAATCAATGGCTGGTTTTGGTTTGTACTAAAAAAATTATCATAAATAATACGCCAAGACACCATGATTAACATGGAAAGGATAGCTGCCAAAATTAAACTTTTTGCTTCTGACATGAAATTAAATCAAACATATCTTCTTAAAGTGTATACTAAATATTGTACTAAAACAATGAAATTTACTTATTTTTAATAATAACTTTTAACGCTGATCTTTAAAATTTATTTTAATAGCTTCAAATTTTAACAATATGAACGCGGTGAAAAATCTAGTTATTTGGTTGCTAATAATAGCCACTACTGCAATGCTTATTGATTCACAAAGGGACAAACTAAGCGACAGATTTCTCAGTACTTTTTTACCATATAAAGGAAGAATTCAAAATAGCGGTCAGAATAGTGGAAGTATTGAATTTACGAAGTCATATGATGGACACTTTTATATTCAGGCTCAAGTCAATGATCGCAATATAACGTTTTTGCTTGATACTGGAGCAACCGATATTGTTCTATCACAAAAAGACGCATTACATGTTGGTATTAACTTACAAAATGTTCAGGATTTTAAAATATATGAAACTGCGAAAGGTCAAATAAAAGCTGGAGTGGTTCAAATACCTCAAGTTAAAATAGGAAATTTTTTGATTAATGATGTACAGGCAAGCGTTAACACTCATTCTATGTCTCATTCACTACTTGGAATGAGCTTTTTAAGGTATTTTCATTTCACTATAAGAGATAATAAGTTGATATTATACCGCGACTAAACACTTCTACAATCTACTTATCAAAGCTCTGTAGGTCAATATAGGAGCAGAAATAAATATTGCAGAACAAGTGCCAATCAAAATACCAAAAAAAATGATCAAGCTGAAGTCTCTCACTGCATCTGTGCAGATTAATACCAAAGGAAGAGCAGCAAGAAGGGTTGTACCAGAAGTTAATATAGTGCGAAATAATGTAGCGTTGATACTTGCATCTACTACCTCACTCATCCGCCCACTTTTACCACTCCTGCGATACTCTCGAATCCGATCATATATAATTACTGAGTTATTGATTGAATAACCAATGACAGTAAGGAGAGCTGCAACTGATGAAATATTAAACTCAATGCCATTTAGGCTAATAAAACCAACAGTTAAAATCACGTCATGAATCAGTGCTGTTATTCCACTGAATCCACATTGCCAATTAAATCTAAACCAAACGTAAAAAAATATTCCAACAATCGCGATCAACATGGATAACATTCCTTCAAATATTTGTGTTGAGCTTATTTGTGGGCCAACATAGTCTATTTTACGATAGCTTATTGAGCTCCCCAGCTTTTCTTCTAGTATGCTTTTTATCTTTTTGATTTTATCTTCATCTCCTTCATCTTTAAAACGCATGACTAAATTATCACCCGCTTTTGAACTCTGCACTGTAAAACCATTTTCTTTTAATGCATCGAGAATAGAGTGATTCTCATCTGAAGATTTTATCTCTATCAAAATTCCGCCTGCAAAGTCTATGCCTAAGTTCACTCCACGCAGCACAACAGTGAATATTGAAAAGATGATAAGAATAATGCTAATTAATGCAGTCAAATCCCTATATTTACTAAACTTGATATCGAGGTTGTCTGGAATGAGTCTAAGTGCCATGCTATTTACTTAAACTTGAATTTTATATACTTTTCAAAAAATTCACTAGTTTATTCTGTGATTGTTTGATTATGTCAATTTTTCCATCAGTTAATTCTTGTCTGTCAATTAAGTTCTATCTAGCTTGCATACTACCATTTTGAAGTACATTACAAAAGCGAAATACTGCCAATTTGGCCCATCATTTTATCTCTGCAAGCTTATCCCCCCCTTGCTATGTTAGCAACGCAACCTAAGCTAGGTTCCTTCATAGCAGTGTTAGGTACACTGCCATATCTTTCAAAACTTTCATGCTCTATAGCTTCCTCAACACTTTTTCCTCCTAAAAGACAGTTTTCCCCTAAACTTTTTCCCCTATTTTTTAACTCATTAAGCCTTGCTCTGTTTTCCCCATCAATCTCCACTTTTATTTTATTGCTGCCTTTCTCACTAGGACTTAGATAAATACTTATCTCTCCTACCTCAGTAGTAAAAGACATTTCAATACCACCTTTTGAGACATCCATGTAATTTCTTTTTCCCCCTATTTCTTCTACATTTTCAACTCTTACTATACTTTCTCCAATTTTGAGTATGCCAACTCTTAAATTTAAGTCTTTGGCTTTTTCATTGTTTAGGATTTCTGCAACTTCAACAATACTATCTTGCGAGTACTCTATACAAAAATATCTATTATCCTTGTCTACTCCTAATACATTTTGAGTCTGCTTGCTTTTGTTTACAATACTTTCATATGCTAAACCTTTTAGCTTGCTTTCAATTTCCTTACATTTCTCAGAAAGACCATCATCAAATCCATTACAAGTAACTATCTGCTCAAACTCATTCCCATCGAAAAAATTATGGCGTTTTACTTTCCCACCTTCTAACAATAAATTACTAACAATGCTTTTGATAATGTCCTCTTCGGACACTTCATTTTTTTTGTTACAGTTTTGATCTTCACTTTCTTTATTACAGTTTTGATCTTCACTTTCTTTGTTACAGTTTTGACCTTTACTTTCTTTGTTACAGTTTTTATCTTTACTTTGATAGGGAAAGTTATCAAATACAAAAGTGTTACTTCTGTTACTTATATGACTACCACTAGTAAGATCTTTTATTTCTTCAAATACTGTATTTGTTACAGTTTTGTTACAACAACTACATTTTAAATTTAACATTACTTCTTTTTCTAAGTATTTAGCTACTATGCACTTAATACTTTCTGGAGTATTTTTTATATCTTTTTGTTCATTTTGTTCTGTTATACCTCTCACCTCCCCACAGCATTTATCAATCAGATCCTGTTTACTTTGAGTTAACGACATTTTTAGTTTCATAAAAAGTGAGTCTTTTAGAAAAGGATTATCATCTTCTAGGTCCCGATCATTTTCTGAATCCAAATCATCTGTTAACTCCATTGAATCAAGATTACCTGAACTATAGTACGAACCCTTTTTTGAGTCCGAACTATCTTCTGAGTTCCCATCACTATCTGACCAATTGTCAACTTTCGGAAATTCTGAGCTTTTCTGTTCACCTTCAAAAGTCTGATTACTACCACCAGCGCCCTTTGTCAAATTTTCTTTATTTTCACAAGAACCACCTAAAGAATAGCCTTGACCCTCTTCTTGATCTGAAGCACTTAATTTACTATAAGTTGCTTGACTATAACCATTGAAGTTATAACCTAAACCATTACTACCATGCTGTAAAGGATCGCTTTCAAAAGTTTGTGGATTATCACTTTCACCTAACAAACCACCATTTGTTGGATTACATACATTTTCTGTATATTTTTGATTATTTTGTGCTTCTATTTTCCTCTTCTTGTACAACGGTTCAAACTGATCAATTTCAATCGATCGTACTCGTTTCCTTGAAGGAAAGTCCTCTGGAATCTGATCCTCATCGTCAGAATTGTGACCTGAATCACAAATTACATGATCATTGCAGGTAGAATTATGCTCTTGACTAATCAAGGAAAGCTGAATTAGATTGCTAAAAACAATATTATCTAGCTGTACTGAATCAGTACTTTCAAAAATTTGTGGATTATTACTCACGTCTGGCAAATCACCTGATAAACCAGTCTGATGATTATTTTCACCTACCCAACCATCAGTTGGTGTTGGAATGCATATTCCTGTATATCTTTGGCTATCAAGAGAATCATTAGTTAATTGTACTGCTGTATAAGTTGTCCGGTCATCCTCATCATCGGAACTAATACCTGAATCATGGCCATCACCTTCTTCAATCTTTTGAGTTTCTATATCGTGTTCATTTATTTCGCTCGACGAATCATAGTTGGAAGGGTTATACTGTTGATTAGGACGTTTAAAAATTTGACGCCAATCGCTGTAAGGCTCCTTAAAATCGAAAGGAGTGCGTATAACTTTTTCCTTGCCTGATACCCCACCATTCATATTGTATAACCATTACTCACTAATCCCTTAGTGAATATCGTAATATATAGGTCTGTCAATAAAAAAATATAACTTTCTTTGGTTCTAACCTTTGCAAATCAGTATCTATAGCTCGGTAATTTCTCATACGTTGCACTCTGGACCTAGGAGCGTTGTTAATAAAATCCACGACAGCTAGACAATCCTTGCTCGTCCACTAAAAGGAAAAGCAGCAAGGAGCGAACCAAAAGCGATAAGAAAGGATCCAAGCCAGATTATAGACATTCCAGGTTTATAGTGCACTTTGGCTGCGATTTTGCTCTTACTCTTATCAATCTCTCCAATTACAACATAAATATCAGAAAGCAAATTGTGGTAGATACTGCTTTCAACATTTTTCTGACCTTCCGCAAGGTAAAATCTATATTCAGGAGTTACTTCACCTAATATCTTATTATTCAGCAAATTCCTGATATCCATTGTACCCCTCACTGCATGGAAATTTTTTTCTTTTATTAGCTCAATATTGCGTAAAGTAACTTTAAATTTATTGACTGTTATGCTATCCCCTATTTTTAAGTAATTTTCTTTTTTCTCCTGCCAACCAACTGAATAAGCTATACCAAGCACTAGAATTGCCACTCCAGCATGAGCAAGCATCATTGCATAGTAGGACTTAGAAACTCTTCTTGCTAATAAAATTGATTCACCAAATGCTACCTTAAATAAACGAATTCTTTTACTGTATGCTTCTAAAACAAAGATTAATAATGCTATGGAGATAGTAATTGATAGCACAATTATTAGCTCCATGTGAAAGATAAACGGCAAAATAGCTGCAGCACTGCAGAATGAAAATCTATATTCACGGAATATTGGCAATAGACTATTTCCCTGCCAACTGCAGTATTGCCCGATCATGGTGAGCACTAGAATAGCTAGTGCAATAGAGTTAAATAAAGAATTGTAATATGGTGCTCCAACTGAAATTAATTCACCGGTTAAATACTCAAGCACTGTAGGGTATAAAGTGCCAACGAACACGATGAAAAAGGCAGTGATGAATAATAAATTGTTCATCAGCATCATCGTAAAGCGTGAAAAGAATCTTCTACCCTCTGTCACTTGAGTAGCAAGTTTCTTTCTGGATTCCAGTGTCAAGCATTGGAATGACATCGCAGGCGTGTGATTTTTTCTCGTAAATACTACAAATATTACTAAGCTACTGACTGTAATTACACCAAGTAGAGCTAATATATATAGTCCATATCTTGGGTCATCTGCAAACGTGTGCACTGAGGTAAGTATTCCTGAGCGGACTAGAAATGTTCCAGTCACACTCAATATAAAAGTTGTAAGCGTAAGTAAAATAGCAAAGTTCCTTAAAACATTGAAATTCCGTACCACGAGCAACAAATGTGTCAGCGCTACTGCAATTAGCCACGGCATCAAAGAAACGTTTTCCACTGGATCCCAAAACCAAAATCCACCCCACCCAAGTTCGCGATATGCCCACCAGCTACCCAAGCTGATGCCCAAAGTGAGCAGCGACCAAGAAATAAGTACCCAAGGCCTGACAATTTTAGCCCAAACATTTCCTTCAGTATTTAAAATTAATCCAGCTATAGAGAGCGAAAAAGGAACGCTAAATCCAAGGTACCCCAAATATAATATCGGTGGATGAATAGCAAGGCCTATATCCTGCAATATCGGATTAAAACCCAATCCATCTGTTTCAATGCCTGGCATTTTAGTGAAGGGGCTGGATTCAATTAAAGTGAACAGCAAAAAACAAAAGCAAATCAGCCCATGAGTGATAAGAGATATTTTTTTTAATTTACTACCATTAGTTCGTTCTGGTGTCATTCCAGTGCTTGACACTGGAATCCAGTTTTTATTACACTGCCATTTGATGTACTCATTTGCAATTAAATTGTCTGGATCCCAGTGTCTGGGCACTGGGATGACAGAAGAAGAGACTGGGATGACAGAGGGGGAAACTGGGATGACAGAAGGTATATAAATATCCATTAGTAATAAATACATGACAAGCACTAAGGTCCAAAGCAACATGGACCCTTCTTTGTTTCCCCAAACACCACAAATCTTGTAGATCAAAGGTTTTGTTGTGTGTGAGTGGTAGTATACGTTTTCAAGTGAAAAATCATTTGTAATGTGGCAGTAGATCAAAATAGCCATTGACGCTGATACACAAAAAAATATGGCAGTGGTAATAAACCGACAAGAACTAAGCGGTAAAAACAAATATGTCAAAGACAATAAGCAGGCTAGCAATAGCAATATATTCCCAAGTTCAGGCATAAAAAATTATAGTTTTTATATAAACAATATTACTGATGACAAGTTAGAAGTTAAAGTGTTAATTGATGCTAGCATAATGCTCCCGTAGTTAGCTGTGCTAGTATTAATTAAAAATTAAATATTAAATCTTTATACTTTTATAGATAGCGTTAATATTGAGGTAACATTGTGGGTACAACTAAGATTAGTAAATTTCCATTCAATATAAAAGGTAAAGTGGCAAAACAACATGCCGAACCAATAATCGAAAAAAATCTCTATACTATTTTAGGATTCAAAGATATAGAAGATTTTGAAAATAAGACAAGTAAACTTGTTAATAAAAAAGTTTGGCAATCATTTGTTGACTACTTTGCAAAAGAAATAGATTATGCAGCAACCGAAGAAGTTGTAAAAAACATCGTTTGTAACATTGCAAAGAGTGATCAAGGTAATGCTTTTACCAAAACTGAACATCTCATATTAAATGAAAAGCAAGATAATAAAAAGAGAGAAAAAGCGATTAGAAAAGCTATTAGTATTTTGAGAAAAATCAATCCAGAAAAAGCCTTTAATGAACTTTCAGTAATAAAAAAACAAGCTGAAGATTTTTTACAAACCGATTTTTGTAAAGCACAGAGTAAATCACTTCAAGGATTTGCTCCCTCTGGTGGACAGCTCTTTGCGGAAACTCTGAAATATATAGAAACACTAGAAAGATTATCCGAAGTAAAAAAAGAAGGGCTAGTTAGAGATTTCTTGTTAAATCATGTTAGTTTATTGAATAAAAAGTATCCTAAATCACAAGGTAAAAGGGAAGATGCTATAACAATACTATCAAGTGATGAGTTGAAGAATTTTTACAATAAAGGTGTAAAAGAAGGAATGTTACAACCAATGGCATCTTACAAAGGATGCAGAAACCTGTATGACAAAATGAACCAGATAAAAAATGAATCCAAAAGTATAATTAAAAGAGAAGAACGGGAAGAAAATTTAAAGAAAATAGATAAGTCGATAATCAGCGCAATTAATGACATAAAAAAACATAGAGAAGCAATCCTTAACTGTAAAGACTTTCAAAATTCTTACATAAAAGAGAAAAAAGAACATCCATTTAGAGGCAACGCATGTCAAAAAATGATTGATATATATCAAGAGAAAATTGTTGGATATCAGGAGAAAATTCGTCAAAACTTAAACCAAATAAAAGCGATATTAAAAAGTGCGCCGCAAGAAATGGATGATGTGGAAGAATTCGAGGAAATAATTGATGATATACATGAAGCAAAGCAGTGTGATGAAATTTTTGATTCAGCTTTAATTTGTTTATCGAACATACAGAATGAGCTAGATATTCAGCTGGAAAATCCTTCAACAGAACTCAGAGCTTCACACATTAACGTTAAAACTGAGCTAACTAGGTTATAAGAACCAAATCTTTAGGATAATGAAAGCACTTTAATTCAAGACAGCTCTTAGTCTGTGTTTTAATTTGGTTGTGTTTTATTAAAAAAACTTTAGATTTATTTTATAATCGATACTCAAATATAATGACTCAAACTTGGGATTTGTTGCAAACAGGGCAAAAGGAAGGCTATAAAATTGCGTATACTAATGCTCGTATTATCGACCCGGAAACTAAACTTGATATAAAAGGTTCATTATTGACTGAAGGGGATAAAATTGTTGACTTTGGTGAATCATTATTTTCAACAAGTGGAGTTGATGAAACAATAGACTGTAAAGGGCTTGTTCTAATGCCAGGCCTTATTGACATTCACGTACATTTTCGTGAACCAGGCCAGGAACATAAAGAAACTATATATACAGGCAGCAAATCTGCAGCTGCGGGGGGAGTTACAACTGTAGTTTGTCAGCCAAACACTGTTCCAGCAATTGATAGCGTTATTTTGGCTAAATATTTGAAATATAGAGCACTTGAAACTTCACATGTAAACGTTGAATTTTACGCTAAAATCACCACTTCGGAAGAACACCTGACTGAAATGGCACTTTTAAAGGAAGCAGGTGCGGTTGGGTTCACCGATGATGGCATGCCAGTTATGAACCCAATGATTATGAGACAGGCGCTGCTTTATTCAAGTATGCTGAATGTTCCTATTGCTCAACATGCAGAAGATTTAAATTTATCTGCTGGTGGCGCAATCAACGAAGGTAAAATTTCTGAAGAATTGGGAGTAAAGGGGATCTTGAGTGCGTCAGAATCGGTTATGGTAAATCGTGATATACTGCTAATGAAGGATATGGAAAATGTGCACTACCATATTCTACATGTCTCTTCAAAAGATTCACTTGATGCTATTAAACGTGCAAAAGATTTGGGATTAAATGTTACGTGCGAAGTAACCCCTCATCACTTCACTTTGACTGAAGATATAGTAAAACAACATGGAGCAATTGCAAAAATGAATCCGCCGCTTCGCACTGAAGAAGATCGTTTAGCTATGGTTGAAGGTTTAAAGACAGGTGTGATTGATTGCATTGCAACTGATCACGCTCCGCATGATCGTAGTTCTAAAGATCTACCACTTGAAAATGCTGCATTTGGTATTGTTGGTCTTGAAACAATGCTGCCCCTTTCACTTGAACTCTATCACAGTGGGCAAATGGGTCTACTTGATGTGCTTGCAAAATTGACATATAAGCCTGCAGATATAATACACATACCACGTGGTCGTATACAAAAAAACCTTGCTGCAGACTTAATTTTAGTTGACCTCAATCATGAATGGGAAATTAAAACTGACAACTTTGCTAGTAAATCAAAGAATTCTCCTTTCGATGGTCGCAAAGTAAAAGGACACGTAGTACGTACTGTTGTGTCCGGCAAAACTATATACTCGCAGAAGAGTTAGTTATCATATCTTATCTATTCCAATTTGTTATCACCAGAATGGGCTAAGTGCACCTAAATTTAAATTAAGAAATCTTACACTGTCTCCGAATAAACACATCCTCTTATCTTTCCCTAATCTGTAAAGTTATTTTGTCTATCAATCTGATTCCAAAACAGCAAAATTATTGTATAATGTTACTTTGAAGTTTTATTTTCAATGCACAAGTTTGCAATACTTTTTTCTATACTGCTTGCAATAGTTGCTTACTACCTAAACAATGAAATCATATTTGAAATAGCAAAGCTATTTAGTGATATCTTTATCAGCTTGCTCAAATTAATAAGCTTACCTCTGGTTTTTTTATCCATAGTTTCCACAATTTCCGGGCTCAAAGACTCAATTGAAATCAAAGTCTTAGTTAAGAAAACACTATTTTATACTCTGCTTACAACTATTATAGCTGCGTTTGTTGCATTATCGTTTTATTTGTTAATAGATCCAGCAAGAAAAAATTTCATAAGTAATACAATAGGGAGTATTAACAGCAATAACCACAGTTATTTTTCATATTTAAAATCACTCATTCCTTCTAATTTTGTGCAAGTTTTTCTTGAAAATAATATGATTGGTAGCATATTAATCGCTTTTTTGATGGGTGGAGCTATTGTTTCACTTTCAAAAGAAAAGCAGGATATATTATATCAAGTATTCTCTGCACTTTTTGATACGCTACTTAAAATTGCTCAAGGGTTATTAAAATTTATTCCGCTTGCTGTTTGGTCTTTTATTACATGTTTTTTGCATGAATTAAAAGGCGGTAGTGAGTTCTACAATCTTTTATGGTATTTTGTTTGCATAATGTCTGCAAATTTTGTGCAGGCATTTCTGATTTTACCGCTATTTATGTGGTATAAAGGCATATCACCAATTCAAACGCTGAAAGGGGTTATGCCAGCACTCACACTTGCGTTTTTTTCTAAATCATCCAGTGCAACATTGCCAACAACTATAGAATGTGTGCAGAACAAGCTAAAGGTGCCAAAGAAATTATCGTCTTTTATTTTACCAATATGCACAACAATTAACATGAATGCATGTGCTGCATTTATACTAATCACTGTAATGTTTGTTGCAGAAATGAACGGATACGTATTTTCCTTAAGCGAAATGTTGATATGGATTTTTTTAGCTACAGGGGCTGCAATTGGTAACGCTGGAGTGCCGATGGGGTGCTATTTTATGGCAACCAGTTATCTCATGTCGATGAATGTTCCTCTGCATATTATGGGACTGATTTTGCCTATTTATACAATCATCGATATGTTTGAAACTGCAATAAATGTGTGGTCTGATGTTTGTATCACTCAGATAATTAATAAAGAATGTAATAGTGAAACTTAAAAAATGATATTAGACGAAAATAACCTAATAATAAAAGAATTTAAAGAAGCAGAAGCAATTTTGCATGGGCATTTTGTTTTATCATCCGGGCTGCATAGTGACACATACATACAGTGTGCGAAGATTTTTGAAAATCCAAGCAGAGCCATGAAAGTTTGCGCATTATTAGCAGATAAAATAAAAAAAGAATTAAATAGCTCCATAGATTTAATATTATCTCCTGCAATTGGTGGAATAATTGTGGGTTATGAGATTGGTAGGCAGCTTGGAATAAAGACAATGTTTTGCGAGCGCGTTAATGGTAAGTTTGAATTACGCCGTGGATTTAAGATCAAAAAGGGTGAGAAAATATTGCTCATTGAAGATGTAATAACCACAGGTAAATCTTCACTTGAAGCAGTGGAATGTGCAGAAGGGGAAGGAGGTAAAGTTGTTGCTGAAGCTTCTTTGATAAAGAGAAATAGTGAAACGAAACTGCCTTTTCCTGTCATATCTTTGATTGAACTGAACATCAAAAACTACAGCGAGGAAGAACTTCCAAGTGAATTAAAACAACTACCCATAACAAAACCTGGGAGTAGGGAATATTTAACAAAGTAATCCTATAATATCTTGGAAACACAGCATTTATACACAGCTTTAGTTATTTACTCCAAGTGTATTTTATGTATACTTATTACTAAATTAATTTTGAAATGATAGAAAATGAACGAATTTAAATCGATCCGAAATATAGCAATAATCGCACACGTTGACCACGGTAAAACTACTTTACTTGATAACATGTTAAAACAAAGTGGCACATTCCGCGAGAATCAAGAAGTTCAAGAACGAGTGATGGATAGTGGTGATCAAGAGCGTGAACGCGGAATTACAATACTTGCAAAATGTACATCAATAATGTGGGGCGATGAAAAGATCAATATTATTGACACGCCAGGGCACGCGGACTTTGGTGGGGAAGTGGAAAGGGTATTGTGCATGGCAGATGGTGTGTTGCTGCTGGTTGACGCTGCAGAAGGTCCCATGCCACAAACAAAATTTGTGCTCTCAAAAGCACTAAAAGCAAATTTGAAGCCAATTGTGATAATCAATAAGGTCGACCGACCAGATAGCAGAATTGATGAAGTATTAAATGAAATATATGAGTTATTTTTTAACCTTGATGCAACCAACGAGCAGCTAGATTTTCCAGTGTTGTATGCTTCAGGTAGAAATGGCTGGTGTGCTAAGGAGCTTTCTGATGAAAGAAAAGATTTAAGCCCATTATTTTCAACGGTTATAGATTATATAAAACCTTCTGTTTATAATCAAAATGCACCTTTTGCTATGTTGGTCACTCTACTTGAGTCTGATAAGTTTCTTGGCAGAATATTGACAGGAAAGGTTTATCAGGGCATTGCAAAAGTCAATTCAGATCTTAAGGTGCTTGACCTCGATGGCAAAGTAATTGAACGAGGAAGATTAACTAAGTTGCTCTCATTTTCTGGCTTGAAACGCATTCCAGTAGAACAAGCTGTGGCGGGAGACATAATTGCAATTGCAGGACTTGAGGAAGCTTCGGTTTCAGATACTATAGCAGCACCAGAAGTTACAACTGCAGTAAGCTCAACTCCAGTTGATCCGCCAACAATGGCGATTACTCTGAGCGTTAATGATTCACCTTTTGCTGGGCAAGAAGGTACAAAGCTTACTTCAACTGCTATAAAGGATCGTTTATATGCGGAAGCAGAAACAAATGTTGCAATTACTGTGACTTTGGCACCAAGCGGTGAAGCATTTGAAGTAGGTGGGCGTGGTGAGTTACAGCTTGGAGTGTTAATTGAAAATATGAGGAGAGAAGGTTTTGAGCTTTCGGTATCACGCCCTCGCGTGTTATTTAAAGAAGAAGGCGGTAAAAAACTTGAACCTATAGAGGAAGTAGTAATTGATGTAGATGATGAATATAGTGGAATCATCATGGAAAAACTCAGCTTCCGTAAAGGTGAAGTAACTGACATGAGACCTTCTGGTAATGGCAGGACAAGATTAACGTTTTTAGTGCCATCAAGAGGATTAATCGGTTATCAAGGAGAGTTTTTAACTGATTCTCGTGGCACAGGCATAATTAACCGTTTATTTCACAGTTATGCTCCACATAGAGGTCCAATTTCTGGAAGGCGCAATGGAGTTTTAATTTCTACAGATAAGGGTGAGGCTGTGGCATATGCAATTTTCAATTTGCAAGACAGGGGAATTATGTTTATTAAGCCACAGGATAAGGTATATTGTGGCATGGTTGTCGGCCAGCATAGCCGTGACAATGATTTGGAGATAAATGTGTTAAAGGGTAAGCAATTAACAAACGTAAGAGCTTCAGGTAGTGATGAAGCTATAAAGCTCACTCCACCAAAGATAATGACACTGGAGGATATGATAGCGTATATAGATGATGATGAATTGGTGGAAGTAACTCCAAAATCTATACGTTTACGCAAGAAATTCCTTGATCCAAATGAACGTAAGCGTGCAGGAAGGGCAAAGAATAAGGAGTAATCAGAGGTTGAACATTTGCGAAAAATAGTGTATAATTATTCGTCTCCTAATTGTATTTAATTATGGCCTTTTCGAAATTTCTCGATCCAAAAAACAATTTCGCGTTCAAGAGAATATTTGGCACTGAGAAAAATAAAGATATTCTCATTCACTTTCTCAATGATATATTGGGCTTCGCTGGCAAAGATGAAATAGAAGAAATAGAATTTCTCAGCACTATCATGGATGCTGAGATTGCCTCTAAAAAACAAAGTATTGTTGATGTTTTCTGTACTGATTCTGCTGGAACCCAGCTAATTATTGAAATGGTGCGACCTGAAAGTCTTCGGTCATATTGTTTAAAAGGAGAGGAATTCCTTCAGAAAGAAACTAAAAGAGTTCTAAAACTTATTAAACCAGATGTTTTGCCATCTGAGTCTATGCATCAGTGCGAATCGGGTAACCGGTTGGTGCCAAGCGATGCGGACAATGAACCTCCTCTTGAAAAAGAAGATGCTCAATCGTGAAAGGAGCATAAACTACAAGCATCATGTGGTTGGAGAGCTAGGCTTAGTGGTATGGTGAACGTAAGTGAAGCTTCATAAGTATCGTAACGATTAAAGAGCTAAAGATGCTGATAAGCTCCGACCAAAAGGTAATGTGACATTTTTCATTTCTGGATGTACGCAAATCACCGGTATAGAGAAGTCACCTAACCCACTGTTGTATGACAGAAGGAACAGGGTAAGCCTGTATTTCCGCCTATATGGCAAGCAAACCGCAAGGAACGCTGATGAAAATGCAGGTAAAGGATAATGGAGAAAGCGAATGCCATTTTGTAACGAAATGTATAGAATTTGTAACATTAATTCGCGTGAAAACGAGCAGATTTCCATTTGGTCCCTCGTGACAAGAAACTTTGTTAACCACTTGAGGTAGAGAAGCAGATGACCTTACCCACAGAAATGATGAAGAAATTAGGAATATTTTTTACAAAAAGGACAATACTAACAAAAGAACTTTATTCTATTTAAAATATAAAGTTACAATAAATTTTCCTGTCATCTCCAAATAAATTACATTAACTTAGTATTGTATATTGTTAATAACTTAAATAATACAACCATTTTCAGCAACAAAAACCAAAGGTCTTGAGATACAAGATATTTGTATGGTTACTATGATAGTTCCTTTTTTAAGAAAGTTTTAAATTTCATACCTAACAATAAACAACTTTAGGTTTAAATTTATGAAATCAGTTGTTATATACATCAGCAAATACGAATTTAACTGGTGTTATGGACTTAAATAAATTTACCGAAAAAGCAAAAAGTCTAATTCAAAGTGCTCAAATGAAAGCGTTGGGAGCTGGGCATCAGATTTTTATGCCTGAGCATTTACTAAAAGTGATGCTTGAAGATGAATCAGGTTTAGTTCAGGATTTGATAAACGCTTGTGGTGGAAGTGTGCAAAGTATTTCTGATGCTGTGGATAGCGCAATAAAAAAGTTGCCAGTAATTGAAGGTCCAGGAAGTGGTGGCCTTCAACTTTCAAGAGAAATAGCAAAAGTTTTTGAAGATTCAATTGGTATTGCAAAGAGAAATAAAGATTCATTTGTTGCTGTCGAGCGTTTACTGCAGGGCCTCACTGCACAAAAAGATGATACTGTAGGCAAAATTCTGGCAGAGAATGGTGTGACTCCACAAAAACTGAACTCAGTTGTTGCAGAAATGAGAAAGGGCAGCAGTGCGGACTCGCCAAACAGTGAGGAAAAATTAAACGCGGCAAAGAAATATACAAAAGATGTTACAGAGCTTGCTATGCAAGGAAAGCTTGATCCTGTAATTGGTCGTGATGAAGAGATCAGAAGAACTATGCAGGTATCACTGAGGCGGACAAAAAATAATCCAGTGCTGATCGGTGAACCTGGTGTTGGAAAAACTGCAATAGTTGAGGGGCTTGCAAATAGAATTGTTGCAAACGATGTACCACTTGGTTTGCATGATGCAAAGGTCTTAGCTTTGGATCTTGGTGCATTAATCGCTGGAACAAAGTTTAGAGGAGAATTTGAAGAAAGGTTAAAAGCAGTTATTAATGAGCTTTCGAAAGCGGAGGGAAAAGTTATCTTGTTTATAGATGAGCTTCATACTTTAGTTGGAGCAGGAGCAACAAGTGGTGCAATGGATGCCTCGAATCTGCTGAAGCCTGCTCTTGCGCGTGGAGAAATTCGCTGTATAGGAGCCACAACTTTAGATGAATATCGTCAGCATATAGAAAAAGATCCTGCGCTTGCAAGGCGTTTCCAGCCTGTGTTTATTTCTCAACCAACTGAAACTGATACCATTTCAATACTCAGGGGTTTGAAGGAAAGATATGAGGTGCATCATGGTATAAGAATTACAGACGGTGCAATAATTGCTGCTGCAACGTTGTCCAATAGATATATAACAGATAGGTTTTTACCTGATAAAGCAATTGATTTGATTGATGAAGCAGCAAGTAGGGTGAGAATTGAAATGGATAGCAAGCCTGAAGTTATTGATGAACTTGAGAGAAAGGTTATACAGCTAAAGATTGAAGCAGAGGCTTTAAAAAAAGAAAGTGATGAAAATTCTAAACAGCGTTTAAAAAAGATAAATGAGAAGGTTGAAAACCTAAATAGCAAATTTGCTGACTTGAACAGCAAATGGCAGATGGAAAAGAATAAAATAGCTAGAATACAAGAAACAGCCGAAAAATTAGATAACGCTAGAAAAGAGCTGGAATTGGCTCAGCGGAGTGGAAATTTAGGAAAAGCAGGAGAGCTGATGTATGGTGTGATCCCTCAGCTTGAGAATGAATTAAAAAATCAGGAAAAGGTTACTGATAGTTTCTTAAAGAAAGAAGTGACTGGAGATGATATTGCAAACATTGTTTCAAAGTGGACAGGAATTCCAGTTGATAACATGATGCACAGTGAAAAGGAAAAACTTCTTAACATGGAGAATGAAATAGGAAGAAGAGTAATAGGGCAGAAAGATGCAATAGAAGCGATAAGTAATGCAGTTAGGCGCTCCCGCTCTGGGGTGCAAGATACTAATCGACCTTTTGGTTCATTCTTATTCTTAGGCCCAACCGGGGTTGGTAAAACCGAACTTGCGAAAGCCTTAGCTGAATTTCTGTTTGACGATCAATCAGCGCTTCTGCGTTTTGATATGTCAGAATATATGGAAAAACATTCTGTTTCAAAGCTAATTGGCGCGCCTCCAGGGTATGTTGGCTATGAACAAGGTGGCAGATTAACTGAAGCGGTAAGAAGAAGGCCATATCAGGTTATTCTGTTTGATGAAATCGAGAAAGCAAATCCAGATATATTTAATCTATTGCTGCAAATCTTGGATGAGGGTAGACTCACTGATAGTCATGGTAAATTAATTGATTTTCGCAACACCATACTGATTTTAACTTCTAACCTTGGCGCTGAGATAATGCTAAAAGGGAATGTTGATTCTGTAAGAAATGAAGTGATGCAAATAGTTAAATCAGCATTTCGTCCAGAATTTTTAAACAGGCTGGATGAAATTATTATATTCCACAGTTTAACCAGAGATGACATCTATAAAATTATAGATGTTCAATTTTCTTATTTACAAAAAACACTTGCTAAGCGTAAACTGAGTATAAGTTTGTTGCAGGAAGCTAAAGAACTAATAGCACAAACTGGCTATGACCCTGAATATGGAGCAAGGCCCTTAAAAAGGGTTATACAAGAGTGTATTCAAAATAATTTAGCTAAATTAGTTTTATCAGGGGAAGTAGTAGAAAATGATGAGCTAATAGTGTACGCTCTTGATAATGAAATCTTAGTTAAAAAGGTTTAAGTTCACTGTGTATTTTTGTTAAAAAAAATGTGTATAGATCATAATGTTGACACTGAGTCTTTATTTAAGTTAGCTGATCAAGAAAATCAGCAAGATAAAGAAAAAATTAAAAAATTTATTAAGTATTTTTATAGTTTTGTTTATAAAAGCGACCTAAAAGCCAATGATAAGTTTTTGCTATATATTGTAAACGATGCTTACAATTTTGTTTCTCAAAAAGAGAAAGATGAAAGTAAGTTAGTAGTAAGCAATATAGATGATATACCAGGAATAGAAGGCGATTTTACCACGATTAAGATAACAAACGATGATATGCCATTTTTGGTTGACTCCGTTATTGCAACTATTAAGTCGCACGATTTAACCATATGCTATCACAGCAACAGCATAATTAACATTAAAAGAAAAGATGGCCTAATAGACGAGATTTACTCTTTGGAAGAAAGCAATGGAGTCAAAGAGTCAGTCATATATGTAATTATCAAAGGTATAAGTGACAGCTTTGTTGATACATTAAAAGAATCTCTACAGAAAACGCTGAAAGCGGTTAATTGCGTTGTGAAAGATTGGCACTTAATGCTCAAGAAACTTGATGAGGCAAGTCTTTCTGTCATCCCAGCTGGGATCCAGGAAAAGGACACGTGGATTCCAGTGTCACGCACTGGAATGACACCAGACCGAAATCAAGAGCAAAAAGATTTTCTAGTTTGGTTAAAGAATAATAACTTCGTATTTCTAGGTTATCAAGAATATATTGCTGGTAAAGATGAAAAACTCGTCTGTGACAGCAAAAAGGACCTTGGCCTGATGAGAGTAGGTCAAAGTACGTTGATTCCTTCTGCAAACCTTGATTCCCTATACATATTGAGATCAGATCTAATCTCAATAGTCCATCGGCGTACATACATGAATTGTATAGGAGTAAAAGAATTTGATGACCAGGGTAATGTGGTAAAGGAACGGCGTTTTTTCGGGCTATTTACTTCTGTAGCGGAGGTCCAAGATATTAGAACTATTCCAATAATAAGAGATAAAGTTAAAGTTATAGAAAAAAATGCAGGGTTTGTAACCGGGGGCCACAATAACAAAGCTCTAATTTATATTTTACAAGTATTCTCATGTGATGAATTGTTCCAGTCTAATGAGGAAGAATTATTTCAAATTTGTACTTCTATTATGTCCCTTGCAATAAGACCAAGAGTCAAGTTATGCTTAAGAAGTAAGGGAGCGTTTACTAGTTGTATAGTGCTGATACCGATGCGTTATGCTAGCTCCAGGCTAATGCTCAAGATAAGCAATATATTGAAGGATGAGATAAATGCAGAAAGTTCAGATATTTATAACCACCACATTATAAACGAATATGACTTAATGAAATTGCACGTGGTGCTAAAGGCTAAAAACGCTAGTGTTCCTGATGATGAAGTTTTGCGTATCGAAAACAAATTAAGGAACATTACGGAAAAATGGGAAGATCGTTTTATAGACAATTTATATAATACTTTTAGCACTGTTGAGGATATATTCATCCGTTATTGCAAGGCATTTCCAATAAGCTATCAAGAGAGTTTCGAACCTCATGACGCATATTACGATATGAAAAAATTGGAGATAGTGAGGAAGAAAGGAGTTAGCGAGGTCGATTTAAGACTTACTCGTGATAATCTTAATTATCAATTAAAGGTTTATACTCCAAACAATGGAGGCCTTGAATTATCGAAGATATTAAGAATTACTAAGAATTTGGGAGCTAAAATTCTATCTCATAATGGCTATTACATAGAAATTAACGGTGGAATATGGATACACCATTTTGTGTTGTCAAGAGTCGATGAATTAATAGACAACATTACTCTAAAAGAGCAATTTGAAATAACACTTGCGAAAGTGTTTAGCAAGGAAATTAAAAATGACTATTTCAATAGTTTGATCATTATTGCTGGGCTCAAGTGGAAGGAAGTGCTTCTGATTAGAGCGCTAAGTGCCTATCTAAAGCAGACGTCATTTAACTACAACCCAGAATATATCCAAAAGGTAGTCTCAGAGTATCCAAAAGTAGTAAAGTATTTGATACAACTATTTCATGCAAGATTTGATCCTAACATAGACATTGATAGAGCAGAAACTACGGACATTGTCAGAGAAAAAATTGAGGAACTTCTAAAAGAGATCAGCAATGTTTCACATGATTACGTTTTGCGCTCGATATTTAACTTGATAATGGCTATTTTAAGGACCAGTTATTATCAAGACGATAAACCATATTTATCTACAAAATTTGACTCAAGTAAAATAAATGGTTTGCCTGATCCTCGTCCGTATCGCGAATTGTATATTTATTCAAACCTTTTTGAGGGAATACATCTAAGAGGAGGGAAATTAGCCCGTGGTGGCTTAAGGTGGTCGGATAGGACGGAAGATTTTCGCACTGAAGTTTTGGGGCTCATGAAAGCTCAGATGACAAAAAATGCGGTTATTGTCCCTGTTGGTGCAAAGGGTGGATTTGTAATAAAGCAAGCTTATAAAGATAAGAATATTTTAAGAGAGAAAAGTGTTGAGTGCTATAAGAGTTTTATTAGAGGAATGCTTGATATTACTGATAACGTGGTTGATGGTGAAATAATTCCACCAGAGAATGTGATTAGGTATGATGAAGACGATCCATACTTGGTAGTTGCAGCAGATAAAGGCACTGCTTCATTTTCTGATTATGCCAACCAGATAGCCTCTGAATACAATTTTTGGCTTGGCGATGCATTTGCATCTGGTGGATCAGCAGGTTATGATCACAAAAAAATGGGTATTACAGCCAGAGGTGCATGGATTGCAGCACAGAGGCATTTTTGGAAAATGAATAAGGATATTTACCAGGATGCAACTGTTATTGGAATTGGGGATATGGCTGGCGACTTATTTGGAAATGGTATGCTGCTTTCAAAAAATATACATTTAATCGGCGCATTTAACCATATGCATATTTTTGTTGACCCAAACCCTGATGCAGAAAAGAGTTTCACAGAGCGTAAACGTCTCTTTGAGTTACCATTTTCAACTTGGATGGATTATAATAAAGATTTGATTTCTAAGGGTGGAGGAGTATTTGAGCGTAGCAGTAAGCAAGTAAACATTTCTCAAGAAATAAAAAAGTGCTTTGATATAACAGAAGATATGCTACCTCCAAGTGATTTGATTAGATATCTATTGAAAGCAAAAGTGGACTTCATATGGAATGGAGGAATTGGCACGTTTGTTAAGGCAAAGAGTGAAAATCATAGCATGGTCGGTGACAAAGCAAACGATGAGCTGAGAGTAAATGGTAAGGATATTAGAGCTTCTATGTTTATAGAGGGTGGAAATCTTGGTTGTACACAGCTTGGAAGAATAGAATATGCTGAAAAAGGTGGATATATCAATGCAGATTTTGTTGATAATTCAGCCGGAGTGATATGTTCGGACCTTGAAGTTAACATTAAGATTGCATTTGTTTCAGCTATGAAAGCAGGGGGTATTTCTTTAGAAAAAAGGAATGAAATACTGGCAAGTATGGTGGATGAAGTTGCATCCAAAGTGCTTGAGAACCACAACAAAATTGAAACAAAAGCATTACTTCTTGAGTGTTTGCAAGCTAAAGAGAGATTGGAGCAGCACCACAGGTTACTGCTCAGTTTAGAAAAATCTGGGCTGTTAAACCGAAGCGTAGAATTTCTTCCAACTGAAGAAGAGATAGCAAGGATGTTAACTGGTGCAGAAGGTTTCAGTTCTCCTCAGCTCTCTGTTCTAATGTCTTATGCTAGAACAGCAATAAAAAATGAAATTATACATTCCGATCTGTCTGAAAAAGATCTTATATCTCATGACTACTTGCTAGGTTATTTTCCTAAAAAGATGGTAACAAAGTTTAAGGATTTCATATTAAAACACCAACTTCGTAGAGAAATTATCTCTACTTGCATTGCAAATGATGTAGTGAATAGAATGGGCTGTATATTCATCAATAATTTGGCTGAGAACACTGGAATTAAGATACAAGAAGCGGTTAACATATATATTGTTGTTAACCACCTGTATGATTTAAACAGCCTGTGGCAGAAAATTGATGAATTGGATGGAAAAATTGATGTTAACTCATACTTACAAATAGTGAGGAACGTGCAGAAATTTATTGGCAGAGTATCATTTTGGCTAGTGAAAAATCTTGGCAAGCTTAGCTTTGTAGAATTGGATGATGTTACAAAATTTAAAGATGCAATTGAAACTTTAGGCCAGAACTTAACTGATGTTTTAGATGAACACCTATTAAAGATCTATAGCCATGGATCAACTTCTTTAGTAGAACTTAATATAAATAAAGATCTAGCAAAAAAAGTTGCTGATCTATGCGTTCTTGCTTATGCACTGGACATTATATCTGTTGCTGAACAGACATCTTTGTCCATTCTTGATGCTGGTAAAATATACTTTGAGTTAAAGTCACTGTTAAGATTCGATCTGATTAGAACAATTGCCATCAAGATGAAAAGCCGCTCTTCTTATTGGGATCGCAGCTTAGTTAATGATTTATTGGACAATTTAAGCAATTACCATCACAAGCTAGCTGTTAAAGTCATAAAAGCTACTGATAACCCTGAAGATAAGGTTCAAACCTGGGCTTGTAATGATAAGGACTACATAGAACGTTATAATAGTTTTTTAGATGAGATGGTTGCTTCTAAACTTGATTTAAGCAAATTAATATTTATAATCAAAAGGATTAAAGTACTTGCTTCATAGGAAAATGTTCAATATAGGTCTTTCAGAAATTTTAGTTGTAGCTTTAGTGAGCATAATTGTTCTTGATAAAAATAAGGTGCCTGTATTTATTGATCTTATTAGGAATGTGTATAAGTATCTTATGATTATAAAATCAAAAGCTAGGAGGTTATTGAAAGACGCAGGAGTTGAAGACTTATATAAAGAATGTAATGCTGAGAAAGTAAATTACATAATTGGTAAAAATGGTAAGCTTTATCCTACTTATGATATAGATAATACATCTAAAGATAATGACAGCAAAGATTCTGGTAGTAGATGATGTACTATCTAATGTCAAGCTTTTAGAAGCTCGACTAAAAGCAGAGTACTATACGGTTATCGTAGCTCATGATGGTGAAGAAGCTATAGATTTAGTAGCAAAGCAGCAGCCCGATATTATATTACTTGATATCATGATGCCAAAGATGAATGGCTTTCAAGTTTGTAAGGAGCTAAAGAGTGATCCCTTGACAACCCATATTCCAATAATTATGGTAACTGCGCTGCATGATACTCATGATAGAGTGCAAGGTATTAATGCTGGCGCGGATGATTTTCTGACTAAACCAATAAACGAAACTGCTTTATCTGCACGAATTAAGTCTCTCACACGCTTAAAGATGATTATTGATGAATTGCGTTTGAGAGGAGAAACTAACGCTGAGATTGGTGGAGTCGCAGGAAACAGTATTATGGATTATTCCAATCAGATTTTTGATGCTAACATACTTGTTATAGATGAGGATGTTCATCAAGCAGAGCAGATATATAATATATTAAAGCAACGCTTTAGGTCAATTAAAATACTGAGTGATCCAATGGAAGCATTGAAGGTTGGTATTGAGAATGGTTACGACCTGATCATTTCTGATATGCAATTTTCAAAAACTGACGGCTTGCGTTTGTGTTCTGAGTTTCGTAGTAAGGTGGAAACACGTTATACACCAATTCTAATTCTTTCTGAGGATTATGATAAAAACAATTTAGTAAAAGCACTTGATGTAGGTGCTAATGATTATTTAACAGTACCTTTGGATGAGGGTGAGCTAATAGCAAGGGTTAATTCGCAAGTAAAACGCAAAAGATATCAAGATGCCTTGAGAATGAATTTATTTAATAATGCGGAAATGTCTATAAAGGACCCATTAACTAACTGTTATAATAGAAGATATTTTGATGCACACTTAAGAAACATTGTTAAGGACTCTGTGGAAAAGGATAGAAGGTTGTCTCTTATGATACTTGATATAGACTATTTTAAGATAGTGAATGACAGTTTTGGGCATAGTGCTGGAGATGAACTTTTAAAGCAAATACAGAAAAGAATTTCTGAAAATATCAGAGTGACAGATTTACTAGCTAGGTTTGGTGGTGAGGAGTTTGTTGTTGTAATGCCAGATACCAATGTATCAGATGCGTATACTATTGCGGAGAGAATACGAAAAATTATTGCTAAAGAACCTTTTGTACTTGCGGATAAAAATACAACCCATAATGTAACTGTGAGCATTGGAATTGCAGAAATGCAAGGATCTGACTTTGATGATATTAAAAAATTTATAGTACGTGCCGACAAATATTTATATAAAGCAAAAAACAGTGGTAGAAATAGAGTGGTTACTGGCTATAGCTAAAGTGGCTTAAGTTTACCGACAACCGTCATTCCGCTACTCGTTAGCGGAATCTATGCTGAGATACCGCGAATGAATCGCGGTATGACGTGTTGCTTGGGTTAGCTATAGATTTCTGAAATGATTTCAAAAAAATGATAACTAAGATTAAAGCGACAACATGAGGTTTCTCAGCTCTGGAAATTTCACGTTTAACTGCAAAAATAGATACTTATTTAAAAAATATCCTGTGACTTTCAGTCCTAACTGAAATTCTTGGAATGAGTAGCTGTTTTGTAGGGTATTATTGTATACATCATGCAACATTTGTGGAAAAGGTAGGAGTTTATCTGCATAATAATCTCCTACTTTTTTTGACACTGCTCTACCAGTTTTTGGAGAAATAAATTGCAGATTTTCCTTAACACCTGTTACAGCGCATTTGGATAAGTCTAACTTGAATCCCAATTGCGTAAGAAGCAGAAGCTCTAAGTTAAGATAATGGCTTTGCCAAGACTGATTGTTGTGTTTAATTACATCGATGAAATATCGAAAATTGTCATACAGCATGGCACAGGGTTCACTTTCTGGAAGCACTTTTTCTAAAATAGAGGAGAAAGAAACAATAGTAATGCTTTTTAACCTATCTTGAAAAAAATGATGGAATGGAGATTCGATTAATTCGCACTTTAAAAAACCTAGATTTTCAGGTAACTTAGCACTCCATTCTGCATGTAATAGATTACTTATCTGAAACTTATAATTGCTATTGTTTGTTAGCTTAGTTAATCCCCTGCGCTTTCCATGATTTTTTGTAAACAGAGAGAGAATTAAGTTTTTATCGCCGTATTTTTTAGCAGCTATAATGATGCCTTCATCTTTCCATCTCATTTAGAGTATATTGACCGTATGATATTATAGGATAGTACACCTAGAGCTTGTAATCCATAAAAATCACTTACTCCGTTACTATTCCAAAGTTTCAAGGCTATGAGAGAGTAAGGTATTGGCTGCCACCCTTCTTCCTGAGCCTCCATGCTGAGCTTTTGGTTTTTGGTTTGCTAAATAATTGTTTGAATGATTTTAGTAACCATTACTTTTCCTTATCTGAAATTTTGGATAATTCAGCTTCTAATTCTTCTATCGTCGGTAAAGCTGTTTTTATGTTCTCTGGTAGATTTTCAGTTATTCGATATTCCGCTAATCCTATTGGTTTATTTATGTCTTTGAGTGTATATTTAGCAAGTACATCGTCTTTAGATTTACATAAGATTAACCCTATAGAAGGTTGATCTGTCGAGTGCTTCAGTAAATCATCAACTGCAGAAAGATAAAAATTCATTTTACCAGCATATTCCGGCTTAAAATCCTTATCTTTTAGTTCAATCACTACGAAGCAACGTAACTTTAAATGATAGAATAATAAATCAATATAAAAGTCTTTATTACCAACATCTAAATGAAATTGTCTACCAACAAATGCAAATCCTTCACCGAGTTCTAACAGAAATTTTTCCATATGCCCTACGAGTCCTTTTTCTACTTCTCTTTCATGAGCATCCTTACCTATACTTAAAAAATCAAAAATATACGGATCTTTTAATGTGTAATGTGCTAGATCGGATTGTGGAGATGGTAATTTTTCTTTAAAATTAGTTATTGCTTTTCCTTGACGTTTATGTAGTCCAAGTTCTATCTGCATCACCATAATGTTACGTGACCAGCCATGTTCAATAGCTTTTTTTACATAAAATAATCTTATTTCATGACTTTCTATTTTTTCCAAAAGAGTGATATTGTGATACCAAGTTAATTGTGCAAGAGGCTCCTGCACAAATTCAACATCAGGATATTCTTCGGCAAACTTACGCATATACTTCAGATTTCTCGTGCTAAAGCCTTTCATTTCTGGAAATGTACTTCTCAAATCCTTACTTAATTGATCAATTACCTTAGCTCCCCAGGTATGTTCTTTTTGGCGTTTTAGGATCTCTGTACCAATATGGTGGTAAAGCAAAATAAGCTTACTATTTACTGCAAGTGCTGCCTTATAACGGTTTGTTGCAATACGATCTTTCAACTGCTCTAAAAGTTCTGTATATTCTTTTCCTATAATTTTTGTCATACGGTCCCTTTTAATCCATTATACAATTCTTTGTCTGTCGAGAAGACAATCTTTCGCTTGCCTGCAACTTTGAAGGGATTCCTTATTGACTTCAAAGTTGTCCATCAACTAAAATATATTGACTTTATGTGCAATATTAGCTTTAAACCAGTAAAACAAGCTGCTTAACATATGCGTTTTTTCTATTCTAATTATATTCTTTTTTTGTCTTTATGTTGTTTTCTGCTTTTTTCGTTACCTTCAACAAAAGCCCAAACGAATGATACGTCAGTTGTTCCTATACCACAAAGGAAAAAAGAATTGGTTGAGCACACTGTTGTAGCACAACCGAGGCAAATTATCGAAATGCAAGAAGAAGTCATTATTAACGAGGGTAAAGAATTCATTCCAATTCCAAAAAGAAAAAAAAGTGTAGAGAAAAAACTAAGAAGGGATGTTAGAGTGGCAAAAAATGAAATAGGAAACGAAAAAAGCGTTGAGAGCAAAAAGGATGAATTAGTTGTAACAGAAATTATTAACTCTATAAGAGACAAGCTCACAAAATGCTGGAGCATTCCTGAAAGCATAGCTTACAAAGAAAATTTTAATATAAAAATTAACTTATTGTTATCCAGTCAAGGCGAGATAATTATGGCGGATGTAGCAGACAGTGATTCCTATCGAAATAATCCACTTTTCAGGTCGATAGCAGATAATGCAATGCGTGCAGTATATAAATGTAGCCCATTGACCGGCTTGCCTACTCAGCACCACCACATTTGGCGTGAAGTAACACTAGATTTTATTCTATAGCTAAAGTAATTCTATAATTTAATAAGCCCACTGTATCCGTTCAGGATAGCAGCAAGGTAGTATAACCATAGAGTAAAAGTGAGTTTACAACAAATGGTGTCATCCCAGTGCTTGACACTGGGATGGCTTTGTTGCATCGCTACTTATGAAAGGCTAACTATAGTTAGGATTATAAGCAACCTATTGAAAATCTTGTTTTTTTGCAATCAATCTGATCAAATTTAAGAATAGTAATTTGTTATTTATATTAATAAATTTAATTCTATTGAAAATAGCTAAAGCATTGAAATTCTTGAATTTTAGCCGGATTGGTAAATGGTAGTGAAATTTCTTTTACTCAAATTTAGGTATTCATTGACCGTTCTTGTTATAAATACCAGAATAATAAGCTACTGATATTCCCTATCTTTTTTATCTTTAATCCATCATAGCTAGCGATGCAACAAAGCCCACTGGGATCCAGTTTTCTTTACAAATTCACCAAAAGTGCTTCATTCTATAACGCAAAACCCATACTTACCAAACCCAATGCATTACTTGCAATTAAGTTTCCTGGATCCAAGTAGTCTGGGCACTGCCGTCATAAAGGAACTAGTGTCAGCTACTTTCATGACACCCTTCTGGTAGGCCCAAATCGCAATGTTCGTACAGTTATGGAATGAACCGCGGTATGACGTAGGAAGATCTGAGCAAACTTTCAATCAGAAACAGCCAAAGATCTCTCTAAGATGTCAGTTTCTTTTGTATCTTCAACTTTACCGTCCTGGTCGAATGAAATTTGCAGAGACTTACTACTATACTTCCTTTTTCCTAAAAAATTGGCTTGTTTAATTTTATATGAGACATAGTACCAAACATTGTCATCGAACTTTGATACTAATGTTGGTGATCCTAAAGTGTGAACCACTTTTTCTTTATCGTCACCTACTTTTATCTTGCTCCACAATTCAACACTAATGCCAGGAGCTCCGTGATTGTGAATAGTGTGAGTGCAGCTCACTGTAAATAATAAAATAAAAGATATTAATACTCGCATTTCTGTTGATAAATTACTTGAAGCTATAATACACTAATAAATTATCTGCCGTCAAATTTCAAAAAAGTTAAATTGACTGATTCTCAATATCACTTAATATAATATTTACTTTAGAAAATAATAGGTGTCTTATGTCATTGTTAGAAGCAGATCCAATATACAAACCTTTTAATTACCCTTGGGCGTATGATGCGTGGCTGCAGCAACAAAGAATCCATTGGATACCTGAAGAAGTTCCGCTCGCTGATGACGTGAAGGATTGGAAAACTAAACTTTCAAGTGTAGAAAAAAATCTACTAACCCAGATCTTTAGATTTTTTACTCAGGCAGACATTGAAGTAAATAACTGCTACATGAGGCATTATTCAAATATATTTAAGCCAACAGAAATATGCATGATGCTTGCAAGCTTTTCCAATATGGAAACCATACACATTGCAGCTTATTCTTATCTTTTAGACACAATTGGCATGCCAGAAAGTGAGTATCAAGCATTTTTAAAGTATGATGCTATGAGAAAGAAATATGAATATATGTTGGAATTCGAGGAAAGCAAAAAACACGATAAAAAACATGTAGCTAAAACTCTAGCAGTGTTTGGTGCATTCACTGAAGGGTTGCAGTTATTTGCATCATTTGCAATTTTGCTCAATTTCCAACGTTTTGGAAAAATGAAAGGAATGGGGCAGATAATCGCCTGGTCAGCCCGTGATGAAACTTTGCACACCAATTCAATTATCATGTTATTTAATACATTTATTAAAGAGAATAATGAAATTTGGGACAACGAGTTTAAAGAGGAATTATATTCTGCATGTCGCACCATCGTTGAACTTGAGGACGAATTCATAAAGCTTGCCTTTGATTTAGGAGATGTTGAAGGACTATCCGCAGAAGAAGTGCGCAATTACATACGCTACGTAGCAAACAGACGGTTAATGCAATTAGGTCTTGAGTCCATATATGATGTCAATGATAATCCTATTCCGTGGCTTGATGAAATACTAAATGGCGTTGAACATACGAATTTCTTTGAAAATAGAGTAACAGAGTATAGCCGCGCAGCAACTCAAGGCACGTGGGAAGAAGCTTTTACTGAAAATGACACGAATAATAAGTGAATGCTAATTTCACTCTTTTTTGTCATTCCACTTTCATTACACCATTTGCTGTGCAGTTTAGACAGTTTTGCTTTACTTAACAACTAACTTACCATATATATGTCCATAGGACATTGGTATATAAGAACGTGCTACAACTATTAATCTTACTCACGGTCATCACTTCAGCTGCATTCTTTGGTCATTTAGTTCCAATGGAAGTAAAAACCTTCTTGTACTCAACGAGCCTTAGTATAAAAGAGGTTTTGCTATTTATAATGCCTTTTATTATTTTTGCGTTAATCTTTAGCAGTGTTAACAATCTTAAGCAGTCAGCTATAAAGTTCATATTGTTACTTATTATAATGATCTTCTTATCGAATCTGGCTTCAAGTTTAATAGCTTATTCTGTTGGGCATTTTATCATACAAAACACTTATTCAATACAAGATATAACGTATGAAGAAACAATTGTTCCCTTATGGTCGTTTAGACTGCCTGCATTGCTTTCTAATTTTTATGCCCTTGCTTGTGGATTTGTGTCCAGCATAGTAGTGTCCACACTGCTACCCAAAAAAAGCAGAGAGCTTTCGAACAAAATGTTAGATTTAACTCTCTTTATTTTGAAGACGTTTTTGACGCCGATTATTCCAATATTTGTACTTGGGCTTGCTTTAAAAATGCAGCATGATCAAGTTTTATCTATAATATTTAAGGATTACTCAATAATTTTCATTATTATAGCATCTGCAACCTACCTTTATGTTTTCCTCTTATATGGAGCAGCAAATTCATTCAAGATCACAAGCTGGATAGCTAGTATAGGCAATATGATACCGGCATTTATTACTGCAATGAGCACAATGTCTAGTAATGCAACTATGCCGCTTACTCTTGAAGGAAGCAAAAAAAATGTAAAGCAACCTGACATAGCATCGTCTGTTGTGCCAATAACTGCTAGCTTTCATTTAGTAGGTGATTGCTTTTTTATTATAATATTATCAATGATAATTGCCTCCGGTTATTCATTGTGCACAACAGACTATGTAACTTTCCTTCTCTATTTTTTGTTATTTAAGTTTGCTATCGTGGCAGTTCCGGCAGGAGGAATTATGGTAATGCTACCTATTCTTGAGAAATACCTCAAATTTTCTCCAGAAATGCTTTCGTTAATCACAGCACTGTATATAGTGTTTGATCCAATAATCACTTCAGCAAACGTTATGGGCAATGGTGCCTTTGCTATAATGTTTACAAAACTCTATGATAAGCTTAAGTAATGTCTATTTTAGCGATTGATACTGTAGGTATTGGTAGTTCAATAGCAATAGTTGATTATGATGGTAACTGTTTTGTAGAGCACAATTCCGCCAGCAACAATCATGCAGAATCATTTTTTCAAATTCTGAATACTTTGTTTGATAAGCACAACTATAATTATGATAAAATAGATCATTTAGTGGTAGTAGTTGGACCAGGAAGTTTCACTGGAATTAGAGTTGGTATATCAGCTGCACAAGGTATAAATCTTGCTACAAATAAGCCATTATACGGAGTTAGTGCGCTGGAAGTTCAAGCCTACGCAATATCTTTGCTTTGTACGAATAACAAAAAAAATATCAGAGCTATAGTCAAAAATGCTCAAGGGTTTTATACGCAGTTATTTGATTTCAATTTATTGCCACTATCTGCACCTGGATCCCAGTGTCACGCTACAAGCAGTACACATATGGATTGCAATTTAAATGCTAGCCATGCAGGGCTATTAGTCCGTTATAGATTAGAGAACAAGCAAAAATTAAATGAAGTTGAAGCTCTATATTTAAATGAGCCTCAGTATATGAAATCATTATAGACTATTCTTTCGCGTACATGCAATGTTACTAAGCTTGTGCATCTGGTTTACTATCTCTTGAGCTACTTCTTTTATACTCATATCTGAATTTTCTATCTCTATGGCACTTGGTGGTATAAATAAATCGTCAGTCCTAAATTTCTCTACAATGCTATTTAGATTAATCACCTTCCTATTTTTTCTTTGCCTTTTTAATGCAATACGCTTTTGTAATGTCGGTAGATCACACCTAAGTACCACAGGAAGGATTTCTGTGTTCATTTTTTTACTAAGCCTTACTATTGAATCATACATCCTCATGTTCTGGTCATTATTTTCCATCAACTCATCAATAAATATGTAATTTTTTGAGTGAATCGGATAATTTTCTATTACCTGAAGCATAATTTGCATAATTTGCATAATGCCATATATTCTATCTTGAACTTCTTTAGGTATTTGATCACGTTCAAAGACACCATCGTATATAGAGCAAGCTTGAACATTGTTATAGAACTTACTATTTACAATTAATGCGTTTATCATATTAGATAATTCTATTGCTGTGGAAAGTTTACCACTTCCCGAAAGACCAGAGAGATATATGAAAAATCCTGCTGGCTGTTTTTTTGTGTTAATATTTACCATATTATTTTCAATCTTGAAACTTACATTTATAATAACATAAAAATGAAGCTTTAAAACATATGAAATATTATATAGAAAATTATTTTTGTAGTTAAGATATTATGTAATTTAAAAACATAAATTCTGTATATAAACTCTATAATAACGATAACTATTTTTAAGCAAGCTACAACACAAAAGTGTTTGGTATTCAGAAAGCAAGACAGAGTGGCATAGACTTATTAGTTTACTACAAGTCTCTTTTCGCGTATAAACCTTCAGAAGATTCTAACAGAGGATTGTGTTGTTAACAAAGAGCAGAGTAAAAAGGGATCTAGTCTATGCCTATCAGATTTTGTCCTACCTTAAGTTCGATGATCATACATATACTCACCTTTCAGTGCGTTCTGAAGATCAAAAGTCGTTTTATATTTATCCGTTTGGTATGCGTTTTGATGAAGTAGATGAACGTTCGTTAATGAAAGTATCATTTGATGGAGATGTAATTGAAGGCAAAGAATATCAATATAATAGAACTGGCTATATAATTCATGGTTTTGTTTATCAAGCAAGGAAAGATATTCAAGCAATTTTTCACTTGCATACACCTTCTATTGTAGCGGTTTCTTCTCTCAAAGATGGGCTGCTTCCTATAAGTCAATGGGCACTGCACTTTTACAATAAAATCTCTTACCATAATTATAATTCCCTAGCACTTAGCGATACAGAAGGAAAGAGGTTAATAGCTGATCTGAAAGAAAATTTTGTCATGTTAATGCGTAATCATGGATCTATAACGTGTGGTCGGACTATACAAGAAGCAATGTTTTACTCGTATCATTTAGAACAAGCGTGCAAAACTCAATGTTTAACGTTAGCAATGAATAAGGAGTTATCAATTCCAAGTGAAGAAATTTGCTCAAAAGCTGTAAAGGATCTCCTATCTTTTGAAAGCAATCTTGGTGAGAGGGATTGGCACGCATGGGTTAGACTAATTAAAAGTAAGTTGTAAGAGACTTTCGCACTACTATCTGTCATCCAAGTAGTGACCTTACCCAGAAAAAGTAGAGAGAAAGTTAAGACGTTTTTGGAGTAAAATAAAACGTTTTTTCAAAATATGACAAATAGAAGAGAATATACAGCAGAATTCAAATTAGAAGCTGTTAAGCTGGTTAAAGAAACAGGTCAAGCAAGTACAAAAATAGCAAAAGATCTAGGTATAGATGGCAGTATGTTAAGTAAGAAAATATGATGGAAAAATGTCTGGAGCATACGCATTTCCAGGCAAAGGCTCCTTATGACAAAGAAAGATTTGATCTAAAAAAAGAGCTAATAAGAGAAAGAGACATCTTAAAAAAAGCCCTGGGCAAAGAAAAAGAGTAAAGTATTCTTTTATATAGAAATTGCTATAAAACACAGGAACTATGTAGGGTTTTGTACTGGTGGTATGGGTTGCTAAGGAAAAAAGCAGTAAAGAATTAGCAAAAGAAGGGCTTCTAGCAGATATTCAAAAAATACATCAAGCTTCTAAATGCAGATATGGAGCCCCTAAAATTCACGCTGAATTAAAAGCTTTAGGCAAAAATTAAAACAGTACAAAGTGTTATGCAAGCATCGAACAGACGAAATCTGTCAAATCAGAAAGAAACACACAAATTTAAGTTTTTAGTAGTTTTCAAGTATAGTTGTACAGGGAGCGCCTTTGCAGTTATGACCGACATTTTCAATGGTGCCTAAGTGCCCGTATGCAAGCATGGTTTTGGAAGGAACGGTCAAATCATTGATGGAGTCATTTAGACTACCTCGGTTAGGAGATTGTACTATCAACCGTTCCAAGCTGAAGCGTTTCCCTATTACAAATTATATGCAGGAGTTACCATGAAAAAAGCAAAAAGTAAATTAGAAATAGTGAATCCTAATGCAGCAGGAATAGACATTGGTTCAGCTGTACACTATGTGTGTGTACCTGAAGGAAGAGATGAACAACGCGTTCAGAAATTTGGCTGCTTTACTGAAGACCTTCATAACTTAGCACAGTGGTTGAAAAAGTGTAAAGTTACAACAGTAGCTATGGAATCAACAGGAGTATATTGGATTCCTTTATTTCAAATACTTGAGTCATACAAATTCGAGGTAAGATTGGTAAATGCACGGCATGTAAAGAATGTACCTGGTAGGAAGTCTGACGTTCAAGATTGCCAATGGCTCCAACAACTGCATAGCTACGGACTGCTTCATGGATCGTTTAGGCCAGATAATCAGATGTGTGTATTGCGCAGTTACGTGCGGCAACGCAAAAATCTCACTGAAAGTGCATCTACACATATTCTGCGTATGCAGAAGGCATTAATTCAAATGAATATACAATTACACAAGGTTATTAGTCATATTACTGGGATAACTGGTATGAAAATCATTGAAGCTATAATTGAAGGCGAAAGAGATTCTGAAAAATTGGCAGAATTCAGGGACGTGCGAATGAAAAATGATCAGTCTACTATTGCAAAAGCGTTAGCTGGTGACTATAGAGAGGAACACTTATTCACGCTAAAGCAAGAATTTGAACTATATAATATTTATCAAGAAAAAATAGCAGAATGTGATAGAAATATTGAAGCCTATTATAAAACGTTTGAAACAAAGTCTTGTGAAAGCAAACAGCTAAGTAAGCAAAAGAATAAAAATAGCAAAAGTAAGCCAAGCTTTGCTTTGTATGAGGAACTGCACCGAATAACTGGTATGGATTTCACTAAAATTCCTGGATTTGATGTATTAAGTATACAAACCATAATTTCAGAAGTTGGTATAAACCATAGTAAATGGCCAACAGAAAAGCACTTTTCATCGTGGTTGGGACTCAGTCCTGCTAATAAAGTTACAGGGGAAAAAGTGTTTAACACAAGAACACGTAAAGTCATTAACCGTGCTGCAAATGCTTTGCGAATAGCTGCTCATTCTGTAGGAAATAGTAAAAGTGCGTTGGGTGCATACTACAGAAGATTGAAAAAACGACTAGGAGCACCAAAAGCAATAACAGCTACTGCAAGAAAAATGGCATGCATATTTTATAGTATGCTCAAATACGGACAGGAATATGTAGAAAAAGGAATGGAATACTATGAAACACGCTATAAAGATAGAACTGTAAAAAATTTGATCAAAAAAGCGAGCGAATTTGGCTACATATTAGTTCAACAAGAAGAGTTAGTTGAGTGAGTTTCTTAGGAGAAAATGGCATTAAAGCCAAGTTTAGACGAAGGTTCAAAAATAAAAAACAGCAAATAAGCAACCGAGTTGTGGCTCCGAACACATTGGATCAAAATTTTACTACTGATCAGCTGTAATAGTTCAGACTTGATCTGACAGGCGTGAATTAACTGACAGAAGAATTGACAAAGTCAAAACCAAAATCAGCATCCTGTTTAATGCTATCAATATTTTTCTGATAAGCAATATGCATACTATCAAAAAAGGTTTGCATAGGTGTCTTACCATAGCAATATTTACCTGAATGCGGTCGAGATCTATTGTAAGAATGCACCCAATGGTCTACATCTAGCTGAAGCTCTGCCAAAGAGGTGTAAATTTTCTTTCTGAAGATAATATTGTAGCATTCATCTTGCATAGTTCTGTGGAACCTTTCACAGATGCCATTAGTTTGTGGAGAACGAGCTTTGGTTCGAGAATGATCAATATTTTCTACCCCCAAATACAGCTGGTAAGCGTGATTTTCAGGTCTGCCACAGTACTCTGTACCACGATCCGTCAAAATGCGTAGCAATGATACTTTCTGTTCATCAAAAAACGGTATCACCCTATCATTGAGAAGGTCTGCAGCTGTAATAGCAGTCCTTTCTGTATAAAGCTTAGCAAAAGCAACTCTAGAGTAGGTATCAACAAAGGTTTGTTGGTAAATTCGTCCAATACCTTTGATATTACCCACATAATAGCTATCTTGGCTACCCAAGTATCCTGGATGTTCTGTTTCAATTTCTCCATGGGCCTCTTTTTCTTCCTTAGCCTTCTCTAGAGCTGTTATCTGCTCTTCTGTTAAGATAATGTGTAATAGTTCAGACTTGATCTGACAGGCGAACAAAGTAAGATAAAAATATGAATAAATTTTAAAGGAGTGTCAGATATGAGTACAACACAAGAAAAAATACTAAAACCAAAGTTGGGATTGCTAGAACTTGCAAAGCAATTAGGAAATGTATCACAGGCGTGTAAGGTAATGGGATATTCAAGGGATACATTTTACCGCTTCAAAGAACTGTATGAAAAAGGAGGAGAAGAGGCTTTACACGAGATAAGCAAAAGCAAGCCATTATATGCAAATAGGGTATCGGAGGATATAGAAAAAGCAGTAATTGAAATAGCAATAGAATTTCCAGCGTATGGACAAGAAAGAGCAGCAAACGAACTGAAAAAGAGAGGAATTCTCATCTCTGCAAGTGGAATAAGATCAGTGTGGCAAAGAAACGATCTTGAGAATTTCAAAAAGAGGTTAAAGGCATTAGAAGCAAAAGTAGCTCAAGATGGCATTATCTTAACAGAAGAGCAGATAACAGCTCTAGAGAAGGCTAAGGAAGAAAAAGAGGCCCATGGAGAAATTGAAACAGAACATCCAGGATACTTGGGTAGCCAAGATAGCTATTATGTGGGTAATATCAAAGGTATTGGACGAATTTACCAACAAACCTTTGTTGATACCTACTCTAGAGTTGCTTTTGCTAAGCTTTATACAGAAAGGACTGCTATTACAGCTGCAGACCTTCTCAATGATAGGGTGATACCGTTTTTTGATGAACAGAAAGTATCATTGCTACGCATTTTGACGGATCGTGGTACAGAGTACTGTGGCAGACCTGAAAATCACGCTTACCAGCTGTATTTGGGGGTAGAAAATATTGATCATTCTCGAACCAAAGCTCGTTCTCCACAAACTAATGGCATCTGTGAAAGGTTCCACAGAACTATGCAAGATGAATGCTACAATATTATCTTCAGAAAGAAAATTTACACCTCTTTGGCAGAGCTTCAGCTAGATGTAGACCATTGGGTGCATTCTTACAATAGATCTCGACCGCATTCAGGTAAATATTGCTATGGTAAGACACCTATGCAAACCTTTTTTGATAGTATGCATATTGCTTATCAGAAAAATATTGATAGCATTAAACAGGATGCTGATTTTGGTTTTGACTTTGTCAATTCTTCTGTCAGTTAATTCACGCCTGTCAGATCAAGTCTGAACTATTACACCTAAAGTACTCCGACACTGGGATGACACCCCGGGGTTTCTGGGATGACAAAAAAGAGCCCCCTGAGCAAAAATCTTATAGCCACTTGAATGATAATTGACTTTTTGCCTAAAATAACTAAGAAAGAAACTTCTCATCAAGATAACTTAAATATATACTAATTCTCTTATTTTTAAACGATTTCTCATCATGAATTGCACGATCAAAAACCTGAATTTGACTTGTTATAATGCTACAATTATTATTTGCAACTTCTAATACGCCACTATCAATTACAACCTTCTTTTCTGTTTGGTTACTCATTTTAACAGTAATCATACCAGGCAATAAATAAATTAAGTAAGGAGCATGGTGAGCTAAAATCATAAGCTCCCCTTCGAGCCCAGTTACTGAAAGAGAAACCACTCCACTGAATGAAATTTGATCATCAGGAGAGAAAAATTGCACTTTAAAAGTATTCATAATCTTTAACTTTTATTTAGCTTCAGCTTGTATTAATTCAGCCTTTTTTATTGCTTCATCTATATTCCCCACCATATAAAAAGCAGCCTCTGGTAAGTGATCATATTTGCCTTCAACAATCCCTTTAAAACTGGAAACAGTATCAGAAAGTGAAACAAATTTACCAGGCATGCCAGTAAATATTTCTGCAACGTGAAAAGGTTGAGAAAGAAATTTCTGAATCTTACGAGCCCTATCAACAATAATTTTATCTTCATCAGATAGCTCATCCATACCAAGTATTGCGATAATATCTTGCAGTGATTTATAAGTTTGCAATATACGTTTCACCTCAGAAGCTACATTATAATGTTCTTCACCAATGATTTCAGCAGATAAAGACTGAGAAGTTGAATCAAGTGGATCAACAGCAGGGTATATTCCCATTTCAGCTATTTGCCTTGACAACACTGTGGTTGCATCAAGGTGAGAGAATGTAGTTGCTGGGGCTGGATCAGTCAAATCGTCCGCAGGAACATATATAGCTTGCACAGAAGTAATAGAGCCAGAAGTTGTTGAAGCTATTCTTTCTTGCATTGCACCCATATCAGTTGCAAGGGTTGGCTGATAACCAACAGCTGACGGTATTCTTCCAAGTAAAGCAGAAATTTCAGAACCAGCTTGTGTAAATCTAAAGATATTATCCACAAAAAATAGAACATCTTGGTTTTCACGGTCACGAAAATACTCTGCCATAGTAAGTGCTGTTAAAGCAACTCTAGCCCTTGCTCCAGGAGGCTCATTCATCTGACCATAAACCAAAACAGCTTGAGATTTTTCATGCTCATTTATATTTATTACATTTGAAGTGATCATCTCGTGATAAAGATCGTTACCTTCACGCGTTCTCTCCCCTACCCCGGCAAACACAGAAAATCCTTTATGAGCTTTTGCTATATTATTAATTAATTCCATTATTAGGACTGTTTTACCAACACCGGCTCCACCAAATAAGCCAATTTTTCCTCCTTTAAGATAAGGTGCAAGAAGATCTATAACTTTTATTCCCGTAACTAAAACTTCTTCCTGTATTCTCTGTTCAGTAAAACTTGGAGGTGCTCTGTGTATAGGCTCTAAGTTATACTTTCCCTTCAGTGGACCACACTCATCTATAAGCTCTCCAACAACATTAAAAATCCTTCCTAAAGTTGAACGCCCAATTGGCACCGATATTGGTGCACCTGTATCAACAAATTCATCCCCCCTTGACATGCCATCTGTGCTATCCATAGCAATACAACGAACTATATTGTCACCTATATGCTGCGAAACTTCTAAAACCAGCTCCTTATCCTTATATTTTAGTTTGCTTTTTAAAGCATTAAATATTTTAGGCAATTCACCTTCAAATTTTATATCAACAACTGCTTGAGTTACCTTAATCGCTCTACCTATATTCATCTCTTTATTTTTATCACCTAACACTATAATTCCATAAAAGAACTTTTAAAGAAAATAAATTTTATATTATTAATAGAAATTTTGCAACATTAAAACGCTTACTAGTTACGCTTCATTACAAACAATGCAAATGCATTTAATAGCCAAGTAATAATAAACAATACTAAACTAAGCGCATAAGCAGCAAGAGTTTGTACACTATTGAAATCCTGATCTCCGGTAAGTAATGTAGCGATCTGCACGGTAATGGTAGTAACTGAATTAAGAGGGTTAAAAGTCAAATTTGCGTTGATTCCCACAGCCATTAGCACAATCATTGTTTCACCTATCACTCTTGAAATTGACAATAAAATTGCACTTAAAATTGTAGGCATTGCATAAGGTATTGTTATATGCCATATAGTTTCCGCTGGAGTTGCACCAAGTGCAATGAAGCCATAACGCAAGCTTTTTGGAACAGATCTTATGGCATCTTCGAGTAAAGAAATAATAAAAGGAAGAATCATTATCCCAATCGATAAACCGGCAACTAAGGCACTTTCTGAGTGTATACTTAAACCAAAAAAATTTGCTACCTGCTTTATAAAGAAAGACAAAAACACAACCGCGAAATATCCATATACAACCGTAGGAATAGCAGACAAAACTTGCAAAGTTGTATTAACAATATAACGCACTTTCTCACTCGCATATTCACTAATATATATTGCAGAAAATAAACCAAGCGGAACGACAACTAACATTGCTATAATAGTTATAAGTAATGTACCAACTAAAAGCGGCGCTATACCAAAACATCCTATCTTCTCTTCATTGATAGTGACTACATTGTGGCCCCATTTCAAGCAAAACAAGAATTCTGAAATAGCTACTTTATTAAAAAAACTAATGGATTGAATAAAAATAGACAGCATTATAAATAAAGTGATAAAAAATGATATGGCCAAAGCCACAAATAACGAAAGTTTTATTATCTTATTTCTTTTATTTTTAAAGATAAAAGCAAGCATGAAAAAAAGTAACGCTATAGAAATAAAAGTTACAAAACAATTATTATAGAATACTAACAACCAAGTTAGCATCCATACACAACTAAGATATAGATAAGATTTAACCTTATTTACTTCTTGAAACCTACTAAAACAAAATAAAAGGATTAGTAAGACAGGTATGACTATCACCGAATTCATTCTTCCATGCATCAAATTTTATTCTACGAAAATGTCATACAAGTTCACCATTATTTGACAATAAAGTAAAACAATTTAAAATAAATAATTATATTAATATAAAAACAATGAAGAGAACATTTCAACCAAAAAATTTGATAAGAAAGCGCAGACACGGATTTCGTTCACGTATGGCAACAAGAGCTGGAAGAAAAATCCTTAATAGGCGCCGTTCATTAGGGTGTAACAAATTATGCGCATAGTAAGTATAAAAAAAAAGATTTTTCTTCTGCTTTCAAAAATAAGTTAGCACTCAACAGTCTTTTTTATCGTGGGCTTTATATATCACTGTACGCTATAAAAGAAAGAGAACCTGAAAAGTACATTCATACTATTAGAGTAGGTCTGGCTATCAGTAAAAAAACCGGAAAAGCAGCAAAAAGAAATAAAATAAAAAGGCAACTACGAATGCTTGCTAAAATTAGCATTTTAAATATAAGTAATATAGGGCACTACTACATAATACTAACTCATAGAAACATTATGCAAGCAAGTTATAAAAATTTACAAAAAGATCTAACTATTTGCTTAAAAAAGATAAAATAAAAAAAAATCTCAATTAAGGTATTTACAACTATATTTTTTATGATAATATAGGTAAAATTTTTAAAAATAGTTAATGGGTGTGGTGAATGGTAGAGCATATAAAAGAGGTAAATAACACAGGCTTTGGTCAGATGTATCAATTCTTATTTCTTCCTAAAGGAACAGGAACAGATTGGAGGTCAGCATTTCGCCAACAAGAAGAATTATTTAAAAAAGTGGGAGGTAATGTAATATTACCAGAAATCAGTAATTCTCCTTCAAAAGGGAATCAATTAGGGGAAGTAGGAACAATGCTAAATAATGTAGAAAATGACCAAGAACATATAAGAAAAAAAAGATATCGTAGTTAAAGTAAAAACTTAAAGAATAGTAACAAAACAAGAAAGTTAAAATATAAGTATACCTACTGTCTAATTAACAAAGAAATTTTTATAAACTTGGCGGCGACCTACTCTCCCTTTTCAAGTACCATCAGCGCTAAAAAGTTTCACTTCCGAGTTCGAGATGAGATCGGGTGGTTCATTTTTGCTATAGCCACCAAGTCAATAAAAATTTCTAACTTAACAATTTTAACTTAATATTTAACACTGCATACACACATATAGAAAGCAAATAAATCAATCAGGCTATTAGTACTAGTTAGCTTCACATGTTACCATGCTTCCACAACTAGCCTATCAACGTGGTAGTCTTCCACGGCCTTAATTGGGAAATCTTTTTGAAGAGGGTTTCTTGCTTATATGCTTTCAGCAATTATCCCATCTATACATAGCCACCCAGCGATGCTATTGGCATAACAGCTGGTACACCAGAGGTATATCCATCTCGGTCCTCTCGTACTAGAGTCAGACCTTCTCAAATTTCCTTCACCCACGGCAGATAGAAACCGAACTGTCTCACGACGTTCTAAACCCAACTCACGTATCACTTTAATCGGCGAACAGCCGAACCCTTGGGACCTTCTTCAGCCCCAGGATGTGATGAGTCGACATCGAGGTGCCAAACGGTGTCGTCGCTATGAACGCTCGAACACCATCAGCCTGTTATCCCCGGCGTACCTTTTATCCGTTGAGCGATGACCCTTCCATACAGAATCACCGGATCACTATGACCGACTTTCGTCTCTGCTTGGCTTGTCAGCCTCGCAGTCAGGCAAGCTTATGCCATTATACTATCAAGCTGATTTCCGACCAGCTCTAGCTTACCTTCGCACGCCTCCGTTACTTTTTAGGAGGCGACCGCCCCAGTCAAACTACCCACCATACAATGTCCTAGTTCCAGATAATGAAACATAGTTAGATATCAAAAGTGTAAAGGGTGGTATCTCAAGGTTGACTCCATTATAGCTAGCGCCATAACTTCAAAGTCTCCCACCTATCCTGCACATCACACTTTTAATAGCAATGTAAAGCTATAGTAAAGGTGCACGGGGTCTCTTCGTCTAACCGCGGGTACCCCGCATCTGCACGGGGAATTCAATTTCGCTGAAGTGATGTTGGAGACAGTGGAGAAATCGTTACGCCATTCGTGCGGGTCGGAACTTACCCGACAAGGAATTTCGCTACCTTAGGACCGTCAGTGTTACGGCCGCCGTTTACTGGGGCTTCAATTCGGAGCTTGCACCCTTCCTATTAACCTTCCAGCACCGGGCAGGCGTCAGACCCTATACTTCCACTTACGTGTTTGCAGAGTCCTGTGTTTTTAGTAAACAGTCGCTACTCCCTATTTTGTGCCACCTACTCATAGTTGCCTAAAAGCAGGTTACCCTTCTTCCGAAGTTACAGGTATAATTTGCCGAGTTCCTTCAACATCATTCTTTCAACACCTTAGTATACTCTACTCATCCACCAGTGTCGGTTTGCGGTACGGCCTCATAAATATAAGTGCTATTTCCTGGAGCTTCTTTTAAGCATAGATCAATCCAATAAGATCTATACAAATACGAAACCCGTCACACTTAAGAGGTTTAGGAATATTAACCTAATTGCCATCGACTACTCCTTTACGGACTCGCCTTAGGAACCGACTAACCCTACGCAGATTAACTTAACGTAGGAACCCTTAGATTTTTGGTGAGAGTGTTTTTCACACTCTTTTACGCTACTTATGTCAGCATTCTCACTTCCGATATCTCCAGCAGTTTTCACAAACCACCTTCACAGACTTACGGAACGCTCCGCTACCGCGCCTATTGATCGAAATCAATAAGCACTCACATCTTCGGTATACAGCTTTAGCCCCGGTACATTTTCGGCGCAGAAAAACTTATTTAGACAAGTGAGCTGTTACGCTTTCTTTAAAGGATGGCTGCTTCCAAGCCAACCTCCTAGCTGTAATGGTTTTTCTACTTCCTTCCCCACTTAGCTGTAATTTTGGGACCTTAGATAGTGATCTGGGTTGTTTCCCTCTTCACCACGGACTTAGCACCCGTAGTGTGCCTGCTGTATAATTAATTGTTGGTATTCGGAGTTTAGTTAGATTTGGTAAGACGGTGAATCCCCCTAGTCTATCCAGTGCTCTACCCCCAACAACATACATACAACGCTCTACCTAAATAGATTTCGCGGAGAACCAGCTATTTCCAAGTTTGATTGGCCTTTCACCCCTAATCACAACTCATCCAATAATGTTGCAACATTAACTGGTTCGATCCTCCAGTGTGTTTTACCACACCTTCAATCTGGTCATGACTAGATCACTTGGTTTCGGGTCTAATCCATAAAACTAAAACGCCCTATTCAGACTTGCTTTCGCTACGCCTACACCTAACGGCTTAAGCTTGCTTCATAGATTAACTCGCTGACCCATTATGCAAAAGGTACGCTGTCACTCTAAATATCAATAAATTGATATAGAGCTCCAACTGTTTGTAAGCACTTGATTTCAGATTCTATTTCACTCCCCTCCCGGGGTTCTTTTCACCTTTCCCTCACGGTACTTGTTCACTATCGGTCGTTAAGGAGTATTTAGGCTTGGAGGATGGTCCCCCCATATTCAAACAGGATTTCACGTGCCCCGCTCTACTCAAGGATTTAAAAACTTTCTACTTATACAGGACTATCACCTTCTATGGTTACTATTTCCAGAGTATTCTAATTCTTATTCTTAAATCACTAGCCTTTTCCGCTTTCGCTCGTCACTACTAACAGAATCTCGGTTGATTTCTTTTCCTTTGGCTACTTAGATATTTCAGTTCACCAAGTTTGCTTTACATACTTAGTACGTAATGACTAGCTAAACTAGTTGGGTTTCCCCATTCGGAAATCTGCGGATCAAAATTTGTTGACAATTCCCCACAGCTTATCGCAGCCTGCCACGTCCTTCATCGCCTCTTAACGCCAAGGCATCCATCAAGTGCTCTTAATAATTTATTTATCCGACTATATGCAGAATATGCAGAGTTAAATATTATTAAAATTGAATTGAGATTAAATTAATCTCTACCATAAAACTTGTCAAACATCTAAAAACTAAATTAATCTTTTATATGTTATAACCTAATAAATAATATGTCAACGCCTTTTTGCACAAAACATTTACTTATATTATCAACAACAATATACTAGCAATCCTAAACAGTATAATCTGAGAAATATGTGGTAAACTTATATATACAGTAAAAATTAATAAAAAAGATATTTTGTAAGATAAAATGTGTTAAAATCAATTGCCTAAAAATGATAATAAACATTCGGAGTATTTCTAACGTATGAAAAGTAATCTCTCTTTTATAAAAAACGTTGCTTTAAATTGTATGTCTAAGCTCATTGGCGTATTAAATATTAAGAAAGTAAAACACTTCATTGTGAATAAATATAATACTCTTCATAAAGAAATGACAGTGCTTCTTAAAAAATCTAAGAACCTGTTAAACACCAACATTGAAATCGGTTTATATCACTTTTATAAAGGTAGCATATCAGATGCAAAGTTACGATTTTGGTTAATTAGCATATTTTACCCCCATTTACCTATAGTCTGGTATAACATCGGAAGGTGTCATTTTGCGGTAGGGAATACTAACAAAGCTTATAATTATTTAACAAGGGCACTAAAATTAGATAATGACCACGAGGAGGCGTCTTACTATATAAAAAAAATGACAAACTCAGCGCCTATTACAGAATTGCCAAAAAACCTCATAAGACAATATTTTGATTACACAGGTGAATATTTTGTTGAGCATTGGTTGATTGCCAAACAATATAGAGGGCATGAACTTGTACACATGATAATTACAAAAATCTTCAACAACTCCACTTCTGAGCTCAATATACTCGACCTTGGTTGTGGAACTGGAATATGTGGTCATTTCTTGAAAATAAATAGTATTGGAAACCATATAACAGGAATTGACATTTCAAGTAGAATGCTAAATATCGCAAGAGGATGCTTTATAAAAGGTAAGCCTGTTTACAATGAATTAATACATATGGAAATGAAAGAGTTTCTTAAACAAGAGAAAAACCAGCAGTATGATGTAATTATCTTTGCTGAAGTGCTACATTATCTACATGACTTTCAAGAAGAGTTGGAATTAGCAAAAAGATCTACGAGCAAAAAAGGAGTTATTGTATGTTTAATAAGAAGAAAGGAAGGTGAAGGTATTGACTTTGTAAACAAAGGAGACTATTTTCGTCACTCAGAAAGTTATGTTCAACATGTTGCAAAAGAAATAAATATGCAAATAAGTTATATGAGTTACTGTAAAATATATGGCAGTCAGGTTGACGGTATCTTGTTTGCATTACAGCATCAACAAAAAAATCCGAAAAACCTAACTTAAAAATCGCTCAAAATGACTTTTAAGTACCTATATATAATAAAAGAATAAAAGGAACTTTATGAATAACATTACCATTAATTACGCAAAGGACAGCAAATTAACCGACTTTGGAAAAGCAGTTCTATCAGACAGGTATTTAATAGAAAATGAAAGTTATCAAGACCTCTTTGCACGTATTGCTAATTACTATTCTGATAATAAAGAACATGCGCAGCGTCTTTATGACTACATGAGCAACTTGTGGTTCATGCCTTCAACACCAATACTCAGCAATGGTGGCACTAAGAGAGGGTTACCTATCTCTTGCTTTCTTAATGAAACCGAAGACAGCTTGCAGGGAATAGTTGATCTATGGAACGAAAATGTTTGGCTTGCTGCACGTGGAGGAGGCATAGGTAGTTATTGGGGAAATTTACGCTCAATAGGCGAAAGCGTAAAGGGTAGCGGCAAAACATCAGGAATTGTTCCATTTATTGTAGTGCAAAATGCTCTAACGCTTGCAATTAGTCAGGGATCCCTAAGGCGAGGAAGTTCAGCAGTCTACCTTCCTGTATCTCATCCGGAGATAGAAGAGTTTCTAGATTTACGCAAGCCAACAGGCGGTGACCCAAATCGCAAAGCGTTAAATATACATCATGCTGTAATAGTAACAGATAAATTTATGCAGGCTGTTGAGAATGATCAAGAATGGAATTTAATAAGCCCTCACAACAATAAGGTTATTTCAACTGTAAAAGCGCGGGATATATGGATCAAAATATTAACAGCAAGAGTTGAAACTGGAGAACCTTACATTATTTTCCTTGATGCAACAAATAACAATAAGCCAGAATCTTACAAAAAGCTCAACTTAGACATCAAGATGTCAAATCTATGCAGTGAAATAACTTTAACCACAGGTTATGATCACCTGAATAAGTCACGCACTGCTGTGTGTTGTCTATCATCCGTAAACCTTGAGTACTACGAAGAATGGAAAGACAATAAACTCTTCATAGAAGATATAATGCGCTTTCTTGATAATGTATTGGAAGATTTCATAAATAAAGCACCGAATGAAATGCAGCGAGCAAAATATTCTGCAGCCAGAGAACGCAGTATTGGTCTTGGTGTGATGGGCTTTCACTCATTTTTACAAAGCAAAATGGTTCCTTTTGAATCAGTAACAGCACAACAATGGAATAAAAAAATATTTAAGTATTTACGCGAGCAAGCAGATATAGTTTCTAAAAAATTAGCAGAAGAAAAGGGAGCATGTCCTGATGCCAAAGAAGTTGATCTAATGGAAAGGTTTACACACAAACTCGCTATTGCTCCTACTGCCTCGATCTCCATTATTGCAGGTAATACCTCCCCTGGAATAGAACCATACGCAGCAAACGTATTCATACAAAAGACACTTACAGGCTCATTTGTAGTGCGAAATAAATTCTTGCAAAAACTATTAGCAGAAAAAAATCAAGACAATGATAAAATATGGTCTTCAATTTCAACAAACGAGGGTTCCGTTCAGCATTTAGATTTTCTTAGTGAGCATGAAAAATTGACATTTAAAACAGCGTACGAGCTTGACCAAAGATGGATTATAGAACATGCAAGTAATAGAACTTCGTATATTTGTCAATCTCAATCAGTAAATCTGTTCTTACCTGCCAACGTACATAAACGTTACTTGCACAAAATACACATGCTTGCTTGGAAAAAAGGATTGAAGAGCTTATATTACTGCAGATCACAATCAATGCAGAGAGCCGATAAGGTCTCGCATGACATATTCAAAAAAAGTGAAATATTGCAACAAAAAACAGATATTGACTACGATGAATGTCTGTCATGCCAATAGCGGCCTTACTCAGAAAAAGTAGAGAGAAAGTTAAGCAAATGGGTAAATAGACTTCTTGCATAACCATATAACGCACTTTTATTGGGAATAGAAACGAAAAAACTTTCTTGACAAACTCCGCCAGCTCCCTTATCATAAAACTGAAGCTATTTATTTATCTTCGCAATCTGTGCAGGTTAATGACAAAAAACTTAGGGTATTTGGCGTCTCATGTTTAATTTTTCGCACTACGTGCATCGCATGTCTTTAAAAATTTTTAGGTTTTTACCTATATAAGCCGAAACGCGCTTACAAAGCGTTTAAGACAGCAAAAAACGTCAAATTGACAAGGGAGAATTTGAATGCTAGCTACTACGGGGTTTCTTTGCCTTTTTTCCTGCTTAGTAAATTTCTTAAACACTTGCGGTGTAGGTTAGTTGCAAGTTAAAAGCAGCTAAATCGCTCTTAATCAAGCGTTTTAGAATAAAAAAAACGCCGATATTTTAGTACATAGTAAATAGCCAACCACCATGGGGCTTCTTTTGCCTTTTTTTTCATTTGGTAAATTTCTTAAACATTTATGGCTAAACGACAATCGTCATCCCGCTACTTGTTAGCGGGATCTATTGCCGAGATACCGCGAATGAATCGCGGTATGACGGTTCGCGGTGGCATGACGATAAAGTTTATACCTCGTCATCCCGCTGCTTGTTAGCGGGATCTCTTGTTAGCGGCTGAGATACCGCGAATGAATCGCGGTATGACGGTTCGCGGTGGTATGACGGTTCGTGGCAGCATGAAGATAATCCCGCTACTTGTTAGCGGCTAAGGGATACCGCGAATGAATCGCGGTATGACGATAAGCTCGTCGTCCCGCTACGTGTTAGCGTCGTAGCGGTATGGTGTAGGAAAATTAGCTATATAGCTAACTTGTACCACGCGTTAAAGCTTTTAAACAGGTCTTGGTTTACTTACTCCATTATTTTCTTTATTATCAGATATCATTTTAAATAATATGGAGGAGCAAATTGTCAGCAATTGCCATTATTGATTTTGGTTCACAGTTTACACAGCTTATCGCAAGACAAGTAAGAGGAATGGGCGTTTATTGTGAAATATTTCCAAGCAGCGTCAGTTTTGAAACAATATCAAAATTCAATGGGTTTATTCTCTCTGGAGGACCACAATCTGTAAATGATGATTGTTCTGAAACAAGTAGAATAGTACATGAAATTATAAAACTTAATGAGGCAACAAGCGTTCCTATACTTGGAATATGCTATGGACAGCAACTCATTTGTCATTATTTTGGAGCAAAAGTAAAAGAGAGTTTCAAACAGGAGTTTGGTAGAACTAAAATCAAGATACTAAAAGAATCCCCCATTGTAAAGGATACCTGGGATGTTAATTCTGAAGTGGATGTATTAATGAACCATGCGGACAGTGTTGATACTATACCACAGGGATTTACTGTTATCGCATCAGGTGTGATAAATCAAACAATTGCAATGATTGTCAACGAACAGCGGAAGATTTACTGTACTCAGTTCCATCCTGAGGTTAAGCCCACAACAAATGGCAGTAAATTGCTCTCTAACTTCTTGGATATTGCAAATTGCAAAAGAGACTGGACAATGAAGTCGTTTATTGAGGAGCAAAAGGAAAAAATCAAAAATGTAGTAGGAGAGAAAAAAGTAATCGCTGCAGTAAGTGGTGGGGTTGATTCAAGCGTTGCAGCGGCTCTCACACATAAAGCTATAGGAAAACAATTGAACTGTATTTTTATCGATACTGGGTTGTTACGCAAGAACCAAACCATCGCTATGTTGAAAGAGATTCCGATAAATTACGTTGATAAATCAAATTTATTTTTGAGTAGGTTGAAGGGAATAACTGATCCAGAAGAAAAGCGAAAAATTATCGGTAACACTTTTATTGAAGTGTTTGAAGAAGAAGCAAAAAAAATAGGTGATGTGGATTTTTTGATGCAAGGTACCATCTACTCTGATGTAGTTGAGTCAGGGCATGCCTCAAACAACACTAGTACAATTAAGTCTCACCATAATGTTGGTGGGTTGCCAGAAAAGATGAACCTGAAGCTAGTGGAGCCTTTACGCTACCTCTTTAAAGATGAGGTAAGGCTACTTGGAAAAGAAATTGGGCTTTCAGATGAGATAATATTTCAACATCCATTTCCTGGACCTGGACTTGCAGTGAGGATTATAAGTGAAGTCGATGAAGAAAAGGTGCGAATATTGCAAGAAGTAGATGAAATATATATTAATACGATGAAAAATTACGATCTATACGATAAGATATGGCAAGCTTTTGCTGTATTATTACCAATAAAAACTGTAGGCGTTATGGGAGATGGTCGTACGTATGGACATGTTTGTGCTTTAAGGGCTGTAACATCATCTGATGGTATGACAGCCGATGCATTTCCATTTGAAGATAAGGATCAACACTTGCTAGTATTTTGGGATTTTTTACGCAATGTCGGCAGTATAATTGTTAATAATGTTCCCGGAGTAAATAGAGTTGTTTATGATATCACTTCTAAACCACCCGCAACTATTGAGTGGGAGTAAATCAAAAAGATCCCGCTGCTTGTTAGCTGGATCTAGAGATACCGCGAATGAATCGCGGTATGACGGTTAATTTTCTTTATTTTGCTTATAATTTCCACAAGCAGTGCAAACATAAATGAAGAATACAAATATCCTTTTGGTAATTCTATATGAAATCCATGAAGTATGAGGTACACACCGACAAGTAAAATAAATAAAATGGCGATTATTTTTAACCCTGGGTTAGATTTGATTAACTGGGCGGTATAACTTGATAAAAACAGCATTGCTAGCATGGAAAATGTAAATGCTGTAGCAATTATTACCATGTTATAAGTTAGTGCTATAGCAGTTAATATCGAATCAACCGAAAAAACTAAATCTATTAATATAATTTGTAGCACAACTAAAAAAAATTTTGATTTAACGTTTGCTTTCTTTTTATTTTTCTTACATACAAAGATGTCATCCCGTAACTCCATAGAGCTCTTAACAATAAGGAATAATCCCCCTGCGATCATAAGTAAATCCCTTGCTGATGCAGTGTGAAATATAGGTTTTTGCATTGATAATATAGATGATGTAAAAAATAGTATTACAAAACGCATTAATAGTGCTAATCCAAGGCCCATAAGGCGCACTCTTTCTCTCAGCGCATTTGGTACCTTATCTATTGCTAGAGAAATAAAGATTAAATTGTCTACACTAAGTATAGTTTCAAGTAGTGTAAGTGTCAGTAAAGTCCAAGCATCAGTTAGCATTTTTGTTTCAAATTCGGTTCTTCTTACTCTACAATAGATGTGTAAAAATTAAGTGACTTCACTCAGAAGTTTTATAGCAGTTCTCCAGAAAAACAGGATATATAAAGTTCAGCAGCTTCTTCTATTTTCGTTTTTGAGCAAAATCAATAATAAGAGAGTTTCTTATTTTCATGCACGCAAATAAGATAAAGCCTTATTTTCATTTTTGACTTTATTTGAAAATAATATATACTATAAAAATAGTGTGCTCGGTTGAATGAATGTATATTAAAGGATCACCATCAGGCAAAGTATTCGCTGGTTATCAGGCATTTATACCAAGCCCCTTGCCACCAAAATTTGAATGGGACAATGATTTAGTTAATAGTCTTTAAACCCTTACTTTACTATAAGGAAAGTGGTTGAAAACTTAGGTGTCGTATTTACAACAGCCCAAAGAGCAATCGTAAAGCTTGAAGATTTAGGCATCGTTTCACAAACTTCTCAAGGAAAGAGAGATCGGGTTTATTGTGCAACTGATATTTTGAATATTCTAGAAGAACCAACTAAGATTACAGAGAACTTCGATAGCACATTGTAGCTATTGTGATGAATAAATTCAGCAAACAGCAAGCTTAAAGAGTCTGATCCAATGGACATGCTGAACAAAAAGTAAGGAGCTCCTTTTGGAGGATTATATTAACTTATTAATTAATTGCTTGACTTTTAGCAGGATTTATTATATTATTTATTAATGAGTAATGCAATCAAACCAAGGAGGATAGCATGATAAATAATTTGGATTCAATAATTCTTGGAATAAAAGATGGTGAAAAGGCGATTGAAGATTTAAGGGTTGTTCTTAAAAAAAGAAAAGAAGAAGTTATTACTACACAGACATTTAATTACGCTTTACGATGCCCAAAAACTACAAAGGAAGCGATAGTACACGAAATTCTGCTTCATTTTATACAAAATCCTGGCGAGCAATCACTAGAACAAGTGATACAATGCTTAGATAGAGCAATACAATCTGGGATATATGCAAAAAACAACCCAATAAGAAATCTAGATGAAGAATTTCGTACTCATATAAACTTTAAAGATGAAGAGGGAAATACATTACTACATCATGCAGTTATAGGTAATAAAACTGAAGAAATAACCACCCTTCTTGTTACATATAGTGCAAATCCTTTGATACAAAACGCGGATAATAAAATTCCTTCAGATTTAGCTCAAGGAAAAACAAAAGAAGTGCTTATTAAAAGTATGAAAAAACAAGCTAATACGAAAAAAGAAAGCGCTATGGTAGGCAGTTTGGTGCCTGGCGTAATAATTGGTGGTTTTCTTGGTGTTGTACTTGGAGCTGGTGTGTGTGTTGCAGTAAGTCTTTCTGGTGGTATGATACTAGGTGTAATGATAGCATCTTCTCTTGTTGCTAGTATAGCTATTGGACTGGCCATGTATTTTTTGAGTCAAGACTATGAACAGGCTAAAGCGATAGAAAAAACTATTAGCACTGTTAGCTCTGAAATATCTGTTGATGATACAACTGTCGCAAATGGTAAAAAGGGGCCACAACTTACATAGAAAAAGCTATAGTATTTTTCAAACTAAATAATAAACCTTGTAATTAGGATATTCTGGATTCCAGCGTCACGCGCTGGAATGACAACTGTGTTTTTGCTTTTTTGTCATCAAATACTCCTACTCTTTATGTCATCCAAGTGTCCTGACTACTTGGATCCAAGAAATTTAATTGTTTTAAATTTTCCCCTCTATACACCTATTTAAAATTTATGTTATTCACATGTGCAATATAATCTATAATAACGTTTATCAATACAATATATTAAAAAATATTATGAGCTTCGTAAAAGAAAAAAACACCCCTGTGATGGAGCAGTATTTGAACCTGAAAGCTCAATACAAGGATCATCTGCTATTTTATAGGCTAGGAGATTTTTATGAGTTGTTTTTCGATGATGCTATTAAAGCTGCGAAATTGCTGAATATAGTGCTCACTAAGAGAGGTAATTCGTGTGGGCAAGAAATACCAATGTGTGGAGTGCCAGCACACAGTAGTGAGTCTTACCTGCACAAGCTAATAGATTTAGGATTCAAAGTAGCAATCTGTGATCAATTAGAAACTGCTGATGAAGCAAAAAAGAGGGGCTATAAATCCATAGTAAAACGTGATGTAGTGCGAGTTGTAACTCCAGGTACAATTATAGAAGATTCACTACTGGAGGATAAAAGCAATAATTATCTCGCGTCCATAGTTGAACAAAATGACGAATATGCTATTAGTTGGCTTGAATTATCGACGGGAAAATTTTTTCACACTTTAACGAGTTTGAAAGCTCTAGATAGTGATTTGTTGCGTATATCACCAAGAGAATTATTAATTTCTGAAAAATTCACTGAGGACGAAAAAATTAGATCGATTTTAAAAAATTATAAAATATCAATTACGCAACACGCACAGAGCTTTTTTGAGTATAGTAAATCTCACAGAACATTATGCGAGTTTTATAAAATCAGGGAACTTGGGAGTATAGGAAATTTCAGCAAAGTAGAAATCATGGCGTGTGGTGCACTGCTTGAATATGTCAGAGTAACACAAAGGGGCTCTATTCCAAGGCTTGAATTCCCAAAAACCTATAAGCAACAAAATTTCATGCTTATTGATGCTTCAGCAAGGAGAAATCTTGAGTTATTTTCAACTCAATTTGGTGAAAAGAAAGGTTCACTAATTTCAGTTATTGATCACACAGTTACAGCCTCTGGTGGACGCCTGCTCAAGCAAATGCTCGCTTCACCACTTGCTTGCTCCAAGGCAATCAATTTGAGGCTCAGCACCGCTCAATTTTTTGTAAATAATCATGAGCCACGCAGAAAAATACGAGAGATATTATCTAACATTCCGGATATTGAGAGGTCTTTATCGCGCTTAATACTAGGGCGTGGTTCACCAAAGGATATGAACCTATTGAAAATAGGCCTAGGAAAAACTTTAGAGTTGTCTGAGTTTCTGTCTACCTTGCATAATTATTGTTTAAGTGAAGAACCAGTAGCTAACTCTCAGATGTCATTCCAGTGCTTGGCACTGGAATCTAGAGAAAAGGAGTCAGTGTCTACCACTCAGGTGATAAGTAGTGACGAGAGTGAACTAAGCACAATACATAAAAGCCTTGGCAATCATAAAGACCTATTTGAACTGTTAAATAGTGCTATACTCGATAATAACCTCAGTTCCGTGAAAGAAGGAGGATTTATTCACTCAAAATACAACTCAGAATTATCTGAGTTATCCTACATATTAAATAATAGTAATAAACTAATAACCAAACTCCGTGAATCTTATCGCGACCTAACTGGCATTGCCGCACTCAAAATATTACACAACAACATACTTGGTTATTACGTTGAAGTGTCGGCAAATCACAAAATAACTTCGGATATATTTATTCATAGGCAAAGCTTAGCAAATAGCATGCGCTACACTACTAATGAATTGAAAGAACTAGAAAATAAAATTCTTACGGCACGTGATGCTGCAATCGGCTTAGAAATGAAAATTTTTAGTGAACTGTGTAGTGAAGTCGCTAAAGAATCTGAAAAAATTGCTCTTGCTGCAAATGCTTTGGCAAAACTTGATATTAGAACCGCATTTGCAGAGCTTGCAGTGCAAAATAATTACGTAAAACCCATTATTGATGACAGCAAAGAGTTCAATATCTGTAGCGGAAGACATCCAGTGGTTGAAGTTAACGATAAATTCATTGCAAATAGCATCAATTTAGCTGGTATACATCTAATTACTGGTCCTAATATGGCTGGAAAAAGCACTTTCTTGAGGCAAAACGCTCTCATTGCAATTTTAGCTCACATGGGGTCATTTGTGCCAGCAGAGAGTGCACATATTGGAGTGATTGACAAGATATTCAGCAGGGTTGGCGCAACGGATAATATAACAGCTGGTTATTCTACCTTCATGGTAGAGATGATCGAAACAGCAACGATAGTAAATCAGGCAACGGACCGTTCCTTGGTGATACTTGATGAAATTGGTAGGGGCACAGGGGTGTATGATGGATTATCTATTGCACAGGCGGTGATTGAACATATTCACAATGTAAATAAGTGCCGCGCCATTTTTGCAACTCATTATCATGAATTAACTAAAGTAAGCAAATACTTGAAGAACGTGAAATGTTTTTGTGTAAAAATAAGAGAGTGGAACGGAGAGGTTATTTTTCTACATGAAGTAATTGAAGGCATTGCAGATGAGTCATATGGAATACATGTAGCAAAACTTGCTGGTTTTCCTGATTCTGTTTTAAATAGAGCAAGTGAAGTGTTTGAGGAGCTGAAGGCTTGAATCATTATTATAAGTGAAGAATTACCTATACAATCGTGGTAGTAGCTATAGAAACGAAAAACTTACTTGACACCCTTCGCCAGCTCCCTTATCATGATAGTGAAGCTATTGTATTTGCTTTCGCCAATCTGCAGATTAAAAGGTAAGGATTACTTAATGTATCGGCGTCTTATGTTCAATTTTTTGCAGTATATAGATACTGTATGTCTTTACAAAACTTCATCTACATCTAGATTTTTATCTAAATAAGCTGAACGCGCTTATAAAGCGTTACAAGACATCAAAAAATGCCAATACTCGACAGAGATAGTAAAAGACTAGCTAACTCGGGGATTCTTTGTCTTTTTTTCTGCTTAGTAAATTTCTTAAACATTTGCAGCGTAAGTTAGTTGCAATTAAAAGCAGCTGAATTTCGCTTGTCAAGCGTTTAAAACATAAAAAACGCCAATATTTTAAAGCGGATAATAACCCCAGGGCTTCTTTTGCCTTTTTTTTCATTTGGTAAATTTCTTAATGTTTGTGGCTAACATGAACAAACATTTGAGAGTAACTTCCGCTAGTAGGGTGTCATCCCAGTGCCCAGACACTGGGATCCAGGAAAGTTTGCTTGCTCACAAGCAAACTAGCATAGAAAAACGTTTTCGATGAGATTGCAGAAAGGCTGGATCCCAGTGTCTGGGCACTGGGATGACAAAAAAAGGAGGCTACTCGGATGACAGCTAGCCTGACAACCGTCATCCCGCTGCTTGTTAGCGGGATCTCTTGTTAGCGCCGCGGCGGTATGACGTAGAATTTTACACTCACCAATTCAGTGTCCAATCTGGATTCCAGACTGGAATGACACCCTTTTGGATGGAAATCAGTGTCAGGACACTGGGATGACAAGAAAGAGGCTACTTGGATGATACCTATAGCCCTGTCATTCCAGCGCGTGACGCTGGAATCTAGTTCTTATTATATATCCAGAGATTTACTATATTAGTAATATCAAACTAGATCAATTCTTGCTACTTCAATTTTTCTTTCAGTTAATTCCTGCCTGGCACGTTAAGTCTAGCCTTTTATAAATGAACCAGAATTATAATTTATCTTTTAAAAATCTCAAATGTAATAAATTTATGTTTTAAAGGATTTGATATATCAAATTTTATTGTATTTACTTTCTCATCAAAAACTATAGTATTCTCATCTATGTGATATCTGTCTATTTGATATGCTAGTGAAAATGCGTCAAGCTTATCAGAAGTTGGAGGAGATTTATATACCACTACATTTAAAGTTTCTAAGTCTAAGTTCACTCTAACAGTCACAACACCTTGTTCAAACGAACTTTCAAACAAACCTTGAATAGATTCACCATGCATACATGGCGGGTCCATTCTTACAGCAGATATACATCGATTATATATTGCATCCCCTGAACCGTTGTGCATGCACATCGTAAAATCTTTACTTCCTTGAAAAAGGTCTATAAAATCTACCATAACACTTCACCACTACATAACAAACACTTTATAATATTATAAGTAACTAGCAAGCTCCATTACTAATTTCGTAGTGACTCTAATTGCAAAATTTAATATAAGTAGTAAAATAGAACCACTGAATAAAAAACATATGTTAATTAATACAACGTCGGAGCTGGAGGACATATGTGAGGGGTTGATAGCAAAAAAGCCGAAATTTATAGCAGTTGACACGGAGTTCATTAGAAATAATTTAATCTACTACCCAAAATTATCGTTAATTCAAATTTCTTACGGAGAGAAGAGTTTTATTGTAGACGCATTAGTGCCAGAAATTGATTTATCATTCATTAAGAAAATAATGCTAAATCAGGGGATAACCAAAGTGTTTCATAGCTGCCGGCAGGATATAGAATCCTTACTCACTGTGTTTAAATGTATTCCCACTCCCATTTTTGATACCCAAGTTGCTGCTATGTTTTGTCATTATTATCATGACTTTATTGGTTACTCAAAAGTAGTGGAGCAATATCAAGGAATAGCACTGGATAAAATTAAAGCTAAAAATTCAGATTGGTTAAGGCGTCCGTTGTCCGAGGATCAGTTAGACTATGCAATAAACGACGTGATACACCTATATGACCTACACCAAATATTGTGCAATAAACTTGAAGAAAATAATAGGATGGGTTGGTTTCAAGAAGAGATGGAATCAATAGTTAATATAAATAAGTATTTACATAATCCAAAAGATGCATGGAAGAGGATGAAATTTAATTATGAAGTAAATCCAAGGTTGATACTAACTGTTAAAGCAGTTAGTGAGTGGCAAGAAACCTTAGCACAGCGCTATAATATGAACCGTAATAAAATAATCAATAACGCTGTAATAGCTGGTTTTATTGAAAAAAATATAGAGCATGTTGATGAGATTTTAGATGATCTCAAGAGGAATGCAAAAAATATAAAAGATGCAGATTTACTAGAGTTTGTGAATATTTTTAATGAAAATGAGGGAAATTGGATGCAGCAAAACAATACCTTATCGAGTAATTATGACAAATCTGTACTTGATATACTCTCAATTATTTTAGATAGTAAATGTAAAGAAAGTAACATATCAAGGAAATTAGTTTCTTCAAAAGATGAGTTAACCTGGTCAATATCTAGACAGACAGATAAATTATTCAAGGGGTGGAGATATGATTTTTTTGGCAGGTCAGTTGAATCATTTTTGAACACAAGCTCAAAATTTGAGATTTCAGCAGTGAAATCCGCAAATAATATAACCAAAATTCAGAGTAATTTGGTAGAGAATAACTGTTGCTAAAGTAACTTAGATTTATCGACAATCGTCATCCCGCTACGTGTTAGTGGCTAAGAGATACCGCGGCGGTATGACGGTTAAGTAGGGTGTCATTCCAGTGCTTGACACTGGAATCCAGGAAAATTGATTGTAAACGAGCAAACATTTTCGATAAAATTACCAAAAAGCTAGATCCCAGACTGGAATGACACCACCTACAAATTGCAATGTTCGTATAGTTATGTGCTTGACACTGGGATCTAGAAAATCTAGTTAATATATATAGAGAAACCTTAGCTATAGTTTCGAAAGAAGTCTAATGTGTTTTTGTTATATGATTATAGGTCTAACAGGCGGAATTGGGGTAGGAAAGAGCTTTGTAACTAATTGCTTTCAAGAGTTTGGTGCTGCTGTATTTGATGCTGATTCTGTTGTACACCAACTTTATAAAGTGGATAAAAGCATAATAAGTTATGCAGAGAAAAATTTTCCTGGAGTGGTAGTAAATGGTGAAATAGATAGAACAGTACTGTCTAAATATTTCTTAGCCTACGATGAAAATTGGAAACAATTTCAATCTTTGGTTCACTCTGCTGTGCTGCGTGAATTAGAATTTTTTATTGCCAAGGAAAAAAAGATCGATAGAAAACTTTTAGTTTTAGATGTGCCACTTCTATTAGAAACAAAATTTTATTTATATTGCGACCTTATTGTTTTTGTTCATGCAGATAGCGTTGTGCAAGCTCAAAGACTTAACGAACGCAACATAGATAAAGAAAAGCTTAATCTAATCTCCGATGTTCAGTTATCTATTGAGGAGAAAAGGAAGATGAGTGACTTTATTATCGATACCAGTGTAAGCAAAGAGTATGTTTTTTCTCAAGTAAAAGATATAGTGGATTCATTAAACCTAAACACGTAGCTCTACGTCATACCGCCGCGGTATCTCTAGATCCCGCTAACAAGCAGCGGGATGACGGTTGTCAGGATCCCAGCAGCCTCCCTCCCCTGTCATCCAAGTAGCCCCCTATGGTGTCATCCCAGTGCCCAGACACTGGGATCCAGGAAAATTGATTGTGCACTATAGCAACATTTTTGATCAAAAACTGGATTCCAGTGTCAAGCACTGGAATGACACCCTTCCGATGGGAACTGCTCTCAAACTACAACAGCATGAGTAGCTACAGAAGCTTTAATGATACAAGAAAAAATAAACAGCTATCATTTTTTTAGTAATTAAGTAAAATAGAGTGAAAGATTGCGAGGAAGTTTTGAAAAATAAGATAAAAAAGATAGTAATTTCAGGAAAGGAAGTGTGGCCAATCATCGAAGGTGGTAAAGGCATTGCAGTTAGTGATGGGAGATCAAGCGGAGCATTTGCTGCAGCAGATGCTGTGGGTACGTTTTCTGGTGCAAATGCTAAGCTTATTGATGATAACGGCGAGTTGGTGCCGCTGATTTACAAAGGCAGAACAAGAAATGAAAAACACAGCGAATTGATTGAATATAGTATTAAAGCTGGAATTAGTCAGGCAAGAATAGCAAATGAAATATCAAAAGGTCATGGAAGAGTACATATGAATGTACTTTGGGAGATGGGAGCAGCAGAACGCGTGCTTCATGGCATATTAGAAGGAGCGAAAGGTTTGATTCATGGTATTACCTGCGGTGCTGGTATGCCTTATAGGCTTGGAGAAATTGCAGCTAAATATCAGGTTTATTATTACCCTATTATCTCATCGGTGCGTGCTTTTAAAGCATTATGGAAGCGTGCTTACCAAAGAATATCTTCCTATTTGCTTGGTGGAGTAGTGTATGAAGATCCATGGCTTGCTGGAGGGCACAATGGACTGAGTAACAGTGAAGACCCAGAGCTACCACAGGCTCCATTTGAAAGAGTTGCAGAGCTTAGATCTTTCATGAACGAGGTCGGTCTCTCAGAAACACCAATTGTTATGGCAGGAGGAGTGTGGCATTTGAAAGATTGGGAACATTGGTTTGACAATCTGCAAATTGGACCAATAGCTTTTCAGTTTGGCACTCGTCCACTTTTGACGAAAGAAAGCCCAATTTCTGCAGAGTGGAAAAAGAAGCTACTCACTTTAGAAGAAGGTGATGTATTTTTAAATAAATTCAGTCCAACAGGGTTTTATTCATCTGCGGTGAGGAATAATTTTATACGTGAGTTACAGGAACGAAAATTACATCAAGTAAATTTTTCAGAAAATGCCAGCGAAGAATCCAATAGTGAATTTGCAATGGGTAGCAGAGGTAGGAAGATCTACCTTACTGCAAAAGACAAAGAACTGGCAAATACATGGACTAAAGCAGGGTACACAGAAGCAATGAAAACCCCAGATTCAACTGTTATTTTTGTGACGCCAGATAAATTTAAACAAATAAGAGAAGATCAAATCAATTGTATGGGATGTTTGAGCCATTGTTTGTTTAGCAATTGGAAAGATCATGGTGACCATTCAACAGGGCGAAAACCAGATCCACGGAGTTTTTGCATACAAAAAACACTGCAAAACGTTATACACGATGGTGATATTGAGAACGAACTCATGTTTTCCGGGCACAATGTGTACAAATTTAAGCAAGATCCATTTTATGAGAATGGCTACGTACCGGCAGTAAAAGAACTGGTGGAAAGGATATTGACTGGGTATTGAGTCAGTGACCTTACCCAGAAAAAGTGGAGAGAAAGTGTGGAATGTTTTTTACAAAAAGAATGATGCATCAAATTGTTCTGGAATGCAATAGTTAATAGTGACGTTGTTTGTTATAAAAAATTTCTATGTATTCAAATATTGCAGTTCTAGTTTGTTGAGCAGAGTGTTGTGAAGTATCAATAAGTATTTCTCTTTTCAATGAGCTAAAGAAGCTTTCTGCAACAGAATTGTCGTAACAACAGCCTTTATTACTCATCTATATTCTTTACAGCTAAGAGATATTGATACCCTTGCGCAGTATATTGTGAACCTTGGTCACTGTGCAGCAGTAGATTTTTAACAGGTTTACGCCTATTAATGGCCATTAATAAAGAGTTCATAACCAATTGTTTATTTATTGCACTACTCATTAACTACCATACGTGAGAATTATTGCTGCCAAATATAGCCATCCCTCCTTGGTTTTGATGTAAGTAATCCCATACTTTATTTGGTTGATCAACAATAAAGTTTTGATCTAGTATATTGGGAGCTACAGCTCTATTATCTGTTTGTTGTTTTTTAATTTTAAACTTTCTTCTCAGTATAGCCCTGATGTCATTTTTCTGCATAATACTTTGCACCGTTTTCAAATTGCAACTTTTACCCAAAGCCTTCAATTCAGCATGAATTTTAGGAGCTCCATATCTACATTTAGAAACTTGATATATTTTTTGAATAGCTTCGAGTAGCTCTTTATTTGCTGATTCTCTACTGCTTATTTTTCTTGTGGTCCACTTATAGTAGCCACTAGCAGAAAATCCTACATAATTCCTGTACTTTATAGCAGTTACTATATAAAAAAATATTTTACTCTTTTTGACTGGCCAGGGCTTTTTTTTAAATGTCTCTTTCCCTTGTTACTCTTGCTTTGTAAATCAAACCTCTCTTTGTCGTAAGGAGCCATGTTACCTCTACCTGGAAATGCATTTGCCGCTGACTTTTTTTCGTTATATTTCTTCATCCATTTTCCTAATAAACCACCCTTTATTCCTAAATCTCTTGCTATTTTTGTAATTGTTTGACCTGCCTTTCTTTGTTCATTTGCCAGTTTAACAGCTTCCAATTTGAATTCTGCCGTATATTCTCTTACCATTTCTAATCCTCCAAAATTTTATTTTACCCAAAAAAACTCTTTTCTTTCTCTCCACTTTTTCTGGGTAAGGTCAGTCTTTAGGCACCCAAACAAAGGGAAATGCTGGATAAAAAGAAAATACTTTAAAAAGTATAATAACGATAACTGGCGTTTTATGACAAGTAACAAGATACATTTTATTATACACAGCGATCATGTTATTAAACGACATATCAAAGTGCAAAAAACCAGATCTCCATATGATGGTGATTGGGTTTATTGGGGTAAACGTCTGAGAAAAATACCAGATAAGCCATTAAGAGTAATAAAACTATTGAAGTTACAACAAAGTAAATGTGATAATTGTAGACTATGGTTTAAAAGTGATGATACAATAGAAATACATCACAAAGACCGGAATAGACGAAACAACATGATCAAAAACTTATCTTTGTTACATGGACATTGTCACGATGAATTACACAGGAGGTGTGCATGAAAAGCTCCAAATTGGAGAGAAGCCGTATGAGGCGCAAAGTCTCACGTACGGTTTTGAAGTCGAGTGAGGAGGGGCGACCTTCTTCACTTAGACAACAATATGCAGATGAAACTACGGAAGAAGACTTAAGGAAAATAGCAGAAAAAGCACCAATAATAAAGTTAGCCTACGATGAATTAGACAGGTTTAGCTGGAATGAAAAAGATTTAGTAGCATATGAAGAAAGAATAATGGATCTGCGGAAAGAAGAAGGCATCCTCGCTAAAAAACTTGATGAGGGAAAGATTGAAGGAAAGATTGAAGGAAAGATTGAAGGAAAGATTGAAGTAGCAAAAAACCTACTTAAGGCTGACATCTCTATTGATATTATCTCTCAGACAACCGGCCTTCCTCAAGCTGAGATTAAACGACTTCAGGAAGAAATCACCTAAAAGGCTAATGATCAACGAAAAAATTGTAAGAGAGAACTTAAAAAAAGTCATAGAGCAAAAAAGCGGTAAAGATGTGATCGCTCTTGGCATAATATCCTCAATTATTATTAAAGGTCAAGATGTTGGTTTTGTGCTTGAAGTTGCCGGTAACACGCAAGCAAATGAAGAATTAAGAAGAAATTGTGAGCAAGCTGTTAAAGCTATACCGGGGGTGACAAAAGTGACCGTGGTTGCTACTTGTCAAAAACAAACTGGGCAACAAAAAGCTAAATTACATATCGAAGGAGTGAAAAATATAATCGTTGTGGCCTCTGGTAAAGGCGGTGTGGGCAAGTCCACAGTTGCGCTAAATCTTGCTCTCTCATTAGCAAAGTTAAAACACAAAGTTGCGCTGGTTGATGCAGATATATATGGTCCTTCAATTCCTAAAATGCTTGGCGCTGAAAAATTAAAGCCAGAAATACAGGATAGTAAAGCAATGCCTATAGAAAAGTATGGACTGCATACTATTTCAATTGGCTATTTTATCGATAAAGATCGTGCAGCAATATGGCGCGGACCTATGATTACAAAAGCACTTTATAGTCTGCTAATGGGAACAAAATGGTCCGATATAGAGTATTTGATAATTGATACACCACCTGGAACTGGCGATGTGCATTTAAGTCTTATGGAAAATTTTAACTTAACTGGGGCGATAATAGTTTCAACTCCACAGGAGCTCTCTTTAATCGATGCTCGCAAAATTTATGATATGTTTACAAAGCTCAGCGTACCGGTTATTGGCATTGTAGAAAATATGAGTTATTTCATTCAAAGCGGCTCAAAAATATACATATTTGGAAAAGACGGTGCAAAAAAAATGTCTGAGGAGCTGGGCATCAAACTTCTAGGCAGAGTTCCTCTAGATCCACAAATATGCCATGCTTCTGATTGCGGAAATCCTTTAATGTTAAGTGAGGATTTGGCAGAGATTTATGAAGACATTGCTCAAAGTATAGTTAAACAATAGAATAAGCGTGAGAAACATGCGAATCAAAGTCCTCTTTTGTTAGTTACAAAATAGACTGCTTGCATAACCATTATTTACATGAAAAATTAGCAGCTTTTGTCATTCCAGCGCGTGACGCTGGAATTCAGAAAAAAAGAAGAATGGATCCCAGTGGGCTTTGTTGCATCGCTCTTCGGATAGTAGGTAACGCACAATAAATTTATGAAGCTATCTCAAATTTAGCCATACCAATATCAGTGAACTTATTGAGCAAATAGTATTTAACAAGTAGTTCCTTCTCTCTATTTGTCTCAGATTTATTCCTAAAACTAAACCCGAATGTTTGTTTCAGTCGCGAGAAAAAACTTTCTATATAAGATCTTTTTCCATAACTCATCTCTTTTTTCCACTTCTTTATACTATCTTCATCATATGACTTTATGAGCTTGACTGCAGAATTTCTCTCAGCCATATAGTCTAACTTTGGATGCTCTGCTGCGTTGTTTTTCGGAGGAATTTTCGTTTTTATACCATATTGATTACACAGCTTATAGAGCTTTTCTCTGTCATATGCCCTATCTGCATATAGTACTTTTATGACATACTGAAAATCGACTTCTTTTAGCAAATCACAAGCTCCATAGTGATCAGAGTAGACACCGTTACTGTATTTTACAGCTATGGCTTTTTTGCTGTTTGTATTCAACATTACATGCAATTTTCTTGTCTGTTCATAGCTGCGATACTTTCTATCTTCGCTATTTTCTTTGCTATGACCAGGAGTGTTGTTGTATATACTAATTCCTGTACTGTCTATAGCAATTTCGATATCTTCCATATTATTTTCTGCAATCATTGATCTTAATATTGAGTTTCTTAAACCTTCTTGATGATTGTGAATAGCTGATAACTTGCAAATTTTTCCCAATTTGCTCAAGGTATCCTGCTATAAACCCAACTGTTTGCCTCAGGCCTATTCTAAATAAACAAGTTATTATGTGCACCAAAATTACAATTTTATCGCTATAAATATTGTTGCCACCTGGTATTTTTGGACCATTCTCGTACCACTTTTCTATGGCTTCGTTGATATAATGAAAAATATTTCCTCTTTTTTCTAGAAATTTGTTATATTCGCTATGGTTACTGACCCTCATTTTTTGTGGCATATTTTTTCTTTCAAGGTTAAATGGCTATTTTATAATGAATTTTGTCAGTAGCCACCAGATTTTTTCAGTTGCTATGCAACAAAGCCATCCCAGTGTCAAGCACTGGGATGACACCTTTATGTTTGAGGCAAAACCGGCCATAGCATTTAACACACTGCCTTCGCAAAATGTTCGTACAGTTGTTCGTTACGTGCTGGAATGACAAGGTGGAGTGTCTTTAGATGTCATCCAAGTAGCTGACACTGGGATCTAAAAAATTTAATTTATATATAAAGTTTGTTTAAACTATTTTCAAAACAGATAAAATATAATTTTACAATTAGCGTAAATAAAATGAATTATGATGTAATCATTTCAGGTGGTGGGTTACTTGGTCTTATTACTGCCATTGGCCTCAGTTGTGACTCTGTGTCTGTAGCTGTGATTGAAAAAAATAGTCTACCACGTGTAGTAGATGACAACCGAGCATTTGCTATTTCTCAAGGTTCGAAAAAAATATTGGAAAAATTAGGGATTTGGCAGTTTATAGAAAGCGAAGCTGAGCCAATACTTGATATATGCATATTAGATGCGGTTACTGTGCATTACAATCATAAAATGGTTGGTGAAGAACCAATGGGTTATGTTATTAACAATGCCACTATATGGAATGCAATCAACAATAATTTTTTGAATAAACTAAATATATACTCTCCACATTCCTATAAAACAATTGCTTGTGATTCAGGATATGTGGAAGTTATTCTTGATAATAACCAGGAATTAATATCATCGCTACTTATCTGCGCTGAAGGCAAGAACTCTAAACTACCAGAGTTATTTTCTATACCGACAGCGAAATTTGATTATAAACAAAGTAGCATAGTATTTAATGTAAAGCATGAACTGCATCACCAAAACTTAGCTGTAGAGCGTTTTTTTCCTGGCGGTCCATTTGCAATTCTACCGATAAAGGATGGCTATACTTCTTCGATAGTTTGGACAGAAAAATCTGGAATTTCAAAAATGCTAATGGATCTGTCTGAAGAAGAATTTATTATAGAGCTTAAAAAAAGATTTGGTTCTTATTTAGGAAAGATAAAACTAGAGGGTGAAAGAAAACTTTATCCTTTAAGTTTTGTTTTCGCAAAAAAGTTATATAAGGGTAGAGTTTTGCTTATCGGCGATGCAGCACATTCAATTCATCCAGTTGCAGGTCAAGGGCTTAATCTTGGAATTAGAGATGTAGAAAGTATTATAAAGCACGTAGTTGCCGCAAAAGCATCTGGTATTGATGTTGGCAGTAGTTATTTATTAAAGAAAATTTCACGTAACAGATACTTTGATAATTTTACAATGGCACTTGCAACTGATGGATTAAATAGGATGTTTTCCAACAGAATATTCTGCGCTAAAGCACTAAGAAATCTTGGCTTGATTGCAGTTGAAAATTCAAATTTCCTCAAAAAACGCTTCATTCGGCATGCTATGGGATTTATATAAATCACTATTTTATAGCTAATGCAAGTCAGGTTTCCCACGGCATACCGCCGCGGTATCTTGGCCGCTAACACGTAGCGGGATGACGAATGTATCTGTTCAGCAGTTGTGTTAAAAGTCAATAGAAAAATTGATGTAGCTGTGGATAAGTACTTTTATCTGTATAAACGTGCTTATCCACAGCTATACTGGCTCTTAGATAGAAACAGACAGAGAGTTATATTCCTCAGTAAAAACCCTGTCATCTCTGACTAAAGAGTTAGCAAGAATAAGCAATTTCCTCATGGCAGCAGTGGAAGCAATTTTATATGGCTTTTTATATTGACTATATAATCTAGTAAAGAAAGGTTTGATATAGGAATTAGGGGGGGGGAGGGGGGGGGATGTATGGTCCCAGAGTGTGATGGTATGATAAAATATGAGAAAACAATACCATCAAAGGAGGAATTATGGGACAAATATTACATGGGTGCGCCAAAACAACAGAGACAATTCGTAGAGCAATACAAAATAGTAAAGAGAGCATAGCAAAACTCTCCAGGTACTATAACCTTAATCCAAAAACTATCATTAAATGGAGAAAACGGTCTTTTGCCAAAGACGCTGATATGGGTCCGAAGCATGCAAGATCAACTGTTTTAACTTTAGAAGAGGAGGCTGTAATTGTTGCATTTCGTAAGCATACTCTATTGCCATTAGATGATTGTCTCTACGCTTTGCAAACCTCAATCCCACACTTGACTCGCTCTAGTCTACATCGTTGCTTACAGAGGCACAGCATTAGCAGACTACCAGATGTTGATGGCGAAGTTAAACCAAAAAAGAAATTCAAACAATATCCTATAGGCTATTTCCATATTGATATTGCAGAAGTTAGAACAGAAGAAGGAAAGTTATATTTGTTTGTTGCAATAGATAGAACATCCAAATTTACGTATGTTGAGTTGCATAAAAGTGCTACAAAACCTATAGCTGCTGAGTTTCTACGTAATTTGATTAAAATTTTACCATATAAAATCCACACTATTTTGACAGATAACAGTGTACAATTTACCAACCAAAAACGCCATAAATACGCTTTTCAACATATATTTGATAGAGCTTGTGAAGAAAATGACATTGAACACCGTCTAACAAAAGTTAGCCATCCTTGGACAAATGGGCAAGTTGAGCGTATGAACAAAACTTTAAAGAATGCCACTGTTAAGAAGTATTACTATCAGTCTCACCAGCAACTCAAAGAGCATCTTTATGACTTTGTTATGGCCTACAATTATGCTAAAAGACTCAAAACTCTTAAGGGTCTTACACCTTTTGAGTTTATATCTTTACAGTGGACAAAATCTCCTGAATTGTTCATACTAAATCCACACCATCACACTCTGGGACCATACACTTCCTGTGTTTCGTAATATTATACAATCAAATTGATAAAAGCTGTATTATCTCCTTGCAGCATTAAGTGTATATTTTTTGCTATTTTTTCCACTAAGGGAGTAACATTATCAAAATTTGAAAATTTTGATAACACATAATCTGCTAAGCTTCTTTGATCTTCAGGTCTACCCACTCCAAATCTCAAGCGCCAATAATCATTGCCAATAAAACTATCTATGGATTTAAGTCCATTATGTCCAGCAGAACTACCACCTTTCTTTACTTTTATTCTTCCAAGTTCCAAATCAGCGTCATCGTGTATGACAACGATATTATCTAGCGATAATTTGTAAAAGTTTCGTATTTTTGCAACAGGGATGCCTGAATTATTCATAAATGAATAAGGCTTTATTAACATAATTTTATTATCATTAATTATGCCAGAGGTTATCAGATAATCGGCTTTTTTAGAGAACGAATGGAAATTCCAATATTTGCAAATTGTATCAACTACGATGAAGCCGATATTATGATGAGTTAACTCATATTGACTACCAGGGTTACCAAGCCCAACTATCAGGTGCACTATTCCTCTGTTTCTGCTTGAGGTTCTTCAACGTCACTATCGGCAGCAGAAATTGTAACAATGGTAAAATTTTCTTCTTCATGAGCTACAAACTTAACACCTTCTGGTAATTTTACATCATTGATATGTATAGATTGGCCAATCATTTTACCGGATAAATCAACTTCAATAACCTGAGGTATTTTATCAGGAGAGCATTTAACAGCAATAGAACGACACAAAACATTAAGCACTCCACCTAACTTGATTCCTGGAGCTTTACTTTCATTCACAAATGATAGAGGTATGTCTATTTTAATTTCGCTGCCTTTATCAACAAATTGAAAATCAACATGTTGCACAGTATCCTTTACTACATGCAATTGGATATCGCGAACAAGAGCATATTCCTTTTTGCCCGAAATATTCAGCTCTATCAAATGTGCAGAAAGAGAGCCTGACTTATATTGCTTTGTGAATTCCTTTGCAGACAATGTCAAATTTACATTATCATGGCCCTTTCCATACATGATTCCAGGGATGTTTCCTTTCTTCCTTAGAGAATGCATCGCTTTTGTTTTTGTTATATCACGTAACTCTGCATTAATTGTTACTATTTCCTGTTGCGTCATCGGTTACTCCTATTCAGCTAATCCTTTTAATATAATTTAATAATAATATAACATAAAAATATTTATTTCAAACTTCATTCTTTCATACTAATTGTTTGTGAAAGGATTTATTTGGATATATATTTAAGCTTATTTAACAAGAACTATGGGCATTGACGATAAAGTAGTTTTTAGGATTTATAGACCAACAAGAACTGCAACACAATCTGGTTTAGGTAATACAAATTTCTGGCACCTAAAAATTGAATCTGGTTCTTACTACATTGAACCTTTAATGGGGTGGGTTGGCTCAAAAGATCCAAAAAAACAGATTGTATTAAAGTTTGATTCTCTTGAAAAAGCAGTATTCTACGCAAAAAAATGCAACGTTAAATACATAATTGAAATGCCAAAAAATGTTAAGAGGCTGCCAAAATCTTACGCAAGCAATTTCATACTAAAGTAAGGTTTATTGTGGTGTGCTTGTCTGTAAAAGGTAAGGCTTAATATAACCAATTTAATTCTGGGTTTTAAGTTGTGCTAGCACACTGCGGCCATTTAGAGAGTCAAGATTTTTAACCTGGCTAGCCAGTATTAAAGAGTTATTTTTCAGGTATTTCTTTACAAGGCTTGCAAGTCTTTTTGGATTATTCAAATAGCTCCATTCTGCTTGTAAAACTTTTATATCACTTTGTACTAAATTAATTTCACTTTTTATTTTTATTAGCTCTCTATTTAACGACTGAACATGTAATTTTACCTTAAATAGTCCTACAATGCTAAGAAAAAACATAACTATTGAGATGATGCAGAAAGTTCTCACGACAACCTCTGTATAGCTCTTAGTTTTGCTGAGCGTGAACGCGGATTTGCACTTACTTCTTCTATACTTGCTTCGATCACTTTTTTATTTAGCAGAGAGAATGTCTTGCAATCAGTAGCACATAAATCTTTAAAAAAAGTTTTGACTATACGATCTTCTAAGGAATGAAAGGTGACGACAATTAATTTGCCATTCTCACTTAAAATCTCAGATGCAGCTTTAATACCCTTTTCAAGTTCTCCCAGCTCATCGTTTACCCATATTCTGATTGCCTGAAATGTTCTGGTTGCAGGATCAATTTTGCTTTTTCCACGAAATACCACGGAACGTACAATATCCGCAAGCTCAAATGTAGTTTTGATAGTTTTCTTCTTCCGTGCATTTATTATTGCTCTTGCAATTTTGCGAGAATGACGTTCGCCTCCGTAGTTATATATAGTATTTGCGATTTCTTCTTCGCGTAAAGCGTTAACAAACGTTGAAGCGTTTATATAAGAAGAGTTATCCATGCTCATATCGAGTGGACCATCATGTAAAAATGAGAACCCTCTATCTCCGTTATCAAGCTGCATAGATGAAACTCCGATGTCAAAGACCACTCCATCCACCCCGTTTGATGTCATTCCAGCGCGTGACCAGTTATTTTTTCCAGTATCAAGTACTGGGATGACAGGAGATGGCTCAACGCTGCTTAGTATACTTTTAATATTACTAAACTTCTCAATGAATAGTTTTATTCTATCTGGATATCTAACGCTTAAATCATCATAAAACTTAGTTACCGTTTCATCTCTATCAATTGCATATACTTTGCAATCAGCTGACTCCAATATTGCTTTGCTATACCCTCCAGCTCCAAATGTGGCGTCCACGTATATGCCACCATCCTGCGGTGATAGTAGTGATAGCATCTCTTTTAACAAAACTGGAGTGTGTGTCATATCAAAAAATTTAAGTACAGTTGGTGTAGATATCCTACTCTACTCTACTCTACTCTTCACATCAATTTTATTTATGTACATAGATTTTCTTGCCAAAATATGGTATCTTATCGGAATATATGAGCAATAATATTAAAATCAAGGTTTAATATTGTTAATATAATATTCACATAACGTTCACATTTTTTTTTATATATAAGATCAAACAGGCTATAGGGAAATTATGCAGCAAATAACAAAAGTAATATTTTCAAGTTTGATTTGTAACACTTTATTGTGGTATGACCACATGCTTTTTGGCCACTTAATAAACATAATAGGTGGTGTGTTTTTTCCATCGGATGATCAACTAACCAGCGTATTGAAGGCTTTTGGAGTGTTTGCAGTGGGTTTCTTAATGAGACCAGTCGGTGCTGCTATATTTGGTCACATTGGTGATAAACATGGCAGAAGAGTTGCCTTATTGCTCTCGATTATATTAATGACTTTATCAACCGTATTAATTGCTTTTGTTCCAGGTTATCAAAGCATTGGAATACTAGCGTCAATGCTGGTAGTGTGTTTAAGATTATTGCAGGGTATATCTCTTGGAGGAGAAGCAGGAAATGCACCATTTTTAATAGAACATGCTCCTAAAAACAAAAAAGGATTTTTTGGCAGCATTGAGGTATTAAGTGCAATTCTTGGTTCAATATTAAGCCTGATAGCGGTACTCATATGCAAAAAAGTATCTGATTTTGAATCTTGGGGGTGGAGATTACCTTTCATTTTCAGTTTAGCAATGGGATTAATTAGCATATATATGAGATATATACTTGATGAAAGCCCAGAGTATAAAAGACAAAAAAATCCGTCTAAATTGCCACTAAAAGAGTTATTAAACAATTACAAAAAGCCTGTTCTAATATCAATAGGTATTGACTTGGTTGAAAATGCGTCTCTCTATATATATTTGGTATTTTTCAATGTGCTTACGAATAAAATATTAACAGTAAATACTCATTTTAATCATATAGTGGAAATACTGAGTCAAATTGCGCTCGGAGGATTGACAATATTATTTGCTATACTTTCTGATAAGGTAGGAAGAGAAAAAGTTATGAAATTTGCATTTATAGCTTTTGTAATAGTAAGTTATCCAGTTTTTTCAATGTTATGTAGTGGCAATTACTTGCTGGCACACATTCTTTTTATAATTCCAATAGCTGCATCGCTTGGTCCTGTCAGTGCACTTATGTGCGAATTATTTCCAACAAAGGTTCGGTACAGTGGATTTGGTTTATCAAGAAATATAGCTGCTGGATTTTTTGGCGGCCTTGCACCATTTATATGCACAACAATTATCAAGGTTACAGGACAAGAGACTTCAGCTAGTTTTTACATGATTTTCTGTGCATTAATTGGGCTAGTTGCTATATCGCAAATTAAGGGTGAGCTTTCTTCAAAATCACCCAAAGTAAACCAAGTATAGTTGCAGTATAGCAGAATTTAAAAAAATCTAATTATAAGGTGGGAAATGCCAATTCTTAGGTGATAATGTGAATATTTCAGCACCATCTTTTGTCACTCCAAGTGTATGCTCAAATTGAGCAGAAAGTGAAAGATCGCGTGTTGTTACTGTCCAGTCATCGAGTTTACTGAGCAGAGTCTCATGTTTTCCAGCATTAATCATTGGCTCTATTGTAAAAAACATACCTTCCTTTAAGACAAGATCTTCATCTTGATCATAGAAATGCACTACATTTGGTGGAGCATGAAAGACTTTTCCTATACCATGTCCGCAGTAGCTGCGTACGATAGAATATCCAAAATCTCTAATATATTTCTCTATAGCAAGCCCTATTTCATTTAACTTATTGCCGGGCTTAACTTGTTTGATTGCTTCCATCAACGCATTATAAGTAGCATCACATAAACGTTTTGCTTTGATTGATGGTTTGCCAACCCAAAACATGCGACTTGTATCACCATGCCAACCATTTAAAATCACCGTGACATCAATATTTAAAATATCTCCATCTTTAAGCGGTTTATCATCGGGAACACCATGGCACACAACTGCATTTTTTGAAGTGCAAATTGATTTTGGATACCCCCTATAGTTTAGTGGTGCTGGAATTGCACCTGCATTAATTATAAAGTCATGGCATAGATCATTTAATTCATTAGTTGTCACCCCTACCTTTACGTACGGTGCAATGAAATCAAGAGTTTCAGCAGCAAGCCTGCCGGCCTTGCGCATAAATTCAAAATCTTCTTGTGAATGTATAGTTATGTTCATATTTTCCATGTCTTATTGTAATTGGTACGCTTACTCGCAAGTACATAAACATAATAATTTTACATATTATAAAAATAAGTCCTATGGATCCTAGTGTCAAGTCATTTGTATGAAAGGTGGTAAAACAGAAATCTAGACTGTAACTTTTGATTTAACCCAATTATACAATTTACTCATTTTACCATCCTGACCTAAAATACCAGAATTATTTTTATAAAAAGTGTCAACTATTAGCTTTATAGAGCCTATAGCAGCAGAAAATACAGGATTTTTATCATATTCGCCATCAAGACCGCTACAAGACTCAGGGCACCCAATTCGAACTTGCTTATTGAATATATAGCCTGCAATTTCCTTCATGCTTGTGAGTTGACTAGTTCCACCTGTGATCACTACTTTATTAATTGGATCTTTCTGCTCTTGAAATTGCTCTCTTACCATTTCAAGTATTTCTTCAACTCTTGGTCTTATGATGTTAATAAGCTCAGATTTGAATACTTGAGTAGGTTCATCATTTTCGTTGTTTTGCATTGTAATGTACTCATTCTCATCTATTGAAGTTACGATAGTGCTGCCATACAGTATTTTTATATACTCTGCACGTTCTATGCTTGTGCATAGCCCGTAAGCAATATCTCGAGTGATATGAACACCACCAATTGGAACGCTGCTTGCATACACAAGTTTCCCTCTTTTGAAAATTCCAATTGCAGTGCACCCACCGCCTATATCAACAATAGCAGTCCCGAGCTCTTTTTCATCTCCACTCAGACAGGCAAGACCTGCAGAATATGCAGAAGCAATACAACCTGCCATATTTAATCCACCATTATTGGTAATACAGTTTTCAATATTGGTAAGCGCTGGACGCGAAGCAGTGACAACATTAACATCAGCAGATAGTCTTTTTCCGTACAATCCACCAACTTCTTTTATGTCAGTCATGTCATCTAAGTGATATTTTAGTGGTATATTGTGAATGATAACATTGTCTTCAATATATTTCTCAAATGTTTGAAAAACTACACGTCTTATATCACGCTCAGAAATCTCATGGTTAGCTGCAATAATTTCATTATGTACATTGAAAGATGAGATGCCACATCCAGCAATGTTCACATATATCTGATCTATGGTTTCTTCTGATACTTGTTCAGCTAAACCTATAGTTGATGAGATGGAGTAATTTGCGTGTTTTACATTAGTTATTGATCCACCGTTTACACCTTCTGCAATCTTATAACCCGTTCCTGTTACTTTATAGCTGAAGTTGCTATTTATTTTAACGATTAGACAAATAATCTTTGTTGTACCTATGTCTAAAACAGCAAAAACGTTTCTCTTTGGTTTTGCTATTACTGCAGAGTACATTAGTTAACCTTATTACGCAATTTCATTTAAATTGTAGCTTTCTTTAATAATTTATATTTCTATTATAGATATAGCAACATTTTAATATACACTAAATTCTGGACAAAAGGAAAAGCAAAACATAGAATTATAATTTTTATGTCCATATTACCAATTGTAATTGCCCCTGATGAAAGACTAATCACACGTGCCAGTGAAGTAACAGATATAAACGATAAAATTAAAGAATTAGTAAACGACATGTTCGAAACTATGTATGATGCAGAAGGTCTTGGCCTTGCTGCAGTGCAAGTTGGAGTGTTAAAGAGAATTTTTGTTATGAATATTCAGCTAGAAACGATTGAAAATGAGCCAGCAGGATATGGCTCAACTGGCAAATTTTACATGATTAATCCTGAGATTACAGAATTATCCGATGAACAAGTAATTCTCAAGGAAGGATGCCTTTCAATTCCAGAGCAAAGTCATGAAATTAAGCGTCCAAAGTATTTAACTGTGAAATACAGAGACTTAAATAACGAAGAACAGACGCTAAAAGCTAGTGGTTGGCTTGCAAGGTGTATTCAGCATGAATTAGATCACTTAAACGGCATATTATATATTAGACATTTATCTAAATTAAAGTATGATATGGCCATGAAAAAAGCACAAAAGGTTAAAAAGCATTATGAGCAATAAAGACCTAGAATTATTAAAATTTTACCATGAAGTGGGCGTTGATTGCACACTAACAGAGGGTGAAGAGGAAAAAAAGCTGGAGAGCAAAGAGGGTGTACAACCCTCTGTTATCCAAACTGGGACCCAGAAGAAAGATGCAGATACGCGCTGGGGTGACACTAAAGATGGAAAAGACATGTTTCCAAGTGATTGGATAATTGAAGCAAGGAAACTTGCAGGTAAATGTGGTAGTGTGGATGAATTAAGAAGTGCAGTGAAGTCATTTGAAGGTTGTGAGATAAAAAAAACTGCAACTAATACTGTCTTTTCCGATGGTAATCCAAACGCAAAAGTTATGCTCGTTGGTGAAGCTCCAGGAGCAAATGAAGACCTTCAAGGCATACCATTTTGTGGTGCAAGTGGAATGTTGCTCGATAAAATGTTAAATGCAATCAATCTTGATCGCACTAAGGTATACATAAGCAATACTGTATTTTGGCGTCCACCTGGCAATAGAAAGCCAACCGACCTAGAGCTTGATATGTGCAGACCATTTGTCGAAAAACACGTTGCACTAGTTTCACCACAAATTTTAATTTTGGTCGGGGGAATCGCATGTTATAGCCTTCTTGACAGCACAAAAACTATATCGAATTTGCGTGGCAGATTTCATACGTACACTAACCAATATTTGTCCAATTCAATCACCACAGCCGCTATATTTCATCCAGCTTACCTACTTCGCCAACCAGCACAAAAACGTTTAGCCTGGGAGGATTTGAAAAAGATTAGGGAGTATCTTGATAACACCAATAACTGCACAAATACCTAATAAAGTGGTAGACCTCTTGCATAGTTTTTTGCAGCATGTTAACAATCGTTAGAAACGAAAAAACTTCCTTGACAAACTCCGCCAGCCCCCTTATCATAAAATTGAAGCTATTGTATTTGCTTTCGCCAATCTGCAGATTAAAAGGTAAGGATTACTTAATGTATCGGCGTCTTATGTTCAATTTTTTGCAGTATATAGATACTGTATGTCTTTACAAAACTTCATCTACATCTAGATTTTTATCTAAATAAGCTGAACGCGCTTATAAAGCGTTACAAGACATCAAAAAATGCCAATACTCGACAGAGATAGTAAAAGACTAGCTAACTCGGGGGTTCTTTGTCTTTTTTTCTGCTTAGTAAATTTCTTAAACATTTGCAGCGTAGGTTAGTTGCAATTAAAAGCAGCTGAATTTCGCTTGTCAAGCGTTTAAAACATAAAAAACGCCAATATTTTAAAGCAGATAATAACCCCAGGGCTTCTTTTGCCTTTTTTTTTATTTGGTAAATTTCTTAAATATTTATAGCTAAACGACAATCGTCATCCCGCTGCTTGTTAGCGGGATCTATGCTTTGAGATACCGCGAATAAATCGCGGTATGACGTAGAGCTCGCGTTAGCTATACTTTTATGCTTACCAACTCAGTATCCAATCAAAATCCTGGATTTCAGTGTCAAGCACTGAAATGACACCAAAAGGGCTACTGCTGTTTTGGATGGAAACCAGTGTCAGCTACTTGAATCTGCCACGCAAATTGCCTGCAAATTGCAATGTTCGTACAGCTGTGCGTCATGCGCTGGAATGGCATCAAGGGGTAACTTTTTATTTAAACAATGATTGTAAAATGATTATAATAAGAGATCTATTGAAATTTTAAAGTTATTAAATATTGACGCTATATACTTAAGTGTTAAAATAGAATGAAAAGTTTTTAGGAGTTTATATGGCAGCAGGTGGGAAAGCAAAGACAGCTAGTAAAAATAACCCTACTCAGCGTAAGAAAGCTGAGCAAAAAATGTATAAAGATAAACCGGTAAAACCTGTTAGATATATAGATCGTGATTCGCGCATGAATTATATGTCTGCTCAATATGACAACGGCAATCTGGTTGAAGATGAGGTAAGCGGCAATCCTATAAAGTGGGAAGCTGTATAATAGTTGTGGTTAAAGTTACTATTAATTCTAAGGAATGTGAAGTAGAGCATGGGCTCACTATAATTCAAGCTTGTGAAGTTGTGGGCGTTGAAATTCCACGTTTTTGTTATCGTGAGCGTTTAGCAATTGCTGGTAATTGCAGAATGTGTTTGGTTGAAGTGGAGGGTGGACCTCCAAAACCAGTAGCCTCTTGTGCAATACCAGTTGCAGAAGGGATGGTTATTCACACTGATACCCCTAAGGTTAAAAAAGCACGTGAAGGTGTGCTTGAGTTTTTGCTAATTAACCACCCGCTTGATTGCCCAATTTGCGATCAGGGTGGTGAATGCGATTTGCAAGATATCACGATGGCTTATGGGAAAGGAACCAGCAGACTTGATGAGCATAAGAGGGCTGTGCCAAAAAAACACTTCGGACCACTGATTGAGACCGCGATGAATCGATGCATTCATTGCACTCGGTGTGTTAGATTTTTGTCCGATGTTGCAGGTACAAATGAACTTGGAGGAATCGGAAGGGGAGAAAATGTAGAGATTAGCACTTACATAAAAAGGCATATTAGTTCTGAATTATCTGGAAATATCATAGATCTCTGCCCGGTAGGGGCTTTAACTTCAAAGCCTTACTCCTTTACAGCGCGTCCATGGGAGCTATCACATTGTGAGACTATAGATGTGCTAGATGCTGTGGGAAGTAGCATTAGAGTTGATTATCGTGGCCTGGAAGTTATGCGAATATTACCAAGGCTGAGCGAAGAGGTAAATGAAGAATGGATATCAGATAAAACCCGCTTTGCCTATGATGGACTAAAAGTTCAGCGTCTTGATCGACCTTATGTAAAAAAAGATGGTAAATTAGCCCCAGTTGATTGGAATGAAGCATTAACTGTTGCTGCAAAGAAATTAAAGAATACAAAATCAAATAAAATAGCTGCAATTGCAGGTGATTTAGCAGATTGTGAGTCTATGCTTCTACTCAAAGAAGTGATGCAGAAGCTTGGCTCGGGGAATATAGACTGCAGGCAAGATGGTGCAAAGCTTATACCAAGTAATCGTGGATCGTATGTGTTCAATACCACTATTGAAGGTATAGAAAATGCAGATTTATGCCTGCTTATAAATACAAATCCAAGGATAGAAGCACCGATCATTAACGTAAGATTGAGAAAGAGATATTTACAGGGCAACTTTCCTATTGCAAGTGTTGGTCCTAACATTGAATATTTATATTATGTCGAGAAATTGGGCGATAATCCTGATATTTTGAGTGAAATAGCAAATGGAAGTCATAAATTCTGTGAGCTGCTGGTGGCTGCTCAAAACCCTATGCTGATCATTGGTCAAGATGCATTAATAAGAGATGATTCTGAATCAATTCTAATTCTAGTTGGCAAAATTGCAGAAAAATTTAACATGGTCAGAGATGACTGGAATGGCTTTAATGTGCTGCATAAAGCTGCAGCAAGAGTTGGTGGGCTAGATACTGGGTTTGTTCCTAAAAAAGGCGAAAGGGATATTAATCAAATATTGGAACATGCAGAAAGTGGTGAAATAGAAGTGGTTTATCTTCTTGGTGCAGATGAAATTGACACATCAAAGTTAGAAAACACATTTGTAATTTATCAAGGTCATCACGGTGATAAGGGTGCACATGTGGCAGATGTTATCTTGCCTGGTGCTGCATATACAGAAAAATATGCAACTTATGTAAACACTGAAGGTCGAGTGCAAAGAACAAATTTAGCTGTATTTCCTCCAGGTGAAGCAAAGGAGGATTGGTTAATTATTAAAAATCTCTCGCAATATTTGGATCTCTCCTTACCATATGATAGTTTATTTGACGTGAGAAAAAAATTAGATACTATCGGTCCACAGTTTAGAAATGCTGATCAAGTGATAAAAAATACATGGGTACCAATCAGCAGTGGTGAAATAAGCTTAAGTAATACACCTTTTACTTTAAAGGAGTGTAATTTTTATATGACGGATTCAATAAGTCGCGCTTCAAAAATAATGGCGGATTGTACTAAGGCTTTTTATGATAACGCTAGTTAATGTTTTATTTATTTTAACGCCTTTTTTACTGCCAGTCTTGGTTTACTTTGAGCATAAAGCCAATTTAGTAATAATGAACAAGGATCCAATTTTAGAATGTAAGCCTTATACGTTGCTACAATTGCGCGCTGATATTGTAACATTATTTGTTCATGTACTGATATTGGCAGGTGGTATATTTCCTGGAGTTATTAAAGATGGATGGAGTTATTTTCCATTAATAATAATCATGATTTTTTTACTTTCATTCATATTAGGTGATGATGTTAAAATTAAAGATACTAGTTCATGGAATATGTTTAACCTTTTTAGGCAAATTATTGTGGCAGCTGTATGTGGTGCTACAGCTGGTATAGTTTCACGCGGGGTGTATGATAGTTCTAGATTATCAATAATTATAATTGTTATTATTATGTCATTTATATTGTTCAGTTGGTACGTATCGCGCTACTACGCTAAATCGGAAAATGGTAGGTTGCGGAATATGGTTGCTGCTCTTACTCTAATAACATCATCTGCTTTATCTACTGCGCTTGCTATATTCTTCATTTTGGCGATTATGAATTACTTTTTTGGTTTAGAGTTGTATGCCTTTAATATTTAAAATTATTTTTCTTCTCATTCCACTTTTGCTTTCAGTAGCATATTTGGTGTACTTTGAACGTAAAGTTATTGGTGCAATTCAACTAAGGCACGGCCCGAGTGTAGTTGGACCTTTTGGGCTATTGCAGCCATTTGCAGATGCTATTAAGCTACTGATTAAAGAGCCGATAATACCATTTAGAGCGAGCACCATACTGTTCATTATGGCTCCAATGCTTACCTTTATCTTGGCATTAATTGCCTGGGCAGTTATACCGTTTGGTGCTGAAGTAATTGTAGAAAATGGCCAGCAAGTAGTTATTCCTAAGGTTATAGCAAATATTAATGTTGGAGTGCTTTACGTGCTAGCTATATCGTCGCTGGGAGTATACGGCGTGATTATTGCAGGCTGGTCAAGCAACTCCAATTATGCATTCCTTGGCGCTATACGGTCGGCTGCTCAGATGATTTCATATGAAGTTTCAATAGGCTTAATAGTTGCTGCAGTCGTTATTACCACTGGAACATTAAATCTTGGAGAGATGGTGGTAGCGAAACACAATATGCCATTTTGGGTTGATTTGCTACTAATGCCTATAGGAATAATATTTTTTATTTCTTTGCTTGCAGAAACTAATCGTCACCCATTTGATTTACCAGAAGCTGAAGCAGAGCTTGTCTCTGGATATAACGTTGAATATTCATCCATGCCTTTTGCCCTCTTTTTTCTTGGAGAATATGCAAATATGATTCTAGCAAGTGCTATGATGACGATATTCTTTCTAGGAGGATGGTATCCGCCGCTGGAGTTCAGTTTACTTTACAAAATTCCAGGTTTAATTTGGTTCATTTTGAAAATAGTTATACTTTTGTTTATATTTATTTGGATTAGAGCAACAATACCTCGTTATCGATATGATCAGCTAATGCGCCTTGGTTGGAAAGTATTTCTACCAATATCGGTGCTTTGGGTGATACTCATTTCAGGGGTGTTGCTCTTTACTGGGAATTTGCCTGGATCCAATGTTTAATTTCCCAAATACAAGATTAAGACGCAGGCGCTCGAGCAAATGGGTTCGCAATTTAACAAGTGAAAATAGTTTATCAGTAAATGATCTGGTTCTTCCTCTGTTTGTTCATGACAGAGAAGAAACAACTGAACCAATTTCTGGCTTACCAGGCGTAAAGTGTTATTCAATAGATGGATTAGTGTCTATAGTTAAGGAAGCTAAAGATTTAGGAATTAATGCTGTTGCAATTTTTCCTGTAGTTGATAGTAAACTAAAATCTGAAAACGCTGAGGGAGCATATAATTCTGACAACTTAATCTGCAAAGCAATCCGTGCTGTAAAATTAAAGGTACCTGAAATTGGTATTATTGCAGACGTTGCACTGGATCCATACACTATTCATGGCCATGACGGCATTTTAAAAGATAATCAGATGGATGTAGAAAACGATGAAACTATATCAGTACTGTGTAAGCAAGCACTTGCTTTAGCGAAGGCAGGATGTGATATAGTTGCTCCTTCTGATATGATGGATGGTAGAATAGGAAGAATCAGAAAATCATTAGATGATAACAACTTTCAAGACGTATTAATATTATCTTATGCAGTGAAATACTGCTCTAGCTTCTATGCTCCATTCAGGCAAGTCGTTGGTTCATGTGGGCTATCACATTCTATAGACAAAAGTGGTTATCAAATGGATTATAAAAATGCGCACGAAGCAATGTGCGAAATTGAAATGGATATAAATGAAGGTGCAGATTTTATTATGATTAAACCAGGTATGCCATATTTAGATATTATTAAAACAGCAAGTGATAAGTTTAATTTTCCGATTTTTGCTTACCAAGTAAGCGGTGAGTACGCAATGATAAAAGCTGCTGCAAATAATAGCTGGCTGGATTATGACAAGGTGATTTATGAATCTTTGATTGGTTTCAAACGTGCGGGTGCAAGTGCAATATTCACTTACGCTGCACTTGATATTGCAAAAAATTTAAGTGCATAAGCCCTATAAAATTATTAAATTTTTGGCGCACGTTCTTCTACTGTTGCTGCATATTACCTAAAATCTTCCAATACATGTTTTAAGTTATTGATAAGTCCGTTACAATACAGTATTATAAATAATATAAACCAAGTGTTACTTAGAACATGGGGATTTTTTTTAAATTTTTGGGGAAGATGCTAGGCAAGGTTTTTCCTGCCAAAACAGTAAGCTCTCTTTTAGGAATAGGATATTTACCAAGTTGGCAGAACTATTGGTCTTCTTTTTTAATATTATTTATTGTCGATGTTATATTAATTCTTACATATGGAGGCGAATACTTACTATATAAAATGCCAGACTCAGGAATAGTTGTAGCTGCTGTTTTTACAGAATTGGCAATAGTTATGTTAGTAATGCAATTAATTGGAATATTTATTTTTCATGCTCAAGACCCTTCAGCAAACAGTGGTGAAGAAATAGTAATACAAATAGCGTCAGGGCAAGTACTGACTGTAGCACTTTCAATGCCAGCAATAATGTCAATTTATTATGCTGTAAGTAAACTCTATGGGAATATATGTAAGCAGATGTTTCAATGCCCATTTTGGTTTAATGATTTTATGCACTTTTTCTTTTTTCTTATGATACCTTACGTATTTTTTAATGTCGTAGAAGTGATAAAACCATGGCCAATAAGTTCAATACAGCTCAGCTATAATAATGCAATGTCAATTACATTTGAGGGGATTTTTCACACATTTTATGCGGTGATTTTACTGTATTTAACAGCATTTATATTCTGCGATTTAACTATGCATGATGCAATTGTCCTAAATAAAAGCATAATTCAGTATGTGAGGGAAAGTTCAGCAGTTTTAGGTGATTATTTACATGATACTGTTAAAAAAATAGGTATTGAATAGTACTTATTTATTTATATATTTAGTATAAAAAGTGTGCAATTTGTGTGAACTTACAAAGTATAATAAAAGAGTTACAAGATTTTTGGGCTAGTGAAGGATGTGTTATACTTCACCCATACACATCTGAAGTTGGTGCTGGCACATTACATCCTGCAACAATTATGTCTGCAATTGATACAAAACCGGCAAAAATTGCATATCTACAACCAGTAATTAGGCCAGCAGATGGGCGCTATAGTGATAATCCTAATCGTTTGTATCAACATCACCAATATCAAGTTATAATAAAGCCATCTGGTAATAATTTACAAGACGTCTATTTAGATAGCTTAAAAGTTCTTGGCATATCTACAGAAAAATATGATATTAAGTTTGTTGAAGATGATTGGGAAAATCCAAGTGTTGGTGCATCAGGACTTGGTTGGGAAGTTACATGCAATGGAATGGAAGTAACACAGCTTACTTATATACAGCAAGTTGGAGGGATTGACTGCAAGATGATTCCTGGTGAGGTGGCATATGGGTTGGAACGTTTAGCAATGTGCATACAAGGTGTAGATAATGTTTACGATATAATTTGGAACGATAACGGTGTAACTTACGGAGATATTTTTAAACAAAGAGAATATGAATTTTCTTATCTAGCGTTAGATTATTATGATACTAAAGTGGTACAGCAGCAATTCGAAGATACGGAAAAATTGTGTAAGTTCCTTATTGAAAAGGAGCTACCAATGGCAGCTTATGACCAATGTATTAAAACTAGTCACCTACTTAATCTGCTTGATGCAAGAGGTGTGCTTGGTGTGAATGAACGTACAGCTTATATTGGTAGAGTTAGAGAGCTGACAAAAAAATGTTGCGAATTGTACATGAGTAAATAGCATATGTCGTTGCAGTTATTATTTGAGTGCCTTTCAGAAGAAATACCACCGAGAATGCAGAATGTAGCTGCAACTCAAGTTAAGAGCTGTATTGCCAATGTTTTTAACAAAAATAATGTAAAATTTACATCAATGGAGGTTTTTATAACGGCACGTCGCATTACTCTATTTGTTGACAACATAAATGCTTTGGAGCTAAAGGATTCCAATAACGAAGTTAAGGGACCAAACATTAACGCACCAAAAAGTGCTATCGAGGGTTTTTTAAGAAAATATCAGAAAAATGAAGAAGATTTGCTCGTTCGAAAAGTAAATAATGAGGATTTTTACTTCATTAAAAGAGAAAGCTGCTCATTTAACATCAGAGAATTCCTCAAAAATCAACTGGAGGAAATGCTCAAAAACTTTTCTTGGTTGAAGAGCATGAGATGGGGCGAAGGAAAAGAAAGGTGGGTTAGGCCAATCAAAAACATTTTATGCATTTTAAATGATGAAATAATACCTGTATCTTTTGCATGGATCACAGCATCTAACACAACATATGGCCATCGATTTCTCTCAAGTGGTACGGCGCTTACTGTTAAAACACCTAAAGACTATTTTGAATTGCTAGAAAAAAACAGTGTAATTCTCCAAATGGACAAAAGAAAGCAATTTATACTAGATCAGATTAATAAATTCACAAAAGAGCAGAATTTACAACTTGAGAAAAATGATTATTTACTAAATGAATTGACAGGGCTTATAGAGTGGCCAATCGTACTGTTTGGTGAAGTGAATCAAGAAAAGTCATTTGGATTACCGAAGGAAGTAATACTTAGTATAGTTAATACACAACAAAAATACCTTGCTTTAAGTAATGGAAAGAGAATTTCACACTTTGTCACTGTTGTCAACGTCAACAATGGTGAAGTTGTTAAAGGACACGAAAGAATATTAGAAGCACGTCTTGCTGATGCCCAATTTTTAATATCTCAAGATAAAAAGGAAAATCTAGATTATTATGTCAAAAGATTAGGTTCAATATTATTTCATGCTTCACTTGGCAGCGTGGGGGAAAAGGTGAAGCGTATTACGGCTTTGTCAAAGTATATAGCTATATTTATTCCACATGCTTCGCTGATAAAAGTTGAACGTGCTGCATATTTGGCAAAAGCTGATTTGGCAACATCGATAGTAAGAGAGTTTCCAGAATTACAAGGAGTAATGGGTGGATATTATGCTTCTTATTTTCAAGAAGATAGAGAAATAGTGGAAGCTATAACTGAGCATTATAAGCCAATCGGGCCAGAGCAGGAGTGTCCTAAATCTCCTTCTGCAATTGCTGTGTCAATTGCAGACAAAGTGGATAGCTTAGTTGGTTTAATTGCAGCAGGTGAGAAAATCTCTGGTTCGTATGATCAGTTTGGTTTGCGGAGAATGACAATTGGTATAATTAGGACAATACTTGAAAATAATTTGCATGTTCCAATTAGGCTAATGATAGACAAGTCAGTATCTTTATATTCAAGGCTTCTATTTAATAAAAATACAGCGTCAGTTGATAAGCCGAATAGAAAACAAATTTCAGAACTAGTATTTAGATTTTGCTTAGAAAGATTCAAGGTTATTTTAAAAAATAGAGATATAAGGCAAGATGTTGTAGATTCAATACTATATAAAATCGATATTAATGATCTGCTGACAGCAGAAAAGCAAACTGTTATATTGGATCGTTATCTTAGTACTCCAGAAGGTGAACAAATTCTAAGCACTTACAAAAGAGTCAGTAACATGATGAGCAAAGCAAGGAAAAGTGATGGCATTACTTATAGTGCATCTTACGGTAAGAGGTTTTTGATTGAAAGTGAAGAAATTGCGCTATCAAATTGTGCTATAACTGCTTGTAAAAACATAAAACAAGCGATAAAAAATAACCACTTTAATGTAGCACTTGATGAACTTGCTGGTTTTGCTCCGTTTATCAATCAGTTTATGGACAGTGTAAAGATTAACTGTGATTCTGATAAACTGAAGAGAAACAGATTATCTTTGCTTGAAAATGTAGTTTCCATCTTTCATTTAGTAGCAGATTTTAACCTCATACAGGTTAAGCAATGGATAAATGCTCAGGCAATATAAAGAACAAATCAAATCATCTCCACAGTCCTGTGGCGTGTATAAGATGGTCGGAGATAAGAATAAAGTTTTATATGTTGGAAAAGCAAAAAACTTAAAGTCGAGATTATCCGACTACCTTCAATTCGAAAACCTTTCTGAACGAATTAGAGTTATGCTCTTACAGGTTATTAAGGTTGAAATATTCATCACTGAGAATGAAATCGAAGCACTGCTTCTTGAAGCACAGCTAATAAAATCATTGAAACCACTTTATAATATTGTGCTCAAGGATGGAAAATTTTATCCTTATATAACAATTTCCAAGCACGATTATCCAAGAATAGCAAAATATAGAGGCAAATTTAAGAAGAATGAGTTTCATTATTATGGTCCCTTTACATCTGCCGCTGCTGTTAAGCAAACTATATTGTCATTGCAAAAAGCTTTTCTCCTAAGAGTATGTTCAGATCAATACTTTTCCTCAACAAAAAGACCATGTATTGAATATCAAATTAAGCGCTGCTCAGCACCATGCGTAGATAAAATCACAAAAGACGACTACTGCCAATCAGTAAAACAGGCACGAAATACATTGCTTGGAAGAAATAAGGAAGTGAAAGAACAGTTACTTTTCACAATGAGAAAGTGCAGCAGTGAAGAAAACTATGAGCTTGCTGCTATATATAGAGATCGGGTAAAGTTTCTTGAGCAAATTCAAATACAGCACACGGATTTTTCTTTTGAAAAAGATGCAGATTTCTTCAGTATTGTACGTGAAGAGGATCTAGCATGTATTAGTGTGTTATCGTTCAGAAATAAAGACAACTACGGCAGCACTCCTTACTTTGCCGAGAACTGTGGTGATCACTCAAATGATGAAATTTTATCCACCTTTTTGGTCAATTTTTATAATTCAGCTAACATACCTCCAATACAAATTTACGTTCCAGATTCTATTGTGGATAAGGAAATTATAGAACAAGCACTATATAAGGTTGCTCAAAAGCCAGTAAAAGTTCTGCATGCAAAGAATAAAAAAGAGCGTGATTTATTGAAATTTGTTTATGATAACTCTCAGCATAGCTTAGAGCAGAAGCTTATCGATTATAGAAATAACCTAGAAAAGCTTGAGGAGCTTAGCAAAATCTTCTTGTTACCAAATATTCCAAAGCGTATTGAGGTTTATGACAATAGCCATATATTTGGAAACCAACAAATTGGTGTAATGGTTGTTGCAGGGCAGGAGGGTTTTTTAAAAAGTGAGTACAGAAAATTTACTATAAAGGAAAAATTTTCAGGAGATGACTATAAAATGATGAGGGAAGTGCTAACCAGACGTTTCTCCGGCAATATAAAAGGCATAATACCTGATTTTTTACTGATTGATGGTGGACCAGGACATGTTTCCATAGTACAGAATGTACTGGAAGTATTGAATATAAACGTTCCTTTTGCTTGTATGGCAAAAGGTCCTGATCGTAACGCAGGAAATGAAAGATTTTATATGCTGGGCAGGGAAGAATTCAGTCTGGCAAATGACAGCAAAGTCATGCTTTACTTACAATCGCTGCGTAATGAAGCCCACCGTTTTGCGATAACTTCACATAGAAAAAAACGCGATAAACAGTTTATAGTTTCACAATTAAGCAAAATACCCGGCATTGGCAACAAAAGAAAAAAAGCGTTGATGTCTTATTTTGGTTCAGTGAAAAATATAAGCAAAGCTTCTCTGGCTGAAATTCAAAACATACCTGGAATTAGTAAAGGTTTAGCAGAAGTTATTCTTAAACACGTAAATTATAAGAGAGGAGTACTGGAATGACACAAAACCCGTTTTATTATTAGGGAATTTATATCTTAAAACCGCAAAAAAAGGTGTGCGTATTTGTGAAAAAAAATCTCCATAAAATTTGTGAAGCAATGTGGTGGGACTAGTGCGATTCGAACGCACGACCTTCAGATTAGGAGTCCAACGCTCTATCCTGCTGAGCTATAGTCCCGTATTTCCTACCATTCATGTAAAGTTATAGCAAAAAATCCTTTCTTTTCTAGATTTCTTGCATAACCAATTTATGACGACAAAAAACATTTCTGTACTTCTTGAGTATAATGCTATTATATTTAATAACATGGTTTAAGTAAGATTAATGCTAGTTAACAATATTGGTTATTTCTATAACAATCAAAACGACTTTGCTTTAAGCAATATAAACATTAAAGTAAAGAAAGGAAATGTTGCATGTTTATTGGGGCATTCTGGCTGTGGCAAGTCAACAATTTTGAAATTAATTGCGGGGATAGAAAATCCAAAATCTGGAACTATTTTTATAAATGATAGGTTAGTTGCAAGTAATAAGGCATCAGTCGCTATAGAGCATAGAAATATCGGATTGATTTTTCAGCATTCTGCATTATTTCCTCATAAAACAGTAGTAGAAAATATAACCTTTGCTATCCGCAGCTCTTCCAAGAGAGAAAAGCACCTAATTGCATTGGAAATCTTGAAGTTACTCAATATAGAAAAATATGAAAATATGTACCCTAACGCCTTATCTGGAGGACAGCAACAATTAGTTGCAATAGCAAGAGTGATGGCACAAAACCCTGATGTTGTGTTGTTAGATGAACCATTTTCTAATTTAGATATACTGCTCAAGTGCCGAATAAGACAACATATATTGTCCCTTTTTAGAAGTAAAAATATCCCTGTGCTAATGGTAACTCATGACCCGCAAGAAGCATTGAAAGTTGCAGATTTTATCTACGTAATGAAAAATGGTAAAATTATTCAATCAGGAGTTTCTAGCGATATATACCATAAGCCTAAAGATGATACGCTAGCAAAGTTTTTTAGTGAGCTCTCTTCTACTCTACAGTTAAGCGAAAAGTTTCCACTTATTCGCTGCAAGAAAATAATCTAGTTTGGGATTGTTATAAAATAATTAAAAAACCTTGATTTATAATTAAATAAAGGTGATATAATCTATGTGTTACTTGACTTCAGTCAAGTTTTAATATTTAAAGGTCAATATTTTAAATGGAGGTGAAAATGAGTTTAGGACCATGGCAATTGTTTCTAGTCTTAATAATAATTTTAGTTCTGTTTGGTGCAGGCAGATTACCGCAAGTTATGGGTGATTTAGGAAAAGGCATCAAAAACCTTAAACAGGAGCTTAAGGACTCAGAAAAATTATCGTCTAATGAACCAGATCGTTAGCGTCCTCATACTTCGTGACATGCACCTTAGTGCATGTCATCTGTTTAAAAACTTAGTCAGGTTAAAGAATGAAAGAGATGAAGTGTTGGTATGAAATAAATAACAAATATTGAAATACAGCAACAACTATGTTAGCTTAAGAGGAATATTTTATTAAAGGATAATTGTGCAAAAAAGTGAGAAACTAACTAAAGATAAAAAACTAGCTTCTGATATTCTAAAAGAGGTTGCAGATACCAATAACAATGATAGCAATAAAGTAACTTTGTTTGACATTAAAACAGCTTTGCATGAGCGCGGTTTTGGTATTTTAATAATCATCTTCTCCTTGCCGCTATCGGTGCCTATACCGGTTCCACCTGGTTATACAACTATTCTTTCTATACCTTTAATCTTATTCTCACTGCAGCTTCTATTTGGATTTGATTCTCCTTGGATGCCCAGTTGGCTAGAAAGAAGATCTTTTCAGCGTTCAACACTAGCTCTTGTGGTAGAGAAAACTTCCCCTGTATTAGAAAAAATAGAAAAATTCATGAAGCCAAGACTGTCTTTCATTTTCTATGGGCCTGGTGAGAAGATTCTGGCTTTTATGATGTTGCTTTGTGCAATAATAATAGCTCTTCCATTACCTTTTACTCACTTCCTTCCTGCAATTGGCACAACTCTTATTTCACTTAGCATTATGAGTAAAGACGGGTTTCTATCCATATTGGGAGTTTTAGTATCATTGTGCGCGTTGTTGCTTACTCTTGTTGTAATAGTCAAAGGACCACAACTTATAACCGGAGCACTTTCTCTTCTTAAAAGCTTTACAACACTTTAACAAAAGAACGAATTACTAGCGCAAAATGAATAATGCATATTGAAATAAAACAATAATTGTGTTAAGAATTATTTTTATCAAAGGTTTTTCGTGTCAAAAAATGATAAGTTGACTAAAAGTGATAAATTAGCTTCTGATATTCTAAAAGAAGTTGCAGATACCAATAACAATGATAGCGATAAAGTAACTTTGTTTGACATTAAAACAGCTTTGCATGAGCGTGGTTTTGGTATTTTAATAATCATCTTCTCCTTGCCGCTATCGGTGCCTATACCGGTTCCACCTGGTTATACAACTATTCTTTCTATACCTTTAATCTTATTCTCACTGCAGCTTCTATTTGGATTTGATTCTCCTTGGATGCCGCATTGGTTGGAAAGAAGGTCTTTTCAGCGTTCAACACTAGCTTTTGTGGTAGAGAAAACTTCTCCAGCATTAAAAAAAATAGAAAAGTTCATGAAACCAAGAATGTCTTTTATTTTCTATGGGCCCGGTGAAAAGATTTTAGCTTTTGTAATGTTGCTTTCTGCATTATCGATAGCTCTTCCATTGCCTCTTACTAACTTCATTCCTGCAATTGGTACGACTCTTATTTCGCTTGGCATTATGAGTAAAGATGGGTTTCTATCCATATTGGGAGTTTTAATATCATTGTGTGGGCTATTGCTTACTCTTGTTGTAGTAGTCAAAGGGCCACAACTTATCATTGGGGCATTTTCTTTTCTCAAAAGCTTCGTATATGGTTAGGCTTTACAACACCTTAACAAAAAAAAAGGAGCTTTTTACACCTATCGATAAAGATCATGTGAAAATGTATGTTTGCGGACCAACAGTATATGACACAGCACATATAGGCAATGCACGGTCTGTTGTTGTGTATGATGTGTTATTTCAGCTACTTAAGTTTTGTTATGGCAAAGTTACCTATGTGCGTAACATAACCGACATTGATGATAAGATAATTAATGCAGCAAGTGAAAAAAATAGCAACATAGAAAGTATCAGCACATATTACACCAAGGCTTTTCATGAAGATATGAGAAGCATAAATTGTGCAGAGCCAACACACGAGCCAAAAGCAACGAAAAACGTAGATTATATTATAAAATTAATTGAACATTTGCTGCAATCAGGCCACGCTTATGAATCTGACAAACATGTGTATTTTAATATAGAATCTTACCATGAATATGGTGCTTTATCAGGAAAAAAAACTGATGAATTGGTTCCAGGTAGCAGAGTTGAAGTTAATGAAAATAAAAAGCACCCGGGAGATTTTGTGCTGTGGAAGCCTGCAAATGATATTGACTACAAACTTTCAAGTTATTGGAATAGCCCATGGGGAGAGGGCAGACCTGGATGGCATATAGAATGCTCAGCAATGTCATATGCTTACCTTGGCAAAGATTTTGATATTCATGGTGGCGGCATAGATTTACAATTTCCTCACCATGAAAATGAAATTGCACAGAGTAAGTCTGCATTTGCTGGATCAATGTTTGCAAAATACTGGATACATAACGGTTTTCTTACAGTAAATGAAGAGAAAATGAGCAAGTCCTTATTTAATATAGTCAAAGTAAGGGATTTGCTAGATAGTGGAATAAAGGGTGAAGTAATACGCTATGCACTGCTCAAAACTCACTACAGAAAACCACTTGATTGGACAGAAAACGTTATTTCTGATGCACAGGAAACCTTAAATAAATTTAATCGATTATCACGTGGTTTAGATACAACAAATATTGATGAAAGTAACGCAGAGATTTCTAAAGATTTTATAGACGCTTTAAAAAACGACTTAAACATCCCTGAAGCTCTAGCTATATTACATGAAATGGCTGCAAAAATTAACAAAATGAGTAATGAAAGTGAAAAGCTTAAATTAACTGAGAGTTTTGTTAAGAGTGCCAGATTTATTGGTCTTCTTGAGTCAAGTTATCAAGAGTGGTTTACTGCTGGTGTGAGTCATCAAGAAATAGAAAGATTGATAGATTTAAGAAGAGCAGCAAAACAAAATAAAGATTATAATACTGCAGACAAAATAAGGGACCAGTTGAAACAAATAGGGGTTACAATTTCTGACAATGAAGATGGTACAACAACCTGGTAAATTCATATGGAAAACTACTTCCTGTTATTCACAGATAGTCTAGTATCATCATTAGTCTTACCCATACATCAAGGTTTTGTGTTCAATACCATGCTTTATTTCAGGTCGTATCACACTCCACTACTGATGTTATTTTTTGGAGTACTAGGATCAAGTCTTGGTGGAATAGTTAATTGGTACTTAGGTAAAATAACAATCTCTATACGAAAATCATACCACAAATTAGAAAACGGATATACAATGCCAAAAGTTACAAAAAATTTGCTAATTTTTGCAACTTTATTACTTTCGTGGGTGCCAGCACTTGGAAGTGTGATTCAAATTTTATCAGGTTATTTCAAGTTAAACCTTTATATTCTTGCCCCTTTAATCATTCTATCTAATTTCTTCTATTTGTTATATCTAATACTTACTTTTGGAGTATAACAGCTATAGTACTACAGTTATTAAAGCCCACTTCTGTCATCTTATGCTCTGACAGAAGCGGAGCTATAAATTAAATGCAAAATTTCTAGTAGTCATAGGATGCACCATGAGCTAAAAGTAATTCCACAAGCTCTTGGTGATTATATTTAGCAGCATAATGTAATGCTGTTCTTCCTTCATTATTTTTGGTGTTAATGTCTGCGTTGTGTTTTAGTAGCACCTTAGCTATGTCAACATTTCCCGTCATAGCAGCTAAGCACAATGTAGTGCCTCCATACCTGCTTTTAGCATTAGAGGTTGTCCGGAAACTAGTAAATTCAAGCATATTCCCTCTTTAACATAACCCTACTCATAGCTAGGTATATGAAATTCTCAGTGGATGTTGTGAGTAAATCATACTCCTTCGATAGCCTTCTATTCCTATTAACCCAAGCAAAAGTCCTTTCTACAACCCATCTTCTTGGCTGTACTTTAAACCCTTGTTCTCTTGTTGGTAGTAGCTCAGGTGGCGTATCTTTGTGCACCCAAAATCTACATGGAGGCCTTTTAACAATTTCAATATCTATGTCATATTCTTCCTTTATGTGATTCTTTAAATTTCTTCCTTGGTATCCCATGTCAGCCCACATTTTTTTAACTTTAGTATATTTTGTTCTCATATTGTTTAATGCTATTTTAATACCATCTCTATCATTTTCGTTAGCAGCGCCTACGTAACAACCTAGTATAAAACCCTGAGTGTCTGTAATTATATGCCTTTTTCTACCCTTTACTTTTTTACTTCCATCATAGCCTTTGATCCCCCCTTTTCTGTAGTCTTTACAGATTGACTATCTACTATACAGGCACTCGGCTGCTCATTCCTTCCTATTTTTCTTCTACTATATTTTGTAATTTCATAATTCATTTTCTCAAAAATTCCCTGCTTCTTCCATTGCCTGAACTGCTCATACACAGTCTTCCATAGCGGAAAATCATTTGGTAAATACCGCCATTGACACCCTGTACGCAATACATAGAAAATTGCTTCTAATATTTCTCTTTTGCTATACTTTGGCGGCCTTCCTCCTTTCTTGTATGATACTCTGAAGTGTTTTTCTATTCTTGCCCATTCCCTTTCGCTTAGATCTGTTGGATACTTTTTTCTCATCTTTACCCCGTACTAAAATTTCAGATATTATAGCCTTTTACTTGTTTCCGGACAACCTCTTAACCTCAGCACCTTTACCAACAAGACACTTTACCGCATCCAACACTCCGCTACATACGGCTAGGTGCAACGGAGTGTCATTAGACCAACTTTTAGCATTAATCTCAGCACCTTTATTGATTAAATATCTCACTATATCCAACTGGCCGTTATAAGCAGCCCAATGTAACAAAGTCCAGTCATATCTGTTTTTAGCATTAACATCAGCACCCTTGCCAACGAAGTATTCTATCACATTTAATTTCCCATTCTGGACGGCTTTATGTAACGGAATATTGCCATCTCCATCCTCAGTATTAAGGTCAGCACCTTTACTAATAAGGTACTCTACTACATCCAATTTTCCACTGTAAGCAGCTCTATGGACAGAAGTGCAGTTATTCCCATCCCTCGCATTAACATCAGCACCCTCACTAACTAGGCACTTTGTGATATTCAATTTTCCGTGGTATGCAGCTAAGTGTAATGGAGTTCCATAATAAAGTGGCTTTGTAGCATTAGCATTAACATGTAATAGTTCAGACTTGATCTGACAGGCGTGAATTAACTGACAGAAGAATTGACAAAGTCAAAACCAAAATCAGCATCCTGTTTAATGCTATCAATATTTTTCTGATAAGCAATATGCATACTATCAAAAAAGGTTTGCATAGGTGTCTTACCATAGCAATATTTACCTGAATGCGGTCGAGATCTATTGTAAGAATGCACCCAATGGTCTACATCTAGCTGAAGCTCTGCCAAAGAGGTGTAAATTTTCTTTCTGAAGATAATATTGTAGCATTCATCTTGCATAGTTCTGTGGAACCTTTCACAGATGCCATTAGTTTGTGGAGAACGAGCTTTGGTTCGAGAATGATCAATATTTTCTACCCCCAAATACAGCTGGTAAGCGTGATTTTCAGGTCTGCCACAGTACTCTGTACCACGATCCGTCAAAATGCGTAGCAATGATACTTTCTGTTCATCAAAAAACGGTATCACCCTATCATTGAGAAGGTCTGCAGCTGTAATAGCAGTCCTTTCTGTATAAAGCTTAGCAAAAGCAACTCTAGAGTAGGTATCAACAAAGGTTTGTTGGTAAATTCGTCCAATACCTTTGATATTACCCACATAATAGCTATCTTGGCTACCCAAGTATCCTGGATGTTCTGTTTCAATTTCTCCATGGGCCTCTTTTTCTTCCTTAGCCTTCTCTAGAGCTGTTATCTGCTCTTCTGTTAAGATAATGCCATCTTGAGCTACTTTTGCTTCTAATGCCTTTAACCTCTTTTTGAAATTCTCAAGATCGTTTCTTTGCCACACTGATCTTATTCCACTTGCAGAGATGAGAATTCCTCTCTTTTTCAGTTCGTTTGCTGCTCTTTCTTGTCCATACGCTGGAAATTCTATTGCTATTTCAATTACTGCTTTTTCTATATCCTCCGATACCCTATTTGCATATAATGGCTTGCTTTTGCTTATCTCGTGTAAAGCCTCTTCTCCTCCTTTTTCATACAGTTCTTTGAAGCGGTAAAATGTATCCCTTGAATATCCCATTACCTTACACGCCTGTGATACATTTCCTAATTGCTTTGCAAGTTCTAGCAATCCCAACTTTGGTTTTAGTATTTTTTCTTGTGTTGTACTCATATCTGACACTCCTTTAAAATTTATTCATATTTTTATCTTACTTTGTTCGCCTGTCAGATCAAGTCTGAACTATTACAACTTAATACATCAAATCCAGGAATTTTAGTGAAATCCATACCAGTTATTCGGTGCAGTTCCTCATACAAAGCAAAGCTTGGCTTACTTTTGCTATTTTTATTCTTTTGCTTACTTAGCTGTTTGCTTTCACAAGACTTTGTTTCAAACGTTTTATAATAGGCTTCAATATTTCTATCACATTCTGCTATTTTTTCTTGATAAATATTATATAGTTCAAATTCTTGCTTTAGCGTGAATAAGTGTTCCTCTCTATAGTCACCAGCTAACGCTTTTGCAATAGTAGACTGATCATTTTTCATTCGCACGTCCCTGAATTCTGCCAATTTTTCAGAATCTCTTTCGCCTTCAATTATAGCTTCAATGATTTTCATACCAGTTATCCCAGTAATATGACTAATAACCTTGTGTAATTGTATATTCATTTGAATTAATGCCTTCTGCATACGCAGAATATGTGTAGATGCACTTTCAGTGAGATTTTTGCGTTGCCGCACGTAACTGCGCAATACACACATCTGATTATCTGGCCTAAACGATCCATGAAGCAGTCCGTAGCTATGCAGTTGTTGGAGCCATTGGCAATCTTGAACGTCAGACTTCCTACCAGGTACATTCTTTACATGCCGTGCATTTACCAATCTTACCTCGAATTTGTATGACTCAAGTATTTGAAATAAAGGAATCCAATATACTCCTGTTGATTCCATAGCTACTGTTGTAACTTTACACTTTTTCAACCACTGTGCTAAGTTATGAAGGTCTTCAGTAAAGCAGCCAAATTTCTGAACGCGTTGTTCATCTCTTCCTTCAGGTACACACACATAGTGTACAGCTGAACCAATGTCTATTCCTGCTGCATTAGGATTCACTATTTCTAATTTACTTTTTGCTTTTTTCATGGTAACTCCTGCATATAATTTGTAATAGGGAAACGCTTCAGCTTGGAACGGTTGATAGTACAATCTCCTAACCGAGGTAGTCTAAATGACTCCATCAATGATTTGACCGTTCCTTCCAAAACCATGCTTGCATACGGGCACTTAGGCACCATTGAAAATGTCGGTCATAACTGCAAAGGCGCTCCCTGTACAACTATACTTGAAAACTACTAAAAACTTAAATTTGTGTGTTTCTTTCTGATTTGACAGATTTCGTCTGTTCGATGCTTGCATATTTCTTTTTGATATACTAACCTTTACATGCTAAGAAAGCGCATACCGGTAGAGTCTTTCTGTGCCTCACCAACTTGTAATTACTCTACCAGTATGTTAAGCTATAGCGACTTTTACTAATACGCCAGGTCTATGGCACATTGGCAATGGATTTGACTGCGTATGTAAATCTGTTCCTCTATCAAACCTCCTTGGTTCTTGTTTTGCATATAGTGGCTGTCCAAGAGTATTTACTGTCTCATTAAAATCTGCTGGTGCAAAATATGTTGTAAATGTACTTGCTGTTCCTAGTGGAAAACAGTGCCCTGTATCTTTCTCAATAAATCTTCTCACCGTTCCTTCAGGATCAGTTGCTTGTCCTCTGTATTCCTCAAATGTTATTCCACAAAACGTAAATCCTGATCTCATATCGTTCCTTAGCGCTGCTCCTTCTTGCCATCTTTCATATGCTTCTTTTACTTTAGCATGAGAAGTTAGTGCATCAAAAAACTCAGGGCTTACCAAGGCATGAACTCCTGTCATATATTCACCACTTAGATTATCTTCTATATGCCGGAGTACTTCCAGACACTTACGTTTTACATCTGTTGTTGCTGTTCCTAGTGCAAAATTTACTACTTTTGGTGTGATTTCAAATTCGTTGTACAGATTTAATAATTCACTGCCATCAGCATCTAAAATTATTCCTTTCAGCGCTCCCATCCGCAAATGTTCTAATGTTATCGCATGTTTGTTTCTCATTAGCTGCAAATGATCAGTTATTACATCTGCCAGCGCTTTAAGTTCACTCTCTGATCCAAATGCCCTTATTCCCTGTACTTCCTCTGGTAACACTACATCATCATGTGGAATATGTGGAATCGTAAATGTTCTTACCTTTCTTTTGCCACGTTTTCCTACTGTTGCTGGTGCTCCTGGAATTTGCGTTGGCAATAGGCTTAAAACTCCATTATGTTCTTCTATGGTAATATGTCTAAATCTTACTGACCTACTTGGAAATAAATTTAAATTTTCAACTCGTCCATAATTTATCGGCAATATATTCATCGCATTTGTTAGTGCCGTCATACTAAATGCTGGATTTGTAAATGGATTTTGCATTTTTTCTTTTCCCCCTTTGTGTTTTTTATTGTTTAATATAGCTTTAGGCCGCTTTACGGATAATGATTCCTCGTCCTTCAAGTTGCTTTATTGCTTCAGCTTTCTGTTCTTCAGTGATATTTGCTGGCCATACAACTGCATGATCCGCAAGAAGGGCAATACGAGTAATTATTATTGCTTTAGTATCTCCATCTTTGTTATTTACATCGCTTGTTATCACACCTATCGCTATTTGTGTGCCATCTGTTCCAGCTGGATTAAGTACCCTAATAAAACCATCGTCCGTCTTTTTGGCAACTACTGCACCAAGTTTGATATTTTGACCTTTAGCTACCGTTATTTGGTCTCTTGAATATAGACTTGATGCCTCATACTTTAATAAGTCACCTAGATTATTTTGTTCGATTATACAACTCATAAATTTCTCTCCTTAACTACTTACCGCCGCTTTTATCAATGCTATATACGGCGGTTATAAAAATACTTTAACTCCTACGACTTCTTGCTACCTGTATCATTAAATCTTCTCCTGAATTCTGTGGTATTGCACTCAGTATTTCTGTCTTCTTCGTTCGCTCTGCTAGCAGTTCCATTAAAACTTCCCTGGCTTGCTCAACACTTACGCTTTGCTCAATAAATTCTCCTATCTTTTCTGGCATCTTCGATAAATTACATAAACGTATTAATTCAAGAACTTCAGTACGATACTTGGTTAAATTATCAGTTTCTAGGTCATTTGTAGTTTGTTCATTCATAGTAATACTCCTGTTTTTATTAATAGATGAAAGAATTGTCATTCCGTCTGCAAGGCCTATTTCTACTGCTTTCTCCCCAAAATATAGCCCTGCCTCTGTTGATCGAATCTTTTCAATTGAAAGACCTCTGTTCCTTGCTATCAGCTGCACAAACATTTCATATAGTCGGTCTACTTCTTTTTGTAAGCTTCCCAGACTTTCAGACGTCATTGGCTCATGTGGGTTTAAATCATTCTTTCGACTACCAGCAAAGATTGTGGTGTACTTAATACCTTGCTTTTCATCAAATCTACTTTGATCTATATGACTTGCTATTACTCCAATACTGCCAACACCAGAAGTTCTGCTCACAAATACCTTCTCAGCGCTTGAAGCTATAGCATATGCAGCAGAGTATGCATCATCATTTGCTATCGCTATTATCCTCTTTTTTCCTCTTGATTCATAAATAAAGTCAGCTAGGTCAAATATACCGTTTACCTCTCCTCCGGGGCTATCTATTTCCAGCATAATTGTCTCTATGCTACTATCTGCTAATGCTTGTTTAATTTGTTCTTCTATTTGCTCATATGATGTCATCCCGAGCATTTCATCAAACGCACCTGGTTTTTTAGTCAAGATTCCATGTATTGCTATAATTGCAGTTCTTTCTACGCTACTTTTGATGGAGTGCTTTATGTTTTTAAACGTGGGATGTTTTTGATTGTTTAATGACAATAGCTCAAAACTCCTTGGTTCAAGCATTAATGGTTTTCCTAAGAGCATCATAATCCTTTACAATCAGAGTCAAACATTAAGTTGAGACTATTTGCACGCTTTTGATCTTCTGCTATTTCTTGATCAATTTCTTCTACATCATAACCCATTTCTGATACTACCTCTGATCGACTTTTGAAGCCATTTCTTACTGCCATTTGCTGTGCTTGCTGATCTTTCAGTGGATCCACCCAATCAAATCCCTGTGGTATCCATTTTACTTCTTCTTTCGCTGCTTTTACTACTTTTTCATCTATACGGAGTTCTCCACACAGTACTGCTAATTTGTAATAGTTCAGACTTGATCTGACAGGCGAACAAAGTAAGATAAAAATATGAATAAATTTTAAAGGAGTGTCAGATATGAGTACAACACAAGAAAAAATACTAAAACCAAAGTTGGGATTGCTAGAACTTGCAAAGCAATTAGGAAATGTATCACAGGCGTGTAAGGTAATGGGATATTCAAGGGATACATTTTACCGCTTCAAAGAACTGTATGAAAAAGGAGGAGAAGAGGCTTTACACGAGATAAGCAAAAGCAAGCCATTATATGCAAATAGGGTATCGGAGGATATAGAAAAAGCAGTAATTGAAATAGCAATAGAATTTCCAGCGTATGGACAAGAAAGAGCAGCAAACGAACTGAAAAAGAGAGGAATTCTCATCTCTGCAAGTGGAATAAGATCAGTGTGGCAAAGAAACGATCTTGAGAATTTCAAAAAGAGGTTAAAGGCATTAGAAGCAAAAGTAGCTCAAGATGGCATTATCTTAACAGAAGAGCAGATAACAGCTCTAGAGAAGGCTAAGGAAGAAAAAGAGGCCCATGGAGAAATTGAAACAGAACATCCAGGATACTTGGGTAGCCAAGATAGCTATTATGTGGGTAATATCAAAGGTATTGGACGAATTTACCAACAAACCTTTGTTGATACCTACTCTAGAGTTGCTTTTGCTAAGCTTTATACAGAAAGGACTGCTATTACAGCTGCAGACCTTCTCAATGATAGGGTGATACCGTTTTTTGATGAACAGAAAGTATCATTGCTACGCATTTTGACGGATCGTGGTACAGAGTACTGTGGCAGACCTGAAAATCACGCTTACCAGCTGTATTTGGGGGTAGAAAATATTGATCATTCTCGAACCAAAGCTCGTTCTCCACAAACTAATGGCATCTGTGAAAGGTTCCACAGAACTATGCAAGATGAATGCTACAATATTATCTTCAGAAAGAAAATTTACACCTCTTTGGCAGAGCTTCAGCTAGATGTAGACCATTGGGTGCATTCTTACAATAGATCTCGACCGCATTCAGGTAAATATTGCTATGGTAAGACACCTATGCAAACCTTTTTTGATAGTATGCATATTGCTTATCAGAAAAATATTGATAGCATTAAACAGGATGCTGATTTTGGTTTTGACTTTGTCAATTCTTCTGTCAGTTAATTCACGCCTGTCAGATCAAGTCTGAACTATTACAGCTAATTCCAGCCATCTATTCCAAATAGGTCTACAAAACTGGAACACTATCACGTTATGCTGTAACATTGCACACCTTCTGCGAAACTCTATCAGCCCTGCTCGAATGGATGAATAATTAACACCTGTTAAATCTCCTGTTAGCTGCTCATATGTTATTCCTGTACCTATTGCTATTGCCCTCAGTTGCTGTCTCATGAATGCTTCATAACTTCCTCCAACATCTGATGGCTCTGAAAATTTTATGTCCTCTCCTGGGTCTAAAAGCTGCATTGTTCCAGGCTCTAAACCTGATAGTGCTACTCCTTGCTCATTACTTTCACCTTCTCCTAAAATATTTGCTTCAGGATCGAGCCTTGTAATAAACCCTGCAAACATCGCTGCTGTCTTTTTTCTCACCAGCTCCGCATCATCGTATTGATCAAGCTCATAGAGCTTTAGTAGTATATTAGAAAGCCATGGCTCTCCTCTAATTTGCCCAGGTCTTAGTGGTTTATAGATATGTAAAACATCGTTTGCTGGTACTCTCACTGATTCTCCAAATGAGCCTTCGCCTGGATGTTCTCTAAATAAGTAATATGCCTCTCTTTGCCCAAGCTTGTTAAACTCAATCCCGTTTCTTATTACATTACCATTTGCTAAAGTTTGATTTGTTTTATTGTCTAAATGTTCAGACTCAAGTACTTGCAATTGCAGAGGTACAGAAAATCTATCCTCTAGCTTTCTTGTTCTTAAACGTACAAAACATTCTCCTCCCTCTATCATACTTCTGCATACTAGAGCTTGTAATCCATAAAAATCACTTATTCCGTTACTGTCTGCTTCATCTGTCCATCTTAGCCATAATTCTTGCACCTTCTTTCGAAATTCTCCATCTCTTGCTTTTGATTGTGGTTTTATTCCTGTTCCAATAGAGTTACTTACTATCGTATCAATGATATTTGCTGCATATGGATTTTTTCTCACCATATCACGTGATCTACTACGCAAGTGCTCAAGGCTTTGAGAAAGTAGGCTATTTATACTTCCTAACTCTGGTTGAAAGTGAAAAAATCTTCTTCCTGAACCTGCTCCATCCCAGGCTGAACTTTTGATTTTTGGCTTACTAAATAGTTGTTTGAACGATTTTAATAGCATTACTTTTCCTTATCTGAAATTTTCAATAATTCAGCCTCTAGCTCTTCTATTGTTGGTAGCGCTGTTTTTATCTCTTCTGGTAGGTTTTCAGTTATTCGATATTCAGCAAGGCCTATCGGTTTATTTATATCACGTAATGCGTACTCGGCTATAACACCAACTTTAGAGCGGTAGAGAATAAGACCAATTGATGGATTATCACCTGATTGTCTTAATAAATCGTCAACTGCTGAGAGATAAAAATTCATCTTTCCAGTATACTCTGGCCTAAATTTACCTGCCTTTAACTCAATTACAATATAGCAGCGAAGCTTAATATGATAAAAGAGCAAGTCCAAATAGAAATCTCTGTCTCCAACCCTTAAATGGTACTGCCTTCCTAAAAATGCAAACCCTTCACCAAGCTCTAAAAGAAAACGTTCTATGTGAGCTACAAGAGCTTTTTCTACCTCCCGTTCATGAGCTTTCTTACCAAGACTCAAAAAATCAAATACATAAGGATTCTTCAGTGTTTGCTGCGCTAAATCTGATTGAGGTGACGGAAGCTTATCACCAAAATTTGTGATTGCTTTTCCTTCGCGTTTATACAAGTTTGTTTCAATTTGCATGGATAAGATATTCCGAGACCATCCGCATTCACATGATTTTTTAATATACCAAAATCTTTCCTCTTTATTTTTTATTTCGTACATTATTACGATATTGTGTCCCCAAGGTAATTGGTCAACAGCTTGTTGACGAATTTCGTTTTCTCTATATTCTTCTGCAAATCTCCTCATATATTTTAGATTTTGAATGCTAAATCCCTTCATGTCAGGAAAAGCATCTCTTAAATCACGACTGAGTTGATCAATGATCTTTGCACCCCAGCCATGTTCTTTTTGCCGCTTTAAGATCTCTGTACCAATATGGTGGTAAAGCACAATAAGCTTGCTATTTACTGCTAGTGCTGCTTTATAACGACTAGTAGCAATCTGTTCTTTGAGCTGCTCTAAAAATTCTGTATATTCTTTTGCTATAATTTTTGTCATACGGTTCCTTTCAACGATTTTTATCATTATATGATCCCTTTACTCGTTGAAAAAACAATCTTTCTCTTCGGTTTCATGCCTGCAATTTTCAATTCAGCCTTAATACGTTGTCTTAAACTTAGTTGTAATAGTTCAGACTTGATCTGACAGGCGTGAATTAACTGACAGAAGAATTGACAAAGTCAAAACCAAAATCAGCATCCTGTTTAATGCTATCAATATTTTTCTGATAAGCAATATGCATACTATCAAAAAAGGTTTGCATAGGTGTCTTACCATAGCAATATTTACCTGAATGCGGTCGAGATCTATTGTAAGAATGCACCCAATGGTCTACATCTAGCTGAAGCTCTGCCAAAGAGGTGTAAATTTTCTTTCTGAAGATAATATTGTAGCATTCATCTTGCATAGTTCTGTGGAACCTTTCACAGATGCCATTAGTTTGTGGAGAACGAGCTTTGGTTCGAGAATGATCAATATTTTCTACCCCCAAATACAGCTGGTAAGCGTGATTTTCAGGTCTGCCACAGTACTCTGTACCACGATCCGTCAAAATGCGTAGCAATGATACTTTCTGTTCATCAAAAAACGGTATCACCCTATCATTGAGAAGGTCTGCAGCTGTAATAGCAGTCCTTTCTGTATAAAGCTTAGCAAAAGCAACTCTAGAGTAGGTATCAACAAAGGTTTGTTGGTAAATTCGTCCAATACCTTTGATATTACCCACATAATAGCTATCTTGGCTACCCAAGTATCCTGGATGTTCTGTTTCAATTTCTCCATGGGCCTCTTTTTCTTCCTTAGCCTTCTCTAGAGCTGTTATCTGCTCTTCTGTTAAGATAATGCCATCTTGAGCTACTTTTGCTTCTAATGCCTTTAACCTCTTTTTGAAATTCTCAAGATCGTTTCTTTGCCACACTGATCTTATTCCACTTGCAGAGATGAGAATTCCTCTCTTTTTCAGTTCGTTTGCTGCTCTTTCTTGTCCATACGCTGGAAATTCTATTGCTATTTCAATTACTGCTTTTTCTATATCCTCCGATACCCTATTTGCATATAATGGCTTGCTTTTGCTTATCTCGTGTAAAGCCTCTTCTCCTCCTTTTTCATACAGTTCTTTGAAGCGGTAAAATGTATCCCTTGAATATCCCATTACCTTACACGCCTGTGATACATTTCCTAATTGCTTTGCAAGTTCTAGCAATCCCAACTTTGGTTTTAGTATTTTTTCTTGTGTTGTACTCATATCTGACACTCCTTTAAAATTTATTCATATTTTTATCTTACTTTGTTCGCCTGTCAGATCAAGTCTGAACTATTACACTTAGCCTTCTCTAGAGCTGTTATCTGCTCTTCTGTTAAGATAATGCCATCTTGAGCTACTTTTGCTTCTAATGCCTTTAACCTCTTTTTGAAATTCTCAAGATCGTTTCTTTGCCACACTGATCTTATTCCACTTGCAGAGATGAGAATTCCTCTCTTTTTCAGTTCGTTTGCTGCTCTTTCTTGTCCATACGCTGGAAATTCTATTGCTATTTCAATTACTGCTTTTTCTATATCCTCCGATACCCTATTTGCATATAATGGCTTGCTTTTGCTTATCTCGTGTAAAGCCTCTTCTCCTCCTTTTTCATACAGTTCTTTGAAGCGGTAAAATGTATCCCTTGAATATCCCATTACCTTACACGCCTGTGATACATTTCCTAATTGCTTTGCAAGTTCTAGCAATCCCAACTTTGGTTTTAGTATTTTTTCTTGTGTTGTACTCATATCTGACACTCCTTTAAAATTTATTCATATTTTTATCTTACTTTGTTCGCCTGTCAGATCAAGTCTGAACTATTACAATTAACATCAGCACCTTTGTTAATTAGGCACTTCACCACATCTAGCTCTCCAATACAAGCAGCCAGGTGTAACGGAACCCAGTCATCTTTGCTTCTAGCATTAACATCGGCACCTTTACTAATAAGATGCTCCACTACAGCTAGTACTCCACTCCTAGAAGCATAGTGCAATGGAACCCAGTCATTTTCGCTTCTAACATTAATATCAGCACCTTTACTAATAAGATACTCTACTACTCTCAAATTTCCATTATAAGAAGCGTGGTGTAACGGAGTTTGACCGAGATTGTCCTTAACATTAACAGTTTTTACCAATTCACCTGGGTAATGTCTTTCTATATGTGTTATTATTGCACTAATTGCTTCATAATCACCACTTACAGCAAGGAAGTGTAAAGGTGCACTTTTCTTTATAAAAAGCGGTTCTCCATGTACATAAGATGAGCTGAAATAAAAGTCATCAATCAATTTACCATATTTACTTGCATATCCCCAAATAGATGCAACATGAATTGTACTATCTTTTACTATATTACCACTATTTATTAATTCTAGGGCTTTTCTGAGAACTTCTTCTTCTCGGCCTTCCTTTTGTAAATTTAATTCAGTTACTTCCTGTACTAACCTATGGACATTTAATACACTTTGGTTTTGTTCACCGCCCACCATGGAATATCTCACAAGTAAACGGATGGCTAGCTTTAACTGCTTTTTCTTATAATCACTTACCGAATTTAAGAATATTTCTCTAGCGATTTTATCAGGTGCAAAATAAGCCAAAACATCTAAAATCTCTGAAGCTAACGGTCCATATTGTTCATCACTTCTTACTTTATCCATCGTAACTTCCCAAGCTGTAAAAGTTGTTTTAGTATAGTCGTTATCAATTCCTTGAAATATTTTAGACTTAAGCAACTTCTTAGCTTTCTTTTCATACTCTTTTAGGTAATCACTAATTTTAAACTCCTCTATTATTCTCTGATCTTCAATATATGACATTGCTTGTTGTATAGCTAAAGGAAAGCATTGCAACCTTCTTACCAAATTTTCTATCTCCCGATCTTGCGATTTATCTTTTTTTAGTATATTAAATCCTTTTTTAACAAACTCTATAGCGTCTCTTTGTTCCAATTCTCCTAGCTTTATAACGTCTATTCCCTTTTCCAGTTCCTGATCATGCGAGGTAATCAAAATATGAGGCTTGTTAAGATCAGGAGATAAAGAAAATGGCAAAAATTTACTTATCTTTTTGTACTCTTGAACGTTATCGAAAATGAACAGGCTCCTCCTTCTTGCGAAGAAAGCATATACTTCTCTAACAATAGTTTCTATCGTTTTGTCGTTTCCATACTTATCTTTAGAAGAAATACCTAATCTATCTCTAGCTAACCTTAAGAAAGAATCTTTCATAGCTTCAAAGTTTTCAGCGTCTATCCATATAACATTGCCGTCATAATATCTTCTATATTTACAAGCATATTTTCTAGCTAACTGGCTTTTTCCCATCCCCCCAGGACCACTAATAGACGTTATGTATGAAATTACAGCACCTTTGGGATCGCGTTGTAGCGAATCATGTAGCATTCCCAATTCCTCATCTCTTCCTGTAAATAGTCTGACTGGACCTCTTACATCAAACCAAATCGCTCCTAAAATTTCCTCTCTTATTTTTTCAAAAAACTCCTTTATTTCTTCATGTGATAGAAACTTTCCCTCTCTTGCTTTCATCCAATCCAGAACTTCTACCAGAAAGCGACTATAAACGTTCTTTTTATCGAGATTATTAAATTCTTTTCCCAACTCATTCTCAATGATTTCCGCTAGTTTTATCTCGTTAGGTTGATCTACTGCAAATACTAATTTATCAAAAAATTCCCTTATATTCTCTTCTAACTTGCCTTCATTTGTCATTCGCTCAAACTCACGTTGCCATACCTGATTTCTTTCCAATTTTCTTTTTGAGTTTTGATCTGATTTACCTTGAAGTTCTTTTATCTCCTTTTCCAATTCTTCTATTGCTTCTTTTACAGCACTCTTAAATGCCGGTTGCACTATTGAAATCATGTTATCGTGAGTACAAGAGAACTTGTATCTCGTACCGCCGTATTTAAAAAAAATATCACTAGTGCTTATTACTTCAACTGCAATTTCTATTCCCTTGTTTGGTCCCGAAGTTTTTGCTTTCAACTTTTTTATTGTATTTTGTGTTGCACTTTGAGCTAGATCGAAACCGATATTAGTACAGATAGTAAAGTCCTTTAGGTCACCATCTGCAAAATCTGGATTAATTTTAATCTTTAGATATGAAACAAAATATTTTGGAACGCTAAATTCACCACTTTTATTTTTTGAAAGCAATTTACCTACACCGATTTTTTCGCATTCATTTTGCTTGTGTTTGTTTTGTATAAACCTATGTACTATTTTTTCATTTTTCCTATCCTGAAAAACAATATCATCAAAACCCGTAGCTGATTCCATTTCTGTAGCTAAACGGAAAGAATATCCAACATCTACTGCACGTTTGAGAAGCAGCATTACCCACTTTAGTTGGTAGATATCACCATGAAGAGACCGCTTTCTTCCCCAAGCAGGATAAGTTTCAGGCATCCTCAACCTCACATAATTTTAAAAATAGTACCAACAAATGGTAAAAAAGTTATATGTCATGATATACAGATATCGTAACAAAGACCTTGGAATATCTACGAGATGTGCTGTTATGTAAATAAAAAAATGTGACTAATTACTTAATCTCTCACTCAAAATTGAATTCACCACATCAGGGCTGGCTTTTCCTTTGGTAAGTTTCATAACTTCGCCGACAAAGAATCCGTATAACTTTGTTTTACCGCTTTTGTATTCTTGAACTTTATCTTGGTTGTTATTGACGATTGTGTCGATAACTCCTGATATTTGACCTCTATCGGTTATTTGTTTTAGGTCTTGCTCTTCTATAATTAAAGATGCAGGTTTGCCAGTTTCAAACATACTATCGAATACCTGCTTGCCAAGTTTAGCAGAGATTGTTCCATCAACGATAAAATCTAAGAGTTCGGACAAAGCATTTGCTTTGATTGGGGAGCTCACAATATCAATACCTGCTTTATTCAAACGACCAAAAAGCTCTACGGTTAACCAGGTAACGGCGAGCTTTGAATCATGTTTTTTTATCAATTCCTCAAAATAATCAGCAATTGCTTTATCGGAGGTAATGACGTTTGCATCGTATTCATTGATACCCAATTCCTCAATGTATCGCAGCTTTTTTTGATCTGGCAACTCGGGCAAAGATGATTGAATTAAATCAATTTTATCCTGGCTTACCTCAACAGGTAATAAATCAGGCTCAGGGAAGTATCTATAATCGCTTGCATCCTCTTTGCTTCTCATCACTTTTGTTTTTCCCGAAGCAACGTCAAACAATAAGGTATCTTGACTTATTTCTTCTCCACTTTCTAAAATTTCAATTTGTCTTTGTATTTCATAGTCTATAGCTTGCACAATATAACGTATCGAGTTCAGATTTTTTATTTCACAACGAGTGCCAAATGTACTACTGCCTTTTAGGCGGACAGAAACATTTGCATCACAACGAAGTGATCCCTTTTCCATATCACCATCACACGAACCAATGTAACGCAAAATCTGCCTCAATTTTTTCATGCATTCTGCAGCTTCCGCAGATGAACGGAGATCTGGTTCTGAAACAATTTCCATTAAAGCAACCCCTGCACGATTTAAATCTACATAAGTTTTGCTTTCCTCATGAACGCTCTTTCCTGCATCTTGCTCTAAATGAATTCTCGCAATTCTTATTTCCTTTTCATTGTCGTTGATAAATACTCTACCATTTTTAACTATTGGCTCAAAAAACTGGGTTATCTGGTAACCTTGCGGTAAATCAGGATAAAAATAATTTTTCCGATCAAAGTAAGAATACTTATTAATTTCTGCAGAAAGTGCAAGACCAGTGCGTATTGCTTGCTCTATGCAGTAATAATTTAGTATTGGCAGCGTACCTGGCATTGCCGCATCAACTAGAGAAACTTGAGTGTTATGCTCAGCACCAAATTCCGTTGATGAGCTAGAAAATAGCTTCGTATTAGAAGAAACTTGAGCATGCACCTCAAGCCCAATTACCGCTTCCCAATCCTCTTTCGTCATGTATTTTATTTAAATGATAATCTTAATATTCTGCAAAATTAGCACAAAAAGTCAAAACAAAACTCATGTTAGCTAAGTGGTATGCAGATTGTTTTACCCATAGAAACGGGTTAAATGCAAAAGATTACTTGACAAGCTTCGCCAGCCCTCTTATCATAAAATTGAAGCTATTTATTTATCTTCTCTGTACAGATTAAATGACAAAAAAACTCACGTATCTGGCGTCTCATGTTTAATTTTTTGCACTATGTGCACCTTATGTCTTTATCAAACTTCTACCTACATAAGCTGAAACGCGCTTATAAAGCGTTTAAAACATAAAAAAACACCAACTTAAAAAATGGATAGTGAATAACTAGCTACCCTAGGGTTTCTTTTGCCTTTTTTTCTGTTTAGTAAATTTCTTAACGTTTATAATTTAGATTAGTTGCGGTTTAAAAGCAACTGAATCGCGGTTATTAAGTGTTTAGAATAAAAAAACGCCATACTTGAAAGTATAATGTAAGTAATTAGCCAACCACGGGGCTTCTTTTGCCTTTTTTTTCGTTTGGTAAATTTCTTAATGTTTGTAGCTAAACGATAACCGTCATCCCGCTACTTGTTAGCGGCCGAGATACCGCGAATGAATTGCGGTATGACGTAGGATTGCTGTCATTCCAGTGCCAAGCACTGGGATCCAGCCTTTATTATTTGGTTGAAATTAAGTCTTCTGGATCCCAGTGTCAGCTACTTGGATGACACCATTCTTTTTCCTGGATTCCAGTGTCTGGGCACTGGAATGACATCCTCCCTTGTGGAGATTGCTCTCAAATTACAATGTTCGTACAGCTATGCAAACACAAAGGTGTCATTCCAGCGCGTGACGCTGGAATCCAGTTGAGCTATTTCAACAAAAATACTGCATTTTGAGATGAACGTCTATTCTCACCAGACTTATTTACAAGTATAACAATTAAAGTCTGGATTCCAGTGTCAAGCACTGGAATGACATCATAGGGGCACTGCCCTTTTGGATGGAAACCAGTGTCAGCTACTTAGATGATACCTTTTTTCTACTTAGTTTGGGTTATGCAAGAAGTCTATTGCATTCCTGAGAAATTTGATTCATTATTCTTTTTGTAAAAAATTTTCTTAACTTTCTCTCCACTTTTTTGGTAAGGTCACTTTAAAGGAAGTCTAATAGATGCTACATAGAAATCCAGATGAGTTTCTAAAGTCTATTCCAAAAGATAAGCGCATAATGTGCCTTGACATGGGAGAAAAGCAAATAGGCATAGCATTTAGCGATAAAACACAGCTCATAGCCACAGCTCATAGCATATATCACAGAAAAAATATGAGCAAAGATTTAGGTTATCTGCATAGAATATTCAAAGAAAATGAATCTGGATCAATGGTAATAGGACTACCATTAAAAATGGACGAGCAAGAAACTAAATGGTGTAAAACTATAATCCAATTCGCAAATAAAATAATAAAAAAATATAAAGTAAATATATACTTACAAGACGAAAGCTTCTCAACATCTATCGCAACTCATACACTAAAAATTACTGGAATATCAATCACAAAATCGAAAAAAATAGATGATAAAATCTCCGCATGTATTATTTTGCAACGAACGTTAGACAAGATAAATACAATCAAATAGTTTTTCCAGATCTGGAAATCTTCAAACTGAATCCCATATAAAAGTTACTCAACAAAACAAGAACCTTTCGTATAAGCATGACAAATTGCTACAGCAAGAGCGTCAGCAGCATGGTGGCATTTTATACTCAAATTTTTAACTATTTGCTTCACCATAAATATAATCTGATCCTTATCAGCATGGCCATTTCCGGTAATGCTTTTTTTTACATAGTTTGCATCATATTCATTCATAGTTAGCTTTGTTATTTTTAACGCTAAAATTACAACCCCTCTTGCATATCCTAAAGTTAGTGAAGATTTAGGATTTTTATTAACAAAAATTTTCTCCACCGCAGCTTCATTCGGAGAGTATAGGGAAATTACTTTCTTTAATTGTTCAAAAATTATATGTAGGCGTTCACCTGTACCCAATTTACCATCAGTTGATATGGTACCGCCGCCCAAAAATTCAATATTATTTTTTTCGTTCAGGCTGATAATGGCCCACCCAGTCTTGCTTATTCCTGGATCTAGACCTATTATTTTAACCACTTAATAAACGCTTAACCAATAGACAAACAAAAATAAAAATATCCAGACTACATCTACAAAGTGCCAATACCAGGAGGCAAACTCAAAGCACAAATGGTCCTGAAGTGTAAATTGGCCTTTCCGTGCTCTAAATAAACACACTGATAAAAATATTATTCCTATTATAACGTGTGCGCAGTGAAAACCGGTAATCATATAAAAATTGGATGTATAAATAAGCTTTTCTCCTGTTTCTTGTAGAGAAAAACTCGCTTCATGATACTCTATTGCTTGCACTATTATAAAAAAAACTCCAAGCAATATAGTTATGGACAGCATTTTAATCATGCTCTTTTTATCATTTTTAAGTAAAGAGTGATTTGCCCAAGTAATTGTTGTACCAGAAAGCAATAATATTAATGTATTCATGAATGGTAGTGACCACGGATCAGGTGGCAAAATTCCCTCAGGGGGCCATTCAACTTTTTTTGCAGGAGAAAACGCCTCAAATAAAAAAACTGGATCAAGCCAGGCTTTAAAGAATGAACAAAAGAACACTATAAAAAATACGACCTCCGAGAGAATAAACAAGTACATTGCAAATTTGAGTCCATGTTTTACAATGGCAGTGTGACATTTGTCATAAATGGCCTCCCTTATTACATCTCTCCACCAATAAAACAGCACCCCTGATACTGCGGAGATTCCCAAAACTAAACAAAACATTCCGACAATTTGTTTATGAAGCGCGCCAACTAATCCAAGTGCAAGAATAAGAATTGCTGCTGATACAGCAATTGGCCAAGGGCTTGGATCCACTAAATGAAAATCATGTTCTTTACTTTTCATAGCATTTTAAAAAATACTTATTAAGGATACAAATTAGCTTAAAATTGTCAATGTTCCTTAGGAAATTGATTGAATCTTGAAAAATTATATGCACCGTTCAAAAAATCTAACACAAATTGTGCAGTTATTCTAAACAACTCAAGCATTCTGCTCTTTTCGTTTTCTCTTGCTCTGCTGCAATATCCATCAACAATATTTTCCAAAATAATGCATCCAGACTTTACTGAATCACTGTAACAAAAATTAAACCAATCCCTATATCTATTATTTTTCTTGAATCTATTTTTCATGCTATCAACGACAGTCTCGTATATAAACATGCAAGAATACAAAACCGTCATAGCCTCATAGGTATTACTATGCGAGATGGATAAAAGAAAATTAGTGAAATTAAAACACTCAAGAGATTTCTTTTCGCGACTTATACCGTACATAGTAAAGTAGTAGTCATATAGCATTCTATTAACAGTCACTACTCTTTGGGCTACTTCAGCAAGCGAGATAATACTACTATAATCTTCCATTTTGGATGCAGTAATTAAGGTGGTACGAATATAATCACCTAAGAACAACGTCTTTTGTTGAGCATAGAATTTGAAGTTCTCTATATTTAGGGTGTTATTCGCTAACTCAACATTAAAAGGATGCTCAATTATATCCTTTAAAAGATTTGACCCGTAACAGCTCCTAATTATGCCACTGAACACTGTAGTTACCGATAAAAGATCAAGTTAACGTAAATAATCCGCTGCTAATATTCTTTGCTAGATATATTAGAGTAATATGCCTCATCCCAAAACATTATTTCTAATTCCAGCCCTTTCTTAAAAAACTCATACATCCTCTTTTTTTCACAGTCACTAGCTTTTTTATATAGCTTATTTGTAATATCAGTAACCTCATCAATTACAGCATTTACTGTTTCGCTACTATAAATGTTGATCCACTCTTTGTATTTGTTATTTTTAACCCCTTTAGTTGTTATCTCATTTACCATATGGCGTATAACGATTTGGTATATGTTAAAGCAAGAATAAGATGCTACTAAAGCTTCATTAACAGAATTGTGATATGCGGCACTCATGAAAAAGTCAGTAAAGGCAGAACAAGCTCTTGACTTTTTGTGATCATCAGATAGATCACAATCTTCAAAATATTTTTTATACTGTTCTCGAACATAAAATGCTCCTTGTGCCAAATTGATTAAACTACTCATCATTTCAATATCATCAACTCTAGCTGCAACAATTAAAAAAGCACGAGCGCAATCTATACAATACAGAAAATCCTGCTGAAGGTAGAATTTGAATTTTTCATAATCTAATGTATTATTTATCAATTCAACATTAAAAGGGTGTTCTTTTATTTTATCAATAAGATCAGAAAACTCTTTTAGAGGTTGTCCGGAAACTAGTAAATTCAAGCATATTCCCTCTTTAACATAACCCTACTCATAGCTAGGTATATGAAATTCTCAGTGGATGTTGTGAGTAAATCATACTCCTTCGATAGCCTTCTATTCCTATTAACCCAAGCAAAAGTCCTTTCTACAACCCATCTTCTTGGCTGTACTTTAAACCCTTGTTCTCTTGTTGGTAGTAGCTCAGGTGGCGTATCTTTGTGCACCCAAAATCTACATGGAGGCCTTTTAACAATTTCAATATCTATGTCATATTCTTCCTTTATGTGATTCTTTAAATTTCTTCCTTGGTATCCCATGTCAGCCCACATTTTTTTAACTTTAGTATATTTTGTTCTCATATTGTTTAATGCTATTTTAATACCATCTCTATCATTTTCGTTAGCAGCGCCTACGTAACAACCTAGTATAAAACCCTGAGTGTCTGTAATTATATGCCTTTTTCTACCCTTTACTTTTTTACTTCCATCATAGCCTTTGATCCCCCCTTTTCTGTAGTCTTTACAGATTGACTATCTACTATACAGGCACTCGGCTGCTCATTCCTTCCTATTTTTCTTCTACTATATTTTGTAATTTCATAATTCATTTTCTCAAAAATTCCCTGCTTCTTCCATTGCCTGAACTGCTCATACACAGTCTTCCATAGCGGAAAATCATTTGGTAAATACCGCCATTGACACCCTGTACGCAATACATAGAAAATTGCTTCTAATATTTCTCTTTTGCTATACTTTGGCGGCCTTCCTCCTTTCTTGTATGATACTCTGAAGTGTTTTTCTATTCTTGCCCATTCCCTTTCGCTTAGATCTGTTGGATACTTTTTTCTCATCTTTACCCCGTACTAAAATTTCAGATATTATAGCCTTTTACTTGTTTCCGGACAACCTCTTACAATTACGTTGTACAGTTCTCCTTCTATTTCGTTATACACTTTATAAGCCTCACAATAAAAATTGAATATAAAAATTATTACTAATGTGGTATAATTATTATGAAAAAGCGTGCTATGCTTTAACAATAAGCTAGTATATAAATATGGGGCTGTAAATCAAAAATTTTAGCAATCTAAAGAAATTTTACTATTACCTTCTATATTGAATTCTCTACGAAGATCAGCAGACAAGTTTATGCTTTCCCAAGAAAATCCACCGTCACTTTCTGACTCTTTACCAAAATGTCCATAACAGGCTGTACGTTTATATATAGGATGATTAAGCGATAAATGCTTGATTATGCCTTTTGTTAATAAATCTATATTATTCTCGATAAACTTTTTAATTACTCTTTCCTCTACCTTATTCGCACCAAATGTATCAATATAGAATGAAGTAGGTTTTGATACACCAATTGCATAAGAAAGCTGCACAAGACAACGTTCAGCCAAACCTGCAAAGACAATATTTTTAGCAAGATATCTTGCCATATAAGCCGCAGATCTATCAACTTTGGTTGCATCTTTTCCGGAAAACGCTCCTCCACCGTGTGGAATATAACCTCCATAAGTATCAACCATAATTTTTCGTCCGGTTAATCCACAATCACTAACCGGTCCACCAATAACAAATCTACCAGTTGGATTGACTAAGAGATTTTCCTCAGGACACATCCATCCTTCAGGTAAAGATGAAACTATGTAAGGGTAAATTATTTCTTTTACTTTTGATTGATCCAAATCCTCAGGGTGCTGTATTGAGACAATAATACTTTCAGCACGTACCGGGAGGTTATTCTCATATGCCAAAGTGATTTGTGACTTTGCATCTGGACCAAGTTTTGCTTCTTTAACTGCGCTCATGATATTTTTCAGAATCGAGTGTGCATAAAAAATGGGTGCCGGCATAAGGTTTTCTGTCTCTGTTGTTGCATAGCCATACATTATGCCCTGATCTCCAGCACCTTGATCCAACCCTATTGCAATGTCATTTGATTGCTCATGCAGCAATATATTTACTTTCACTTTTCTCCAGTGGAACCCATCGTGCTTGTAACCAATATCTTTTATTGTATTCCGTACAATACTTTCAATCCTGCTATTTTTGATGTTAGGCCCAAACACTTCCCCAGCTATAATAACGTTATCTTTGGTGACTAAAGTCTCTATTGCAGCTCGCGCAAAAGGATCAGTAAAAAGGTACTCATCAAGTATTGCATCTGAAATTTGATCTGCTACTTTATCTGGATGACCAGCCGCCACTGATTCACTGGTTACTAAATTTTTATATAAACTCATGTTTTTGCTTATACAATATCAAAACCGCTATAGAAAACACAGTTAGTAACTACTAAATGGTGGGTCTGGGAAGAGTTGAACCTCCGACCTCACGCTTATCAGGCGTGCGCTCTAACCACCTGAGCTACAGACCCATGATTTATTCAAGCTGAAGCTTTCATATTATCTGTAGGCACGATATCAATAAAAGTCTTTTTATTTGCTGACCTTCTAAAGCTGACCCAGCCTTCTATTTTAGCAAAAATCGTATGATCTTTACCTATACCAACATTCTTCCCAGGATGGAATTTTGTGCCTCTTTGGCGCACAATTATGTTACCAGGAATAACCTCCCCATTCTTCTTTATTCCTAACCTACGACCCGCTGAATCTCTACCATTACAGGAACTACCACCTGATTTTTTAGTTGCCATATCTTACCTCTTACTTTTGAAGACTAATTTCATTTATACGAAGAACAGTTATATACTGCCTATGACCAGTTTTCCTACGGTAATTTTTTCTTCTTTTCTTCTTAAAGATTATAATTTTTTCCCCCCTGCACTGCTCCAACACTTCAGCTTTAACAGTAGCATTAGATGAATAAGATAAGCCATTATTTGAAATACAAATCACCTTATTGATTTCCACCTCTTTTTTTTCTTCAGCTTCTAACTTCTCTACCTTTATTATACTACCTTCTTTTACTAAATATTGCTTTCCACCAGTCTCAATTACTGCAAACATGATAAATATAAATTATTGTTATTAACTTTAATCGTAAACGATGTCATATACGCTGTCAATATAAATAAAAAGCATGACTTAACGTTCTTTTTGAGCTACTAAAATACTTCTATCTGTTTTCATCTTTTATCTACCTTTTCTCAGACAGTAGACTTCTTGCATAACCTAAGCAGAAAAAAGGCAAATAGTTATTATAGCTCTAAGTTTACCGACACCGTCATGCAAGTAGCCCCTTCTCCTGTCATCCGAGTAGCTTGACACTGGTTCCTTTATGACGATGTCATCCAAGTGTCAGCTACTCGGATGACAAAAAAAGGAGCACTAGGATGACATCATCCTTTTTTGGGATTCCAGTGTCACGCACTGGGATGACAGCAGTCCTACGTCATACCGCCGCGAACCGTCATACCGCGATTCATTCGCGGTATCTCAGCAATAGATCCCGCTAACAAGCAGCGGGATGACGATTGTCGTTTAGCCATAAACATTAAGGAATTTACCAAATGAAAAAAAAGGCAAAAGAAGCCCCGTGGTTATTGTCCGCTTTAAAATATTGGCGTTTTTTATGTTTTAAACGCTTGACAAGCAAGATTAAGCTGCTTTTAATTGCAACTAACTTACGCTGCAAATGTTTAAGAAGTTTACTAAGCAGAAAAAAAGACAAAGAATCCCCGAGTTAGCTAGTCTTTTACTATCTCTGTCGAGTATTGGCATTTTTTGATGTCTTGTAACGCTTTATAAGCGCGTTCAGCTTATTTAGATAAAAATCTAGATGTAGATGAAGTTTTGTAAAGACATACAGTATCTATGTACTGCAAAAAATTAAACATAAGACGCCGATACATTAAGTAATCCTTACCTTTTAATCTGCAGATTGGCGAAAGCAAATACAATAGCTTCACTGTTATGATAAGGGGGCTGGCGGAGTTTGTCAAGGAAGTTTTTTTGTTTCTATTCCCAATAAAAGTTTGTTATATGGTTATGCAAGAAGTCTAATATTAAAAATGACACAACAACATAATTAAATTAGACTACTTTATTCTCTTAGTTACTTGCTTTTCTCTTGCTATTGCAAGGCTTTTTTCTGGTACATCCTCAACTATAACACTACCTGCTGCAATTACAGATTCATCATGAATATTAAGCGGCGCAATTAGTGAGCTATTGGCGCCAACAAAGCAATTGCTCCCTATATTCGTTTCATGTTTATTTTTCCCATCATAATTACAAACAATAGTGCCTGCTCCTATATTACTCTCCTGCCCTACTTTAGCATTTCCTATATAACTTAAGTGTTTTATTCTAGTGTTTTGACCAACTTCACTTGTTTTCACTTCCACAAAATTTCCTATTTTTGCCTTATTACCAATTGTTGTGTTTCCGCGTATTCTGGTAAATGGACCGACCTCAGCATTACTTTTAATTAAGCAGTTTTCTAAATGCGAAAATGGCAGTATTTTCGCACCAGACTCTATTTTCACTCCAGTACCGAAAAAAACATATGGGTAAATAACTGAATCTCTGGCAATTTGCGTATCAAGAGAAAAGAAAACAGTCTCTGGTGCAACAAGCGTTACTCCGGAGTCGGTAAAAATTTTTCTTTTATTTTCTTGAAAGTAAAACTCAGCTTTTATAAGGTCATTTCTGTTATTTATTCCCGTTGCTTCTTCTCCACCGGTAATAACGTAACCGACATTTAAATTACTCTTCACTGCAATGGAAACTATATCGGTCAAGTAATATTCATGAGTTGAGCTATTGCACTCTATTTTCTCCACCAATTCACGTAAATTCTTTGCACATGCAACCATTATTCCAGCATTTGCAAGAAATTCTTCATGATTATTTTTATCACTCTTTGCTTCTACGATTTCTCTTAAGGAACCATTCTCAATAATTAACCTACCGTATTCTTTATTGCTTGTCCTAAAACCTAGGCAAACTAGAGCCTTGCCTTCTAAATAACTAATCATTTTAGTTATTGTGCTGCTTTTTATGAGCGGAGTATCCCCATACTGCACAACAACTATGCTTGAATCTGGCAATTCTCTTAGGTTTCTCATCGCAGTTTTGACCGCATCTCCCGTGCCAAGTGTTAATTCTTGTGTAATTAACTGTATATCCTTAAAACACTTTAGTCTTTCAATTAAAGGCTGATCAACTACAACAGCAATATTTTCAGGATTTAACTGTTTTGCATTGTAAATGACATGCTGGAGCATGGAAAAACTGCCTATTTTGTGTAGGACCTTAGGCAAATCTGAATTCATCCGCCTGCCATGCCCTGCAGCAAGTATAACGAACGTATGAGTTTTACTTATCACTTATCTTAAAGATGAAAAATGAAAACCGTAATGATCAAGCCAGCTGATTTTGTTGTCATAAAAGCTCCTCAAGTCGCTAATTTGATATTTTAGCATTGCAAGCCTTTCTATACCAATGCCAAACGCAAAACCGTTGTATTTAGTATGGTCTATTCCAACATTTTGAAATACATTTGGATGCGTCATACCGCATCCCAGTACTTCTATCCATTTACTACCTTTATAACTTATGTCCACTTCCGCAGAAGGCTCGGTAAAAGGGAAAAAACTATTACGAAAACGTATCTTCAGCCCTTTATCGCCAAAGAACTTATTAAGGAAGTGATGAATAGTAAATTTTAACTGGCCCATATTGACATTCTCATCGACATATAACCCCTCTATTTGATGGAACATAGGGGTGTGAGTTGCATCAAAGTCGTTTCTGTATACTCTACCTGCGGCTACTATTTTAATTGGGAATTTTTTTGTTTTTTCCATGGTTCTAATCTGTACAGATGAGGTGTGAGTGCGCAGTACCATTCTTTTATCATCTATTTTATTCTTTAAGTAGAAGGTATCTTGCTCCTCTCGTGCAGGATGATGACTTGGAGTATTCAGTGCATCAAATACATGAAATTCATCTTCAATGTCAGGGCCATCAACTGCCTTAAAACCCATATGTGCAAAAATAAGCTTTACTTCATTTAGAACCTTACTGAGTGGATGGACCTTGCCAATTTTTTCTGGCCTCGCAGGCAACGTGATATCAACTGCCTCGTTCTGCAATTTAAAGTTAACTTCTTCGGCTTTTAGTATATTCTCCTTATTCATTATAAGCTGATCTAGCTTATTACGTAAAACGTTGATAACTTCGCCTAAATTGCGCTTTTTTCCTGCGTCTTCTATCTCTTTTAAGTTGTCAAAATAAGCTTTAATTACACCCTTTTTTCCCAAATATGATAGCCTAACTTTTTCTAAATCTTGTAAAGAAGAAGCATTCTCAATTTCGGAAACTGCTTTATCTTCAAGTGAAAGTATGTCATCTAATAACTCTTTATTCATCTTAAAAACGCTGGCTTAAACTTTCATTATAGTGAAATTTTAAATATCATCAACAATCCGAAAAATTGCCCTATTCTGATTATTAATTTATTGACTGATTAATCTTTTTTATTTACCTTTGCGTTGATGAATTTGCTGTATCAACTATGCACAACAGTAATACTGAAACTAAGAACCTGTCTTGAAAGGAGTTAAGCAGCTAATTTAGTAAGCATAGAAGTAATCATATTAAATAAGATATTGTTTTTTGAAGTAAGAGGAGAATGCTCGTAATCCTTGCTCATGCGTCTAAAATTGGAAAGCCAAGCAAAGGTTCGTTCTACAATCCAACGTTTAGGAATAACCTGAAATCCTGTATCAACCAATTTCTTGGTAATCGTTAGCAAACATCCAGTTTCCAACAAACATCGATTTTGTAATTTACCTTTGTATCCTTGATCAGCAAAAAACTTACGTAATGTTGGAGCTTTGCATTTAGCTTGAATAAAAAGATTGGTAGCACCATCACGATCCTGAATGCTTGCGCTGTGTACCTCTGCAGTAATTACAAGACCTAGTGTATCTACAATAATATGGCGTTTTCTACCCTTTATTTTTTTACCGGCATCATATCCTCTTGATCCCCTTTTTGAGTCGTTTTCACTGATTGACTGTCAATTATACCTACTGAAGGTGTTTCATTTTTACCAACCATTTTTCTTACCTCTTTTACTAGCATGTCATGTATTTTTTTCAATTTTCCATTATTACGCCACCTGATAAAATAGTCATACACCGTTTTCCATGGGGGAAAATCCTTTGGTAGCATTCTCCACTGGCAACCACCCCTCATTATATACCTTATTGCATTAATAATTGTTCTGATGTTATGTTTTCTTGGTCGTCCTATCGCTCCTTGTGCAACATAGGGCTCTAAAATTTCCCATTCCTTGTCACTTATATCACTTGGATACAATTTACCCTCCTATTTTTTGCTTACCTCATCATACTCTTTTCTTTATTCCCTTTCAAGACAGGTTCTAAGAATAAGTATAAAATAGAGGATTTACCTAAGCTCTTTAAGGAAAAATCCAGAAACATAAGTAAAGCATTTTCTAGCGAAACAATTAAGATCAGTACTATTCGCTCGAGAAGTATTGAAAGTAATATACAAGAATTTTCATTTGAGCTAACAGCAACAGATAAAGACACCTTTAATATAAGATTATTTCGAATAAACTCTTTAATTAATTTTTTCAAAATCTGCCTTTCCCGGGAAAAAAATTTTACAGCCAACATAAAAGTGCCCAAAGAAAGCAGTGAACTATATAATAACTACTGTAAAACTAACAGTTATAAAACTGTAGAAGAATTCGTAAATAGTGCTCCGCCTCAAATCCTTCTGCAGGGCACAACGATAACGCTACAAACAGACGTTGAAAACATTAACCTGGACAACTTGTACCAAATCGAGTTATTTCTAAATGAAAAGCTACAACATGCAGAAAAAACTGAAAATGAAGACAAAAAAGAACAGAGTGAAACTAACCAAAAAAATGCACAAAATAAACAAATCGTACCAGTTACAGGCTCATTTGGCTTCGATGTAACAAATAATGGAAAACAAGTTACACGTGTTTCGATAGTAGTTGCTGCAATGCATGAAAACGTTTTCTGGTTTAGATCTTTTTTCTGTCTACCCAATTTTTTTAATACGTCACAATTCTTTTCCCAACAATTGCCAAAATTTTCTATACAGAGCAACAATATACCATTTGGTGTTATTCCAGCGTTTGACCAGGAAAAAAGAAACATGGATCCAAGTAGTCAAGCTACTCGGATGACAGGGGGTAGTATAGAAAATCCAATACCTCAAGAAGCAGAACAGAATGTAGGTCAAACTACTTCGCACACAGAGTATTTTAAGGCTAACAGAAAAAAGAAGTCAAAAAAGCAGACCAAAGAACTATCAGAGAAAGAAAAACCATTAGCCATAAAACAAGCACAAAATGATGCTAGAGTAGCTATGATAGATAACCAAATTGAGCACAGGGGGAAAAACTCGATAAAATATTTATTGAAGTGATGAGTGGATACAAAAATCAAGATCCAGAAACATTTTGCAATATTTTCAGCTCAGTATTCAATATTGTTTACTTTCAAGATAAACAATTACATGCAATATTAGAGCCAGGCGAGATATCAGAAGTATTACAGATACTCGAAAGGCCACAACCTCTTAGTAACTCACTTTTAGGTAAAGAATATTTACAAAAACAAGTATATAGAAAAAAAGAGCAATTGCTTAAATTAGTTTCAGGTGTTTATATACAACAACCTTCTCCACAACATGAAAATACTCCTCATAAATCTACAAACCCTTTACCAATTAAAGATCTTTCACCAGCAACAAATGAAGCTAAAACTCTACCACCTACTAACATTACACTCAAATCATCATTAAAAACTGTATTTTCCTCAAAAAAGGCTTATTTTTGTCTATTTATAATAGTAGCATCTGCATCAACACTTTGCTTATGGCATTTTCCGTTAGGAAAAGTGTCAATGTTAAAAGGATTAGTGCCACCAGAAAAAAGAGAAAGTATTGGGCTAGCATTGAACATAGGGTTACCAATATTAACTGCATTATGTGTTCTGAGTTTGGCTTATTTCATATATTCTGAATATTCTATAGAATCTATTGAACAAGTAAGTGAAAACGATCCCCTTTCTCGCGCCTATAGCTAGTGCAGGCTCAGTTTTCCTACGTCATACCGTCACGGTATCTCTAGATCCCGCTAACACGTAGCGGGATGACGAATTTGTCGTTTTTTAAATTGTCGGTAAACCAGAATTACTTTAACTATAACAAAATAGAAATAAGTTGTTGTAAAAAATTTTTCATGGTAAAATTATTTATTTTCACCATATGTTTAAAGGAATTATCACGGATATCGGGACTATAACTGATACTACCACTCACTCCAACTCTGATCAAATTTTCCATATCAAGACACAAAATTTATCCTCTATAAATAAAGGAGATTCAATAGCTTGCTCTGGTGTGTGTTTAACTGTTGTTGATATAATGAGCGATACATTTACAGTCCAAGCATCTCAAGAAACTATGAAGGTTGCTAACTTAAATACGTGGAGAATAGGAAAAAAAATAAATCTCGAACAAGCAATGAGATTAAGCGATAAGATCGATGGCCACCTGGTTCAGGGTCATGTTGATGGGATAGTAAAATTTTTAACAATTAATCAAAATTTAGATTCTCATGAAATCAAACTATCGTGCCCACAAGAATTAATTAAATTTGTTGCAAAAAAAAGCTCCGTTACACTAGATGGGGTTTCCCTCACAGTGAATTCAGTTATTAATCAGGAATTTACAGTAAATATCACTCCCTATACATGGGAAAATACAACTTTTCAGTACAACAAAGTAAATGATTATTTGAATTTAGAAATTGACATGATCGCTAGGTATTTAGATCAATTGATGCAGCATAAATACAATTAATTTTACAACCTTGTTATTTACAACTATTATATCTTGAAAACCATATAGATATAAAACATGCTTTTCGATAGCCTAATTATCTTCATTGTTGTTCTATGCGTAATAATCTCGGTAACTAGAGGCTTTATAAAAGAGCTATGCGCACTAATGTTTCTATTTTTATCGGTCTTTCTGACAGCTAATCACTATGATTTTTTCGCTCCAAATTATAGTAAATATTTTGATTCTAAAGTTACACTAAACATACTTTCTACAATCTCTGTATTTATTATACTTAATCTTATATTCATGATAATAAATAACTGGCTAATGTACATATTATCACCCATAAGGTTGGGGTTTATCGATAGAGTTACTGGAATCTTTCTCGGAGTGCTTAAAGGAATATTGCTCTCTTATGTATTATTTTTTGCTGTGCACTTATATTGCTACACAGTATATGACAAAAAAGAGGGAGAGTATAAAATAGAAGCAGAAGACATATTGCCTAATTGGATAATAAATTCACACTCTTATCAGGCTTTATTTGTGACAGCAGAAGAAGTAATTGACATGTATGTACCAGAGTCGTTGATACTAAAAATAAAAGAGATCGGTGGAGAAATGGTTGATCAAGAAAAACCTAAAAACAATAAAAAAGAAGAGTAAATATTTATTTATAAATATTTTCATTGGGAGTATTCAAAAAGCCATATGTGTCAGGTTAAGAGCACAGAATTTTTTACTGGAAATATTAATTTTGTTTTAGCAATAAATCAACTTAAGGTCATAATGTCTTGACATTTATTTAATGTTGCTATATAATAGCTATGTACATTTTGTGTACTATAGCAATAAAATTACCTTGTAATAGGTGTATTGGACCCGAGGGCAGTACTCGGCGCCTCCACCATGTTTTTTAATTATACGGGGGCGATTAAGGATCGACATGCATAGTAAAGATGGTAGCTTTGCTCGGTTAGACACCACCGCTAAGAGTTCATAATTTAAATGCAAACGATAATTTTGCTGCTGAAAAATATCGTGTTGCTGCTTAATTTAGCACAACCGGTTTATTACTAAAGCACGGTTTAGGGAACGCCGGGTAACAGAAGTTCCCCCAAAATTTACGTATGTGAAAGTTATATGGAGCAAACAGATTACAAAAAACTGCTTAATTCTGCTAAGTTTCAAGTTATCAAAAAGACTTTAGATGTTATATCAGGTAATGGTTTTATCCCTCACTTAGAAATATTATTTTTCACATATTTTAATGGTGTGACCATGCCAGATCGTTTGAAAAAGTCATACCCTACTCAAATGCTTATTATATTACAGCATCAATTCTATGATTTAAAAGTTTCTGAGGATAAATTTAGCGTCAGTTTGAGTTTTCAAGGAAAACAAGAGCGAATTACTATACCGTTTTTTGCTATTAGTGAGTTTCGTGATAAAATTTCAGGAGATGTTTTAATATTTGACAAAATCAGTATCGACTCTGATAAAGAATACAAAAGTGAAAAATGTACTGAAAAACTATCAAACGGTAGTATTATATCCATAGATCAACTGCGTGATGAGTAACTGCTCATCTTTATAAACAAAAAATATTAATAGAAAAAAGTGGTCTAACTTAAGTAATAGAATAGAGGGTAGATAAATATGCTAAATCTTTAATTATTTATTAACGCAGGTGGCAAAATTTTTCTTACATATCATCAACTTCCTTTATTGAAAAATTCAGAAAAATGTTGTATAATTATTAGTAGACTTTGGTAAAACATATGACAGATTCAGGAATTAGTATAACTTTTGACCCAAAAACTTCACATAACCTTACTAAGTTAGCTGAAATCACCAAGGAATCCGTTCAAGAACTAGCAAAAAGGTTAGTCATCGAAGGAATCGAGTGCGAAGTAGAAGATATTGCGTTATATAAAACTATTAAGGAATGTGAGGATGTAGACTGGAATACAGTACTATCTGAAAGGGAGAGGACATAAACTGAAATACGATATTGTCTACTCAAAAAACTTTACTGAAAGAGATTTTCTAAATCTTCCAAAAACAATAAGATCAAGGATTACAAAAGCGATAAACGAGCGGCTTACAACTGATCCAATTAAATTTGGTAAACCATTACGTGGCAGGCTAAAAGGGTATAGAAGAATAAGGGTTAGTGATTATCGAATTATTTATACTGTAAATATTGCAAAACATAAGGTATTTGTTGCTACAGCAGGACATAGAGACACCATTTATGAGAAGGCTACTTGATAAACATTAAATATATTTTTATACAGCCCTCCTTCCTTCCTTTATTGAAAAATTAAAAAAAATGTTGTAAAATAGCTATAGTAGTAGACTTTGGTAAAACTTATGGTAAATTCAAAAGTTAGTGTAACTTTCAACCCAGAAACTTCGCAGCATCTTGTTGAACTAGCTAGAGCCACCAAGCAGTCTGTTCAAAAATTAACAGAAAAGCTAGTCAAGGAAGCAATCGAACTTGAAGCGGAAGATATTGCATTTTCCAAAATTATTAGGGAGTTAAATTCTGATGATGCAGAAGAAGTAGAGGATAGTGAAGACATCTGGAAATAAGCAATACACCATTAAATATCTAAAGCATGTTCTTAAAAGAAATTTGCCTTCCTTGCCGGAAGATGTAAAGCCAAGTATTAAAGATGCAATAAAAGAGTATCTTGAGACTGATCCTATTGGTAACGGTGTGTTGCTACGCAAGAGATTAAAGGAACATAGAAGAATAAAAGTTGCTGATGATTATCGTATTGTCTACCGTGTAAATACTGTAAAACGTATAGTAATTATTGTTTCAATAGGACACAGGGACAATATTTACAAGCAGGCAATATTGGACCTACTGAAACATTAAATATATTTTTATACACCACTCCTTTCTTTATTGAAAAATTAAAAAAAATGTTGTATAATTATTAGTGGACTTTGGTAAAACATATGGCAAATTCAGGCATTAACATAGCTCTTAGCGAAGAAACTTTAAAGCATCTTGCTGAATTATCTGAATTTACTAAACAGCCCGTTCAAGAATTAGCAGGAAAACTATTTAGAGAAGCAGTTGAGCTTGAAATGGAGGATTTTTTAGTATCTAAAATTTCTGATGAGCGTGATGTTGAAGGTGCAGAAACAGTTGATTTTGAAGATATTAAGTGGGATTAGAGCGTTACAAGGTTAAGTCTCTAAAGAGTGTTGTTGAAAAAGATTTACCAAACCTTCCAAAGATAATAAGGCTAAGAGTTCAAAAGGCTATAAAAGAACGTCTTACAGTTGACCCAATAAATTTTGGTGAACCACTACATCATAACTTAAAAGGATGTAGAAGGCTAAGAGTTGGTGACTATCGTGTAATTTACAGAGTAAATCAATTAGATCATATAGTAACTATCACAGAGATAGGACATAGAGATGATATTTATAAGAAATAAATATCAACATTAATATATATTATACACCCCTCCTTCCTTGTCCATTCTCTACTTTAGGTGGCTTTGCGCAGCTCAAAAAATGAAGTTTTTTTTGGTTCAGCAAAAACAACATTTTGAGTTTGAAAAGGCTAAATACTTGTCTTTTATATAACTTTCGTGTAATAGATATGTATGCATCCAATCATATATCTACTCAATACGTTACTTGATCTTTATAGCTTCATTCTAATATGTTGGGTTGTCCTAAACTGGCTGGTTAAACTTAATATGGTGAACATATATAATGAAACTGTCAGTAGCATAATGCACATCTTGAACCAATTGACATATCCACCACTAAAGATTATTAGAAGATATATACCACCGTTCAACGGATTAGATTTATCTATAATGATATTGCTAATAACAATTCACTTTGTAAAATATACAGTAGCTTACTACTTTAGGTAGATGTTAAAAAAATATCTAAAATCAGCAATATATCTATCCCTTTTAATATATATATATATATCAGTTTTTAGCTATAACTATAAAGATCCTTCCTTAAACACAGCTACAAATGAGGAAGTGACAAATTTAGGTGGAATAGTAGGTTCATATTTAGCTGATATATTGGTTCAATTTCTTGGATTAACTAGTGTTACAATAGCTACAACCATAGTTTACTTGTTGATCTTCAGGTCAGCAAAAATACTGCTGAAAATTCTCTATTTAATATTAATCAATTTAGGGGTATGTGCTATATTACCACAACTTTCGCTAGGCATCACAGCAAGGTACAGACACAGTGGAATAATAGGGAATGCACTCGTTAATAACTGCCCGTTTTATGTATTTGTGATAGTAACATTAATAGGTCTTGTAGGATCTGTTGGTTGGAAGAGAGCAATTTACTCTCTATTCTTCTTATGTAAAAAAATAGCTTGCTTATTTGTAAATGTTCCATTCTTCAGATCACATAAAACTACTGAGTATTCAATTGCACCATTAGTAGTAGAAGAAAAACATAAAACTAAAATCACTACTAAACAACAACCAAAAGAAAGACAGAAAAAAGCCACCAAAGAAATTTTCAGTGAGTTCGAATTTCCAAGCATTCATTTACTTTCCAAAGCAGAGGAGTCTTTGCAGAGAAAACAGCTGAATGAAATGGAGAGCAATAAAAATTTATCTCTGCTGGAACAAGTCCTGAGTGATTTTGGCGTGCAAGGAAAAATTATCAGTGTATGCTATGGGCCGGTTGTGACTTTATACAAACTTGAACCACAAGCTGGTACGAAATCTGCAAGAGTAATTGGCCTTGCAGATGACATTGCACGTTCGATGAGTGCACTCTCTGCACGTATTTCAATAATTCGTGGGCAAAATGCTATGGGAATAGAGTTGCCGAACAAGGAACGGGAAATTGTAATGCTGCGTGATTTGCTTGAATCACCAGAATACCAAAATGCAAACTTAAATCTTCCAATTGCGCTTGGCAAAGAAATAAGTGGAAAACCAGTTATTGCAGATCTAACTAAAATGCCTCACTTGCTCGTTGCTGGAACCACAGGGTCTGGTAAATCAGTTGCGATTAACACTATGATTCTTTCACTCGTTTATCGATTAAGTCCTGACGAATGCAAGATGATAATGATCGACCCCAAAATGCTTGAGCTTTCAATATATGATGCAATACCACATCTAATAACGCCAGTAGTAACAGAGCCAAAAAAGGCTGTAGTCGCTCTTAAGTGGATCGTGAAAGAAATGGAAAACCGCTATCGCATGATGTCGTATTTGAATGTACGCAATGTTATAAACTATAATCAAAAAATCACAGAAGCGATGAATAGTGGAATAGAATTGGAGCGCGTTGTGCAGATTGGCTTTAACTCAACAACAGGCAAACCTCTGTTTGAAAAAATACCAATCAAGATGGAAACATTTCCATATATTGTAGTGATCGTGGATGAAATGGCAGATTTGATGCTTGTTGCCGGCAAAGAAATAGAGTGCTCTATTCAACGCTTAGCTCAGATGGCTCGTGCTGCAGGAATACACATCATAATGGCAACACAACGCCCATCTGTGGATGTGATCACAGGTGTGATAAAGGCGAACTTTCCAACGAGAATCAGTTTTGCTGTTACTTCTAAGATAGATAGCCGTACAATACTTGGCGAACAAGGGGCTGAACAATTGCTCGGCATGGGTGACATGCTCTATATGGCCTCTGGTGGTAAGATCATTCGAGTTCACGGCCCATTTGTAAGTGATAATGAGGTGCAAGATATAGTTGATCATCTGAAAATGCAAGGTGAGCCAAACTACATGGAGGAAATCACTAAAGAAGATGAAAATTCTTCTACAGAGTCACACGATGAAACGGAGGATGAAGAAAATGACCTCTATAACCAAGCAGTGGCCATCATTCAAAGAGATCAAAAAGTTTCAACCAGTTACATTCAAAGGCAGCTTAGAATAGGCTATAACAGAGCAGCAAACATCGTTGAAAGAATGGAAAAGGAAGGTATTGTCAGCGCTCCAAATTACTCAGGGAAAAGAGAGATATTGGTTGAATAACAATCTTGTAATACCTTAATTTAAGTTTCCGCACTTTCAAAAAGCAAGTCAAACAAAATTATTAAAAGGTCAATACATAATGACAGTTAATTTAATAATAATTTAAACATTTGGAATGTAAAATTATAATATATTAATTAGCTAGGAGGTTAAAAATGTCTTTGTGGGAACGTATTATGTATAATTTTAAGGGTCTTGATAAGTTAGCAATAGAAGAATTGCAAAAAAGAGTGGGAGAACTAGAGAAGGTATCAGGGAACTTCGCAGGTTTGGAACAAGAAGTAATCAAACTGTCGGGTGAATTCACGGGAAATTTTAAAGAGCTATTAGGTAAATTCGACGGTTTGAACGATAAATTCGATGGTTTGCAAGAAAAGCTTACAGGCTTGCAAGAAAACTTCACAGGTTTAGAAGAAAAAGTGAAAACACTTACAGAAGCAGTAGCAGATCAAGAAAAAATAATGGCAACTTGTATCATAGTCAGTGCTGTTGCCGCAATAGCGGTCGCTTCTTTTGTTGCATTCTGCATCTATCAGGGAGTTAAGTGTGAAAGGGAGAAAGAAAAGAACTTGTCTAAAGATACACCAGACACAAAACTTAATGATAAAGTTGATACTCAAGCGCAACAAAATAGCTTAGGCATTCCAGACTAAGCTGCATAACACTCTTCTTGAGGAGGTGTTACACAACTTGTAACACCTTCCTCTTTTCTTAGCCTATGTAGGTTTTTGATAGTAAATATATCACTTTTTAGAAAAATATTTGTATTGTAAAGTTAGTAAAGATTCTGGTTTACTTAAAGTTTGTTAATTGCTATCTTTTAAAACACGATATTTACTATAGCACCATATGCTTAGGATTTTTTCTAAAATTTTGTTTATATTAATGTTTTTGGTTTCTAGCTTTTTTACTGTGCATAGTGCTGAAGCTAAATCTAAGCTCAGTAAGAGATACATACCTCCTGGTAACCCTGGTGGTGCAAACTTTCATACAGATGAGGATTTTGCTGAGTCATATAAACTGTATGAGAAGCGTAGGGAATTGCTCAAGAAAAAAAAATTACAAGATCGAGCTATAAATAAAGAAGATCTAATCAAAAAATTAAAAGAGAAAAAAATTGCTAGTCTTGATAATGAGCCAAATGACATGGAAGCTTGCATAGTCGACGATGAAGAGAGCACTATGATAAATCAGCATGGTATTAATATCGCACGTTTAAGGGGTGCTGTATTTATAGATCAAGAGTCAGTTTTCCAGTATGAAAATAAGCAGCATGAAAGTGAACAACAAGAAGAGAAGAAAGTTACTTCAACACGAGAAAAGAAAGTTTCTCCTATAAATGTCACTATAAAAGAAACTCCATCAAGAAGAACGTGCTCACATGATTCTATTGCTAATTTGGATAACGTAGATGCTTATAGTTTGAATGGTTCAAGTTCATTTGGCAGTGTAGCTGACACAGTAAAATAGTATCACAATATTGGCCATTAATAATATGCTAGATAAAGACCTGATATTGAATGATAATACATATGAATTATCGCAGATTTCCAGGCACAAAACTCATGTTGTAGAAGTTGGAAAAGTAAAGATAGGCGGAAATAATCCTGTAGTTGTACAATCTATGGCGCTTGGCGTGCATATAGATGCTGATAATATAAAAAGTAGCGCAAAACATTATGCAAAAGAGATAACAGAACTAGCGCGTACAGGTTCAGAATTGGTGCGAATTGCCTTGAACTCAGAGGAGGTAGCAAGAGCAATACCTTATATAGTAGAAGAGATAAATAAAGAAGGTTTTGACGGTAAAATATTGGTAGGCTGCGGTCAATATGAGCTAGATAAATTAGTTCAAGATTATCCAGACAACATCAAAATGCTGGGTAAAATTAGAATCAATCCAGGCAATATAGGCTTTGGCGACAAACGTGATGAGAAGTTTGAAAGGGTGATAGAGTATGCAATAATGCACGATCTTCCGGTTAGAATTGGGGTAAATTGGGGTAGTCTTGATAAATACCTTTTGCAAAAATTGATGGATGAAAACTCTTCGCTTAGTAATTCAAGGCCTTCTGATGTTATACTGCGCAAAGCACTTGTAATGTCTGCTCTTGATAGTGCAAAAAAAGCTGAAGAAATTGGTCTAAATTCAAACAAAATAATCATTTCATGTAAAGTTAGCAAAGTACAAGATTTAATTTTAGTTTATATGGCACTTGCAAAATCTTCCAATTATGCGCTGCATTTGGGTTTAACTGAGGCTGGTATGGGCAATAAAGGTGTGGTAAATACCGCAGCAGGGCTTACTTATTTATTGCAAAATGGCATTGGAGATACAATACGGGCTTCTTTGACTCAACGTCCTGGTGAATCGCGTACTAATGAAGTGGTGGTGTGTCAGGAAATATTGCAGTCTATAGGCTTGCGACACTTTAACCCTCAGGTTAATTCATGTCCTGGTTGTGGGCGCACGAGTAGCGATCGTTTTCGTATATTAACTGAAGAGGTGAATGGCTATATAAAAACTCATATGCCGATGTGGAAGAAAAAAAATCCAGGTGTAGAGCATATGAACATTGCTGTTATGGGATGCATAGTAAATGGTCCTGGAGAAAGCAAACACGCAAATTTGGGAATCAGCTTACCTGGATATGGAGAAAAACCTGTTTCAGCAGTCTACAAAAACGGCAAATATTTCAAAACTTTACAAGGTGATAATGTCTCTGAAGAATTTAAGGCAATTATTGATAATTATGTGAAGAAGCATTACACATAACCTTTCACGGTTAATTAATAGATAAATCGCAAATAAAAAAGAAAATTAAACCTTGTTTTTCTTTTTTCGTTGGGAATGTTCAAAAAAGCATACGCGTCAAGTTAAGGAAATAAAGGTATGAAAGAGATAGAATAATAAGGTATAAGTTCTCCCAGATATACTTTTAGTGAGAGAACCAATGAATAAAATAACTTGCTTATCAAAAAAGCTCAAAGAATTTTTTAATGAAAAAGCAGAGAAAATCTCAATTACAACAAGGTTTATAAAAAGAAAGAGAAAGCTAAAAGGTTCATCATTCGTAAAAGCCATGGTCTTGGGTAATATAGGAGTTGATAATTGTAGCGTAGAAACAATGTGTCAATTACTAAACGAGGACTCGATAGATATAACAAAACAAGGTTTGGATTTTAGATTTACTGAAGAAGCAGTGGAATTTATGAAAAGGATGTATAATGAATCTGTGATTCTCTTTAAAAATATCTTGCAAGTTGATTGCAAAATCTTACAGCAATTTAATAGTGTTAAATTATTGGACAGTAGCTATATTACTCTACCTAACAGTATGGAAGAGATGTATAAAGGTTATGGTACTAGCTACAGTGGCTATGAAAGCAATACTAAGTCTGGAATAAAGTTACAATTAGTTTTCGACTACATGAATCAGATAATAGACCAACTTAATTTAACGGAGGGGGTAAGATCAGACCAGGGATATAGGAAACATTTAAGTAATATATTAAGCAATGATTTGCTAATATCTGATCTCGGTTATTTTGTGCCAAGTTCTTTTAAACAAATCAATGAAATAGGAGCTTATTTCATAAGTCGTTATAAATCCGATACCAACATATATGATGTAGAAACAAATCAAAAAATGGAGTTATTAGAATGTTTAGAGGATAAGTTATTTTTAGAAAACGAGGTATTGTTAGGAAAAGAAGCAAAAATTAGAGTAAGAATTATATGTCAGAAACTAACTGAAGAACAGTCTATGGCCAGAAGAAGGAAAGCTAATAGATTAGCAAGATCGCAGGGATATACATCCTCTAAAAGAAATCAAAAATTGTTGAACTGGTCAATATTTATAACTAATGTTCCAGAAAATAAAATTAGTGCTGAGCAAGTATTAACGATTTACAGAGTAAGGTGGCAAATTGAGTTATTATTTAAATTGTATAAAAGCCATATCAGGCTTGATAAGCTAAAAGGAAAGCCATGCAGAGTATTATGTGAACTATATGCTAAATTGTGCGCAATTCTTATATTTCACGGCATAGTTGGTTGCACAGAAGTGAAAAAGAATACAGAACTTAGCTTAACAAAGGCATTTATTGAGCTAAAAAGGCGGGTTAGAGAGTTATTTTTAGTATTAACCAAAATTAATAGTTTAAAAGCATTTCTTAAAAAACTCACTATAACTTGGTCGCGATTTTCATTAAAAGACAAACGTAGAAGGGCTAGAGTATCCACTTTAACCTCTCTAAATTTGCTCACAATCTCTTAACTTGACGCGTATGGTTCAAAAAAGTGTGTCAAACCGAAAAAAAAGTAATAAATTGATATAAAAAAAATGGAGGTTTGACTGACCTTACCCAGAAAAAGTGGAGAGAAAGTTTGGAATGTTTTTCACAAAGAGAATGATGAATCAAAATGCTCAGGAATGCAATAGTTAATAGTGACGTTGTTTGTTATAAAAAATTTCTATATATTCAAATATAGCAGTTTTGATATGCTGTTTAGAGTGCCGAGAGGTGTCTATTGGTAACTCCCTTTTTAGAGAACTGAAGAAGCTTTCCACAACAGAATTGTCGTAACAACAACCTTTATAACTCATCTATGTTTTTTATGGATAAGAGATATTGATAACCTTGCGAAGTATATTGTGAACCTTGATCACTATGTAATAGTAGATTTTTGGCAGGTTTACGCTTGTCAACGGCCATTAATAAAGAGTCCATAACCAATTGTTTATTTATTGAACTGCTCATTGACCAGCCAACTACCATGCGTGAATATAGATCGATTATTGTTGCCAAATATAGCCATCCTTCTTTGGTTTTTATATAAGTAATCCCATACTTTATTTGGTTGATCGACAATAAAGTTTTGGTCTAATATATTGGGAGCTACGACTCTACTGTCCGTTTGTTGTTTCTTAATTTTAAATTTTCTTCTCAATATAGCCTGAATACCATTTTTCTGCATAATACTTTGCACTGTTTTTAAGTTGCAACTTTTACCCAAAGCCTTCAATTCAGCATGAATTTTAGGAGCTCCATATCTACATTTAGAAACTTGATATATTTTTTGAATAGCTGCGAGTAGCTCTTTATTTGCTGATTCTCTACTGCTTATTTTTCTTGTGGTCCACTTATAGTAGCCACTAGCAGAAAATCCTACATAATTCCTGTACTTTATAGCAGTTACTATGCTCTTTTATAAAAAAATATTTTACTCTTTTTGACTGGCCAGGGCTTTTTTTTAAATGTCTCTTTCCCTTGTTACTCTTGCTAACTCTCTTTGTAAATCAAACCTCTCTTTGTCGTAAGGAGCCATGTTACCTCTACCTGGAAATGCATCTGCTGCCGACTTTTTTTCGTTGTGTTTCTTTATCCATTTTCCTAATAAACCACCCTTTATTCCTAAATCCTTTGCTATTTTTGTAATTGTTTGACCTGCCTTTCTTTGTTCATTTGCCAGTTTAACAGCTTCCAATTTGAATTCTGCCGTATATTCTCTTGCCATTTCTAATCCTCCAAAATTTTATTTTACCCGAAAAAACTCCTTTCTTTCTCTCCACTTTTTCTGGGTAAGGTCACTTGGCAACAGTTGCTCTACTTTCTCCTTCATCCAATGCTTCCATTGCTTCCATTGCTTTTTTCCTTAAGTCGTAACTATACGCTGCTGGCATACAAACCCCTCTACCATAAATCCATTCTTACCTTATTGGGATTATTATGAGAAGAGCTATAACTCTATGGGAGGGAAGCAAAATCTGGGATTCGGCCTTAATGGCATTAGCGTTGCATCAGCTTCACCCTCCCTGTGAGGTATTTTAGCTCTAATGCCTCACATCATAAAGATACAAGTGTCAAGCTACTTGGATGACAGGGGAGGGAGGCACTGGGATGACAGGAGAAGGTAGTGGGATGACACCCTGACAACCGTCATCCCGCTGCTTGTTAGCGGGATCTAGAGATACCGCGAATGAATCGCGGCATGACGTAGGACTGCTTTCATTCCAGTGCTTGACACTGGAATCCAGCCTTTCTGCAATCTCATCGAAAACGTTGTAACCACTTTCTATGCTAGTTTGCTTGTGAGCAACCTGGATTCCAGTGTCAAGCACTGGAATGACACCGTTATAAAGGAACCAGTGTCAGCTACTTGAATGACACAGTCTTTGCTTAAACCCGTAACGTTCGTACATTTTGCTAAAAGTTCAAATATCAACATCATGCACATTAAGTGCATTGCTATTAATAAAATCACGGCGTGGTTCAACTATATCACCCATTAATATTGAAAATATGGAATCAGCTTCTTCACAATCTTTTATTTCAACCTTTAATAAAGTTCTAGCCTCAGGATTTAACGTAGTATCCCATAGCTGATCAGCATTCATTTCACCAAGACCTTTAAATCTCTGCAGAGTTAAACCTTTTTTACCATAGTCCATTATTATTTTTGCAAGCGTACTTGGAGAAGTGATTCTTATTTCAGTTTCTTGTGACTTTAAAAATGAATCACCATTAAATAAATTACTTATACCATCAAGCAAACTTAATATGTTTTGCATATCTTTGCCTTCAAGCATACTAAGTGCAAATATATATTTGTCTGCCAATCCTTGAAACAATTTAGAGATATGAATTTCTTTTTCTTCATCTTTTATTTCCACTTCCCAAGTGTATTCGCTGTACATTAACTTCAAATACTTTAATATCTCATCAGCCGATGATAGAGCATTCTTTTTACTTAAAATTAGCAATGACTCTAAGAGATTTTGTGGTATTTCTCTATCATAATTTTTGCTAATATTAGAAGTGCTAACGCATTTATTCAAAATAAGGCGCAAGTTGTTAAATTCTGTAGCTGTACCACTTAGTGTTAATCTTTTAACTGCTGAGTTTATTATATACTCTTCAAAAGTTTCGTCATCTTTAATATAAGTGTCTTTGGCATTCTTTGTAACTTTATAGAGGGGTGGCTGTGCTATGTATAAGTAACCTTTTTCAATAACTTCACGCATATGTCTAAAAAAGAAAGTTAGAATCAAAGTTCTTATATGTGAACCATCAACATCTGCATCTGTCATGATGATAATTTTATGATATCTAGCTTTTTCAATATCGAAGTGTTCACTCCCTATTCCAGCACCAATTGCAGTAATTAAAGAGCCTATTTCTGCAGATGAAAAAATACGATCTAAACTTACACGTTCTACGTTTAGAATTTTTCCTCTTAAGGCAAGCACTGCTTGTGTTTTACGATTACGCCCCTGCTTTGCAGTACCACCTGCTGAATTACCCTCTACTATAAATAATTCCGATAACTCAGGAGCTTTTTCCTGACAATCAGCAAGCTTTCCTGGCAGAGTTGCAATATCAATATTGTTTTTGCTTTTAACTAGCTCGCGCGCTTTTCTTGCAGCTTCTCTTCCTTTTGCTGACCTGATTACTCTTTCTACTATGCTTGCTGCCAATTTGGGATCAGTTTCAAGGATTGTGCTCAATTTATCAGAAACTATACTTTCTACAACTGCACGTGCTTCAGAACTAACTAGTTTATCTTTTGTTTGTGAAGAAAACTTAGGATCAGGCATCTTAAGAGATAAAACACAAGTTAAACCTTCTCTAACGTCCTCTCCAGTTAAATTTACTTTTGCTTTCTTTAAAAACCCTTCATTAGTTGCATAGGTATTGATACATCTAGTTAGTGCAGATCTAAATCCTGCCAAATGCGTACCACCATCTCGTTGCCGTATATTATTAGTGAAACACAACATATTCTCATAGTAGGAATCATTCCATTCCATCGATATTTCCAAGCTGATGCCAAGATCTTCTGCATCTCCTTTCATACTGGCAATTTTAGTTACATGTGTCTTATTCTTATCTAAATACTGCACAAAATTTGCTGTACCAAAATTGTCTTTAGATTGATTGCTCTGATTGAAATGAGATTCTGTATATGGTTCATTGCGCAGATCACGTAAAGTAATGTCGATATTTGAATTTAAAAATGCTAATTCTCTTATACGACTTTCAAGCGTTGAGTAACTGAAATTAATGCCATTAAAAGTCTCTGTTGATGGCATGAACGTGACTTTAGTTCCTCTTTTGTTTGTATTTTCGTTGACTACCTTTAAAGGTTCAATAGACTCACCATCTTCAAAACGCATAAAGTGTTCTTTCTTATTGCGCCAAATAATTAATTCCAACCAGCTTGATAATGCATTCACAACTGAGATTCCAACACCATGTAATCCCCCAGAAACTTTATAGGTATTGCTGTCAAATTTACCACCAGCATGGAGTTGAGTCATTATTACCTCTGCTGCTGATATTCCTTCTTCTTCATGAATGTCAGTTGGAATGCCACGACCATTATCAGTTACAGATACTGAACCATCTTTATTTATGCTAACTTCAATTTGATCACAATATCCAGCTAAAGATTCATCTATTGCGTTATCAACAACCTCATATACCATGTGGTGCAAGCCAGATCCATCGTCAGTGTCACCAATGTACATACCTGGACGTTTCCTTACAGCATCAAGACCCCTTAAGATTTTTATTGCATCGGCATTATAACTATTTTCCATGGTATTGCTTCGTTTATGAATGTTAATTAATATTACATTCATATATGCTGATTAGCAACATTTTTAAACTGATAACCCATATTAAAAGCACAACTTTACGAATGTTTATTTTTGAAGACAGCAAATAGTGTCATTCCAATGTGTCTTCCATAACTGTACGAACATTCATTTTTGAAGGTAAATTGCACAACAGATGATGTCATTCCAGTGCTTGACACTGGAATGGCTTTGTTGCATCGCTAGCTATGATGGATTAAAGATAAAAAAGATGGAGAATATCAGTAGCTTATTATTCTGGTATTTATAACAAGAACGGTCAGTGAATACCTAAATTTGAGTAAAAGAAATTTCACTACCACTCACTAATCCGGCTAAAATTCAAGAATTTCAATGCTTTAGCTATTTTCAATAGAATTAAATTTATTAATGTAAATAATAAATTACTATTCTTAAATTTGATCAGATTGATTGCAAAAAAACAAGATTTTCAATAGGTTACTTATAATCCTAACTATAGTTAGCCTTTCATAAGTAGCGATGCAACAAAGCCCACTGGAATCCAGAAATTTTGCTTATAACTGAGCTGATGAGCTAAAGGTAGTTGTCTTACGCTAAAACAAACGTTTTTAATTAAGTTGCATAGAAGCTGGATCCCAGTGTCTGGGCACTGGGATGACACCCCACTGGTGGGAATTGCTCCCAAACTACAACGTTCGTACAGTTGTGTGTGTCTTCCCATGGAGATTGCTCTCAAATCATAATGCTCATGCAGTTGCATGCTCGACTAATTAACAGAAAAATCTATAATTCAGTTTACGTATTTTCTTATCTCAGCCAAAATCTTATCAGATTGACTTTCGTCTGAATTTAAATCAGCTGCAAAGTGTGTAACATATTTTCCTCCAGGGCCAATAAGGTACATTATTGAAGAATGGTTGATTTCTTCTTCTCCACCAACTTTGCTAGCATATACTTTATACTTTGCAATTACTTCGTCTATTTTTTCTCTTTCACCAGTTAACATTTGTATTCTGTGGTCAAATTGCTGCTGAAATTCTTTAAGTCTTTCCGTGCTATCGCGCTCAGGATCGACTGTGATGAAGAATGTTTGTAGCTTGTTGTTAGTTTTCTCATCTAACTTTGCAAGTGTTTCTGAAATTATTCCAAGGTTCATAGGGCAAATTCTTTTGCATGAGGAAAACCCAAAGAAAATCATCATGTATTTATCTTTAAAATCACTACTGCGCAAGATCTGTCCGTCCTGATTAATTAAAGAAAAATCTCCGCCTATCTTAACTTCTGCGTTGTGAATCGCTGCTGGGGCAAATATGCCTTTTTTAGTGAAATAACAATAACCTAAAAAAACAACTGCTAATGCTGCTAGCACATTAGATAATAATCTTATAAACCTTACCATTAGAATGCTCTCAGTAAAATTGAATTGTATCTTTATTGGTTAACCTATTCAATATATTTATTCCAAAGTGTATTGTTAATTTTGTCTAACAGTTTCTTATGTTCATCAATTTCTTCACTATTTGGTAAATGTTCTCTGGGAGTTAGATTACGTACTTTATGCTGAACGAATGTGGAGTTACTGTCCTGATTGCATTCATTATCAAACAGAAAGGTTTGTAACCCTCCTGTAAGTTCAACATATACCTTTGCAAGCAATTGAGCATCAACTAGTGCTCCGTGCAATTCTCTATTCTCTAGCGATATATCAAAACGCTTACATAATGCATTCAAAGAAGCAGGTGATCCTGCGAATTTTTTCCTCGCAAGAGGTAATGTATCTAGCACTCTGTCTGAGGAAATTAACCTAGCATTCAGCTTGCTTAACTCCATGTTAAGGAACTTAACATCGAATTCAGCGTTGTGAATTACCAAAATATCATTAGATATAAAGTCAAGAAATTCAAGTGCAACATCTGAAAATAATGGTTTATCTTCTAAAAATTCTTCACTAATACCGTGAATCTTAAACGAGTGATAAGGTATATCTCTTTCTGGGTTAAGGTACCGATGGAATACTTTACCTGTTGGAATGCGGTTAATTAATTCCACACACCCTATTTCAATAATTCGATGACCAGATTCAGTGTCAAGACCTGTCGTTTCAGTGTCAAGTACTATTTCGCGTAGCTTGCTTTCCATTTCAAATAAAACTCATCTTACTTATCATTTGTCTTATCGTTACTTGTCTTTTTATAGTGAATAGAAACAAGCAACCAGCTTGGGTCTGATGAATTAACATTTTTTTTGAATTGCCATACATCCTCAACTTTATTAATAGTGGATGTACTACCTGATATTATATCTCCTTCATTGTTCTTAACGAAGTTAATTTGCTCTGAAAGGAAATATACTGCAATAAACACTGCGTTTTTTACTAGCTTTATTTCTAAAATCTTTTGTGAAACGATAGAAACAATTATAGACTCGTGCACCTCTTTACGATGTTTAATCTTCTCTGCAAAATTATCATATAAGTCTTTATCGAGAAGTGGTTTTAACTGAGACAAATTTCCTTGATTGAAACATTTTATTATTAATTCAAAAGCTATGCTTGAACCTTCTATAAAGTGGGAAATAGAAAAATCTTTGTTTTTTTTTAATATTTGTTTATAAGTAACTTTTATTGAATTTTCATCATTGCTATCAATGTAACCCTCAATGTTTTCTACTACATCTTCTCTACTTCGGCTTACATCCAATACATTAGTTAGCTTTTTTAGGTTGAGGTTGGCTGACCTTCCTAAAGAATTATACAAACGTGAAAAAATGAACGCCGCTAATAAAGCATATATTACAAGCTCTATCATAGTAACTCAACTCCTTGGCATATAAAGTATCCGAACATTATTAATTATTAATGAAAATATGTTTTTCATATCAACTTATAATCAGGTTTGCTATTCGTTTGTAAATGAATATATTATATAAGAAAGTATTAAATATCTCAACTTAATTAAAGGAGACGTAAGAAATGCCACAACAAAAAATGAGAATTCACGGTCAATATGTTAAAGATCTATCATTTGAGAATCCGAATTCGCCATTCCTTTCTTCTAGTAAAGCTCCAGATATTAATGTAATGGTTAATATCAATTCAGCAAAATTAGAAGGGACGAAAAACAAAGAAGAAGTGAATGAAGAAAAATCTTTTCATGAAATTACTTTGCATATAGAAGTCAAAGCAACGGTAAAAGATGAAGGCATAAAAGATGGTGTAGCTTTCATTTGTGAGACGAAATATTGTGGCATTTTTTCAATAGAAAATTTAAAAGAGTTGAGTGAGGAAGAGGTAAGACAAGCTTTGTTTATTGGCGGACCTACTTTTCTTTTCCCTTTTGCAAGAGAAATAATTGCAAGAGTTACAAGTAGTGGTGGATTTCCCCCACTGATGCTAGATCCTATAGATTTTGAAACTATGTATGAGCAGCAAGGTCAACAACAAAAAAGTAACGGTAGTAATTCCAATTTTAACTAATATAGTGTGATAGGATGAACAATTCTTTAAATGCAAAAACGACTTTAAACATTGACGGGAAGTCATACAACTATTTTAGCCTAAGTAGTGCTAGTGAATTTTTAGGAATAGATGTGACTAAATTGCCTTGCTCACTTAAGGTTCTGCTTGAAAGTTTATTGCGCAATGAAGATGGAGTAAACGTAAAGCTAGATGACATAAGAGTACTAGCAGACTGCGTTAATAAACACACTAATCACGAAATTAGCTATAAACCAGCAAGGGTGTTGATGCAAGATTTTACAGGGGTTCCTGCTGTTGTTGATCTAGCTTCAATGCGGGACTATGTTAAGAAAAATGGAGGAAACCCAAGCAATATAAATCCGTCTGTACCGGTTGATCTTGTGATTGACCATTCTGTTCAAGTAGATAGTTATGGAAGTGTTTCCGCATTCAGTAAGAATGTTGAGTTAGAAGTAAAAAGAAATTTGGAGAGATATCAATTTTTAAAGTGGGGAGAATCGTCCTTCACAAATTTTAGAGTAGTGCCGCCTGGCACAGGGATTTGCCACCAAGTGAATCTTGAATATTTAGCGCAAGTTGTGTGTAATAATGATGGAGTCATATATCCTGATACTTTAGTTGGTACTGACAGCCATACTACAATGGTTAACGGATTATCAGTTCTTGGTTGGGGTGTTGGAGGCATAGAAGCTGAGTCTGTGATGCTTGGTCAACCAATTAGTATGGTGATTCCAGAAGTAGTTGGATTTAAATTAATTGGCAGATTGTCGGAAGGAGTAACTGCGACCGATTTAGTGCTGATGGTTACCAATATCCTAAGAACAAAAGGCGTTGTTGGTAAGTTTGTAGAATTTTATGGTGATGGTTTAGATTATTTATCTTTGGCAGATAGAGCCACTATAGCAAACATGGCCCCGGAGTATGGCGCAACTTGTGGATTTTTTCCAATTGATCAAAAAACGCTAGATTATTTAAGCTTAACCGGAAGGCCAGAAAAGCTGATTAAGCTAGTTGAGGCTTATGCGAAAGAGCAAGGACTGTGGCGTAGTAGTGACGAGTTAGCATTTTTTGACACACTAGAGCTTAATTTATCAAGCGTGGAGCCAGTAATGGCTGGTCCCAAAAGACCACAAGATAAGGTTTTTCTTTCACAAGTGGCAGAGTCTTTTTCTAAATCATTTTTAGTTAATGAGTCAAAGGAAAGCGATAAACTCCAAGATGGAAGTGTAGTTATTGCAGCAATAACAAGCTGCACTAATACTTCTAATCCAAGTGTGATGATTGCTGCAGGTCTTGTAGCTCGTAATGCAATTAAACTTGGATTAAAATCAAAGCCTTGGGTTAAAACTTCTCTTGCTCCAGGGTCACAAGTTGTAACAGAATATTTAGAAAAGTCTGGATTGCAGGTAGATCTAAATGCTTTGGGTTTTAATCTAGTTGGATATGGTTGCACAACTTGCATTGGGAATTCTGGTCCACTTAATAAAGATATAGAAGATGGCATTAAAAACAAAAACTTAACCGTTGCTGCAGTTTTATCTGGCAATCGTAACTTTGAAGGAAGAATTCATCCGTTAGTCAAAGCTAATTACTTGGCATCTCCGCCACTTGTTGTTGCATATGCACTTGCTGGTACTGTGCAAATTGATCTGACAAAAGATTCAATATGCAAAGATAAGAATGGAAATGACGTCCATCTCAAGGATATATGGCCAACAAACAATGAAATCGAAGATTGTGTTAAAAATGTGGTAACACGTGAGATGTTTATACAAAAGTATAAGGATGTTTTTTCTGGTGATGAACATTGGCGAAAGATAAAGTGTGAAAAAAGTGAAATCTATAATTGGGATGCAAATAGCACTTACATACAAAATCCGCCCTATTTTGATAATTTATCACCTAAAAATAATAAAATCGATATAAAAGGTGCACAAATATTGGCAATGTTTGGCGATAGCGTAACCACTGACCACATTTCCCCTGCTGGAAATATTGCCTCAAGTAGTCCTGCAGGTATATATTTAAAAAATCTTGGAATTGAGCCACAGGATTTTAATTCGTATGGGTCTCGTCGTGGTAACCACAATGTAATGATGCGTGGGACTTTTGCTAACATTAGAATAAAAAATGAAATGGTAAGCATCGAAGGCGGCTATACAAAATATATTCCTTCTCAAGAAACTATGTCGATTTTTGATGCAGCAATGCGCTACAAGGAAGCTCTCATCATTGTGGCAGGAAAGGAGTATGGCACAGGTTCAAGTAGGGATTGGGCAGCAAAGGGTACTTTATTGTTGGGGGTTAAAGTTGTCATTGCAGAAAGCTTTGAGCGTATACATAGGTCCAACTTGGTCGGCATGGGTGTTCTTCCACTTATATTCCAAAATGGAATAACCAGAAAGATATTTGATGGTAGCGAGGTAATAAGCATAAAAGGTGAAATAGTGCCAGGTGGAAATCTAGAATGCATCATCAAAAGAAAGGATAATTCAAAGCAATCAATTCAACTCAAATGCTGTGTACAAACCGCAACTGAGACTAAATACTTGATGTGTGGTGGAGTGTTGAGCTACATACTTGCACAATCTTTTTGATTTAGTGAAGTTATTGCATGGACTTCTTTTAGCCAGCCCTGATCCCTTTGTAAATAGCAATTTGCTCTGCGCAAAGTTATGATATAATTTCACCATACATATGGTGTCGGAGTATTTTTTGGAGATAATTATATATGATAAGCTCTATACAAGAACCTAATGAACTCAGAAAACGTTTACAAGGATTTTATCGTACTGATGAAAAGAGTTATATACGTTATCTTGTAGAAAAAGCAGAGCTTTCGGCTGATTCAAAAAATAGAATTTATAATATTGCAAAACAAGTTATTGAAAAAATCAAACACAATAAATTAAGTATTGTAGATTCCTTTATGCAGCAATACTCGCTTTCCAATGATGAAGGAATAGCATTGATGTGCCTTGCTGAATCGCTACTTAGAATACCAGATGATTATACAATAGACGAGCTAATCAAAGATAAAATTGCCAATCAAGAATGGAGTAAATATTTAGGATATTCTTCTTCATTGTTCGTCAATGCTTCCACGTGGAGTTTAATGATAGGTAGCAGTATATTGAGAGATAATGAAGGCGATTCGAAGTTCTATTACGCAATTTCTAAGTTACTTAAGAATTTAGGAGAACCGATCATTCGCAAAGCAGTAAAACAAGCAATGTCTATGCTTGGTAATCATTTTGTTGTTGGAGAAACCATAGAAGAAGCTTTAAGGTACGCAAAACTAGATGACAATAGTAAGTTTTTATACTCTTTTGATATGCTTGGCGAAGCTGCTCACACAACTGAGGATGCAGAAGAGTATTTTAATTCATACATGCACTCAATAAAAGCTATAGGTGAATCCACTGAAATAAATGATTGTTTTAAATCCCATGGAATTTCAATCAAACTTTCTGCTTTACACCCACGTTATGAATTTAGTCAATTTGGCCGAATTGCTGGTGAGATATTCACTAAGGTTTTAGAGCTCTGCCGCGAGGCAAAAAAATACAACATTTCACTATGCATAGACGCAGAAGAAACAGAAAGGCTTGAAATTTCCTTAATCTTGTTTGAACAATTACGGCTTGATGAATCACTTTCTGAGTGGGAAGGGCTCGGCTTGGCTGTACAAGCATATCAAAAACGTGCTTTATCTGTTCTTGACTTTGTTGAAGATGTTGCTATCCGATCAAAGCACAAAATTATGGTGAGGCTTGTAAAAGGTGCATATTGGGATTCAGAAATCAAGCGTACGCAAGAATTGGGATTAAATGATTACTCAGTATTTACAAGAAAAAGCTATACTGACGTATCTTACCTCGTGTGCGCACAGAAACTTTTGAGTAAACCAAACAGCTTTTACCCATGCTTTGGAACTCATAACGTCTATACTTTTGCTTCTATCATGGAACTTGCTGATAAAAACCACCCTGGATTTGAATTTCAACGCTTACATGGAATGGCAAAAGACTTATATGATTATGCAATGTCAGAGCTTGCAACAAATGTTAGCTGTCGTGTCTACGCACCCGTTGGGGAACATAGTGACTTGTTGCCTTATCTTATAAGACGCCTTCTTGAAAATGGAGCTAATAGTTCGTTTGTTAATCAAATAAGTGATCCTAACGTTAAAATCGATGAGTTAATTTCAGATCCACTGGAAAAAGCTATAAATTTTAATTATGAACCTCATCCAGGCATTCCATTACCACAAGATATTTTGGGACCAGAAAGAAAAAATTCCTTGGGGATGGATATTAGTGATTCTGTGATAGTCTCACAATTTGCAGATGATATAAAGGGTTTTAGTGAAAAAAAGTGGCAAATTGGACCAATAATTGATGGAAAAGCACTATTTGATAATGCTGAATTTATCGAAGTAGTGAATCCTGCACATTTGGAAAATGTAATTGGAGAAGTGTCAAGTGCAACAAGCGATCAAGCTTTAAACGCTCTTGAAATAGCACATAGTGCTTTTGCTAAGTGGCAGAATGTTTCAGCAGAAGAGCGCGCTAAATGCCTTGAAAAAGCTGCAGATTTGCTTGAGGAAAGGATGAAAGAGTTAATTTACATTCTGATTGTGGAAGCAGGAAAAATTTTATCCGATGCAATAGCAGAAGTAAGAGAGGCAATCGACTTTCTGCGTTATTATGCAATGATAGCAAAAAATGAACTGAGCGACTGGAAAAAATTGCCGGGCCCAACAGGTGAAGATAACTTCATCTTTTTTGAAGGCAGAGGAGTTTTCTTATGCATATCACCATGGAATTTTCCGCTCGCTATCTTCATTGGGCAGGTCTCAGCTGCACTTGCAGCAGGTAATGCAGTGCTGGCAAAACCGGCAGAGCAAACGCCGATTATTGCCTACGAAGCTGTTAAGATACTACATGAAGCTGGGATACCAAAGAATGTGTTACACCTCATTCCTGGGGATGGTGGATATTTAGGCAAAATATTAGTTCCAGACAATAGAATTTCCGGTGTAGCTTTTACTGGTTCAACACAAACCGCTCAAATAATTAATAGAATGCTTGCAAATAGGGATGGTCCTATTGTGCCATTTATTGCTGAAACAGGAGGGCTCAATGCTATGATAGTTGATAGCTCTGCTCTCTTAGAGCAAGTGACTACGGATGTTTTGCTTTCTGCGTTTCGCAGCGCTGGTCAACGCTGTTCTGCACTTAGAGTGCTGTTTATTCAAGAGGACATAGCAGAGAAGCAGATAAAAATGATATGCGGTGCAGCGCAAGAACTCAAGATTGGTGACCCAATACAACTTAGTACTGATATTGGTCCAATAATTGACAAAGCATCTATCGATATGCTAACTCAACATACGCAAAAAATGTCAGAGGACGAAGATTCAAATCTGTTATTTAAAGTACCCATGGATACAAATTCTCATAATGGTTATTTCTTTCCTCCATATATTTATGAAATACAAAAAATTTCGCAATTAAAGCAAGAAGTATTTGGTCCTATTTTACATATCATACGTTTTAACAAGTCACAATTAAATGAAGTTATAAGTGATATAAATAGTACTGGATATGGACTCACGTTTTCTTTGCAGAGTCGTATACAAAGTCAAATTGATACTATAAGTAAAAAAATATCAGTTGGAAATGTCTACATCAACCGTAACCAGATAGGTGCAGCAGTTGGGATACAACCATTTGGTGGTAGAGGACTATCTGGCACTGGGCCAAAAGCTGGTGGTCCTCATTATTTACAGCGTTTTTCTACAGAAAAAGTTGTAAGTGTTAACACTACAGCATTTGGTGGTAACACTACACTTATGTGTTTGGATTAATTTGCAGGCCCTAATTTTTCTTACCCCTAAACTAGACGTTCGTGCAGTTATGTACACAGCGCTAAAATCCGAAAAGGACCAGCTCATGCACTGAAATAAATCGTATCCATTCAGCCAATGACGTCAACTTAAGAATTTTCATTAGCAAACTCTCCTAAAGACATGATGGCGTTTAGGCTTATCTACTTTATTGCGGCTGTCCCGGTCGGATTTTAACTTTAGCGCGTATACTTAAAAAGGGCTTGAAAGTTTTTTGGCGCAATAAGTACCTGATAGAGTTTCTGCCTCATTACACCAAATAAAACTGAAAAATTTAAACGATACTCAGTAATTTGATCTGGGTTCCAGGGCCCTTGTGCATCACACATATGAAGCGATAATATATTGCACATGACCAAGTTTGCCCAAAATTCTTGTAATACAGCCTCTCCAGAAAAATTCTCTAACTCTGCTCCTACTTTGAGTCGTTTATAGCACTCCTCTATGTGCCACCTTAACACATAAGCTTTGCTCCAAAGTCTCGGTCAAAAACTCTGTTTCTCAGTTGGCTAATGTCAGCACTATAACTCTTACTTTCTGTCCTTTCATTTTATTTTTTAGCTTTTCATTTTCTAATATAAAATCAAAATCTAATTCGCCAGCGTTCCCATAGCTTACTATAATTTCTTTTTTGCAAGCAAAAAATAAAATCTACTTCCAAATCATAATGCTGCTGAATGAATTTTACTGAAGACGATCATAGATAAATAATAATTTCTCTTGATTTAATAAACGCATTTGAGTGATAACTTCGGGTAATTGCTCTGCCGCCAACGTTTGTTCACCTATATTCCAAGCTGCAAGACGAGCACTACAAATCAGCGAAGTACACAAATCAACAAACAAATTGCCAATGGTGCCTGTTGTTCCATTTGGTTCAAACTCGGATACAATTTCCCCAGAGCTGGGTAATCTCATACCAGAACCATCTGCTGCAATAAGTCTATAGCCTCTCCAACTCAGGTTCATCCTGATAGGCTGTTTGGATGCTTAAATTCTTGAAAGCCTGTATGGCAAATCTTATACCTTGCTTTAGAAAAAGCTTGCTTTGAGGGTACATGTCAATGGCTCCATAAGTTCACATTCTATTCCCAAACTTTTTTTAACTAACTTTAAAATCATAGAAAATACTGTCGAAAAAGGAAGTTTTCTTGTTCGTGTAAAACTCAACACAATGGATTTTCTGAAAAGTTTTCGAGTATATTGCATTTTTAATTTGTAGAATAAGGTTTTTTCCTTTTTGCATGTTTCACCTAAAAAAGACACATTTTAAACTTTTTTGTTGCAATAAAATAGAAACAAAAGTGCTGTCCCTTGCACTCTTTGGATAATTTAATGATAAAAAATTTGGAGAGAAATTTTATACACAATCTCTGACATTTTTCCTTAAGTTGACGCCATTGTGTGAACGGTTACGGTTTCCCGTCTTCACCATGCTATATAGAAAAAAGTCTGGATTCCAATTTGCATGACAATATGGAGTATCTGCTTCTTTCATCCCAGTGGGATCTTTTATTCCATTTTATCAACAGTTTGTTTTGCAGTATCAAACAATTTTAATCCTATAATCCCGAATGTAACTAAAATAAAGCATATTACTTCGAATAAATTAACTGGTTCATCAAATAGGTAAACTCCAAGTATCGAAGCTCCTATAGCGCCCACTCCAGTCCAAATTGCATAGCATACTCCGATAGGTATAGAACGTGTAGCGAGCGAAAGTAAATATGTACTAAGAGCCATGGAGAGTATGCTAATTATTGATGGTACGAGATGAGTAAATCCATAACTATGCTTAAGTGTTATGACCCAGAACACTTCAATTAGTGACGATAAGAGTAAATATATCCAATTCATGCATAAATTTTTAGGTTTAAATAGAGAGCTTCAGCCCTATGCTTCCTATTACAATTAAAACGATACATAAAACTTGAGATAAATTAATATTCTCTGTGAAAGTGGTTGCACCAATTATAGTTATTCCAATTGTGCATATTCCAGAGGAAACTGCATAGCATACCCTAATAGGTAGAAAGCATGCTGCAAGAGATAAAAAGTAAATGCTAATGATCATAATTACCAATGTTGCAATCGAAGGCACAACTTTAGTAAAACTGTTACTAAACTTTAGCGTTACAGCCCACAGTATCTCTAGGATACTAGACAGCAACAAATACAACCAGCACATTTTCGTAACATTTCAATCTTGTATTGTAACAGAAATTGTTAGTTAAAACTACACTAAAGTGCAATAGATCTCTCTTTCGGAATTGCTTTAATATCAAACTTAAAACAACATCCTAAAAAACTTTTCTACGAAATTCAATTCCTGCACGTCATTTGCTGCATAAAGTGGTGTAGTTTGTTGCTCAATACCTGGTATTTCTACAAAAACTTTGCCCACTTCTTGACCTTTTTTAATGGGTGCAGGTATCATATCTTTATATTCAATACGCACCTTAATTTGGTCATGCAATTTGCGGTTGTAAGTTATGGTAACATCGTTTGCAACTGTAATAGGCACTTTTTTATCTTTTCCATAGAGAACATTTACTTCCTCAACTACGCTATCCTTAGCGAATATTTTCTTGGTGTTAAAATGATTTAAGGAGTATTGTATCAGTCTTTTTGCTTCTTCTATTCGCTCTTTCTCAGTGTTTAAGCCATTTACGACAGCAAAAATTCTCCTATCATTTCGTTTTGCAGATGCTACAATGCCGTAACCACCAGCATTTGTATAACCGGTTTTTAAACCGTCAACCCCAATGTCGTGAAAAAGTAGAAGATTTTTATTCTTTTGTACAATTTCATTATATGTCAAATATTGTTCAGAAAATAAATCATAATATTCAGGAAAATCGGTGAAAATCCTTTTTGCCAGCATTACCAAGTCTTTTGCGTTCATAAAATGATCTTCATCTGGCCACCCGCTTGAGTTGACAAAATGACTGTCATTCAGATTCAAATTTTGTGCAACTTCATTCATTTCAGCCACAAAATTCTCTTCTGATCCTGCAATGCCCTCGGCTAGTGTTATGCAGGCATCATTGCCTGAGACTATTGTAATTCCTTCAAGTAATTCCCTCACCGTAACGGATTGACCTTCTTTCAAAAACATAGAAGAGCCTCTCCTTTCCCACGCTTTTCTACTTACTCGAAATTTATCCTCCATGTGTATTATTCCAGCTTTTAGATAATCGAAGGCTATATATAAAGTCATTAGCTTGCTCATTGAAGATGGGGCCATTTTTTCATCAGAATTATGGTCAAAAATGAATGAGTCTGAAGCTAAATCTAAGACTACTGCTTGCTTTGCTTTGGTTCTAAACTGGTATGAGTATGAAGAAAAAGGAAGTATAAAAACTAATAGCAAAATTACCAATCTGCTTAACATATCTATAATTTTAAATTTATAGTGTACTAATTAATAGTATAATTTTACAGGGGCATTTCAATAGATCTCTTGCATAAAAATTCCTTGACAAACTCCGCCAGCCCCCTTATCATGAAACTGAAGCTATTTATTTATCTTCTCTGTACAGATTAAATGACAAAAAAACTCACGTATCTGGCGTCTCATGTTTAATTTTTTGCACTATGTGCACCTTATGTCTTTATAAAATTTCTAGGTTTTTACCTAATATAAGCTAAAATGCGCTTATAAAGCATTTAAAACATAAAAAAACGCCAACTTAAAAAATGGATAGTGAATAACTAGCTACCCTAGGGTTTCTTTTGCCTTTTTTTTCGTTTGGTAAATTTCTTAAATATTTATAGCTAAACGACAACCGTCATCCCGCTACGTGTTAGCGGGATCTCTTGTTAGCGGCTGAGATACCGCGAATGAATCGCGGTATGATGGTTCGTGACGGTATGACGGTTCGCGGTGACATGACGATAACCTCGTCATCCCGCTACGTGTTAGCGGGATCTATGTTAAGGTATGGCGGTTAAATAAGGGATCTATGTTAAGAGATACCGCGAATGAATCGCGGTATGACGGTTCGTGACGGTATGACGGTTCGCGGTGACATGACGATAACCTCGTCATCCCGCTACGTGTTAGCGGGATCTATGTTAAGGTATGGCGGTTAAATAAGGGATCTATGTTAAGAGATACCGCGAATGAATCGCGGTATGACGGTTCGTGGCGATATGACGGTTCGCGGTGACATGACGATAACCTCGTCATCCCGCTACGTGTTAGCGGGATCTATGTTAAGGTATGGCGGTTAAATAAGGGATCTATGTTAAGAGATACCGCGAATGAATCGCGGTATGACGGTTCGTGGCGGTATGACGGTTCGCGGTGACATGACGATAACCTCGTCATCCCGCTACGTGTTAGCGGGATCTATGTTAAGGTATGGCGGTTAAATAAGGGATCTATGTTAAGAGATACCGCGAATGAATCGCGGTATGACGGTTCGCGGCGGGATTCCAGTGTCTGGGCACTGGGATGACAGGAAAAGGGGCTACTTGGATGACAGCAGATCACCTCTTCACAAAGATTTTATCAGTAATACGCATATCAATAATACTCCAATCGCTGAAAGTAAAATCAGTTGTATTGTGTAAGTGGTTTAAATAGTCCCATGCACTATAAGGGTTATCTTCAGGCAGTTTTACTGTGGAATCGTTATCAAGTATGATATTCCATCTTCTATTCCCTATATAAGCAAAAGAAGAAATGTGGTCTCTTAATTGAGTTTTACTCTCCAACACATCTCTAACAAATTCTAGGTTTGATAACGAGTTTTGTCCTGTAATTACAACAAGATCATCTACTAGATAGTCATCTACGATCACTTTACCTTCAAAATCAATTACCGAGGTTTTGTTATTATCTTTCCAGAGAGCAAACGGTTTATGCTCATCTATATTAATGTGTAGAGTATTGGGCAAAATTCTGTGAACTCTTACGTGTTTTATCCATCTGCTTACGGATTGTATGTTACCGGCAAGTTTTGAAAGTGACATATACAGGATAGGTTGCGTTCTATCTGTCAAACTTAGAATATCCTTTTTGTTTGTAAATTTATTGCCGCTCACGACTACTTCGTCGATTGAAAATCCACTACTGAGTAATAAACTAGATAGGCAGTCATTATACCAAGTAAAGTAGTAATTAAATCGATTTATTATTTTATCAAGTGAGCTGTAAAGTATTAGCGTAAGAAAAAGTGCTGTGATAACAACCAAGGCACACTTACGCAAAAAACTCCTTTGGCTTCTAGTAATACTGCTCAACATGACTTAAATCCCTAATATTTTTGTGCTGCAAACTATCTTCAATAATAATTTTAACTAATTCATTAAAATTGATTCCTTTTGCCAATTTTGCAATTTCTGGCACTAACGATAACTCAGTAAAGCCAGGATGTGTATTAATCTCAAGCATTTTTAAAGTGTTATTTTTGGGATTATAACGGAAATCTGAGCGGGAAATAGTTTTGCATCCTAAAAATTGATGAACTTTCAGTGCGTGTTCCAAGGTCATTTTATATATATTGTTAGGAATTTCAGCAGGAAATATATGTTCTGCAAATCCATCTGTATACTTTGCTTCATAATCATAGAATTTATTTTTTGGTCGTACTTCTATAGTGCCAATTGCTTCATCCAGCAATACAGCAGTATGTAATTCTATGCCCGGTATGTATTCTTCTACGATCATCTTTTCCATTATAGTAGAACTATTATCTTTCAGTTCTAAGTAATCCTCGTGCGAGAAAATTATGTACACTCCAATACTTGAACCTTCATTAATTGGTTTTAAGACGTACGGATAATCGATTTTAATATTATTTTTTAGTACATCTTCTCGGCTAATTACATAACCTTTTGGAGTATCAATACTAAGGGACCGGAATATATGCTTTGACATTGCCTTGTTCATAGCAACAGCCGAAGCCATAACTCCTGAGTGTGTATATTTTATACCTAAGATTTCCAATAAACCTTGAATGCAGCCATCTTCACCATAAGGTCCATGCAGAGCTATAAAAGCAAGACCCGGATTAATTTTTTTAAGCTTTTCAGCAATATTGCTGTCAACATCTATTTCTATTGCATTATATGAAAGGCTATCAAGCGCCTTCTTGACTGCTTTTCCGCTCATAAGCGATATTTCTCTCTCACAAGAAAATCCACCACTTAAAATTGCTATAGTTGGAATCATAAGCATTCTATGTTTTGCTATATAGCATACATAATGGTTACATTAAGCTTATTAAATACCTACTTTGGCTAACTATAAACTTTCTTCAAGCACTTTTTTTATCCACTTCAAATAGCGTGCTCGGCAACGGTAGTGGCGTGTTTGCTGCACCTTTATACTGTTCACAGATAAGCTTTTCTAAATCCTCAGCAGATTGTTCTTTTGCTTCTTCTTTTTTCACTACTCCACTAGTTACTAAATCAATTAAGGCTGTAGTGTGTATTATCATTCGATTATTTAGCTCAAATATCTTTTTTGTATCAAGTGAAGAGTTTCTAATTAAGGCAGATAGTGCATGCATATATTTGTCTATATCAGAAAGACTTTTGCTTATATCATAGTTGCTAACTAACATATATTCCTTCAAACGCTCAATTTCTTCTGGAGTAAACTTGTAAACTTCATCAAGTTTCCTTATTAAAGATATAGTAAGTATTCTACTTAGAACTCTCAATTCTCTAATAAATTGTACTCCTTCTCCTTCAGGATAAGACATTTCTTCTTTTTTATATTTCTTAAATAATTCTTGATCATAAGACTTTCTGAGATCTGACGTCATTGCCAATGCTAACTCTTTTGAACCTAGCTTAAAAACTTCGTTGAAGCTGCTTGCGTTGGCATCTTGTGCACTGCCTGCAGTAACTCCACAACTCCAAGAAATCTTTTCAAACAAGCTATGATACTCTTTTATCATCTCTTCCAGCAATATTTTAATATCATCTTCGGTTAACTCTACTGTTGATAATAGATCACATGCTTTTTCAAGATTACCGTTCGCTTGAAAAAGTAACCCTTCAATCTTTTTAATGGTTTCTCTTTTATTTATACTCATAACTTACCCCCAAGATTTAATGCTAACAGCTAGTTTTATAATCAAATATTTCAAAAGTCAATAAGCCTTTTTCCTTAATCCTTAAATTAATCGATACTAATTTATCAGCATAACAACTTAGATAACGCAACTATTTTCAGCAACCAAAAACAACAACCCTGAAATACAAAAAGTTTCTTTTCCTTCAGTAGCATTATTCTAAATTTTCATCAAAATAAGCTGTTTTATCCTTTTTTTCCTTATACTCTTCTGCGGTATAGAGGGGTTGCTTCTTAGCTGTGATATTTGGCCATTTTTGTGAATATTCTACGTTTATGTTGTAAAATGACTTGAAGATTTTTTGTTCACTGTTCAGTAACTCTTCATCTAGTTCTAAAATATCTTTTATGGAATCATCAGTTACAATTGCATCCAATGGACACTCAGGTATGCACACTCCGCAATCAATACATTCATCTGGGTTAATCACGAGCATGTTTTTACCTTCATAGAAGCAGTCAACGGGACATACTTCCACACAGTCCGTATATTTACATTTTATGCATTTATCTGTAACAAAATGCGTCATAAAACACTGTATATTTGTATTATCTTGGGTACACTAAATTGATAAGAAATTCAAGCCTTTTATGAAGATAAATAAATTGAACAACGAAGAATTAGAAGTATGGTTAAGCTTGGCTAGAACTATAGGACCAATAAAGTTTTTTAGTATACTAAGAACACATGGATCGCTAGATGAGGTGTTGAAATATCTCAATAAGGTGGCTAATAATAAGGTGTATGGCATTCAAGATGCACGAGAAGAAATCAATAATGCAGAAAGAATTGGAGCTAAAATTATACCCGCATGTGACCCAGATTACCCTGATCTTTTAAGAAATATCTCTAGTTGTCCTCCTGTAATAACTGCGTTTGGTGATATATCATTATTAAGCCGTGAGATAATTGCAATAATCGGTGGGCGTAACTCTTCGATGAATGGAAGAAATTTTGCCAATAAGTTGGCACTTGATTTAAGCGAAGCTGGTTTTGTTATTGTTTCTGGACTTGCAAAAGGAATCGATACTGCAGCAAACAGTGTAATATACAAAGATCATCCCACTATTGCTGTTACAGCAAGTGGGATTGATGTGGTGTACCCAAAAGAGAATTTTGATCTATACAAAAAAATCACCGAGAATGGCGGATTAATAGTTACTGAGCTTCCATTTGCTACTAAACCAAAGCCTCAGTATTTTCCTCAAAGGAATCGAATTATATCTGGTCTATCGCTGGGTGTTGCAGTGATTGAAGCATCGAAACGTTCTGGCTCTCTAATAACAGCAGATTTTGCTTTAAATCAAGGGAGAGAGGTGTTTGCAGTTTCTGGTTTCCCTTTAGATTCACGCTGTAGTGGTAGTAATTATTTAATTAAAAACGGTGCTAAGCTTATCGAATCCGCTGATGACATAATAGAGAGTATTAGGTTTAGTTTACCTCCGCAGCAAAAAAACCTATTTGATGTTGAGCACCATTTTGTTAACCAAAAACAAGAAAAATTACAACAGGCAAAATCTGTTATAGTTGATCATATTAACTCTGTACCTGTTGATATAGATGAACTTATATTAGCAAGCGGACTTTCTACCAACATAGCTCTAATGGCTCTTTTAGAACTAGAGTTGGAAAACAAAATAGAGCGTTCACCGGGGAATAAAATATCGTTAATTTTCTAGATTACTTTAGCTATACTAGATGTTCGTACAGATATAGCTAAAGTGGCTTAGGTTTACCTACAATTTGAAAAACAACAAATTCGTCATTCCGCTACTCGTTAGCGGAATCTATGCTGAGATACCGCGAATGAATCGCGGTATGACGTAGGGAAATCTTTCTTGGGTTAGCTATATATGCTTGACACTGGAATGATGACATTTATCATAGGATTCTTAGTTGCTGATTTTAGAATTGATAAGAGAAAACTTTTTTTCAACTTGTTGTATAATTTTATAAAAGTGATCGAAATCTAAGCTTGCACTGCCAATTAAAACTCCTGATAAATTTGAAATATTTAACAAATTTTCTATATTTTCTGAACTAACTGAACCACCATATATAATGTGTTTTTTACCAGTACACAATTTTATTACCTCTATCACCTCAGTAATTGCATCATTATTTGGCACATGACCTGTGCCTATTGCCCATATTGGCTCATATGCTACGGTATATTCACCGTGTGTTGGCAAGCGGTTTTTACATTGATATTCTATTACTTCTTTTGTTTTTTCATTCTTATAATCTTCTGAATTTTCACCTACACAGATAATTGGGTGTAAGCCTGATTCTATTGCTATTTCCGACTTAAGTTTTATTTCACTATCTTTTTCATTAGCCCTTTCAGAGTGCCCAAGTATTACGTAAGTACACCCTAGTTCTTTTAACATTTCTGCGCTAATTTCACCTGTGTAAGAACCGGACTTTTTCTGATGGCAATTCTGTGCTCCTATATTAATATTATTGTTCAACTCTATACTGCTTGGAAATGACGTAAAAGGAGGGCAAATTACTAATTTAGAGGTAATTTCGTTGCTCTTGTTGTTAAGTTTGCCTATAAAGTCAACAAATGAAGAACGCATTCCATTCATTTTCCAATTTGCTACTATTAAAAAGGACATCAACTTTACTTATATGGGCGAGAGTGCCGGCTGTCGGACTTGAACTGACAACCTACTGATTACAAGTCAGTTGCTCTACCAATTGAGCTAAGCCGGCGTTAAACACATTAATAATATACAATTATCAATGAATTTTAGTCAACTAATTTTTAAAATACTGTATAATGAAAATAATATGAAAAAATTTTTACTGAAGCCAAAAAAGAGTCTAGGGCAAAATTTTATTTTATCGAGTGAGATAACAAAAAAAATCGTCGCTTTAGCTGGTAGTCTGGAAAATTTTAATGTCATTGAAATTGGTCCTGGATATGGTGCATTAACAAGAGAAATATTGGTGCATAATCCAAAGTCTCTACTTTCTATAGAAAAAGATAGAGATTTAGTAAAACACCATGACCAACTGCTAAATGAGCATCAAGGAAAGTATAGAATTATAGAAGCGGATGCACTGCATGTTACAGAAGAAGAGCTGATAGAGCGCCCAGTTAAAGTTATTGCTAACTTGCCTTACAATATCTCGGTAGTGTTATTTTTAAAGTGGTTAAATAATATAAAATTTTTTACGAACTTGACATTAATGTTTCAAAAAGAGGTAGCAGATCGCATTACGGCAAGACCCAATTCTAAAGATTATGGTTCCTTATCAGTGCTAAGCCAGTTGCTATGTGATATAAAAAAGGAATTTGATATTGAACCTAAAGAGTTTTTTCCAAGACCAAAAATACATTCTTCAGTAATTACAGTAAATCCTTTGCCTACCCCAAAGTTTGCAGTAAATTTGGAAACCTTAACAAGATTAACACGTGTCGTTTTTTCTCAAAGAAGAAAGATGCTGAGAAATAGCTTGCAAAATATAACGAACCACGCTGAAACTGTCCTTGAAAACGCTAAATTGAGTGGAAATGAACGTCCAGAAAACTTAACTATTGAGCAGTTCTGTTTGCTGGCAAATAATGTAGAATGCTTATTGTGCAATAAAATGTATTAGCAACTATATAGCTTTTCTATCTCCTAAAAACAGTTAGAGCTATACAATTAAAGGCTCCTAGCTAATTTTGCCTATTGCAATTTAATTAATTGGCGTATAAGCTTTAAATAAAGCCTATGAAAAAAATGGAAGCTTGTTATTCGTTTGACGATATACTTCTTTTGCCAGCCTATTCTAATATATTGCCTTGCGATGCAGATACAAAAACTTATTTAACAAATAGTATAGAACTAAATATCCCTCTCATATCCTCTGCAATGGATACTGTTACTGAATCGGGCTTTGCAATAGCTATTGCCCAACATGGAGGGATAGGTTGCATACATAAGAATTTATCAATAGATGAACAAGTTTTAGAAGTGAGAAGGGTGAAAAAATATGAAAGTTGGATCGTGTATAACCCAATTACGATTTCACCGGATAAAACAGTTGCGGAAGCAATTTCATTAATGAGAGAGCACAATTATTCTGGCATTCCTGTAGTCGATCAACGCAAGTTAGTTGGAATTTTAACTAACCGAGATGTGAGATTTATTGAAGACCAGAACATGAATGTAAAAGTTTCCGAAGTGATGACAAAAGATAAGTTAGTGACAGTGCGGGAGCAGGGAGTGAATAGTGCCTCAGCAATGAAATTGTTGCATGAAAATAGAATAGAAAAGCTTTTGGTCGTAGATGAAAATTCTTGTTGTATAGGTTTAATTACGGTTAAAGACATTGAAAAATACAATAGATACCCAAATTCATGTAAAGACAGTAAAGGGCGTCTCAGAGTTGCCGCTGCAATTGGCACTGGTAAAAAAGATGGTATAGACAGATGTGAAGCTTTGATCGGAGAAGAAGTTGATGTAGTTGTTGTGGATACTGCTCACGGTCATTCCGAAAACGTTATCAATACCATTAGGGAAATAAAAAAGATGTATCCTAATACGCAATTAATTGGCGGAAACATTGCAACAAAGGAGGCTGCTGAAGCGTTGATTGATGCGGGTGTTGATGCAGTGAAGGTTGGAATAGGACCAGGATCAATCTGTACAACCAGAATAGTTACAGGTGTTGGTGTGCCACAATTCTCTGCAATCAAGAGTGTTGCAGAGGCGTGTAGAGCAAGAAACGTCAGACTAATTGCTGATGGTGGGGTAAAATACTCAGGAGATGTTGCAAAAGCTATTGCAGCTGGTGCTGACTCTGTGATGATTGGTTCGATTTTTGCTGGCACTGACGAAAGCCCAGGTGAGATTATTATGTATAAGGGCAGAGCATATAAAGGCTATCGAGGAATGGGATCTATTAGTGCAATGAAACGAGGTTCAGCTAGCCGTTATTTTCAAGATAAAGATTCAAAACTCAAATTAGTTCCACAAGGAGTGGAAGGAAGAGTTCCATTCAAAGGTCCAGCTTCAGGAGTAATCCATCAATTGATTGGCGGATTGCAAGCTGCAATGGGGTATACTGGTAATAGGAATATAGAAGAGATGAAAAAAAATTGTAAATTTGTTACTATTACTGCATCAGGATTAAGAGAGAGTCACGCTCATGATATAGTCATTACACAAGAAGCTCCAAATTATGCTTATCAAACGTCCAATTTGTCAACCGATTCGGAGTAGTCCAGAAAAAGTAGAGAGAAAGTTAAGACGTTTTTGGAGTAAAATAAAACGTTTTTTCAAAATATGACAAATAGAAGAGAATATACAGCAGAATTCAAATTAGAAGCTGTTAAGCTGGTTAAAGAAACAGGTCAAGCAAGTACAAAAATAGCAAAAGATCTAGGTATAGATGGCAGTATGTTAAGTAAGAAAATATGATGGAAAAATGTCTGGAGCATACGCATTTCCAGGCAAAGGCTCCTTATGACAAAGAAAGATTTGATCTAAAAAAAGAGCTAATAAGAGAAAGAGACATCTTAAAAAAAGCCCTGGGCAAAGAAAAAGAGTAAAGTATTCTTTTATATAGAAATTGCTATAAAACACAGGAACTATGTAGGGTTTTGTACTGGTGGTATGGGTTGCTAAGGAAAAAAGCAGTAAAGAATTAGCAAAAGAAGGGCTTCTAGCAGATATTCAAAAAATACATCAAGCTTCTAAATGCAGATATGGAGCCCCTAAAATTCACGCTGAATTAAAAGCTTTAGGCAAAAATTAAAACAGTACAAAGTGTTATGCAAGCATCGAACAGACGAAATCTGTCAAATCAGAAAGAAACACACAAATTTAAGTTTTTAGTAGTTTTCAAGTATAGTTGTACAGGGAGCGCCTTTGCAGTTATGACCGACATTTTCAATGGTGCCTAAGTGCCCGTATGCAAGCATGGTTTTGGAAGGAACGGTCAAATCATTGATGGAGTCATTTAGACTACCTCGGTTAGGAGATTGTACTATCAACCGTTCCAAGCTGAAGCGTTTCCCTATTACAAATTATATGCAGGAGTTACCATGAAAAAAGCAAAAAGTAAATTAGAAATAGTGAATCCTAATGCAGCAGGAATAGACATTGGTTCAGCTGTACACTATGTGTGTGTACCTGAAGGAAGAGATGAACAACGCGTTCAGAAATTTGGCTGCTTTACTGAAGACCTTCATAACTTAGCACAGTGGTTGAAAAAGTGTAAAGTTACAACAGTAGCTATGGAATCAACAGGAGTATATTGGATTCCTTTATTTCAAATACTTGAGTCATACAAATTCGAGGTAAGATTGGTAAATGCACGGCATGTAAAGAATGTACCTGGTAGGAAGTCTGACGTTCAAGATTGCCAATGGCTCCAACAACTGCATAGCTACGGACTGCTTCATGGATCGTTTAGGCCAGATAATCAGATGTGTGTATTGCGCAGTTACGTGCGGCAACGCAAAAATCTCACTGAAAGTGCATCTACACATATTCTGCGTATGCAGAAGGCATTAATTCAAATGAATATACAATTACACAAGGTTATTAGTCATATTACTGGGATAACTGGTATGAAAATCATTGAAGCTATAATTGAAGGCGAAAGAGATTCTGAAAAATTGGCAGAATTCAGGGACGTGCGAATGAAAAATGATCAGTCTACTATTGCAAAAGCGTTAGCTGGTGACTATAGAGAGGAACACTTATTCACGCTAAAGCAAGAATTTGAACTATATAATATTTATCAAGAAAAAATAGCAGAATGTGATAGAAATATTGAAGCCTATTATAAAACGTTTGAAACAAAGTCTTGTGAAAGCAAACAGCTAAGTAAGCAAAAGAATAAAAATAGCAAAAGTAAGCCAAGCTTTGCTTTGTATGAGGAACTGCACCGAATAACTGGTATGGATTTCACTAAAATTCCTGGATTTGATGTATTAAGTATACAAACCATAATTTCAGAAGTTGGTATAAACCATAGTAAATGGCCAACAGAAAAGCACTTTTCATCGTGGTTGGGACTCAGTCCTGCTAATAAAGTTACAGGGGAAAAAGTGTTTAACACAAGAACACGTAAAGTCATTAACCGTGCTGCAAATGCTTTGCGAATAGCTGCTCATTCTGTAGGAAATAGTAAAAGTGCGTTGGGTGCATACTACAGAAGATTGAAAAAACGACTAGGAGCACCAAAAGCAATAACAGCTACTGCAAGAAAAATGGCATGCATATTTTATAGTATGCTCAAATACGGACAGGAATATGTAGAAAAAGGAATGGAATACTATGAAACACGCTATAAAGATAGAACTGTAAAAAATTTGATCAAAAAAGCGAGCGAATTTGGCTACATATTAGTTCAACAAGAAGAGTTAGTTGAGTGAGTTTCTTAGGAGAAAATGGCATTAAAGCCAAGTTTAGACGAAGGTTCAAAAATAAAAAACAGCAAATAAGCAACCGAGTTGTGGCTCCGAACACATTGGATCAAAATTTTACTACTGATCAGCCAAATAAAGTTTGGGATTACCTACATAAAAACTAAAGAAGGTTGTTGGCGGCAATAATTGACCTATATTCACGCATGGTGGTTAATGAGTAACATGATAATTAGTTATAGATTCTTTATTGATGGCCGTTGATAAACGCAAACCCGATAAAAATCTGCTGTTACATAGCGATCAAGGGTCACAGTATACCTCTCAAAATTACCAATTTCTATTGAATACAAAAAACATCATTTCCAGCATGAGCCATAAGGGCTGTTGTTACGATAACTCTGTTGCAGAAAAGTTCACTTAAAAGGGAGCTGCTTATTGATACTTCTCGCTCAACAAACCAGAACTGCCATATTTGAATACATAGAAATCTTTTATAACAAATAACGTAGACATTCTACTATTAACTATTGCATTCCTGCACAATTTATTCTCATGATAAAAACGTCTTAACTTTCTCTCTACTTTTTCTGGGTAAGGTCAAATAGAGAATTTTACAAAAATCTATTTTTAACTTACAATCAATTATTACAATTTTAAACCTACAACTTATGTATAACAGACTTATAGTCAAATCTTTTTCAGTATTATGCATCTGTTTATTTGCTTTATACATAACACTGCCAAATTTCTTTGATAATAAGCTTTTTATTTCGAAAAAAAGAATAAACTTAGGCCTTGACCTGAAAGGAGGGGCATCTTTGCTTTTAAACATAGACTTAGACTTCTATTTTAAGGAAAAGCTAAGCATGCTAGCTAACGAAATAAAAGAGACATTGCTAACAAAAAATATTGAATCTAACGTACAAAATAGCGTTATAACTTTAAATAATATTGATGATTATAAAAAAGCATCTGTGTTGATTAATGCGATAAATCCAAATTTAGAGCTAAATAGAAAAGATTCTTCAATTCTCATTTCGTATAAACCCCATTATAAAAATTCTTTGATCAGTGAAGTAGCTGCAGAATCAATAAACAATGTCCAGCGCCGTTTGGACAAACTTGGCACAAAGGAAGTCAGCGTTCAAAAACAAGGGCAGAATAAAATATTAGTGCAGGTGCCTGGAGTAGAAGATACCAAGCAGATAAAATCTCTGCTTGGCAAAACTGCTAAGCTAGCTTTTCATTTGGCAAACACTAACATAGCCAAGGTGCAGGATATAGACCATGAAACCACTGTCATGCTCAAGGATTCTTTAGGTAATTCTTATCCAATATTCCGCAAAACTGAAATAGGTGGTGATTCGCTGGTTAACGCATCAGTTAGATTTGGTCACTTAGGTAAACCAACAGTGCATTTTAAATTTGACAGCATAGCGAGTAAAAGATTCGCAAAAATCACTAAAGAAAATGTGGGAAAACCTTTTGCAATTGTTCTGGATAACACAGTCTTAACAGTACCTACAATACGTGAGCCAATTTTAAATGGAGAGGGAGAAATTAGCGGTAATTTCACTGAAAAACAAGCAAGCGAACTTGCAATACTTTTAAAATCTGGAGCACTGCCAGCACCACTTAAAATAATTGAAGAAAAAAACATTGGCCCAAGTCTTGGAGAAGAATCAATAAAGGCAGGGGAAATGGCAGCAACAATCTCTATTATAGCCGTGGCTTTATTTATAATCATCACTTACGGCAAATTAGGTGTATTGGCCTCTGTTGCACTTTTTTCTAATGTAGTTCTTATATTATCAATTCTCACTCTGCTTGAAGCAACTCTAACTTTACCTGGAATTGCCGGTATTGCACTCACTGTCGGTATGGCGGTGGATGCAAATGTTTTAATATTTGAGCGAATTCGTGAGGAAATCAAATCTGGCAAGAGAGTGGAACGTGCTATTGAAGAAGGGTTTAAAAACGCTATAAAGACAATACTGGATTCAAATATCACTACATTAATTGCTGCAGGAATAATGTTCATTATTGGCAGTGGAGCAATAAGAGGCTTTTCTGTCACTCTATCAATAGGAATTTTATGTTCGATGTTTTCTGCAATCACAGTCACAAAACTCCTGATAGAGTTGTGTATGAACCCGAAGGAACTAGCGCTTTGAATTAAGGATTTAGATCTCAGTCAACCACCTTCATTCCCACAACGTTATATCCTGAATCAACGTGCAAAATTTCTCCAGTAGTGCCACTACTTAAGTCGCTTAATAAGTATAACGCTGCCTTGCCAACATCCTCTATTGTAACATTGCGTCTGAGCGGAGAGTTATTTCTATTCCATTCTGATATGGAGTGAAAATCGCTTATTCCAGAAGATGCTAAAGTTCTGATTGGACCAGCGGAAATTGCATTTACTCTGATATTTTGTGGCCCGAGATCACATGCTATATATTTTACACTTGCTTCAAGTGCCGCTTTACATAAACCCATAACGTTATAATTTGGCATAACTTTTTCAGCGCCATAATAAGATAAAGTAAGTAAACTACCACCATTTGACATCATTTTTTCAGCCCTTTGCGCTAAAGCAGTAAAAGAATAGCACGATATATGCATTGCATTGAGGAAGTTATCCAGTGAAGTATTGACATATTTACCATCTAACTCATTTTTATCGGAGAATGCTATTGCATGCACCAAAAAGTCAAGAGTACCCCATTTTTTCTCTATTATTTCGAAAGCGTTATCTATGATTTTTTCATTTGAAACGTCGCAGTGTAATATTAGCTCCACATTTAGTTCATCTGCTATTGGTGATAGTTTTTCTTTTATTATTTCATTCTGGTAGGTGATTGCAAGTTCTGCTCCGTGCTCTGAGAGAGTTTTTGCTATACCGTATGCTATTGATCTCTTATTTATTATTCCGGTTATTAATCCCTTTTTGCCTTGTAATAGACTTGTCGTCATAGAACTATCTGTTTTTTTATAATTTGGAATATTAACTAGGTAAAGTCAAGATATCACTATGTTTTAAAATATTTTTTGCAGTAACTTGAAGTCTATAAACAGTAATCTTGATTCTTCTACAACAAAGCCATCCCATATGACATTTTACCTATACCCAATCAAGCATATTAATAAGTAAGTAAATCTTAATATAATCTTATTATACTTATAAATACGCTGTATAGAATGAAAGTATGGATGATTTCATAACTGCAAGAAGAAAAGATGATGCTGTGGTATCTGTTTGTCAGGATAATAAGAAAAAAAACGTGTTAATTTTAGGGCTCAATCAAGCCGCAAGGAATTTGTTAAAATACGAGGAAGGGAATTTACTTAATAAGCCGTTAATCAATATTTTAAGTGCAAGAGCAGCTGACGACATGAAGAATTATTTAGAGTATACCGAAAATGGGCACGATTTACTTGATATATTACCTAAAGTGATAGATTTTTCCTTAACTGATGCTAAAGGAGAAGATATCAGGACAAAAGTAAAAGTTTTCCGCACTGCACAATTTGCCAGTAATAAAATAAATTATGAGCTATTAATACGTGATATCAGTTTGTCCCATAAACTAGGAATCTTTAGAGATAAATATCTAATGGGTAAAAAATATAAAAACCATGACTTATTCGATATACCGGGCAATGAGTCCACTATTCTAGAGTTATACGTTATATTAAATTTTGCCTTTCAACATCAAATTAATGCAGCTATAGGAGTGATTGGCTTAAATAGTAGCTGTAGTGAGACAAATAATGCACTGAAAGTTATCATAGAACATTTTTATAAAAATTGCCGTAGTGATGATTTTCTAGGGTATATTGATGAGAATAAAGTGCTTTTTGTTTTGATTAACTGCGATGTAAAAAGTATATCTAAAATAATTAATCGTATACATTCTGCCATTAATAAGCAGTTATTAAAGCGAAAATTACCAAGTGTATCAATAATTTATGGGAATATAGCTCAAAAACAGGCAGCAAAATCTACCAGCGGTGCCTTCTGAAAAGTTGTTTTTTATTTATATTGAGTTTAAACTTAAATTTTTATAAAGATTTAAGTTTATTTATGAAGTTAAAGTACTACCTGGTAGCACTGCTTTCATCATTGTTTTTGCAGAATAGTGCTAGCTCTAAAACAATTTTGGATAAGGAAATATTTTATGCAGAACTAGACGGAAAAATAGATTTGAGATTCGGCTACGCCTTCAACAGAGATTCTTTCAATGCTAAGCCTAAGGATAAAACTTCAAGTTATTCATACTTGCGCTTTCTTTATTTACAGCAAGTTTATCCAAATACTCAAATGGGGGTTAATGTTAAGGCAGGGGTTTCTGGTATTGCAAACCTAAAAGCGTTAGACATAGAAAAGTTAGACATGGAGGAATGGTATTTTATCATAAAAAACCAGGAACTTGGATCAGTTGAATATGGTAAAAGAAGTTTAGTTAGTCAGAGCATGTTAATTAACACTTCAAAAATTTATGCAGCTGCTGGAGGAGTAAATGGTCATTGGACAAACTATGCAAATTTGCGCGGTGATCATAAAAAAGATGGTGACCCTGGATATGATCAAGACAAGGTGTTCTGGGTCAAGCCCAATATTTATAGCGATTATAATGAACTCGAACTAGGGTTAAAACAATCATCAATTAACTACATCTCCCCTGAAATCTATAACTTTCAACTCGGATTCAGTTATGTTCCAGGAAAAAATAACTTACAGTACAGCAATTTAATTGCTGCTGGCCTTTCCTATAAAAACAGCTTGTCAGATGATATAGGTTTTACTACAGCTTTGACTGGTGAATTTGCAAGAGAAAATTTAACTGATTGCTCAGATGGGACTTCTAAAAATTATGAATGCCGCAATCAATTACTACACTGGAATTTTGGTTTGAAGCTAAAATTGTTCGATCTTGATTGCATTTTTTCGTATGGTAATGGTGGTAAATCTGGTGAGAAGCGTAATCCTGAAATAAATAATACGTATTATATGAATGCAGGTATCGCTTACCATTCTGATTCTTACAAATCAAGCTTAACATATTTTAGTAGTGGTAGGGATATTGCAGGCGAAGGTACAAACGAGTTAACATCATATGCTTTAAGTCTTGAAAATTCTCTTTTTTTAGGTACTTCATACTATTTCGATATTGTAAAGTTTAGTACAAAAGAGCCTAAAATAGAAAATAACAACTCTGGTTATGTGTTCTTGGCTGGACTGAAATTAAGTTTTTAATATTGCCTCCTTCCAACACTCTTTTCTGTCATCCAAGGTAACCGTTCACAGATTTCCACTTAATTTTTCAATCTCACTCATGGAGAGGCCAGTAAACTGACCTTACCCAGAAAAAGTGGAGAGAAAGAAAAGAGTTTTTTCGGGTAAAATAAAATTTTGGAGGATTAGAAATGGTAAGAGAATATACGGCAGAATTCAAATTGGAAGCTGTTAAACTGGCAAATGAACAAAGAAAGGCAGGTCAAACAATTACAAAAATAGCAAGAGATTTAGGAATAAAGGGTGGTTTATTAGGAAAATGGATAAAGAAACACAACGAAAAAAAGTCGGCGGCAAATGCATTTCCAGATGTAGCACCTTATGACAAAGAGAGGTTTGATTTACAAAGCAAGAGTAACAAGGGAAAGAGACATTTAAAAAAAAGCCCTGGCCAGTCAAAAAGAGTAAAATATTTTTTTATATAGTAAGAGGTTGTCCGGAAACTAGTAAATTCAAGCATATTCCCTCTTTAACATAACCCTACTTATAGCTAGGTATATGAAATTCTCAGTGGATGTTGTGAGTAAATCATACTCCTTCGATAGCCTTCTATTCCTATTAACCCAAGCAAAAGTCCTTTCTACAACCCATCTTCTTGGCTGTACTTTAAACCCTTGTTCTCTTGTTGGTAGTAGCTCAGGTGGCGTATCTTTGTGCACCCAAAATCTACATGGAGGCCTTTTAACAATTTCAATATCTATGTCATATTCTTCCTTTATGTGATTCTTTAAATTTCTTCCTTGGTATCCCATGTCAGCCCACATTTTTTTAACTTTAGTATATTTTGTTCTCATATTGTTTAATGCTATTTTAATACCATCTCTATCATTTTCGTTAGCAGCGCCTACGTAACAACCTAGTATAAAACCCTGAGTGTCTGTAATTATATGCCTTTTTCTACCCTTTACTTTTTTACTTCCATCATAGCCTTTGATCCCCCCTTTTCTGTAGTCTTTACAGATTGACTATCTACTATACAGGCACTCGGCTGCTCATTCCTTCCTATTTTTCTTCTACTATATTTTGTAATTTCATAATTCATTTTCTCAAAAATTCCCTGCTTCTTCCATTGCCTGAACTGCTCATACACAGTCTTCCATAGCGGAAAATCATTTGGTAAATACCGCCATTGACACCCTGTACGCAATACATAGAAAATTGCTTCTAATATTTCTCTTTTGCTATACTTTGGCGGCCTTCCTCCTTTCTTGTATGATACTCTGAAGTGTTTTTCTATTCTTGCCCATTCCCTTTCGCTTAGATCTGTTGGATACTTTTTTCTCATCTTTACCCCGTACTAAAATTTCAGATATTATAGCCTTTTACTTGTTTCCGGACAACCTCTAACTGCTATAAAGTACAGGAATTATGTAGGATTTTCTGCTAGTGGCTACTATAAGTGGACCACAAGAAAAATAAGCAGTAGAGAATCAGCAAATAAAGAGCTACTCGAAGCTATTCAAAAAATATATCAAGTTTCTAAATGTAGATATGGAGCTCCTAAAATTCATGCTGAATTGAAGGCTTTGGGTAAAAGTTGCAATTTGAAAACGGTGCAAAGTATTATGCAGAAAAATGACATCAGGGCTATACTGAGAAGAAAGTTTAAAATTAAAAAACAACAAACAGATAATAGAGCTGTAGCTCCCAATATACTAGATCAAAACTTTATTGTTGATCAACCAAATAAAGTATGGGATTACTTACATCAAAACCAAGGAGGGATGGCTATATTTGGCAGCAATAATTCTCACGTATGGTAGTTAATGAGTAGTGCAATAAATAAACAATTGGTTATGAACTCTTTATTAATGGCCATTAATAGGCGTAAACCTGTTAAAAATCTACTGCTGCACAGTGACCAAGGTTCACAATATACTGCGCAAGGGTATCAATATCTCTTAGCTGTAAAGAATATAGATGAGTAATAAAGGCTGTTGTTACGACAATTCTGTTGCAGAAAGCTTCTTTAGCTCATTGAAAAGAGAAATACTTATTGATACTTCACAACACTCTGCTCAACAAACTAGAACTGCAATATTTGAATACATAGAAATTTTTTATAACAAACAACGTCACTATTAACTATTGCATTCCAGAACAATTTGATGCATCATTCTTTTTGTAAAAAACATTCCACACTTTCTCTCCACTTTTTCTGGGTAAGGTCAATTTTCATTGCACCCTATATTGTCCATTCCATTAGCTTTACTACGCTCGTTACCTCACGCAGCATAATGGTCTGTTCTAGGCTGTTGGCTAGACTTTGCCTAAGTTGGATTTTCACCAACTGTATTCTAAACGCTTACTTGGCGCACCCATAACAAAAATGCCTGAAAAACGTTAATAATTATATACTATTATTAATAATTATTCAACCATATTTTAAGCTTACAATTTTGAGCTTAACTGACGCTTATGGATAGGGGCAACTCTATCACCCTGTGTTATGTTTATTTTCTAACGGACGCTGATTTTTGTATCGTAATTTCTTGCTATAAATTGGTTATATAAGAGCTGGCTTCTAAAATTTTATAACCCTAATTTGAATTAACAGACAGTAGAATCGAAAGATTATTACAAGGAGAAATCTACACAGATCGACCCTTTTGTGAATCTGCGTTTCTGCTTTCTTCAACTTGTTTTGCAAAAGATGTTTCCGGTTTCTGAAGTGGCTTAGCAATTTCACGCACAACGGCAATAACTGCTGTTAAAAACGTTTTTAACAATGCACCTAAAGCTCCACCAACTGCTTCCCTGCCATATATATGAGCTTGCTTTTCGTTACCGTCAGCAGTTTCCCCTGCCCTCCTTCTTGGATCCATCCTATGAGCAATCACCGAAAACAACACTCCCCTGATTGAAGACTTCACTTTTTCCTTTGCTTCGTGGACATCCCCATCTTTTGCTGTTTCATGTCCATGACTTAAGTGTTTAGCGTTCATTAGCTCCTTTTGTTGCTGGGCAAACATGCTACTTAATACTTCTTCTATCACTTGCTTTCTTCTCTTCTCTCTAACTCTTTTCATAGATTCTGATTTATCGCGAGTGTGTTTGGTAGTTTCAAATTCTGCATCAATATCTTCGGACGCAGCCTGACTATATAAAGTCTCTATGAGCCTGTCTATGCTTCGCTTTATTTGCATAGTCCTTTCGTAACTATCCGAATTATCAATTCCTTCGTCGATCTGATTTAGAATATCCTCAAAAACTTTCAAATAGTCTTGAATATACTGTATTATGTATTGCTTATCTTCCTCTTTGTGTTGTTCTTCTTGATTTTGCTGATTTTCATTTTCTAAACTTTTCTCTCTTTTATCATCGTTATTTTCTTCAATATCATCACCGTCTTCCTCGAAAAGGTCTTTGTCGTTCATGATTTTTTTTAATTTAGTTAAAATTCTCACCAGTTATTATTGTATATGAAAAAATTAAATTAACATTAATGAAAAGCGTTTACAACTTCAGCACTAGTTAAAACTACAGTAAAGCTGTCAAAAGTAACAGGATCATAATACCTCTCATACAATTCAACTGAACACCTAAGCCTTATCTTTTCCTTAGCATTAAAACTAATTTCATAATCATTATTAGAGTTTAGCATAGCAGAATTACGTAATAATTCATCAGCTAATACAGAGTCTAAAATTCCATTAATTTTTATCGTAATGTGTCTGCTTCCAGCACAATCGAGCACTTTCCTCCAGCCAAAAGAAGAAATATCTTTCACCTCTTCTCTGTTATTACGCAAAGTAAACCTTAGGTTTCTTATATTATTTAACACAATAAAATTATTGTCATGATCTTTAATTTTTAGCTGTAATTTGCTCATTATCACCTCCTTTTATTAAAATATCAAAATTAATTGTTGAATGTAAAATTTCATCGTGCTGATCCATAGCACAATTACTTTCTAAAATGGCCTCATTATTAAAACCTTCAATGCTCTTAAGTATCAAGTTAATATGCCTTATAATGGCAAACATACTGTCTATATGATAAGTATATATGTCGCATGAAAATCTTGCCTTTGTAGCAAAATTGGACAGCATATGCAGGTTATTATAATTCACTACACGCAATCTCAGGTAAGGAATGGTGACCTGTTTAGGTAAGTAGTCATAAATGTTAGTAACATATTTCCTTAAATCAGAGTTTGCTTTTAGTGCTTCATAAATGCTACTGTACAACTCGTTTATAGCTTGAATTTTTTTCATAATTAACCCTCGAAAGATATATAGAAACTCGTCATCCCGCTGCTTGTTAGCGGGATCTATGTTAAGAGATACCGCGAATGAATCGCGGTATGACGATAAGGTTTATACCTCGTCATCCCGCTGCTTGTTAGCGGGATCTATCCGTAACGGTATGACGTAGTAGCCCAGTTTGAATGACCAGAAAGAGCTACAAAACAACCTTTGGTTCGCGAAATGGAGAATATACCTTCTTCACTTCAGATAAATGGCTACTTACCTCCGATTCACGATTTTTGTAAAGAGCAGAAACATGCCGCATAATACCTAGTTTTATCTGCTCAGGAACATTGTCATAACCAGCTTCGTATACAACATCAACTCTTATTGCATTCAAACAATTGAAAAACTCAACGTAGCCCCCTACATCACTAAAATAATACTTAAGTGTACTCTTCTCTTGATTTTTAGACATCATTGCAGTAGCCAATACTATCTTACTCACAGGGCCATAGCTTAAATAGATCCTACGAGGTACATAATCTTCATATGAAACTTGCCATGTTTGTTTCACCAGTGACTTTTCCATATGCCATTCAGCGTAATCAGTTGCCATAAAAATTAGATCTGAAATCAACTTATCATCCTGGTCGTTCTCAATGCGTAAAAAAGATTTAACCTCTTCTAAAGTAACTGGAAAAGATTCAGGCTTAGATTTACGTTGCACAGATATTCTTGGTGAAGTAGATCTTATTGACATAATAACCCTCCTTTTTGATATAGCTAGAATAAGTAAGGTTTACCTCGTGACAGCGTGGGGCAAATCTTACTTACTTTAGCTATGCAGCTTGCATGCAACATTAAGTTAAATTGGCGCAGCAACAACTCTGAGTGCTTTATCGTATGAATATATTAAGAAGAGAACGTATTAAAGCTGTTTCTCCTTTTTTGTTGATAAAATTTGAACTTATAGCATATTCAACTAGGCTGGATTTTAGTAGATTGACATTTTGAGAATGAATATTATTGAAGGTGGAGTTTAACTCTTTAGCAAGCAGACTGCGAAATTTTTGCACACTGTCATATGCGATATTTTCAAGTTCATGTGCAAATTTATCTTGAGCTATAGTTGTTATATCTTCAATTTCCTTATTAAACTCCTCTAGCTTTTTTTCGTTATTTTTAAAATTTTTCGTAAAAGTTTTCATATCAATTAAACTCAACTATTATTATGATTATAATGACAATGAAAAACTACCGAAGTAAAAAATTCACACTACTGTGTAACTTACAAATACTTTTTACTACATTCCAGCGTCACGCGCTGGAATCTATAGCAAGTGTACAAATTAAATTTTACAAACACCGTTGTGCTGAATCTTGAATATTCACTTCTTTCAATTCAGTGGTAGGTTTTGGTTCAGCGATGGGTTTTGATATTGTGTATGTAATGCCACCAGCTATCAGTGCAGATACCACAGAAGCTGCAACTATTAATAGAGCAGACAATCCGGAAGCAATACTAAGAGCAGCACCTACTGCTAACATAGCTGCAAGGCTCGCATAGGCAACTTTTGGGGAAAATTGTCTTTTTCCTACTTTTTCTAGTGACACTTCATTTGTTTTAGTTTTGCCCAGTTCACCATCAAGTGGTGTGTTTTCATTCTCCAGACTTCTTATTTTTTGTGTTAGTGATTCATTCTCTTTATCGAATTCTTTCAACTTAGTCTCATGTCCAACTATGCAACTTTTTGATTCTGCTAGTTCCTTTTGCGCTTTTTCTAACAACACTTTTGTTTTAGAATGCTTATTTTCGTTTTCTTCTAATTCGCTATTAAGTGTTGTATTTTTACTTTCTAGATCTTGTATTTTTTGTTCTAGTGATTCATTCTCTTCATTGAGTTTCTCCAGTGCTTCCAATTTAGTCTCATGTTCAGTGACACAATTTCTCAATTCTGTTAGTTCCTTTTGCGCTTTTTCTAATGGTACTTCGTTTTTTTTAGTTTTTGTTTTTTCTAATTCACCCTTAAGTGTTGTGTTTTCATTTTTTAGATTTTTTATTTCTTGTCTTAGTGATTCATTCTCTTCATTGAGTTTCTCCAGTGTGTCCAGCCTAGCTCCATGTCCAGTGATATAACTTTTCAATTCTGTTAGTTCCTTTTGCGCTTTTTCTAATGGTACTTCGTCTGTTTTAGTTTTTGTTTTTTCTAATTCACTATTAAGCGTTGTGTTTTTACTTTCTAGATCTTGTATTTTTTGTTTTAGCAATTCATTCTTTTTCTGCTCATCCTTTAGCTGAGTACGTAATTCTCTTAACTTAGCTTTACGTTTTTCAACCTTTTCTGCTTTTTCTGGAGTTTCCGTTGCGTTGTGTGTTTTGGAATGAGAAAAGGTACTAGGTACAACCTCAGATGGCTGATCACACATACTGTTTAGTCTATCTATTAGGTCTTCATCCTTTATCAATGAGCGATCTGCTCCATGCTTTATCAAAAGCTTTGCTAATTTTTTATTGTCATTTGCAAGAGCATAATATAAGGGAGTATGCTCAACTTTATCTTGTGCATTAACATTTGCTCCACCTTCTACTAGATATTCTGCAATCTCTACACAACCATATGCAGCAGCATAATGTAAAGGGGTCAGTCCATCTTTATCCTGTACATCAACTTTTGCTCCACATTTTACCAAAAGTTCCACTGATTCTTTATTGTTATCTGCAATAGCCCAATGTAAATGGATCACGCCATCTTTATCTTGTGCATTAATATCTTCTCCATTTTCTAATATAGATTGGCCTAAAGCTTCAGATTCATCTACATCAAAATATATTCCACTATCGCCACTATTACTTTTATTTAAAAAGGTCTGTTCCCCATTATATGTAGTATACTGCTCTGGATGTTGACTGTGCAAGTCATTATGTTCTATGCGCTTCTGATTATTGGCAAGTCTTTGTTCTGCCTCTTGCAACTTTTGCGCCATAGCATCTCTTTCTCTTATAGCCTGTTCTTTTTCTAATGTATCATCTACTTTGTCTGTATTGTTTTCATTAACGATTGAGTTTGAAGAAGTCTGTTCATCCTCATCTTGTACATAGATTTCTCTGCTGTTTAGTGTAGTTCCGTTGTTCTTTTTCTGATCTCTTGCATTCCATGCTTGCACTGCAGCAGTTGTGTTATTTCCGTTCACAGCTAAATTTCCTGGAGTTTTATTATTAGGCTGCGGTAAAGTGCCTTGTCTATTTTGTCTTCTCGCAGCTCTTGCCTCAGCATAACGTTGTTCTCCTTCCTCTAACATTTTTATTATAGCCTTTTTACCTTCTACATCGCCGACAATATCCCTTGGAGTTCGGCCTTGACTATCTTTTAGTGAAGGATTTGCGTCATTATTCAATAAAAGCTGAACTATCTCTTGATGACCATGCAAAGCAGCAATGTGCAAAGCAGTTAGCTTAGACTTAGCTTCATCAAGTTCATATATTGGTTCATTAACTTTTGCTTCCTTTGCTAGTAGGAGTTTTACTATTGGTACACTGTTACATTCCACAGCAAGATGTACCAACATATAATTTACAATTTTGTCTGAATCTAATATACTGAACATCTTATCTATCTTCAAATTGTTATAAGTGCTATATACTATTGAGTCTGCATCTTTTAGCTTATTCCCTATTCTTTCAAGTAAATTATTCTCATTTAAACCTTCACTCTTGCTTACCTCATTTATTATTTCAAAAAACTTTTTCTTTTCCATTGCCGTAACCTTTCCTCTCAATTTATTTATTATTGCTGAACCATCTCACAAAAAAGTTAAGTTTGTCGAAATTCCATGTTTGATCTAAAAATTAGTCATAAACATTTTCTATGCAAGTAGCTGACACTGGTTCATTCTATAATGGTGTCACAGCAGTCCTACATCATGCCACCGCGAACCGTCATACCACGATTCATTCGCGGTATCTCATCCGCTAACTGTTCTCCCTCATCATACCGTCACGGTATCTCCAGATCCCGCTAACAAGTAGCGGGATGACGAGCTTATCTTCATGCCGCCACGAACCGTCATACCGCCGCGGCGCTAACAAGAGATCCCGCTAACAAGCAGCGGGATGACGAGCTTATCTTCATGCCGCCACGAACCGTCATACCGCCGCGGCGCTAACAAGAGATCCCGCTAACACGTAGGGGAATGACGAGGTCATGCCGCCGCAAACCGTCATACCGCCGCGGTATCTCTTAGCCGCTAACACGTAGCGGGATGACGGTTGTCGTTTAGCCATAAATATTAAGAAATTTACCAAATAAAAAAAAAGGCAAAAGAAGCCCTGGGGTTATTATCTGCTTTAAAATATTGGCGTTTTTTATGTTTTAAACGCTTGACAAGCAAGATTTAGCTGCTTTTAATTGCAACTAACCTACGCTGCAAATGTTTAAGAAATTTACTAAGCAGAAAAAAAGACAAAGAATCCCCGAGTTAGCTAGTCTTTTACTATCTCTGTCGAGTATTGGCATTTTTTGATGTCTTGTAACGCTTTATAAGCGCGTTCAGCTTATTTAGATAAAAATCTAGATGTAGATGAAGTTTTGTAAAGACATACAGTATCTATATACTGCAAAAAATTGAACATAAGACGCCGATACATTAAGTAATCCTTACCTTTTAATCTGCAGATTGGCGAAAGCAAATACAATAGCTTCAGTTTCATGATAAGGGGGCTGGCGAGGTTTGTCAAGCAAGTTTTTTGTTTCTGCGGACTACCTAGATTAATATTATATAGAAGGTTTGCTGCCAATAAAGCCTAAACTTACCAAATACATTTCTGTAGATTCAGATCTACTTGACTTTGGTTTAAAGTATTTTACTGTTTTAAACATTTTTTTTAGCTCGTTACAAAAATCTTTGTCAGATTCTCCTTGGAAAATTTTTACTACAAACGTGCCACCATGACTCAAGAAATGCTTTGCAAAATTGAGCGCTGCTTCGCATAAAAGCATAATTCTGATATGATCCAACGATTTTAAACCACAAGATTCGGGCGCCATGTCAGATAAAATTACATCAAATTTTTGATCCTTGAATTTTTCTCTTAAAATTTCAAACTCATTGATAATATCACATTGTATAAACTCTACTCCATTAATTGCATTCATTGGTTTTATGTCAAGAGCAACCACATTTGCACCTTTCTGAGATGCAACTTGTGACCATCCACCAGGAGAAGCACCAAGATCAATAATTTTTTGCCCTTCTTGGAATAATTTAAATTTGTTATCCATTTCTACCAGCTTATATGCTGAGCGTGACCTATAACCATCCTTGCTAGTTTTTTGCACATACTGATCATTCAAATGACGATGTAGCCACCTTGTTGAAGATAGTTTTCTGCCTCTAGCCGTCTTTACTCTAGTTTTTATTGCTAATACCCTACTTATTATTAATTATATCTTTAAGCTCTTTTTCAACTACTTCTTTTACCAGTGCATGTAGATATTTATTCAGCCATTCTGAGAGCTGAGGTTTTAAAAGAGATGTAACTAATTCTTCAACAGTAAGGTTCGCTTTTTTTTGTTGTTTATGCTGTAATTCGTTTTGCATTTTTCCAAGCAACGCTTTGATCTCTTCCATATTCTCTTTTAAAATTAGATGATCGTTATTTTGCGCTTGTAAGCCGCTATTACTCGCTTTGTTATTACTCATTTGGATATTATCGTACAAATAAATATCTTTTTTTTCTTCTGAATTGTAGCTATGGCCATTAAATTGGTTATTGTTGCAAGCCATTTCCTCACTTTGGTCATCATTATCAATGTCCTCTTTTTCATTATTTTCTTTTTTGCCATCTTCTTTTATTTCTTCTGGATACTCTTCCTCAAGGTATAGCACATCATCATTTTCATCCTTTATTTCTGCTTTATCGTTACTCGCGTTTTTACCCGATATAGCTTTTTTTATATCTTCTAGGATATCTTTTACAGATTGATTACCTTGTTCATCATGCATAGTGCTAATACCATTAAATTTAGAGGTTTATACTATTTATCATAAAAAGCAAGTTGTAAACACTAATCACATAATTGCTTTTTGCTTCAACTAAGTCTGAACGTGCTTTAAATAATGCATCTTCAGTGTCCAAAAGGTCAGATGTACTCTTTAAATTTAAGTTTACTTCTTGCTCAACTCCTTCCAATGCTAGAGCTGCTGCTTTTTCCGCTTCTTGACTTGCTTTGATAATGGCCTTTGCTGTCAACACATTATTCCAAGCATTTACAACTGCTTGTTCTATATTTTTTACCGTTTCATAATAATCGTAGGTAGATTTTTTTGCATCCATTTTAGCTTTACTGACACCAAAAGCATTAACTCCTCTCTTAAAGATTGGAACATCAAGAGTAAAAACTACATGAACATTTTCTAATAGTTTGTCTACCTTCATACCATCCTCCCCAAAATTTTTGCTTGCACTTAGATTTAAAGAAGGAAGCCACTTAGAGCTTTCAGCAATCACTTCCATTCCGGCTGCTCTTTTTTGATAAACTGCTGCTTTTAGAGATAAATTATTGGTTTTTGCTAACTGTAAACATTCATTTAGCTCTGGAACAGAAGGTAGTTTATCATTAGCTTCAGAAAGGTCATCAGCATCTTCGCCAATCAAATGATAATAAGCAATATTTACCAACTTTAATTTACCTTCAGCATCAACTCTTTCGGATATAGAAGACGAAAATTTTGCTTTTGCTAACAAAACTTCAGCATTGGTTACCTCTCCAAGGGAAAAGCGTTTTTTCATAGCTGACAAATGTTCCAAAGAAACGCGTTCTTTATGTTCTCTGAGCTTTAATATTTCTGTCTTTTGTAAAACATTAACATATGCTTTCACAGCATTAAGTGCAAGCTCTTGTTTTAATTGCTGAAATCGCATCTTTTCTGCTTTGAGAAGATGGCTTGATCGACTGAATGTGGCAAAGGTACCACCGCCATCGATTAATTTCTGGCGCAATGTAAGTTTTTTTTCAGATGTATCAAGATTAAAGTTACTATCGAAATTGTATTGCAAATTAATGTCAGGTAAAAATCCAGCTAACCCAGAAGATTTATAGTGTTTTTCTGCGCTTTTATATTGGTAAAATTGAGACTTTATTTTTGAGCTATTTTTGATGGCTTTGCTTATCACTTCTCCCACATCGGTTGCATAGCAACTTATAGTATTAAAAATGATCGCAAGTGTGATAATCAATCGAAACATTCTAATTCCTATGCATATTGGTTGCGCAGCTCAATTACTAACATAAATTACTTTAATAATCAATAACTAATATTGTTGACACTATTGAGAAATTAAGTATATCATAGCTTACTATTGTTGGATCAAATAATGAAGACTTTTTTCTTAAAGGAGAAACAAATCAATAAAAAGTGGTTTGTCATAGATGCAGAAGGATTAGTGGTAGGGAGGCTTGCAGCATTTGTAGCGACACTATTACGTGGAAAGCATAAACCTGAGTATACACCTCATATGGATTGTGGCGATAATGTAATTATTATCAACGCAGAAAAGGTGCATTTCACCGGAAAGAAGCTTAAAGATAAAATTTACTATAAGCATACAGGTTATTCTGGTGGTTTGAAGAAAACTACTCCAGATAATATTTTAAATGGCAAATTTCCTGAGCGTGTAATAGAAATGGCAGTGAAAAGGATGCTTGATGATGGGCCTATGGCACGTAGACGCTTTGAAAATTTGTATGTTTATTCTGGTTCAGAGCATAAGCATCAAGGACAGCAACCTGAAAAGATAGATTTTGCCTCTTTGAATCGTAAAAATAAAAAGTAATGGAGTAAAAATGAAGAGTTCTACAATAAATAACAATGATTGGTCAGAAAAGACAATTAAATCAGCAGTTGATTCGCTTGGTCGTTTATATGCTACAGGCCGAAGAAAAGAATCTGTAGCAAGAGTATGGATAAAGCCGGGGAGTGGAAAATTTAGTGTTAACAAAAAAGGCGATCTAATTTCTTATTTTAAAAGAGAGTCAGTGTGCCAAATAGTAAAAATGCCATTTGTTGCAACTTCCACATTGGATAAATACGATGTATTTGCAACTGTAAAAGGTGGAGGGCTATCTGGTCAAGCAGGTGCTCTAGCTCATGGAATAAGCAGAGCTTTAAGTAGTGTAAGCCAAGATTTGCATTCTATACTACGTAATGGTGAGTTCTTAACTAGAGATTCACGTGTTGTTGAACGTAAGAAATATGGTCAACATAAAGCTCGGAAAAAGTGTCAATTTTCTAAGAGATAGTTATTTTATAGGGGTGTTTTTTTGTAAGTATTATACAAATATTTGCAAAAATGTATGATATCCTCTATTTTTGTGATGAATTTAGTTGACTATCGGTGTCAACATAATATGCTATTTATGTGATTTTTTCAATATTAAGGTAATTTATGAGTAAAGAAGATATAATAAAACAATTAAAGGAAGATTGTTCTAGTCAGAATATAGATATAACAAAATCTGATTTGAGCAAGATTCATGATGCGTTTATTAAAATAATAAAGAATGAGCTGCATGGGAAAGGTGAAATACGTTTGCATGGAATAGGAACATTTTCTACTGCTATCAGTCAGGAAAAACAATGTCGTAACCCCCAAAGTGGTCAGATCATGACTGTTCCTAAAAAGACAAGGGTAAAATTTAAAGCAAGCCAAACTCTTTTAAGTATTTTAAATGAGAAGGAAAAAGCAGCAGTTAGTTAGACATTGTCATTTTCATTGTTTTTACTACGCTGTGTAAGCCGTAAAATACAGCTTCGCTAATTAAATAGTGGCCTATGTTAAGAGCTGAGATGTGAGGTATTCTTGTCATCTTCTTAGCGTGTTTATAAGTTATGCCATGTCCTGCGTGGCATTCTATTCCTAATTTATTGACGTACTCTGCAGCATTAGTAATTAACTGTAACTTTTTTTCTGATGGATTATCACAGTAATCCCCTGTGTGAATTTCTATTATGTCAGGTTTTGTCCCTAGCTTTTCAAGATATTTTAGTTGATCAATATTTGGATCGATAAACAGTGAGACTTTTATGCTAGAGCTATGCATTTCCTCTATTATACTAGAAAGTTTACTGTGCATATTCACGATATCCAGGCCACCTTCGGTTGTTAATTCTTCTCTTTTTTCTGGTACTATACTAATCGAATAGGGTTTTACCTTTTTTGCTATTTCAAGCATTTCTTCCGTGGCTGCAATTTCAAGATTTAGCTCAGTGCTAATGCTTTTTTTTAGGTTAAATACGTCTTCATCTCTAATATGCCTTCTATCTTCTCGTAAGTGTACAGTAATAAAGTCTGCTCCAGCGTCAATGGCTATTTCTGCTGCTTTCAATGGATCTGGATAAGAAGTTCCGCGTGCGTTGCGGAGGGTTGCAACGTGATCGATATTAACACCTAGTTTCACAATCTACCTCAGAAATTATTTATAGATTATACATGTTATTAGGTTTTTTGCATAGTCATTGTTTGACCTTACCCAGAAAAAGTGGAGAGAAAGAAAAGAGTTTTTTTGGGTAAAATAAAATTTTGGAGGATTAGAAATGGTAAGAGAATATACGGCAGAATTCAAATTGGAAGCTGTTAAACTGGCAAATGAACAAAGAAAGGCAGGTCAAACAATTACAAAAATAGCAAGAGATTTAGGAATAAAGGGTGGTTTATTAGGAAAATGGATAAAGAAACACAACGAAAAAAAGTCGGCGGCAAATGCATTTCCAGATGTAGCACCTTATGACAAAGAGAGGTTTGATTTACAAAGCAAGAGTAACAAGGGAAAGAGACATTTAAAAAAAAGCCCTGGCCAGTCAAAAAGAGTAAAATATTTTTTTATATAGTAACTGCTATAAAGTACAGGAATTATGTAGGATTTTCTGCTAGTGGCTACTATAAGTGGACCACAAGAAAAATAAGCAGTAGAGAATCAGCAAATAAAGAGCTACTCGAAGCTATTCAAAAAATATATCAAGTTTCTAAATGTAGATATGGAGCTCCTAAAATTCATGCTGAATTGAAGGCTTTGGGTAAAAGTTGCAATTTGAAAACGGTGCAAAGTATTATGCAGAAAAATGACATCAGGGCTATACTGAGAAGAAAGTTTAAAATTAAAAAACAACAAACAGATAATAGAGCTGTAGCTCCCAATATACTAGATCAAAACTTTATTGTTGATCAACCAAATAAAGTATGGGATTACTTACATCAAAACCAAGGAGGGATGGCTATATTTGGCAGCAATAATTCTCACGTATGGTAGTTAATGAGTAGTGCAATAAATAAACAATTGGTTATGAACTCTTTATTAATGGCCATTAATAGGCGTAAACCTGTTAAAAATCTACTGCTGCACAGTGACCAAGGTTCACAATATACTGCGCAAGGGTATCAATATCTCTTAGCTGTAAAGAATATAGATGAGTAATAAAGGCTGTTGTTACGACAATTCTGTTGCAGAAAGCTTCTTTAGCTCATTGAAAAGAGAAATACTTATTGATACTTCACAACACTCTGCTCAACAAACTAGAACTGCAATATTTGAATACATAGAAATTTTTTATAACAAACAACGTCACTATTAACTATTGCATTCCAGAACAATTTGATGCATCATTCTTTTTGTAAAAAACATTCCACACTTTCTCTCCACTTTTTCTGGGTAAGGTCATTTTTGCCTTGACCAAGAAAAAATTCAGCTATTGCCTTACTTTCTCTTGCAACAACTTCTTCCTTAACAATTTTTCCTTTCTCATCAACGATACTTATAAAAGTTTCTTTTAGTGAGATCGCTATAATATTCCATGAGACTGCTCCTACTAATAAAAGTTTAAATTATTTTTGAAGAACTTATTCTACTGAATTCGTTACTTCGTGCTAAAATAATGGACTCCATCATTCAACAGCAATTACAGTATGTTTACCCTTTTTCTTGTTATTTTTCTAATCTATAGCTAGCGTTCAAAACCATATTCGAAAATACGTTTTCGGATTTTTTTTAATGCTGTTTATTTCATCCTCAACATCGTCTCTACCTTTATGAACTAAGTAGCAGCATTAAAAATTATAACGTACCCCTATCTCTAGAGTTGCATCTGGTATTTGTTTTGCTTTTATACCACTTAGTTGCCCACCCATGGTCATACCAACTGCACCAATTATCTGCGGAGTAATTTCATAATCAACACCTAACTTTAGTTTATAGGAAATAGAACTCAGTATTTTATCTACTACAGATGAACCAGCAGCTTCACCACCTGATTCTGGAGCACCTTGTGTTTCTTCTTCCTTTTCTTTTTCTTCTTGTGAACTATTGCCATCACCATCAACTGTATCACTAACACCAAAGCCAAAAGGTGTTATTTGGAGATATCCTCCTAAACCTCCGCTGACATATAGTTTAACGGGATCAATATCAAGGTCAGGATAGAAGCGGTAGTTTGCCAATAAGCTAGCTCCTATGCTCTTTAATGACTTAATATTACTGAGAACCTCAAGTTCAAATTTAGAGTTTTGGTCATAATGGTAACCAAGAACAACACCAGGTTTCATTTTAAAGCCACCACCCCAACCAGCACCAAAGTTTAAACCTGCATAGTACTTATCTTCTGACTTACTTGCACTATTACTAGCTGCACCTGCTAGAGATGAAGTAAGCAACACAGCCAAAACGCACAATCTCTTTATTTTCATATAACTCCTCATACAAAAAAATATATAATGCATAAGTATATATCCTTTATATTAAAAAAGATATAACTACATGTCAAAAAAAGTATAGCCATAAAATCAGATTATATAAAACGTACTACTCAGGTCTTTTATATAACTATATTTACTATCTTATTTGGTACAGCATATACAGTGCGAACTTTGCTTTGATCGATCTTACTGGACACAGAGTCTATCGCTATTTTCTTCAATTCTTCTTGAGGTAAGTTAATTGCCACCTTGATTGTTGTACGTAATTTTCCATTGATTTGCACTGCTATAGTTACCGTATCGTCAACTAATAATGATTCATCAGCTTTTGGCCAAGGTTGACCTCCTATTTCTTGCCATAGGCTTTCAGCTAGATGTGGTATGAATGGTTCGATTACTCTGATTAATATACATATACCTTCATCAATAAGAGATTTTCCAGTTTTTACGTCTATTTCAGCTATTAAATTCGTCATCTCACGAAATTTTGCCACTACACAGTTTAATCTGCAGTTTTCCAAGTCATCTGTAAGTCCGTGTAAGAGTTTATGAATTTTTTTTCTGTACTCTAGAAGTCCACCCGTAACATTTTCATTATCATAGTGTATATTTACAGGTCTTAGCTGCATGACCATACGCCACAATTTATTTACATAACGAGAACAACCTTCCACGCCATCATCGGACCATTCCATATCTTTCTCCGGAGGAGTGTCGGACAACACAAACAAGCGAGCAGTATCAGCACCATACTTTTCTATGATAAAGTTTGGGTCAACTGTATTCTTTTTCGATTTGCTCATTTTTTCAACTTTGCCCACTTGAACTTTTGCACCTCGCGCTATTAATTCTTTTGCTTCTGCGGGAAATAGCCACTTACCATTTTCGTCTTTATAAGTTGCATGGCAGACCATTCCTTGAGTGATTAAAGTAGAGAAAGGCTCTTTAATATCAAAATAGCCACATTTGGTTAAAGCACGGCAGAAAAATCTTGAATAAAGCAAATGCAGAATTGCATGTTCTATCCCACCTATATAATAATCAACAGGCATAAAACGATTACATGCATCTTTGTCTATTGATTTATCTTCACTACAGAATGCAGCAAAATACCAGGAAGATTCAAAAAAGGTGTCGAATGTATCAGTTTCACGCTCTGCTTGCTTTCCGCACTTTGGACAATCAACAAATTTCCAAGTTGGGTGCTTATCCAGCGGATTGCCACCACTTGTAAATTCTACATCTATTGGTAGAACTACAGGAAGGTCTTTTTCTGGCACTGGAACAGTTCCGCAATCTTTGCAATATATGATAGGTATAGGGCATCCCCAATAACGCTGCCTTGAAACTCCCCAATCGTGCAAACGATAGTTTATTGTTTTTTTGCCTATTTTTTTTTCTTCAAATTTTTTAACTATGGCTTCCTTTGCTTCACTAACCATTAATCCGTTTAAGAATTCGGAGTTAAACATTGTCCCGTCTCCAGTATACGCCTCCTTTGTCATCTGAGTAGCTTGACACTGGGATCCATTGTAAGAATTCTGGTCACGCGCTGGAATGACACCTAAGTGGGCTGAAGAAATAACGGGAATTATCGGCAAATTATATTTCTGTGCAAATTCAAAGTCACGCTGATCATGTGCAGGGCAACCAAAAATCGCGCCTTCCCCATATTCCATCAACACAAAATTCGCTATGTAAAGCGGCAATTCCTTATCAAGAAATGGATGTTTGACGTTTAATCCGGTGTAAACTCCTATTTTTTCATCGTTCTCTCTTTTTGATTTTATTTCCTGGATCCCAGTGTCAAGCACTGGGATGACAACAGAAGAACCATTCTTTAAATCCTGCACAATAGGATGCTCTGCTGCCACTGCACAAAAAGAAGCCCCAAACAAAGTATGAGGATAAGTTGTAAAAACTTTTAATTTCTTATTCAAGCCAACTACTTCAAACTCTATAGTTGCTCCTTCAGATTTTCCTATCCAACGCTCCTGCATTGTTTTGACTTTTTCTGGCCAATTTTTCAAACTTTGCAGGCACTTGAGTAAATCTTCAGCGAAATCAGTAATCTTTAAAAACCATTGGGACAACTTACGTTTTTCAACAACTGCACCTGATCGCCATCCTTTTCCATCAACCACCTGTTCATTTGCAAGCACTGTTTGGTCCACTGGATCCCAGTTAACCCATGATTCTTTTCGATAGGCAAGCCCATGCTTTAAAAAATCCAGGAAAAATTTTTGTTCGTGTTTGTAATAATCAGGCTCACATGTGGAGAGTTCACGCTCCCAATTATAAGAAAGACCTATAGATTTCAACTGTGTACGCATATTATCTATATTCTCTTTTGTCCATGTTTCGGGGCTAATATTGTTATCCCTTGCTGCATTCTCAGCTGGTAATCCAAACGCATCCCAGCCAATTGGATGCAAAACCTCAAATCCATTAGCTCTCTTGTAACGCGCTATCACATCCCCTATTGCATAGTTACGTAAGTGTCCCATATGAATTTTACCAGATGGATATGGAAACATTTCCAACACGTAACACTTTTCTTGTTTACCACTCTTGCTTACAGAAAAATCCCATTTATCTTGATAAAATTTTTCAACACTTTTAAAATCATATTTCATATAAATCCAAATTCAATTACAGTTCATATGCATCAAAGGATCAACCGCTTGGCCATTATGTCGTATTGTGAAACACATCTGTGGATCTTTATCTTGTGTGCTTGATTTACCTGCAGATCCAATTACTTGACCTTGCTTTACTTTATCGCCAATTTCAACATGTATGTTTTTTAAATAGGAGTACACAGTCATGTAATTATCTTTGTGTTCCACTATAATTAAATTCCCATACCATCTCAGCCCTTTGCCTACATATATCACTTTGCCTGGTGCAGAGGAAACTACGTTCGTTCCATTTTGAGCAGCAATTTTTATGCCATCCTTACACATTTCATCAGAAGAGGTAGCTGAACCTTTAACTGGCATTACAAATTTACAATTTACCCCCACATTTTGTGTATTATTGTTATCTTTGTATATCCTATTTATGATGGCTTTTCTACTTTCTTTTTGCACTGAAGGCTCCCTAATTAAATGGTACTCTCTTGTATATTCCAGATCTCTTTTTCCGTAAAATTCTTCGCCTTTAAGCAGCACAGGTGCAGGTTTTTGCAGGCCACAGCCTATTAATATTGCTAATAACATAAGAAATGAGGCTATATGCCACATTTTAAACTCTCACAAAACTCCAAAATTTTAGCGAGACGTAGTGTTTCACGCCTGCTTGTTACTTTCCTCGTTATTTATTTTACTAGTTAAATAGTCCCTCAAATCGGTGAGTTCTTGCAACAAATTCTTTGTGACTTTTATATCATTACCAAATTCTTTTTGCACTCCTTTTATTGTATATCCTTTATCATATAGCATGTATTTTACTTTCTTTATGGCCTCTATACACTTGCGATCATATAGCCTTCTTCCTTTACGCTTTGTAGGCTTAATTTGATGAAATTGACCTTCCCAAAATCTCAAAACATGCTGTTCCAAATGTAGCTCTTCAGCTACTTCCCCAATCGTATAAAATAATTTTTCCTTGTTCATTAATTATTGATTGATTTTTTTATAATTTTTGAAGGCCTAAAAGAAACTGAATTTCTTGCCTGAATCATCACTTTCTCCGATGTATTTGGTATATTTCCTGGTCTTTCCTTCTTTTTCTTAACCAAGAATGTTCCAAATGACGATATTTTTACTATTCCATCCTTTACCAAGCTTGTCTTTATTTCGTCCAATATATCATCTATTATCGAAACAGAGTCTTCCTTTGATAATCCTATTTCTTGGTTTATATCTCCAGCTATCGTTGCCTTAGTTACTGTTGTGTCTTTTGTTGTAACGTGATCCATTATTGATAAATATTACAATACGTAAATATAATATAGCAATCGACTCGAGATTCAGCTACTTTATTTTTTAGAGTATGTCTCTTTTGTTGCATAATTTAAAATACCGGCAACTATCAATATCGCAAATATTGCAAAAAGTGCCATTTTATGATCTGTAAAAAGTGCTAACATTGACACTATAACTCCACTGCCAATAAACATAAATCCATTGATAATGGATGATGATGTGCTGATGTATTTTCGTTTCACAATCTCGCTGCCGACAGTAAAATTAAGCATATGTCCTCCCGCAAAAAACCCGAACATTAACATACAAAAGTACACAACGTGGACTGTTAAATGGCTGTATAGTAAAATAATAATTGAGACGCCTTGCAATAAAGCAAAAGCAGAAATTACATGTTTCCTATTTTTAAATAAGTTTGAGATTCGATCTGCAATTGGAGCACCAACTGCAAGACCAAGCCATAGTATTGCAGTTGCTATACCTGACTCCATTGCATTGAGTTCTGAGTTGCCCAGTAACCTTGGAGCCCACAAGGTATTAAGTGCTAAAAATGTTCCAAAAGTAATAGCACCCACCACTGAAGTTATCCAGATATCTCTTAATTTTAGCACTGTTAATATAGAGCACATTACTGTCTTCATAGAGCTTTTTATTGTGCGCTTTTCTGAGCTGCTTTCTGGAAGTGTGTTTGGACAAAAAAGCGTAAGTACAAATATCAACACACCAAATAGTATTATGCATACAATCAGATTTTTCCAATATGCATCTTCGGCAAGCAAGTTAGAGAACAGTATTTGAATTACCAAAGCAGAAAGGCTTGAAATTGTCTGCACTAGTGAAAACATTAGTCCAAATTGGGCAGCGGAAAAACATATGCTACTTGTGTGAGCAGCACCAATAAAACCAAATGATGCTCCAGTTGCAATCAACACTTGAGACAAAATCAAATGGGAGAAATTGTCACTATTAATAAGGACAAAAAACCCCAAGATCATAGTTGATAACGAGAAAAAATAAATTTTTTTACTGGAAAAAACATTAAACGTTGCTCCACTAAAAAATTGTAAGATGGCGAAAGTCCAAGTATATGCTGAATTAGCCAGTGCAACTTGCGCGATTGTAAGTCCAAGTTCCTTTTCGAGATTTACACTTATAAAGGTATAAATTATCTGCATGTTGCTGAATATAACAACCAAGTTACTAATCAGCCAAATGAACCAAGCCTTAGCTCTGCTTTCCATAAGATTTATTTTTATAAGTAATCTATTAGAAATTTAACACTAAGTCTCTTTTTAAGCTATTGTTTCCTGACTACTGTTATAGCTAACCCAAAAAACGGTTTCCCTACGTCATGCCGCCGCGGTATCTCTTAGCCGCTAACAAGCAGCGGGATGACGATTGTCAGGGTGTCATCCCAGCGCCCCATAAGTGTTGAAAGTATCAAAAATAACGTGATATGAGATGATCAACGGCATGTAAATTACCTCCCGACAGTAAAACAATCGAACGTATAAAAGAGTCATTTAGATCCAATGTGAATTGCAGTAATGCTATTTTGAACCCATGTAGATTATTTTTGATTTTATAAACAAGAAATAACAAAGCCGTAATAATAATCATGTAAATATACACCTTCATGCCATTCATAGTATGGCTTAAAAAGTGCTTATATCCAAGATTTTGCTTTATAAATTTAAAGAACACTTCTATATCCCATCTGCGCCTATATAGCTCTGTTACTTCATAAGCTGGCATTTCAAACAAGTTTGTCAAAAACCATATTTCATCTCCAATTTTATTTCTGATTTTTATTAGCCGTAGATCATGCTTTTCTGCCACTTTACCTCGTGCACGATAAAGATTAACTATTATATCTTCTAAAATCTCTGATCCATCCGATTTTTGTTCTCTTATAACTTTGTTCCTGCTTATAACATCATGTTTTCTTCCTACTTTAACTCTTGTGATAAATTTGTACTCCTTTTCATCAAATTCGGCAAAAGTTCCAACTTTTCTGATTCCTCTATCAAATAATAAAATATCCTCTTTTTCAACTTTAGCTTCATTAATTGCTCTCACTAATGCTATATCTTCACTACTTTCTTCTTGTCCTTTACAAAATCTTATACTTGTCGGCAATTGATCCTTTAATCCTACACTCACTTTAACTTGACTGTCGTTACTTTTACCGCCTATTTTTAGCCCATCTTTTATGAGATATCCCGATAAATTTATGATCGTCGAATCAAACTTATGTAAGTTATTTGATGTTTTTTGGGGTAATAGCTTTTTAATCTTGCTCATCAAATCAATGTATACTCCCTTAAAATATTCTGGATTTATAACTTTTAACCTTTTTGACAAACCACTGTATGTTACTGTACTTTTATCGCTATTCTTATCCATTATACACCTGTTTATTACCATTTCTAGCACTCTTAGGCTTGTTTTTTGCCCCATTAATATTAACTTCATTAGACCTTTAAATATAATCTTGCCCAACAATTTAGTATTACATTTATCTACTTCACTTAATTTTCCTAGCCTTTCTAAATCCTCATCTTTTATTAAATTTAGTACTCTTTCTATTTGATCCATTATTGCCTCCATTTTCTTGCAATAATAGTTCTTTATGTCTTTTTTGTGTTACTTTCAACACTTATGCCCAGCGCCCCTATGATGTCATCCGAGTAGCCAACACTGGTTTCCATCCAAGACGGTGTCATTCCAGTGCTTGACACTGGAATCCAGACTTTAATTGTTATACTTGTAAATAATCTGGTAAAAATAAACGTTCATCTCAAAATGCAGTATTTTTGTTGAAATAGCTCAACTGGATCCCAGTGTCTGGGCACTGGGATGACACCATAGGAGGCTACTTGGATGACAAAAAAAGGAGCACTGGGATGACAGCAGTCCTACGTCATACCGCCGCGGTATCTCTAGATCCCGCTAACAAGCAGCGGGATGACGAGCTTATCGTCACGCCGCCACGAACCGTCATACCGCGATTCATTCGCGGTATCTCAGCCGCTAACAAGTAGCGGGATGACGGTTGTCAGGGTGTCATGAAAGTAGCTGACACTGGAATCCAGAAAAAAAGAAATATGTATCAGCTACTTTCATTTGCTGCGCCTCGAAAATAAACGTTCATGTAGCTAAGCCATAAATCCAGTATAAAGACCTTTAATCATTGGCTTCGTAGTACTTCTCAACCAACTTATTAAGTAACCTTACACCAAAACCTACTGCTCCTCTTGGACAAATGTCAGTACCTTTCTCGTGCCAAGCAGTGCCTGCGATATCTAAATGTGCCCAGCAAGTTTCATTCACAAAACGCTGTAAAAACTGTGCAGCCATTATGCTATCTCCACCAGAGCCTGCAGGAGCGATGTTTTGAACATCAGCAATCGGTGAATCAATAATTTTGTCATAAGTTTCATTCATAGGAAAACGCCATAACTTCTCATTTACTTCATTTCCTGCATCAATCAGACGGTTTGCTAATTCATCATTATTTGAAAAAAGACCAGCATATTCGTTATTTCCAAGTGCAACCACTATAGCACCAGTTAAAGTTGCAAGATCAATCATAAATTTTGGTGAGAATCTATCTTGCGTATACCATAAAGCATCTGCAAGTATGAGCCTTCCTTCTGCATCGGTGTTCAACACTTCTATTGTTTGTCCAGACATTGAAGTTACTACATCACTTGGTCTTTGAGCATTACCACCCACTGCATTTTCTGCAAGTGCGACCACACCGATCGCATTTACTTTTGCTTTTCGTCCTGCTAAAGCATGCATCACCCCAACCACAGTAGCAGAGCCTGCCATGTCATATTTCATTGACTCCATACCACGTGAAGGTTTGAGTGATACTCCACCAGTGTCAAACGTTATACCTTTACCAACAAAAGCTATAGGCTTTTGTTCTTTAGAAGCTCCATTCCATTTTATCACTACTAATTTTGGTTCTTTACTACTTCCTTGTGCAACTCCAAGCAAGGCTCCCATTTTTTTCTCTTCCATCTGCTTTTTATCAAGCACCTCGATTTCAAGGCCAAGCTTAGTAAGTTCTTTTTTTATATGATCAGCATAGGATTCTGGATATAGAATGTTAGGAGGCTCTGTTATAAAAGAGCGCGCAAGGAATATACTCTCACCTTCTTGCCTTAAGTGCTCAAATGATCTTTCAGCATTACTTAATTGTTCATCTTTTACTAATACGGTAATCTCCTCTACCTCTGTAATTTTCTCATCCTTTTTAGTTTTATACTTATCAAACTTAAAACTACGCAGAAACGCACCATATGCAACATTTGCTGCACTACCTTCGATTAAAACCGCTGCTTTTTTAATTTTTAATCTGCTTAGCTCACAATATATTTTACCACCAATATTTAATTCTTTATTTTCATTCCATTCATCCTTCTTACCCAGTCCAACAACTATAACATTTTTTTCTTCTGGCAAAGCAGTAGAGAAAAATTCACCAAAACTTCCATTGAAATCGCTAAATTGCTTTATATTATCTATGACCTGTTTTCCTTGCAAAACTCCGCCATCATTTACGGTTTCGTTGTCTTCAAATAAACCCATTACTATTGTTTTAAAATCGGGCGAAATTTTAGAAATTGTTATTTTCATTGCTGGTATCTCCGTTGCAAATAATTGTAAACTGTACATAAAACATAGCAAAAACATCAGTAAGATATTTTTCATATACATCCTAAGTACAATAACACTTAAGTTTACTATGGACTCCCTTACATGCAAGGTTTTTTATCTTTTATTAGAGAACTTATTATATCCGCCCAAGGTAATGTTAAACGTATAGGTTTTTATGACCTGATCACTGTAAGTAAATGGTGTTATGAGAAGGCTTGCAAGCCCATTACTAACAAAATCTTCAAGAACAGGATCAGCGCAATTATCGCAATTATGGTCAGCAAAAAACATTTGCGTTGTGAATTCTGGAAAATCCGGATGTTGAACTAGAAAGTTGATATGTGGAGCTCTATCACCAATTTTACCAGGTGCTATCGTAATAAAATTATAATAGCCAAGATTATTCACTACAAACCTTCCTGATCCAGCAAAATTCAGATCATCCTCTATATTCTTATCGTAATGGTTCACGCCGCGTGAATTCGCGTGCCATATAGAAACTACAGCATTTTGTATTGGTAAGCAGTTTATATCAGTAATTCTACCCACTATGTGTATTAATTCCCCTATTGCACTATTTGGAGAACCAGGTTTCCTTCTTAAATTGTTTGAAGAGCTAAAATTTTTTGGCCTTGCATCAAGGTCATATATTTCCGGAGTTTTAATGCAGTTGAGCAAAACAGGATCAGCTGCAAATAGCGGCAAACTGAATATCATTTGTACTAAAAGTGCTAACAAGATATTTTTCACATTCATTTCATTTATAATAGACTTCTTGCATAACCATATAACAAACTTTTATTGGAAATAGAAACGAAAAAACTTGCTTGACACCCTTCGCCAGCCCCCTTATCATGAAACTGAAGGTATTCAGTTATCTTCATCTGTGCAGATTAAACAGCAAGAAAACAACGTAGTTGGCGTCTTATTTTTAATTTTTTGCACTATGTGCACCTTATGTCTTCACAATATTTCTAGGTTTTTACCTACACAAGCTGAAACGCGCTATTTAAAACATTAAAAAACGCCAACTTAAAAAATGGATAGTGAATAACTAGCTACCCTAGGGTTTCTTTTGCCTTTTTTTCTGTTTAGTAAATTGTATCCGTTCAGCGGAGTGGTAGAATAAGGTAGACAAAGCAAGATAATAAAGATAATCATAGAGCAAAAGTGAGGTAATGTGGTAAACCTTTTAGAACTTTGCAAAAATTTACAGCAAAAAATAGAAAAACTGAAAGCAGAGATAGAAAACTTAAAAGCAGAAAATAAAGCTTTAAAGATAGAGAACGCTGAATTAAAGGAAAGGCTTGGTTTAAACTCGAAAAATTCATCTCTACCGAGCTCTAAAGAATTGTACAAAACAAAAAAGGACAAGCCAAAAAGCGAAAGGAATGTTGGCGATCAGGTTGGGCATAAAGGAAATTTCCATGCCACAATGGAAGCGGATAAAGTAGTAAAAATAGAGTTGCCTAATATTTGCGAATGCGGAGGAGAGCTTGTAATATGCGAAAAACCTTATGTTCACCAAAAAGTTGATCTTCCGGAAATTAGGCCTTATGTAGTAATTGGAACATGGTCGTTGTTGGAGATGCAGAAAAAGAAAAAGTAGCAAGTTACCAGAAGGTGTTACGCCAGATACATTTGGTCCAAGGGTTAAGTCTATAATTGCAGCACTCAGCGGATTTTACAAAAACTCAAAGCGTGAAGTGGCTAGTATCATAAATGACATTTTTAATTTGAACATAAGTGTTGGCAGCATATCAAATCTTACTATTACCCACAAATATAAATGTACTTATAAATAAAGTATTACAATATTAAAGTTTGCAAATATTGAGGGTATAAAAATGGCAAACGAGAGTAATGAATGGGCTAAAAATGAATTTGGAGATGCTGTACTTGGAGATAAAAGATTAACTGACCGATTAGTAAAGATTGCTGATAGTTTGATAAGTTTACCTGAAAGCTCAATTAATGAGGCATGCGGAAGTTGGTCAGAAGCAAAAGCAGCATAACGTTTTTTTCAAAATGAGAACGTAAAAGAAGTCGATATTCTAGCTTCACACATTGATAAAACAGTTGAAAGAACAAAAGCTCATAAAAGAATTCTTGTGATTCAAGATACAACTTATATTTCATACTCAAGCCATAAGCGGATTGGGAACTATTGCTGGAAAAGGAGCAGTAATGCATACAGCCCTTGCTGTTAGTACGGAAGCTGGGAATACTGGATCAAAAGATTTACTCGAGGCAACTCATTTCTGAAGAAGAAAAAAGACTAAAGAGCCATCGTAACAACGTTCATATTGAGGATAAAGAAAGTATGAAATGGCTAGAAAGTTTAAAGAAAACAAATAATATTATAGATCTGGCCCAAACCGAAGCTATAACTGTATGTGACAGAGAAGCAGATATGCATGATTTTTTTGAACTTGCACATAATCTTAACTCAGCAATTTTAGTAAGAGCTCGCCACAACAGAAATGTAAATAAAAAATTCATGCATACCAGGAACAAGCAAAAATTATGGTCATTTATCCAAGGCCTCCCTTGCGCTGGAAAAGTAGAAGTTGAAATCCCTGCTAGAGATAACAAGCAAAAAAGGACAGCGTTTTTAGAAATTAGATTCGGAAAATTTATCACATGAAGGCCATATAAAATGTAAAGAAGGTCACATAAAATATAAACCGACAGAGTCTACAACTTCACGCAATTCATGTTGTTGAAAAAAACTCTCCTCCCGAAGCAAGTCCTCTAGAGTGGATGCTTTTTTCCGGTCAGTACTTTTGAAGAAGCTGTTGAAAAAGTTAGTTGGTATTGTTTGAGATGGAAAATAGAGATATTGCATAAGATTTTAAAATCTGGTCTCAAAGTTGAGGAATGTAGACTTGGAACAGCAGAAAGATTAATGAGGTATTTAACAGTCATGAGCATTATTGCTTGGAGAATTTTCTTTATTACATCAATTGCAAGAACTAACCCAACATTACTATGTACTGCCTTATTAGCTGAGGAAGAATGGAAAGTTTTATATGTTAAAATACACAGGAAACCATGTCCAAATATAGCCCCTACTATAAAAGAAGCCGTTTCGTGAACTTGGAGGTCATTTAGCAAGAAAAAGCGACCCAAAACCAGGACCAATTACTCTTTGGAAAGGGTGAAGACGTCTCTTTGATCTAGCAGAAGGATGGAGACTTGCTCATGAACCTCATATTTGTGGGTAATAGTAAGGTTTCTAAGGGAGGGAGTAGTAGTAATACTGCTTCCTTACCTGACCAGTTTGCTCGTGATAAAGGTTTTGAGAAACGAGCTCAACTATATGCTGCTAAGGCTTACTCAAGGCAAGCTGATAAATCTGGTAAGTACATTGATTTAAAGAAGGTTTTCTTTATTGCTATCTCTAATTGTAATTTATTTCCTGATAAGCTTGATTATATATCCAGCCACACTATAAGAGATGAGAAAACCAATGAGCATGACTTAAAAGATTTTCAATTTGTATTTATTGAACTACCTAAATTTCCTAAGAATAAGGAAGAACAGCTAGAAAGCATAGTGGATCGTTGGTTATTTTTCTTCAGTGCGACCCGGAAAGCCGTGGTTTTGTGATGGTTAAATTCCATCTTCCCTAGACATCGGGGATAATGTATGTCTCACATTTCAAAGGATGGCAACCTTTGGGATGCAAGCATGAGATAAAAGCAGGTAACACTAAACCTCATGGTGAATCCCTGCAAACAGAGTTAGATATGATTACGAGAGGAACCTATGTTTGAATTGTCGTCAAAGCATAGTATGCGAAAAGAGGTTGAACTACGCATAGACCAAAATGGTACGAAGCAAAAGGGGAACTAAAGATTGAAGACTTTAGTTATTGATGTTCCCAGCTTCCGGCAAATAGTAGGAATCTAAGTTTAACGTGAAACGAAGCTATGGAACGGAGCTATGGAACGGAGTAACCACATAAAAGCTCTTATATTCATTAAATATAAGTAGGTAGCCAACCACAAGCTGCTATGTGGAAGGATTGTTTAAGAAGCTAATGCCCAAAGTAATATCTGGGATATGCAGACGTAAACACTTTAATTTGGAAGGTAAAGTGGTGAATAGTAGTGAATATGTTATGGACCAGCAAAAAGCTAGGTATGAATGGAATGGAATTCCTTGGCGAAAGCTGAAGAAATCTTCATTTAAGCTACAAAAACGAATTTACCAAGCCTCTAAATGTAATGATATCAAAAAGATGCATAATCTTCAAAAATTATTGCTCAAATCAACAAGTGCAAAAACACTCGCTGTTAGGAAAGTAACACAGGACAATAGGGGGAAGAAGACTGCAGGTATTGATGGAAAGGCTAATCTTAATCAAAAAGAAAGATTACAACTATCATATTCTTTAGATATAAAAGAAAAAGCAAAGCCATCAAGACGCGTCTGAATCCCAAAACCTGGTAAGCCATCGGAGCATCGCCCGCTTGGTATACCTACTATATCACAAACACTTGTAAAAATGGCTTTAGAACCAGAATGGGAGGCAAAACTTGAGCCAAACACTTATGGTTTTAGACCTGGTAGATCATGTCATGATGCAATTGAAGCCTTATTTGATGTGCTAAAACAGAAAACAGCATATGTATTAGATGCTGATATTTCTGGATGTTTTGACAATATTAACCATAATAAACTGCTTGAAAACCACACCAACGTTAAAGAAAATCATAAGAAGATGGTTAAGGGCAGGCGTTATGGAAGATGGAAAGTTTCAATCCACAAAACGTGGTACAATTCAAGGAGGCACCGTTGCTAGCTTGTGTTGCATTACACGGATTAGAGCAACATGTCAAAAAAGCATTAACAAACGAACTCTTTCAATGCATGAAAAGAAAATATGGTAGGATATCGCATAAAAACGCGCAAAAGTCTATTAGTGTAATTTTCTACTGTGATGATTTTGTCATCATACATGAAAACGAAGAGATTATTCTTAAAGCAAAAATTTTAGTTGAAGAATGGTTAGAAACCATTGGACTAAAATTAAAGCCCTCCAAAACAAGAATTTCTCATACATTAAGAACCATTGACGAAACAAAACCAGGATTTGATTTTCTTGGATTTTCAATAAGAGGTTGTCCGGAAACTAGTAAATTCAAGCATATTCCCTCTTTAACATAACCCTACTTATAGCTAGGTATATGAAATTCTCAGTGGATGTTGTGAGTAAATCATACTCCTTCGATAGCCTTCTATTCCTATCAACCCAAGCAAAAGTCCTTTCTACAACCCATCTTCTTGGCTGTACTTTAAACCCTTGTTCTCTTGTTGGTAGTAGCTCAGGTGGCGTATCTTTGTGCACCCAAAATCTACATGGGGCCTTTTAACAATTTCAATATCTATGTCATATTCTTCCTTTATGTGATTCTTTAAATTTCTTCCTTGGTATCCCATGTCAGCCCACATTTTTTTAACTTTAGTATATTTTGTTCTCATATTGTTTAATGCTATTTTAATACCATCTCTATCATTTTCGTTAGCAGCGCCTACGTAACAACCTAGTATAAAACCCTGAGTGTCTGTAATTATATGCCTTTTTCTACCCTTTACTTTTTTACTTCCATCATAGCCTTTGATCCCCCCTTTTCTGTAGTCTTTACAGATTGACTATCTACTATACAGGCACTCGGCTGCTCATTCCTTCCTATTTTTCTTCTACTATATTTTGTAATTTCATAATTCATTTTCTCAAAAATTCCCTGCTTCTTCCATTGCCTGAACTGCTCATACACAGTCTTCCATAGCGGAAAATCATTTGGTAAATACCGCCATTGACACCCTGTACGCAATACATAGAAAATTGCTTCTAATATTTCTCTTTTGCTATACTTTGGCGGCCTTCCTCCTTTCTTGTATGATACTCTGAAGTGTTTTTCTATTCTTGCCCATTCCCTTTCGCTTAGATCTGTTGGATACTTTTTTCTCATCTTTACCCCGTACTAAAATTTCAGATATTATAGCCTTTTACTTGTTTCCGGACAACCTCTAAGACAATATCCAACAAAAGAAAGTAAAAAAGGTTACACATTATTAATAAAACCAAGTCGTAATTCTATAAAGCAGCATACATTTGCTATTAAACATAAACTTAGAGAAATGCGTGGGGCGCCACAGGAAGTAATAATAAGGAATCTCAATCCAATAAACAGAGGATGGAGTCAATATTACTCTTCGGTAGTTTCATGTAAAATCTTTAGCTCATTGGATAATACTATACATAGAAAGCTCTGGAAGTGGGCAGTCTTTAGGCACCCAAACAAAGGGAAATGCTGGATAAAAAGAAAATACTTTAAAAAGTATAATAACGATAACTGGCGTTTTATGACAAGTAACAAGATACATCTTATTATACACAGCGATCATGTTATTAAACGACATATCAAAGTGCAAAAAACCAGATCTCCATATGATGGTGATTGGGTATATTGGGGTAATCGTCTTAGAGAAATACCAGATAAGCCATCGAGAGTAATAAAACTATTGAAGTTACAACAAAGTAAATGCGGTAATTGTAGACTATGGTTTGAAAGTGATGATATAATAGAAATACATCATAAAGACCGGAATAGACGAAACAATATGATCAAAAATTTATCTTTGTTACATGGGCATTGTCACGATGAATTACACAGGAGGTGTGCATGACAAGCACCAAATTAGAGAGAAGCCGTATGAGGCGCAAAGTCTCACGTACGGTTTTGAAGTCGAGTGAGGAGGGGCGACCTTCTTCACTTAGACAACAGTATGCAGATGAAACTACAGATGAAGACCTAAGGCAATTGTAAGTTAAAAACGTGATATAAAAGAGATAAGAGAGAAAGATAACCCTGCTCACTAGGAATAGCGGGCGTGCGCGACCGAAAGGAAATTGGTATTACAACCGTTGGTATCAAGGTACGCTAGCCCTATCTCTCGATACGTTTGAATAGTTGCTTGGGACATATATATGCACCCGTTTACAATCTTAAATTAACTAAAACTATCGAGGTTTATTATGGTTACATCTTATCAAAATTTTATTGGCATTGACATCGGAAAATTTAAAAATGTCGTTGCAATTCACAAACAGAAGAATGCTGTCGAATTTGATAATAATGCTTCTGGTTGGCAACAATTATTTCAAGAGTTTTCAGATATTCTACCTAATGCTTTAGTGACTTTAGAAAATACAGGGAAATATGAGCTTGGCTTATCACATTTTCTTACCGACAAAAATATTGCCGTGCATCGAGCTAATACTCGTAAAGTAAAAAGCTTTATTTTATCTCACGGAACTTTAGCAAAGTCTAGATGCAAGAGCTCTTGCTCAATATGGATTTGAACGCCATAGAACTATCTCTCTATTTGTACCTACCTCTACAGAACAATCAACTTTGGCTGCACTTTGTCAACGTCGTGATGATATTACGCAAATGAGAACTCAAGAAAAATGCAGACTTGAAGCACCGGAAAATGATCATATAAAAGAAAGCTGTCAAAAGACCATTGAGTTTTTCGATAGTCAAATAAACGAACTCAATGATACTATACAAAAGATTATTGATGAAAGCCGCGAATTACAACAACGCCAAAAAATTCTTAAAACAGTTCCTGGAATAGGTAAAAAGTTATCACAAGATTTTTTGTGTTTAATGCCAGAGCTTGGTTACTTAAATAGAAAAGAAGTAGCAAGTCTTGCCGGAGTTGCACCGCATCCAAAAGAAAGTGGTAAAGCTGTTGGTTACCGAAGGATTACAGGTGGTAGAAGTAACGTTCGTTCAAAGCTCTTTACAGCCGCTATGGCTGCTACAAGGTCAAAATCTATACTTGGCGCCTTTTATTCTAAGCTTGTTGAAAGTGGTAAGAAGAAGATGGTGGCTATAACAGCCCTAATGCGTAAAATTATAGTAATTGCTAATACAAGACTTAAAGAAGCAATTAATTTGCATACTTAAAAATCTTCACAACGGTAACTGAAATTGGCTAATGAATATGTGCGTCCACACAGACTTAAAGCACATATTCATTAGCTTAAGCAGAAATTGCTGTGGTAGCTGTTTGATATAAAATTCTATTTCTATGACAAACGGGTTTTTATTGCCCATATAATTTGCAAAATTACACAAATAAAAAAATTTTTAAAAAACATAGTTGATAGCAGAAAAAGCACCAATAATAAAGTTAGCCTACGATGAATTAGACAGGTTTAGCTGGAATGAAAAAGATTTAGTAGCATATGAAGAAAGAATAATGGATCTGCGGAAAGAAGAAGCCATTCTTGAATACAAACTTGAGGAAGGTATAGAGAAAGGAAAAATCGAAGTTGCAAAAAATTTACTTAAAGCTGGTGTATCTGTTAATTTAATAGCTGAATCCACTGGCCTTTCTCAAGCTGAAATTGTACAGCTTAAGCAAGAAGTGGCCTAAGTATCACGTTTTTCAGGGCTTTTTTAGCTCGGCAGTGGTCTGAAAAGTCCATTTTTCACTTTATAAAATGTTTATATTTTACCACCTACTTTATTTGAATAAGTTCTTCTGCCACACTCTGAACGGATACTTGAATCAGGCTCAAGTTGACAAGTAGATGTTATCTTGTTATAATAAATATTTATTAATTTAATCTTAACTTAAGAGGGTATTTATGGTAGCAAGCGATAGTGTTTTAAAAAGGTATGCGTTAGCCTATATAAAGAAATTAGGTAATAATAATAATATTGAAGGGTTTCTACAGTATTGTAATAATACACCGAATTTAACTTGGAGCAAGGAGAATTTTAAAAATGTGTATGAAGAATTTACACATCCAAATTCAAGCAATAGGCACGATACAGGAAGCAGAAATGATCAATATAACGCAGGGAATAACGCACAACCTACAGGCTCTCAGATTACACATATACATGTACACAATAGAGGTTTAGACTTTTGGGATTATTTGCTATTACAATGCTGGATGGATTCTTTATTCGGTGGACGTGGTCACACTACGGTTAATAATATAACGAATATTAACAATGGTAATACCACTCATCAAGGGAGAAAAGAGAATAAAAAAGAATCAGAAGACAGTAGAAAGCTATTAGCTTTGGGTATAGTAGCTGCAGTTGTGTGTGTTGCTTTCCATGCTGGTATGTGTTTTTGGTATAACAGCAGCAGAAAAGTGGCTAGAAAAGAAGAAAAAATAGATTACCTGGATAGTAAATTTAAAACGTTCAGAAATATAGAATTTGCGGTTGGCGTTGTTTCTTTGGCAGCTTTGGTAGCTTGTGCTGTTTACCCAGTCTTACCAGTGTGGGGTTTAGCTATCCTTGGCGTTAATTCTCTCGTATGTTTTGCTGGTGGTTTAGCTTTTCATATGAAGCATGAGGAAGAATCAGAAAATATCGAGAAAGCTAAAGGAGCGGTAGATAGCTGTCTTAGACAAGGGCATGGTTATGGAGATTCTTCTCGTTATGATGCACCACCTCCTTACTTTTCTCAAGATCCTAATACTACTCCAACTGCTCCTCCTTGTAGTGAATTTGATAATTCTAATGCGAAACGGCAGTTTGAGAATTGTGAGGGGTTCACGTATGATAGAAATCAATAGTTTTATTTTTAGCCAAATTAATTGAATCAAGCCACAAAATCTGCTAAAGTTAACTTTATGAAAGCACCCTTAGCTCAGTTGGATTAGAGCATTTGACTACGGATCAAAAGGTCGGGCGTTCAAGTCGCTCAGGGTGCACCACATTTTATAGGAAACAGAAGTCACACTTGAAATTAATATATGTAATACCTATCTTTAAAGGTTAAGCACTAAACTATTATATATGAGCAAAAAAGACTACTATGATCTGCTGGAAGTAGGCAGAAATGCCAGTATTGATGAGATAAAAAAAGCGTATAAAAAATTAGCGTTAAAATATCATCCTGATAGAAATCCTGGCAATCAAGAAGCAGAGGAAAAATTTAAAGAAGTAACAGCTGCATATGAAGTTCTGTCTGACTCTGAGAAAAGAGCAGGCTATGACCGTTATGGCCACGAAGGTGCTTCTGGTGGATTTCAAGGCTTTAGCTCTGCAGGAGATTTTAGCGACATATTCAATGACTTCTTTGGTGGAGGATTCGGTGGTGGTGCAAGTAGATCGAGAGCAAAAAGAAGTACAACAGGAGTATCTGGAGCAGACCTACGTTATGATCTTGAAATTACCTTAGAAGATGCATTTAAAGGAATACAAGCGCCTATACATTATGTGACAAATGTAAAATGTGATACATGCCAAGGCACAGGTGGCGAAGGAGCAATTAAACCAGTTCAGTGCCACACATGCCAGGGAAGCGGTAGGATTAGAACTCAACAAGGCTTTTTTACCATCGAAAGAACATGTACTACATGCTATGGGGAAGGAGAAATAATACAAAACAAATGTAAGAAATGTGGTGGAAGTGGACGTAGAAGAGATGAAGTAAATATATCCGTTTCAATTCCAAAAGGCATAGAAGAAGGAGCTAAGGTAAGGATAAGTGGTAAAGGAGAAGCTGGAACAAAAGGTGGAAAAAGTGGAGATTTATACGTATACGTGAAAATAATTTTCCATAAAATCTTTGCTAGAAATAAAGCAGATTTACACTGTAAAGTGCCTATAAGAATGACACTAGCAGTGCTTGGTGGTGAAATCGATATTCAATCAATTGATGGAGCTAAAATAAAAGTAAAGGTCCCTGAAGGCACTCAAACTGGTACCAAACTACGTTGTAGGGAAAAGGGTATGCCATATATGAACTCACATGCTCGTGGTGATTTATATGTACAGGTAATAGTTGAGACTTTAAATCCAAAAAATTTAACTAAAAAGCAAATTGAACTATTAAAAGCGCTTGAAGAAGAGGAAAATGCAAGTGTACAACAGCAATCTGAAGGGTTTTTTAGTAAAGTAAAAAAAAAATAAGAAATCTGCTAAATGACATAAAGGGGTAACTGTTTACGGGTTTTCATTTAATCCTGCAATTCTTTGACCTTATTAATGGAAAACTTAACAATAGTGTTATTATTAGCCAACAGAAACTTCTTAGTTCCTTAAAACTATGTAAAAGCAATAAATTTCTTTATTTAAGGTCGAAGTTTTGCTATTCTCAGGTTTTAATAATTTAAATTTAATGAATATAAACAAAAATGAGTTTTTATTTCTTCCGCTTGGGGGAGTAGGAAGAATCGGGATGAATGTTAGCCTATATCATTACCAAGGTAAGTGGATTATGATCGACCTTGGTGTTGGTTTTGCAGATGAAACTATGCCAGGTGTTGAGCTGCTCATTGCTGATATAGATTTTATTGCTCAAAGAAAAAAAGATTTACTTGGAATAATAATTACACATGCACATGAGGACCACTGCGGTGCAGTGCCCCACTTGTGGGAAGAGTTGCAGTGCTCCATATATACAACAAAGTTTACGGTTAATTTTCTTAAAGAGAAACTAAAAGAATTTCGATTGGAAGGTATAGTGCCTGTGAAAGAGGTAGACATAAATGGCAGCATAAATTTGGGTCCTTTTACCGTCGAGTTTATAAATGTAACTCATTCAATTCCTGAGGCAAATTCAATATTAATTAGCACTGAAATGGGTAGTGCACTCCATACCGGAGACTGGAAATTTGATCCAAAACCTGTTGTTGGATTAACTTCTAATATGGAGCGTCTAAAAGAAATTGGCGATAAAGGTGACCTGCTTGCAGCAATTTGCGATTCAACCAATATATTAAGCAAGCATCACCCTGAGTCAGAAGGTGAAATTTATAATAATATTTATAACATAATAAAGCGGTCTAAAAAATTAGTTGCTGTTTCGCTATTCGCTTCAAATGTGGCACGAATTGAAACGATAAGCCAAGCTGCAAAAGCACTAAATAGAAAAGTAGTTTTACTTGGTAGATCTTTATGGAGAATAGTGAAAGTTGCGCAAGATAGTGGTTATTTAACTGATTCTCCTCAGTTTCTTGAAGCAAAGGAAGCAGTAAATTTTCCAAGGGAAGAACTGGTGCTACTTTGCACAGGTTGTCAAGGTGAGCCACTGGCAGCTACCGCAAGACTTGCTGCTAAGAGTCATCAAGCATTTAAAATGCAGCAAGGTGATACCATGATCTTTTCGTCAAAAATCATTCCTGGAAATGAAACTCGTGCGCACAACATGCTCAATGCCTTTATTGAGATGGGGGTAGAAGTTATTACTGAAAAAACAGAGCATGTTCATGCTTCTGGGCATCCAACAAGAGAAGAGCTAAAGGAAATGTATTCTTTAATAAAACCGAAGATGTCTATTCCAGTTCACGGCGAATATATTCACACGCATGCACATGTAAAATTTGCTAAAGAGTGCGGTGTGGCAAAAGCAATAATGATTGCACCAGGTGATATTGTTAATTTGGAGAACGGAGAAAAGGTTGATTCAATTGATGTTGACTACTTTGGTATTGATGGTATGTTGCTACGTCATCCGGAGAGCAGTGTTATAAAAATGCGTAAAAGAATGAGAGATGCCGGAGTTATTGTGGTAACAGCAGTTGTAAACAAGAAAAATAAATTGCTTGCTAAACCAAAAGTATTTGTACCTGGTGTTTTTGAAGTGCTAGAAGATGCAGCTACCATACAGAAAATTGTCAAGAAAGTTGAGTCGTTGTTTAGTTTGCAGCCAACAAAAAAAATTAAAAATAAGATTGAAAGTTCAATATTGAGTATCTTAAAGGAATATTTACTAAAAAGGCCTATAATTGAGGTTCAGATAGAACAGGTATGAAATGAATGAAGCTATTCGTTCATCTGGTGTTATTTATTTCGTTATTTATTCCTTATTTTACAAAAGCTGCTTTATATGTTGATATAAAAAAAAGCAGTGTTGGTAACATTGGTCTTGTTGTATCTAAATGTACATGTAAAACAGCGTTGGAAAGCGAATTAAGCGAAAATATTGCAAAGGTAATAGGAACAAATTTATCTAATTGTGGCTTATTTAATGTAAAACGTGGCGCGGAAGCTGAATCTAAATCTTGGAAAAGCGATACTGTAGTCACAGTAAGTTTAAGCGAAATATCTGGTAGTGCATTAGAGCTATCATTTCGTTTATTTGACGCTTTTACAAAAAGAGAATTACTTACTCAGTCAGTTGTTTTTCCAGCAAAAGACTGGAGAAAAATTGGTCACCTCGTTTCGGATGTGATACATGATAGATTAATTGGTGAGAAAGGGCACTTCAACACAAAAATCACGTATATCGCTGAAGAAAAAGATAGCAACTACAAATCTGTGCGTAAAATTGCTGTGATGAATCAAGATGGAAGTAATATAAAATACTTAACAAATGGCGATAGATTTGTGTCAACACCGAGATTCTCACCAAATGGAAAGGGTATTGTTTATATCTCGTACGCAAATGGTAAAAGTTATATAATATTAAAAAATTTAAAAGATAACACTGAATCAATAATCAGCGCATTTGAAGGAGTTGTTTCTGCACCAAGATTTTCTCCCGATGGTAAATCTCTTTTAATTTCCCACTCATTGGGTGGTGAAACGAATATATTATCTTTGGATTTAAGTAGTAAACGAACAAAAAAAATTACTAAAGGTTCAGCTATAAGCACTTCTCCCTCTTTTTCTCCAGATCAAAAGTATATGGCTTTTAGTTCTGATATAAGTGGGAGTCAGCAACTGTACGTTATCGATTTTACTAACAAAAGTAAAAAACCTAAAAGAATTAGTTTTGGAAGTGGAAGATATGCTACGCCTGTTTGGTCGCCAAAAGGAGATCTGATAGCTTTTACAAAGATTCAGTCAGGAAAATTTTACATAGGAGTTATGAAGCCAGATGGCAAAGAAGAACGTCTGCTTTCAGAGGGGCATAAAATTGAATCCCCGGCATGGTTACCAAATGGTAGAGAAATCATTTTTACAAGAACAGAATCACCAAGCAACTCTAAACTATATTTAGTAGACTTAGTAAAGAAAAATCAAAAAATGGTTTCCACTCCCACAAATGCTTCTTTACCGGATTGGTCTTATTTTTGAAAGTAGATCTATTATAGATTTGATATGAGCCTTATTTTACTTTAATTGCTTATAACCTTTGGCACTACGAAATACCCATGCTCAGGTTTTGTATTGGACAATATCTCTTTTTTAATGTTTTGAGAATTTATAACATCATCGCGTACATGAATGTCCTTGTCTATGCTGCCATAACGCATAGGAGAAACACCTTCAGTATTAACTTGCAATAAAGTATCATGTATCCAATCCAGCATTGTCAGTTCTTTGGAGTAGTGATCAATCTCGTCATTTGATAACTTAATCCTTACAAGCTGTGCAATTTTAAGCATTTCTTCTTTGGTAATTGTTATTTTTCTCTTATTTGCAAATTCTATTAGTGAAGTAATAACGTCTTCTGTTGACTTAGCTGGCATCTTTACCTCCTTGGATAAAGTGAGTTAAAATATTTACAACCGAAACAACTTCTATTTTACCAGTTTTTTCAAGTTTGTGAAGTATGGTATCCGTAATCACTAATTTATCTAAAGAAGAGGAAGAGATTTTCTCAACTGCACTTCCTGAAAGCACACCGTGTGTGATGCATGAAGTTACGGACTTTGCTCCGTAACTTTTTAAAGCAAGAGCTGCATTACACAATGTTCCACCAGAGTCAACTATATCATCAACAATGACACAATTTTTGTTTGCAACTTCTCCTATTATGTTCATTACTTGAGATGTACCTGCTTTCTCTCTATATTTATCTACTACAATAATCTTATCACTTAACCCTATCTTGTACTTTTCCTCTAAAGTCTTTGCAAAAGCACGTGCTCTACCAATTGCTCCAACATCAGGTGCAACAATTGCCAAATTTTCCGTGTGTATAGAGTCAACAAATGCTTCAAGGCAGTTCAAATTAGTTATCGGTACATCAAAGAATCCTTCAATTTGACTTGAGTGCAAATCAATAACTGCAACACTACTTGCACCTGCAGTTTGAATAAGATTTGCAACTAATTTGGCACTTAAAGCAGACTGCACATTATTGTTCTTGATAATTCTATCTTGCCTGCTATATCCATAATAAGGAATAATTACTACTATCCTTTTGGCTCCTAATCTATTTACTGCATCAATTATGAGCAGAAGCTCCATAAGGTTATCATTCACAGGGGGAGAAAGAGATTGTATTATATATACTTCTTGATTATATAGATCATTTGCTACTTCTACATTTACCTCGCCATCGGTAAACTTTGATATCCAAGCAGAGGATGGTTGAACATCTAGCCGGTTAACTACTGATTCCCCTAATTCCTTACTAGCATTACCTATTATTATCTTCATAACGCACTAATTGAGTTTTTAAGATTATACAGAAATTGTGAAATAATTGAAATGTAAGTGTCTTTATCTAGCATTCTTGTCGGTGAATTAGGTACCTCTTGTACAATGACCTGTCATTTTCACGCGTTGTTTCAATATACAGACCCAAATTGAAACAACTATACAAAATCCTGCTTATGTTTCAAGATAAATGACTTTAATGAAATATAATTTATCTAGTCATTTGTATCTGCTAACATACTACACTTCCCATTGTAGAGCCTCTGCAACTTACTGAAATTTATAATCGCTTTATAAAAAGCTTTATACTCTTTGCTTAATTGGAGGCGCTACCTCTGCACTTTCTGCTCTGTCTAGGGTACTACTTGGTTTTTCTGCAGTAATTTTTTGAATGCTACCATCTACCTTATTCTTGATATCTGCTCCATATGATCTTAATACTTCAATAGCTTTCTCGTTTCCACTATTCAGCGCAATATCCAAAGCATCCATTCCATCATTATTTTTGTGGTTGATAAAATTCTCTAACTCAAAGATTTTTATATATTGCTCAATGATGAATTCTACCACTTTTCCAGGGCAATTATTAGCGGCAGGAAAGAGTACTGCATTGTTATTATTGTCTTTCTTTGTTACATCTGCTTTGAGCTTGTCTATCAAATACTTGATAATTTCTATTCTGCTATCATCTTCTGCTTCAGTGCACTGCCTAGCAGCTAAAAACAGAGCTGTTCGCCCATTATTGTCCACATCTTCAATATCTTGTCCCTTATCAATTAAGGCTTGTATTATATTTTTGTTCCCATATAAAGCAGCAAAGTGAAGAGGAGTATACCCTTCGGTACTTTCTCTTTCATTAATCAATGCACCATGGCTAGCTAGTAATTCTATAAATTCTGGCGTATTTGCAAAAACTGCAAAGTGCATTGGTGTTAGATCATCTTTACCATGATTTTGAGTTTTTGCATTAACGTTTGCTCCATTTTTTATCAGCAATTTTGCTATTTCTAATTGTTTGCGTCCGATGGCAATATGCAGTGGCGTACGATTGCGTTCATAATGATCATTGACGTTTGTGCCACATTTTATTAGTAGTTCTGCAGCTTCAATATTACCTTCCTGAATTGCAACGTATAAGGAAGCATATCCATCTTTTGTTTCCTCTGTCATACGAAATTGCAAACATGTTAGTTCATATATTATTAAGGATTATTATTAAGTTTTTATTAATACAATATTAATGTAGCGGGATGACGAGCTTATCGTCATCCCGCCGCGAACCGTCATACCACTGCGAACCGTCATACCGCCGCGGTATCTCTAGATCCCGCTAACAAGCAGCGGGATGACGGTTTTTCAAATTATCGTAAGTCAGTTTAGCTATAGCTACAAGTTTCATTCTTCCCTTACAAATAACTTTACTGCGTCCTTTTTTCGGATTCAGAATTAGCAAGAAACGTTCTTGTAAGGTGGTCTACTAAAATTTTGCTTTATAAAACAATGTCTGAACTATGCAATTAATACATTATCAACACAACTGATTCATAAAAGCAAATATTATAACCACGAAGAGAGAAAATGTTATGCTTAGTTTAATAAGAAAGACCTTGAGAAAAAAAATGACTCATCAGGTAAACGATTCGAAATTGAAAGAGAAAGATGAAAAAAGTATTTTAAAATTAGCATCAAAAATAGAAGGCAAAGAAAGTAGCATTGCTGAAGAACTAGAAAAAATATCTGAAAAGGAAAAACAAAGAATTCTTACTACGGAAGTAAGCAAACATCGGGGTAAAGAATCAACTTTTACACTACTTACTCATGCTATATTTTGCGAGAATAGTCAAGCTGTAAAGGATATTTTGCAACAAGCCAAATTGAGCAACCTTTTAAAGAGTGTTCTTAATGCAAAAATCATTAGTGATGATTCATTAATTTACACACCGCTTACTTATGCCATATTATGTAAAAATAGCAAAGCTATTAAAGAAATTTTAAAAGTCTCTAAGGAGAACGGTATTCTGAAAGATATTCTTGACGCAACAACAACTATAAAATATCTAGATGGTCGGAGAGCAACTGTTACACCACTTGCTTGTGCTATACTATGTGGAGATAGTATAGCTATTGAAGAAATTTTAAAAGTCTCTAAGGAGAAAGATATTCTTAACACAACAGCAACTATAAAATATCCAGATAGCCAGAAAATGACTTACACACCACTTACTTATGCTATGTTCTGGAAGGATAGCAAAGCTATTAAAGAAATTCTAGTAGCAGCTAAAGGGAACAGTACTCTTCTGAAAGATATTCTTAACACAACAACAATTATGAAATATCTAGACCGGGAAGTGGCTTATACACCACTTGCTTATGCTATACTACGTAAAGATAGTATAGCTGTTGAAAAAGTGTTAAGAGTAGCTAAAGAAAAAGGTATTCTGAGAGATATTCTTGACGCAACAACAACTATAAAACATTTAGATAGCCGGGAAGTGACTTACACACCACTTGCTTTTGCTATGTTCCGGAAGGATAGCAAAATTATTAAAGAAATTCTAGTAGCAGCTGAAGAGAACAGTATTCTGAAAGATATTCTTGACGCAACAACAACTATAAAATATCTAGATGGTCAAGAAGAAATTTACACACCGCTTACTTACGCCATATCATGTAAAAATAGCAAAACTATTGAAGAAATTTTAAAAGTCTCTAAAGAAAACGATATTCTGAAAGACATTCTTGACGCAACAACAACTATAAAATATCTAGATGGTCAGAAAGAAATTTACACACCGCTTACTTACGCTATATCATGTAAAAATAGCAAAACTATTGAAGAAATTTTAAAAATCTCTAAAGAAAACGGTATTCTGAAAGATATTCTTGATGCAACAACAACTATAAAATGTCCAGATGGTCATGAAGAAACTTGCGCACCGCTTACTTATGCTATACTACGTAAAGATAGTATGGCTGTTGAGAAAATGTTAAGAGTAGCTAAAGAAAACGATATTCTGAAAGACATTCTTGACGCAACAACAACTATAAAACATTCAGATAGCCGGGAAGTAACTTACACACTACTTGCTTATGCTATACTGCGTGAAAATAGTATAGCTATTGAAGAAATTTTAAAAATCTCTAAGGAGAACAGTATTCTGAAAGATATTCTTAACGCAACAATAACTATAAAATGTCCAGATGGTCGGAGAGTAACTGTTACACCACTTGCTTATGCTATACTACGTAAAGATAGTATGGCTGTTGAGAAAATGTTAAGAGTAGCTAAAGAAAACGGTATTCTGAAAGACATTCTTGACGCAACAACAACTATAAAATATCCAGATGGTCAGGAAGAAACTTGCACACCACTTGCTTATGCTATACTACGTAAAGATAGTATAGCTGTTGAGAAAATGTTAAGAGTAGCTAAAGAAAACGGTATTCTGAAAGACATTCTTAACACAACAATAACCATAAAACATAAAAATAATCAAAAAGTAACTGATAAGTTACTTGCCGCATTACATGATCGCAAAGTTATTCAAGAAATTTTAGACATAGCTAGAGAAAACGATATTCTGAAAGACATTCTTAATGCAACAATAACTATAAAATATCCAGATAGTGAAGAAAAAATCTACACACCACTTACTTATACAATATCATGTAAAAGCAACGAAGCTTTTAATACAACAAGAGCTATAAATCAAGATGGTCAGGAAAAAACTCACATCCCATTTCCTACCGTTTCCGTACTTGATGAAAGAGAAACTGAATTAAAATTAAAAGAAAAAAGACAAAGTAGAAGAGATGAGGGATTAAATTTTAACAATGGTAGTAGTGACAAAAATGTTGAAATAAAAGTTAATGGGGATATCTTGTTGCAGCATAGTAGTGGAATTGAAAATGAAATAAATCATACTGCTGTACGTAATGATGTAAGGGGGGTAAAGCCTCTAATAGAAAGTAGAGTAAATGTTAAAGTACAGAATATAAATGCAGTGATTGCAACTTCTGTGACATTTAAAATGATTGCAACTTCTGTGACACTTGAGTTGGTAGCTAGTAAAATAACATGTGTACTGTCAAAACCCACCACTAAATTGGAAGAAGTAGCTATAACATATTTTCAAGGTTTAACACTATATTTATGAAACTTAATTTATATGTGCTAAACAAGATGCTGATTAGTTTTATAGCTAACCCAAGAAAGGTTTCCCTACGTCATACCGCCGCGGTATCTCTAGATCCCGCTGCGGGATGACGATTGTCGTTTAGCCATAAATATTTAAGAAATTTACCAAATGAAAAAAAAGGCAAAAGAAGCCCTGGGGTTATTATCTGCTTTAAAATATTGGCGTTTTTTATGTTTTAAACGCTTGACAAGCAAGATTTAGCTGCTTTTAATTGCAACTAACCTATGCTGCAAATGTTTAAGAAATTTACCAAGCAGAAAAAAAGACAAAGAATCCCCGAGTTAGCTAGTCTTTTACTATCTCTGTCGAGTATTGGCATTTTTTGATGTCTTGTAACGCTTTATAAGCGCGTTCAGCTTATTTAGATAAAAATCTAGATGTAGATGAAGTTTTGTAAAGACATACAGTATCTATATACTGCAAAAAATTGAACATAAGACGCCGATACATTAAGTAATCCTTACCTTTTAATCTGCAGATTGGCGAAAGCAAATACAATAGCTTCAGTTTCATGATAAGGGGGCTGGCGGAGTTTGTCAAGGAAGTTTTTCGTTTCTGTGAACCACCTGCTAACCGACAGCTAACATTAACTACCGATATCGTATCTGAAGAAGCCCCCTGGCCATTCTAAAAAATTTAATGCTGAGTACACCTTACTTTTGGCTTCCTCTATAGTGCTCCCTTCTGCTACTATATTTAGCACTCTTCCGCCATCGGAAACTAAGTTACCACTTTCATCGAATTTAGTACCAGCATGAAACACCAACACACCAGGAATGCTTTCAATCTTATCTAATCCTTTAATTACTTCTCCCTTTTGATAATCACCCGGATAGCCTTTACTTGCAACAACTACACAAACTGTAGATTTGTTGTTAAGTTCCACCATTTTGACATTTAACTTTCCTTCTGCAACTGACAACATCAATTTTAACAAATCGCAATTTGAATCAAATCTAGGTAATATAGATTGCGTTTCTGGATCACCGAATCTAACGTTATACTCGAGAAGTTTTGGGCTACCTTTGCAAATCATTAAACCAGCAAAGAGTACTCCTTTATAAGACGTACCCATGTTAACCAATGCTTGAGCTGTAGGGTATATTATTTTTTGGATAATTTTTTGCTCCATGTCCTTACTTATAATTGAAGGTGATGAGTACGACCCCATACCTCCAGTATTTTGGCTTTCATTACTTTCATCAACTCTCTTATAATCTTTTGCACACCCAAGAGTTACTACTTTCAACCCATCAATAAGAGCAAAAAAACTTACTTCTTCTCCAACTAAAAACTCTTCTATGATTATTTCTTCACCTGATTCACCAAATTTTTTCTCCACTAGCATTGAATTTATTGCTGAAAAAGCTTCGCTTTCTGTATTACATATAACCACCCCTTTTCCTGCTGCAATTCCATTTGCTTTCACTACAAGTGGAAACTTTATTTTATTGCTACGTACAAAATCTTTAGCTAACCCTTCATCAACAAAACACTCGTACTTGGCAGTTGGTATACCATATCGTTTACATAGTCCCTTGGTGAAAGACTTCGATCCCTCAAGTTTTGCAGTTGCTTGACTTGGAGCAAAAACATTTATTCCCTCTGCAACTAAATCATCAGCAAGCCCATCAATTATTGGTTGTTCTGGACCAATAACAACCAACTCTATATTTTCTCTCTTGCAAAATTGTGTAACATCCACTGAATTTTGAATATTTACATCCACAAGAACTCCCAAATTTTCCATGGCCTGGCGACCAGGAGTTACATATAACTCAGTCAAGATAGGAGATTTTTTTAGAGCCCAAAGTAGAGCGTGCTCACGCCCACCAGAACCTATAACCAGAACCTTCATCTTTATTTCCTCGCTTTTCTATATGTCAAAATTATTATTTGCTTATAACAGTATCATTACTCATGTATTTTTGCAACACGTTTGGTATTGCAATCGACCCGTCAGAATTTTGATAATTCTCCATTATGGCAATAATCGTTCTTCCTATAGCTAAAGCTGAGCCGTTTAAAGTGTGAATATATTTTTTCATCTTTTTATCAGTTTCTGAAGAGTATTTAGCGTTCATCCTTCTTGCTTGAAATGCACCACAATTTGAGCAGCTTGATATTTCTCTATATTTATTTTGCCCAGGTAACCATACCTCTATGTCATAAGTCCTTTGTGCAGCAAAACCCATATCGCCACTGCAAAGCAGCATTACTCTGTATGGCAATTCTAATTTTTTTAATATCTCTTCAGCAACACTCGTCATACGCTCAAGCTCATCATTTGATTGGTCTTCAGTTGTGATGCTTACCAACTCCACTTTACCAAATTGGTGTTGCCTTATCATGCCCCTGGTATCGCGACCTGCACTACCTGCTTCTTTACGAAAGCACTCCGAATATGCAGTAAAGCGAATAGGCAGTTCTTTTTCTTCCATTATTTTGTCAGCAACTAAATTTGTTAAAAACACTTCACTTGTGGGAATCAACCTCAATTCGTCGGTAGTTAAATACGAATCGTCAGAAAATTTCGGTAGCTGACCAACATTATACATAGCTTCGTTTTTCACCAAAGCCGGGTGGTACACCTCAGTATAGCCAAATTCATTAACATGCATTTCAAGCATACAATTTATTAGCGCTCGTCCAAGCTTAGCTAACTGTCCTTTTAATATCGTAAATCTTGATCCGGAAATTCTCGCCGCTTGTTCGAAGTCCATTAAACCTAATTTTTCTCCGAGTTCATAATGAGATTCTGGTACAAAATCAAACTGTCTTTTTCCTCCATATCTTCTCACCTCTAAATTAGAGTTCTCATCTGCGCCTATTGGCACATCTTGCGCAGGAATATTCGGCAAGTTAGATAAAACATTCACTAACTTATCCTTTTCTGCTTGTTCTTTTAAGCTGATTGCCTCTATCTCATTTGTGATGCTTTTTGACAACTCTATTTGCTCTTCACAGGGGCTCTTGCTCATTTTAAGCTTTTTTATTTCCTCTGTGATTTCATTGCGCTGCCTATTCAAATCCTGCAGTTTAGTGGTTAATGATCTTTTCTCGTGATCGATTTCTAATATCTCTTCCGCAGTAGATTCTCTAATTCCCCTGCTTTTCATTGCCTTTTCAAATCCTTCAGGGTTTTTGCGTATATATTCTATATCGTGCATATATTGTGCTATTACTAACATTGTTACTGTACTCCAAAAGCTCTTAATATTCAATATATTCTCATACTACTAAAATTATTATGGTTGATTTTTTTGTTAGAATTTGTTAAAATTTAATTAACTTAGCGTTCATAGGGTGTAGTATGTTGGGTATTACAAAAAATAATCAGAAAGAGAGCACTGACTTTGCTGGTGAGGAATTCGTTATCTACGCTACTTGTGTATGCCTAGCAGCCACATTCGCTGCTGGCTGTTTAGGGGCGGTAATAGGATCCCCTCTATTGACCTTTCCACTTGCTATGCTCATCTCTAACCCCGTAGTTTGGGTTTTAATGGGAACAATTCTTACAGTAGCATACAAAATGGTTGTTGAACCTTTATTTTACTTAGCGAAGGGTTATATTAATGGAAAAAGAGCAAGTCAAGGTGAGCAAAAAACTCCAGATGAGGATAGTGGTATTTTTCCTGGACCAGATAATGAAGATGGGTCAACTGTTTCAGAGAACAGTAGTCGCAGAAGTTCTATTGCTTCAAAAGGTAGTGGTTTGGGTGGTAAAGAGTTTCATGAAAATTTGGACACTCTTGTGCATCAGACAAACAGAGGAAATTATGCTTACTGGTTATGTGATGATGACATTACACATATTGCAAGAGTTGTGTATGGGTACTCACAAAGTGAACATAGTAATAATAATGTCTATTTTCTTGCTCCTAGCTATTCTAATGGTTGGGACGAACTCACAAAAGAATTTCTTCAAAATTATAGAGGTGAATTAAAACAAAATTCTAAATTGATATTTACTTCGGTTCTTCATATTAACAACAATCATTGGGTAACTTTGGTTATTAAACCTGATGCAGGTGATAAAAAATTTAGAGCTTATTACTGTGACTCATTTGGTAATCAATTGCCAGATAATGTGCTAAATATTGTTAAAAGAGAACTGCAAAAAGAGGAATGGGTATTAGACATAAGAATTTCCCCAACTAAGCAGCAAAGTGACGGGTATAACTGTGGAATATTTGCGTTAGAAAATGCTCATAAAATTACACAAATGCTTAACGAAGACAAATCATTTGACGAAATTGACAAAAAGTTATCAGAATATAAATTTGATTTGAATGAGAAAAGAGAAGAATTTACAAGAGCGCTTATGGAAGATGAGAAATGTAAGGAAGATCTAAGAAATCGTAAGCGTCCGCCAAGGACGAAAACATCTCAGTCTTCTATTTCAAGGGAGAATGCAAGTTTGTGTTGCATTATGTAATCAATGAAAAATTACCATTGACCTTATGCCCCTCCAAATAGGAAATTTGACAATTGATTCTCCAGTTATTTTAGCTCCAATGTCTGGAGTGACTGATTATCCGTTTAGAAGTATTGTGAAGAAACTTGGTGCAAGTTTGTTAGTTTCAGAGATGATCGCAAGCAGAGCTATGATTATGCAAACTCGCCAGAGTTTGCAAAAAGCAAAAGTCGATGCATTAACTGCTGTGCAGCTTGCTGGGTGTGAGCCAGATGTTATGGCGGAGGCTGCAAAATTAAACGAGGACATGGGAGCAAAAATTATAGACATAAACTTTGGTTGCCCTGTTAAAAAAGTTGTAAACGGTTATGCAGGATCAGCGCTAATGCGTGATGAGAAAAAAGCCGCTGAGATAATTGAAGCTGTGGTCAAAGCAGTGAATATGCCAGTTACGGTGAAAATGCGCACTGGATGGAACGATGAAAATCGCAATGCCCCGAGACTTGCGAAAATTGCCGAAGACTTAGGAGCAAAAATGATCACTGTGCATGGAAGAACAAGAGCGCAGCTTTATAATGGTCAAGCAGATTGGAAATTCGTTAGAAATGTTAAAGAGCAAGTGAAAATTCCAGTTATAGTAAATGGCGATATTAAAAATTTAAATGATATTCAGAATGCTCTCAAAGAATCTGGAGCAGACGGAGTGATGATAGGTCGTGGTGCCTACGGTAAACCTTGGCTGATTAATCAAGCAATGAACTTTCTCAGTGGAAGTGAAACTTCTGAGCCAACAGCTTCAGAGAGATTAAGCATCATACTCGAGCATTACGACAATATTCTTGAGTACTATGGAAATGACACAGGAATAAAGATGGCCCGCAAACACATAGGTTGGTACAGTAGCGGGCTTCAAGGCTCATCTGAATTTCGTGTGAGAGTAAATAACATGACAGATAGCACAGAAGTGAAAGAAAATATTATTGGCTTTTTTGGTCAAGAGACACACTAGCTGTACTCAATTCGACTGATCGTATGCCACTACGCTCTCTTCCTCACCAGAGTGTAAATGACAACCATTATCCATCAACCATTCCTCGTCATAAGTTTCAATATCAAAATATTTTTCATATTTATCCACATTATCACAAAGTGAAAGTGCTCTGATCTTATTCATAATCAAACCTGTACCAGCAGGAATTAATCTTCCTACTATAACATTTTCTTTTAATCCACTTAAAGGATCACTCTTCCCGCAGAATGCTGCTTCTGTAAGTACTTTTGTTGTCTCTTGGAAAGAGGCAGCAGAAATAAAGGAGCTAGTTTCAAGACTTGCCCTAGTAATCCCCTGCAGAATAGGAAGATAATGAGTAGGCCGTTTGCCAGAGTTACTCATAGCATCATTTTCCCTATCAACTTCCAGCTTGTCAATGCTTTCGCCAACCAAGTACATAGTATCACCAGGATCAGTAATTTCCACTTTTTGTAGCATTTGTTTTAAGATCACCTCTAAATGCTTATTGTCTATACGAACACCCTGCAATCTATAAACTTGCTGTATTTCAGAAATCATATAGTGCGCTAAAGCTTCTAACCCAAGCACACGTAAAATATCATGGAGATCAGGGTCACCATCCATCAATAGATCACCTTTACGTACAAAATCACCTTCATTGACTATTACATGCTTACTTCTTGATACCAAATATTCAACTGGAGAAATTTGTTCATCTACAGGTTTAATTAATATACTGCGTTTTCCTCTACGGTCTTTTTCAGAAAACGCTACATAGCCATCTATCTCACTAACAATAGCATGCTCTTTAGGACGACGTGCTTCAAATAACTCTATAACCCTCGGTAAACCACCAGTAATATCACGAGTTTTAACTGACTCTCTTGGTGTTCTTGTAATAACATCACCTGCATGAACCTTCTGGCCATCTTGTACATTGAGCACTGCACCGATTGGTATAAAATAACATGCTTCAACGCCACTTGCGAGTGTCATTACTTTACCATTATCGTCAAGCAGCACAATACGAGGACGTAAATTAGCTCCACCAGAATGCAATTTCCAGTCTTTTACTACTTTGCTTGATATTCCTGTAGATTCATCCATCACTTCAGTGATCGAAATTCCATCTTTTAAGTCCTGATAAGACACTGTACCAGTCTTCTCCGTGATAATAGGCAATGTATAAGGATCCCATTCCGCAACTTTATCGCCAATTTTTACTGACCCACTCTCATCTACATAAAGCTTAGCGCCGTAAGGTACACTGTGCTTCAACTTCTCACTACCAAGGCTATCAATCAACACGACTTCACAGGAACGGCTTATCACAATTTTATTTCCGTTTCTATCTATAATTATATTACTATTGTTTAACTTTATTTTAGCATTAATAGAAGCTATAATATTCGAGGATTCAACGCCTCTAGTCATTACTCCACCTATATGAAAAGTACGCATCGTTAACTGAGTACCTGGCTCTCCAACAGATTGAGCAGCTATAACACCAACTGCTTCACCTATTGAAACAATTTTACCAGTTGCAAGGTCTCTTCCATAACATAAAGAACATACACCAGGACTTATTTCACAAGTTAAAGGCGATCTAATTTTTACAACATCAAGACCTGCAATGCTGATTTGCTTTACTTTATCCTCATCAATTAATTCCCCTGCTTTTACTAATAATTCTTTTGTCACTGGGTTATATATATCATTTGCAGCTGTTCTACCCAGCACAACACTCTCTAGAGATGCAACTATAGTACTTCCTTCAACTGTAGCTCTCACAACAAGACCATTTTTTGTTTTACAGTCATGCTTTGTAACTATGCAATTTTGAGATACATCAACTAAACGACGAGTTAAGTATCCAGAGTTTGCAGTTTTAAGTGCAGTGTCAGCTAAACCTTTACGCGCACCGTGAGTAGAATTAAAGTATTCAAATACGTTCAATCCTTCACGGAAATTAGAAATTATAGGTGTTTCTATAATCTCACCAGAAGGTTTGGTCATGAGCCCTCGCATTCCTGCTAGCTGTTTCATCTGTGAAGTAGAACCCCTTGCACCAGAGTTAACCATCATATACACTGAGTTGTACTTACTATTTCCATCATATATAGATATTGCTTTTAACATATCATTAGCTATCATATCCGTACACTTAGACCATTCATCTATAACCTTGTTATACCTCTCACTTCTAGTTATTAGCCCATCTTGATATTGCATAGAGAATTTCTTAATTTCACCCCTCGCGTGATCAACATGTGTAGCTTTAGTTTCAGGTATAACCATATCACAACGACCAAAAGAGACACCAGAAAATGTGGCATACTCAAAGCCAAGTACCATTAATTTATCAGAAAATGCCACTGTAGCACTTTGACCACAGTTACGATATACCAAATCAACTATACCAGTTATTTCCTTGACTGTTAATATCTGATTTATTAGATCGAAGCCTAGATTCTCATGCTTAGGAAAAATTTGCCATAATATTAAACGGCCAGGAGTTGTACAAACAGTTTTATAGTGAGTTTCACCGCTGCTATTAATATACTCCATCCTATACTTTATACTAGAATGAATATGTAAAGTACCATCACTCAAGGAATGCTCAACTTCACAAAAAGCACCAAAAGATGGTAAATTATCTTCCTTAGGTTCTTGTAAAGTCAGATAATATATACCAAGTACTATATCTTTACTAGGAACTATAATCGGTCTGCCATTAGAAGGACTTAAAACGTTATTAGTGGACATCATCAACACCCTAGCTTCAAGCTGAGCTTCCAATGAAATTGGCACATGCACTGCCATTTGATCACCATCAAAATCAGCATTAAACGCCGTACAGACAAGCGGATGAAGCTGTATTGCTTTGCCTTCAATAAGGATTGGCTCAAAAGCCTGAATACCAAGTCTATGTAGCGTAGGCGCTCTATTCAACAAAACAGGATGCTCTTTTATTACCTCTTCAAGCATATCCCAAACTTCTGGTTTTTCTGCTCTTATCAACTTACTAGCAAACTTAATAGTTGGAGCCATACCATACATCTTAAGCTTTGAGTAAACAAAAGGTTTGAATAGTTCAAGAGCCATTCTTTTTGGTAATCCACACTGATTTAGTTTCAAAGTTGGACCAACAACTATTACAGAACGTCCAGAGTAGTCTACCCTTTTTCCTAAGAGGTTCTGGCGAAAACGACCCTGTTTTCCTTTTAACATATCACTAATGGACTTTTTATATCCAACAGCACCAGCTTTATTTACCAAAGTATTACGACGACTATTATCAAAAAGAGAATCAACTGCTTCTTGTAACATCCTTTTTTCATTACGAATCATAATCTCAGGAGGATTTAAGCTCAACAATTTCCTCAACCTGTTATTTCTATTAATAATAGTCCTATAATGATGATTCAGATCAGAAACTGCAGGACGACCACTCTCAAGCGATACCAAAGGACGCAAATCAGGTGGTAAAATAGGTATAGTTGTAAGTATCATCCACTCAGGCCTATTTCCAGATTTAATGAAGTTTTCAACAATACGCAATCTCTTTATAATTTTCTTTCTTCTTATCTCAGAAGCAACAGATTCTAATTCTAGTCTTAAATCCTTCCTAATTTCATGTAAATCAAGGCGCGTTAGCAACTCTCTTATAGCTTCAACACCTTGCATAGCTACAAAACTATCGATCCCATAGCTATCTTTAGCTTCATTATAAGCTTTTTCACTAATAATCTCACCTTTTTCAAAAGGCGAAACAAGAGGATCTATTACGATATAATTATCGCTATATAAAATATTCTCAATATCTCTGAGAGACATATCCAATAATGCTCCAATTCTTGAAGGAAGCGATTTCAAAAACCATATATGAGCAACAGGAGATGCAAGCTCTATATGACCCATCCTTTCTCTTCTTACTTTAGAAGATGTAACTTCTACTCCGCATTTTTCGCATATGCGACCTCTGTGTCTTCTTTTTTTGTATTTTCCACATAAACATTCATCGTCATTGACAGGGCCAAAAACCTTAGGGCAAAATAATCCACCTTTCTCAACTTTGAACGTACGATAATTTGCAGTTGAAACATCTTCTATCTCACCACAAGATATACGCTTAATACTTTCAGGGCTAGCAATCGATATGCTAACCTCATTAAAAGGTTGTGCAATGTTAGTGTGAGATATATCTTCAATCACTACATCATTTTGCTTTAAATCTACATTTAAACATAAAGAACGTAGTTCTTTTATCATCACATTAAAGGATTCAGGAATTCCACATTCAAAATTACTGTCACCTTTTATTATCGATTCATAAATCTTAACTCTACCATTAATATCATCAGACTTCACAGTTAACATTTCCTGCAAAGTATAAGCAGCACCATAGGCTTGTAATGCCCAACATTCCATTTCACCAAAACGCTGACCACCAAAATGAGATTTTCCTCCAAGAGGTTGTTGAGTAACCAAACTATAAGGCCCTACTGAACGCGCATGAATTTTACCATCAACCAAGTGGTGCAACTTAAGCATGTACATGTAACCAACTGTAACCTTGCGGTCGAATTTTTCACCACTGCAACCGTCATATAATACAGCTTGTCCAGAGTTATCTAAACCAGCAAGTTCAAATAATTTTGCTATTTGTTCATCTTTTGGACCCTCAAATACAGGTGCAGCAACAGGAACGCCATCACGTAATTTGCGTGCAAATTCAATGAGATTATTATCACTAATATTACGAATATCATTACAGATAGATACGTTACTGCCATAGCTATAAACCTCAATCAGGAAGTTACGTAAATTGCTGTATGAACTTTTACAAGAGTTCAAATAGTTCTCTACTAACTCATTCAACTCGTCATTTAGTGCATTCTTATTAGGTGTATTTAAAACAGAAGCCGTTATTTCATCATCATCAATATTTTCAATTTTTTTATTATCAAGGTATGCTACTGCAAATTGTGTAAAATTATCATCGTTAAGGGACCTAATTCCCTTGCAAAAAGCACTTTTGATCTTATTGATCTCATCGAGAATATTACTTACCTTTTCCCCTAATTTTCTACAAGCCCAACCTACATGCGTTTCCAGTATTTGCCCTACATTCATTCGTGAAGGAACACCAAGAGGGTTAAGAATAATATCAACAGGAGTACCATCTTCCAAATAAGGCATATCTTCCACTGGCACAACTCGAGAAATCACACCTTTATTTCCATGTCTACCAGCCATTTTATCCCCTGGTTGCAGACTATGTTTCACAGCAATGAAAACTTTTACTGACATCGACACACCTTGAGGCAGGTCATAACCTTCATGTAATTTTTCTACTTTTCGCTTAAACTGTGCTATTGCATGTGATACTTTTTCATCAAAATCTTTTTTTAAGCTCTTAACTTGCTCAGAAATGGATTGGTTTTTTAATCCTATACCCCACCATTGCTCACGTTCAATAGAGTCAAATTTTTCTCGATCTTGAGAACCAGAATTAATAAGAAGTTTCTTCAGTTCATCATAGAAATATTCACTAGTAACATTGATTATATAATCTCGCTCTTCCTCAAAGTCATTTATCTCTTTTTGTTTGATGAGTAATGCCCTTTCATTTTCTTCAACCCCCCTGCGTGTAAAGACTTGTACATCAATTACTGTCCCTTCAACATCTGGAGATGTATATAAAGAGGAATCCGCACAATCGAATGACTTTTCACCAAAAATTGTCATTAATAACTTCGTTTCAGGAGGCAATGAAAGAGAAGGTTTAGGTGTAACTTTACCTACCAGAATATAGCCTGGACCAACTCTTGTACCAATTTTCACTATACCACTATCATCCAAGTGATATAGATTTTCTTCATTAACACCAGGTATAGCACGAGTTATTTTTTCTGATCCTAAAGGGGTATCATGTACAACACAGTCAAATTCTTCTATATGAATAGAAGTAAAGAGATCTTTTTTAACAACTTCACTAGAAATAATAATAGAGTCTTCAAAATTATAACCTTGCCAAGACATAAAAGCGACTAGCAAATTTTTACCAAGCGCCAACTCACCACTGTTAATTGCAGGACCATCAGCTATTACATCACCCTTTTTAACATAATCACCTACGCACACTAGCGGTCTTTGATTAATACAAGTATTATGGTTAGAACGCTGAAATTTCCTTAGATGATAAATATCTACGTCCAAGTAGTTAACCCTTTCTTTATCAAAAGCACGTATAACTATAGAGTTACTATCAGAACTATCAACTATGCCATCGCGTTTTGCTAAAACTACAGCACCAGAGCCAGAAGCTACAAAAGACTCCATACCAGTAGCAACCAGAGGAGCGGTAGGCTTCAATAAAGGTACGGCCTGACGTTGCATATTTGAGCCCATTAATGCTCTATTAGCATCATCATTTTCTAAAAATGGAATCAAGGAAGCTGCAACTGATATTACCTGCTTAGGAGATACGTCAATGTAACTAACTTGGTCGCTACTTACCATGACGAAGCTACCAGCATATCTACAGTATAGCATGTCATCAACAAAGCAATTATTTTCATCAAGCTTTACGCTAGTGTCAGCTATATGATGTGAGCCTTCGTCTATAGCAGAAAGATACTCAATTTGATCAGTAACAACCCTATTGACTACTTTTCTATAAGGGCTTTCAATGAAACCATATTTATTAATACGCGCGTATATAGCTAAGCTGTTGATTAACCCTATATTTTGCCCTTCAGGAGTCTCAATAGGGCAAATTCTTCCATAATGAGTTGGATGAACATCACGCACCTCAAATCCTGCCCGTTCTCTTGTTAAACCGCCAGGACCTAACGCGGATAACCTTCTTTTATGTGTTATTTCAGATAACGGATTAGTCTGATCCATAAATTGAGATAATTGAGAAGAATTGAAGAAATCTCTTAAGACATTAGTTAACACTTTTGGATTAATAAAATCAGATGGAGAAACTTTATCTAAACTAGAAGTGGACATAGAATCAACTATTGCGCGTTCCAATTTCAACAACCCAGTTCTAAATTGATTTTCTATAAACTCTCCAACTGATCTTACTCTTCTGTTTCCTAAATGATCAATATCATCTACAGATCCTTGACCGTCACGTAACAATACTATTTTTTTCACAATTTCAATAATATCTTCATGCGTTAAAACAGTTAAATCCTCATCATAATTTAATCCAAGGTAAGAGTTAAGCTTCAACCTACCAATGTTAGACAAATCATAATATTCCGGACTGAAGAAAAGATTACGGAAAAACTCTTCTACTATCTCTAAAACAGGAACTTCACCAGGACGCAAAACTCTATATATTTCATATAGTGCATCCTGATAAGACATGTTTTCATCTAAGAAAAGCGTATTTAATATATAAGGTCCAACAAACAAATTATCTATGTTCAACACTGATATTTCATCTACAGATAATAACTCAAGCTTCTTTATGTCTTCCAGCTTTATAGATTCACCAGCAGATAAAATTTTCGTAGAGCTAGCACTATCCATTAAATCTTCTGCGAGGAATAAACCACATATAGAATTAAAAGGAACCAGATACTCTTTCAATTCATTATCATATAGCTTTTTAGCTAGTCTTGAGGTAATACGAACGTTAGCTTTAAGCAGCACATTACCTTCAATATCCATTAAGTCGAAAGGCAGCCTCACTCCTTTAAATTTATCAGGAACAAAAGGCACTTTCCAACCATCTTTATGTTTTACATACTTTATTTTCTCATAAAATCTATCGAGTATATCATTATTTGATAGACCCAACGCCTTTAATAAAACTGAAATTGGCAATTTTCTTTTTCTATCAACACGAAAATACAAATGGTCTTTAACATCAAATTCAATATCAAGCCAAGAACCCCTATAAGGAATAATTCTAGCAGAATAGATCAATTTACCAGAATTGTAAGTTTTTCCCTTATCGCTATCAAAAAATACACCAGGAGACCTATGCATTTGTGAGACGATAACTTTTTCCACACCATTAATGATGAAAGTGCCCTTATCAGTCATCATAGGCAACCCACAAAAGTGGACTTTCTGCTCTTCTATAGATTTTACAACGGTTGCAAGTTTAGAATGATCTCCACTCTCTTTAATCGATTTATATTCATCAAGAGAAATACCATCCTGCATAACAACAAGACGTATAGAAGCAATAACCTGAGCAGAAAAAGTTACACCACGCTTTATACACTCAGATTCATCATACTTAGGATCATCTACCCTACAACTTATAAACTCAATAGTAGCCCTACGCAAAGGATCATTTATTGGAAAGATTGTATGAAAGATAACTTCAAGTCTTTCATTACCCTTATTCTTAGGAGTAAAAGAATCATATGATTCTTTTTGAACCTTAACCAAATCCAATAAAGAATCTTTTAAATCAATCGACCTAGAATAAGAAACTCTAGGAACAAAAGCACCAGAAGCGTACATATAAGAAGAATCAACCATTAAAATACCCCAAACTAATTAAAAGAGCTATATCAATATAAAATTAATACATTAAATATTATTCAAGCTCCACTTTAGTTGCTCCTGCTTCAATAAGTTTTTGCTTGATTTTTTCTGCTTCGTCTTTAGGAACATTAGCAGTCAAATCTTTAGGTAAAGATTCAACCAACTCTTTTGCTTCTTTTAAACCCAATGTAGAATTAACCTCTCTCACAGCTTTAATAACTCCTATTTTTTTACTCGCATCAATTTCTTTAATCACAACTTTATACTCAGCTTTTTCTTGAGCAGCAGGAGCAGCAGCATTATCACCAATAGGCGCCCCAGCACCAACAGCTCCACCAAGAAAAGAACCAGCAGGCAACCCTATTTTCTCTTCTAAAACTTTTACAAGCTCAGAAGCCTCTAATAGGTTTAAAGATAATATTTTATCAACCAAATCACTTGTTACATTACTCATAATTACCACCTTACTTAACAACAAATTTATTTTTTAGAACTATAATAATCCAAAACTCTCATAAGCCTCATAGAAGATGAATTAATAGACAACGCTAACCGAGCAGGAATATCATAAGATATTAAACGCATAATTTTAACACGCAATTCATCCAGAGAAGGCAACTTAGCCAGTTTATTAACATCTTCCACTGTTAACAATTCATTTAAATGAGCTGCGCAAATCACAGACATTTTTTCTTTGTTAGCATTAGTAAAATCAACTATTAATTTTGCAGCTTCTACTATGCCACTAGAGTATATAATAGCAACAGGACCGGAAAATTTGCCTGATAAATAAGAGAATTTACCAGTCCTTTCCAAAGCCAAGCGCGCTAGAGTGTTTTTAACTACTAATACCCCACCTGCTATAGACTTCAGACTATTCCTCAGAGTTAATGAATCATTAGCATTTATAGATTTAAAATTTACTAATATCAAGAAATCATTATTTACAAATACGTTTATTGTGCTCTGTATAAATTCATCCTTATCTTTACGCTTCACGGTATCACTCCCTTAAATTATATCTTCCACTTTGCCTATCTTATAAGCTTTACCCATAGTTGAATTTAAAAAAACACCCTTAAAGTAAATTCCTTTCGCAGAAATAGGTTTATTATCTTTAATTACTTTAAGAAAGGCTTTTAAATTTTCTAGCAAGTCATCAATATCAAATTTAATATTTCCTAATTTACCATGAATAACACCATTTTTATCTGTTCTAAATTTTACCTGACCAGACTTAATGGTTTTAATAGCTTCTGCAATGTTAGAAGTCACAGTACCAAATTTAGGGTTAGGCATCAGCCCTTTAGCACCCAATACTTTTGCAATAGGAGTGATTTTTGCCATAAAATCAGGAGTAGTAATGCACCAATCAACATCTAACTTTCTACCTTTTTTTATTTCTTCAACTAAATCCTCTCCTCCTGCAATATCAGCACCAGCTTTTTCAGCTTCTAATAAATGTTTATCTTGAGCGAAAACAGCTACTTTAATATTCTTCCCGATACCTTTAGGCAAAACTACTGTACCACGCACCTGCTCTTCAGATTTACGTGAATCTACGCCTAAATTGACCGCAATATCAACTGATTCATTAAATTTTGCTGAAGCAGACTCAACAATCTTCTTCAAACACTGCTTAGGATTATCATTATATGTATTCATTTACCTAACCTTCCACAACTTCTATACCCATAGATTTTGCAGTGCCTACAACCATTTTCACTGCTGAATCTTCATTATCCACTTTCATATCAACCATCTTGCACTTTGCTACTTTAATTATAGCAGACATAGGTAATTTAGCCACTAATTCTTTACCAGGATTACCAGAACTTTTACTTAATTTAGCCTCCTGCTTAAGTAAATAAGCCACAGGCGGACCGCTGACAGTAAAATCATGAGAGCGATCATCCTTTATGGAAATTCGCACTGTTACTAAATCGCCTACTTTATAATTAGCGTTAGCAGCACTAGTAACTTTATTAAAAGCTTCACAAAACTTAGGAACAGGTATACCACGTGGACCAAGTACTGAAGCAATTTTCGGTCCTGGAACTGCTTTCCCAGCTTCCATAAGTAAGTTAATCTTAGCAACTATAACACTCATAATTAATCCTCTATTTTCTCTACTTGAGCCAGATCAAGCTCTATTATTGTCGGCTTACCTAAAATCGATACTTCCACATTAATAATTTTTTTCTCATCGTTTACCATATTTACCTTACCAGTAAAATTTTGAAAAAGACCATCATTAATTTTCACTTTTTCACCTTTTTCATAACCATAACCTAACTTCTTTGTCTCTTGAGCATTATAAAGTGCATTACACATTGAGTGAATCTCATCATCCAAAATCACCTTTGGAATATTACCGTTTTTCAAAAATCCATAAACCTTAAGAGATTTTGGTATATTATTGATAAAATTCAATACTTCATCGCATAAATTCACGTATAAAAAGACATAACCAGGAAAGCATTTCCTTCGTGTAGCAATTTTCTTAGATTTCAACTCTACTTCACTTAGCTCTTCATATGGAATAAAAACTTCCTTAAAGTAATCATTAACACCCAATCTCATAGAATTTTCCAATATATGTTGGCGCACTTTCTCTTCACAATTGGAAGCAACTCTCAAGATATACCATTTATATCTATTAAATTCTTTACACTTTAAACTTATCTCATCATCTGAAATCATCTCAAAATCACCAGATTCGCCACTGCAGAATCCAGGCGTTTGATTCAAAATATTTTTGCTTTCATCACACAGATGCATATATACATACACTTCACATAATTCTTTTATATCAGACTTTGAATTACATACCGTTTGATAAGGAATAAACACTTCCTTAAAATAAACAGCATTACTTACCAATTCGCGTATGTTTTGCTCATATCCATAATCAACTTTAATGATATACCATTTATATTCACATTCCATAAATAATTCCAAATAAAGCCTTAATTACGTAAAGAGACATAAAATCCACAAAACAGAAGAAAATCGAAAAGCATAATATAACAATCATTACAACAAATAGAGATGACAACACCTCCTGTTTCTTTACCCAAGCAATTCTTCGTATTTCTTGCTTTATATCACAGAAAAAACCACACAAACTTTTTAACATTTCCACCACAACATTAATGCAGGAGCGATAGGAATTGAACCTACAACCTCTGGTTTTGGAGACCAGCGCTCTACCAATTGAGCTACACTCCTATAACTCAAACTCTCACTCCAAAATTTCAGAAACAACACCAGAACCAACAGTTCTACCGCCTTCTCTTATCGCAAAACGCAATCCCTTATCCATTGCTATCGGTACTTGCAATTCTACTTCTACACTCACATTATCTCCTGGCATTACCATCTCCTTCCCATCTAGCAATTTTATGCTCCCAGTTACATCCGTTGTCCTTAAATAAAACTGTGGCTGGTAATTCGCAAAAAATGGTGTATGCCTTCCTCCTTCCTCTTTCTTTAATATATAAACCTCCGCCTTAAACTTTCTATGCGGTGTTATCGTCCCCGGTTTCGCTAATACTTGCCCTCTCTCCACTTCTTCTCTTTTTGTTCCTCTTAACAATATTCCTACATTGAGTCCTGCACTTCCCTTATCCAGCAACTTCTTAAACATCTCAACACCTGTGCATATCGTCTTTTGCGTCGCTTTCAGACCTATTATCTCTATCTCTTCTCCCGTCTTTATCTCTCCCTTCTCTATTCTTCCTGTTACCACTGTTCCTCGCCCCGATATCGAAAATACATCTTCGATTGGCAATAAAAATGGTAAATCCACAGGCCTTGGTGGAACCGCTACATATTCATCTAACTTTTCCATCAATTTGTCTATTGATTTCTTTCCATATTCGCTGCTGTCATCCTCCAGCGCCTTGAGCGCTGAACCAACCACCACAGGCACTTCATCCCCTGGAAATCCGTATTTACTCAGTAATTCCCTCACTTCCATTTCTACTAAATCTATCATATCAGCATCAGCAACATCAGCTTTATTTATATACACCACGATATATCCAACACCTACCTGCTTCGCCAGCAATATATGCTCTCTCGTTTGTGGCATTGGCCCATCAACCCCCGACACTACCAATATCGCCGCATCCATCTGTGCTGCACCTACTATCATGTTCTTTACATAGTCAGCGTGTCCAGGACAATCAACGTGTGCATAATGCCTTTTTTCCGTCTGATACTCAACATGCGCTGTTGCTATCGTTATCCCCCTCTTCCTTTCTTCTGGCGCTTTATCTATCTGATCGTACGCTACAAAATTTCCATAATGCTTCGTTATCGCCGCTGTTAACGTCGTCTTCCCATGATCCACATGTCCTATTGTTCCCACATTTACATGCGGCTTTCCAAATGCTTCCACTACTGCTGTCATAATTATTACCCTTAATTATACTCTAACTTTAACTCATCAACCACATATTGTGGCACTTGCTCATAACAAGAAAAATGCATACTATACTGCGCCCTTCCCTGAGACATAGAACGCAAAACGTTGATATAACCAAACATATTTGCAAGAGGTACCGAAGCAGTAATTATTTTACTATTATTACCTAAATCGAGCATATCAGCAACATTTCCTCTTCTACTATTTATATCACCCATAACATCACCCATATATTCTTCAGGAGTAATGATTTCAACTTTCATTATAGGCTCCAGCATTTTTGGACCAGCTTTATTTGCCATCTCTTTAAAAGCACCTTTAGCAGCAAGTTCAAAAGCTAAAGGACTAGAATCAACCTCATGAAAAGCACCATCAAGAAGGGTAGCCTTAAAATCAATCAACGGAAATCCCGAAATTATACCACCTTCTTTTATCAACTCCAAGCCATTTTCTACCCCAGGAATATACTCTTTTGGAATAGCACCACCTACAATTTTACTTTCAAATTGAAACCCAGAACCAGGCTCAAGAGGTTCAAATTTTATTTTAACCTTAGCAAACTGACCAGCTCCACCAGATTGTTTTTTATGAGTGTAATCAATTTCAACAGATTTAGTGATAGTTTCACGATATGCAACCTGAGGAGCACCGACGTTAGCCTCAACGTTAAATTCGCGCTTCATTCTATCAACAATAATCTCAAGATGGAGCTCACCCATGCCTTTCAATATAGTCTGGCCACTTTCCGCATTTACTGACATTCTCAAAGAAGGATCTTCTGCAACCAACCTATTTAGAGCAATACCTAATTTTTCCTGATCTGAAGTGGTTTTAGGTTCTACAGCAATTTCAATAACAGGCTCAGGAAATTCCATACGCTCCAATAATATAGGAAAATCAACAGAACATAAAGTATCTCCGGTGGTTGTTTTCTTTAGCCCAACTAAAGCAACTATATCTCCAGCCCTAGCCTCAGTTATATCTTCTCGGTTATTTGCATGCATAAGTAACATTCTGCCAATCCCTTCAGTTTCGTTTTTTAACGCATTTGAAACGGTAGATTTAGACTTTAATTTACCAGAATAAATACGGATAAACGTCAAGCTGCCTACAAATTTATCCGTCATCACTTTAAATGCAAGAGCAACAAATTTCTCTTTTTCTGAAGGTTTGACCTCAATTTTCTTTTCTGAATCTTTAGGATCAATTCCAACAATTACATCAACATCAATAGGAGAAGGTAAAAAGTCAACCACACCATCTAAAAGTGGTTGTACGCCTTTATTTTTAAAAGCTGATCCACATAACACAGGAACAAATTTTCCTTTAATGGTCCCATTTCTCACGCATTTTTTCAGTAAATCCACTGGCAGATCATTAGACTCAAAGTAAGTATTCATCGCTTCATCATCCATCTCAGCTGCAGCATCTAATAAAAGATTTCGATATTCTTGAGCCTTATCAAGCAAATCAGAAGGAATATCTTCATAAGAAAATTTAGCGCCCAACGTTTCTTCTTGCCATATAATGGCTTTCATAGAAATAAGGTCAATTATACCTTTGAAATCTTTCTCACTCCCTATTGGTAAATGAATAACTAAAGGTGCTGCACCAAGCTTCGTCTTTATCATATCAACACATCGATAAAAATTTGCCCCTATTCTATCCATCTTATTAACAAAGCAGATACGAGGAACGCTATATTTATCAGCTTGACGCCACACTGTCTCAGATTGAGGTTCAACTCCAGCAACTCCATCAAATACAGCAACTGCACCATCCAAAACCCTTAAAGATCTCTCAACTTCAATAGTGAAATCAACGTGACCAGGAGTGTCTATTATATTGACCCTATGATCATTCCAAAAACATGTTGTTGCAGCAGATGTGATTGTAATACCACGCTCTTTTTCCTGCTCCATCCAATCCATAGAAGCTGCACCATCGTGCACTTCACCAATTCTATTTTGCTTACCAGTATAAAATAAAATACGCTCTGTTGTGGTAGTCTTACCAGCATCTATGTGAGCCATTATCCCTATATTTCTGTATTTAGATATTCCAATTTCCATATCACAATTAATTAGCTAACATTAAAAACGAAGATGAGAAAATGCCTTATTAGCTTCAGCCATTTTATATTTTTCTTCGCACATCTTAAACGCACCACCGCGTTTATTATAAGCATCCAGTATTTCAGATTGCAAACAATCAACAGTGGTTTTTCCACTCTTTTTTCGAGCAGCAGAAGTTGCTTTAGCAATCCACCTTAACGCTAAAGAAACCGCTCTATCTTGTCGAACTTCAACAGGTACTTGATAAGTTGCACCACCAATGCGTCGAGAACGCACTTCTATAGAAGGAGTAACATTTCCTACTGCTGTCTCAAAAATTGATAACCCACCTTCGCCTATTTTCTTTTCAGCTAAAGACAAAGCGTCATAGATAATCTTTTCTGCAGTAGATTTTTTACCACATTTCATGATTGTATTAATGAAACGCATCAGCAAAACACTGCCGTAACGCGAATCAGGACTTATTTCTCTTTTTTTTGCTTTATTCCGACGAGCCATAAACTTTAACCAGATTTCTTTACACCATATTTTGAACGAGCTTTCTTTCGATTTTGCACACCACGCAGATCAAGGGCACCTCTTATTATGTGATAACGCACACCTGGCAAATCTTTAACCCGCCCACCACGTATCAAAACAACAGAGTGTTCTTGTAAATTATGACCTTCACCAGGTATATAAGCCGTCACTTCACCATACCCACTAATTTTTACTCTGGCTACTTTACGGAGTGCTGAGTTAGGCTTTCTAGGAGTTGTAGTATACACCTTAGTGCAAACACCTCTCCTTTGAGGGTTGCTTTCTCCCAAAGCTGGTACCTTTTTCTTATGGGTCAATCCTAATCTACCCTTACGTATTAATTGATTTATCGTAGGCATATGTTATAAACTCAAGCTCATTAAAATAACTAAGTTTTTAGTTATAAAATAATAAACCTCAATAGTCAATATAAAAATAAACATTACTACTCTAATAATTAAGCTCAACTGCCTTGAAAGCCATCAGTAGACTTCTTGCACTACCTCCCAAGCCACAACTGTCATTCAGTAGAAACGAAAAAACTTACTTGACACCCTTCGCCAGCCCCATTATCATGATACTGAAGGTATTCATTTATCTTCAATCTGTGCAGATTAAATGACAACAGTATTACGTAATTGGCGTCTTATTTTTAATTTTTTGCACTATGCACACTTTACGTCTTCACAACATTTCTGGGTTTTTACCTATATAAGCTGAAACGCGCTTATAAAGCGTTTAAGACAGTATAGTACGCCAATTTGCAGGATTAGAGAGTGACAACTAGCTAATACGGGATATCTTTTGCCTTTTTTTCTGCTTAGTAAATTTCTTAAACATTTAAACTAAGGTGAGTTGCATTTAAAAGCAGCTAAATTGCAGTGTTTAAGACTTAAAAAACGCCAATACTGAAAATAGACAATGACTAGGGCTTCTTTTGCCTTTTTTTTTGCTTGGTAAATTTCTTAATATTTATGGCAACATGAACTGAGCAGGAAGGTGTCATTCCAGTGCTTGACACTGGAATCCAGTTTTCCATATAATCTCATCGAAAATGTTGTAACCACTTTCTGTGCTAGTTTGCTTGCTTACAAGCAAACTTTTCTGGATCTCAGTGTCTGGGCACTGGGATGACAGGGGAGGGAGGCTACTTGGATGACACCATTCTTTTTCCTGGATCCAAGTAGTCAGGGCACTGGGATGACAGGAGAAGGTACTAGGATGACACCCTGACCTCGTCGTCCCGCTACGTGTTAGCGGAATCTAGAGATACCGTGACGGTATGACGTAAAGCTCGCATTAGCTATACTTTTATGCTCACCAACTTAGCTGGATCCAAGTAGTCAAGCTACTTGGATCTGCAAATTGCAATGTTCGTACAGCTGCGTGCTTGACACTGGGATTTAGTGCAGCTACCCTAAACTGGAAGCTCATCTTGCTATTTTTGGCTGAAAGAAACATATTTTTAGAATAATGAAAACAATCAGCACTTTAATTCAAGAAGGATCGGAGTTATTATCGTCACATAAAGTTGAATCACCACATTTAGATTGTGAAATCATCATGCAGCACGTACTTGGAGTGGAAAGATCATTTATAATTGTGAACCATGCTGATCAAGTGCCGATGGAGAAAGAACTTTTATTTTGGAAATTAACAAAAAAAAGAGCGGAAAGATATCCAATATCGCAAATAATAGGTAATCGTGAATTCTGGAGTAAAAATTTTATAGTTAACCAGCATGTTTTAGATCCAAGGCCAGATAGTGAAACAATAATCCTAGCAGTGTTAAAATATTACCCAAACAAAAAACAGAAACTAAAAATTGCAGATTTTGGTACAGGCACAGGTTGTTTATTGATATCCGTACTTAGTGAGTATGAATATGCTGTTGGCGTCGGTTTTGAAAAAAGCTTGGAAGCATATAAAGTTGCCTATCAGAACACAAAAAAACATGATCTTCTCAGCAGAGCCAAAATATTTCCAAGTTCGTGGACAGAGTGCAGAGGTTCATTCGATCTTATAATCAGTAATCCTCCATATATTAAAAGAAGCAAATTGAAAGACTTGCAAGCTGAAGTGCAAAAGGAACCAAGAATTGCCCTTGATGGTGGTATTGATGGTTTGAGCTGTTACTTGAGCATTTTTCCAATATTGAGAAAGTGCCTTAAAAAAAATGGGTTTGCGATATTGGAGATAGGTGAAGATCAAAGCAATATTGACAAAATAATCCCCTCATACGAATTAGCTTTTCAGGAATATGTATATGACTTAGCGGGAATGAAGAGATGCATTGTTGTGAAAAGAACATAGCTAATGTTTTTTTGCCTTCATCCCATATTATCCTATATCATCCCAGTACCCTCTACCTAGTCATCCAAGTAGCGTGACTACTTGGATCTATATTTAACTAGATCCTATGGTCAAGCCATAGGACGACAGGAACGGTTTTATGCATTTTTTAAAGGGCAACATGTTTAAGCTTTGCTGGCAAAATGGAAAGTAAGACCAGCCTCTATACCGTGTGTGTGAAATAGTTGATTACCTATATTTATTTCCTCAGTTACTTTGCTACCTGAGCTAGGATTAAGCTTCTTTTTTTTATCATTATTAGGGTCGTCTACCACTTGTCCTAACCTTTTTGCTGTAAGCTTAATATCGCTACCAATAGCACCAAAACCTCTATATCCGATATGCATATTTACATCTTCGTTTATGCGATAGTCAAAGCCAGCTTTTAATTGACCTGCGGGTCTTATTGACGGTTTTTCAAACATCGTCATTCTTGTTGCACCGATCCCAATACCAACGTAAGGAGAAAAAGAGAAACGGTCACTTTTCCAATGATGATAAACATTTGCCATTACAGATATGTTCTCAATTTGGTCATGACTAACTGCAGCACTATAGAGATAAGTTTCTTTATCAGGATCCTCACCAGTCTCCTTTAGGTATGAAACAGTTATTTGGCTACTTGTTAAACCAATATTATCCACTTTTACAGAAGAATACATCCCTTCCAATTCAGCCCTATAGCTGTTGTTACCCAATTCCCCTGTGTAACCAAATGCCACATTTGCAGCAAAAGGTGGATTATAATCTCCTTTATACTCACTTAGTGACTGACCTTCTGTGTTCTGAGCACCCCTGTCATTTATAGACAAATTTTTGATACCTGTAGTGCTTGTTTTTAGTACGCTTGTGTTATTTAAATATTGACCGTAATACCCACTACCAAAGTAAAACCCTTCTGTTTCACTTGCAAAAGATTGTTGTGACAACAATAAAGCAAATGCTGTAACCGCTAATGTTTTTTTACTAATCATTACTACTCCCCTAGTTAAAATAGCTAATCTAATACTAATTAATTCAAAATGGCTTAATATGAAAAACCTAATTATTTGCATAACTTGCACTTTTCTGAGCTAAAAATAGGCAAAGTTAACCTTACTTCTCGTCATTTTTTAATTTATCCTCATCTTCAAATTCATCCTCCTCTTCTTCGTCATCAAACCCATCATCGCTCCTATCCTCATCTTCCTCGTCATCATCTTCAAACTTATCGTCGATATCTTCATCATCAATATCTTCGTCTGCAAATTCATCTGATTCATCATATACTGCATCTTCGGTTTTAGTTTCAGCAGGATAATCAACTGAATTAGGTCCCTCAAGAACATTATTCCCCTCGTTATTAACCTTATCTTTGCTCGCAGCGGCAGAAAGAACTTTGTTTGGGTCATATGGTTCTTGTGTAGGCACACGAGTTTGTTTGAGCAGCCTTCTTGTGAAGGTGGTATCACTGTAGTACAAAATTTTCTTTGATTTAATTGGGTAAGTCGACTCTATTAAAATTATCTGATCGTCACGTGGCAACATAATAACTTCTTGAGGCAATAGCAATGCTCTCTGTATTTCAGAGATATGTAATGACCTTGAAGCAGGATTTAAATCTAAAAATTTAGGCTTATTCAACGATTCTTGTTGTACAGTTTTGTTTCCTATAAGTTGCGATATTAAATTAGCTGTTTCAATATTATTGGCTGCAAAAGTTATTCTGTAAGTCGAGTTTGACAAAAAGGAGTTCATCCCTGCTTCTTCGTATATTCCTTTGAGCTGCTCAGTATCTTGAACAATTAAGAATAACCTAACTCGATAACCACGAAAATATGCAATACCTGTTTGAAATTGCTCCATTTTTCCAAGTGTAGGAAACTCATCCATTAAAAACAATACGCCATAAGGCTCGTCATCCGATGGCAATTTTCTACATAAAAACTCAGTTGCCTGTTGGTAAAAAACCTGCATTAAAGGCCTGAGCCTAGTCAAGTTGTCAGGAGTTAAACCAACATAAACTGTAATTTTCTTCTTTTTAAAATCTAGAATATTAAAATCACTTGACGCAGTTGCAGTATCAATCAATGGGTTTGCCCACAATTCAAGTGATGAGTTCATGGTTGATACAACACCTGACCTTTCTTTATCAGCTTTTTGTAAAAAAGCTGCAATATTCATATATGCTACAGGGTGTAGTATTTTACCCATTGTATCAAGAGCAACAGCAAGATTATAAACCACGTCATCACTACGCATCGTACGCACAACTTCACCAAAAGATTTAACTTTCTCTGGTGCAGCAAGTAAGTATAATACCACTCCAACAAATAAGCTTCTTGCTTCATTCTGCCAAAAGTCTTGTTCAGGCATGATTAGGTTAGCTATTTTCTGCACATCGTCAACCATCTGCCCAGGTTTTTCACTAATCCATTGTAATGGATTGTAACAGTGACTTATTCCATCTGGCTGCGCTGGATTCCATACGTATACTTTTTGTCCTTGTCGTTCTCGCCAACCACTTGTTATTTCATAGTTTTCTAATTTTATGTCGTGTACAATTACCGAGTCAGTCCAAAATAATAAATTAGGAATTACAAAGCCAACACCCTTACCAGAACCTGTAGGTGCAAATAACAATGCATGCTGAAACCCATCAGAAATGAAGTATCCTCTTTTATCTTTACCAAGCAATAATCCCTTTTTGCTTCTTAATCCTGCTTTTCGTATGTCTTTCTCTGATGCCCACTGCGAATCTCCATGAAGTGATTCCTTCTTTTTAAATGGTCGCCACTCAATTATCCTTTCTCTTAAATTCCATAAGATAATCATTAAAACAATGATAGGCAGTGCAGAAGATATAATTAATGTGATTTTGAGCTCAAGGCTATATAACTCTGGATGATGCCAACAATATTGTATATGATCAAAAATCGTTGGCCAAAGAGCTTGAGGGAAAGGCGTCAAACTAGGATTAATTGCCTTAAAATCCACAGCATCCGGACCATCAGCAAACAGAACAAACAATATACCAGATAGATAGAAGCAAAACTCAAGTACGCTAAAAGCTACTACACCTCCTATGAGAATATTACGTAGGTGATTTCCATTACTCATAAACTACTCTTCCTTAACTTATGTATAAATTTAAGCATTTTCGCTCGCAGATCTAGTAAATAATATCTCAGAAATGCTTCTTTTGCCCCCACCGGTTCTTTTTAGCTGAATAACAATATCAATCACATTTCTAATGTATGGTATAATTTGGTCTGGAGGAATGCCAAGATTTGCCTGCATAACCATCAATTTTATTTGCTCAAGGGCCATTGTTGGACTATCTGCATGAAGGGTTGATATTGATCCAGGGTGACCAGTATTTATCGCCCTGAGAAAACTAAAAGCTTCCGCTCCACGGAGCTCACCAACTATTATTCTGTCTGGCCTTAAACGTAAGCACGCTTCTATCAAATCTTGAGTGGTTACTTTTGCTCTGCCCTGCCCTCCTTTAGAGGCAATTAGATGGACTTTATTGGGATGATCGTTCAAAACGATTTCCCTTGCATCCTCAACAGTAATAATTCTTTCCTCAGCTGGAATAGCACGCAAAGTAGCATTAGTAAAAGTAGTCTTACCAGTGGAAGTTCCACCACTAATTATAATATTTTTCTTACTTATTACAGCGTATTCTAAAAACTCTTTTATTTTTTTTTGCCTTAACAATAAATCCAAATGACGGTCAACTGGATTATCAGTTGCTTCTGTAACAGTTTCAGAAAAAGCCCCCATTTTTTCGTAATCATCGAGTGCTAACTGCATGCTAGAAGGCTTACGAATCGACATGACTACTTTATCAGGTTCACATGCTGGCGGAAATACTATCTGTATACGATAACCATTTGGTAATGTTGCCGAAAGTAACGGCGCTTCTTCGCTAAGTTTTTGTTCTGTAGCTTGAGCAATCAGTCTGCCAAGAGATTTCAAATGGTTAAGATCGAATACTTCTAATTTTTCACACCTTATTTCACCGCGATTTTCAATCCATACTTCCTTTGGCTTATTTATTGATATTTCATTTACGCCTTCTTCTTGAAATATGCCTTGTAATGGCTCCAAATATGTATCAAGTGCAGCATAGTTCATTTCATTGATTTAATATTGCCTGTGGAGGAAATACTATATCTTGGTTAACAAATACTTTCAATGCAGTGCCTTGATCAACATAAATAGTTGGTTTTTTATCTGTATATCTGCCCACTACATCCCGCATATCTTTAGAAAAATCCTCGATTGATTTCCCGATTGCTTCATCATAAACAGACTTGCTTTTTCTTTGAATTTGTTCTAACAGTTGATTTACAATTTCCAGGCTTATATTTACCTCGTCTTCTTCAATTCCTAGTGCTTTTGCTATTTCCTCTTTCATTATTTTTAGTAAATCTTGTCTGCTTTTGGCACTCCGAATTCTTCCGATAGCCCCAAGGCCTAATTTCCATTTGTCACTAGATATCTTCTTTTCTGGGTCAATAATGAGTTGGAGAGAAGAAAAATCTATTTCGGTTGCAGTGATAGACTTTACTGCATCTCTGATAGTTAGCGTATCAACAAGATTAGAAGCCTTTTGCCCTATAACAGCAGAACCAATCGAAACACCAGCAAGTGTCACCGAAGAGAATAACGCACTTACTATTTTGTTATCAACTATTCCTGCTATTCCTGCTCTACCAAGCTCGTCAGTACTAAGTGATGAGATTGCAATATCTATTCCATGTGGCAGAATCACTCTATTCCAGTTTATATTTACACGAGATTTAGCAACATTCGAGTCAAATGAATAACTGCCTATCAATCTTGAGCCTTTAGGTATTAAAACTGTATCACCAGTTTCTGCATAAACATCTCTACTCACCATAGCACGCAGCATTCCTTGCAGATCAGAGTTTATTGCAGTTTCAAGAACAGCATCAATAATTTTACCTTGAGTAATCATTAAACCAAGCTTTCCTACTCTGGTAGCTTTGCTCGATTGTGCTGAAGTGTCGGATAAAATAGCATCAGCAGCCTTGTTCTCTCCACTACCACCTGAAATTGTCAACATCTGTGCACTACGTCTGTCTCTAGGATAACCGCCACCCCCTATTGTAGGAAACGAGGTAGGTAAATTGCCCATAATATTACTAGAAGGAAAATTTTGCTTTGGCAAAATAGGTATATTTGACACAGGAGTTTCTTTTGGTTTCTCTTCTTCTTTTTTCATCACTTCTTCTTTTCTAATTTGTTTTATTTCTGGTATGATTAGTGGTGTAGGAAGAGGAGGTAAGGGTGGTAAGGGATCAGTTATTATTCTTTCAGGAACCATTACATTATCTGGAACTTGTTCCAACTTTCCTTTCAATTCTTGAACGTTTTGCTTTGTTTCCTCTTTTTTAATAACTTCTGAACCCTCTTTAGGAGAAGGACTAAAATAGAGATAATACACTCCACCAGCCAGAAGCACTAAAATAATGACCATCAATGCCCTATGACCTTGATTAGAGCCAACTGTTACTACCTTATTCTCTATTTCTGATTCATCTTCTGAATTGTTACGCCTTTCTTTATTCATATTGCATGTACCACAGCTAAAGTGACCTATTTATAATTTCAACTTCACCATCTTCATAACGCATAAATAGCTTTTTATGTACTCCTTTTATTATAACATAATCATCAAATAACAGCCTTTTACAAGGTTTATCCTCCCCTTCTACAAAAACCTGAGGTATTTTATTATTATTTCTAAATTTTAAATAGGTTAAATAACCATCATCAAATAACTCGATCGGAACTATATCCGCATTACCACCTTCATCAATATATGTATAATTGTACTTCGTATCATTTTCTTGTATTATTTTTTCTAGCTTGTCTGTAGTATATTGCATTTGAGTAGGTAAAGAAACCTCATCTAAATCAACATCAAATTCACCTTCTTCTTGAGGATAATAAAAACGTACTACGTAAGATATATCCTTTTCAGCAGAATAATCGTGATCTACTTTCTTAGCATCAGTATCCGGGTATTTATCGTAGTTTGGCCTTGAGATTAAATCAAAAATGTAATTTCTTTTTTTAGTTGTCGTAATAATCATGTTAGTGCGACTACTAACTTCAAATGGCATGATAAGCAATTTATTGTCATAAGGATTAATTTTCCAACTTGATGCATCACCAACAGCGATATTTTTAACTTTTTCTCCTTCCGCAAATTCAATATAAGAATAGTAACCCTGACTAAAAACCACCGTAAATACTTCATTAGGGCTATACACAAAAGTCTTTATTCTACTATCTATAGAAATAGGCTCATTATAATTAATGGATGCGTTTAAATTGCCACTTACAAGTAAAGCTAAAACTAATAATATCCTATACATATTCATCATCTACTCTATATGAAATAACTTGAAATCCTAATGGGTTAATATATCTTTGCTGATCATCCATTTCAAGCGATGCATATCTATATGACATAATAACTATCTTATTTTTTCTCGTAGAACTTCCATCTTTTCGTGTAAATTCCACAAAAAATCTCACCTGAAGAGCATCGTTACCCAACTTTTGAATTGAGCGAATTTTAAATTCACTTTTGGTATCTGAATATAAATTAAAAAGATCATCCATATTCTGCGATCCTACATAATTTCTAAATTCATTATACACATTAGGTGAGGAAAACAACCTCACCTTTGTATAATAGTTATAATTATAATGATATGGATCAAAAACCTCCCTTGCTTTTATATACTCTGAAATAAAATAATCGTTTAGCGCTTCATCTGCAGAATACTGTTTTACTGTGACAGGATCAACCAATTGCACTATTCCTGATTTCTTGTCAATTTCTATAACAAATGGCTCAATAGTGCTACTTGTGCTAATTTTAAATATGACTAATATGCTGATAGAGATCGTTGCTAATAATATTAATGCAAATAAAAGTAGAATATTCCTTTGAGCAATAACTGTGCTGTAGCGGTTTGAATTCCAATTTATATCCTTATCTAAGGATTCAGTATTTTTTTCTCGCTTAAAAAATCTTAGCATTTTAGTATTCCTAAAAATCTTAACTTATGTTAATAAACATAGCAAATTAACAAAGTAGTTACAGCAAAAAAGCTAAAAAACTCTTAATCTATGGCCTAATTTACCAAACTTTGTCTCCATATATGAATCGTTATATTTATTACGTTCCACAATAAGTGGTAGACACTTTGTAACTCCTATACCACTACTTTCCAATTCTGACAATTTCCTATCATTGTTTGTAAGTAATTGGATTTTGTTAATGTTCAATTTCTTAAGCATTTTAGCTGCAACAGCAAAACTCCTTTCATCATCTTCAAAACCCAATATTCTATTTGCATCAACAGTATCAAGATTATGTCCTCTTTGCATACTGTACGCTCTTAACTTATTAGTTAAACCAATGCCTCTTCCATCTTGCATCAAATACAATATAATACCACTTCCAGAGTCAGCTATCATTTGAATTGCTTGATGTAACTGACTTCTGCAATCGCATGACAAGCTATCTAACAAGTCACCCGTATAGCACGAAGAATGAATTCTCACTAATGGTTCGTCATCTTTATCTGGATTGCCAATGATAATTGCATGATGTTCTCTTCCACCACTTTCGGTTCTATAAGATATGATATTTACTTCTTGAGTCTGTTTTAAAAATAATGATGTTTTGCACACTTCATATACATCCTGATTTTCTTGAAAATTATTTATGAATGACGTGTCCAGTGCAATAACGTCATTTTTCTCGCACCAATTTCGCATTTCATGGTTATTCTCAAAAGTCATATCAGCCACTAACGCGTATGGCAATAATTCTGAGAACTTAAGCAAGGCAATAGCACATTCATCTATTGTCTTTGAGCATTGCAACTCTTTTATGCAATCTTCCTTTGAACAGTTTATTAAATAGAGCAGTTCATCAAAATTATTCACCAACAGACGTTTGCTGTTATGTTCTTTATTCTGAGATATGTATTTTACCTTACTTGAAGTTAAAGTAACATATACATTACTTGATGTAAGCTTGTATTGATTAAATAAATCTCTTTCTAAAGCCTCAGCAGCAGCAAACAATAGGTAATTACTTTCATCATATATTACAATTGGCCGACCGCGCCTGATTTCGCTGATAGCTCTTTCTACCTTATTGCTACTCTGATTTCCTATAAACATTTTTACCCATATTAAACAGCGATAAAAACTGGTGCGGCCGAGAAGACTTGAACTTCCAAGGCCTTATGAGCCACAGCGACCTCAACGCTGCGTGTCTACCAATTCCACCACGGCCGCACTATATTCTAGTTTTTATATAATTATTTTAAATTACTTAATCATTTTAGAATTTTTCATCTAGAGTGTCAATCTGATACTAGAATAATTTAGAAATTGTTTGTATAATTTGATTATGAATTTTGTGATTATAAATTTTAATCATTTAAGATAACCTTACTACTAATTTTTAACTTAGGTTTTTATACAAATGAATATAGCTAATATCTTTATTTTTTTAGCTCTCTCTCTTATAACTAGCTTTCATTTCGTCCATGCACAAATATTATACACATGGTCTCAAGTTATCCCAGAAAATAAACTAAGCATACGCGCAATTACGGACAATGACATGTGTCCCATTGTTTATGTTGATGGCGAGGAAACAGAAATGCTGAATCGCAGCTCAATTAACAATGGTGATCATAACGAAACAGTTTGTGAACTGACAGTACAAACAAGTGCCAAAAACATTAGTATTGAGGATCTACGGGTTCCTATATTACCAAAAAAGGTTAATAAAATTGCTTTCATTGGTGACACGGGCTGTAGAATAAATATGTTATTTCAGCAGGAATGTAATTCGGTAGATAGCTGGCCTTTAAAAAAAAATTTAGATTCAATCGCCCTTCATAAACCAGATTTAATTATCCATGTTGGTGATTATCATTATAGACAAACAAAATGTAGAAATACAAAAAAGTGTGGCGATATTTATGGATATAATAAAGAAGTTTGGTACGCTGATTGGTTTGAGCCTGCAAAGGATATTTTATCACAATCCCCTTTCCTTTTTGTTCGTGGAAACCATGAGAGTTGTGATAGAGCTTATGAAGGATGGTTCAGGTATCTAGATTCATACCCCTTTTCGTCTGAAAAATGTGGAAACTTCGTTTCTAGTTGGTCCTTAGATGCTGGACCGATGAAATTTTTTATCTTCGACTCTTCATCCGGTGAGGATATTTTTACAACCCAAAGCACAATTGATGCTTTTGAGAGGCAATTTGATAAATTGATACAAAATAGTTCTGACAAGCCCATGTGGTTTTTAACTCATAAACCGCTTTGGAGATCTCCAAAAAAAGAATTTTTGACATTAAAAAGCCATGGTAATCTTACACAAATCGAAGCTTTTGGAGATAAATTTCCAAGCAATGTTACTACCATAATTTCTGGCCACATTCATATAGCCCAGATTTTATTAATGGATAATGTTCCAGACCAAATTATAGTTGGAAACGGTGGTGCATCATTACACGCTCAAGATCAAGAATCTGTTTATCAAAATGTAGAATTTGACTATTCAAATGGTAAAAACTACTTAGCACACGAGGTTAGAAACTTTTTTGGCTTTGGCTTTGCAATACTAAATTTAGATGATCACGAATTTACCTTCTATAATCAACACAATAAGGAAATGTATTCTGCGAAGCTAACAGAAGATTTTAAACTTAAACGGATTAAAACTATAGTCGATTCATTTTAGGATTTGTTATTAGCTATTTTAAAAACGCTACTTAAACATTTTTTTTAATCGATTGATTTCATCAGCAAATTTTGAGTCGGTCTTTATAAAATTTTCTACTTGTTTTACTGCATGTATAACAGTAGCATGGTCTCTGCCACCAAAGTTTCTCCCAATATCTGGTAGGCTTTTTTGCGTAAATTTTTTGGCAAAATACATAGCTATTTGTCTTGGCCTTGCAAGACTGCGAAGCCTTCTATTGGATTGCATATCTGCAACCTTTATATTGAAAAATTCAGCTACTTTCTTTTGTATTTCTTCTATTGTGACTGACCTATGATTTGACCTAAGAAGATCGATTAGGGTTTCACTAGCTGATTCTACCGTCATACTTCTTCCAATTAATGAGGTATGGGTAACCTTATTTAATGCTCCTTCTAATTCTCTTATATTAGATTTTATGTTCCTTGCTAAAAACTCTAGGACATCTTTCGGAACATACATATTCATCTGCTCCACTTTTGCCTGCAATATACCAAGCCTTAATTCAAAAGTTGTTTCATTAATATCTGCCACCAACCCCCAACCGAGTCGTGATTTTATTCTTTCTTCCACTCCATCAAGATCACTAGGAGACCTATCAGCTGATATAACCAATTGTTTATTTTGGTCTATCAATGCATTGAAAGTGTGAAAAAATTCTTCTTGTGTACTATCTTTACCACTGATAAATTGCACATCATCTACCATCAATACATCTACTGATCTAAATTGCTCTTTAAATAACATAATATCTTTGCTTCGCAGCGCTGTAATATATTGGTACATGAATTTCTCTGCTGATAAATACACCACTTTTCTTTTTGCTGATGGGGAATTGACTATGTGCCAAGCTATAGCATGCATTAGATGTGTTTTACCAAGTCCCACTCCACCATATAGAAACAAAGGATTGCTGCCTAATATTGGATCTATAGATTCTGCCACACGCTTTGCCGCCGTAAATGCTAATTCATTTGGCTTTCCCACTACAAAATTATCAAAGGTGAACCTTGGATCCAGCGGCGAACCAAGATTATGATTACTTTCCTCTCTGTTTTTTAGTATAACATTAAAATTTGAATTCCTCTCCTCAATTACTTGAATATCAATAGAACGTATACTTTTATCTTCGCTTTGCCATAATGATAATATTTTTTTCATGTAATGAACTGTAATCCACTCTTTTATAAACCTTGTTGACACGGATAAAAGAACTTCCCCATTTCTGCTACTGACAAATTTTAGTGAACTCAGCCAGCTATTATATGTTGCTTCTCCATAAAGATTATAAAGACAATTTTGGATTTTTTCCCAAGTAACATTGTGATCCGTTACTGTAATAATCTGATCAAAAAATATAGTAGAAACCTTAGGGCTAGTTAAGTTCATATACCACACCAAGAAAAAAGCAATAATTAGAAAAATATAAGATAATCAATAGCTTACTGCAAAATGAAAAGCTAATACTACTTAATACATACTAAAAATTATGGTGATTTTTTGATGGGTTGTAAAGGGTATAAAAACATTAAAATTGATCATTTTTATTTCAAAAAAATGAAAAATTTGTAAATGTCGCTTGTATCGAGGATTAGAAGCATGCTATTAAAAACAGTAATACATTATGTATAAATAAGATGTTAAATTTACTGGCAAATAAGTAAAGTATTCATATAAATATAGCTAACCTAATATAGATTTACTGAAGCAAATTTATGATTATATTAAGTAATTTGAGTTGTTATGCTGTATTCGGTATTGAACTAGAGTTTTACATTGAAGGAATAGAAAAAGAATACTTATTTCTGAATAGCATCAAAAATAAAATAGCATCTCTTGAATTTTCTTGCGAGAAGGAGAATTCTACACATCAGTATGAGATAAAAAGTGGTTGTTATACGAACTCCTACAATTTAATTAAGCATTTTGAGTTAGCAAAACAATCACTTACTGAAACAGCACAAAAACTAGGTGGGAATGTTTCTTTTAAAGCAAAGCCTTATTTGGATAGAGCAGGCAGTGCATTAAATGTGCATGTTAATCTCGTGAATTCAAATAACGGTAACTTATTTTATATCAATGAGCAAAAGTACAGTGACTATCTGATTCATAGTATTGGTGGATTATGTGCAATGATGAAAAAACATATGTTGTTTTTTGCTCCAAATGATGATTCATATTTAAGATTTCAGTATCCGGATATTCACACTCCAACTACGATTAGTTGGGGGGTAAATAACAGAACTGCTGCGATAAGAATTCCCTATTTTGGCAACGATTCCAAAAGATGCCGCCTGGAGCACCGTGTTCCTGGAGCAGACTGTAACCTTGAAAAAGTACTTACAGCAATAATTGAAGGTATAGTTTTTGGTATAGAGAACAAAATTGCTCCGCCAAATAGGGTCTACGGCATTGCATCTGATCCTCAATATAAGATGAAGAGGTTAATATAACAACTATCTATCAAATCCTAATCCGTTAAACCCCTTTTGGGTAATTGGCTGTTCTAACATTTTTCTTACATCATTATCTACATTTTCGCACTGTAATAGCAAGTCTGCAGCAGATAGTTTCTGCGTGCTTTTAGACTTAAGCCCTACATTGGTAAGGTCGCTCGATGGCTGCTTAGGAAGTGGATTACCAGACACATCCATGTGCTCAGGAAGAGGTTTCATCTGATTCTTTATAAAGCTAGAGCTATTTTGTGTAAGAGTTTCATTATCTGGATCTGGCATACCAAGAACAATCTTGCCAGGCACTACCATAGTTTTTGTATAATCAACAGGATTACTATTTTCAGCATCTATAGTCTCAACATGAATTGGTTTGCCAACCGCATTTATAGGGCCACCAAGTCCGTTCTTCATGTATTCTTGTGCTCTTTTCCTTATTATTTCTTCTTCTAGCTCAGTTTCAGTTCTTTTTGGTTCTTTTACGGTACCTTTTTCTTCACCTTCATCTCCTGAAACACCAGTAATTTCAGCAGGCTGTTCTTTTTTAGTTCTTATTTTATGAATCAGCGAAAGTAATAAGTAAGTAACTGCAGCAGCAGAAACGATAATGGCTATCTTTGCGGCAATGTGGATTGCTGTTAAAAATATTAAAGCTGATAAAGCTCCAGCTAATCCAGACACAATAACTTTATTTTTGCCTTTTGTTATATTTAGAATTGCCACCATAATAACCTCTCAAATACTGCTCTAGAATTATTATACAGAAATTTTCTTATACTTGCAATTTTGCAAAAATTTTAATTATTTGCGTAAAGTTTTAAAGCTACACAAGGATTAATTAATATGCAATGTATCTCGACTATAATATTGTACAAACGCACATATTCAGCTAACATTCAACATGCAGAGCTTACTCATAGAGCGAAACAGGGCGGTGGTATTATTACTTATAGTAATTTTTATCTTCGGTTCATACGTTTATGTAAAAATGCCAAGGGAAAGCAATCCTGGTATACAGATTCCTATAATCAGCGTGTTTGTTGGACTTCCTGGGATTTCTGCTCAAGATAGTGAAAAGCTATTAGTGCTTCCTATAGAAAATGAACTAAGATCCATCGAAGGTGTAAGAGAATTGAGAGCTTTTGCAACTAATGATGGTGCTCACATGATACTCGAATTTGGAACAGAGTATGATAATAAAGAAGTGCTCGATAATGTCCGTTCAAAGCTTTCAAACATAAAATCGAAGTTACCTGTTGAAGCGGAATCTCCGATAATCAATGAAATAAACTTGAGCTTATTTCCGATACTCAATGTCGGCTTAATTGGTAATTTGCCAGAAAGAGCCTTAACTGAAATAGCACGCAAGCTAAAGAAAGAAATAGAATCTCTGCCAAATGTTCTCAAAGTTGAAGTGGCAGGTATGCGTAAAGAAACAGTGGAAGTGATAGTTGAGCCCACAGTTCTAACAAAATATAACATTCAATCAAACGAAATATTCCAAGCTATATCAAGCAATAACAGACTAGTGGGAGCTGGGTCACTGGAAAATGATACCGGTAAATATTCGATTAAAATATCAGGGTTATTAAAAGATATAGAAGATATTATGAATATTCCTATTAGATCTCAAGGCGATGCAGTTTTGAGAATCAAAGATATAGCAAAAGTATACCCTAGGTTTGAGGATCACCAAGGATTTGCTCGCATTAATGGATTACCTAGTGTCGTGCTAGGAATTTCAAAACGTAACGGAAAAAACATAATAGACACAGTAAATCAAGTAAAATACTTAATGGATAAGGCAAAAGATCAATTACCTGAAAATTTAAAAGTGGTGTACTTAAACGACCAGTCAAAAAACGTCCGCGATGTGCTTGATGACTTGGAAAACGGCATAATATTTGCTGTGTTGTTAATATTGATCATAATGATGCTTTCTATGGGAACAAGGATTGCTATTCTTGTGGCACTCTCGATACCCGGTTCCTTTCTCATTGGGATAATAGCTCTTTACTTTATGGGTATAACCTTAAATATCGTTGTGCTCTTCAGTTTAATTATGGCTGTTGGCATGCTGGTTGATGATGCAATTGTGATCAGCGAATATGCCGATAGAAAGATGATCTGCGGAATGGACAAAGTAGAAGCTTTTTACACTTCAGTTCGTGATATGTTTTATCCGGTTCTATCATCAACGTTAACTAAATTAGCAGTGTTTTTTCCTCTATTATTCTGGCCTGATACTGTTGGTAAATTCATGCAGTACATACCAATTACAATAATCCTAACTTTGACTGGATCGCTCATTATGGCTTTGGTTTTTATACCAACACTTGGTGCAATATTTGGTAAGCCTTCGATAACTTCAAAAAAAGAAATAAAAAAAATGAGTGCTATAGAAAGTGGTGAAATAAAAAATGCTGGGCCTATAATAAGAGCTTACGTACGCATGCTAGAGAAGGTTTTGGATCATCCTAAAAAATTCGTATGTGCTACTGTATTCGTTTTGTTTTCATTTAGTGTGCTGTACTTTACTTTTGGTCCTGGAGTAAAGTTTTTTCCGAAAGTGGATTCAGATAATATTTTAATCAGTGTTAAAGCAAAAGAAAGCTTATCAGCCAAAGAACGAGATCTGATACTCAAAGAAGTGGAAGAACGCATTTTGAGCATTGAAAAAGAAATTCATGTTTCTTATGCTAGATCAGGAGCATTTTCAGACAACGTTATCGCCAGAATACAACTAGAACTTATGGATTGGCGCTTCAGGCGCAAAGCTAAGCACATACTAAATGATATAAGGAGCAGTGTGCAAGACATGAAAGGAATAATAATTAATGTTCAAGAGGAAAAGCCAGGACCGTCGGCTGACAAGCCAATACAAATTAACCTCAGCGGAAGTGTATCCAGTTTGAATTTAGCAGCAGAGAAAATTCTAGAAATTATGAACCAACCTTCATCCGGGTTTATAAATATTCAAGATAGCAGATCAGCACCTGAAATAGAGTGGAATATGAGTGTTGATAAGAGTAAGGCTACAAGCTCTGAAGTAAGTGTTGCAACCATTGGCGATTTTATAAAGATGGTTACAAATGGAGTATTGATTGGAAAATATAGACCAAATAACACGGATGAAGAAATCGATATTGTACTCCGTTTCCCCAGAAAGGACCGCAATATGAAGACTATAGACAATCTTTTTATCAATACAGTTAATGGCCCGTATCCTATGAGCAACATAGTAAAATATGCTCCCGAAAAAAAGGTAAACAAACTAAACAGGATTGATGGATTACGCACAGTGACAATCTCTGCTGACGTTGATACTGGCTATCTTGTTGATGAAAGAGTAAAGTTCATTCAGAATTCTATTGCCCAGGATTGGGACAAGGGAGTAAAAATTGATTTTAAAGGCGACAAAGAAGATCAACAAAAATCAGGAGCATTTTTGTTAAAGGCTTTTATATTAGCGATTACACTAATGATATTGGTATTAGTGACACAGTTTAATAATGTATACCATACATTTATCGTAATGACAGCAGTGTTTTTATCCACAACATGTGTGTTTTTTGTTTTCTTTCTTATCCAACAAGTTTTCGTAGTTGTTATGTGTGGAGTGGGGATAATTGCTTTGGCAGGAATTATAGTGAATAATAACATACTATTGCTTGATGCCTTTCATCATCAAATTAAGGTACACAAAAATGACATCAAGCGATGTGTAATAAACGCTGCAATTTCTCGCGTTAGGCCAATATTGCTTACCGTTGCAACCACAGTTCTTGGTTTAATACCGATGATTACCAGGTTAAATATCAATTTTTTTACGCTACAAATCACATATGATGCTCCATCAAGCCAGTGGTGGGTTGACATTTCAACAACCATAGCAAGTGGAATATTGGCTGCAACGGTTTTAACTTTATTCTTTACTCCTGCGTTGCTTGTTATACAAAAACATGAAAAAACTTGACTTAAATTAGCAATCATTTAACATTTAAGATAGTGTTCTTTGCCCGTTGGAGCTATAATTATAACTAATTACATTGGATTTATTTATTATGATTGCTAATCGTAAAAGCAGTGTTAAGCAGAAAAGTAACAAGAATAACATAGTTGGAAGCCTTGATGTAATAAAAACAGCAGGAGAGCTTTCACTTCAAAAAGGTTTAGATTTTGATGTTGTAATAAAGGCACTAGAAAGTGCTATAGAAGCAGTGGCTCATCAAAAATATGGTAGCAAAAGTAAAATTGTAGTTGATATAGATAGAAACACAGGCAAAGTTACTTCATATAGAAAACTAAAAGTTATTGATGATGAATCAAATGAAAAAGAGAATACTGAGTGTGAATCAATTACGCTTACACAAGCTAAATTAATAAAAGGAGATGCAAAAGTTGGAGATACTGTTAGTGAATTGCTCTCTCTTAACACTGATCTTGCTTCAGCAAGAATTGCCCAGCAAAAGATTGCTCAAGTAATTAAAGATGAAGAGTCAAAAAAGCAATATGAGGAGTTTAAAGATAAAGTGGGAGAAATAAGGTATGGTATTGTTAAACAAGTAGAATATTCAGATCTTATTATAGACATAAATGGCACTAGGGCATATCTTCCATTGCGAAATTTAACTGGTGGTGAATCATTTCGTGAAGGTGATAAGGTTAAAGCTTACATACAGACTGTTAAGCGCTCTGATGATGGACGTCAAATTATTCTTTCTAGGACTCATGAAGGCTTTTTGGAGGCATTATTAAATCAAGAAATACCAGAAATTGCTGACGGATTAGTGACAATTAAAGGTATAGCTAGAGATGCTGGCTCAAGGTCTAAGGTTGCCGTTTTCTCTCCCGACAAGAACATTGATCCAGTAGGTGCTTGTGTTGGAGTTAAGGGAGATAGAATAAAAACTATTATACACGAATTAAATGGTGAAAAAATTGACGTTATAAATTACTCCTCAGATTTGGGTCAATTTGTTATTAAAGCCATTACTCCTGCAGAAGTATCGAAGGTTATTATTGATGAAAATGAAAATTGCATAGAGTTAATAGTTGCTGAAGATCAATTGAGTTTAGCGATAGGAAAAAAGGGCCAGAATGTAAGATTAGCTTCAGAGCTTGTTGGATGGAAAATTGAGATATTAAGCACTCAGCAAGAATCAGAAAGGCGAAGTAAAGAACTTAGTCAATGTTCAGCTTTATTTGCTGAAGCTTTAAACTTAGAAGAGATTATGGGTCAGCTATTGGTAACAGAAGGTTTTTCAAGTGTAGAAGACATATCTAGCGCTTCAATTAAAGAGCTTGCTTCAATAGAGGGCTTTAATGAAGATATTGCAAACGAACTTCACAATAGAGCAAACAAGTACCTGAAAGCAGAAAATGATAGAAAAATAGAAGAGCTAAAAAGTTTAGGTATGGAGGATGATGTAATCAATTTAACTTTATCAATAGACAATAAAATTGCTCTTAGTAAGCATGATATTAAGACTTTAGAGGACATAGCAGATTTATCAAGTTATGAGTTTTGCAGCATACTCTCTTCCTCATCCGATAGCAAAGAAGATCTAAAAGATACAGTAGATTCAATAATCATAGAAGCACGTAAAAAGCTTGGATTAATATAATAAAATAATATGAATAATGAAGATATCAGTGATAAAAAATTAACGCTCCAAGGCTTAAGCAAGCTTAAATTAGACCTCAATTTAAACTCTTCAGCTAGCCCAAGTACTGGAGCTACAGTAGTAAAAAAAAGAAGAAAAAAATCTCATGATGCAGAAGAACATAATTTATTTGACGAGAGTAAATTATGTTCTTTAACAGAGAAAGAACAAATTTTTCGCATTAATGCTGTGCAGAATGCTGCTTTGCTGAAAGAAAGAAATCAGAGAGAAGAAAAAGAGAAAACAGCAAAAGAAGACAGCAATAAAGAGATTGACGAGAAAAATGAAGCGGACGCTTTATCTAAGGAAATAAATAAGCAAGTTTTAAGTAATACCCACTTAGTTGAACCAAAAGAAGATAGTATTGACCATGAGGACAACGATAAAAAGTCTTTTAAAGTCAACAAAGATATATATTCTAAGCATTCTAAACTGGTAATTGCACAGGCAATAGATGAAAAAACTGAACAACCCCCTGTATTTAAGCAAAGGTTTGGTATAAGAGGTAGAAAGTCAAAGTTTACTAAGGGTAAAAATATATCAAGAGAAGTTATTGTACCAGACAAAATAACTATCAGGGAGTTATCTATTCGTATGGCAGAAGATAGCAAGAGTGTGCTAAAAATGTTCAAAGAAGAAGTTGGTGAGAGTTATAGAGTAGATGATCTGGTGGATCCAGATATAGCATGTGAAATAGTGAAAAAATTTAATCATACGGCCAAACGAGTGAGCGATGTCAACAAAGAAAAGGATTTATTTTTTATAGAAGGCAGAGAAAGCCTGCTTAAAAAACTTAAACCACCAATCGTCACTTTTATGGGCCACGTCGATCATGGTAAAACCTCATTGCTCGATGCATTTCGTGAATCTAATGTTGCAGAAAGAGAGTCAGGTGGCATAACTCAACACATAGGTGCTTATCAAATAACGACAAAAGATAAGCAAAAAATTACTTTTATTGATACACCAGGACATGAAGCGTTCACTGCGATGCGTGCATGTGGTGCCAATATTACTAATATAGTTGTAATAGTAGTTGCAGCTGACGATGGAATCATGAAACAAACAGTTGAAGCAATAAATCATGCAAAAGCAGCAAATGTTTCCATCATAGTTGCTATTAATAAAATTGATAAATCTGAGCCTGGTGATGTAGAAAAAATAATTAATAGTTTGCCTCAATATGATCTCATCCCTGAAGGGCTTGGTGGTGATGTTATGATTGTGCCAGTATCAGCAAAAAAGAAAACTAATTTAGATAAACTAGAAGAGACGATTTTGTTAATCGCTGAATTAATGAAGCTAGAAGCAATAGAAGATTGTCGAGCACTTGGATGGGTAATAGAATCCAAAATAGATAAAGCGAAAGGAATATCAGCTACATTGATAGTTGAGGAAGGAACGTTAAAGGTTGGTGATATATTGGTAGTTGGTACAACATACAGTAAAGTACGTAGTATGGTTAATCACCTTGGTCAAAGAGAAAAAGCAGCACTACCCTCCGCTCCAATTGAAATTACTGGTCTAAATGGTGTACCAAATGCTGGAGATAAATTTGTTGTTGTAAATTCTGAAAAGCAGGCGCGTGAAATTGTTGAATACAGGCTAGAGTTGATCAAGAAAAAGAAAGAAGATTTGGGCGACAATAATTTAGATATATTCAGCCGTAATAACAGTGAAATAGAAGAACTATCTGTAGTTTTAAAGTGCGATGTAACTGGTTCTATTGAAGCAATATCAAGTTCAATTGATAAACTCGGTAAAGATCAAGTGAAATTAAATATCCTACACAAAGCAGTAGGAGGGATAACAGATTCAGATGTGCTGCTTGCAGAAGCATCAAGTGCAGTAATTTTAGCTTTTAATGTAAAAGTGGACTCAAAAATAAGGGACTTGGCAAAACAAAAAGGTGTAGAAATACATACTTATAACATAATATACGAGCTCATTGATGACATGAGAATGTATTTAACTAAAATGTTAAAGCCTGTTACACGAGAGGTTCGTGTTGGTTCTGCATCTGTAAGGCAAATATTTAATGTATCTAAAGCTGGTAATATCATTGGATGTTACGTAAGTGATGGAGTCATAAGAAAAGATTCTTTAATTAAGGTAATGCGTGGTGGCAAATTGGTGCATGAAGGAAAGTTAAAAGCACTACGTAGATTTAAAGATGATGTTAAAGAAGTAGGTGTAAACTTTGAATGCGGAGTATCACTAGAGGGTAATGTCGATATTAAAGTTGGAGATATTTTGGAAGCTTATCAATTAGTGCAAGAAGAAAGGGTGTTATAGTAGCTGGATATGAAAAAGGAAATTAGAAACCTAAAGATAGCATCGGTATTGCATAGAGCAATATCAAGAGTTCTAATGGAAGGTAAGGTGTTCAATAAAAATGTAGCGGTATCTGACGTAAAATTAAGTAAAGATTTGAAAAAAGCAGATGTATATATTGTGTTATCTTCATTGAATATTCAAGTAGCTGACTACTTAGATCCAGAAAAAAGACGCACTGGAGATCCTTCTGAGAATAATTGTGATATTAACACTGTTGTTAATGAAATGAACCAGTCTGCATGGTCAATACGTAAATCTATATTGTGTTATGTTGATTTGCGATTTATACCTGAACTAGTTTTCAAGCCTGACTTAGCGTTCGACAATTTTGTTAATGTAAGCAAAATATTACATAATCACACTTAATTAATGCATTTCAATCGTTACTTTTCATTAATGAGGTTGCACAGTTTAACGGGTTTGTGGCTTGTGCTATTTCCCAGTTTGAGCGGTATTCTTTTAGCCTCAACTTCTCTATCGTATCAGGTTCTTTTTCTCCTTGTTTTGTTTACTATAGGTGCATTTTTAATGAGACCCGCAGGGTGCATAATCAATGATATCTTCGATAGAAAAATAGATGCGCACGTTGAACGAACAAAATATAGGCCACTTGCAAGTGGTGCATTAAACATAAAGCAGGCTTTAGCTTTACTTTCACTGTTACTGTCTATTGCCCTGGTAATCTTATTATTAACTAATAAAACTACACTCATACTTGGAATAATCTCAATGTGTATGATAGCTACTTACCCTTTATTAAAGCGGTATGTTTGGTGGCCACAATTGTTCTTAGGGTTTACCTTCAATATGGGATCGCTCATGGGCTCAGCAGCAATAACAAACCAGATCAGTATAGAATCCTTGCTGTTTTATATAGGATGCGTCTTCTGGACACTTAGCTATGACACCATATACGCCCATCAAGATAAAAAAGATGATGAAAAACTCGGGATGAAATCTACCGCATTATATTTTGGTGATACAACAAAATCTTGGTTGAAAAGATTTTATTTAATATCTCTTATGACGTGGCTATATGCTGGTATCTTATCATCATTAAATAACATTTTTTATATTGCTCTACTTGCTGTAGGGTTCATATTTCACCGCCAATACAAAAATTTCAATCCTGACGATCCCAGTCAATGCATGTCCATATTTAAAAATAATTCCTACGTAGGGTTGCTTCTCTTTTTTGGCATCCTTTTAGATAGAATTATCACCTAGGTCTCAAGAGTTTCGGCTCTAATGAAATCAATAGACTCAGGTAGCCCGCAGAAACAAAAAAACTTGCTTGACAAACTCCGCCAGCCCTCTTATCATGAAACTGAAGCTATTGTATTTGCTTTCGCCAATCTGCAGATTAAAAGGTAAGGATTACTTAATGTATCGGCGTCTTATGTTCAATTTTTTGCAGTATATAGATACTGTATGTCTTTACAAAACTTCATCTACATCTAGATTTTTATCTAAATAAGCTGAACGCGCTTATAAAGCGTTACAAGACATCAAAAAATGCCAATACTCGACAGAGATAGTAAAAGACTAGCTAACTCGGGGATTCTTTGTCTTTTTTTCTGCTTAGTAAATTTCTTAAACATTTGCAGCGTAAGTTAGTTGCAATTAAAAGCGGCTGAATCTCGCTTGTCAAGCGTTTAAAACATAAAAAACGCCAATATTTTAAAGCGGATAATAACCCCAGGGCTTCTTTTGCCTTTTTTTTCATTTGGTAAATTTCTTAATATTTACAGCTAAACAACAACCGTCATCCCTAAGTATCCCGCTGCTTGTTAGCGGCTGAGATACCGCGAATGAATCGCGGTATGACGGTTCGCGGCAGGATGACGATAAGCTCGTCATCCCACTACTTGTTAGCGGCTAAGAGATACCGCGGCGGTATAGCTATAGGATGACAAAAAAAAGGGCACTGTGACGAACTTAAATCACAATTATCAGTTAATGCGGCATTATAAAAAACGCCAAACTTTTTTCTGCTTTTATGCAAGAAGTCTAGTCCATATATTCCTCCCACTTCTCCGCGACTTTCCTTACTATTTCCTCACTCATCTCAATTTTCTTTCCCCACTCTCGTTTGGTTTCAGGCGGGATTTTATTTGTCGCATCAAATCCCATTTTACCTCCAAGTCCACTTTCAGGGGAAGCAAAGTCTAAATAATCAATAGGTACACTTTCTATCATGATTGTATCACGCACAGGGTCCATCCTCGTTGACATTGCCCACATTACTTCCTTCCAATCACGTACATTTATATCATTATCAACAACGATAATAAACTTCGTGTATAAAAACTGCTTTAGAAAAGAAAGTATGCCCATAACAATTCTTTTTGCCTGCCCTGGATAGGATTTTTTTATCGACACTATCGCTATTCTATATGAGCAACCTTCCGGTGGCAGATAAAAGTCCACTATCTCTGGAAATTGATTGATAAGAATGGGCACAAAAATTTCATTGAGTGCTTCACCAAGAATCGATGGTTCATCAGGTGGCTTGCCAGTGAAAGTGCTAAGATATATCGGGTTTTTACGCATAGTAATTGCAGTAATATTAAATTCAGGAAATTGCTCAACAGAATTATAGTAGCCGGTGTGATCTCCGTATGGCCCTTCGTCTTGATATCTATCCAAACTCACATAGCCTTCCAGAACGATTTCCGCGTGAGCTGGTACTTGAAGTGGAATAGTCTTACAATTTACCAGCTCAAGCGGCTTCTTTCGCAGTAGTCCAGCAAATTGGTATTCTGACAATGTTTCTGGCACTGGAGTTACCGCAGCAATAATCGTTGCAGGATCACTACCGATCACAGCAGCAGCAGGAAATTTCATATTTCTGCCTTCTTCCTTCCAACGCTTATGGTGAGTTGCGCCACCCCTGTGTGCAAGCCAACGCATTAGTGTTGTTTTTTTATCTATAACCTGCATACGATATATTCCAAGATTAAAATTATCTTGCTTTTCTTTCGTGGGTCCTTTCGTTACCACAATTGGCCAGGTGATAAGTGGTGCAGGTTCATTTGGCCAGCATGTTTGAATGGGCAGTAGACTTAGGTCCACTTCATCTCCGGTTAGCACTACCTCTTGACATGGAGCCTTGCTCACGACTTTACTTCGCATCGATAACACGACTTTCAACAAAGGAAACATTTTTATAGCATCCTTAAAGTTTTTTGGCGGCTCAGGTGATTGCAAAAATGCTAAAAGTTTACCAAGATCTCTTAGTTCATCAGGGTTTATGTTCAACCCCAATGCAATCCTCTTAATAGTACCAAATAAATTCACCAAAACTGGAATCGAATTTTTGCCATTTTCTGTGATAACATTTTCAAAAATGATCGCTGGCCCTTTGCTTGACAAAACTCTGCGATGAATTTCTGTCATTTCAAGAACTGTTGAAACTTCCTCCTTAATCCTAATCAGATCTTTTTTTTCTTCTAAGGCTTTGATGAAGTCACGTAAGTTGTTGTACATATTCCAGTTTTTAAAATTTTAAGTTTACATTTAGTTTTCAAGCACTTTATTGAAATTTGACCTATGCACTACTTTCCTGCCTAGCGAGCTTTCAGTTAATTTGAGATCAAATCCTCATATTGCTTACTAAGTTTGTATTTCCTTCCTCTATTGGAAAAATCTACAATCTTGATAAACCCCATTTCCACCCACTTTTTACAAAGTTGCGCACTGGTACGAGGCTTAAAATTAAATAGTTCGCCAACCTGACTAGCTGTAATAGCGGAAAACTCCTGGAAGAGCTCAAGAGCTTTGCGTTGTTTAGGATCAAGCTTACGTATAAGATCAGTCTGATCAGCGTGGTATTCTTCTTTATTTATACGTTGTAAAACGTTCTCAAATGAATTTGCCATACCTTCTACGAAATACTCCACCCACTTAGTAATATCTGCTTCAGCTCGTCCCATGTAATAGTTGTGCGATGGACCTATACTGATTGCTTCATAATACGCTCCTAGATTCTTAGCATAATATTCTTCCAATGAATAAAGTCCTTTTAGGTCATACCCACCAAGGTGTAAAATTAATGTAGTCAACAATCTTGCAGTACGACCATTACCGTCATAGTAAGGGTGAATTGTTACAAATTGATAATGCGCAATACCTGCAATAATTGGGCAAGGCACTTGCTCACTGTTACGAATCCAATCAATCATACTGCTCATGAGCTTTGGTACATCCTTTGCTTCAGGTGGCATATAAATTATTGCACGTGTAAGACTATCGCGGATAACATTTTGACCATCACGATAAGGTGTTGATTTTATTTTAGATTTTCCACTTGCTATTACTAGAGCATGTAGTGTTTGAACAGCTTTCTCAGTAATGGGTATTCTCCTTGCTGCCCATTGTTCAACTTGAGTTAAAGCTGCATAATATCCTTTAACCTCATTTTCATCTCTCCTATATTTTGGAAAGTGGCTTTTACCACTTAAAACCTCTTCAATCTGTTTAGGTTCAAGTCGATTTCCTTCAATCATAGTAGAATAGTGTGTGGTATAAAGCCGTGCAGTTTCACGAAGAGACAAAAGCATTGATACAGTGAGCGGCAAATGTAACACTTTTTCTTTTGCTGCTTCAATCCTTATAAGACAACTAGCAATTTTAGAAGTAATCGTATAATTCGGCATCGGCATAATATCTGCATTACATTACTTCTATATTATGCTGATAAAATGCAGATAATACAACATTTACACGACGCCGACCATAAACAGCAATAAATTCGGCTGATTGAGAAAGAAGTTTGTCTTGTAGAATAGCTATTTCTTTTTCTCTGCCAATTATTGGTTCACTCATATGTTTATTCCGCGGAAAATTATACACAGCGGAATAAAATTATCAACTTTGTTTTACCGCCGTATTTACAGCGTGGCGGTAAAAGATAGAGCATCTCATAATTGGCTATTCTGGGGGTAGTTTGGTCACCTACATTATCAAGTCTTCTGATGAACTTTGTGACAATATACCTAATCATTGTACGTAAAGTTTGTATTCGAGGCAAAACTGACTATAAAATACACTTGATATAAATGTTTTTATATATTAACATTAGATGCTTCTTTTAATATACAGATAAATGTGTACTAAAAGTTTTATGTTGTAGGTTTTTAAATAAATTGTATGTCTAGAATATCGTTTTTATTAATTTTAATAATAGCAATAGCAAGCTTGCCGATAATAAACAATTGGCTTTCAAATCGCAGCCAAATGCTAAGCGATGATTATATAGGTGAGAAATTAGATAATTATATAAGCAGAAATTTTGATAAGATCGTAAAAACTCTCAAAGAGGAGTCGATTAAAAGTAGTTACGCTGCTCGAGATAATGTAACCAAAAGTAAAATTTCACAATACAAGGATCAAATATTTGACCTTACTTATCCTTACTCCGGAAATGAAAATAGTAGTGTTATAGCTGTAGGCTTCCTTGACTATTCTTGTGGACATTGCAAAGCTATAAAGAATGATATAAAGCAGTTAATTAACGACGGCAAAATTAAGTATATCTTTAGGGATGCTCCAATACTTGGTAACGCTTCTTTAAAGGCAGCAAAAAGTGCTTTAGCTGTCTATTTTCTCGATAAAGAAAAATATTTCGATTTTCACCATGCTGCTTTAAGTCACAAAGGAGAATTTTCAGACGAAAGCATATTGGATATAGTGAAAAACATAGGGATTGATGAGGACGATTTTAATGATTCCATAAAAGATAACGCGAACAAAATTGAGCAAATGATAAACAACAGTAGGCTTCTAGTAAGAGATTTGGGAGTAGGTGGTACACCTTTTTTAATAATTGGAGATAGCCTGTTTGTAGGAGCAACTGATTTGAATGTATTACGCAAAAAAGTAGATGAATTAAGTCACAAGCAAGGCTAGTTACAGTTTGCCATAAAATTTTATTTTTTTGCTTGACAACTCAAATGAACCTGAGTATAGTAACTGTGGGTGTGACAGCAGTTTAACTCAGTAGTCTCATCCACTTTCCATAGCGTCATTTACTATGTGAAACGCTTTCAAATTACAACATTTTCTTCAACCAAACTATTTTACTTTCACAGGAGGGTATATGTCATTCACAGAAATTAGATTTCCAGAAAATATATCTTATGGTTCCACTGGAGGACCGGAATTTTCCACTGACGTTGTAACAACTCACAATGGTTGTGAACAGCGCAACATCAATTGGTCTCATGCACGCACTAGATACAACATAGCTTACGGGGTCAGATCAAACGAGCAACTACTGGAACTAATAACATTTTTTCATGCACGAAAAGGTAAAGCAATAGGGTTTCGTTTTAAGGATTGGTCGGATTTTATAGCCATTAATCAAGAGATTGGTATAGGAGATAACAAAAAAACGACTTTTCAGCTAATCAAAACTTATGTAAGTGGGGAAGATAAGCATATACGTATGATCAAAAAGCCAGTACATGGGACAGTAAAGATTTATTTAAATGGTAAAGAAGAGAGTGAATATTCAGTAAATTATTCAACTGGAGAAATAACATTTATGAAGCCACCAGTAAAAGATGTGATAATCACTGCGAGCTTTGAATTTGATGTGCCCGTGCGCTTTGATACAGATTACTTAAACGCTTCTATTGATGACTATGGAAGCAATAGCTGGAATAATATCCCCTTGGTGGAAGTGAAATTTTAGTTATAAGCGAGCATAGATCCACATCATAGTAGGGCTACTAGTCACCATCAATTGAAAAAATTAAGCACCACTGAGGCTCTATATTTAAATGAGCCTTAGTATATGCAATTATTTTAAACTTTATCACCAGCTATATACTACAATGTTGCTGAGCTTTGCTAACATTTACACTTGAAGCTTGGGGAGATTCTAACTCAGTGCTTTTTTCTTCCTGCAAAATAGAAAGCTTCAACAACTCCTTTAGAGTTGATTTTGCAAGTGTTGTATCATCTTTGTTTAAGATGTAGTCTAGCATGCCGTTTTTCTGTAAGAGATTAACAAAATATCTATCTCCCTCATTAAGAACCTCTATCTTGTTAATACAAGATAATACTAAATCCGAATTCTTTGTTGCTAAAATTCCATTCAAAAAGATATCTAATTTTGTTTTATCTTCAGTTAAGTCTTCAGCTAACCTATTTCTGATATTCTCATTGTCAAACACAATGTACTCGAGGTACGAGGAAGGCTCAATAAGTATAAAGTCCTCTAAAGGTACTAGTTCTAAGAACCTGTCTTGAAAGGAGTTAAGCAGCTAATTTAGTAAGCATAGAAGTAATCATATTAAATAAGATATTGTTTTTTGAAGTAAGAGGAGAATGCTCGTAATCCTTGCTCATGCGTCTAAAATTGGAAAGCCAAGCAAAGGTTCGTTCTACAATCCAACGTTTAGGAATAACCTGAAATCCTGTATCAACCAATTTCTTGGTAATCGTTAGCAAACATCCAGTTTCCAACAAACATCGATTTTGTAATTTACCTTTGTATCCTTGATCAGCAAAAAACTTACGTAATGTTGGAGCTTTGCATTTAGCTTGAATAAAAAGATTGGTAGCACCATCACGATCCTGAATGCTTGCGCTGTGTACCTCTGCAGTAATTACAAGACCTAGTGTATCTACAATAATATGGCGTTTTCTACCCTTTATTTTTTTACCGGCATCATATCCTCTTGATCCCCTTTTTGAGTCGTTTTCACTGATTGACTGTCAATTATACCTACTGAAGGTGTTTCATTTTTACCAACCATTTTTCTTACCTCTTTTACTAGCATGTCATGTATTTTTTTCAATTTTCCATTATTACGCCACCTGATAAAATAGTCATACACCGTTTTCCATGGGGGAAAATCCTTTGGTAGCATTCTCCACTGGCAACCACCCCTCATTATATACCTTATTGCATTAATAATTGTTCTGATGTTATGTTTTCTTGGTCGTCCTATCGCTCCTTGTGCAACATAGGGCTCTAAAATTTCCCATTCCTTGTCACTTATATCACTTGGATACAATTTACCCTCCTATTTTTTGCTTACCTCATCATACTCTTTTCTTTATTCCCTTTCAAGACAGGTTCTAAACAGTTGTCAGCATAAGCAAATATTCCACACTCAGTAATACGCCCTCTTCTTCTCACAACACAGCAATTGAGACGACCATGATACATTGATAACAAAGAAAAAAGACGTATTATACTTGTACCTCTATCTTTCATTTCCTCGAAAAGCTTCCTATCATTTATTAATTTGTGCAAAATGTAATCCATAGCAGGACCTGATTTGCGGAAACGAAACATATTACTCTTTTCAAAAATGGCCTCAGCTAATTCGATAGATTCTTTATCCTCATCTACAAAAGCTTTTTCATTTCTATTTAACTGTATGATCTCAGCTTTGCTATCTCTGCGTAGACCAGTTCTCCTTATTAACATCTCAAATATTTTTGTATTCATATATATCCTATATTAATTAAAGTAAATATTAATAATGTTTACTTTTTAAATAAAAATAAATGAAAATTTTAATAAAAATTAATTTTTTTTTAATAGAATAAAAATCTTTTATATTTGCTTGAGTACCAAAAGGGCTTTATTGGTGTAATGCGTTTTCTATTGCGCCTGGCTGCAGTGCCCAGCGTCAAGATCTGATGAACAATGTTCGCTTGCCAGCTTTCGCTTCAATATTTGCACAATTGTGCTAGATCCCCTGCATAACCTGCTTTAAAATCTCCTCCTGCTGCTGAGTGTGAACACTAACATAACCACATGCAGGAGATGCAGCAGCAGGTCTTGCGATACACTTAGGTCTTTTTGCTTGGATATCGAGATTAGATAACACTTCTTCTATCAATGGGTTGACAAAAAACCATCCTCCCATATTTTTTGGTTCTTCTTGACACCATATAATTTCAGCGTTTTTGTACTTTTCAAGTTCATTACTTAGTTTATCTGCAGGAAAAGGATAGAATTGCTCCAAACGTATTACTGCTATATCGTTTATTTTTTGTGCTTCACATATGTCGTAATAAACTTTACCACTGCATATTACAACTTTACGTATTTTATCATTCGAAACTAAACCTGTTCTACATTCTGGAATTACTGTGAGGAATTTTCCTTCAAAGTCAGATAGGTTAGATACTGCTCTTTTGTGGCGCAGTAGCGATTTAGGTGTAAACACTACCAGAGGCTTACGAAAGTCTCTATGCATTTGTCTGCGTAAGACATGGAAGTAATTCGCCGGAGTGGAACAATTAACTACCTGCATATTATCCTCTGCGCAGAGTTGCAAAAATCTCTCTATACGTGCGGAGCTATGCTCAGGTCCCTGTCCTTCATAACCATGAGGCAGCAATAAAACTAGACCGCTTGATCGCAACCACTTTGTTTCTGCAGATGCGATAAACTGGTCGATCATAATTTGCGCACCGTTTGCAAAATCACCAAATTGTCCTTCCCAGAGCACCAGTGAATACGGAGAATCAAGACTATATCCATATTCAAAGCCCATTACAGCATACTCAGATAGTGCGCTATCTATGACCTCAAAGTGAGCTTGCTTTTCATTTATATTGTTTAGCGGAATAAATGCTTCTTCTGTTACCTGATCAACAAGCCTTGAATGACGGTGCGAGAAAGTCCCACGACCAGAGTCTTGTCCTGATAAACGCACTCCTATTCCTTCTGTAAGCAGTGATGCAAACGCAAGACTTTCAGCAGTTGCCCAGTCTATATTACTACCGGAATTTATACTGTCTATTCTGCCATCGAGTATTTTTCTAACCTTATTGTTAATGTTAAAGTTACTTGGGATATTGCTATTTATATGCACACCTAATTTTTTCAACTCATCTGGCGGAACACCAGAATCCGTGTAGTATTCGCTCAAATCGTTCAGCTTTGCTCTTCTTAATTTTGACCACACTCCACCGAACCAGTCAGCTTTTTTTGGAGTGTAAGCCGCTGATTCAGCAAGACTTTTATCTAATTTTGCCCTGAATTCACTGCGCAATTTATTTACTTCATCGCCATCTAATACTTTCTCTGCAGTCAATTTTTCTTCATACAATGTTCCAGGAGTTTTATGCTTTGATATCGCCTTATACATAAGTGGCTGAGTGAAATTCGGTTCATCACCTTCATTATGGCCATATTTGCGGTAGCACATTATGTCAATTACTACGTCCTTTTTAAATTTCTGCCTATATTCCATCGCCAGACTTGTAGCAAAACTCACAGCTTCCGGGTTATCTCCATTGACGTGAAACACTGGAGCTTCTATTGATTTTGCTATATCAGTGCAATAAAAAGAGGATCGTGCGCAACATGGGTTAGCAGTAAAACCAACTTGGTTATTAATGACAATGTGCACAATGCCATCCACTTTATAGCCTTCAATATTGCTTAAGGTTAAAGTTTCAGCAACCACTCCTTGACCGATGAAAGCCGCATCACCATGAATTGATATGCCAAGCACAGATCTTATATTCTGTTTTGCTCTTATTCTTCCAGCCAAAACCGGATTTACCGCTTCAAGGTGAGATGGATTAGGGCATAAACTTAAATGTATTTTTTTGCCACCTGAAAGTGCTCGATCAGAAGAGTAACCAAGGTGATATTTAACATCACCGGACACCTCAAGACCACTTGGGTATGCAAGATTGCCTTGAAATTCAGACAGCATTGCCGCATATTCTTTCCCCATCACTTTGGTTAGAACATTGAGTCGTCCGCGGTGAGCCATGCCAAGGACTATTTCTTCAATACCAAAAACCGTAGAATCACTAATGATTTTTTCAATTGCAACGATAGCTGATTCTCCACCTTCAATAGAAAAGCGTTTATATCCAGGAAATTTCATATGGAGAAATTGCTCGAACATTTCGGATTCGACCAAGTGCCTCAGTATTTCCTTTTTATCTTGTGAACTCAGCGTACAGGTTTGATTTTCGATCTTTTCCTGCAGCCACATTCTCTCCTCATAAGAGGAGATGTGCATAAATTCAAAACCGATATTCTTGCAGTAAATATCTCTATAGATTCCAGTGTCACTTGCCGGAGATAGATTCGAGTATTTTTGATAATCTACTTCCTTATTCACATTGGGTGATAACGGATTAAGATCCGCAAAAAAATGACCGTAAGATCTGAAAAAATTTGCTAAACTAGAAACTGAATCATCCACCTTAGTTACATGTTGTGCACCGCAGGTCTCCGCTTTATTAACTTCTAAATTGCTTGAAAAAATTCTATACCAATCCTCCCCGATTGATTTATCACCCTGCAAATAACGGCTATACATTTCTTCCACAAATTCTGCATTATCACCATAAAGGCAGCTTAAACTCGACATAATCACTATAAAAAGTATCAAATACTTATAAGTATAACTTAAGTTTTTTAAAAAAGAACTTTTTTAGTTTCTATACGTCATACCGCCGCGGTATCTCTTAACATAGATCCCGCTAACACGTAGCGGGATGACGATTGTCAGGTTGTCATTCCAGCGCGTGACGCTGGAATCCAGTTTTTATTTGCAGCCTACTTGACTCGAAGCTAAGTTTTCTGGATCCAAATAGTCAAGGCACTGGGATGACAAAAAAAGGAGCACTGGAATGACAAAGCTATAGGTTGCAAGCGAGACGTCATACCGCCGCGGCGCTAACAAGAGATCCCGCTAACACGTAGCGGGATGACGAATTACTATGCCGCCGCGAACCGTCATACCGCGATTCATTCGCGGTATCTCTTAACATAGATCCCCTACTTAACTGTCATACCTTAACATAGATCCCGCTAACAAGCAGCGGGATACTTAGGGATGACGATTATCGTTTAGTCATAAATATTTAAGAAATTTACTAAATGAAAAAAAAGGCAAAAGAAGCCCCGTGGTGGTTGGCTATTTACCATGTACTAAAATATCGGCGTTTTTTTTATTCTAAAACGCTTGATTAAGAGCGATTTAGCTGCTTTTAACTTGCAACTAACCTACACCGCAAGTGTTTAAGAAATTTACCAAGCAGGAAAAAAGGCAAAGAAACCCTAGGGTAGCTAGTATTCAAATTCTCCCTTGTCAATTTGACGTTTTTTGCTGTCTTAAACGCTTTGTAAGCGCGTTTCGGCTTATATAGGTAAAAACCCAGAAATTTTTAAAGACATGCGATGCACGTAGTGCGAAAAATTAAACATGAGACGCCAAATACCCTAAGTTTTTTGTCATTAACCTGCACAGATTGCGAAGATAAATAAATAGCTTCAGTTTCATGATAAAGGGGCTGACGGAGTTTGTCAAGGAAGTTTTTTCGTTTCTATGAGCTACTTGGATGACGAGAAAGGAGCACTTACATATTTATGGCAACCTCATTACCTGCGCTCAAAAAGTTTTTCAATATCACTGAGTTTCATTTCTATATAAGTTGGTCTTCCGTGGTTGCATTGCCCGGAATATGGGGTTTTTTCCATTTGTCTCAGCAGCTCATTCATTTCATCTAACCTCATTTTTCTACCCGCTCTAATTGATCCATGACAAGCGATAGTGGCCAATATTTTGTTCACTTTATCTTCTACTGGCAATGTATCTTCTATTTCCGTTAATCTATCGACTATATTAATTAGCATCTCTTTCACATCTATTGTGCCCAAGATTGCAGGGATTTCTTTTACTATCACTTTATTCTCTGATTTGATTTCAATATCAAAACCCATTTCAAATAACTTATCTTTATAAACTTCAATCATCTCCATTCCGGCTTGATTTTTGATTTCAACCGTTTCAGGAAGAAGTAGTTTTTGTCTTTTTACACTTGATTTTTGTTTTAAGCATTCATATACTAGTCTTTCATGGGCTGCATGCTGATCGACTATAATCAATTTGTCCCTTACCTCTGCAATAATATAAGTATTATAGACCTGACAGCGTGCAAACCCGAGCGGGTGGCTCTCTATCAAATCAACTTGCTCTAACACCTTTTTTTCCAGAACCATAGTCTCCGCTTGTGATGGAAATTTCTGTATGCCGGTATAATCAAACGATTTTGACTGTTCTGATAAGCCTTTTGCTTTTTCATTTGGAGAAGCAAATTCTTTTATTAGTTGATTTTTAAAAGGACTTGGTCTTTTTTCATAAAATTCTTTTTGAACATTAGGTTTATCAAAAGGATCCGGCAATGTTGAATCCATTTTCTGGTCATGCGCTGGAAAAGTGCCTATCCTTCTTGACAATGCTTTAATTAATCCTCTTGTCATTATCTCATATATGAGCTTCTTATTCTGAAACCTTACTTCTGACTTATTTGGATGCACATTTACATCTACTTGATCATAAGGTATCTCTAAATGTAACGCTGCAAAAGGATACCTATCGCTTGGAATAAAATCATGATATGCATACCTAACTGCGCCAATAAGTAAATTATCTTTAATTGGCCTTCCATTAACAAACGTATAGATCTGAGTGGACTTACCACGATTGACGGTCGGCTTACAGATGTGTCCCGTAAGTTTAATGTCGTCTTCTTCTTCATTGATCTCCAAAGAATTGCCCTGAAATTCTTCTTCTACTTCACACAATCTATGAAATAACGAAGTCTGCTTAGCGTATTTTAAGAGCTTTTTATTACCTGAAGTGAGAGTAAACCCTATATGATAGTTAATCATTGCTAGGTTGTTTACAATATCAACAATGCTTTGAGTTTCTGCTCTTTCGGTTTTTAGAAATTTTAGTCTATTTGGGGTAGCGAAAAACAAATCTCGTACTTCAATATGTGTCCCTTGTGATAAAGGGTAAGGAGTTAGCTCCCCTATTTTCTCTCCACCCTCATAACTTATAGACCATGCTTCATTTGCTTCTCTTGCCTTAGACGATAATTTTATCCTACTTACTGCTGCTATTGAAGGCAGAGCTTCTCCTCTAAAGCCAAGATGCTTGATTTCTATTAATTCACTATCGCTCAATTTTGAAGTAGCATGGCGCATAAACGCAAGTTCTAAATCGTTTTTTTCTACTCCGTTACCATCATCTGTCACAATAATAAGGTTACGCCCACCACTTTCTATTTTAATCTCTATTTCTAAACTTCCAGCATCTATTGCATTTTCCACTAATTCCTTTACTACACTTGCTGGCCTTTCTATCACCTCCCCCGCTGCTATACGGTTTATGGTTTTTGTGTCTAAAAGAGTTATTGCCATAGATTTATTATGAAACTGGTTTTTCTTTTACTTCTTTGGTCTGTTTCTCTCTCCACTTTTTTAACCTACCTGCAATTTCACTGTTGGAAATTGACAATATAGATACGGCAGTAATGGCAGCATTATATGCTCCATTTTCTCCTATAGACATGGTTGCAACTGGAACACCCTTTGGCATTTGAACTATAGAGAGTAGACTGTCCAGCCCATTTAATTGTTTACTATGCACAGGAACGCCGATAACTGGTAAACAAGTTAGTGACGCAACCATACCAGGTAAATGAGCTGCACCTCCTGCACCAGCTATAATAACCTTAAAACCTTCTTCTTGTGCAGATTTAGCAAAATTGAAGAGCCTTTCTGGTGTTCTATGTGCAGATATTATGAATATATCATGTGAAACTTCTAATGCTTTTAACATATCAACAGTATGGACCATAGTGGTGTAATCTGACTCACTTCCCATAATAACAGCAACATCTTTTTTTATTTTTGTCATATTCAACACAATTTTACTTACTAACTAAATAATGTTCCAGCTAAAAAGCAACAAATATTTAAATTATATTATAAATATAATATATAGAATTCTCGTTAAAATAGAAATTTTAAAAATTTAAATAAATATTTATATTAAGATATAGAGATATAAACTTCTTATGTAAGATAAATTTATAAAATAATTATTTTTGTATTTCAAGCTTTGTAATCTTAGCTTGTTCTTTCTATAAATGGTTTTTTCAGATAGACTGATGGTAAAATGGTAATTTAAAATTACTAGAAATTTGATAAAAATATTAATATATAATCAACTTAAAGTTTTAAATATTGATATCATATAATTATTGACAAGTTACATGATATTAATATCTTGGTATATTAAATATTATGTTATAATATTTAATAAAGTTAATTGATATGTGAGTGTAAGAATTATGGAAATAATATCGTTAAATAACTTAGACAGTGCAGGAATAAAAACAAAGTTGCTTTATATAATAAATAAAATTGTAGAAAAAAATGCTTGGACTCAGGCTTTTGCAGCTGAGAAACTTGGTATTGATCAGCCAAAGGTATCGCAAATTAAAAATGGTAAAATAGATGGTTTTTCTTTAGAGCGATTGTTAGGATTTCTAAAAAAACTTGATCATGAGATAACAATCACGATGACAGAAAGCCAAGAAATAAAATCTGAGGCAGAAAAAGTAAAACATGAAGTTGAATCGCAATAGATACAAAGTTGACAACTTGTTTTTTGTGATATAGTATAAAACTTATTAAGGTAGTATCTTATGGCTGAGTCTATTGTAGAAAAGTGTATAGAACGGGTAAGTAACCGTTTCAAATTGGTTCTGTTGGCAAGTCAAAGAACACATGATTTAAATACAGGGGCAAGTAATCCAATTCAAGCAGCTAAGTTTAAAGGTCATAAAAATACCATAGTTTCCTTACATGAAATAGCAGGAAAACAGGTGGATACTCATGAGCTGTTTAGCCTTTTGGTAGGTAGATGCAAGGAATACATGAAAGGAAATATGAATAATGTTTACAGCAGTAATACAAGTAAGCTAGCGAATTTATTAAATTTTTCTGATAACACAGATCTTGATGCAAGTCAAGAAAGCCAAGATTATGAAGTGGATGGTGAAATAGATGATGAAATAAATGATCAAGATGGCGATGAAGAAGTATCCGTTTAGAAATCTACTGAAGTTACATAGTCTTTAAATGATTTGCATTGCTATCTATACACTGTTGTTCTGTATGAGTGTAATGTTGTGTTGCATAGTGTCTAAGTCAAATGATGTGTACAATAAGGTTTTAGCGTTCAATAATTTCTCAACGCAAGTAGTTGTACTTATAACAGCAATATCAATCATTCTGAATAATTTTTTTTTAATTGATATAGCATTGTTGTATGCTAGCGTTAGCTTTATATCAACTATAGCACTAATGAGATTAATGTTGTTTTGATAATTTATGATAGGATCCATTTTCATATTTTTAGGTATTTGTTTGATAATTATTTCAAATATAGGGGTGATCAGATTTCCTGATTTCTATACTAGGTTACATGCAGCAGGTATTACAGATTCTAGCGGTGCAACGTTATTGTTAATTGGTTTTGCTTTGCAGAATGGATTTTCAATCAATACTGTTAAAATAGTATTATTAATTTTTATAATATGGGTAGCTAACTCAACTAATAGCTATATTTTAGCGCGCACTCATTATAAAGTTAAGAAAAAAACTGTTAAAGAAGGCTAAGGTGTTAGAAATATTAAATGTAGTGTTACTTTTGTTGTTACTAACAGTTACGGTTTTTATAGTTTTCTCGCGACATTTAGTCGTAAGTGCTGTTCTAATGTGTGTATTTAGTTCACTGATTGCGCTTATATACTTAATTATGAATGCACCTGATGTTGCAATTACTGAAGCTTCTGTTGGTGCGGGGCTCAGTACAGTTTTTACGTTTGCAGCACTCTCCTTGATAAAGAATCATAAAGTAAATCTATCTCATAACCCTATAACGCTTTTTTTTATGTTATTTCTGGCTGTATGTTTGTCATATTTTATGATTCAATTGCCAGATTTTGGCAGCCACAATGCTCCGATCCACTTGCATGTTGCTCCTTATTATGTGGAAAATACCGAAAAAGCTACCGGTATTCCTAATATAGTGACAGCTATTTTGGCAAGCTTTCGTGGTTATGACACGTTTGGAGAAACTATAGTAGTTTTTACTGCTGCGCTTTGTATAACGTTGATATTAAAAGAAGAAAAAGAAAATGATTAAAGATCCGATATTAAATGCAGTAACATTTTTGATGATACCTTTTATCATTTTATTTGGTTTATACATACAATTTCACGGTGATTACACTCCGGGTGGAGGTTTTCAAGCAGGAATAATTATTGCCTCCGGGATAATATTATATTCAATGCTATTTGGTGTATCTACAACTCTAAAAGCAATACCTTATTCTGTGATTAGATTGACTAACGTGTTAGGTATTTTAATTTATGGAGGAACGGGCGTTGCAACAACTTTACTTGGCCAAAATTTTTTATCTTATGATATCTTGTTAACCAATAATAGAACCGGTCAAAAATTAGGTATTTTTTTGGTGGAATTAGGTGTAGCATTTACTGTCTGCTCCTCTATGTTAATTATATATATAAATTTTGCTCGTAGGAAAAAACAATGACTTTATATAATTATACGATTATTATTGTATTAATGGTGCTAGGTTTATATATTATTATAAACGATAAAAATTTAATCAAGAAAATGATAGGGGTAAGCGTCTTCCAAGCATCTGTTTTGTTATTTTACATATCTCTAGGATATATAAAAAGTTCCTTGCCTCCTATATTGGTTTCAAATTTTTATTCATATAGCAATCCTATACCCCATGTTTTAATGCTTACTGCTATAGTGGTTGGAATTGCAACATTTTCAGTTGGATTATCCATAGCAGTAAAAATGGAAGAAAAGTATGGAACAATTGATTAAGACAAGTGTACATAAATTAACAGTATCTTAAACTATATGAAGTAACAAATAGCCACAAGTTAAAAGTAAAATTATAGACTTGCTCGTTGTAAGTTTGTTTGTTAATAAGAAATAAAATTATAAACTATAAAGGTAATGATGTCAACTATTAATGATGCAGAAGATAAGAAAAAAATTATCAAAGATCTGGTAACTAAGAGTATAAAAAAGGGTGGTTTTATCACCTTTGATGATATAAATGATAAATTATCAGATGAAAATTTTTCGTCTGACTTTATAGATGATGCTATATCTTTATTGCAGGATTCCGGAATTAATGTGCTTGAAAGTAGCGAAGATGAAGAAGATATTCCTTCCAACAGTGATGATAGTAAACTTGATGATGATGACACATCGCCAAATGTTACTGCAACTTTAGTACAAAATGATGATCCAGTGAGGATTTATTTACAAGACATGAGCTCCGTAAAGCTTTTATCAAGGGCAGATGAAATCGAGATAGCAAAAAAAATTGAATCTGAAAAGCATAACATGTTACGTGCAATAATTGAAACATCAGTAACATTAAAGGTGATAAAAGTATGGCGTGATGATTTAAGTAATGGAGCTCTCTTACTGAGAGAAATTATAGATCTGGATGCAATTTATAACTCTGATTTTAATGTGGTACCCAAAGAAGAAAGTGAAGAGAGTGAAGAAAGTGCTGAAGATGTTGAGGATTCTGAGGATGTTTCTGAAGATGCTGAGTACTGTAGTGATGATGAGAAAGATAGTAAAAAAAGTGATGATGAGAAAGACGGTAATAATGAAGATATAAATTCAGTCAATTTAAATGTTTCTATTCTTGAAATGGAAAGTGACTTATTGCCAAAGGTCATAGTTGCATTGGATGAGATAATTACTTTAACAAATGAAGCGTTGATATTAAGAAAAAATTCTAAAAATTTCTCTAATGAGCTAGAAAATTTGTATAATCAAATATGGTCTATAGCATTACAAATTAAGTTAAGTGATGCTGCTGTTGCCAGAATTACACAAGAACTTTATAAGATAAATAGATCCATTACGCTTGAAGAGGCTAATCTTATTGCTGAGGCTAGAAAATACGATATCGATAGAGAAAGTTTCTATAAAGTTTATGATGACGTGCTTTTAAAGCACGAATTGAAAAAGATAAGTCTTTTAAAGATCAATGAAAATCAGTCCTCTTTTACAGGTGAATTAAAAAACAAATTTTTAAGGTTTATAGACGATAACTCTGAACATATAGCTAGTACCTTGAACGGTATTAAGCAGCATATACAGGAAGATAACGTACAAGAATTTAAGGAGCTAATCAAGAGAATACAAAAACACGAACGAGAAGTCTCTGAAGCAAAGCAAGAAATGATTAAGGCTAACTTAAGGCTAGTAGTTTCCATTGCTAAGAAGTATTCAAAAAGAGGCCTTGATCTGCTTGATTTGATACAAGAAGGCAATATTGGTCTTATGAAGGCCGTGGATAAGTTTGATTACAAACGTGGATATAAATTTTCAACTTATGGCACTTGGTGGGTAAGACAATCAATCACTAGAGCAATACCTGAGCAGTCTAAAGTAGTTAGAATACCAGTTCATATGGTGGAAATTATCAGTAAAATCAACAGAGCATTAAGAAAGATGACTCATGAGATGGGAAGAGAGCCGACGTTAGAGGAATTGAGTGTAGAACTGACAATGCCACTGGAAAGAATACGCAAAGTTATGAAAATAGCAAGGGATCCAGTAAGTCTTGAAGCTCCAACAGGAAAAGATGATAGTAGTACCTTTGGTGATTGTATAGAAGACAAGCGAGTCTCCAGGCCAGAGGATGCTGCAATACTTGCTGACTTGCGTGGCATTACAACCAATGTTCTTGCAACTTTAACACCAAAGGAAGAAAGAATTTTAAGAATGCGTTTTGGCCTTGGTAAAGATGGGAAGGAACATACCTTAGAAGAAGTAGGAAAAATTTTTAATGTAACACGTGAGAGAATTAGGCAAATAGAGGCAAAAGCACTGCGCAAGTTGAAACATCCAAGCCGTGCTAGAAAACTTAGAGGGTTCTTTTAAGTATACGTGTCAAGTTAAGAACCTGTCTTGAAAGGAGTTAAGCAGCTAATTTAGTAAGCATAGAAGTAATCATATTAAATAAGATATTGTTTTTTGAAGTAAGAGGAGAATGCTCGTAATCCTTGCTCATGCGTCTAAAATTGGAAAGCCAAGCAAAGGTTCGTTCTACAATCCAACGTTTAGGAATAACCTGAAATCCTGTATCAACCAATTTCTTGGTAATCGTTAGCAAACATCCAGTTTCCAACAAACATCGATTTTGTAATTTACCTTTGTATCCTTGATCAGCAAAAAACTTACGTAATGTTGGAGCTTTGCATTTAGCTTGAATAAAAAGATTGGTAGCACCATCACGATCCTGAATGCTTGCGCTGTGTACCTCTGCAGTAATTACAAGACCTAGTGTATCTACAATAATATGGCGTTTTCTACCCTTTATTTTTTTACCGGCATCATATCCTCTTGATCCCCTTTTTGAGTCGTTTTCACTGATTGACTGTCAATTATACCTACTGAAGGTGTTTCATTTTTACCAACCATTTTTCTTACCTCTTTTACTAGCATGTCATGTATTTTTTTCAATTTTCCATTATTACGCCACCTGATAAAATAGTCATACACCGTTTTCCATGGGGGAAAATCCTTTGGTAGCATTCTCCACTGGCAACCACCCCTCATTATATACCTTATTGCATTAATAATTGTTCTGATGTTATGTTTTCTTGGTCGTCCTATCGCTCCTTGTGCAACATAGGGCTCTAAAATTTCCCATTCCTTGTCACTTATATCACTTGGATACAATTTACCCTCCTATTTTTTGCTTACCTCATCATACTCTTTTCTTTATTCCCTTTCAAGACAGGTTCTAAGAAGAAGCTGATTTTGCCCGGAAAAAGTGGAGAGCAAGTTAGGCCAAAGTTGTATAATTTCACCGCTATTTTTCTTTTTCTATGAATCTAATGAAACAACATGCTAATCTACAGTAAATATTATGACAAACAAAAATGACAATTCTAATTCAAAGTATAGAAATTTTTATGTTCTGGGTGATAGCTTATCCGATAATGGCGCAATCATTGGAATTTTAAATAATTTATCCTTTGCAAAAAGCGTAAAATTTGATGATCCTTTTTATCAAGGAAGATCTTTTAGCAATGGCCCTACTGCTGTTGAATATATAGCAAAATATTTAGATTTAGATGAATTTAAACCTGGGTGGAGTTATTCATTTTTTGGGAGATGCCACGAACAGCAAGGTCAGAATTACGCAGTTTCATATGCAACAGCATCTGAAATTTTTGACCCTATTTTTTCTTATTTCTTCAATAAATTTCGTTTAGCTAACCAGCTAGATGCGGTAATTAAACATCATCCAGATATAGGTAAAGAAGATTTATTTTGCATCATAATCGGCGGAAATGATGTTATGGTTGCCACTGCTTATGACGATACTAAAGCGGAAGAAGTGTTGGAACAAGCAGTGAGTGAAATATGTAATGCACTTAAGGTTCTAAATGAACATGGTGTTAAGCATGTAGTTGTTGCAAATGCACCTGAAGTTGGCTCAATACCAGCTTTTAATAGAGATGAAGAAGCAAGGGAACTAGCTACAAAGCTCACGGAGAGTTTCAATGCAAAACTGGCTAAAGGCTTAGATTATATGAAGAAAAGTACAAATCTTGAAATAAAAGCATTTGATCTTAACTCTAAAATGAGAAGTATGTTTAGCGAATACAAGAGCAAAGGTTTAAATTGTCAAGATGCATGCACATCGAACATTGCAGACCAAGTTGGGAGATTTAAAGAAAATATAAAAATACTCTTAAAGTTGATATTTAAAGGGGAACTTGACGTTCACTATAACCCTGGGTGTAGCAAAGAAACACTAAAGGATTATTTCTTTTTTGATTATTTCCATCCAACTGCGGAACTTCATCATGAAGTTGGTAATGAAGTGTATGAGTTGATTTGACACAGTTTTTTGAACATATCCTTTTAAATAGTAACCAGACTGCATTCTGTGATTTTTAGCAAAACACGATCTTTCATTTGAGCTTTCTTCAATTTAAAATAAATACAGAAAATTGCTGCCTATAGCTAAACTGACTTAGATTTACCGATAATTTGAAAAACCGTCATCCCGCTACTATATAGTTATTGATATATATTTTCTTTTAAGCTCTTGGTTTTGATCGATAAATGTAATCATTTCATCTTCTAAAGTTTTAATTTGATTACGTAAAATTGCAAGAAGTTCCTCTATTTGTTTGATTATAGATGTATCAGTTACCTGTTGGATTTGGGTTTTTTGTATTTTTGCTATTTCTACAAGTTGGTTTCTACGAGATAATTTTTGTTTCAAGCAATCAATATTACCATTACTAACTGTTAAAGGAGTAACACGCATATCTGTATTATTAATATAACGTGAGATGATACTGCAGTCTATTTTATCAGTTTTTGTAGTAATACCAAGGCTTTTAGCATAGTCTCTCCCACCTTGGTTGAATGACGTACACCTCAAAACCATTGCTTAGTAAAGTATAGGCACATAATTTTTCGTATCCACCAGTTGCCTCAAGACCAATTTTGGTTACATTATGCAAACGTAAAAAGTCCAGCATTTCATCAATGGATTGTACATTGTTTTCAAATATTTTATAATGCTCAAGTGGGTGAATGTGGAGATCTAATTTACTTTTGCTAACATCAATGCCAGCAATAATGTTTGATGAATTCATAATTCCTCCGTAATAATAACATATACTGCATTTTCCAGCCTTATATACGAGCCTAAAAGCTCAATCAGTTGTTCGGAACTTTCAGTATAATAAACCAGAGAAGAGAACCTTGCTGAACAACGATTCTTATAATCAAGGGGCGTGACGATTCCTCTTCTCTGTGTGTCTTTAATCTCACTACTTTGATATTTATAAAGACTTGTTCTTAACATATAAGGGAAGTGTCCTCTAGGTGAGATTGTGGAGCATTCGTTGCAGCATTTGGCTGTTCAATTACGCTAGTTGATTCTTTAGGTATACTATTTCCTTCAAAATTTCCATCTTTTTATTATGTTCTCTTTAGCATTTTGAGAGTGAATTATTCTAGTTTTGATATTTAAACGTTTTGTATCTGCTGTAATGATTTCACTTCCAGTTTGCTATTCTTTACATATTGAATTGCAAGCACTAACGCTTTACTTCCGGAAGCTGTGGTGCTGTAAGCTATATTTTGCAAAATAGCAGTTCTCCTGATATCTTTGCTGTCTGAGACTGACTTTACACCTTTTGAAGTATTAATCACTAGATTTATTTTTCCATCTTTGAGCATATCAACTATGTGGGGTCTGCCTTCTCTTACTTTATTTACAGCTTGTGCAGCAATGCCGTTATTGTTCAGATACGAAGCTGTGCCTTTGGTGGCATATATTTCAAAATTCAGTTCTTTCAACATTCGTGCAACTGGCAATATATACTTTTTATCATCATCTTTTACTGAAACCAGAGCTGTTCCTTCTGTTGGTAACTTGTATCCTGCAGCCATGTGCGTTTTTGCAAGTGCAGCTTCAAATGATGAGTCAATTCCCATCACTTCTCCTGTTGATTTCATTTCAGGACCAAGTAAAGTATCAACTCCTGCAAAGCGGGTAAATGGAAAAACAGCAGCTTTAACTGCAAAATGATTGAAAGGCTTGTTTTCCTGATTCAATTTTTTACCCAAAATAACCTGAGTGGCAAGCTTTGCAATAGGAATATTGATTACCTTGGAAATAAAAGGAACGGTTCGACTAGCCCTTAAATTCACTTCAAGTATGTATACATCACTAGACCTCTTGCATAACTCGATTTCTGAAGGCAATTTTGTCGTCAAAGCTTGTCTGCGCTCCTCAAATACATTCGAGTATTCTGTGGTGCTCATCTGCACTTTTCCTAAAGATTTCTCATCACAAACAGGTTCTGCAAGAGGTCTATTCTCTTGAACAGCAAACTGAATGTTTATCAGACCTTTCACTTTTAATGCTAATGCTATTCTCTCAGTTTGGAGCTCGATCTCTTTTATTACTTCGTCACTCAATGTATTTGTCGGTATTGAGCATGTTGAATCACCAGAGTGGATACCAGCTTCTTCAATATGCTCCATGACCGCTGCAATGAAAACTTTTTCCCCATCACATACAGCATCAACGTCAACCTCAACTGCATTGACTAAAAATTTATCAAGAAGCAGCGAACCATGCTCAAAGATTTTAGTTTGATCTAAGACGTACTCTTTAAAGCTCTGAGTATCGTGTCTAATCGACATAGACTGACCGCCGAGGACATATGATGGCCTGACTACTAGTGGAAACCCCACCTTTTCTGCGTTGGTTAACGCTTCTTCTACTGAATGGCAGATAGAATTTTCAGGTTGTTTTAAATTAAGTTGCAAAGCAAGGTTTTTAAACCTCATGCGATCTTCTGCAAGGTCAATAGAATCAAACGAAGTTCCCAGAATTTTGAAACCTCTCTCGTTAAGCACTTTGGCTAACTTTAAAGGTGTTTGACCGCCTATTTGAACTATTACACCAACCAGTGTGCCATTTTCTTGCTCTTTACTTAGTATTTCAAGCACATCCTCTGCAATGAGTGGTGCAAAATATAAACGATCAGCGGTATCGTAGTCAGTTGAGACAGTTTCGGGATTACAGTTGATCATTATTGTTTCATACCCCATTTCTTTGGCGGCAGAAGCTGCATGTACGCATGCATAATCAAACTCAATACCTTGACCAATGCGATTTGGACCACTTCCTAAAATGACAACCTTTTCTCGGTCAGAAATATTCGCCTCACATTCCGTTTTATTTTCAACATCACCCTCATAGCAGCCATACATATAAGCAGTGCTCGATTCAAATTCAGCTGCACAGGTGTCTACGCGTTTATAAACTTGTTTAATGCCAAATTTTTTTCTTATTTCTTCGATTTGTTTTACTCGATCTCCAGCGTGTAACGCTGGCTGGATCCCAGTGTCACGCACTGAGATGACATTAGAGGGTACTGGAATGACAGAGGTAGGTCTATTACTTAACTTTGCCAATCTTGCATCTGAAAATCCCATTTTTTTCATCTCTAACATTTCATATGCAGTCTCAGGAAGGCCGTTTTCCTTGATTTTTTGTTCAGCCAAGATGATTTGCTGTATATTTTGCAGAAACCATAAGTCATATCCTGTAATCGAATTTATTTCTTCTATGCTAATTCCGTGGCGCATTGCGTCAGCAGCAATCAGTAATCTGTTTGGTAGCAATTTTGCTAATTGAGATTTTATGTGATCAATATCAATGTTCTCAGGAAATACTTCATCAAGTCCTGTAAAATCAGTTTCAAGTGAACGGAAAGCTTTCTGTAGTGACTCATTAAAAGTGCGGCCTATAGACATCACTTCTCCCACTGATTTCATGGAGGTTGATAATTCACAATTCGTCCCCTTAAATTTCTCAAACTCAAATCGAGGAATTTTAGTGACGATATAATCAATCACTGGTTCGAATGCTGCTGGTATTATTGGAGCACAGTCGTTACGTATTTCGTCGAGCGAATAGCCAATAGCAAGTTTAGTTACAACTTTTGCAATAGGATAGCCTGTTGCTTTCGAAGCAAGTGCAGAAGAGCGAGAAACCCTTGGATTCATCTCAATCACAACGAGGCTTCCATCTTCTTTAGGATTCACTGCAAATTGAACATTTGCACCACCGGCACTAACATCAATTTCTCTCAGCACTGCTATAGATGCATTTCTCATCTGTTGGTATTCTACGTCACGCAGAGTCAAAGCAGGAGCAACAGTTATGCTATCCCCAGTGTGCACTCCCATCGGATCAACATTTTCTATCGAACAGACTATTATGCAGTTATCTTTACAATCGCGGATAACTTCCATTTCATATTCTTTCCAGCCGATAATTGATTCATCTATCTGAACTTCATTTATTGGCGAAATTTTGAGAGCACTTTCTGCGATATTGAAAAACTCCTCTTTATTATATGCTATGCCGCTACCTGCACCACCAAGGGTGAATGACGAGCGGATGATTGCTGGTAATCCAATGTAATCCAAAGCCTTTTTTATTTGTTCTTGATTTTTTATAATGATACTTTTGGGGTATTTCAGTCCTATTCTATCCATGGACTGACGGAATAACTCTCTATCCTCTGCTTTTTTTATTGCTTCTCTATTTACCCCTATTAATTCTACGTTGTATTTGTCTAACACTCCATCATCTGCAAGTTTTATTGCACAATTGAGCGCTGTTTGCCCGCCCATTGTTGGCAATATTGCGTCTGGCCTCTCCTTAATTATAATTTTCTCTATGATTTCAGGCAGTACCGGCTCAATATACGTCGCATCAGAAAACTCAGGATCTGTCATTATAGTTGCGGGGTTGGAGTTAACCAAAATGACTTTATAACCTTCGCTTTTTAATACTTTACAGCTTTGCGTTCCGGAATAATCAAACTCGCATGCCTGACCTATAACTATTGGGCCTGCTCCTATTACTAATATAGATTCTATATCTGTGCGTTTCGGCATAATTACAATAACGGTCTCTATTCAAGTAATGTTACCAATCTTTCCTGTATATGTGAATTTTTATTAAACCTATTAGCTAATTACTTTTAGGCTTGACGCATAACTGTACGAACATTGCAATTTGCGTGGCAGATTCCAGTGCTTGACACACAGCTGTACAAACATTCATTTTTGAAGGTAAATTGCACAGCAAATGATGTCATTCAAGTAGCTGACACTGGTTCCTTTATGACGGCAGTGCCCAGAGGTGTCATCCCAGTCTGGGATCCAGAAAACTTAACTTTAAATAAGTGGCTGCATAATAAAGACTAGATTCCAGACTGGAATGACACCATAGAGGCACTGGGATGACATCCTTCCTAGTGGAGATTACTCTCAAATCACAATGTTCATACAATTGTGGGCTTAACGGTATCTTTGCAGATACTATGGTAATTTATTCGGGAGATTTGCTGAGCGGTAAGATTTTTCCTGATATGCTGCAGTCTTCAGAAGCTAATTCCACAAATTTATCTGTTAGTTTATCAGGTGACACCAATTCAGATCCAGGAAATGCCTGCTCACTACCCACAGGTCCTTCCGTGTATACAGCATTTACACATAATTTTGTATGTTTTGTCTCAGATGCATATATCTGCACCATTATTTCTAGTGCAACTTTACTTGCAGCATACGGCATCCAATATGGATAAGAGGAAGGAGAAAGTGTCACTTCTGAGGTCATGAATATCGCTCTTCCAGCATTAGACTTTTTTAGCATTGGATCTAAGTTTTTTAGTAAGTACCAATTGGCAGTAAAATTTGTATTCATTACGTTCTGTAGCTCTTCAATCTCACAGTCATGAATGGGGTTCAGTTTGCCTAAAATTCCAGCACACGCAACTAATATATCAAGTGCTCCAGATTCTGATAATTTCAGGCTTTCTATCATGTTTGTCAGTATCTTTACATTCTCAAAGTCTAAAAGATCAAGCTGAATTAGTTTCACAGAGCCTTCTTTAAATTCTTCAAGCTCTTCAATTTCATTATATAGTGGCTTGAGATTATCAAGAGATCTTGAAATCAGAATCACACATGCACCTTCTCTTATAAACCTTTTTGCAACAGCAGAGCCTATTCCACCTAAAGCTCCGGTGATTAAAGCTACTTTACCTTCTAACTTACTCATTTCTTTCTCCTTAGCGAGATCCATTGAAATATTTTAGCTGAAAATTGAATTTTGCTCCATATATAAAAATCAAACTTAGCATATAAAAAAATAGTAATGACACTACCACACCACCTAAACTTCCATATATCAAATCCAGTTGGTCAAAGGAAGCTTTTAAGTATTGCTTAAAAGCTGAAGCAGAAATCGTCCAAAGAATAACAGCTACACAAGATCCAGGAAATACGTCTGATAAATTTTGTTTTATGTTTGGCAACATAAAATATAGCCAAGAGACTACTGTGAAAAGTACAAATTCAATAAGTAAATACCTAGTATAACTTAGCCCCTGATAGGAAAAATCAATTAGCATTGGTACTAGTGTAGAAAACACTATAGTTAGAGTTATAATAAGCGTGATTACTAAAAATTGTAATATACTTAGTACTCTTCTTAATATATAAGGCGGCGAAACCGGAACTTTATAGGCCTTATTGAGTATTGTTCTAAGCCCTTCAATTGTCGATGAAGCGGTCCAAACAGCACCTACAATTGCTAAAGTTAGTAAGCTTTGCGGCGGGCCTGATATTATCTCTCTGATACGCGGCATCAAAGATGCCAAAATATCCTGTGGCATGTTATCAATGATAAATACCCAGCCAATGTTATACTGGTCTAAGAAATTTGCGAATGTTGATGCCACAGCCATTAAAACGATGAGAAAAGGAAATATTGATAACAGAATTAAAAATGATAAATACCCTGCATGCTCCACTCCATCATTATAAATTGTGTCAATCAAAGCACGATAAAGACAATAAACAATACCGTAAAATTTCTGTAGCATGTAATATAAACGAACCAAGAAAAGTATTCTAAATGAAATAAAGGATACTTTTAAGCAAAAAATCCTCACCATTTACTTAAATTTAATCAAAGGGATAGATAATTTAACATAGAACAGGAATTATAGGAGGCGTAATGAAAAAATTTCTTCTACTTGTGGCTTTAATTCTCTCCTTTGCGTTTGATGCAAATACTAATGAGCTAGATGCAACGTCAGCAGTGATATGCAAAATAATGAGCTATACTCACGGCATAGGTGGACCGATGATTACGATAGTGATAATAGGTGCAGCTTTGCTTGCGATATTCGGTAGAATGCCGTGGCCAGCACTTTTTGCACTCGGTGCATTTACTGCTGTGTTTTTTGGTGCTCCTGCCGTTGTTTCAAAAATAGCACCAACTACAGCAAGTAAGTGCGAGACGTGTGATGCTGGGAAAACATTGAAACCTGATGCAGATGGAAAATATACTTGTCAGTAAAAAGCATTGAGTAAATGGTACTTACTGCATCATTTACTCAAATTTAATCAAAATGATAGATAATCCAGCGTTAAATAGAAATTATCGGAGGCATAATGAAAAATTTTCTTCTACTTGTAGCTTTAATTCTCTCCTTCGCATTTGATGCACATGCTGATGCAACATCAGGAGTAATATGCAAAATAGTAAGCTATACTCATGGTCTAGGCGGACCGATGATCACAATAGTAATAATAGGTGCAGCTTTGCTTGCAATATTTGGCAGGATGCCATGGCCAGCGCTTTTTGCACTCGGTGCATTTACTGCTGTATTTTTTGGCGCTCCTGCAGTTGTAAAGGCAATAACAGGAAAAGAGACGACTTGCACCCAAGCAGGATGTACCTCTGCCGCTAATGGAGGAACTTGGGATCCAACTAAGAAAGAATGTACCCTTCCATAAACCTGTACTGAAGTTCTCTTTATGTTTTCACTTGAAAGTGGTCAAGCTGACCACTTTCAGTGTCTATGATTACCTAATAAATTCTTTTTCTGTAATCATATCAGTTAAAGTCTGGATTCCAGCGTCACGCGCTGGAATGACAAGGCTTATCGTCATGTCACCGCGAACCGTCATACCGCGATTCATTCGCGGTATCTCAGCCGCTAACAAGAGATCCCGCTAACAAGTAGCGGGATGACGGTTGTCGTTTAGCCATAAATATTTAAGAAATTTACCAAACGAAAAAAAAGGCAAAAGAAGCCCTGGTCATTGTCTATTTTCAGTATTGGCGTTTTTTAAGTCTTAAACACTGCAATTTAGCTGCTTTTGAATGCAACTCACCTTAGTTTGAATGTTTAAGAAATTTACTAAGCAGAAAAAAAGGCAAAAGAAACCCCGTGTTAGCTAGTTGTCACTCTCTAATCCTGCAAAATCGGCGTACTATACTGTCTTAAACGACTTATAAGCGCGTTTCAGCTTATATAGGTAAAAACCCAGAAATGTTGTGAAGACATAAGGTGCACATAGTGCAAAAAATTAAAAATAAGACGCCAACTACGTTGTTTTCTTGCTGTTTAATCTGCACAGATGAAGATAACTGAATACCTTCAGTATCATGATAAGGGGGCTGGCGAGGTTTGTCAAGGAAGTTTTGCATTTAATTCATTTGATAATTCAAAAAACTTGAAAGAATAAAGATAGCTATTGAAATTATCTTGATTTACATCAGTTATCCAAGTTTGACATTGAATACTTAACACTTCCTCCATTAACGCCTTTCTGTAATGTTTATCCAGATGAGACATTATATCATCAAGTAGAAGAAGTGGTGCCTTATTGTAATGAATACACCTTGCTTTTACACTGGATAAAATAATAGAAAGCAGTAATAACTTTTGTTCTCCAGTGGAGCACAGATTTATTGGTACGTTTCTTTTTTGACAAAAAACCCGAAAATTATCGTTATGCACACCAAAGGTTACTCTACCAGTCAATGAATCTTTTTCTCTGTTTTCCTTTAGACGATTCTGAAAATATTCTGCAGTATCGTCCAAAGTTAGCTGGCTGCTGAATTTCAAACTTGCCTTCGGAAAAAACTCACTGGAATGGTTATCAATTGTGTCTTGTAGTGTCTTTAAAACAGACGATCGCATACGTAAAATACTAACTGCATTAACGGCCATTATGTTTTCAAGACTAGAGAGCCAATTTTCGTCCAAGGTGTTCTCTCTCAACAGTTTACTTCGCTCACGTTTAGCTTTTCTGTGTTTCATGTAGCAGCAAGTGTAATTTTCCTCAAACAGTGAGACTATACGGTCTAAAAATTTTAATCTGTCACTTGGAGAATTGAGAAGAACATAGTCCATTTGTGGAATCAGCCATATTACATTGGATATCTTATACAAAGATGAATAACTCGATTGCGTTTTTCCATCAATTTGTATTAGTTTCTTATCAAAACTCTTTGTGATACCAATTGAATTAAAATCCATTCCATTAAAAAAATCATAGTGCACTACCCAATCTTCATTACTGAATCTATTTTGTATCTCACTGGCTTTTGCTTTTTTCATTCCATTGCTTTTAGCAAGCAACGAGATTGCTTCAAGTATATTAGTTTTACCAATACCGTTTTTGCCAGTTATTACAACTGAGCTATCATCTGAATCCAGTTCAAAGTTTGAGTGGCTACGAAAATTATGTAATTTCAGCTTTTTTATGTAGCAATGGGTAGCCATTAACCTATTCTTTAGTTTATATTCTCTTTACTTCTTCCAGAACCTCATCAACATGTCCACTAACTTTTACATTTTTCCAGATCTTCACTATTTTACCTTTTTTATCTATTAAAAAAGTAGTGCGTTCTATTCCCATATACTTTTTGCCAAACATACTTTTCTCTACCCAAACACCATATTTTCCCAACATTTCAGCATTCTCATCAGAAACTAAAGAAAACGGCAGAGAATATTTTGCTTTGAAGTTAGTGTGACACTTAACACTATCTTTTGATACACCAATTATCACTGTGTCAAGGAAAGAAAAATCATCTATTTTATCTCTAAAGCCTTTTGCCTCCATTGTACAACCCGGAGTATCGTCTTTAGGATAAAAATAAAGAACTACATTTTTTTTATCAAAAAATTCACTCAGTGATAAATTTTCACCAGAATCTGCTGGCAAGCTAAAATCGGGTGCATTATTTCCTACTGCTAATTCCATACCTTGCTCCATTAATAACACTTCCATCTATAGTAGTATATTGTAGTCAGAGTATCAAATTTTATATATAGCTAACAGATAAGATTCTTGATGGGGGCTTATTGATGAATTTCTGCCTACCTTCTCGGCTTGCCGCTTTTGATAAAGTGTGGTTTTCGTCTGATGTAAGGCCATATCAAATAGATCCTATTAAAAATCAATCGAATCTTCACATGTTTGTTCTTCATAAAAGAAGTTCAATGTTATCGTAGTACCAAGTTTTGCTTCACTTTTAATGTCAAAAGTTCCACCCATTAACTCTACTAATTTCTTGCTTAGCGGCAATCCGATGCCCGTACCTTCGTTTCTATACCCCGAATCTGCTTGGCCAAAAACAGACATAACTTTATATATGTCCTGCTGCATTATTCCTATTCCATTGTCATGAAACTCAATAGTTAATAAGTTTTTTTCTATATTTTCTTTTATCACCATTCTTATTAAACCATCTTTGGGAGTAAACTTGATTGAGTTTGATAATAAATTTATTATAACTTGTTTCATTCTCTTGGGATCTGCAATGACTAATAATTGTTTATTAGTCATCTCTTTTTTTAAATTAATCCCGGCTTCTTTTAATTTAGGTAATAGCATATTTACGCATGAATCCATTATTTTGTTCAGGTTAAACTTCACTTTTTCTACTGTTAAACTACTTGATTCAGCTTTAGAAAAATCGAGCACATCATTAATTAAGGTAAGTAAGTGTGTTCCTGCATTATATATATCGTCTGCATACTCCTTGTATTGAGAATTATCCATTGAACCTAAAGTTTTATTTTTGATCAACTCCGCAAATCCAATAATAGCATTAAGAGGTGTGCGTAATTCATGTGTAACGCTTGCAAAAAACTTTAGCTTGTTTGCATTTTCTTGCTCTAATGTTTCTTTTATCTGCTGTAATTCAATGTTAGTTTTATGTTGCTTGGCTAGCATTTGGGTATTAGAAAAGTGCAAATAGAACATTATTAATATTAAGATTATTAATAATAGGCCCAAAAATGTTAAAAACAGGCCATATGCTATAACATAAGAATTATTGTAGTTTCGAAGAATCTTCAAAAAAAACGACGGTTTAACGCTATTTTCATGGAATATAGGGAAAATAGAAGTTAATGTATTTCCTGTAGTATAAAATATTTCTTGGTTACTTAATAGTTTATCAATTTCATCGTTTGTAAGTAACTGTTCATAATCATAATCTTGAGTGTTAAAATTACTGAATATTATTCTGCCGTTTTGATCATACAGTATTAAGCTGAAATCCTTTACTTTGCTCACTGATTGTAATAATTCAGCACGTAGTTTTACTAGTTGGTTTATGTAGTCAAAATTTTTGTATTTAATGTGATGCTTTTCTATTAGTAAATAATGGTATTTTTTTATTATGCCATTTTCCAGTACGCTTTTTAAGTTTACACTTGAATCACGGTAAGAAGAAAGGAAATTACTCCTTAGTAAATGATTACAATATATCACACTGAATAAAATCATAAAGATCGATGAGAGTAATACAATAACTTTTGTGTATTTGTTTTTCTTCAACGCAGAAAACATCAATTTACCTAGCTTATACATATCCTTCTTATTGTGAAACAACGGTTTTTATGTTATTAATAATAAAATTTAGCATATAATATTTTATGACAATTTCTCCTATTTTGCCAGTTTATTCTCCTGTTAATATAAATTTTTCTCATGGCAAAGGTATCTACCTATATGATGTTGATGGTGAGCGCTACGTAGATTTTCACTCCGGAATAGCCGTTAGTAGCTTAGGTCACACTAATTCGCGATTAATTAGTGCTCTTAAATTGCAAGGAGAAAAATTATGGCATATATCAAATACCTATAATATACCTGCTGCCAATAATTTTGCAGAAAAATTAATAAACAATAGTTTCGCTGACACTGTATTTTTCTCAAATTCTGGATCAGAGGCAGTAGAATGTGGACTTAAGATTGCTAGGATCTATCAAAATGGAAAAGGCAATAAAAATCGTCACAGAATTTTAACATTTCATGGTGCATTTCATGGAAGAACCTTTTTAACTTGTGCTACAAACGATAAACAGAAATTTTCTGAATTACTAAATCCCTACATTGATTGGTGTGATAACATCGAGCCCAATATTGAGAGCGTAAAGAAAGCAATTTCAAGTGGTATAGGCGTTATATTAATAGAACCAATACAAGGGCAAGGTGGTATCAAAGTAATGAATGAAGTCTTTATGAAAGAACTAAGAAGGCTGTGTGATGAAAATGACATATTGTTATTTTTTGATTGCGTACAATGCGGTGCTGGTAGGACAGGAAAATTATTCGCATACGAACATATAGGAGTGGAACCTGATATATGTGCTCTTGCAAAGGGAATAGGCGGGGGGTTTCCGCTGGGGGCTTGTCTTGCAACTGAAAATGCTGCTAAATATATGGCGGTCGGTATGCACGGTTCCACTTTTGGTGGCAATCCGCTTGCAACCTCAGTAGGTAATGCTGTGCTCGAAGAATTGCTCAGCCCCGGCTTTTTGAAAAATGTTGAAATTAGAGGTAAATACTTAAAAAATAAACTAGAAGACTTAGCAAGTAAATTTCCAATAATAGAGGAAGTAAGAGGGAAAGGGTTAATGCTTGGAATAAAAGTGAAAGCAGACAATCAAAAGTTTGCAGAAGAGTTAAGTCATCGCGGCTTGCTTACTGTTGGGGTAACATCAGATAACGTTGTGAGAATTTTACCTCCACTCATTATCACTGAAAAAGAGATTGATGAAGGCATCGAGATTTTGACTCAATATTTATCTGAGAAATCTTCTGATTAGATACTTGCATTAATATGAACGACAATCTGGTATGCTTAGGAATTATTACCTCTCCTCACGGAATTAAAGGAGCTGTTAAAGTAAAAACCTTTACTGAAAAGCCTGAAAATATCTCCTTATATGGTAAGCTAATAAGTGGTGATGAGAATTATAAAATAGACTCAGTATCCGTCATAGGTGATAATTTAGTAATAGCTACAATAAGCGGAGTAAATTCCCGTAATGAAGCAGAGCTTTTAAGGAATAAGAAGCTATATATAGAAAGAAGCAAGTTACCAGAGCTAAATGATGAGGATGAATTTTACCAAAGTGACCTTGTAGATATGGAAGTAAGGCTGAAAAGTAATGAATTATATGGCTATGTAAAATCTGTGTATAATTTCGGCTCAGGGGATATATTAGAAATTTTAGTTATCAGCACAAAAAAACGTATTATGCTGTCTTTCACTAAAGAGATATTTCCACATATAAATATAAAGGGGAGGTATATAGTATTAAATATACCAGAATTTATTGACTAATAAAGACTTTGATATTTATATAAAGCTATTTATAATTATAAGATCAAATTGAAAATGTAATTATGGCAGAAAGAGCTAACGATATCAGACCAGGTCAGGTGTTGGAACATAACGGCGGATTATTTTTGGTTGTAGGTATTATGCATACTCAACCTGGTAAAGGTGGTGCATACATACAAGCCGAAATGAAAAACATCAAAACCGGAGCAAAACACTATGAAAGATTTCGTTCTGATGCAACAATCAGAAGGGCAATTTTAGATGAAGAGGAATATGTTTACCTTTTCACTGAAGGAAACATTGTAAATCTTATGCATCCAAGTAATTACGAGCAAATCACTATAAATTTGGACTTATTGGGAGAAAAAAAAATTTATTTACAGGATAACATGAAAATTAAAGTTGTAGCTTATCAAGACAAAATAATTTCTGCGCATGTGCCTGATTATGTTACACTTGCTGTGAAAGAAACAGAGTCTGTTATTAAAGGACAAACTGCTACTGCTTCTTATAAGCCTGCAATTTTGGAAAACGGAATGCGCGTTAACGTGCCTCAATTTATAAAAGAAGAGGATAAAATTGTAGTATATACTCCAGGTGACAGCTATTATGAAAGAGTGAAAGAGTAAAAGGAAGAATGTCCCTCTCATCACCACGAATTAATGTGATGCTTGATTCTGTGCGTAATGCTTCCAAGCAGCTTATGCGCGATTTTAATGAATTGCAAATTTCTAATGTTAAATCAGCAGACTTTATTAATAAAACTTATTCAAAATCCAAGCAAACCATATACGATTGCTTGCACGACTACAAACGAGACTATGGTTTTATTTTTGAAGATGATACTGATCAAGAAGTAAAAGATAACACTTATACCTGGTTTATTATGCCTATAGAGGGCAGGGAGAACTTTTCTAGTTGCATGGTTTATTTTGCAGTATCAGTCTGTCTCATTCATAAAAATAAAGTTGTGGCAGCTGTAATTGATGCTCCGGCTCTTAGAGAAACTTTTTGGGCAGAAGAAAAGAAAGGTGCTTTTCTTGAGGATTTTAGATCTCGTCATGTAAAAATGCGAGTGAAAAGCCGTGAAGGGGGTCTAATAGATGTAAGTGGTAATTTGTTAAATAAATTGCTGCCTGGCAATAGTAATGTACGCTCCATAGGTTCAACAATTTTAGGCTTTGCATACCTTGCGGCAGGAAGGCACAGTGGAATAATTTACTCTGGAGTTAACAAATATAAAGCCTTGCTCGGTAGACTTTTTCTGCAAGAAAGCGGTGGAAGGCTAACGGAAGACAACGGGCTAATCATTGCTGGAGATATAAAACTATAGCTAAAGTAATTTATGTTTACCTACAATTTGATAAGCGTAAAACTCGTCATTCCGCTACTTGTTAGCGGAATCCATGCTGAGATACCGCGAATAAATCGCGGTATGACGTAGGGCTGTACTAGCTATAGCATAAACAGGCTACAGAGATAGACAACTTTTCGAAAACTTTTACAAGAGATTCTGTTAAATGCTCTATCATTTCATCGGTATGATAAGGTGTAGGGGTAATACGGAAACGCTCAGTTCCTCTTGGAACTGTCGGGTAATTTATATGTTGAACATATATTCCATACTCATCAAATAATAATTTTGATGCTTTTTTGGATAACTCTGAGTTGCCAATTATTATTGGAATTATATGAGTTTCTGTTGGAATGAAGTTAATTCCTGCATTTCTCAGTGAGTTTTTTACTTTTTCAACGACTTGCTTTTGCTTTTCCCTTTCAATGTTGCTCGATTTTAGGTGCTCAACGCTTGCCTTTGCTGCCGCTGCTAAAACAGGCGACATAGCAGTGGTAAAAATAAATCCTGGAGCGGAACTTCTTATTACATCTACCAAGCTCTTTGAAGACGCTATATACCCACCCATCACTCCAAAAGCCTTTGATAGTGTACCTTGAATAACGGTTATTCTATCCATCAGACCTTCTCTTTCTGCAATTCCGCCACCATGTGAACCATACATGCCAACTGCGTGCACCTCATCCAAATAGGTAATTGCATTATGTTGATCTGCAAGATCACATATCGCTTCAAGCGGCGCTATATCGCCATCCATTGAATATACGGATTCAAGTGCTATTATTTTTGGTGTCTTTTTGTCTATAGACTTGAGTAACTGCTCTAGATGATTAACATCATTGTGTTTAAATATATGTTTTGGCCTTTTTCCTGATTTTATGCCTTCTATCATCGAAGAATGGTTCTTCTCGTCTGAAAAAATTACTACGCCCGGAATAACAGACGATAAAGTGCTAAGTGTTGTCTGGTTAGCGAGGTAGCCACAAGCAAAAGTTAAAGCAGCCTCTTTTTTATGCAAACAAGCTAAGGATTTTTCAAGTTCAACAACCTCTTTTGTTGTACCAGATATATTTCTTGTTCCTCCAGCACCAACAGATGAATTTTGGATAGCGGCAATTACACTCTCATTTTGTGACATTCCCAAATAGTTATTACTGCACCAGACTATTACTTCCCTATTTCTTTCATAGTCCATAATGTGGGGGAGCCTACCTGGTAATGACGCAAAGTGCGTAAATTCACGGTAGCGCCCCTCATCTTTTATATCTTTTATTTTATTCAAGAATATTTCTTCGTAGTTTACCAAGTCCTTATTTACCGATAATTAACATAATTATAATAAATTATTAAATGGTAAACTACTATATTTATTATACATGTACGGCAGTAGGTACTTTCCCCGTGTTGAAAGATTTTTCAACCTCGTTGTTTTCAACTTGGCTTTTAGGTGTACAGTAGTATATAATTGCAGCGGCAACCAGACAACAAGCTCCAACTGCTATTCCTGCAGCTAGCATTTCCAAATAAACTGCAATAGCTACTCCTGAAACAACTCCAGCTACTGCTAACGTCCATGTAGCTATGGTAGGCCACTTACTCTTTTGCGTATTTTGTGTTGCAGTAATAGAGGTTGATTGATTGTTTATAGCACTAGTTTTTTCTACTGCTGCAGGCTTTTCCTTACTGTTAATAACACCTCCAATTGTAGACACATTGTCAGCATTCGAAGAAACTTCACTTACCCCCAACTTCTTTTCACAACCCGTAATTTCTGGAGTTGTGGTAAGTGTACTATTGCTTCCGGTATTATTAGAACTTGTAGATTGGTCTCCTGAATTTGGCAAATCGTTGTTCAGTGAAATATTAACATTACCTTGTTTTGTATTATGGTTTTTAATTTCTTTTTTAATTTCTTCTACTTTACCCTTAAAGGGACCTTCTTTATTTTTTACATATTGTAGTACAAGAGTAGGAGAGTTACTTTTTAGAATATTTTCGAGTTCTTCTCTTGAGTTAGTACTGGTTTTGCTTATAAGTCCATCAATCTTTTTCTTAACAGGACTGGCAAGTTGCTTAACACCTTTTTTTCCGCTGCCTTTTTTGATTTCACCCTCCTCAAAATTATTAATTAAAGGCTCCTGCGTTGAAACCCCTGTGTTATTTAAGATAGCATTTTCTTCCTCCCCTGCAAGAACATTTTTTTCTGTCTGTTGACTGCCAGCACTTTTGGATTTTGGGTTTCTTTGACTGCTTGGTTGATTGTTATTCTCTTCATTTACTACAGCCGTATCGCCTTTTATAACAGGTGATACTGCATTATCACTGCTGCTTCTTTTATTAACTTGTGTATTCGCTTGTGTCTGTATATTTGCTTTACTGGAAGTATTGATTAATTTACTACTTTCTAACAAATTTCTAATTAGATATAGATGACTCAAAGTATCTCTATTTTTTTGATACTCATTACGAGTCATACTTGGAGAAAGTTCCATACTTATTTTTTCAAGCTGTTCTGCAATTACTGGTAAAGCTTTCTCAAATTCTTCCTTGCATATTGCCTGAAGAGCTGCGAATTTTAGGTCAACATGCTGACATAAGGGTACAACAACTCCATAACTAGCTTCTTTTATTGCATTTCTCAGTATATTTTGTATGGTTTGCCTGACTACTTGCTGTTTATTATTGAGTATGCTTTGATAAATTTGAACATGAGCTAGAACACTGACTATAATGTCTTGACTTTCAGTATTAGACAATGCAATCAGAATTGATTCATATATTTCATCAAACTCGTTGTTTTTAGATTTATGATCAAGATAATTAATAACATCATTGCTGCATTTAGCACATTTTTCACACAAGTGCTCGATAAATGCAATATTACCAGCATCCAATGCAGTTTTCAGAATTAAATCATAAATTTCTTTTCTGCCACGAGCTCCTATGTTTTTCAGGATTTGTTGCCCTAGTATTGTAATAACTTTATCATCTGCAAATGCTTGTTCATATACATCGTAAATGGCACGATCTGCACTATTAGTGTATCGTTTGCACAGGTATTCAATGACAGATGTGTGTTCCTGGCTTATCGCAGTTTCTAACAAGGTAGCAAAGCTCTTTTTTAATAACTCTTCTGTTGAGGCTTTTTTAGTTAGCTCATTAATATATCTTTCAAATGCATCTAGCACTATCGTGATGAATTCTTCATTTTTGATCAGAGACGCTGTTTCAAGCACACCATACAAAGGATCAGGTTTACTTGTTTTTAACACCTGTCCAAAATCTCTTAAAACGTATTCGACAAAAACTGCATTTAATAATTCTTGCTCTTTTCTTAATGCTATAACTGAGAAAAAGCCAATCTTATTGGATTGGCCAAGTTGTATGGATTGATCTTTTAATTTATCATAAATCCCATCAGTATCATGGAATCTTCCTATAAAAGCTTTAACGTATTCTTGACCACCAACAAGTACAGGTAAAAGACTTAAATTTCCTTCAGCAAAAAGAAAATCCTGATATTGCTCTACTAGCTTGTCATTAGCTGCAATTGCCAATAGTACCAATTCTTTTACTGAATAATCATACTTGAAACCCTCTTGATCAAATTTATATTGTGATAGTACATTTGAATATATATGTTGATGGTTGCTTCCGTTTTGTAACTCCAAATTAAGTTGATTTGAACAGAAATCTTTGAGATTTTCATTATCCAGCGTAATAGACCTGCCTTCATAATCTTCAATATTTTGTACAACCTTGTCTAATTCTTCACAATTATCTTCTTGTATAGCTTGATTTAAGATATTTATAATCTCAGCAAAAGTTAAGTTTTTAGGAATGATACCATATGAATCTTCATCTTTTAACTCTACAGTAAACGACCTATCACAACCATCAGGAAAGTTTGCAAGTATTGCATTCTCTAAACTTAGATCTTCAGGGGGTGTGCTACATGGAGTAGCTGGTATCTCTTGACTTTCGCTATCTAAAACTTCAAACTCTTCTTCAATACCTGAATCTTCAGAATCTGGTTTTTCAAAACCATGCCAACTTTTGATTAATCTTTCAGAATTTGATTGGCCCTGTGAAGTTGTATCTTGTGATACAAAGTCTCTAAAATTGGAACCAAACATGTTTTACCTCCTAACTAGCAGCTAAGCTAAGTATAGCATTAAACAGAAATCTTGCCAAGCAAATTATTCAGTCTCTTAGCAAAGCTGCTCGCGTCATCCATCTCTTCGCCTTCCACGATGCAAGCTTGGTAAAACAATAAGTGAACCATGTCCTCCAATGTTGGGTTTTCACCACTTTCAGCATAAGATTTCATTATACTCTTTATTACAGGATGCTTAGTGTTAATTTCAAGCACCTTTGGCGTGCGGTAATTTAGCTGCTTTTGTTCACGCAAAAAACGCTCCATGCGAAGATCCATAGCACCTTCATCAACCGCTAGGCATACGGGACTATCAGTCAATTTTTTGGAAATTTTTACGCTTTTTACTGAATCTCCAAGCACTGTGGTAAAATATTGCAATATAGTTTCCTCAGTTTTTTCTTCATTCGATTTGTTTTCTTCATTTTTCTTATCTTCTTCTGAAGAGAATTTTTCCAAATCAACATCAGCGCGAGTCACAGACTTAAACTTTTGATCTTTATATTCATGAATTACACTAGTCCAGAAATCATCCACTGGATCAACGAACAGAAGAACCTCCAGCCCTTTACTGACGAACCCCTCAAGTTGCGGACTGTTTTTCACTGAATCGAGGCTATTTCCGGTGAGATAATAGATATGTTCCTGCTCAGGCTTCATTCTGCTTATATAGTCATCAATGCTGACTAATTTCTCATCACCAGTACTATGAAATCTGCAAATTGAGAGTAGTGCTTCTCTCTCATCAGTTGGCATAGCTTCACAAAGACCTTCCTTTAAAACTGCACCAAAATTGGTCCAGAATTTTGTATATTCCTCTAAATTCTCTTTTGCTTTTTTACCGAGCTCTGATATCACACGCTTAGTGAGAGATTTTCTGATCTGCTCAACAACACGATTATTCTGCAGCGTTTCTCTGCTGATATTAAGAGGCAAGTCCGGTGAATCAACCACGCCTTTCAGAAAACGCAAGTATTGTGGTATAATCTGTACGTTATCTTCAGTGATAAATACTTTATTTACATATAACTTCACAGAGCAACGTCTATCTGGATGGAATAAATCAAAAGGTTTTATAGAAGGAACATAAAGCAAATTCGTATATTCTATTGCACCTTCATTTTTATTATGCAATATCATCCAGGGCTCCCCGCCAACGTGAGCAACACTGCGGAAAAAATCGTTGTGCTCCTCTTGAGTAACGTCATTTTTTGGCTTAGTCCAAATTGCAGCCTTACTGTTTAACTTTTCACTTTTTCCTTCTTCGTCTATAAATTCAACAGGAAAATTTATGTGATCAGAGTAAGTAGTGACAATATTTTCAACACGAAATTTATCTAAAAACTCGTTTTCTTCAGGATGCATAATGAGCGTAATTTTGGTTCCGCGAGGGACTTGATTATCTGACTTGCTGATTGAATATTCCCCATCTCCTTTGGATTGCCAGATCCAAGACTCCTCTTCTCCAGCTTTTCTCGATTCTACTATTACTTCTGATGCAACCATAAAGCTTGAGTAAAAACCAACACCAAACTTCCCAATCAGCTCCACAGTTTGGCTTGAATCCTTGCTATTCTTAATCGCATCCAAGAACTTTTGCGTACCAGAGCTTGCAATTGTACCAAGATTGTCTATTAAATCCTGTCTATTCATTCCAATGCCATTATCAGTGATATATAGCTCGTTCTTATCTTTATTGGAGCTGATAGTGATTTTTAATTCGTCACTCAAATCTAGCAAATTAGGGTTTAGTTGAGATTCATAGCGCAACTTATCACATGCATCTGATGCATTTGATATTAATTCACGCAGAAAAATGTCTTTATTGGTGTAAAGTGAATGAATCACTATATTCAGTACTTTCCCTACCTCAGCGTCAAATTTTAAATTTTCAGTTTCTTGTACATTATGCATTTTGAGCTCCATTATTTGCCTACTACCCTAATAATTTAAGTATTGAATCACGATCTTTCAAGGTCACGTACACCAAAATTAATGTGGGTGTAGTTATTATGACACCCAATTTATGGGATCTCTTGCATAACAAACTTTTGGCAGCGCATTGGATGAAACGAAAAACTTCCTTGACACCCTTCGCCAGCCCCCTTATCATGAAACTGAAGCTATTTATTTATCTTCGCAATCTCTGCAGTGGATTAATGACAAAAAAACTTAATGTATTTGGCGTAAATCATGCTTAATTTTTTGCACTATGTGCACCTCATGTCTTTATCAAATTTCTAGCTACACAAGCTGAAATACGCTATTTAAAACATCAAAAAACGCCAACTTAAAAAATGGATAGTGAATAATTAGCTACCCTAGGGTTTCTTTGCCTTTTTTTCTGTTTAGTAAATTTCTTAACGTTTATAATTTAGATTAGTTGCGGCTTAAAAGCGGCTGAGTCACGGTTATTAAGCGTTTAGAATAAAAAAACGCCATACTTGAAAGTATAATGTAAGTAACTAGCCAACCATCGGGCTTTTTTTGCCTTTTTTTTCGCTTGGTAAATTTTTTAATACTTAGATTAGTTGCAATTTAAGAGACCAGAAATGGTCAGTGCTTGGCACTGGAATAACGTCCTCCTTTGTTATCCCAGTGCCCAGACACTGGGATCCAGGAAACTTAATTGCAAGTAATGCATTGGATTTGGTGAGTATGGGTTTTATGTTATAGAATGAAACACTTTTGGTGAATTTGTAAAGAAAACTGGATCCCAGTGTTTGGGCACTGGGATGACAAGGTATAAACCTTATCGTCATGCCGCCGCGAACCGTCATACCGCGATTCATTCGCGGTATCTCAGCCGCTAACAAGAGATCCCGCTAACAAGTAGCGGGATGACGGTTGTCGTTCAGCCACAAACATTAAGAAATTTACCAAACGAAAAAAAAGGCAAAAGAAGCCCTGGGGTTATTATCCGCTTTAAAATATTGGCGTTTTTTATGTTTTAAACGCTTGACAAGCGAGATTCAGCCGCTTTTAATTGCAACTAACCTACGCTGCAAATGTTTAAGAAATTTACTAAGCAGAAAAAAAGACAAAGAATCCCCGAGTTAGCTAGTCTTTTACTATCTCTGTCGAGTATTGGCATTTTTTGATGTCTTGTAACGCTTTATAAGCGCGTTCAGCTTATTTAGATAAAAATCTAGATGTAGATGAAGTTTTGTAAAGACATACAGTATCTATATACTGCAAAAAATTGAACATAAGACGCCGATACATTAAGTAATCCTTACCTTTTAATCTGCAGATTGGCGAAAGCAAATACAATAGCTTCAGTTTCATGATAAGAGGGCTGGCGGAGTTTGTCAAGCAAGTTTTTTCGTTTCTATTCCCAATAAAAGTTTGTTATATTGTTATGCAAGAAGTCTAATGAATCGCGGTATGACGTCTTAGCTATAGATGCTGGTTTGTGTGATTTCAAGAGAAGTTTAGTAGATAAGTTGTGTTTTAAACCAGATTCGGTATTTTAAACTGAACATTTTCAATAATACCACCTGGCATAACTGAAATTTTTACACTCAGGTTTACTTTTAGGTAGTCCATTAATTCATCAACCAATATGTCAGGAGCGGAAGCACCTGCAGTGATTCCTATCTTTTCTACGCCCTGAAACCAGCTTTTATTTACACATCTGTAATTATCAATCAAGTAGGCTCTTTTTCCTCTAGCAGTGCACAGATCTAATAAGCGGTTTGAATTTGAGCTATTTTTACTTCCTACAACTAATACCATGTCTACAATTTCAGCTAGCTTTTTAACAGCATTTTGTCTGTTTTGCGTTGCATAGCATATGTCCTTTAAATCTGGACCTGTTATGCCTGGAAACCTTAATTTCAAGGCAGCAATAATGTCACGGGTATCGTCGATGCTTAACGTAGTTTGTGTAACATAAGACAAATTATCTGGATCTTTAACCTTTAAATCATATACATCCTGCAAAGTTTGCACTAAAGTGATAGGATTGTTTACTCTTCCCCTAATTCCCTTAACTTCTGGATGGTTTTCATGCCCAATGAGAATTAATTCTTTACCACTGTTTTCATACCTTTTTGCTTCTTTATGCACTTTGTTGACTAAAGGACATGTTGCATCAATCACTTGAATACCCTTTCTTTTTGCCTCATCTTCTATATTTTTTGATACTCCGTGCGCGCTGAAGATCAGTATTCCTTCATTATCTTCAATTTCCTCGATACTGCTTACAAAAACCACTCCTTGTTTCTTAAAGTCCTCTACTATATATTTATTGTGAACAATTTCGTGTAGCACATAAACTTGGCGCTCGTTTTTGTATTTTTCTAAAGTAATAGCTAATATGTCCACAGCTCTTTTTACCCCGGCACAAAAACCTCGTGGTTCAGCTAAGATGATTTCCATTTTTGTCAAATCAAGTAAATATGCAAGCATTACTTAAAAATAAGCTCCGCTCACTGTGTTTTATAGTACCATTATTTATATTTTATATAATAATTATTTTTCGCATATTCTCTTTAACATTTGATCAACCTACTACTTCAGAAAATTTTAGAAAAGATAATATAGTACATAAACAACCTGATATTTTAGATAGAAATGGAGTGGTAATAGCAACAAATGTGCCCACAACATCACTATATATAGATGCAACCAAAGTAAAGAATCCGGAAAGTATAGCAGCACAACTGTGTTCTACTTTGCATGACCTCGAATACAAGAACTTATATAGAGTACTTACTTCAGAAAAGAAATTTGCTTGGATAAAGCGGCACTTGACTCCAAAAGAATTACTAGCGATCAAAAACGCTGGTGTACCAGGAGTAAATTTTTATGACGACATAAAGCGTATATATCCTCACAGTAATTTATTTTCACACGTGCTTGGTTACACTGACATAGATGGCAATGGTATTGCAGGAGTTGAGGCGTATATAAGTAAAAACAATGAGCAAGAAAAGCCCATAATACTATCCTTAGATACACGAGTGCAAAGCATAGTGCATGAAGAGCTAACTAAAGCTGTAAGCAGATATCAGGCACTTGGCGGAGTAGGAATTGTTTTAAATGTGAGAAATAGTGAAGTCATCTCGATGGTCAGCCTACCTGATTTTAATCCCAACTTACAGAATAAGGCAGAAGACGTACAAAAGTTTAATCGCGCCAGTCTTGGGGTATATGAGATGGGGTCGGTATTAAAATACTTTACAATAGCCGCAGCGCTTGATGCGAACGCTACAAAAACTAGCGATTTATATGACGTATCAACACCAATCACCATTGGAAAGTATAAAATTCAGGATTTTCATAAATCTAAAATTCCAAAAATTACTGTGCAAGATATATTTGTAAAATCATCCAACATTGGTGCAGCAAAAATTGCAGTCAAACTAGGTATTGAAAAACAGGTAGAATACTTTAAAGCTATGAAGCTATTTTCTCCTTTGAAAATAGAAATACCAGAAAAATCCACACCGATAATCCCGGATAAATGGAGTGAAAACACTTTAATAACAGCATCTTATGGTTATGGCATAGCTGTAACTCCTATACATCTTGCACAAACTGCAGCAGCATTAATCAACAATGGGATATTTCATAACGCAACCTTGATGTTGAATAAAAGAAGTATAGGAGAGCAAATTATCTCAAGAAGAACTTCCAGGGAAATGAGAAAATTATTACGTGCAGCAGTAACAGATGGCACTGGCAGAAAAGCAAAAATAAAGGCATATTCAATAGGAGGAAAAACTGGATCGGCGGAAAAAGTTGTAGATGGTAAATATAGCAAAGATGCAAACATAGCATCATTTATAGGAGTGCTAACTATGCTTGACCCAAGGTACATAGTGCTAATTGCTATTGATGAGCCTCAAGGGATGCACCATACCGGGGGAATAATTGCTGCGCCTATAGTAAAGAACATTATAAATAGAATAGCGCCTATACTAAATGTTACACCTGAGATGTAAAATTATGATTGCTTTACTACAACTTCAAATTTATCATCACCAAAATCCTTATTAATATACCAAGAACCATCATCTTTAGTTACAAATTCAAGACCTTTAAGGTCTTTTTTTATTGTCTTTCCATTTTGACCATCAACAGCGATATTAATATCGAATGTAATAATGTCTAGATTTATCATAGCTTCTTTCCCGCTGCACGAATTTAGACTGAACTTGCCTAACATGACATCATTAAAACTCACTTCCCCTGTATAGACATCACACTGACCGTCCACACAACACGTAGTTTCAATATAGAAAAGATCTGACATACAAAATACCTTAAAAAAAAGAACTAAACATATATGGCCACTACACCACACCGCTAACAAGTAGTAAAGCGTCGATAAACCTAAGTTACTTTAGTTACGTAGCCATAATACAGCTAGAAATGTAAAATTCAACAGTTAATTGTGTGATTAATAGAGAAGTCTTATTTAGTACACCTTATAGGAATGGCTGTTTAGTTTTTTTGTTAATCTTTTTTACCATGCTGTCAATCATATGCTTTATCCCTTGATATACAGAGTATGTACTTTCGTCGCTACGCATATAAGCAGAACAGGAAAATACATTATGTTCTTCGTCTTCTATTGATAACTCTGTATCGCACTTTATGTGTTCGCCGCCAAGCTTTTCTATCAACTGTTCTTTGTCATCTCCTATAGTTACCTTAACCTTACTTTCTTCTTTACCTATCTTGCTACTTAAAATTGAAACAATGATGGCTGGAGATATGCATATCGCTCCTATTGGCTTTTTTGTAACAAAAAATTCTGAAACTAATCTTTCAAATTCAGGCATTACTGTCACCATGTCTTTACTTTCAGCTAAGTCAGATAAATTTTTCGCAACCCCGTATCCACCAGGTACAACTAGCATGTCAAAATTTTCAGCTTTGGCTTCTTTTAAGTCATATATTTCGCCTCTTGCGATTCTTGCTGCTTCCACAAGTACATTCCTTTTTTCTTTTGTTGCCTCTTTTGTTCTATGATTCATAACTTGTGTGATATTGATATCAGGTGCAAAGCATTTAACATCCACTTCCTGCTGATCAAGCACAAGCAAACTTAAAACCGCTTCTCTTACCTCTGCACCGTCAAGGTGACCACACCCTGATAAGACCACAGCAGCTTTTAATTTTTTTTCACCCATAAAGTACCTTGATTTCATATAATCTAGATATTTTAATACAAATTCTATATTTGGAAAGGGGTATGTTATATCAATTATAATATAATTAATGATTAGTATGTATAATTAGGCATATTTATAATCAACGAAGCTGAATATGGAATCTAGCAATAGTATGTTTTTTGACACTGACTATCCAGAACTAAGAAAAGCTATTTCAGATATAATAGAAAGTATTGCACAATCCTCACAAGAGGGGAAAAAAGAGTTATTTACAACCCTATCAGAACAAGTTAAAGGGATGAACCTCAAAGATTTAGGTTTAGCGATTAATGACCAAGGCTTGCAAAAGGAGGTCAACAAAGAATTATTTATAAAATTCATTGAAGAAGCGCTTGAAGGTTTAACTTCTGAAAATGTTGACTCAAAAATAATAGAAGAGGCGTTAAAATCTGTTAATCAGCAAGCAATAAGTAATGTTATAAATAATAATAAAGGTCCACTGGACAATCTAGTCAATTATTTTAAATCAGCATCTGCAAATAAAAAAATTGGAATAGCTTCTGCCGTAATGGTATTAGGAGCAGCATTTTCTCCACTTATTGTGCTTGCTACATTAATAGCACTTGTAGGTATTGGAGCACGTTATGCAGGAATAGGTATAGTAAAGGCAGGGGAAAAAATAAAAGAAGGTGCGATTGATGCAGGAAAAGCAGTGAAAAGTTTATCTAAAAATTTAGGGGATAAATTGCCTGAGGTTGGGCCAAAAAAAGATAACTTTAGTAAATTATACAACAGTTTGGCTCAAGAGATTATAGGCTATAATATGTCCGAAGAAGGTGAAAAAATAAAAAACGCCCAGAGTAAAGCAAAGGTCATAGGCATGCTTCAAAATGAAGGGCAGCGATCTGCTATACAAGAGTTAGTAAAGAATGGAACTATTCAAAATTTTTCAGAAGATGATATGAAAAAGCTTAGAGAAAAAGGTACTAGTACTTATGAAAGTGATAAGGAAGCACTTGAGGAACTTATGGAGAAATTTCAATCTAAAATTATGGCCATTGGTGAGGGTAAAATAGAGGAGGTAGAAAAAATTGTTGATGAGAAAGTTGCAGCAATGAAGCCATCTTCTCACTTAGGTATTTCAAGTGCTGCACGAGTGAGTGAAGGAGGAATCACAGGACCAAGTTGATGCATTTTTTTACGCAAAAATTACTATCAGAAAGTGGGGTTACGCTACTCCTTTTTATCCACTTTTTTGAGCAATCCACTTCTACACCTAACACACATTTCAGTGATTATAATATCCAATTTTTGATCATGTTTTTCTACAGGTAAATCTTTACAATATTGTTTCTCATAGGCTACACCTATAAATATTTTTCCAAGCGGCCGTAATTTTTTCATCATTGTGTCATACCAACCACCGCCAAAACCCAATCTATTAAAATGATCATCAAAAGCAATAACAGGAGTAATGATTGTGTCGGGAATTACATCTTCATTTGTTTCGTTCCATTCCTCAAATTTTAGTAACTTATTTTTATTAGGAATTGCTATTTTATAATCTAAATCGAGCAAACGACACATCAAAGGGACAACATCTATTTCCCCGTCCATTGGAATGTAAGCTGCTATTGTTTTGCCTTTAACGTAGCTTAAGTTCTGATTAAAGAGATTAATAAGGGAATTTGCTGCATAACTGGAATAACTTTCATCAATATCTTTTCTTATAGTTCTATATTGCTCTCTTATTTCCTTTTTGTGCTGTTTAATATCTTTGAACATGATCTATCCATTTCGCAGTAAGTTTTTCTTGTAAACTATTTTGCTTCAAACGCTCACTTAAAAAGTCAAAGTCAATAAACTCCATATCCTGGTCTTGATTACTGCAACTATAAACAAAACTCCTTTCTCCTGTTTTCGCATTTATATGCTGCTGCACACACTGAGCGCAGATTTCTTTCATCATACACTGCATAGGAGAATTAACTGATGATATTGCTATGTGGCCTGATTTTAGATATGGCTTTAAAATTGTTTTTCTAGCTTCATTCACAGCTTTCATCATTTTGTCAGAACCAATAGTGATAATTTTATCTATAACGTTCAAATTAATACCTAATCTTCCTTGTTGATAAGAGACTATTGCATCAACTATATTACCATGAAAGGATTTATCTTGATCTCTGCTTGTTTCTATCAATCCTTCTTCACATGCCCAAACTACTGCATTTGATGCACGCTCTATCAGTGCTCGTTTAAATACATCACTTAACTTCTTATAGCCAGCAAAGTACAAAACCTTGTTATTATTTTCAAGACATGCCTTCCCTATCGAAAATAACACTGCATTTCCAACTCCACCACCAATTAGCATTATATTCTTCATGTGCTATTTTAACTGCATTTGTTCAAATTTTTTGAAATTTTATAGAACAAAGTAATTTATATAGTTCTATACACAAAGACAAGAACACTCTCTGACTTCAACTATACCGATAACTGATAGCTGCATTTTTACGCATATCATCTAATAACAAGTTGCTTTGTATCATAATCTTTTGTTGGTACATTTTCTGTTTGATTGCTTCTATACCCGCTACATTACTCTTGATATCACACAACATCATCAACTTTGCAGTGCCATTTTCTCTCAATTCTACTATTTCATTCACACTTGTTTTACTAAATAAAATCTGTAAATCAGGATTTAAATCTCGCATTTTTATTTCAAATTCTTTTGCGTTTGGCAGCTTAAAATTATCTGCCAATTTATCAAAATTTAAACAACTGACCTTTTGCTCTTTAAAATTATTCAATAAACTTTCTGAACCTTCAACCACAATCTGTTTTAATTTTAAAGTGCTTTCCAGCAGTGCATGATTAAGTTGTACTTTATCTATTACTTTTATAACGGAGTAACCTTCACTGAAACTGAATGGACCTGCTATGTCGCTGGTTTCTAATCCTTCTAAAACGCTCTTGAGTTTTCCTTTTAGCTGACTTAAATTAACTGTTGCTTTACGCATCTTTATTGGAGATTCTGGGTTATTACTGTTGCGTAATTTTTTTACTAAATCTTCAGCTATACCATAAACGTCCTTGTCTTTTTGATCAGGAATTATAAACTCTTGGAACGTGATAAGATAATCCGGCTTTTCTGTTTGCCTTTTTACATCATCTACTTCTTTATCGCTTATATTAATAAATGGCACAATTCTTACTTCAATAATTTTGCTCCACAGTAACTGACATTTTATTTGTTTTCTTAAAATACCAAGATCTATATTATGCTTCTCTATGTATTGATCAACTTCATTAGCATTAAGTTTAAAACTTTGGGTTAAAAATAACATGACAGCATTATCTAACTCCTCGTTGCTCAATTTTATATTCAGCCTCTGTGCTTCATTGATAATGATAATTTCGTCTATTAGCTCCCTAAGAATTTGAGGTTTTGCTTCTTTTTGATTAACACTTTGAGTGCCAAACAATGAATTTATAAAGTTGATGCGTTTTTCGATATCTAAATTTGAAATTGGCTCGCCATTTACATCTGCAATAATTTCAATCTCGGTTGCAAGCAACCTAAGTGGCAACACTATCAACAGTAAAATTAGTATTTTATACATACAAGTAAAGTTAATAACCAATTCTATAATAAATACTGAGTCAATGCTAGCCAACTTTTTAATAGTGATCTCAGTGACAATGGAAATAAAAACCATTGCAACAAAATCAGGTACGCTGGTAAATAGGCTAAAAACATGCTAATATAGCGAATTTAAACCGTGCTAAAAACAGTATACGGAAGGAGAGGGATTCGAACCCTCGATACGACTTTTGGGTCGTATAACGGTTTAGCAAACCGCCGCCTTCAGCCGCTCGGCCACCCTTCCAAATTTAGAACCTAAAGATTATATAATACCAAGACCTCTACCGCCTGTCTAATGCTTTTAATTGCAATATTTGTATCTGTTCAGATGCATGGCTAATGCTGAAACAAAAATTCCAGTGCTCCCTTTCTTGTCATCCCAGTGCCCAGACACTGGGATCCAGGATTTTGATTAGCACTAAGTTGGTGAGCATATAAGTGTTATGTTAAAATATAACGTTTTTACGGAAAGTCTGGATCCCAGTGTCACGCACTGGAATGACATCGTTTACTATGTGCCATATTGCAATGTTCGTACAGTTGTGCGCGGTATAGATTCCGCTAACAAGTAGCGGAATGACGAATTTGTTGTTTTTCAAATTGTGGGCAAACCTAAGCCACTTTAGCTATAAATCAATAAAAACTAATTTCTGCTTTTTTCAATGATTTTCTTTGCTTCTTCCACACCAACCCATTCTCCAACTGCTACCGTTTTTCCCTTTTCCAGATCTTTATAATGAGAAAAGAAATGAGTAATTTTATCTAGTAGGCTTTTAGATAAGTCAGAATAGTCCTTTATATTGTCATAATAGCTATCAACACTGGAAACAGGCACTGCTAATATTTTCTCATCTTCTCCTTTTTCATCTTTAGTGAGTAATGCGCCTATTGGACGCACCGATATTAAAACACTAGATGCTAAGGGAAATTGAGTTAGCACCAAAACATCCACAGGATCACCATCACCTGCACAGGTATTTGGTATAAACCCATAATTGCAAGGATAAGTCATTGAGGTAGACAAAAATCTGTCAACTTGTAACAACCCAAGCTCTTTATTAAATTCATACTTTACAGGCTCAGCATTCGCACTTATTTCAATTACCACATTCACCGCATTTGGTCCTGCTGTTATTTTACTTAAATCCATAAATTACCTCTTAACTTAAGAATAAGCATTATACAATATATGCTTTTAAGTTGCTACATTTATGTAATTCTAAACTTATTTTGCACGGGCTGTCCTAAATTTTCATTCGTCATCTTATTGACTGTTGAAAGTGGTGGTTCCTGTGATAATTGAAATAAAGCATATACTATTACGATAGTAAGCACTGCAGCAATTACTAGATTAGCAAAATTATCCTGTGGTAGGACACCTTTTATTGGATTAAATAATTTTTGCTCCATAAAGAAATAATCAGCAACATATAACCCAACAGATAATACAAACATACCTAAAATAAGTTTACAGACTGTGTTTTTATGGTCTTTTTCTTTTTTCTTGCTGGTGATAGGATTTGGCCTACATTCATTCTCTTCTTGCAGCACTGAGTAGTATATATTATCAGGGCTCGTTATTAATTGTTCAAATTCATCACTATTTTGGTTTTTTAACAGTTGCTCTAGGGTGTTTTTTGTATTTATAGGATATATTAATCCATCCATTTTCAATGCTTTCTCTTGCCGATCCACATTCTCATGGTCGATTGTATATTTATCTCTACTTGATAATCCGATCATGTGTAGTTTGCCAGCTAAGAACATTATATAGCTCTCTATTAACTGATTCTCACATATCTCTAATACTTCTCTTTTTACTGTTTTGTTAGATGACGAAAGTTCTTTATAGTGACCACCCAAAGAAAAGAACAATGCTATATCTTTATCTGCTTTTATGTCATGAATGGAATAATAGCTGCTGATAACGCACTTATTTAATGCAAATTCTCTGTCATATTTGTTTAATGTATTTCCTTCACTTAGTAACTTTCTAAGACCAATGAGTACTTTATTTTCAAAATCTTCTTCTGTTTTAAATATTGGTTCTCTCTTTGGATTTGCTAAGATGTTAAGTAAATCTAATTTTCTTCCATCTACTACTTCATTTATATATTCATTTAACTCAGATCCTTTAATAACTTCATATATTTTATCTATGACATCTTTAGTATTCAGGTTATTGTTTTCACTTAGAATTTGATAAGCTTGAGCATAAATTAAAAACAGCCCTTGTAGACTAAATTTTAAGTTAAAATATTTATCTAATGGTTCCTCTTTTTTCTAATGAATTCAGACAAACCAAAATGATTTCTGTGATCCATAAAACGACCTAAGTCAGCATGTTGAAAGCTACCTAAAAAAATAAATAACGTCTCTAATAAATTACCCTTACCAACAATTTTTATTAGTTCTTCAATTTCTTTTATCATTGCTGAAACCTATAATGTTCTACTTTATAGTATAAGGGATACATGGCAAAATAGCAATAAATGTTATTAGACTTCTTGCATAACCCAAACTAAGTAGAAAAAGGTATAGCTATACCGCCGCGGCACTAACAAGAGATCCCGCTAACACGCAGCGGGATACTATCTACACCGTCATACCGCGATTCATTCGCGGTATCTCTCAACATAGATCCCGCTAACACGTAGCGGGATGACAAGGCTTATCGTCATGCCACCGCGAACCGTCATACCGCCGCAGCGCTAACAAGAGATTCCGCTAACACGCAGCGGGATGACGAGACTTATCTTTATGCCGCCGCGAACCGTCATACCGCGATTCATTCGCGGTATCTCTAGATCCCGCTGGGATGACGGTTGTCGTTTAGCTACAAACATTAAGAAATTTACCAAACAAAAAAAGGCAAAAGAAGCCCCGTGGTTGGCTAATTACTTACATTATACTTTCAAGTATGGCGTTTTTTTATTCTAAACACTTAATAACCGCGATTTAGCTGCTTTTAAGCCGCAACTAATCTAAATTATAAACGTTAAGAAATTTACTAAACAGAAAAAAAGGCAAAAGAAACCCTAGGGTAGCTAGTTATTCACTATCCATTTTTTAAGTTGGCGTTTTTTAATGTTTTAAATGCTTTATAAGCGTATTTCAGCTTGTGTAGGTAAAAACCCAGAAATTTGATAAAGACATAGAGTGCACATAGTGCAAAAAATTAAACATGAGACGCCAGATACGTGAGTTTTTTTGTCATTTAATCTGTACAGAGAAGATAAATAAATAGCTTCAGTTTCATGATAAGGGGGCTGGCGAGGTTTGTCAAGGAAGTTTTTTCGTTTCTGTTATATGGTTATGCAAGAAGTCTATTGTATGTTTACACTCTGCATTAAAGCTTTTAGTTAAGAGCATATCCATCCACCGCCGATAACTTGCTCATCTTTATACGCTACACAGGCTTGACCTGGACTGATGCCAAAGTAATCGTCGTTTAAAATGACACAGGCTTTATTTTTTTCGTCAGTTGAATGTATTGTTGCTAAACTTCCCGCATGTGATGATCTCAGCTTCACAGTTACTTCCATACCTTCCTTTGGTTGTTCTAACCAATTTAACTCCTTGATCAATATTTTTTTTTGCATTAATACGTTGATCGGACCTACTATAACCTCATTATTTTCTGTATTAATTTTTATCACATAAAGAGGTTCATTGTGTGCGATACCCAAGCCCTTTCTTTGCCCCACTGTAAAATTTACTATGCCACTGTGCTCGCCTAGCACTTTTCCATTAACATCCACTATTTTACCTTTCTGTACAGATTGTGGAGCTAATTTAGCTATTGTTTTACTATAGCTTTCGGAAACAAAGCATATATCTTGACTGTCCGGCTTTTCAGAAATTTGTAAGCTGAAATACTTTGCTAATTTTCTTATATCACTTTTATAGAACCCACCTAGTGGAAATCGCAAAAGCTTCAATTGCTCTTGAGTTGTAGCAAACAAAAAATAACTTTGATCTTTACTTTTATCAATGCTTCTGCACAACTTTACCTCACCATTTTTTTCTAACCTTCTCACGTAATGTCCTGTTACGAGCACATCCGCACCAAGATTTTTTGTAACTTGCAATAGATCACGAAATTTTACCGTTTGGTTACATCTCACGCATGGTATGGGAGTTTCCCCACGCATATAGGTACTCGCAAAATCCTCTATTACTTCCTTTTTGAATATTTCCTCATAGTTTAAAATATAGTGAGGAAAGCCAACACTTTCAGCTACACGCTTAGCGTCATAAATATCCTGTCCAGCGCAGCATGCGCCCTTTCTTGCGTTAGCATTACCGTCGGTGCCATAGAGTTGAAGAGTCACACCTACCACTTTGTACCCAAGGTTATGTAGCAGTGCTGCAGCAACGGAGCTATCAACTCCCCCGGACATTGCAACAACAGCCTTGGTCTGGTGCGGAGCTTTATCTTTTAGCAGAGGTTCTATTTCAAATTCTTTTAGCATAATCGCCTTAATTTATAAACACAAACTTGGTGTCATGCAAGTAGCTGACACTGGAATCTAGTTTCTATTACACAATTTCATCGAAACAGCATACTTGTTTATAGTCAATTTTTCTGGATCCCAGTGTTGGCTACTTGGATGACATCTTTATGCTTGAGGTAAAATTTGCTATAAAATTCGATGAACTACCTTTAAAAATAATTTAATCCTGCTTAAATAAAACATGGCCAAAATAATCCATGTTTTCAAGCACTTTTCCGCTACCCAGAGCAACACAACAAAGTGGGTCATCTGCAACACGAACTGGTAGTTTTGTTGTTTCACTGATAACTTTGCCCAAGTTACGCAATAATCCGCCGCCACCGGATAAAATTATTCCTTTATCGACTATATCAGAAGAAAGTTCAGGTGGAGTGCTCTCCAGTGCAGTCCTAATAGCAGAAATTATCTGATGTACAGGCTCTATTAAACTCTCTGCAACTTGGTATTCTGATAAAAGCATTTCTTTTGGCATGCCACTCACTAAATCCCTGCCTTTAATTATCATTCCCTCTTTGTTATTTTCACCTGGCAGACTGGCTGAACCTATGCTTTTCTTAATTTTCTCAGCGGTTGTTTCACCGATTAATAACTTATGATTTTCACGAATATATGATTTTATTGCTTCATCCATAATATCGCCACCTACTCTGGCAGAACGTGAATAAACAATTCCGCCTAAAGAAATAATTGCAACTTCAGTTGTACCGCCTCCTATATCAACAATCATAGAACCCTCAGGTTCAGTAACCGGGAGCCCAGCTCCGATTGCTGCAGCCATTGGTTCTTCAATTAAAAATACTTCATTTGCACCAGCACTTTCTGCTGCATCTTGTATAGCACGCCTTTCAACTGGCGTGGATCCAGATGGAACGCATATGATAATATTAGGTTTATTAACAGTGAATTTTGTGTTTGCACTGCGTATGAAATATTTTAGCATTTCTTCCGCACTTTTAAAATCAGCAATAACTCCATCCTTTAAGGGCCTTATCGCCTCTATTTCTCCAGGCGTTTTCCCAAGCATCATTTTAGCTTTTTTACCAAAAGCATAAGGAACGTAACTTCCTTTTTCTTTTATTCTTGCTACAACTGAAGGCTCATCAAGCACTATTCCCTGATTTTTCTGATAAACTAAAGTGTTTGCAGTACCAAGGTCTATAGCAATATCGCTAGCAAACAAACCTTTGAAAGTAAAAAGGCTATAAAACTTTCCGGTTAATTTTCGAACAAAATTCATACATAACTCAAGAAAACCATTTATTAAGACAAATTATACTTTTCAGATAAGTAGTAAGTAACACACTCAACGTCTAAACCCTTACCTGTTACTTTTTTTAGCAGTTCCAGGCCACACTTTGCACTGTATATATTTTGAGATAACCAACTGATAAGTAAACTAAAATCTCCTTTTATTATAGCACTTAATGATTCGTAATGATTCTTTTTAACGCAAGAGAAAATCTGCACAGCAGCAATTAAAGCAATAATTTTTATAGGAAAGTAGCCCATAACACCGCTTGCCCAATATTCATCTTGAAAATAAGTGTTTAGCTCATTTTCAGCTTTTACTGGAATTTTATAGTGCTTCATACCTTCCAGCCACGCATCATGCAGGTCTTTGACTTCCAATGTACCATTTATTATATCTTGTTCTAACCTAGTTCTCAACATAATATGAGCTAACAGACTAAATTCATCTGCATTTTTTAAAAAAGAAGAAAGGTTTATTTCATTGAAAATCAAGTACAAATTTTCAACACTGCTAACTTTCTCGTTAGTTTTGCCTTTTATAGCAAATTTCTCTTTTATGTGTGGTTGAATAAACTCAATAAATTCTCTGGATGTTCCAATCATCCTTTCCATGAATAACCCTTGAGTTTCATACATAACATGTCTCGTAATTGGACTACTTATAGAATTTTGCGCTAAACATTTTTGATAAATTGCATAACCACTATGCCGTAAAAGTGAAAATAAACCATAACAAAAATCAGATTCATCATAATCTATAGGGTAGTAATAAGAAGTACGAATCTCATTTAGTGCAATACCCATTTGCTGTAAACATAATGAGCCAAGTTCAATCTGTTTCTGAGTAGCAACTTTTTGTATATTAGTAACCTTATCCTTATCCTTTTTCTGCTTTTCAATTATTTTATCTACATTTTCGCTAAAAAATTTGCCTACCTTGGGGAATACTTCCCTTATATTCTTTTCTGTGATATCAGAGTCATAGTCAGCAAGCAGTGAGTCGTATTTTGAGCATTTTAATTGCTGCGATTTTATAGAAGCTACTTCGCGAATGAGTGTGATTAAATCAGTAAAACGTTCTTTTAGTTTTTCTAAGTTACTGGTTTCAGAATGAGATAGCTTCCATAAATTTTGGCATTCAACCTTAGCTTTGGATAAAGACTTTACTAAATCAATAGGAACAGCACTGTTGCTTTTATGTATTCTCTCTATTAACTTTAGCTGCTGAGTACTTGCACTTTTTTTGTTACCAAGAGCATCTGCTAATGATTCCTTTATTGCGTCATGAGAGATAATTTCATGTCTGATTTCTTCTAGAAGACTCATTTGTTCAACTTTGTCCTCTATATTCAATTGGCTTTGGTTTAGTACTTTTAGCGTATTTTCGATATTCTTTACCCTATATAATACTTCCTCTAAAAACTTATAAGATTGCATATTTGTTCATTATTTTAGAAAACATCTGTTTAATACCGTAATAGATTAATAATAAAGTTAAAAGTATATTTGCTTAAAGTACAATAAAAAATTGTACTTTTTATTCTTTTATTGGATTTTTCTATTCAGAGTCCAGCATATTATAGGAAAATTAATTGTAAGGTTGTAGAAAAAGTATTTAGTATTTTATTTCTCTTGACTATATTACAATATGGAGAGATATTAGCTACTGAAATTAAAGTTACGCACTATTTAAAATTTATGGAGGTTTAGTAATGTGGAGTAGACTGGTTATAATGTGCTGTTTTTGTTTATTACTTACTGGTGTAAGTTCTTGCCCAAAAAAAGGAGCAAATACAACAAATAAAATAAATTCTGTTGTTAAGCAGATAGGTGATAAAAGAGTTTTCTTTGGTTATGATGAATCTAGTATTGCTGAAGTAAGTGCAGATGCATTACTTGACGTAATGGAGGTGTTACAAGATAACCCTGACGCGAAGGTTACTTTAACTGGTCACACTGACAACCGTGGTTCTCATGAATATAATCTTGCGCTAGGCGCTAGAAGGGCTGATGCAGCTAAAAAATTTATGGTTAGTTGTACACCCTACATAGAAAACAGAATAAAAACTGCTTCTAAAGGTGAAACTGAGCCTTTGGTTAATGTAAAAGATGATTCTAGAAATTCTAAATATGAAAAAGAGCATGCTAAAAATCGTAGAGTGGAATTTTCATTTTCTGGAATAAAGAAATAGTTTCTTGCATTAAAACCTGGATCCCAGTGTCAAACACTGGGATGACATAAAGAAAGGGCACTGGGGTAGACAAAAAAGGACAAACTTGTCATATTTCGTTGCTTGTTAGCGGGATCTATATATACCACAAATAAGTCGCGGTATGACGTAAGAGATCTGACCTGTCTGGCCATCAAGAGACATAATGGAATTAGAGTTATTATTTCAAAATGTGGTTAATAGTTTTGCTTTCTATAACAATCAAGTTGCAGTTGCAGTATCAGGTGGTGTAGATAGTATAGTCTTACTGCACTTAATGACTAACTGGGCAAAAAAAAACAAGCTTTCACTTCCTATAGCATTAACAGTAAATCATGGATTACGTCCAGAGTCTCAAAAAGAAGCTGATTTTGTTGTAAGTTATGCAAAGGAACTTGGAGCAAAGGAATCGTTCATATTAAATTGGGAGAAGCAAAATATTAAAGGCAATATTCAGTTACAGGCACGAAAAGCACGGTATAAGTTACTAGCAGAGTGGTGTAAAAATAATAATGTTAAATATTTACTTGTTGCTCATCACAAAGATGATCAAGCAGAAACGTTCTTGTTAAGATTAGAGCGAGGTAGTGGCGTAGATGGATTATCATCAATGGACTACAAGTCTTTCCTAAATGGTATTTATATATTTAGGCCATTGTTAAATTTTAGTCGTAGTGAAATAGAAAAGTACGCTAAGCTTCATCGGTTAAAATGGATCGAAGATAGAAGCAATCATGACTTAAAATACAGACGAACTTTATACCGTAACTTACTTAAAGCAAGTGATAATCAAGAGATTTTAACAGAGCGAATATGCCTCACAGCCCTTCATATGAAAAGAGCTGCAAAAGCGTTGATGCACTACACACGCCTTGCGTTTAATGACTGCGTTAATGTGCATGATCTTGGTTATATTGAAATTAAACTAAGTGAATTTTATCAATTGCCAGAGGAAATAGCCTTGAGGCTTCTTCTTTACTCTATAATGGCAATTGCCAGTAAACATTATAAACCAAGGTACAGCAGCCTCATTGCAATATTTAATAGAATATTGCAAAAGGATAGTAATGTTAACTGTACACTTTCTGGGTGTAAAATAAGAAAGTATGGAGAAAATATCTTAATAATTAGAGAATCGTCAAGGATACAAGAAATTACCGTAAACCTACCTTTAAATGAACCTACCCAATGGGATAACAGATTTAGCTGCACAATACTCGGAAATCAAGGGTGTTCAGTTATCATCGCTCCATTAAAAAAAACACAAAAAGTTCCTGAATTTCTGAAGGATTACAACTGCTGCCCTGAAGTTTTCTACTCTTTGCCTACAGTACAAAAAGATAGCAAGGTGCTTGCTTATCCTGATGTAAATTATAACGGAAAAAATACCAATGACGATAAGGTTCAATGCATTATTAATAGCACGATAAAACAAAATTTGGTAAGCTTGATTAGTATTTAGTTAGAAATAGAAATGAAAAAATTTTTAGAAGGCTTATTGATCTGGTTAGTAATTATTGTTCTTATTTCAGTTGCTTATATTCAATTCAGCGGAAATGTAGGTAAAAGTAAAACAATTATACCTTTTTCGGAATTTTTAACTAGACTAGAAGACAATGATGTAGAAAATATTGTCATAAAAAACCAGAGCATTGAAGGCAAGTTCAGGGACGGTTCAAGTTTCAATTCAAGCGGTGTCATATATAGCGACCTAATAAAAAATTTACATGATAGAAAAGTGAGATTCTCCTTTTCAACTGGAGATTCTGCCATGAACGTAATTGGTGGATTACTTATCTCATGGGTCCCAACATTTATCTTTATTGGCTTTTTGCTATTCTTTCTTAAACAAACACAAGCGGGAGGCAACAGAACTATAAGCTTTGGCAAGTCAAGGGCTAGACTCATGACTAGTGGAAAAAAAGTAACATTTGATGATGTTGCTGGAATTGATGAAGCAAAAGAAGAGCTAGTAGAGATCGTTGATTTCCTTAAACAAAGGCAAAAATTTCAAATATTAGGTGGAAAAATACCAAAAGGGTGCCTTTTAATTGGCTCTCCTGGAACTGGTAAAACTTTACTTGCTCGTGCAATTGCAGGAGAAGCTAATGTGCCATTCTTTAGCATTTCTGGATCTGATTTTGTTGAAATGTTTGTTGGTGTTGGTGCGAGCCGTGTTCGTGATATGTTTGATCAAGGCAAGAAAAATGCTCCTTGTATAATTTTTATAGATGAGATAGATGCGGTGGGTAGACATCGTGGCATTGGTCTTGGTGGCGGCAATGATGAAAGAGAACAAACATTAAATCAGTTATTAGTTGAGATGGATGGCTTTGAGTCTAATGAAGGTGTAATAATAATTGCTGCGACTAACCGTCCGGATGTCTTAGATCCAGCACTGCTTAGACCTGGTCGTTTTGACCGACAGATTACTATTTCTTTACCCGATATAAATGGGCGTGAAAAGATATTAAATACTCATATAAAGAAAATATCAATAGCACCAGATGTAAACGTGAAAACAGTTGCAAGAGGAACACCAGGTTTTTCAGGGGCTGATCTAGCAAATTTGGTGAATGAATCTGCACTTATCGCTGCAAGAAGAAACAAGAAAATTGTTACCATGGATGATTTTGAATATGCACGTGATAAAGTAATGATGGGCGTAGAAAGACGATCCCTAATTATGACAGAAGAGGAAAAGAGACTGACTGCATACCATGAAGCTGGTCATGCGATAATTGCGGTTAATATGCCTGCTTCTGATCCTATACACAAGGCAACAATCATTCCAAGAGGTATGGCCTTAGGTTTAGTTATGAGACTACCGGAAACAGATAGAGTGTCCCACACAAGAGAAAAGCTGATAGCAGATATAACTGTTGCCATGGGTGGCAGGGCAGCAGAAGAGTTAATTTTTGGCTACGATAAAGTTACAAGTGGCGCGTCTTCTGATATACGACAAGCATCTAACATAGCACGTGCTATGGTAAAAAAATGTGGAATGAATGATGAGATAGGGCTAGTGTATCACAATCGTGAGCAGCAAGATCCACAACATCCTCATATGACATCTGAAGATACGCTAAAGCTCATAGATGAAGAAGTGAAAAAAATCATATCTTCTTGCTATGAAAAAGCAAAAGACATTTTGACCAAGCATAAGAAAGGCTTAGAGCTTATTGCTGAAAATCTACTGGAGTTTGAAACTTTAACAGGAGATGAAATAAAGGATATACTAAACGGAAAAAAAATTGTTAGAGAAGAAAATGAGAAGAATGAGAAAGTAAAAAAATCCTCTCTCTATGAGAGTTGACCTCATCTTAAAAATGCTAATCAGCTAACGCTGCAATAAAACATTCAGAATTGTAACTGTCAATATAAATTGTATTAAAATATTCATAATATTGCATTTTCATCACAATAATGCTATCATTCAGTTAGTATTAATGTTTAATGAGGTGTGAGTAATGATTGATATAGCTTCTATTGGTGTAAGTACAGTTATTGATCAGAATTATAGAAGAAAAGCACAATTATGTTTATCAGGATTATTTGTAACTGTGTCAATAGCAACTGTTACCTGGTTTATTTTCCCTGCGTCACAAAATGTATTAGCTCCGTTTTTACTTCCGGCTATGTTCTTGCTCTTCACTTTATCGATGGGTTATTACATGTTCATATTTAGTTGTGAAGAAAAATCTTTGGTAAAGAATGTTCTTGGTATGGTTGAACCGGCTGAATCGGTAAAGAGAGTGCATTGCCAAGAAAATATTAAGTCCTTATTAGCAGAAGTGAGAAGTACTACGAAAGATAGGTTTCGTAACGTGCTTGTTAATCTTTGTTTTGAAGATCGTAGTAAAGCACACAAACTTGCATTATATGTGAAAGAAATTGACGATATTGTGTCTTCAATAAAAAATAAAGACCTCTTAGACCATTTTGATCAATTTTTTACTATTACTGAAGTAAGCAATAAAAAAAATAGAAGTGAATTAATGAACCTCGCAAGGGCATATAAGATGATAAGTGAAGAAGATCCAGACAAAATACAGGATTTTTTAGCTACTCAAACAAAAAGTTATTCATATGAAATAATGTTACCTGAAATTGATAATTTTCTATCACAAGCTAGGTGATTTTATCAATAATTTCATTGTGTACGTGATTATCATTTTTTGTTTCAATTCCAGTGATAACACTGCACCTAACGGGCTCTTTTATGGCTATTTCCTGAAATCCTTTTCTGACCTTATTGTAAAAATTAACATCCATTTCTTCATATTTATTCTTGTCTTTTGCTCTATTTAACCCAACTTTAACATCAATATCTAGAATGAATGTAATATCTGGATATTTAATTTCCACTAGCTTATGTAAGTCCCTTATTAGCCCTAAGTCAACTCCAAACCCATATCCTTGATATGCAATAGTTGAATCAATAAACCGATCACAAATCACTATTTTTCCTTCTGCAAGAGCTGGTAATATTAATTTTTTCATATGTTCGCGCCTCATCGAGATAAGTAGCAAGAGTTCAGAAATAGAATCAATATTATTCGTTAACAATACTCCTCTTACCTTCTCTGCAAAGTTAGTGCCACCTGGTTCTCGAGTCAATACCACATTATTTTCGCCGCGAATTTGCTTAAAATGATTTGCAAGTAGCTTAGATTGTGTTGTTTTACCAGAGCCGTCTATTCCTTCGAAAGTTATGAACATAAGTTTTATAATTATAATACTAAAAAAGAATATGCAAACAGTATACATAGAAACCGTTTGACATTTAAATAATAAGACCGTAAATTACATGTGGTATAATAATAGTCTATGGTTGCTCTGAATACTCCTAAAGTCGATTTTAGTTTTACTGCAAAAGATTTTAATCTTTTGGGAGTAGACAATAAATATTATGCATTAAGTGACTGTTGTGGAAAAAATGGTCTTATTATAATGTTTATATGCAATCACTGTCCTTACGTTCAGTCAATTATTAGCAATCTGGTAAGCGATGTTGATCAATTGAAAAAAGATTATCAGGTAAACACCATTGCAATAATGCCAAATGATGTAAATGAATATCCAGAAGATTCCTTTGAAAATATGATTAATTTTGCCAAGGAAAATAAGTTTATATTTCCATATTTAATTGATAGTACACAGAAAATAGCTAAAGAATACGGGGCTGTTTGCACTCCTGACTTTTTCGGCTTTAATTCCAATTTAAACCTTTGCTATCGTGGACGTTTTAACGACACAAAAAAAGAAAAGGTTCAAAGCTATGAAGTAGGAAGTAGTGACTTATTTCAAGCTATGAAATTTATTGCAGAAACTGGTAATTCTCCAATTGACCAAAAATCAAGTATTGGCTGCTCAATTAAATGGTCTAATTCTACAGGTTAAATATCATGCACAGTGGCTCTCAGCATTTGTTTGATATTATAATTTTGCTTTCTGCTGCTGTGTTTATAGTCATAGCATTTTGGAAAATGAATATTAGTCCAGTGCTTGGTTACTTCGTTGCAGGTGCAGTTATTGGTTCTCACGGATTTAATCTGATACACTCAGCTGAAGCAATGGATAATCTTGCAGAATTTGGTGTAGTTTTTCTATTATTCATTATAGGCCTTGAATTGACATTTGAACGCCTGATCGCTATGCGTATTCATGTATTTGGGTTCGGTTCTCTTCAAGTTATAGTTACCATGGTAGCAATATGGTGCATCGCTCTTGCTTTCGGAGTGAATACGAATATAGCAACAGTTATTGGTGGTGGGCTTGCGCTATCCTCAACAGCAATAGTGTTGCAGGTTCTGCAAGAAAAAGGTTCTCAAGCAAGTCAGGTTGGTAGGTTGTCGATAGCAGTGCTATTAATGCAAGATTTTGCAGTGGTACCATTAATAGTATTGGTACCTTTACTTACTGGCAATTCTGAGCACAGCCTGATAAGCTCATTGGCAGGTTCATTGGTGCAAGCAGCTATTGCATTAGTGCTGATATTTATAACTGGTAGATTATTGCTTAGACCTTTATTTTCGGTTATTGCTAAAATGGAAAGTAATGAGATCTTTATATCAACAACGCTTTTAATAGTATTAGGAGCAGCATTTATTACTGAGCAATTCCATTTATCGTTAGCATTAGGTGCATTTGTTGCTGGATTGTTAGTTGCAGAAACAGAATATAGACACTCAGTAGAACACGCAGTATTGCCATTTAAAGATTTGTTTCTTGGCTTATTTTTCATGACTGTTGGTATGTCCATCAATACCGAACTTTTACTCAATAAGTTACCACTAATTACTTTATTATCGATTATCCTTATCGTTTTAAAAACATCTATCATATATATATTGTGTAGATTTTTTGGGTTTAAGAGTGCACCTGCTATACAAGCTGGGTTACTGCTTTCACAAGGCGGTGAATTTGCATTTATTTTATTTCGCTTAGCAGATGAGCTAAATGTGCTACCAAGTGAAATCGCTCAAGTACTTATGATGGTAACTACAGTAACCATGGCTTTCACTCCTCTTTTATCGGGGCTTGGAGATTGGATAGCAAACTCATTTAGCACTGAGAAAACAATATTAGATGATGAAGCTGTTGAAACAGATACACAAGATCTTTATAACCATGTGATAGTTGCTGGATTTGGTAGAGTGGGATATATGGTAACAAAAATGCTTACGGCAGAGCATTTAAGTTACGTTGTTGTAGATATTCAATCGAAAATAGTCAAAGAAGGAAAAAGTGATAGTTTTCCTATATATCTTGGAGATGTTACAAGATGTGAAATTTTAAAATCGGTAGGAATAGAAAGAGCTCAAGCTCTCGTTATTTCAATAAAGAATGAAGTTACTATAAAAAAAGTTGTTTCTTTAGTTGCAGCAAATTTTCCGCATGTAAATATTGTAATACGCTTACCAGATCTGAGTAATGTGGAGGTTTATAGAGATCTAGGAGCTAGTAAAATTATTCCTGAAACATCTGAGATAGGATTGCAGCTAGGTGGAGCTGCACTGAGCCTTAGTGGTATTAGCGAAAGTGGAGTTACGTCTTTAAAAAGTAGATTCAGAAAAGGCAATTACAGTATGTTAAAAGACCTTGGTAGTGATAAAGATGAATAACTACTTCTCTAATTTTATGTACAGAAAGCTTCAAGCTTTATTGAGGTTTTGCCTATAGTAAATTACGCACATAATCAACCAAATTAAGGAAAGTGCAAACCAAGTGATTGCATATTCCAAATGCTTCATTGGCTGTATAGCTACTTTGCTGCCAAAATTGTTCGGCCACAATACACACTTCTCTAGCTTAATACCTAACTCATTGGAAATTTCTTCTGTACTCAGGGTAAACCATGTATTCGAAGTAGTATCGTTCTTGATAAACCAATTTTTGCTTTTACTGCTATTGCAATATAAAACTCCACCTGCAGCTACTTTTTCAATTTTTGCTCTTTCCTCTTTTTTTTCTTTAACTATTCCTTTGTTCACTAGCATATAATTTCCAGTAGTAAGTAGCATAGGAGATAACACATGATATCCATATTGCCCTGCAAAAACATATAGTTCTATGTCACTTAGAATCCCATCGATCTTGACATGCCTATAGTTAAATTTTTCAAGGTCGTTATTGGGCAATAGATGAACAACTGGAAGACTCATATTTTTGATAATATTATTCTTCCAGTTCAATCTGAATACTTGCCATAATCCTAATAAAAAAAGGAGCAAGCAAGGTACAATTAAAATAAATACTATTTTTTTTAACACTCTATATTTGTGTTCTTAAATAGTTTTCAACACCCATTAGTTCAATAAGGTCAATCTGTTTCTCAATCCAATGGAAGTGCTCTTCTTCATTTTTTAACATCTCTTCTAATAACATTACACTAACAAAATCTTTTTCTTTCTCAGCGATAGAAATCGTTTCTTTGATATCCTTAATACCTTTTCCCTCTAATTTCAAATTAGCTTCTAAGATTTTCCGTATTGTGTCTTTTGTAAACTTTCCATCATGCTTTGATATTTCGTTTGTATCCTGAAAATTTGGAACTCCTTTAAATAACAAAATTCTTTCTGCCAACTTGTTTGCATGTTCAAGTTCTTCGTTAAGCTCATTTTTTACCTTTTCTGCAAGTCTATTAATTCCATTATTTTTGAGAATCGCAAAATGCAAAAGATACTGGCGTACAGAAGTCAGCTCATTGGTCAATAATTTATTCAAATGTTTTACTATCTCTTCATTCATAATCTTCCCTTAGTTCAATTCATCAGCATAATTTATATGATAACGATAGTTATAGCAACTCATTTAATAGTTCCTTTGATAACAACCGTATTAAATAGCATGTCGTGGTATGTCTGTTTCTTTTTAGAAAAACAAGCAACTAGATACCAGCAGAGAGTGAGTAGCACTATAATTACTTTCAATGCACTCAAGACATTCATTAATACTTCCTGATCTTGCAAAAATTCAGTAAGGATAACTGCTACACTGTTTAACAAAGGAAGAAAAAACTGGGAAGTGCTTCTGTCAAACGCTAAATTCAAGTCTATTTTAGAATTATCTAAATTGATAGTATATATATTCAGTAACTGTTGGCCGGGAGTTGCTTGGGCCTTTGAAGATATAAAATATGTGAAGTAACTACAATTTACACACATGTATGATAGATGTAAGATCAACGGAGAATCCTCTAATAGCAGTATAATTAATAAAGTTGGAATTAATAAAATTGCTACATCTATTAAATATGCGCAAAAGCGCCTTTGTATACTGGCAATCTCTGTAACAGCGGTCATTACCTATCTTTCAAATATTTTATTATGAAATCTGTAAGTTTATCAAAATGCTGAAAACATAACAAATCTTCGTATCCACTTATTGATTGGCCATATATAATAGGTAAACAATTGGCATTTTGTGCACACAAAATATCCGTGATGCTATCACCAACAAAAAACACATTTTCTCTATTTATAGGCAATGCACTCTCTTCTAGTGCAAATAGCAGTGGAGTTGCGGAGGGTTTATCTTCTGCAGTATCGCATGACCCAACCACTCTTTCAAAGTAGGAATCTAGTTTAAAATAGGCAACTTCTTTACGTAAATTAGTATTTTTCTTATTACTTACTATTGCTAGATAAATATTGTGGCTTTTCAGTGTCTGCAACATTTTCTCTACTCCTTGATTCAGAGCGATGTTTTGCAATAGCGCATCATCTAAATATTGTTGATATATCTGATTTGCTTTTTTCCACTGATCGCCAAACAAATTGACCATATAGCTCTTTCTCGATTCGTGGGAATTTCTATCAGCAGCTTTATTACTATACCCCATTGAGTTTATGGTATGCTTAATAGCATTAAAAATATTATCTTGAGTGTCAACTAAGGTATTATCCCAATCGAATACTACTGCTAATGAGCTATCTTTCATCTCTTATATAATTATACATTTTAACTTAATAAGTAAATAGCATTTTAATGAAAAAGATATAAATAGGACGCCCTTGATAAACACTCTTTACCACAAGTTATGTTAACTGTTTTTTATATAATTAGCTAATATACTGGTTATATGATATGTTTTAATAGGTAATAGGTATGGCCCAGACATCTCAAGAAAGTGTTGAAAAAAAGTTTAAAGACGTCTTTGAACGTTCTCCAGGTGCTTTTCCAGAAGGTACCTCATTAGAAGAGAAGGTTAATTATATCGCAAAAGGAACAGAGGCTCTAAAAGCTGTGAAAAATAAGGAGCTTGAGAACAAAATGGAGAATATTGCAAAGTTAAACAAAGAACTTGAAAAACGACAAAAACAGAACGACGAAGAAATAGATAAACTTAGACGATCAACACAGGAGTTAAGGAAAGAGTTTGGTACAAGTAAAAGAAGTAGATTAGGTGTAATACCGCAAGAAGTTAGGCAAGGCACGCAAACTACTGAAGCTTCTGTGCAAACAGCATCAGAGCACGATTCACAAACCGTTAATCCCTCAGTGAGCAAGAGTTCTGTAAAAGAGAAGCTCAACACTGAGCTGGACAAAAAAGATAATACACCTCAACCACAAGAAAATCAAAAAGAAGAAGGATTTTTGAGTCTTCTGAAGCGCTTTGTTAAGAAAATATTAGAAAAACTTTTAGGTGAAGGTGAAAAGGATGTAGAGAATGCTCGTGGCATGAAAGAAGATGCTCAAAGAGATACGTCAAATAACGAAGAGCAACAAAAGAGTAAGCAGCTTGATGAAATTTTAAAGGACAAAAGTGTAAGCGAGGGTTTGAAGCAGGCAACAAAGCTTGAGAACCCGGCAATAACGCCTGTTAATACTCCTAAAGTGAATGAAGTAAACACGGGTCGTGAAAGGTGATCCGTTTTCAAGCTTCATTATACCGCCACGAACCGTCATACCGCGATTTATTCGCGGTATCTCTAGATCCCGCTAACACGTAGCGGGATGACGGTTGTCAGGCTAGCTGTCATCCAAGTAGCTCGACTACTTGGATCCAGGAAAAAGAATGGTGTCATGAAAGTAGCTGACACTGATTCCTTTATGATGGTGTCATCCCAGTGCCCAGACACTGGGATCCAGGAAACTTAATTGCAAGTAATGCATTGGATTTGGTGAGTATGGGTTTTGCGTTATAGAATGAAGCACTTTTGGTGAATTTATAAAGAAAGCTGGATCCCAGTGTCAAGCACTGGGATGACAAGGTATAAACCTTATCGTCATGCCCGTCATACCGCGATTCATTCGCAGTATCCCTTCGCGGTATCTCTAGATCCCGCTAACACGTAGCGGGATGACGGTTGTCACTCCAGCGCCCCTATGATGTCATCCGAGTAGCCGACACTGGTTTCCATCCAAGACGGTGTCATTCCAGTGCTTGACACTGGAATCCAGACTTTAATTGTTATACTTGTAAATAATCTGGTGAAAATAAACGTTCATCTCAAAATGCAGTATTTTTGTTGAAATAGCTCAACTGGATCCCAGTGTCTGGGCACTGGGATGACACCATAGGAGGCTACTTGGATGACAAAAAAAGGAGCACTGGAATGACACCTCTCTTGGGCTCTTTTAGCTACAAACATTAAGAAATTTACCAAATGGAAAAAAAGGCAAAAGAAGCCCTGGGGTTATTATCCGCTTTAAAATATTGGCGTTTTTTATGTTTTAAACGCTTGACAAGCGAAATTCAGCTGCTTTTAATTGCAACTAACCTACGCTGCAAATGTTTAAGAAATTTACTAAGCAGAAAAAAAGACAAAGAATCCCCGAGTTAGCTAGTCTTTTACTATCTCTGTCGAGTATTGGCATTTTTTGATGTCTTGTAACGCTTTATAAGCGCGTTCAGCTTATTTAGATAAAAATCTAGATGTAGATGAAGTTTTGTAAAGACATACAGTATCTATATACTGCAAAAAATTGAACATAAGACGCCGATACATTAAGTAATCCTTACCTTTTAATCTGCAGATTGGCGAAAGCAAATACAATAGCTTCACTATCATGATAAGGGAGCTGGCGAAGGGTGTCAAGTAAGTTTTTCGTTTCTAACGGTTGTTGCCAAAAACTATACAAGAAGTCTATTGACAGGTGATTAAATTATGATGTAGCCTATCGCCGTATATCCGGGGGTGGGTTGTTGTGAGGCTTTTTCACTTTTTATTCTTATTAATGTGTTTTTCTCTGTATTACTATGCGGGTTTTATATTTTCGCCCTGCCCAAAAGCTACGGTTTGCTTTTCACCTGGAGAAGATTGTGCTGTACCGATAATCAACGTAATAGATCAGTCTAAAAAATCTATCTTAGTTCAAGAATATACATTTACTCTTGGAACAGTTGCAAAATCTTTGATTAATGCTAAAGAACGCGGTGTTGATGTTAAAGTCATCTTAGATAAATCGCAACTCTACTCAAAATATAGTGTTATAAATGAATTATTTTCAGGTGGAGTACCAATTTGGATCGATGATAAGCCAAAGATTGCTCATAATAAGATAATGATTGCTGACAATCAAAAAGTCATCACAGGGTCATTTAACCTTAGTAAGACAGCTAAAAAAGGAAATGCTGAAAATTTATTAATTATTACAGATTATCCTGAATTGATTCAGCAGTATGTGAAAAACTGGGAGGCACGAATGTCACAATCTTACAAATACGCTCCCAACTAATCGAGAGCGCTTGCTCAAAATCAGTTTTAAAAACAGCAAGGGAGAGCTTTTTTGATTGATTGGCATAATGATTATGATATAATGAACTAAAAATTTAAGGAATAAAGTAATGGATTATATAAATGATGCTGCCGGTAGCTACACTGCTATTCATGATTTTTTTCAAAACAACGGTGTTGGAGATTACAAAGTTCAATGCAATTATGGTGGGGTGCCGTATGCTACTGATGAGTACGTGCATTCTGGCGATAAATTTTGGAGTAATAATTTCATAGACTCACATTTTGGCAGGGAAATAAAAATGTATCCTCAAAGTGAACTTTTAGCTAAAGAATATGCTGGAAATACGTTGCCAGTTTCAATATCACTAGATAAGGATTTAATAAAAATGAAGGAATGTCAGAAAAAAACGAAATTTGTGGAACTAGAAAGGGAGTCAGGTGATTTAGTGCATGATAAGCAAAAGTATGTAAAGTGTTACACAACAAAGCTATCATATGATGATGTACATATTTACAATAACGATAAAGTTTCAACATTTAGCATAAAATACGACGTGCCAAATGATCCGAAATACAGTTTAAATATAACATTTACAAAGGTTAATGATAATAAACCAGGATTTTGGCAGAAATTTAAAAATATGTTTTAACGTGACCATTCACTGGTTTTTACTCAATCAACCAACAACAGTTAATATCAAATTTTTATAATTAAAAAATATGCTATTTTTTAAAACTTTCATTCTCCTTGACTCTGTCAACTTCACAAAACAACTCTTGGACCAAATGTATCTGGCATAACACCTTTTGGTAACTTGCTACTTCTTTTTTTCCGCATCTCCGACAACAGCCATTGATATTCCACTACATAAGGCTTGATTTTTGGTAAATCAACTTTTTTATGAATAATACTATGCTTCTCCTTAAATTGACCATTTACCCTAAACGCTATTAGCTTCCTTAAAATTTACATTAATGCCTATTTTGCCTAAACTGAAGCGTCTTTTCCAATTTTTTCTAGCATCAACTCAGCAGCTTTTTGTTCAGCAATCTTTTTACTAGAAGCGCATGCAGAAACTTTACCATAATCTTCTATGCAAACTGATATAGTAAATTCAGGATTGTGCGCTGGTCCAGTTTGTTTTACAAGCTCATACTCTGGTAAAGGCAATTTGTTTTTCTGAGTCCACTCTTGCAGTGAGGTTTTAGGATCTTGAGGGGGGTCAAGCATGCCTTTAGCTAGCTTTTCCCAATATTGGATAATAAATTTTTCAACATTTTCAAGCCCGCCATCAATATAAATTGCACCTATTAGTGCTTCAAGCGAGTTTTCTAAATTTTTTAAGTTACATCTCCCTCCATTGCAGCGTTCACTATTATTCATGATGATAAAGCTGCCTAATTTTATTTCTTTAGCAACATTAGCAATGGTGTTGCCACAAACTAAATCCGTCTTTCTTTTTGCCAATGCTCCTTCTTTTTCTTCAGGAAATAGTTTAAACAGTGTGGCAGATACAACCATATTCAAAACACTATCGCCCAAAAACTCTAGTCTTTCGTAGCTTACAATCTGGTTTTTGCTATTCCTTTTATTTACGCTTGGGTGAGTTAGTGCCTCTTCTAATATTGCATAATTTGTAAATTTATAATCAATGATCTTAGATATTGCATCATTCAAACTCTTCATACCAATTATTTAAAAGAAAAGCACTTTCTACCACCTTTATACCAGAGAATTAGTTTTATTTTATTAAAATAATACCACCAACTTCCAAAATTAATGTATACAACCCACCACCTCACTAATGTTACTAAATCCATCTCTCCTTATTAGTTCTGCAAGTTCTAGATTAATTTTGTTTACAACTTGAGGTCCGTGGTATATGAGAGCAGTGTACAACTGCACCAAAGAAGCTCCTGCCTTTATTTTTTTATATGCATCAGCACCACTTGAGATTCCTCCGCACCCTATCAATAATATTTTGCCCTTAGTAAATTTGTACATATCGCCCAATAACTCGGTTGAAAGTTTAAACAGCGGTTTGCCACTCAACCCACCACTCTCATTATGGTGAGAATGCAGATTATCTCTACTTACCGTAGTGTTGCTTACTGTTAATCCGTCAATCTTATATTCCAACGCAAGCTCAGCGATATTTTCTTTCGTTTGCTGATCTACATCTGGTGAGATTTTTAATATTATTGGTATGGATTTAGAATTATCAATTGATTTTCGGGTTAGAGTTACGGATTTCAACAATTCCGATAATTCTTGCTTATTGTGCAGATTGCGTAAATTAGGCGTGTTTGGGGATGAGATGTTCAGCACTATATAATTGCTCTTTCCATATACTATCTTTATTAAGTCAACATAATCGCTGATTTGGTCCTTTGATGTACTGTTTTTTCCTATGTTGATGCCAAAAATGCAGTCATCAAGCTTAGTTTCACCTATTTGTTTAAGAAAATAGTCTATTCCTTTATTGTTAAATCCCAATCTGTTAATTACCCCTTGATCTTTAATTAACCGAAAAATTCTTGGCTTTTTGTTTCCATATTGTGGATTACGAGTTACAGTACCAGTTTCAATAAACCCAAAACCAAATGAGAGCATAGGCCTTATAACTTCTGCATTCTTGTCAAAACCTGCAGCCAGACCTATGGGGCTTCTGAGCTTATTACCAAAAAAATTCACACTCAAAGATTCTGGTAGCTCTATAGGATTCTTATAAGGCATTTTCTTTAATGCCATAATTGCCAAAGAGTGAGCAACTTCGGGCGGTAGTAAAAATAGTAAATTACGTTTGTAAAACACTTTGCTTATTTTTAGTTTATTTTTTACCATGAAACGCTATAAGAGTATAACCATAACTTGAAAAGAAATTGATTTTACTATGGACAAGCTTTCTCTATAGGTTACACACTTAAAGCTACTGTTAACTTTTACAAGATATAGAGAATGAAAGAGGCCGGGACCGGAATTGAACCGGTATAAAAGGATTTGCAGTCCTCCGCATAAGCCATTCTGCCACCCAGCCGTTTTTTATGTGTAGATATCCATTATATCTTTTAGCATAGATAAAGCCTCCTCCCTTTTGCGTTGAAAAGTGTTACGTCCAATGATTGAACCATTACCGCCACCCTGCTTAATTTCTTTCGCTTCATTGTATATGTTATCTACTTCCTTCGATTCACCACCAGAAAAAACTACTATTCTTTTCCCTGCAAAACAAGACCTTTTAACATATTCAATTCTTTTAGATAATGATTCAATATTTTCTGTTTCTATTTTCTCCCTTTCCAAATATTTAGTTGGAAGTTTTACTTTTATTATATTAGCGCCAAGCAAAGCTGCTATGTGTGCAGCATAGGCAATAACATCAACTGCTGTTTCACCTTCTTTGGAAATCCCTTCACCGCGTGGATAAGACCATAGCACTACTGCAAGCCCGTAAGATTTGGCTTCAGCTATGATTCCACGGGCTTCCTCCATCATATCGAAACACTTAGCAGAACCAGGATATATAGTAAATCCGACAGCTAAGCAGCCCAAACGCAGCGCATCTTTCACAGAAGAGGTTATTGCCTGATCAGAGGTTAGATCCTTTGAATGTAAAGAGTTGGAACTATTAAGTTTCAAAATAAGTGGGAGCATTCCAGCATAAGTTGCAGCACCAGCTTCAATCATACCAAGTGGAGCAGCATATGCACTTACTCCCGAATCAACCGCAAGCTGAAAATGATAATGTGGGTCATAAGCATCAGGGTTAACTTCAAAACTTTTAATTGGACCATGCTCAAATCCTTGATCTACTGGCAGAATCACTAACTTGCCAGTGCCGCCAAGCTTTCCATGCATGAGAATACGAGTAAGATTTGCTTTTACCCCAGGGTTTTCACTTTCGTAGTAGCTTAGGACTTGTTTTACTTTATCACTTATCACTATAATTCAAATTGAATTTAAGTTATAGATTGTAACAAAGATGAAGTTCAATACAAGGATTTTAAACTATATCAAAAGCAATTTTATTTTCTACTTTATTCATATAGATTCTTAATTTCTTTCCTTTTATTAATTTACGATTCAGTATTTCTTCCGCTAAGTAACTTTTTATCTCTTTTTCAATAAGTCTCTCTATCGGACGTGCTCCCATTTCCTTACTATAACCTGTTTGTGCAAGATAAGATTTCACTTCATCTTCTACCAAGCAGTTTATGCCTTTTTGCGTCAGCTGCTTTTTCAGTTCCTGAATAAATTTATCTACAATATGCAGAATTATATCCGCATTTAAGTCAGAAAAAGAAATAATCGCATCAAGACGATTACGAAATTCAGGGCTAAAAACCTGTTCTATCGCTTTTTCACTATCACCAGTGTTAAATTTTTTATGCCCAAAGCCAACAAAACTTTTGCTGCGTTCAGCTGCTCCTGCATTAGTTGTCATAATTAAGATTATATTGGAAAAGTTAACTTTACGTCCGTAAGTGTCTGTAACGCAACCATAATCCATAATTTGTAGCAATATATTATAGATATCGCTATGAGCCTTTTCAATTTCATCAAGCAGCACAACACTATATTGATTATTAGATACAGTGTAATAGTTCAGACTTGATCTGACAGGCGAACAAAGTAAGATAAAAATATGAATAAATTTTAAAGGAGTGTCAGATATGAGTACAACACAAGAAAAAATACTAAAACCAAAGTTGGGATTGCTAGAACTTGCAAAGCAATTAGGAAATGTATCACAGGCGTGTAAGGTAATGGGATATTCAAGGGATACATTTTACCGCTTCAAAGAACTGTATGAAAAAGGAGGAGAAGAGGCTTTACACGAGATAAGCAAAAGCAAGCCATTATATGCAAATAGGGTATCGGAGGATATAGAAAAAGCAGTAATTGAAATAGCAATAGAATTTCCAGCGTATGGACAAGAAAGAGCAGCAAACGAACTGAAAAAGAGAGGAATTCTCATCTCTGCAAGTGGAATAAGATCAGTGTGGCAAAGAAACGATCTTGAGAATTTCAAAAAGAGGTTAAAGGCATTAGAAGCAAAAGTAGCTCAAGATGGCATTATCTTAACAGAAGAGCAGATAACAGCTCTAGAGAAGGCTAAGGAAGAAAAAGAGGCCCATGGAGAAATTGAAACAGAACATCCAGGATACTTGGGTAGCCAAGATAGCTATTATGTGGGTAATATCAAAGGTATTGGACGAATTTACCAACAAACCTTTGTTGATACCTACTCTAGAGTTGCTTTTGCTAAGCTTTATACAGAAAGGACTGCTATTACAGCTGCAGACCTTCTCAATGATAGGGTGATACCGTTTTTTGATGAACAGAAAGTATCATTGCTACGCATTTTGACGGATCGTGGTACAGAGTACTGTGGCAGACCTGAAAATCACGCTTACCAGCTGTATTTGGGGGTAGAAAATATTGATCATTCTCGAACCAAAGCTCGTTCTCCACAAACTAATGGCATCTGTGAAAGGTTCCACAGAACTATGCAAGATGAATGCTACAATATTATCTTCAGAAAGAAAATTTACACCTCTTTGGCAGAGCTTCAGCTAGATGTAGACCATTGGGTGCATTCTTACAATAGATCTCGACCGCATTCAGGTAAATATTGCTATGGTAAGACACCTATGCAAACCTTTTTTGATAGTATGCATATTGCTTATCAGAAAAATATTGATAGCATTAAACAGGATGCTGATTTTGGTTTTGACTTTGTCAATTCTTCTGTCAGTTAATTCACGCCTGTCAGATCAAGTCTGAACTATTACATATCGTATGAGACTCAATATATTCGGACATATCAAAGCGTATAAGATTCATGCCCATGCTTTCTGCTAATTGTTTTGCTAGCTCGGTTTTACCAACACCGGTTGGCCCTGCAAAAAGATAATTTGCTAAAGGCTTATTGTAATTTCTCAACTCAGATTTAGCAATTTTAATAGAATTAACAAGAGATTCTATTGCCTGCTCTTGGCCAAAAATCACCTTCTCTAGATTAGCTTTTAAAGACTTTACTTTCTGCAAATCATCAGATTCAGATCCGCAAGGCACATTTGTAATTCTAGTAATGGTATTCTTAATATCTCTACTATTTACAATTTTACCCCTGTTTCTTAGCAATTTACAATATGCCCCTGCCTCATCAATAACATCAACCGCTTTATCAGGTAATATTCGCCCAGTAATATACTTATGCGAAAGTTCAGCCGCAGACCTAATGGCATTCTTTGTATAATATACTCCATGATACCCTTCATAGTAGTGCTTTATACCATCTAGTATCTTTATCGTTTCGTTAACAGAAGATTCCTTAACATTAATTTTTTGAAACCTCCTCGCTAATGCTTTATCTTTTTCAAAACTATTGCTGTATTCTCTATATGTAGTTGCACCTATACAACGCAGTGTACCTCTTGCAAGCGCAGGTTTGAGTAGGTTACCTGCATCAAGAAAGCTACCACTTGTAGAACCTGCTCCAATGATAGTGTGTATTTCGTCAATAAAAAGGATAGCACCTGGTTTTGCCTCAATCGCTTTTATTATAGATTTTATTCTCTCTTCAAAATCACCTCTATAGCGTGTCCCTGCAAGGAGTGACCCTAAATCCAAAGCATAAATTATACTGGACCTGAGCGCACTTGGAACACTGTTTTCAATGATTTTGAGTACCAAACCCTCAACTATTGTGGTTTTGCCAACACCTGGATCTCCAACATATAAAGGGTTGTTTTTTCTACGCCTCAATAATATTTCTATAGTGCGATTTAATTCATAATCACGACCAATAACATAATCTATTTTTTTGCTTCTTGCATAGTCATTTAAATTTTTACAATAACTTTGTAGAATTTCCTCATCTTTTAGTAGCTCACCTTTATTTACTGTAGTAGGAGCATCATTATTTTTATCAAGTTTTACTTTATGATTAGTGGTGTATTCATCTATATCGTTAGAGTATTTCATGTTAGATATGTGGTAAATCAAATTGGAATCTTTCGCACTTTGTTTCTGCAATAGATCTTCAACGTATAAATCTTGCCCAGACAAAATTTCTACTAGAACACTTGCTCCATTTATTTCTTTTTTCCCCAAGCTATGAGCCCGTATTATTGCTCTGTGTATTATGCATTGAAACATTGAGCTAGGTTTAACTCCACTGATAATCAATTCAGAACTGCTTTGTAAAAACCCTTTTATATTATTATTATAATCATTAGCCTTAATATTGCATCTTGATAGAATGTTATCCATACTGATGATTTCATCGGCTCTGATATTACATCTTGATAAAACGTAATTTACATCCACGTCTTTAGTTAACGCCAGCAATAAATGTTCTACTTTCGCATATTTAAGATTAAAATTAGAAGCAATGAATAGTGCTCTATTCAAACTTGCCTCTAAGTTTTTGGAAATCATCTCCTATTCTCTTTAAAAGTGGGAACTCATATATAATGAATAGCACACAATTATTAAAAAAATTGAAATCCAGCAGTTCGCTGTAGCCAATTTGAATCCCACTCTGGATCTACGTCATAGCACCGCAATATCTCAGCATAGATTCCGCTAATGAGTAGCGGAATGACGAGTTTTACGCTTATCAAATTGTAGGTAAATCCTATTTAATACGCTTTTTCTAGTACTCTGCTTTTCTTCTTAAATGCATTGATCTTTTTTCTACCGTATTTAGTCTTTAACGTACTTGGCCTTTTAAAGACCTTTTTGCTGTTACGTTTTTTAAATTGCACACTACAATCAAAATTTAGCTCTCCTTCTTTGTCTGCCAGTGCAGGCAGTCTTCTCTTATCTTGAGGTGTAACAAAAGATAGCGCATACCCTTCAGCTCCAGCGCGTGCAGTTCTACCTATACGATGAATATAGTCAGCTTGCGATTGTGGTGCATCATAATTGATAACATGTTGAATGTGGGGAATATCAAGGCCGCGAGAAGCAACATCTGTTGCAACCATGATTTGATTACGGCCACGACGAAAAGAATTAATGACCCTTTCGCGCTTGTGCTGCCTTAAATCACCATGAATTGCTAAAGCGCTATAGTCATCTTTGTGCAATCTGTTAGCTAGCTGATCCGCTCCTCGCTTTGTTTTGACAAAGATAATGATTGATCCTTCGCGCTGACATAGTTGTGTAACAAGCTTTTCATATTTTTCTGATTCTGATGCATAAACAATTTCTTGCTTAATTTTTACAGAAGTTGTAACCTCACAATCAACAGAAATACGTTCTGGTCGATTAAGGTACTTCTCAGCAAGTTTTACTATATCTCCAGGAAGAGTTGCAGAAAACATAAGAGTTTGCCTTATTTTAGGCAAATGCTTCATAATTTCTTCAATCTGAACTCCAAAGCCCATATCAAACATACGATCCGTTTCATCAAGCACAAGAACGCTAACATTGCGAGTAATCAAAGTTTTACGCTCAATATGGTCTATAATACGACCAGGAGTACCTATTACAATTTGTGGTTTTTTCTGAAGCTGATTTAGCTGCCTAAAAATAGGCTCACCACCAATCAACAAAGCGACCCTTAGTGCAGAATTTTGAGATAAGAGTTTTCTTATCTCATTTGTTACCTGATGCGCAAGCTCTCTGGTTGGCACGATGACTAAAGCTGAACCAGTGTTAGGCTCATTCAGCAACTTAGCAACCAACGGAATAGCAAATGCTAAAGTTTTTCCAGTCCCCGTTTGAGCAGATCCGAGAATATCTTTACCTTGTAGCGCTAAGGGAATCGCTTGTATTTGAATCGGAGTTGGGACGAAAAGATTATTTTTATCTAGAGCTTGTCTAAGCGAAGCTGGGAGACCCATCTCATGAAAATTATTCACAATACGTTAATCCTGTTAAAAGACTTCATAATAGATTAATCTTCCAATCTTAAATTTATTGCAGATTTTTTATCTTCTCCGTTTCTACCGCGCTCCTCTTTAACCTCATAACTCACCCTTTCTCCTTTTATTCCCTTCTCTTTATTCTCTCCTTTAAGTGCCTCAGGTCTTATTCCCGAACGTTCCAATGTGCTAATATGTACAAAAACGTCACCCCCTTTACCTTCTGGCTTGATGAAACCATAGCCTTTTTCGGCATTAAACCATTTTACATTACCAAATTCCATTTAAACAACTCCTAAATTATTAACTAACATTACTAATGTGATGAAAAACTTTGAAATTACGATTGAGAATGCTTTAAGCTTAGCTATTGAAACTAAACCTTTATACTCCATAGTCTATTCTTAACATTACATGACAATAATACACAATTGTTGTACTTGATGCAAATAAATTTTTTAATCGTTAAGCGAACCTGCAACCGTCATTTCGCTAACTTTAATCGTTGGTGAATTAAATTGCCCACAAAAAGTTAGATCATCTGCAACGACTAAATTGCTAAACATATCCTTCAAATTGCTAGCAATGGTAATCTCATGTATTGGATACGTTATTTTTCCATTTTCTATAAAAAATCCGGAAGCGCCTTGGCTGTAATCGCCATTGATTAAATTGACACCAAAACCAAATAAATCAGTTACATATATTCCCTCTTTCACTTCCTGAATTAATTCTTCAAACGATACATCACCATTCTCAATGTAGAGGTTACTAGCTGCAGGAATAACTGCAGCATTACTTGCACGAGTTGCACTTCCGGTTGTTTCTGAGTCTAATTTTCTAGCCGAGTATAAGTCTAAAATCCAATTTTGTAATATTCCGTTTTTTACAAATATATTTTTCTTGCTAGTTATCCCTTCTCCATCAAATGGTCTCGATGCTATGCCTCTTGGCAACAATGGATCATCGATAATATTAATTCTATCGTTGAAAATCTGAGCGTTTAAACTACCCCTCAAGAAAGAACTGTTGCTTATAATACTGCTCCCATTTATAGCAGAAGCAAAACTTTTTACTAGCCCTTTTGCTGCTCTTTTTTCAAAAATAACTGGAAATTTACCAGTTTTCATTGTACGTGAATTCAATTGATCAACTGCTCTTTTTGCTGCTTCTTTTCCCATTAACTCTGGCAACTTTAAATCACTAAAATTACATGCTATATCATAATCGTAACCAACCTTCATTTCACTTTCTCTTCCAGCAACAACAGAGACCTGATTAGCAAAGGTTGATTTACTAAACGAGCCAATAAAACCAGAAACAGTCGATAATACTGTATTCACTAAAGCGTATGAAGAAGAGGCTCCTTCAGAATTAGTGATACTCTTATGTGCAAGGGCTGAATTTTCTGCAGCTTCAGCAATTTCTTTTAGGTTATCAACGGTTACAACATTATTATCTGAGATACTTAAATCTGCAGAAGAGATATAATTACTACCATTTACAGCAAAATTAATGCAAGGATCTTCTGGCGCATTCTTTGCCATTTCTACCACTTGGCTTACTGTATCACTCAGATTATTCAAATCGTTTGTAGAAATATACGCAGCTTTGTTTTTACCTGCTATAGCTCTGATTCCTACAGTGCAATTTTTAGATTGTGATATTTGCTCAATTTTTGATAGACGCTGAGAAACTGAAGTCTTATTAGTTTCATATATTGTAACTTCCGCATCTTGATTTTGCTTTTTTATTAGTTTAGTAATATCTGCTGCAATATTTAATATATTCATTTTCTATTCCTTAGATTTCTATAAAGATTCTGCACCACCTATAACTTCAATTAAATCAGTCGTAATCGCTGCTTGACGAGAACGATTATAAAGCAATGCTAATTTGTTCAGTATCTCTTTAGTGTTTCTGTTTGCTGATTCCATAGCAACCATTCTAGCACTATTCTCACTCGTTGCACTTTCAAGTAAAGCAGAGTAAAGAGCAATTACAACGTAATCTTGAACCAAAGATTTTAAAATAAATTCAATATTTTGTGGTTCATACTCATAGCCGTAATCTGTTGTTGGACCAGCCAGAGAGCTATCAATCAAGGATGAGTCTTTACTCCATGGTTTTATTGTTTCCAACATTGGTTTTTGCGTGAAGGTATTATAGAATTTACTATAAAAAACTTTAACTTTATCGTATTTACTTAAATCTATACCATCAACCAAAGCTTCTACGTGCTTTAACGTGATTCCCTTACTATTTTCAATTTTTAAGATACTTTTAGAGTCAAATCTATTTTTACCTACATCAAAAGCTTTTTTACCAAGAAATACAATATCTACTTTTTTGCCATTTGCGATTGACTTATTTACACGCTCTTGACTAAATTTGACAATAGAAGAGTTAAAGTTGCCGCACAAGCCACGATCAGACGCAATAATGAATACTAGGTAAGAACCGTCGTTACTGACATTTAGAATTTTTGCCAGTAATTCTTGATCAACTGATAGCATTAATGAAAAAATAATGTTATGCAGCTTAGATACATATAATTTTGAATTTAATAACTTCTTTTGGCTTTGTAACAACTTTGCTGCAGAAACCATTTGCATTATTTTCGTGGTTTTCTGTACAGACCTAATATTCTTAATTCTTAAGGATAATTCCTTTAAGCTCTTCATTTTGTATACAACCCTGATTTATTAAAATATATAACTGTTAGTGTCTAAAAGCAAGTTTTTTTGACATTAAAACCAAGTCTAGCTAAGAAACTTGCAGGTTTATTGTTTGGAGATAAGGATTATATTAAGAAAGTGCTCTAACTTCAGCAATATCAATGTGAAAGTAGCCTAATGGTAATTTCTACACTTTGTGGAATTTTATAATATATAATAAACACAATTAAAACTATTACAACTTGAACACTTATGATCCCATTGTTCTAGTTCCCTGTTACAATTTTTACATTTCCAGCCTGGATCAGGCAAAGCTTCTGAGCCCATCTTGTTTAGCCAATAAATTACCTTGTCGTGTTCTTGCAATGTAACCTTGAGTTGTATTACAATAAAGTAGATTGACATGTAATTAGCTTTTTTCATAGCAGTGTCTAAATATTGACTTGCAAGATCATATTTACCTGAACTCATTGAGGACAAAGCAAGTAAACAGTAACTAAAATAATAATCAGGGCGTAAGTTGTATAGTCTTTCAGCACCTTTACTATTTAAATTGATGTACATTTTAGCTGACTGAGGAGTAGGATTTACTGTATACTCTGCCTCTAGCACTGCAGAAGCTTTTCTGATTTTTCCAAGTTTAATATATAATTCTGCCTTTAAATAATTGATGGGCTGAAAAATTGCACTATAACGTTGTGCTCTAAATAAAGACTTTATAGCCTCCTTAAAATTTCCTTTACTTTCATATTGCTTTGCTAAAGCGCAATAAAACACTGCAAACATTTCTTTATGATCAAAGGGGAGAAAAATATTGGACTTAACTGCTTCCTTCAACCTCAAAATTGCATTAATCCAATCTTCTTTCAATATGCAATGCTCTATTTGAAAGGGAATAGATAGCATTTTATCGTTAATTGAACTAGAGCAATATTCTATAAATTTTTGAAAGACTACTTTTTCTTGTTTGAGGTGGACAATCAGCTTATTGGCTAGAAGTAGAGCTAAGTTACGATTTTTATTTGCAATATTTGTTAAACCGTTACTGAAAAAGCTGTAATTTCCCGTCTTACCTGAGTTAAAGAGCTTTATTAAAGACAACCTATCGCTCTCCTCACTCAGACTTTTAACTAGCTTTTGGGCATTCTCTATATTGTCTAAGTCTATGCTAAAGAAAGCTTCAAAGAGAAGCAATTCTTCCCTATCCCTTCTTCTATTTCTTATGTTGGCAAATGTTGATGAAATGGAGGAAAAAAAGCGTACAAGTGTAATTAATAAAAATAATAAAACTACACAAGTAAAAATAATGAAATATAGATCAATACTTATAGTGTAATTGCCTAATTCCAATTTTATTACTTCACCACTTACCTTGACCCATATACCAAATAAAAACGAAAAAGCGAAAATTATAAAATAAATCATGAGATATATTGTAATAAGTGATGATATATTGTTGAAATATTCTTAGAAGCTACAATAAAACCATTCAATTTATTCAGCCATGGCTTGAATTCTGAATGCGTTAAATTGCTTACTGTAACAGTTATATTTTGCCAATCATTATCATTTATTGACTCCTCAATTTCTGCGAATTTTACTCTTAATGGATCATTTCGGTCGTCTACCTTTATCCAGTTTGAAATGATTTTTTTAGACAATGTACTTTTGTTGTAATCGATAGTATCAATAGTTTTTTCAAAAGATAACTTCAATTCGTGTAAGGTATTTATCTCTTTCAAATTTTCTAATTCATCTACTGCATTTTCTATCTCTGGATCGTCAAGCTCTGATATCAAAGGCTTTATTGAATTTATATGGTTATCAAATTTTGCTTCTCGCAATAACGAATTCTTCATTTTAACCACAAGTAATAGCAATTTTGCAAGGTTCTTACATCTTGAGTTATTATCACCTTGCTCACATTGAGTATGCTGACTTCTCTTGAGGTCAAATATCTTTTTTTCTATTCTAGATTGATTAACTTCAAGCAACATTCTAAATTCATCCATGTTTTCCGTTAAAGCTTTCACATTGTTTTCACTCTCTTGCTGATTTATTTTTAAAAAGATTATGTTATTTATTGTGATGTAACCGGTAAATAACAATACAATTAAGAACCAACCTATGTACTTTTGCTGAGTATCATTCATAACGTAGTATCTCCGCAGGATCTTGTGCAGCTGCCTGCAACGCAGGAGCAATTGTCGCTAAAAATGATAAGAGTAACGCAAGTGCAGAAATATTTACTACGTCTTGGGGTACTAATATCACTGGCAAACTTGAAAAAAAGTATATCATAGGATCAAACAGCTTGACGTTAGTAATGTTTTCTAAAAACACTCTAATGCTTTCGATATTGAGAGAAAAAACGACACCTATAATACAGCCAAGACAAGTTCCCGTAAAACCGATTAATAGACCACAAGCGCAAAATATACGCATAATGCTTCCACTTGTTGCACCAAATGTACGCATAATTGCAATCGCGGATTTCTTTTCTTGCACTATCATCATTAAATTTGAGATAATATTAAACGCTGCTACAACTATAATCAAAGTGAGAATTAAAAACATCACATTTCTTTCAGTTTTTAAAGCACTAAAATAATGGCTTTGCTGTGATTGCCAACTTTCAGCTTCCATTCCTATTTCTTTTTCTATAGCATCTGCCAGCTTATCAGCTCTAGTAACGTCGTCTACAAGTACTTCTATATTTTTTATGCTATTTTTATAATTAAAAAAGGCTTGTGCTGATTTTAGAGGCATATATATCAAGGTATTATCATACTCAAACATACCCATATCAAATATTGCTATAACTTTATATTTTTTCATTCGCGGCATTTCACCAAGTAATGCATCAAATTCTTCAGATGATATAAACGTAATTTCGTCGCCATAGTCAATGTTCAAAACTTCTGCTAAGCGTGCTCCTATTATTATCCCTTCATCAAATTTTTTTACATCACCTATAATTACATTATTTGTAACGGCAGTACTATCAAGCAAATCTTTAGTTGACACACCTCGCACTACGCTACCTGCAATTTTACCATTTGCTACAATAATAACTTGATCATTGGTCATAGGAGTAGCTTTTAATATACCAGGAATTCTCTCAATAGATTTTGAAACTGCGTAGTAATCTGAATTTATGTTCCTATCAAAATAAACGTTAATATGGCCATCAATGCCAAGTATTGAGTCAAGCAACTTTGCTCTGAATCCGTTCATCACAGACATCACCACTATTAGTGTTGCAACTCCAAGGGCAATGCCGATAATAGAGAACAAAGTCATTATAGAGCAAAATCTGGCATTTCTTGCTCGCAAATAGCAAGCAGCCATAGTAATTTCAAAGGCAATGGACATTACAAAATATTTTGAGGTTAGACATTATATTTTTGAAACTTCGTATAATTGTAGACTTTTCTTTATTTAAAAACTAGAGATTTTTGCTTCCTTAAATTTAGCAGACTTATAGAGTATCTTTAACATTAGAATTTCAAAATCTTCCATATACATCATCCAACCTCACTATATCATTATCAGATAAATGCTCTCCTATCTGAAATTCAACTATTTCAAGTGGAGAGCTTGTGCTTTTATAACATAGAAAAAATCAAGAATATTATTGGGTTTATTCAATAAGTTATAATTCTTTCCTTCCATAATTTTCAAATTGTACAACTAGTTGCTTTACATTTACATCTGTGAGAAGAGCATTTTTGCTAACATGAGGTCTCGGATCAGATTTTGCTGATAAGGGATTCATCTGAGATATTTCATCCCTCATTGGAAATAAGCGAGATTGGGAAGCAACTTTTGGTGATGGCCTAGTTTTTTTCTCCACATCTATATTCACTTGTGCAACAGGAGGGGTCCTGCTTTCAATAGTTTGCGCATTAGGACTTTCTTTTGCTTGATTTTGTTTGAATTTTTTTCTTATCTCTTGTACTTTAATATCGATATTATAATTAATTTCTTTTTCCATAGAAGATACTACCATTTCTAGCTTTGTGCTTGATTTTTGATCAGTATGACCTAACTTTTTAAGTTTTAGTGGTAATTCAGGTTTATCTTTAGTTGATTTAGGAACAGTTCCTACTACTTTTGGTTTTTGTCTAACTTCTTGACCAGCAGTAAACATTTTTTTTGGCAATGGGGGTGCTATTGATGGTTTTGGCAATATTGGAGGTTTAGATTGTTGTTTTTGTTTAAGTTCTCTTTTTGCTTCCATATGTTCTTTAGGAACTGTTACATAAATTAGCTCTTCTCTAGGCGATTTTGAACTTTGTGAATTTTCTGTTAAAATTTTACTCTTCTTCTCTTGATAATTTGATATCTCTTTGTATCCAGGCTTTTCATCTAATGAATTTCCATGGCCTGAATCATTATAATTAACTTCTACTTGTCTATCTTCTTTTAGAAAACTGCGTTCTGGCTTTTCTGGAGCTATTGCAATATTTCCTCTTTCAACTTGCTCCAAACCTGAAATTTTACGATAAGCCTCTAGATATTCAAAGATTGTCATTGAAGTAGGAGGAGGTAATTTATCAATAAAACTACTTATATTCTTAACTGGAACATTTCTTCCCGAGATTCTATTCAATATTTCCTTTAATATCTTAAGACCTGATGGCTTTCCATTCATCGATTTTACATAATCAATTGAGTCACTACGTATAACAAACTTAGCTACATCTTCTGCCTTATCTGTAAAACGCTTTAATGCCTGAGATAAATCCCTTACCGTTTTATTATAATGTCTAATAGTTACTAACTCATCTCTTGCTTTTATAGCTTCTTTAAGGAAACCGAGATTTTCTCTATAATTGTCACTTTTAAATGGATCCTTCATATTAATTACAACTCATTATTTATTAAAATATGGGTATAGGTTTAAAATATTAAGATTTAGTAAATATTATTTTTTACATAAAGCAGCTATACCCATATTATAAATTGCCAACAAATGCATTTATGGCGTTACCATATTCTTCCATATACATCATCCAATCTCACTATATCATTATCAGATAAATGCTCTCCTATCTGAAATTCAACTATTTCAAGTGGAAAGCTTGTGCTTCTATTTTCAATCCTATGGGAAACTTCCCTTGGGATTTCTATCATATGGTCCTTTGCTATAGCATATTCTTTGTCTTCTAAACTAACATATCCAACTCCTGATAGCACTATATGGTATTCATCTCTATAGTGATGGAATTGCTTAGAAGTGCAGCTTAATGGATTGATAAAAAGATATTTTATAAGAAAATTTTCGCTCATTAAAATTATACTACAAAATCCCCATGGTTTAACTTCTTTCCTTATCACCTTTACTTTCTTAACTTTATGAATAAATGAAATTAGACTTTTGTTTGGTTGCTTACAAGCTCCACTCAATAAATTTTTATTACTTTCTGTCGTTGAAACTGGTTCTCTTTCTCTAATCACATGCTGAAATGATGCCGGTTCTTTACTAAACTTCTCACTCAATTCTAAAACTGAATTCCAAGTTCCAACATCCAACCAATCGAAATTAGCTTCTATCATTGCAACGTTTTTTGCTTTCTCCATCACCAAGTAATCAATGGATATGCCTTCAATTCCTGCAAAATCTCGTTGTTTTAAATACAGAAATCTCTCTTGCGGTGTGAAATATTTAAAACATAAATTGTAAAGATTCGGGGCAGATTTTTTAATCTCATCTATGTAGCGTTTTGCTTTAAACACAAATATTCCAGAGTTCCAATAATGATCGTTACTTAACTTACGCTCGGGCTTTTCTGTAAAATCTTTCACTATATGACATTTTTCTTTCTGATCATATACTGCATTTATATAGCCGTATTCAGAATTGAATTCATGAGGCTTAACCCCAAAAGTGACTATAGAGTTAGTTTCAGAGGCTAACTTAGACGCTTTTTGAGTAGAAGCATAAAAACTATTCAAATCACCTATAAAATGGTCTGAAGGCAGAATTAACATTGTCTCGTTTTCATTGCAGAGAAGTGCAGCAATTAATATTGCCGCTGCTGTTCCAATTTTCACTGGTTCGAAAATCACTTTATATTCTTGCAGTGCATGCAATTCCTCCATCACTAATGACTCGTACTGTATATTTGTAGCAATTATGGGCGGCATATAATCGCTTTTTAGCCTCAACAAAGTGTTGTGAAACATAGTGTTCTGACTAAATATTTTCTGAAATTGCTTTGGCTTAGATAAAGGCCAAAGTCTGCTACCACTACCACCACACAATATTACAGGGCGCATTTAGTTAAGATATTAATTAAATAATTAATATCTTATACTGAGGGCAAAATACATGCAAGTTTTTGTTGTGGAATAGTTAATAAAGAAAGTAAATGTTGATTTAAAGTAATTGCTAATGAGAGTGATCATGTGTAGCGCCTTGCCCTTGCTGTGAATTTCTTCTATTTTGTAATTCCTCAACATGACCTTTTCTTTTATCACTTAATATTTCATTACCCTTATTTTGTTCTTCCTCAGGACTCTTTAGTATTTCATTACTCTTGCTAACTTCTTTATCATCCCCTTGTTTCTTTGGCCTTCTAGCGTTAAGCTCATCCCATGTGCCCACTAGTGAATCACGATTCCCATGATCCGGCTTTAGCCTTTCTTCACCTTTAATAACATTAAAGTCACTTTTTGCTTCTTCCAAACATCCTTTCAGTTGGTGTTTCCACATGGTGTAGTAAGCATCACCATATTTTTTCTCATTTGCTACAAACAATAAAATTGGAGCCTTAAGTATGGTAGCTCCCATATCCACTAAATTTTTTACTGCCATTGCAGGAGTAAATAAAAGATAACCAAAAGACTTTGCAATTGGGTTTTGTTCGCTTATTAAATGCTCCCCTAACTTTATAGGAAGAGAAGTCAACAATTTAGTACAAACTTTAGCTAAACTTGTAGCAAAAACGATAGGAACAGATATAAGACTTTTATCTAGCTCTAGATTACCATTCTGATCTCTAATTTCTGAAAAATGGGTGCTTAGCTTCTTGTAATCACTAGTGTATAATAATTCTCCATTTCTTCCTTTTTCATCAACAACTTCCTGAACTTTACCTTCTTTATTTTTTACCTCTTTAGTTAGCACAGAAGAATTAGTTAATTCAAATGGATATTGAGGATCCTTAGTTTTTTCAGCTTCAAAAATTGGCACGTGTTTTTTCAAATCCATTCTCGAAAAGCCTAATGGCTCAAAATATGACTTATGCAACTCATTTATCGGAATTTGCTTACCCTGATTGTCTATATAATTGATAGTAAAATAAGATCTATCATTATCTTTATCTTTGGTAACTAAAGATAATCTGAAACTTGGTTGTTCTCCATTCTCATCTTTTTGACCATACAAAAGTTTATAGGTTGGATTTTTATCTTTATCTAGTATAGCATTTCCATGCATATCCCTGTTTTCTATGATTTTAGCAGACTGTACAATTTGATCATAATTTTTTGGATACTGGCATTTCCTTCCATCATACATCATTACCTTTCTAAGGTCTTCGACGTAAACTTGAGATTCAGGTGAAGTAAGCAGACCTTTTGCTTTAAGTGTAAGATCTATTGCTCCCTTTTTTAATGCTTCAAACATATTGTCAAACCAAAATCGCTATAATGCTATAGTTCAATAATAAAACTAGTACACTAATAATATATTAACACAGCACCGGTGATTTTACAAGAAAATATGCCTGTAGAAGATAAAGATTGTAAAAGCGAGGGTTATATAAGTAATGCTTGATAAGTACTTTATGCATGTAATTGTAAAAATCCTCAAAGGTACGCTGTGTATATAATCTTCGCATACTACCTGCATTCCAAGAACTGCGTGCCAAAAAATGCAAAACAACAATACAACAAAAAATAAAAGCTCTAGAGGGTGATTAATAAATTTTTCACTAAAAGACAAAGAGCTATCAGTATAAAATGTGCAAGAAAATGAATAGATAAACCAAGGAAACAGGAACAGTAAAATTACCGCAGAAACACGCTGAACCCACCAATGATGTACTGAATTTCCAGACTGACTCATATAAACATAAATAAAAAAGCCATAGTAGAAAGAAGTAGCGTTACTGTCAGCAGTATAGCACTCCTTGAAACGCCAGTAATTTCTAAATTAAGCCCAACATCCCACAATAAATGACGAATACCATTAAGAAAATGATATACAAAACTTATAAAACATAAGACATAAGCTAATTTAGCAACAGGAGTGAATAATAATGCATTTAAGTACCTTACTATAAGTAACTCAGGAAAGTAAACATGTAATATGAAATACCAAGAAAGTATCATTAATAAAAGGAATAGCAAGATACCAGTCAATCTATGCATAATAGAGAAAAAACTAGTAACTTGTACTTTATATATTTGTAAATGTGGAGAAAGAGGTCTATCACTCATAAAATTCCGTTATCGGGAAATTAAAATAAAGTAGAAGTAAAGACAGCAGTATAGCACATAACAACACCATCATTAAAAATGGTAAATTATGTGCAAAGCCTAAGGAGGTAATCCAGCTGCAGATTCCCCTACTGCTACCTTGTTACGACTTCACCCCAGTCACCGATCCCACTTTAAATAACTCCCTCCTTGCGGTTAGGTCGTTAGCTTCGAGTGAAACCAATTCCCATGGCGTGACGGGCAGTGTGTACAAGACCCGAGAACGTATTCACCGTGGCGTGCTGATCCACGATTACTAGCGATTCCAACTTCATGCATTCGAGTTGCAGAGTACAATCCGAACTGAGATGGCTTTTAAGGGATTAGCTTAGCCTCGCGACTTTGCAGCCCATTGTAGCCACCATTGTAGCACGTGTGTAGCCCACTCCATAAGGGCCATGATGACTTGACATCATCCCCACCTTCCTCCAGTTTATCACTGGCAGTTTCCTTAAAGTCCCCAGCATTACCTGATGGTAACTAAGGATGAGGGTTGCGCTCGTTGCGGGACTTAACCCAACATCTCACGACACGAGCTGACGACAGCCATGCAACACCTGTGTGAAACCCGGCCGAACCGACCCTATCCCTTCGAATAGGTATAATTTCCATGTCAAGGAGTGGTAAGGTTTTTCGCGTTGCATCGAATTAAACCACATGCTCCACCGCTTGTGCGGGTCCCCGTCAATTCCTTTGAGTTTTAATCTTGCGACCGTAGTCCCCAGGCGGAATGTTTAACGCGTTAGCTGTAATACAGAAAGTAAAACTTCCCATATTTAACATTCATCGTTTACAGCGTGGACTACCAGGGTATCTAATCCTGTTTGCTCCCCACGCCTTCGCGCCTCAGCGTCAGATTTGAACCAGATAGACGCCTTCGCCACTGGTGTTCCTCCTAATATTTACGAATTTCACCTCTACACTAGGAATTCCTCTATCCTCTTTCAATCTCTAGATTAGCAGTTTTAAAAGCAATTCCAAGGTTGAGCCTTGGGATTTCACTTTTAACTTACTAATCCGCCTACGCGCCCTTTACGCCCAATAATTCCGAATAACGCTAGCCCTCTCCGTATTACCGCGGCTGCTGGCACGGAGTTAGCCAGGACTTCTTCTGTGAGTACCGTCATTATCTTCCTCACTAAAAGAGCTTTACAACCCAAAGGCCTTCTTCACTCATGCGGCATGGCTGGATCAGGCTTTCGCCCATTGTCCAATATTCCCCACTGCTGCCTCCCGTAGGAGTCTGGACCGTATCTCAGTTCCAGTGTGGCTGATCATCCTCTCAGATCAGCTATAGATCATTGCCTTGGTAGGCTATTACTCCACCAACTAGCTAATCTAATATAGGCTCATCTAATAGCAATAAATTTTTCCCCCGTAGGGCGTATACGGTATTAGTTGCCGTTTCCAACAATTATTCCGTACTACTAGGTAGATTCCTATACATTACTCACCCGTCTGCCACTAAGTTATACCATAGCAAGCTACAATATAACTCCGTTCGACTTGCATGTGTTAGGCCTGCCGCCAGCGTTCATTCTGAGCCAGGATCAAACTCTCAAATTTAGACTTCAACCTATAAAAGGTTGAGGGTACATCGGATAAATCCGACAAAAAATAATTTAGCTTAATACTGCTGTCTTTATTTCTACTTTAGAAATATTTTAATCTCCAACTATTCAAACAACTTTAAGAATATTATTATGTGATATAATCACTATGTCAATATGTTTTTGCAAATCAAAAGCATTAATGTATAAATATATAACTATTTGGAATATTACCATGAAAAAATACATCTTTCTGCTTGCACTCGCGCCAATGTTAGTTGGCATCACATTATACTTATTGCGCAACATTGATAACACAAAACAATCTATAACTGCAGGTGACAAGTTTTACGAAGTATTATTCTTAAAAAAAGATAATAAGCCGCTGCTAGAAGAAATAGATTCAAATTGGGAGTATTTAGCAAATTTTGAACGCGCATTCAATCATATCTCAGATTCAATGCCAACAGACACAGCATCTATTTATAATGATTTGGCAGATGATAAAGATGCTCCTAATGTTTTGCGTGAGTTAGCACAATATTTAGAAGTAATGAGCTTACTTCACTCCAACGGTGAAAAAATAAATAAAGATAAAATTGATAATTTAGAATCAAGTGCAGTGTATCCTTATTCAAGCCAAGAAGCTATCGCTGTAGTAAAGATACACAATAACGACATTAAAGGTGCAACTGAAATATTGCGTTCCCTATTAAATGATAGAAAATGCCCTATCCTAATCAAAGCTAATGCACAAGAATTACTCAGGATATATGGGAGTTAACTCATTGGACTTTTTGCATAGCTTTTGGCAGCGCATCGGATGAAACGAAAAAACTTACTTGACACCCTTCGCCAGCGCCCTTATCATGATAGTGAAGCTATTGTATTTGCTTTCGCCAATCTGCAGATTAAAAGGTAAGGATTACTTAATGTATCGGCGTCTTATGTTCAATTTTTTGCAGTATATAGATACTGTATGTCTTTACAAAACTTCATCTACATCTAGATTTTTATCTAAATAAGCTGAACGCGCTTATAAAGCGTTACAAGACATCAAAAAATGCCAATACTCGACAGAGATAGTAAAAGACTAGCTAACTCGGGGGTTCTTTGTCTTTTTTTCTGCTTAGTAAACTTCTTAAACATTTGCAGCGTAAGTTAGTTGCAATTAAAAGCAGCTTAATCTTGCTTGTCAAGCGTTTAAAACATAAAAAACGCCAATATTTTAAAGCGGATAATAACCCCAGGGCTTCTTTTGCCTTTTTTTTCATTTGGTAAATTTCTTAATATTTATGGCTAAAGATTGCACGAATGTTGCAATTACAAAAACGATTTCTACTAGGGTGTCATCCCAGTGCGTGACACTGGAATCCAGCCTTTATTATGCAGCCACTTGGTTGAAATTAAGTCTTCTGGATCCCAGTGTCAGCTACTTGGATGACACCATTCTTTTTCCTGGATCCAAGTAGTCAGGGCACTGGGATGACAGCTACCCTGACAATCGTCATCCCGCTGCTTGTTAGCGGATACCGCGGCGGTATGACGTAGAAGTTATACTTTTATGCTTACCAACTTAATAAAATTCCTGGATTCCAGTGTCAGCTACTTTCATGACACCAACAGTTGATATTGGTTTGTTGCTTTGCTAGCCAACTACTAGCTATGCCTCAAGTTTCCTATTCAAAATTTTCAATATCAAATCCAATTCATTTGGATTATCATACCGTATCATAACTTTACCCTTAGAATTGTTGTCATTAATTTTGATCTTTAAACCAAGTTGAGAAGATATAGCGCCCTCTATTACTGCCATATCTTGATTTTTAGTATATTTCCGCTCTTTTTGATTATTATTTTGGTGTAAGTCTTTTATCAATTTTTCAGTTTGTCTAACACTTAAGCCCTGAGAAACTATTTTTTCTGCGATACTTTCCGCATTTTCAACATTAATCAGTGTTCTTGCATGGCCCATAGACAATTTTTTTTCGTTGATCATTGTTTTCACCCTACAGGAAAGTGACAACATCCGAATCATATTGGTTATGTGGCTGCGGCTTTTGCCTATAGCTGAGGCTAGTTCCTCATGTGTATAGGAGAACTCATCTATCAGTTTCTTATACGCTTCACCTTCTTCTATTGGATTAATATCTTGTCTTTGTATGTTTTCAATAATGGATACTTCCAAGCATTCCTTGTCGTTCAAATCTTTTATGATAACCGGTGCACTATTAAGATTTGCAATCTTGCTTGCTCGCCAACGACGTTCTCCAGCTATTATTTCGTAACCATCATCATTTGAATCTTTGCGTACCACAATGGGCTGTATAATGCCACTCTTCTTTATCGAATTTGCAAGTTCTCTTAATGACTCCTCGTCAAAATGTTTCCTCGGTTGAAATTTACTTGGGTGCAGTAATGAAATAGGCAAATACTCTTGTCGATCTTCTTTATTATCATAATTATCGCCTATGAGACCGGCAAGACCTCTGCCGAGGCGTCTATCATCCTTCATACCACGCCCTCGCTCACTAGCTTCTTCTCCTTACAACTGCTCGCGTGCTTTTTTAAAATTTCCCTTGCCAAACTTATATACGCTTGTGCACCAGGACATTTAAGATCATACACAATAGCAGGTTTTCCATGAGAAGGTGCTTCTGATAACCGTACGTTACGTGGAATAACAGTCTCATACAATGGGATGATAGTTTTGTATACTTTATCATTTAAATACTGACAAATATCGTTTTTAATCTGCTCACTAAGTTTGTTGCGCCTGTCATACATTGTTAACACTATCCCTTCTATTGCCAAAAAAGGGTTTAGGTTATTCCTTTTTATTAGCTCCACAGTTTTAACTAAATGGCTTAATCCTTCCAGAGCAAAAAATTCACACTGAAGAGGAACAATAATAGAATTAGCAGCAGTCAAAGCATTTATGGTCAGAAGCCCAAGTGATGGAGGGCAATCGATGATTATATACTCATAATTATCGCGTATCTTCTCCAATGCGCTTTTTAGTACGAATTTTCCTCGCTCAAGTTGCGATAATTCAATTTCTGCAGCTGACAAATCAACTACTGACGAAATTAGCGATAAATTCGGAATTTCCTTTATATTGAAAATTGCCGATTCTATCAATTTATTTTCGCTGCTTAGTAGTATTTTGTATATGTTTTTTTCTTCCCTACTACGGTAAGAAATCCCGAGTCCGGTGCTAGCATTTCCTTGAGGATCAAGATCTACCAATAAAGTGCTTTTTCCCACAGCAGCAAAGGCTGTCGATAAATTTATACTAGTTGTGGTTTTGCCAACTCCACCCTTTTGATTTACTATTGCAATAATCTTGCTCACGCCTTTTATCTTATGTATAAAATAATTCTATTGTATATATGCAAGAAACTTTTGCATTAGAAAATTTTTTTGTTGTTAACCACACTAAAATTAGACTGTCTTTTTTGCTTTGTGTAACACACTTTGAACCTTGTTTCCTAATTCATTCAGAGTGAATGGTTTTGGCAAAAAGTGAAAATCTTCTATATTGATGTCATCACTCTTTAAAAAAGCATCTTCTGCATACCCAGAAATAAAAATAACGTTGATATTTGGCCTATGGATCAATGCTTCTTTAACTATTTCTGGGCCGCTCACCTCTGGCATGATTACATCAGTGATTATAAGATCTATGTGTTGACTTTTTTTACTGATTATTTCTAGCGCCTCGCCGCCTATGCTTGCTTCTATTACATCAAATCCTTTTCTTTTGAGTGCTTTAGAGATGAATTCCCTTACTGAATCTTCATCTTCGATTAATAAAATTATACCATTACCTTTAATTTCACTTACTACCGGTTTTTCTGTTTCTTCACTATCTTCCTCTCTATCATTTTCATCTGATATGTAAACCATGGGCAAAAATATGCTAAATTTAGTTCCATGATTTACTTTGCTAGCAACATAGATGTATCCTTCAGTTTGTTTAATAATGCCATATACAGTAGAGAGGCCAAGACCTGTACCAGAGGTAATATCTTTGGTAGAAAAAAATGGATCAAAGATCTTTTCAGTTGTATCACTCGTCATTCCACATCCAGTATCAATTACTTCAATCACAACATAATTTCCATGTTCAATCGCTTCCTTGTCTGGAGAAAACATATCCTGAGGTGTAGAATTTAATGAGTCAATCTTTTGATTAAAGGTTCGTATAGTTAATTCTCCGCCCTTTTCCATAGCAGCACTAGCATTGACTGCTAAGTTAAGTATAACTTGCTCTAATTGCCCTTGATCAGCCCTAACAGCACCCAAGTCTCTACCATAATAAATATTAAATTTTATATTTTCACCTATTAATCTTTTTATCATTTCATAAAGATTAGCTATAGTATTATTTACATCAATAATTTTTGGCTGCAAGGTCTGTCTTCTTGAGAAAGCAAGCAATTGTCTTACTAAATTTGATCCACGCTTTGCATTTTGCTGTATCTGTATTATATCTCCAAAAGATGGGTCACCAGCTGAGTGTTGGAGTAAAAGCAAATCGCAAAATCCTATTATCCCAGTCAATATATTGTTGAAATCATGCGCAATACCACCTGCTAACTGCCCTATAGCTTGCATCTTTTGATAATGCTCAAGCTTTATCTCTAGGTTTTTGTGTTCAGTATTGTCAATAAAATAACAAAGTATGAAGATCATTTTATTATGAAGAAACTTATTGAAATATATTTTTATGTTATTACCGCCGTTGAGCTGTACATCAAAAGACGCATTATTTATTCTATTACTCGAAAAATATTCACGTATTTTCACATGATAACTATCCAATATCAACGTAAAGATTGAATTATTATCTGACCCTGCAAGCTTTATTAGTGCCGTATTTTTCTTTACAAAGTTGCCGTTTATGTCACATTGTGCAATAGCAATTGATGAATTTGCAAAACAAGGGTGTAATTGATAATCAACAATATTTGATTCGGTTGGTGTTATAAAGCCATATATATAGCTATGGTTGTATTTATCACAAAATATAGCAGTGCTCATATAAGCCTTGAATGGAATACCACTTATAGTAAAAAACAAAATTTCATTATCGGTTGTTGTATTGTTATATTTAGATTGAGATATAAAATCACTGATTGAGCTACCTTTTTCCAGTTTTTTTAGTTCAAATATGTCTAAAAATCTTTTATTTACAGATAAAATCACCCCTTTGGCATTTGCAATGTAAGTTCCTATGCTGTGTTTTTCTATTAACTCTTCATATATCTGCTCCTTGTTTATCTGTGTTGCTTTTAATACAAAATACCCATCTGGCCTTGCTATTGGCACTAATGATAAATTTAAAATCTTATTACTATTTATAGCAATTTGGGGATTATCTGGTATCGGCTCAAAGAGCAAAAGAAAGTTAGATACTCTATTCTTCTTGTTTAAGGAAATGCATACCTGTACAGAAGAGTTATTTTTTAGTGCATGATAGAGTACTTTTTTGTCTGCTTCTGAAACATCTCCTATTTCAAGAATCTTGCCTAACGTAATGTCATCATCTATATGATCTTTAAACCTTTCGTAGAACCTTGCGTCAGCATAAATAATACCTTCATCTTTATGTAAAATAAGGCAAAATTCTGTATTATGATTTAGTGCATTTGCAAATATTGCATTTTGAAATTCTATAGTATTAAGTAGGTATCTGTAGCGTTTTACATTATACATCATAAAGAGAGTTGTTAGAATGCTAACTAATAAATTAATCTCTATATTAATATGCTGACTATATATATCAAAAAAGTAGAGTATCGATATTGCTACTGGAGGTAAGAGCATAATAACTGCCATCACAACAATTGACATTCCATAATTTCTTAGTATGAAGTCAACCCTGTTCTCTTTTTTGTTATCTATGTATCTTTTATTCATTATTGTTACTTGGCATTGTTGTACATACGAAAATGTTCTATTATATTGATTTAATTATTATAGATTTATTAACGTCTTTGATAGATAATTATCATCCAAATCTAATTAAGTTCCTTAAATATCAGATATAACAATGTTAATAAGCTAGCAAGAGGATATTATGGAAAAACAAAAAACACAAGCATTTAAATGGTTCTGTGCACTAAGAGATAAGATTATAGAATCTTTCTTATTAATTGAAAAACAATCATCCGCAGAGCCAAAAATCGAAAAGAGAAAGTGGGATCGCCCAGGTGGTGGAGGTGGTGAATCTACAATTATTTTTGGTAATGTTTTTGAAAAAGTTGGAGTAAACGTTTCAAAAGTACACGGAAAATTTGCAGATTCAGCCATTAATGAAATTCCTGGTGCAAGTGAAAGTAACGGAGAGTTCTGGGCAAGCGGTATATCTTTAGTGTCTCATATGCAATCGCCCCTTATCCCTGCAGCACATATGAACACAAGGCTGATATATACTTCAAAACAATGGTTTGGTGGAGGAATGGATTTTACGCCAATATATAAAAATGAAGAAGATTGCAAGTATATCCATGAATCAATCAAAATGACATGTGATAGATTTGACACCGGATATTATCCAAAATTTAAAGAGCAATGTGACAATTATTTTTTCTTACAACACAGAAAAGAGCCACGTGGTATTGGTGGCATTTTCTATGATAATCTGAGTTCTGGCAACTGGGAAAACGATTTTGAGTTCACAAAAGCAGTAGGTGAAGCCTTTTTGGAAATTTATTCGCACGTCATACGTAAACATATGCAAAAATCTTGGACAAAAGAACAACGAGAAAATCAATTAATAAAACGTGGCAGATATGTAGAATTCAATCTGTTATACGATCGTGGCACAAGGTTTGGTTTAATGACTGACGGCAATCCAGATGCAATTATGATGTCAATGCCACCACTTGTTAAGTGGTTATAGAGAGCTGCTATTAGTAGAAAATAAATCATCATAGTTTAAAATTGTACCATGGTAGTGAGCTTTTATATAGGGGGTATAATCATGGGCATAATAGATAATTTTTTAATTAAATCTGTCAAAAACAATGACATAAAAGGTGTTAAACTGACTCTAATTCTCTATGATGCATTAAATAGTTTTAGAAAATTCTTTTCAAAGACTATGTCTCTCAAGAATACAGGATCATTTGATATAAATAATAATCAAGCTTTAAATCAGGCTTTAGGACATGCTACAGATCACAAAATAATGGAATTGCTGATTAATCGTGGAGCTGATATCCACTCAATAGATGAGAATGGAAAGAATGTTATAATTCGTGTTATTGAGAGTTTAGCAGAATCAAAAAATCTAAAATTGGATAGTGAGAAAAACTTACCAGCAGAGATAATTCTTCACCCCACAGTTTCCTTTTTACTAGGAAAAGGCGCAGAGTATTATTCTACAGATGATTTGAATGTTGAAGCTATACAACAAAAACCTCCTAGAACCTCTGAATATGAGCCAATAACTATGTACGCTGAGGTGAACAACAATGTAATACCACCTCAAAAACCTTCTAGAACTTTTGAGTATAAGCCAAAGAGCACTAATTATGATGCTTTGCCTTCAAAAGAGCCAATTTACGCTGAGGTGTATGATGCTAAGGTTAGTAACTCATTAGGGGAGAATGGTTATTTGAGTGTATCAGAAGAATCTATTTATGCTGAAATATATGATTCACATAAAAAATCCACTGAAAATTTATCATTGGAAGATAGTGGTTATTTGAGTATATCAGAAGAACCTATTTATTGCACTATAGATGATCTTTCAGAACAAAAAAGCCTACTAGCCTAAAACAGAAAGAGCCAGAACAGTCGTCAGAACCTATTTATGCTAGGGTAGATTTGTCCAAGAAAAGAGCAGAAAGAAAAGCAAAAGACATAAAAGCTAATTCTGGAACTTGCCATGGGTTAGTGCAAGATAAAGTGAATGATTGGCAAGTGAAGCTAAATGAGCTAAGTGCTAATAAGTCGATAAGTCAGCAACAGACTAATGATCAAAAAATTAAGACCAAGGCTGGCTTTAGTGTAGAAGAAATAAGGCAGAAATATGAGCGTAGAGATTCTGGCTACGATTCTGGCTATGATTCCGATACAAAAGTTGAACAACAATTAGAATTAGCTCCTAAATCTGAGATAGGTTCAGTGAGTATTGAGCATGGAGTAATAGGAGGCTGTCGATATAAGATTACTGATATATCCCTCTAACTATGTGATTCAAAATAATTGAATTGACTTTATATATGTAATCGATATAACCTAGTTAGATTCAAGTTGACTCTTTCGTCTAGTGGTTAGGACACCACCCTTTCACGGTGGTAACACGGGTTCAAATCCCGTAAGAGTCACTCAAGTAGAATATAATTAAAGTTTTGAATGGGAAAAATTAGGCTCTATGTTGAAGAAGCTTTATCACAAGGCGTGAGTTTAGCACTTAATCCACAACAAAGTCACTATATTTGCAATGTAATGCGGCTTAAGAAGTATGATAATCTCTCTCTTTTTAATGGAAAAGATGGAGAATGGTTAGGAGAAGTAGTTAATATATCGCGTAAATTGACAGAAGTTACACCCAAAGAATGCACTAAACAACAGCAATATGAGGAAAATTTATACCTGTATTGTGCCATGGTAAAAAGTGCTGCTTTGAACAACATAGTAAGACAGGCAACTGAAATGGGAGTAATCTGCATTCAATTTATTTCAACAGAACGTACAGTGGTAAAAAATATTAACCTAAGTAGAGCAAAATTACAAGCAATCGAAGCAGCGGAACAATCAGGTAGGATAAGTATACCAGAGATTTTGCCTCCTATTAACTTTTGTGAGTTACCTGATTCCCAAAGTAAAAATTTTGTTTTGTGTGATGAAACAGGTAAAGCTGACAAAGTGCTGAAAGGCAAAAAAAATGTTGCTATTATTGTTGGTCCTGAAGGTGGTTTTTCATCTTATGAACTTGATCTTGCCGATAAGTTTTGTCAAAAATTGAGTCTAGGAAAAAGAATTTTAAGGGTCGATACTGCTGTAGTTGCTGCACTCACTTTCACCAATTGGTGTAGCTAGATTTTTAAATATGGCTAAGGTTTGGGTCATAAAGAAATCTGGTTCAGCGTTGCGCGCACAAAAACCCTGTAGACTTTCTACGAAGCAGTCTGTTGTTAAAGAGGAGCTAATAAAAAACATATTCTAAGATAATATTAAATCTCATATTATATTTTTTCTAAAGTAAACAAATGAATCTTGCATTTTGCCTGAGTTATTGATACTCTGAGTAAAGAAGTCGGGGCGTAGCGCAGCCTGGTAGCGCATTTGGTTTGGGACCAAAGGGTCGGGAGTTCAAATCTCTCCGCCCCGATGTTAGTATAATTGTAAGAACGCTGTAACATAAGAGCAATCTCCATCAGTAAGCAAGTAGCTGACACTGGAATGACATTATTTACCATGTAAATTATGGCATATTACATTTTAACGCTCAAGTTTATAAAATAATTGACAATGTTAATTTTCTAATTTATAAATAGATTTTGAAATGATTACCGAAGGAGGTATAGAGTTTGATAGAAGTATCAGTCCATTATGGTGATGTAGACAGAGCTCTTCCAGTATTGAAAAAAACAATTCAAAAGGAAGGAAGAGGGTTGAAAATGAAAAAACAATATCATGAAAAAAAATCAGAAAAAAGAGCTAAAAAGAAAGCTGAAGCTAAAAAAAAGAGGTACCAACAAGAGTGCAGAAGGCAACGTTATGGTTGGTAGTTTGTACTCAAGTTAATAGTTTATCATTGGTTATTTTATGAATATTCACGAATATCAAGCGAAAGAAGTTTTGCATAAATTTAATGTCCCAGTGCCAAAAGGTTTTGTTGCTACATCTGCAGAAGAAGTAAAGACTCAAGTAAGTCAATTAAAATCTGACGTGTTTGTAGTTAAAGCTCAAATTCATGCAGGTGGTAGGGGTAAAGCCGGTGGCGTAAAGCTAGCAAAGTCAGTTGAAGAAGCTCAACAGTTTGTAAAGGACATGATTGGTATGACTTTAGTTACTCATCAAACAGGGCCAAGCGGGCAGCAAGTAAGAAAAGTGTACGTTGAAGAAGGCTCAAGCATTAAGAAAGAGTATTATTTAAGCCTGGTAATCGACCCGAAGCTCAGTAGGCCAATATTCATATTTTCCTCAGAAGGTGGAATGGACATCGAAGAAGTGGCAAAAAATTCTCCTGCAAAAATTGTGAAATTTGATATTGATCCTGCTACAAGTTTTGATAGCAGCAAGTTAAGCAGCAGTTTTCATTTGAGTCCAGAACAAATAGAAAAGATATCGAACATTGCAAAAAAAATATATGATGCGTTTATTGCAACTGATGCGAGCCAAATTGAAATTAATCCACTGGTTGAAACAAATTCTGGAGATTTTATTGCGCTCGATGCAAAAATTAATTTCGATGATAATGCTTTATATCGTCACCCAGAAATTATGGAACTTCGTGATTATGATGAGGAAGTGAAAGAAGAGATAGAGGCTTCAAAGTATGGGCTCAGTTACATCAAAATGGATGGCAGTATTGGTTGCATGGTAAATGGTGCAGGTCTTGCTATGGCAACAATGGATATAATAAAATACTACGGAGCAGAGCCTGCTAACTTTTTGGATGTTGGTGGTGGAGCGAGTAAAGAAACTGTAACTGAAGCATTTAAAATCATATTGTCTGATAGCAACGTAAAAGGAATTCTGGTTAACATATTTGGTGGTATAATGCGTTGCGATATTATCGCAAGTGGAATTGTTGCGGCTGCAAAAGAAATGAGCATTAAAGTTCCTCTAGTGGTTAGATTATCAGGTACTAATTTTGAAGAAGGAAAAAAAATTTTAGAAGAGTCAGGATTAAATATTATTGCTGCAGATGAGCTAGATGAAGCTGCGCAAAAGATAGTAAAAGAGGTAAAATAAAGCATGTCCGTTTTAGTAAACAAAGATACAAGATTAATATGCCAGGGTTTTACTGGTGCACAAGGCACATTTCATTCAGAGCAAGCAATTGATTACGGAACGAAAATGGTGGGAGGTGTAACTCCTGGAAAGGGTGGGAGCACTCACCTTAATTTACCGGTTTTTAATACTGTAGCAGAAGCCAAAGAAAAAACCGGTGCAAATGCTACAGTTATATATGTACCTGCTAAATTTGCTGCTGCTGCAATACTTGAAGCAATAGATGCAAAAATAGAATTGATAATTTGTATTACAGAGGGCATTCCTATACTTGATATGGTGAAAGTTAAGCGTGCGCTTATCGGCTCAAAAAGTCGATTGATTGGTCCCAACTGCCCGGGAATTATTACCCCTGAAGAATGCAAAATAGGAATTATGCCTGGCCATATCCATAAGCGTGGACACATAGGAATTATGTCTCGCTCCGGAACTTTAACTTACGAGGCAGTAGCACAAACAACCGCTGTTGGTCTTGGTCAATCCACGTGTATCGGAATTGGGGGGGATCCAGTTCATGGTATAACATTTGTCGACTGTATGGAGCTCTTTTTAAAAGATAACGATACTCATGGTATTGTAGTTATTGGTGAAATAGGTGGAAACGAAGAAGAAGATGTATCACATTTTGTGAAAACAGAAAAAACTAAAAAGCCAATCGTTGGTTTTGTAGCAGGCCAAACGGCACCTCCAGGAAGACGTATGGGACACGCTGGAGCAATCATCTCTTCCAGCGGTGGAAGTGCTGGTGCAAAACTAGAAGTTATGCGGAGCGCTGGAATTGCAATTGCTGAAACCCCTGCAGTAATTGGTAAGAAGGTATTGGAAGTAATGCATCACTAGAATTAGGGTCACAAAAACCCTATATCACCGGTCATGAATACGTTATTTGCCCATTCGATTAATAACTTGCCTCCTGGTAAATTTACTGAAGTCTGTTGGGCAATCAGATATCCACGTAGTGTGGATGCAACAAGTGCTGCACAGGCTGCACTACCGCATGATGCAGTAATGCCTGTACCTCTTTCCCAAACTCTTAAAGCTATTTCTCCAGACTTTTCAACTTGTGCAATACTAACATTAATTTTCCGAGGAAATAATGCGTGATTTTCTAGCTTTGGTCCTAAATTTCGCAATGGTATTTCACTTATGTTATCAACAAAAAAAACTATGTGAGGATTGCCAATATTTACTGCAACAGGATCTTTTAGCATTTCAAGCTCTATAGGTAAGTGAAGAGTGTCACACTCAGTAGACAAGGGAATTTCATGCCATTTTAGCAAAGGTTTACCCATGTTAACCTTTATGGATTTATCACCCACTTTAAAACACTCTAAAATGCGTTTGCTTGTTAGCTCAATAATGGAGTATTCAGCACCTTTTTCTGACATTATCAAATATCCAACACAGCGTGCTGCGTTTCCGCACATTTCAGCTCGACTGCCATCAGCATTATAGATATGCATAAAACAGTCTGCAGCATTAGACATTGTTATAATTATCACTTGATCACAACTGCTTTGATCAGCAATTTGTCTATGGTTCCAGTCTAAATTGTTTGTTGAACGTGAGTCTATGATAACGAAGTTGTTACCAGTGCCGTGCATTTTGATAAAATTTTCAGGACCTTGGCCACTCATCATAAAAAAACATTTCTTCTATTGGTCTCCTTTTTTTCTTACTTGTTTCAGCGCCCTCTTCTTCGTAACCAACCGCTATCACTGACATTACGTTAAAGTCATTGGGTATATTGAACTCTTTCACTATTTTATCTCTATCAAATCCACCCATTTGATGGGCCATTAAGTTCATAACTGCAGCTTGTAACATAAGTCCATAATTCGCTGCACCAGTATCGTGATTAGCCCAAAAATTTTCACCTTTATCAGATTTGCGGAAATTCTTAGCGCTTAAAGATATGATTAACACTTGTGCATCTTTTGCCCACTTTTGATTAGATTCATCAAGGCAATTTAGCAGCTTTTCCCATGCGCTTTGATTGTTCTGTTTGTTGCATATTACGTATCTCCAGGGTTCATCACCAAAACATGAGGGAGTCAGCCTTACAGCTTCCATTAAAATATCCATGTCTTCCTGAGATATTGCTCTTGTAGGATCGTATGAACGTCCGCTGTGTCTTGCTTTCATCAACGATAATAGATCTTGTTTACTCATCATTTTTAATTTAATAGTGCATAAATAATTCATTGTAGCACAATATAAGCAAAATTTAAATTGCAAAACCTCTCATACACATATATTACATTTAATAAGTTATTTTTATTGGGAAGGTATGTTTATAACACAATCTAGCAGCAGATCAACACTGGCTGAAATATTGTCTTGCGTTTTACTTTTATTCTTGATGGCTCAAATAAGTATACCATTGCAGCCTGTGCCTATCACATTGCAAACTTTAGGAGTAATGCTTATTGGGCTTAAATTTAACCGCAGAACAGCATTCTATTCTGTGCTTACATATCTATCACTTGGTGCAGCAGGATTGCCTGTTCTTGCAAATTTTTCTGGTGGTTATCACGCTCTCCTTGGACCAACAGGTGGATATTTAATTGGCTGTTTAGCTGCTGTTATGGTAATGAGCAAAGTAAATGAATTACTGAACTCTAAGTATAAATCATTTGTATGTAATTCTTTAAGTTGTCTGGCTGGTACAGTTGTAATCTTTATTTGTGGTGTTAGTTGGCTTGCTGTTTACTTGGGTCTGGAACAAGCAATAATGGTGGGTGTTTTACCATTTATCCTTCCTGGTTTGATAAAAATTTTTCTACTTGTAGCAGCTTTGCAATATTTGAAAAAATGATAAAATTCCGCCCTCATCATTTCATGTGCACCCTCGCGTTTCGGGGATATGGGTATTCTCAGGGTTTTGTAGAAAATTATAGGAAGATAGCAAGTGAAGTGGTTAGTACTCAAATCGAAGTAGTTGGCAATCTTGATAGTATTTGTAGTGCTTGCCCAAACCAGACTAAACAAGGTAAATGCACCGAACAAGCTAAAGTTTTAGAGCTAGATAGAAGGCATATGGAAATTTTAGGAATTAAAATTGGCGAGACTTTGACCTGGAGTGAAGCGGTAGAAAAGATTAGAGAGAAAATGTCTTTAAAGAAATTCGAGTACGCATGCGAGGGGTGCAACTGGCAGCCATATGGAATATGTAAAAATGCCCTTTTAAATCTACAAAGGTAGTTGACAAAATGTTAAGATAAATTGAAGCATTTTTGTGGAAATAAAGCGAAATATGGAAGACAAAAGATAAATGCATTCTGAAAGGCTACACAGCATGTTCGTCCCGCTAATTAATAATATCTTTATTATTGTATGAGATAGGTAATTTAGCATTTATGAATTTGTAATGTGTTGCATATAGCTCAAAGAAATAAGGTTTACTGGTTACACGCTGCAGCCAATGCCACAACACTAGGACCTATGTTTATCTGCATGTTAATTTGCGTTGTGATTTTATGGAGGTCTTCTGTTACCTATGCTAGTGAAAATTTGGAGATACAGAAGGCCTTTGATAGTGTTGTCAAGCATATAAAAGCTGATAAAAAATATAAAGATCTTGATGTTATTGAGAGAAAAAGTGACAAATTTAATATCAAAATTTCGCAGAATTCTGGCAAGAGTTTTGACATATACTCTACTTTAAAAAAAGCAAAAGATTCCTTTGAGTCAGGAGATAATGAAACAGCTATTTCTCTCCTTAATCAGATTACCGCAAAGTTTCCTTATCATAAAAATGCTTTAATTGGATTGGGGAACATTTATTACGCTAATAAAGAATACAAAAAAGCTGTAGAGATTTACACAAGACTGTTAAAAGAACACCCTAGTAACCCTTACATATTAAAAAATTTTCTGACGATAATCTCACAATATGATCCTGATCTGGCGTTGAGTGAAATGTTAAAATTGTATGATATACATAAAAATTATGCTCCTTTATTAGCAAATTTAGGTCTGATCTATATGAAAAAGGAGGATTATGTAAAAGGTAAAGAGTATATGATAACTGCTATTTCCCTCGATGAAAACAATATTTTTTATACTTATAATTTAGCTGTTATTCTAGATAAACTTTCAGATTTTAAAAATGCTACAATATTCTACTTAAAATTGTTGAACATGGCTACAACTTCGAAAGATGTGAGTGAAAAAATACCTTTATACAAAGTGACAGCAAGACTAAAATTTATAAAACTTCACAGCACGCACCCAAAGATTTCATAAAAGCTTATAGCTTACCTAAAGCTAATTTATCGCTATTTTTGTTTACAATAATAATATTGAGCTATAGAATTAGATCTAAAGGGGCAATTAGCTCAGCTGGTAGAGCATCTCGTTTACACCGAGGAGGTCGGCAGTTCAAGTCTGTCATTGCCCATTTGCTTAACTGAATGTTAGTATTATTAATTACTTCAATCAAAATATAGAAAATGCAGGATAATATAGTACCAATCTCAATAGTAAAAGAGCTGGAAGATTCTTATCTCTCCTACGCAATGAGCGTTATCATAAGCCGGGCTATACCTGACGTGCGGGATGGATTTAAACCTGTTCACAGGCGCATATTATATGCAATGTCAAGAGCTGGATTCGATGCCGGTAAGCCATATAAAAAAGCAGCTCGTATAGTTGGGGATGTAATGGGGAAATATCACCCACATGGTGATGCAGCTATTTACGATTCCTTGGTTAGAATGGCCCAAGATTTCTCTCTTCTTTTACCACTTGTTGATGGGCAAGGTAACTTTGGTTCGATAGATGGAGATCCACCAGCTTCAATGCGATACACAGAAGCAAGACTTCAAAAAGTGTCGCACTTTTTACTGAATGATATTGATGAAGATACAGTTAATTTTAGGCCAAACTACGATGGAAATGAAACAGAACCAGTTGTGCTGCCTGCAGAGTTTCCGAATCTATTGGTAAACGGTGCAAGTGGTGTTGCAGTTGGTATGGCAACCAATATTCCTTCTCATAATCTTGGAGAAATAATAGATGCTTGTATATTATATGTAAATAATCCTGAAGTTACTTTGGATGAGTTACTTGAAGTGATGCCAGGGCCGGATTTTCCAACTGGGGGAACAATTCTTGGAAGGTCTGGAATAAGATCAGCATTTGCAACTGGTCGTGGATCAATTGTTGTGCAAGGCAAGACTCATATAGAAGATCTGCCACAAGATAGGCAAGCAATAGTGATTGATGAAATACCTTACCAGGTAAATAAAGTAAAATTAATTGAGAAGATAGGTGAGCTTGTAAAAGAAAAAAGAATTGATGGTATAACAGAAATTAGGGATGAGTCCGATAAGTCTGGTATTAGAGTAGTAATTGACCTCAAAAGAAATGCTGAAGCAAGTTTTATACTTAATCAAATATTGGGGCTAACTCCACTAAGAAGTAGTTTTAGTGTTAACACTTTAGTGCTCAATAACAACAGGCCTGCTTTGATGTCATTGAAAGAAATCATAACTGCTTTTGTTGATTTTAGAAAAGAAGTATTAATCAGGAGAACAGAATTTCGTCTAAGAAAAACGAGGGAAAAAGCTCATATATATATAGGGCTCTACATTGCGGTCCTCAGCATAGATGAAGTGATAAAAATCATCCGCGGTGCAAAAGATCCTGCGGAAGCAAGTAGAGAACTTTTAAATAAAGAATGGAAAACTTCGAATGAAATCAATACTATTATCGAGTTGATTTCAGATAGCGCAAGTTTTTTGAAAGATGGAGTGTATAGATTAACTGAGCTACAAATTAAAGCTATCCTTGATATGAAACTGCAGCGTTTAACAGGCCTTGAAAAAGACAAATTAGAAGCTGAGCTAAGTTCAATGATCAACCTGATAAAAGAATATATCGCTTTTCTTGGCTCAGGAGAGAAGTTGATGAAAGAAATAAAAAACAATCTACAAGAAATAAAGAACAGATTTGCTGTGCCGCGAAAAACTTCAATAGAAGAGTCAGACGCGGACATTGAAGCTGAAGATCTAATTCCACAAGAGGATATGGTGATAACCGTAACTATGAATGGTTATATCAAGCGTGTAAAACTTTCTCACTACAGAACTCAGCGTCGTGGTGGAAAAGGAAAGCTAGGACAGGGATTAAAAGAAGAGGATGTAATCACAGAATTATTTGTTGGAAATACCCATACTAGCTTTTTATTCTTTTCTAACATTGGTCGAGTTTATAGATTAAAAGTTTATAAGTTACCTCTTGCAGAGCCAACCGCACGTGGAAGAGCACTTGTTAACATATTTCCGCTTAGCGATGGTGAAACTATAACTAATATCATGCCATTGCCAAGTGAAAATGACGAAAATCAAAACATAGTTTTTGCTACTGCCTATGGAAACATAAGGCGTAACTCCTTAGCGGACTTTCACTATATTCCAAGCAATGGAAAAATAGCAATAAAGCTCGATGAAGGAGACAAATTAATATCGGTTAAAGTATGCAATGCAATTGATCATGTTTTTCTTTCAACAAGATTCGGCAAAAGTATCAGATTTGTTGTAAGTGATGTGCGTCAATTTAAAAGTCGCAATTCAGATGGCGTAAGAGGTATCAAACTTGCAAAGAATGACAGCGTGATATCCATGACCATATTAAATGGGATAGGTGTAGCAACAGAAACAAAAGAACTTTACTTAAAAGTTCCACTTGCAAAAAGACTGGGAACTGCAATTAATAACTCCATTGATTCTAAATTGGAAAAGACTTTGAATGATTTAGGAATAGATAACGAATTATTCTTAAAACTTGCAGTGAATGAGGAGTTTATATTAACTATTACTGAAAATGGCTTTGGTAAAAGAACTTCTGCGTATGAGTATAGAGTAACTAACAGGGGTGGTGTTGGTATCACCAATATTCTTACTACTAGCAGAAACGGTAATGTTGTTGCTAGTTTTCCAGTTGAGCAGGGTGATAATATAATGCTTATTACAGATAAAGGAAAGTTAATTCGCATTTCGGTCAATGAGATTAGAATTGCAGGACGCAGCACTCAAGGAGTCACTCTGTTTAAAACAGAAAGTAGAGAAAAAGTGGTGTCAGTAGCGAAAATTGAAGATCCTGATTCCACTGAAGATAGTATTTTTGAAGTTGAAAACTCTATCGCTTCTTAACCGTAGTATAGGTTAAACAAAAAGCGCAAGTTTTTGTTGATTAATACGCAGTATTTAAATTAAAATATATACTTATGGCTAAGTAAAGATCAATGGACAAAAAATTAACTAAAAATAAAAAACCACTGGCAGACAAAGAGGATAAAAAAACACCTCCTGTTAAAGATCTTACTAAAAATAAGAGTAGGAGAGATTTTATAACATTAACTACATGCGCTATGGCAGGTATAGGAGCTGCAAGCGGACTTTGGCCACTGGTTAAATCTATGAATCCTTCTGCTGAAGTTCTAGCAACTTCCACAGTGGAGGTGAATTTGTCTGGAATTCAGGAAGGACACGGAGTAAAAGTAAAGTGGCAAGGTAAACCAGTATTCATTCGTAGACGCACAAAGCAAGAAATTGAGGCTGCAAGAGCTGTGAATGTGAAGAGCTTGAGGGATCCTCAATTAGATGAGCAGAGAGTATACGAAGGAAAAGACGAATGGTTAATTATGCTTGGAATATGTACACATCTTGGGTGTGTACCGGTTGACCACGCTACAAGAGATGGTAATGGTTGGTTCTGTCCTTGCCACGGTTCATATTATGATACATCAGGTCGAGTAATTGGGGGTCCTGCACCGAAAAATATGGCTGTACCTGATTATTTTTTTCCCAGTGAGAATGTTGTGGTAATTGGCAAGAAGGCTTAACGAATATAAATAAACTCGTTAAAAAAAACTCACAGGATCAACATCTATTATCACTGCAATACTCGAATTCAAGTTACAATTTTTAATCCAATATTTCAGCTTTTTTTGTATGGATAGACTATGCTTATTGTGTATTTTTAATAATACCCTATACCGATACTTATTATTTAAAAAATTTATCGCTGCTGGTGATGGGCCAAGAATTTCAAATTCCTTTTTGTCTACACCTACATTTTTTTCCTGGATACAAATAGTTGAGCTACTTGAATGACAGAGAAGAGATTTTACTATTTCATTCGCTGCTTTTTGTGTTGCAATCTGATTCTTACCACAGATTATAAGCGCTATTAATCTGCTAAATGGTGGCATTTTGGCTTCGCGTCTTGACTTAAGTTCGATTTCATAAAATGAGTCTCTTTTTTGATGCAGCAATGCTTTTATTATTGAACTTTCAGGATTATTGGTTTGCACTATTACCATTCCTTTTTCATTAAACCTTCCTGATCTGCCTGCAACTTGGTGCAATAATTGATACGTCTTTTCCGCTGCTCTCAAATCAGAATTTTCGAGACTCAAATCTGCATTCATTACTCCAACCAAAGTTAATTTGGGAAAATTGTGCCCTTTAGCAATTATTTGTGTGCCGATTATAATGTTCACCTCTTCTTTCAATATCAAGTCAATTACGTTACTAACCGACTTCTGATCGCTGCTTATCATCGCAGTTTTTGCGTTTGGTATTAATTTCACCATTTCTTCAAGCAACCTTTCAATTCCTATGCCGTAGAGGGACAATGGCTGTTCACTTTGGCAATTAGAGCATTTTTCTGGAAGTTTCAATTGATAAGAGCAGTGGTGGCACAAAAGAGCATTTTTTTTCTTGTGATATGTAAGCCAAACAGCACAATTTAAGCAGGAAATTTTATATCCACACTTTTTACAAATTGCCAGTTGTGCATACCCTCTGCGGTTTAGAAAAAGCATAACCTGCTGTTTTTTCTCTATGGTTTGTTTGATGCTTTCAAAAAGCTCAGAGGAGATCCATTGCTTGTTGTTCCTCATATCTACTACTTTAATGAGTGGCAATTCTGCACCACCAAATCGTTTAGTTAGCTTTACATGATTGTAATTCCCGTTTTTAACATGATGAATCGTTTCAAGCAGTGGAGTAGCTGATGATAAAATAATCGGAATATTTTCAAATTTGGCTAAGATTATCGCCATATCTCGAGCATTATATATAATTCCCTGTTCTTGTTTAAAAGATGAGTCGTGCTCTTCATCAACGATAATCAATTTTAGGTTTTTATAAGGCAAAAAAAGCGCTGACCGTGCACCAATAATTATCTGCGCATTTCCATTTGCTATATTGAGCCAATTATTCCGGCGAGTTTTTGGAGTGAGCCCTGAGTGCCATTCAACTAAGTTTTTTGATATCTGACCGCGAACACGATTTACCAATTGTGAAGTTAAAACAATTTCAGGTAGGAGGATTAAAATTTGTGTATTACCTTCTCCTGATGTCATTTCAACATATTCTGGTGTCATACTAGTACGTGGCAAAGACGGTATGCTAAATGTTACAGTGGGTTTTGCCTTGAGTATAAAGGTGTCATTCCAGTGCTTGACACTGGAATCCAGGAATTTTGATTGTAAATTAGGTATTGGTTTTAAGTTAAAATAAACATTTGTAATGAGGTTATATGAAAAACTGGATCCCAGTGTCAGGCTACTCGGATGACACCCTCTTGGTAGACCCAAATCACAATGTTCGTACAGTTGTGTCTCTGGGCACTGGGATGGTAAAGTCTGAGCAGCATTTGGAACGGCAGTGTAATTCTTAATCAATTGTGCAATCACAGAGAGATAAACTTCCGTTTTTCCAGATCCTGTCTCACCGTCAAGCAAAGTCACTGAATACTCGTTCAAATTGCTGATTATTTTATCACTAGCTATCTGCTGTTCAGGGCTTAATTGGCAACTTATTTCACTTGTTTCCTGCTTTTGTTCAACACAAACCAATTTATCTATGTGATTTACTTTTAACACTCCTCCCATTATCACTTTGGCAAGCATACCAATAGGTATTAAATTGTATTGTGCAACCCACTCTGCAAATGCAATCAATTTTGGTCTAATATTTGGTAAATCGATTTTTTGCTCAATAAATTTTAATTCTCGGTTACTTTTATCACTGTATTTCCAAACTATTCCGATTAAGCGTTTTTTGCCAAATGGCACCACTACGTAATCTCCAAGTAAAATCTCAGTATTTTCCTCAATTGCGTATGAAAATAACTGATCAATTGGAAGTGGTAGTAATACGTCAACTGTTTTTGCCATAGTGATTGAGTTTAACATTGTTTTAAAGAGCTTGTAACTTTATTAAGCTTGGCAATATAGATGAATCGGTACAGAGAAAATCTTAACGTTTAACACATTTTTCATAGTACAGACCGTATGATTGATAAATAAAATGATTTATAGAATTTGTGGAGGCTACCAATGGTCAACGACAAGATTACTTTGAACTTTGAAATAGAAAAAGGCGAACCTATAGATCGATACTACTTTTCTGCACATATAAAGCTTACAGATGAAAGCAAAAATCTTTTGTGCGAGAAGCTTGGCAGTACAATTCAATTCGATAATCTAGATGATCACTTCAATCTTAACCATGAGAATTTTTATATCTACTACAACAAATATAGTGAGCACAATGGTAGAAGTGAGCTACACGTTAGGGATGATAACGGTAAATATTTAACCTCCAATCTTCCACTTAATTACTATGGATTCTCAATGGAACTATCACCTGACGGAGCGTCAATTGCAGATTATGGTTTTTATCCTCTGTATGCAATCTATAACCCAAATCACTATGATAAAGCAAAGGAAAAAGTATTTGATGATCACGGTGAATTGTCACCAATTGCATCAAATGTGTTAGATAATTTTTTAAGCAACACAAATAGCTTAACCACACAAGATATATTACAAAATGTATTCTCACAACTGCAGAAGAAAGCTGATGAAGAAGCAGAAAGATTGGCAAGAGAGAGAGAAGCAGAAAGACAAAGGGAGGAAGAGTTAAATGAAAAGAACGAGGAGTTAAAAGAACTTGTAGAAAAGGATGAGATTAAAATATTCAAAGTGGTAAAAGGTAATGATTTAGGTAATGGGCATTCAGCAGTAGTTTTACAACTTGATGGGGAAGAAGGTGACAAGATACCTCTCGACTCTAGTAAATACTACATAGCAGAGTATAGACACCACCCAGAATGGGAAGGCGATGAATATTTAAATTTTGTTAGCCCTGATAGTGATATGCTGGTTAATTATGAAAACTTATTTTTTGTGCTCAATCAAAGCTCCTACTCAGACTTTGAAAGTGGGTTTTATTCAGAAAACAGAACCGATCCCCATAATTATGCTAAATATTCAAAGGAACCATATTTGAGTGGTGACCAGCTATCTGAAAAATTATCTAATGAATTGGAGGAAGATAGCAATCAGATAGGTACTGAATTTACAATTGATGATGAGCAAGTAGACGAAGAAGTTGTGGTAGAGAGTGAAGCCAAGTCTGGGGAGAAAGGAACGGTTGGTGAGGATAACGCAAAAAATACTATACAGGAAGAAGAATCTAACTATATAGATCAAATGCAAGCGGATGATAGCAGCAGTTATAAACCAGCTTTGCAAAGCAATCGTGATGATTATGCTGATACGAAAAAAGCTCTGCAGGAAAAATTGCATGGAGATGAAATACACAAGCAAAGTAATGAGAAAGCTCAAAAAGATATAGAAGTAAAAAAAGTAACTGTGGAAACTGACAGTAGCAGTAATAAGACTGAAAAACAAACAAAACCAACAGAAGATGAACAAGAAACTGTTATGGCAAGCATACGCGTCAAGTTAAGGAAATAAAGGTATGAAAGAGATAGAATAATAAGGTATAAGTTCTCCCAGATATACTTTTAGTGAGAGAACCAATGAATAAAATAACTTGCTTATCAAAAAAGCTCAAAGAATTTTTTAATGAAAAAGCAGAGAAAATCTCAATTACAACAAGGTTTATAAAAAGAAAGAGAAAGCTAAAAGGTTCATCATTCGTAAAAGCCATGGTCTTGGGTAATATAGGAGTTGATAATTGTAGCGTAGAAACAATGTGTCAATTACTAAACGAGGACTCGATAGATATAACAAAACAAGGTTTGGATTTTAGATTTACTGAAGAAGCAGTGGAATTTATGAAAAGGATGTATAATGAATCTGTGATTCTCTTTAAAAATATCTTGCAAGTTGATTGCAAAATCTTACAGCAATTTAATAGTGTTAAATTATTGGACAGTAGCTATATTACTCTACCTAACAGTATGGAAGAGATGTATAAAGGTTATGGTACTAGCTACAGTGGCTATGAAAGCAATACTAAGTCTGGAATAAAGTTACAATTAGTTTTCGACTACATGAATCAGATAATAGACCAACTTAATTTAACGGAGGGGGTAAGATCAGACCAGGGATATAGGAAACATTTAAGTAATATATTAAGCAATGATTTGCTAATATCTGATCTCGGTTATTTTGTGCCAAGTTCTTTTAAACAAATCAATGAAATAGGAGCTTATTTCATAAGTCGTTATAAATCCGATACCAACATATATGATGTAGAAACAAATCAAAAAATGGAGTTATTAGAATGTTTAGAGGATAAGTTATTTTTAGAAAACGAGGTATTGTTAGGAAAAGAAGCAAAAATTAGAGTAAGAATTATATGTCAGAAACTAACTGAAGAACAGTCTATGGCCAGAAGAAGGAAAGCTAATAGATTAGCAAGATCGCAGGGATATACATCCTCTAAAAGAAATCAAAAATTGTTGAACTGGTCAATATTTATAACTAATGTTCCAGAAAATAAAATTAGTGCTGAGCAAGTATTAACGATTTACAGAGTAAGGTGGCAAATTGAGTTATTATTTAAATTGTATAAAAGCCATATCAGGCTTGATAAGCTAAAAGGAAAGCCATGCAGAGTATTATGTGAACTATATGCTAAATTGTGCGCAATTCTTATATTTCACGGCATAGTTGGTTGCACAGAAGTGAAAAAGAATACAGAACTTAGCTGTAATAGTTCAGACTTGATCTGACAGGCGAACAAAGTAAGATAAAAATATGAATAAATTTTAAAGGAGTGTCAGATATGAGTACAACACAAGAAAAAATACTAAAACCAAAGTTGGGATTGCTAGAACTTGCAAAGCAATTAGGAAATGTATCACAGGCGTGTAAGGTAATGGGATATTCAAGGGATACATTTTACCGCTTCAAAGAACTGTATGAAAAAGGAGGAGAAGAGGCTTTACACGAGATAAGCAAAAGCAAGCCATTATATGCAAATAGGGTATCGGAGGATATAGAAAAAGCAGTAATTGAAATAGCAATAGAATTTCCAGCGTATGGACAAGAAAGAGCAGCAAACGAACTGAAAAAGAGAGGAATTCTCATCTCTGCAAGTGGAATAAGATCAGTGTGGCAAAGAAACGATCTTGAGAATTTCAAAAAGAGGTTAAAGGCATTAGAAGCAAAAGTAGCTCAAGATGGCATTATCTTAACAGAAGAGCAGATAACAGCTCTAGAGAAGGCTAAGGAAGAAAAAGAGGCCCATGGAGAAATTGAAACAGAACATCCAGGATACTTGGGTAGCCAAGATAGCTATTATGTGGGTAATATCAAAGGTATTGGACGAATTTACCAACAAACCTTTGTTGATACCTACTCTAGAGTTGCTTTTGCTAAGCTTTATACAGAAAGGACTGCTATTACAGCTGCAGACCTTCTCAATGATAGGGTGATACCGTTTTTTGATGAACAGAAAGTATCATTGCTACGCATTTTGACGGATCGTGGTACAGAGTACTGTGGCAGACCTGAAAATCACGCTTACCAGCTGTATTTGGGGGTAGAAAATATTGATCATTCTCGAACCAAAGCTCGTTCTCCACAAACTAATGGCATCTGTGAAAGGTTCCACAGAACTATGCAAGATGAATGCTACAATATTATCTTCAGAAAGAAAATTTACACCTCTTTGGCAGAGCTTCAGCTAGATGTAGACCATTGGGTGCATTCTTACAATAGATCTCGACCGCATTCAGGTAAATATTGCTATGGTAAGACACCTATGCAAACCTTTTTTGATAGTATGCATATTGCTTATCAGAAAAATATTGATAGCATTAAACAGGATGCTGATTTTGGTTTTGACTTTGTCAATTCTTCTGTCAGTTAATTCACGCCTGTCAGATCAAGTCTGAACTATTACAACTTAGCTTAACAAAGGCATTTATTGAGCTAAAAAGGCGGGTTAGAGAGTTATTTTTAGTATTAACCAAAATTAATAGTTTAAAAGCATTTCTTAAAAAACTCACTATAACTTGGTCGCGATTTTCATTAAAAGACAAACGTAGAAGGGCTAGAGTATCCACTTTAACCTCTCTAAATTTGCTCACAATCTCTTAACTTGACGCGTATGGTTATGGCAAGTGTGATAGAAAATATGGATAAAAATTCTGATATTGAAGCAGAAACTTCTAACAGTGTTGCAAATTCACAACATCCCTTAAAAATAAAGACAGGAAGTCCTCTTGAAGTGGGAAAGTATAAGGTGGAGCTGCAAGTGACATATGATGATGTAAAGAATTTTTATGATACCGTACGTGGTAAATATCATGCTGGCGATGGATATAACTACGAACAAGTAATGGTTTTATATAATGAAATTGTTAGGCCCGCTCACAATCATCATTACGAGCTGTTTACTCTTGATGAAGCACATGTTGCTAATGATCACCTGTTTATCAAGGGTCAGGATTTTGGAACTCTAAATGATTTTAATGAGATGTTCTATAAAAGTGATGAGTTAATGTGATGTAAAAAGCAAGATTCAATCTGGTGAACGAGAGTTAACTGACAGAGGAGATTGACACGTATGCCTTTATCTTTAAGATTGTTTATCAAGTATAGACATCAGCTCGCCCCATTCTCTTTTACCAATATTACTTTCTTCTCTAGTAACGTTTTCCCCTTTAATTAATTTGCGAATTATTTCTAGACCAGTTCTTGAAATACAGGCTGATTCTAGGCAATATTCAACAAAGGCATTGTAGGCCAGTGGAACCCATTTTTTTATTATATCCAGCATAACTTCTGCATAAACTCTGATTTCATATTGGGCATGCTTATCAGCTCTAAGCTTCAAAAAATGAAGGAGATTATGCAGATCTATTTTCCAATAAAATTGCGTGTAGTAATTAAGCATTAGGTTAGTTCTGGCAATTTCTCTTGCAAGCCCCTGCTCAATAAATTTTTCATAATGAGAATATACTAAATTAGAGTCATTTATTAGAGAATCTATTATTTCCTTTGAGGTATCTGGATCAAAAGCTTCCCCGCTACCTTGTTTATTATTGTCAGATTGTTTTGCAACTTGTTCTGGTTTAGGTGTATAAAATTCATTATCAAGTATTGAATACCTTGCTGAATATTCATTCACATTTGCAGTTCTATGCCTTATCCATTGCCTTGCAACAAAAATTGGAAGTTTCACGTGAAACTTAATTTCACACATTTCAAATGGAGTTGTATGATGATGTCTCATTAAATACTTTATAAGTGCTTCATCCTGACTTATCTGTTTTGTTCCCTTGCCATAAGAAACACGAGCAGCTTGAACTATAGCGCTATCAGAGCCCATATAATCCACTACTCGAATAAATCCATGGTCTAATACCTTATGTTCTTCATATAAGATTGCATCTATTTCTTTTACTATAGTTCGTTTGGTTGCTTCATTCATAAAATATCCTCAAGACGAAATGGAGATATCAGCTCCACATGAATTGAGTTTTTCATGCATTGCTTCATATCCTCTCCATAAATGATGTGAATTGTTTATTATAGTTTCTCCACCGGCTACCAAAGAAGCAAGCACCAAAGCTGCTGTTGATCTTAAGTCAGTAGCATATAGATTAGCTCCAGATAAGCTTTTTATTCCACTTATAGTAGCTTTGCTTTTCTCGATGCTGATATTAGCACCTAACTTTCTCAATTCATCTGCATGTGTAAATCTGTTTTCAAAAATGTTCTCTTCAATTACTGATATCCCATCAGCGATGCACATTGCAGACATCAGTTGTGGTTGCATATCACTGGGAAAATTGGGATATGGATCTGTCGCAACGTTAGCAGACTTAATAGAGCCATTTTTTCTGGAAATAACAATGCCTCCATCATACAGTTCAACCATAGCTCCTATAGTCTCCAACTCATTTGTAATACACCTTATATCAGATAGATTTATTCCTTCCAACTCCAACTTACCACCGGTTATTATAGCAGCTAGTGCATAGGTGCCTGCTTCTATGCGATCTGGTATTATTTTATGAACACATCCATTTAGTGCTTCAACTCCTGTTATTATGACCTTTGTATTATCAATTTCAATATCAGCACCCATTTTCTTCAGAAAATCTATTAAATCAAGAACTTCCGGCTCAGTTGCAGCATTGTTTATTGTTGTCACTCCTTCTGCAAATGTTGCTGCCATTATTACATTTTCTGTTGCGCCAACACTTATTTTCTCAAATGTGATTTCTTTTCCTTGTAGCTTTCCTTTCACTGTTGCAATTATATTATAGCCGTCAATTTCAATTTTAGCTCCCATTTCTTCTAATGCTTTAATATGCATATCAACGGGACGCTTTCCAATGTTGCATCCACCAGGAAATGCTGTTCTCGCTTTGCCAAATCTGCTAAGCATTGGACCCAATATTAGAAAAGAAGTTCTTAGCTTACTTGCGGTTTTATATGGCATCACGTGATTGTTGATATTGCTGCAGTCAATTTTCAAAGTATGGTTCGCTTTATAATTTTTATTGTGCATAAAGTTCACTTCTGCTCCAAGACTTTCAAGCAACTTAGACATTAGATGCACATCAATTAAATCAGGTACATTATGCAAAATTACCGGGGAGCTACTTAATAGACTTGCTGCCATTATTGGTAAAACAGCATTTTTTGAGCCATTAATCTTGATTTTTCCGACCAAAGGTTTGTAGTTATTTCTTATTAATATCTTGTGCATTTAATTAGATATAAAGTATAATTCATTAGTTTATTGAAGTCTTACTAAGTATAATAGATTGACCGTAAAAGGCAAAATTTGCTTTTTCTTCCTCATCATCCCAGTGTCATGCTACCTGCATGACACCTGATGCGAATTGCCCCCGAAATTTTATACTATGAATTACTCAAATGACGCTCTCGAGCTTTATCAAACCAAATAACACCAATTGCAACAATGAAATAACCAGCTGCTCCTAATGTAAGGCGAATTACTGCATCGAAAGTTGACAGAGGAGGAGACGGCATTAGAATGCTCAAAACACTATACACAAGATTATTTGTTGCATGAGCAATAGTTACTGGCCAAATCGAGTTGTCTTTTTCAAACAACCAGGTAAACATTATAGACATTGCACAAATATAAAGGGTATAAGCACAAATAGTCGGGAATGTAAAGCCATCCTTCCACAAAGCTGAGCCAGCAACCACATAAGTTGGTATGTGCCATACTGACCAAATAATACCGACAATAATTGCTCTGATATAAAAATTTGATATTTTGCTTTTAAGATTTTTCAAAAGATAGCCACGCCAACCGATCTCTTCACCAAGAGACATAATGATCCACATCACAAAGGTTGATAATAAAACAAATAACATCACTAATGGACTCAAAACTGCACTCAAATCCTTTACACGGTCTAACGTAAAAGACTCTCGGAAAAATGAAAAACCGCAGTAAATTGACAAAAGACCATTGGAAATTAGCATACTTACCAGAATAAGTATAAACCCTAATAGACAGTTTTTTGGCGAACTAAGTTTAAAAAGATCCCTTACCTTCTGTTTATTATAAATGGTTAGCAAAATTGCAACTGAAGCCGGAACAAATGTTGTTAATAATGTTATGTCTTTGAAAGGTAAGCACCAAGCTATAATGCACGTCAAAAAATATGTAATTACAACAAATAATGTACAATTAATAGTGGTTAAATTCATGCATACGCCCATCAATTCCTTTTCTGCATTATTGATCTTTATTCATAAATTGTCAATAAAATACTTCTTCAGGGATGAATAGAATATTTTTTCTTTTTGAATTGCTATTGATAGTTTAATTTTTATATGTATTCCCTTTCACAACCGTTTGTCATCCCAGTGTCACGTGCTGGGATGACAGTAGGAGAGCTGCTTGCATGACAAGAGGAGGGTACTGGAATGACAAGAGGAAGACACTGGGGTGACATCAACTAAACTTGTCCAAATATGAGCGATGCATTAGTGCCACCAAAACCAAACGAATTAGAAAGTGCATATTGAATTTTATGCTCCTGAGCTTTAAACGGTACAAAATTTAAATCACATCCTTCTGAAGGCTTGTGTAAATTTAAGGTTGGCGGAATAATTCCATTATTTAACGCAAGAATACTGAATATTGCTTCAACGCTCCCTGCAGCACCAAGTAAATGTCCTATAGAAGATTTAGTTGAAGAAACAGGTATTTTATAAACGTAGTCACCGAATAACTGTTTCATTGCTATTACTTCAATTTTATCTCCAAGTGGCGTTGAAGTTCCATGTGCATTGATATACCCTACTTGATTGGGATTAATTTGTGCGCTCTTTAAAGCAAGCTGCATTGCCTTAAATGCGCCTCTTCCTTCTGGATGTGGTGCTGTAATGTGGTGCGCATCTCCTGTGAGTCCGTACCCAACCAGTTCAGCATGTATTTTTGCCCCCCTTTTTTTCGCATGTTCGTATTCCTCCAGCACCAATATACCTGCTCCTTCACCCATAACAAAACCATCGCGTTCTTCATCCCATGGCCTTGAAGCTTCTTCCGGTTTATCGTTAAATTTAGTTGATAACGCCTTCATAGATGCAAAACCTGCAATTCCAACGCTACACAGTGCACTTTCTGCTCCACCTGCAATCATAACATCCGCTTCACCAAGTTTTATAGTTCTTGCTGAGTTTATGATTGCATGCGCACCTGTTGCACATGCGGTTACTGCTGAATCGTTTGGACCTGTAAATTCGTATTTAATAGAAATATGGCCAGATATCAAATTTATTAGACTTGCAGGGACAAAAAATGGACTGACACGTCTGGGCCCTTTTTCCTGCATGGTAATAACATTTTCCTGAATTGACGGAAGACCACCTATACCAGAGCCAATAGTCACACCAACACGTTCCCGATTGATATTTTGGCTTTCCAAAATTAATGAATCATCTACTGCCTGAATAGCTGCTGCAATACCGTAATGGATAAAACGATCTGTCCTTTTTGAGTCTTTCTCAGAAATATAATCTAGTGGATTGAAATGGTGCTCAATGTTGTCTGATTGCAACGGCACCTGCCCTGCAATTTTGCAAGCAAGATCAGAAGAGTCAAATCTATCCGTATTGATTGCTTTTATGCCAGACTCACTTTTTATTAGCCTTGACCAAGTGTTGTCAACATCTGCCGCTAGTGGAGTGATTAAACCAACACCAGTGACTACTACTCTTCTGCTCATTTAACACTAACTATTAGCCTTTTTTATTATTAATGTACTCAACTATTTGCTCCATAGTTTCCATTTTTTGTGCGTCTTCATCTGGAATTTCTATTCCAAACTCTTCTTCTGCTGCCATGATGATTTCAACTGCATCTAAGCTGTCTGTACCATGCTCGGAAAGCTTTGAAGAGCTGTTGAATTTCTCTACATCCTTACTAATATGCTCTAGTATAATCTTTTTCACTTTTTCTTCTATGTCTTCTCTAGTGCTCTTTGCTAGTTCGCTATTCACATTTCTTACCAAAAAAATAACCTATTCTTTGATGTTATAAAAAATTTTTATGTTTGCAATATCTTTTATAACTGGTAAACTACAGTAAAGTTTTCTACTGCCCTAGCTGGCTAGCGTTACGTGCTAAACAATTAACAATTCAAAAATGCTAGACGAAACAACAAAAAATTTGCTTATTGTAGAAGTAAATAAACTCTTACCCGAAAATAGCGAGAATAAGCTTATATCAGCTATGCGTTATATACTCCTTGCTCCTGCAAAACATATACGCTCCTTTTTAGTCGTAGCTTCATCGCGAGTGTTTAACGCGGAAGCTAAAAAAGTAATATCAGTTGCTGCAGCAATTGAATTTGTTCATGCTTACTCTCTAATTCACGATGATTTACCGTGCATGGACAACAGTGATACTCGCAGAAGCCAGCTAAGCTGCCATAAAAAATTTGATGAAGCAACAGCAGTGCTTGCCGGAGATGCACTACTTACTCTGGCTTTTGAGGTATTATCTTCGTTAAATGAGAAACGCTGTGAGATCATAAAAGTTCTTTCTCAGGCAATAGGAATTAGGGGAATGGTGGGAGGACAGGCTTTAGATATTAACAGTGAGCATATAGATTTTAGCCCCCAACCCTCTGTCATTCAAGTAGCGGACACTGGGATCCAGAAGGCTTTGCCTACAAGCATTTCGTGCAAAAAGCCATGCGATAGTGGAGCTGAACATGAAATGGATTCCAGTGTCAGCTACTTGCATGATACCCTTTCTACCTTAAAACTACAACATTCGTACGGCTGTATGTATGACGCTGGAATGACGTCGGGCCAAGCTGATAAAATAAAAGAAATTCATTTGATGAAAACCGCAAAACTATTTGCAGCTTCATGTGAAATAGGTGCTATAATAGGGGGTGCTACAGACAAGCAACGTAAAGCGTTATATAACTATGGAATAAATCTAGGGCTTATCTTTCAAGCTAAGGATGATATTGAAGACTACGAACAAGATAAAACAAATAATCTTATGTCTGTGCTTGGTAAAAGTGAAGTAGAGGACTATATAGACGGCCTCTTTAAACAAGGCTTGGATAATTTGAGTGCGCTTTCAGGGGATACTAATTATTTATATGATTTATTGAATCAAGTAAAGAAAGATGGTTAGAAAAATTATATTACAAATGCTTATTTCCGTAGTAATGATTCTCACTTTAACTTCTGCTTTTGTGTTTACTATTGTCTATATAAACAAAGGTAAACCGGAAAAAAAGGACAAGCTTTATGAGATAAATGCCACGCATGGTGGTTTGATACAGACGATAGCACATTACCTAGTGAAGCCAATACTTGAATCAGCACTTGACCGCTATATTGAAAAGCATGGGCTGACAGAATATTTAGAAGAAATAACGCAGCAAAAGGAAGAAGATTCAATAAATTTTTATGAAATTACTGAAGGCAGTGGCAGCAAGGCTTTTTGTGGCCTGGAAGTCCTATTGCAAATATATAAAATTTCTAATAATAACTCAGCAACACTCCCTAGCAAAGTTTCTGATGTTACTTTGAAAATAGGTCAAGATGACCTAAAAGAAGTGAGTTTAGGGGTAATAGGTATGAAAGAAGGCGGAGAGCGTGTAGTTACTATTGCCAATGAGAACAAAATGAATTTTAATTCTTATTACGTCAAACTGATCGAAGTAAAGGATAAATATCCCGACTCAGTAAATAATCTGATGGTTTTTAATGACTTAATTAACAAGACTGGAAAACAAGTAAGGTGCGGTGATGAGATATCGGTTAAATATAGCGTAAAGGAGCATAATGGGGAATATATAGTCAAAGATCAAACAGTGCAATTTAGGGTTGGCGATAAAAAAATACCACTTGCTATAGAGCTTGGAGTTGTGGGAATGAGAGCTGGTAATAAAAGAACTATTCTTTCTCCGCCTGACCTTTTGACTATTACTGACGATATGTTAATAAAAGACATAGATTATGATGAAGAAAATATCTCAATAATTGACTTAAGCTTAGATGTTAAGCAAGAGGTCGCAGCACACCATTCTACTGTTGAAAAACAGCCTAAAGAATATAGCTGAAATTTTAGGTCTACTGGCTAATCTTCTGAACACTCTCTATACTACTTAAAGTAGGCTTTTCGTTTTTCCTAAAGTATAAACTTAGATAAATCAAGCTGCTTCGAAATTGACTCAAGTTTATCTTTTACATACTTGCTGTCTATAATGAATTTTTCGCTATTTTTCTCAGAAGCAATGAAACTTATTTCATCTAAAAGCTTCTCCATGACAGTGTGAAGCCTTCTTGCGCCTATATTTTCCACTTGCCTATTAACTGTAAACGCTATTTCAGCTATGGTTTTTATACCATCATCAGTGAACTCAAGTGTCACATTTTCTGTTTTCATTAAAGCTATGTACTGCTTTAACAAACTAGATTCTGGTTCCTTTAATATTCTTATTAAATCCTCTTGAGTAAGTGCCTTAAGTTCTACCCTGATCGGTAATCTGCCCTGCAATTCCGGTAAGAGGTCAGATGGTTTAGACTGATGAAAAGCACCAGATGCAATAAATAATATATAGTCTGTTTTTACATGGCCATACTTAGTTGTAACAGTTGTTCCTTCAAGTAATGGTAACAGATCGCGTTGCACTCCTTCTCTGTTTACTTCACCTTTTACTTCTGTACGCGCTGCAATTTTGTCTATTTCATCCAAAAATACTATACCGTCATTACTAACAAGATCAATGGCTTCTTTGATTATCTTATCTTCATCCATTAGCCTTTCACTTTCTTCATTAATTAATATTTCACGCGCTTCTTTTACCTTCACCGTAATAGTTTTTGTTTTTTTGCTCCCGTTAAACATCTTGCCCATTATTTCTGTTACATTCATCACACCAACTTGCCCACCTGGCATGCCTGGTATATCGAAAGTAGGTAACATACTCTTGCTCTCTCTGACGTTAATAGAAACTTCTCCGTCCTCAAACTCTTTATTCCTCAACCTTTCTCTAAAAATTTTTTTACTCTCTTCGGTTGCATTTTCGCCTACCATAGAGTTTACTATTGTTTTCTCAGCTAAAATTAAAGCCTTTTTAGCTAAGGCTTTACGGGCTTTCTCTTTAACTAAAACTATTGCTGCATCAACTAAATCGCGTATTATCGAATCAACGTCACGTCCAACGTACCCTATTTCAGTAAACTTCGTTGCCTCAATTTTTATGAACGGTGCACCGGCAAGTTTTGCTAAGCGACGAGCTATTTCAGTTTTACCAACCCCTGTATGACCGATCATCAATATATTCTTAGGTATGATTTCATCACGCAATGGAAATGGAACCTGATTGCGACGCCAACGATTTCTGAGCGCAATAGCAACAGCACGCTTTGCATCATCCTGTCCGATTATGAATCTGTCCAATTCTTTAACTATCTTCTGTGGTGGCAGGTCATCTAACAAAACTTGAGTGCTGTCATTAACTTGAACATCGCTGTCATTTGAATCAAAACCACTCTTAGTATCTTTATAGAGGTTATCTTTTTCATCGTAGGTGTCACTACTACAAGACCGCCCTTCTGAAAGGGTTATGGGCTGATTGGAAAAATTGGTGCATAAAGTTTTTTGCTTGGAAGACATATCACTCCTCTATCTTTTCAATAACTACATTATGATTTGTATAAACACATATATCGCCAGCTATCTTCATAGCCTTTTTCGCAATTTCCTCTATTGATATTCCTTTAATGTCAATTAAAGCTCTTGCTGCAGATAGAGCAAAATTTCCCCCAGAGCCAATAGCTGCGACTCCATCTTCAGGTTCAAGAACATCACCTGTTCCCGTAATTACTAATGAAATAGATTTATCTGCAACGATCATCATAGCTTCTAATTTCCTCAGATATTTATCCATTCTCCAGTCTTTTGCAAGTTCAACACATGCTCTCATTAATTGCCCTGGGTGCTTGTCAAGTTTAGATTCTAATCTTTCAAAAAGAGTAAATGCGTCGGCTGTTGCCCCGGCAAATCCAGCAATTACGGAATCACCAGAAAGACGCCTAACTTTTTTTGCTCCAGATTTTATAACAGTGTGGCCCAGTGAAACTTGTCCGTCACCTATTACTACTACACTTTTATCTTTTCTAATTGATAATATAGTAGTGCCATACATTTTATTGTTATCGTGTTGAATCATTTTTCTATCACTTTAAATAAGAATCTCATTATACTTTAATCTTTAGTCAAATTTACTAAATATGTTCAACTATAGCTTATAATATAATACCTTCCTTATAACATTTAAAGTGCAGATGCAAAACATAATTCACCCAGATTTGGAAAAAAGTATAAATAATTGGTTCGAAGCAAAATTTAATGGCCTTACATCGCCATTTTATAGCTCTATAGATCTTAGAAACTCTGGCTATAAAATCGTTCCAGTAGACGCTAATTTATTTCCTGCGGGGTTCAATAACTTAAGTGAAGAATCAAGAACGATGGCAGCAAGATTGATAAAAAGCTATTTTAAAAGACATCAATACAAAAAGGTTCTTATAATACCGGAAAATTATACACGCAATAAAATGTATATAGAAAACGTATTTGTTATAGAGAAAATACTACAACTCGCAGGTTTTGAGACTAGAATTGGCCTTTTATATAATGAAGTATACAATTTAATAGAACAGTATGAAACTGTTGTGAAAGAAAACTCTCTGCTAAAGACAACTTCAGGATTTGTGCCTGATGTTATTATACTGAACCGTGATATGACGAGCCACATTCCAGACACGCTAAAAGACGTAAAGCAAGATATAGTACCAAGCCCACTATACGGTTGGCATAGCAGGCAGAAATTTAAGTATTTTGAAATCTATCAAGAATTAGCGTTCGAGTTTTGTAGCGAATTTAAAATGGACCCATGGCTTATTTCTGTGCTTACAGAGAGCTGTGATGGAGTTGATTTTGATGATGATTTGTCACTAGGAGCAGTAGCAACTAAAGTTGACCAAATATTATCTCTAGTGCAAAAAAAATATGAGGAATATGAAATAAAAACACAACCTTACGTTTTTATCAAAGCAAGCAATGGCACATATGGGATGGGCATTATAACAGCAACAAGTGGAGAGGAAATATTAAACCTCAATAAAAAAAAGCGTCATAAAATGAAAAAGATAAAAGAAGGAATAGCAATCAATAGCGTTATTATACAAGAAGGTGTACCAACCATTGACATGTTTAAAAGCAGTTCTGCAGAACCGCTAATATACTATATAGGAGATACTTCAACATGTTACTTATACCGATGTAATAGCAGAAAAGATGTATATTCTAGCTTGAATGCCACTGACTGTGAGTTTCATGATGTTAGCCAGGTTGTAGAAGGTAAAATTCTATCACTTTGGAGTATTGTTAGCAAATTAGCAGTACTAGCGTTGGCAGTAGAAATAAAATCTTTTCATCCCTAATTCTTATACCTCTACAGTGCTGTCATTAGAATGACCGTTTATATTATGAACATCATCAAGTTCAGTGGAAGGATCATCATTGACAGGTTGATTAAACAACTTATCAAGTTGAACTGCAAGAAATACTGCACTATATATTATGCTGACTGTTACGCTTAAGTTGAAATTATAGATTATACCACTACCCAAGTTTATTGGTATAGTTGGAGTTTCTATCCTTCTTAATATGAAGTTTAATAAACCTAACGACAAAGTTAATGTGCTGATAATAAGGTCCTTCTTACACTTAGCAGACTTTTCAGGATCCTTATTATCCAGATATTTCTTGCATGTATAATAATAGCTTATAGGTTCTGAAATGAACAAAAATAGGATCGTTGATGTTGAACTAATATAACTTGTTACATCTGCATTACCTCTAGCCAAAAAATGGATGACTTTCAACATCATCAATGCTTCTATGGTGCTGCTTGCAAGGTTAGCCGATTTACCCAAAATTTTTGCTAATTCTTTTTTACCCTTAGGGCCTTTATAATCTTTTACCAAATCCCGTAAGATAAATGCAGAATGGGCAATGTATAGGGTAGATGTCGGAAATTTCACCCATCGGGCAACATTCTTTATAAAGGAGATATTGGATCTATTATTGTCAATGAACTCGCAGCAAAATTGCAGTGAAATCTTACACAATAGGGCTGTTAAACCTGTTGTGATGCAGATTACCTTTCTGATATCATGATTATAAGCATCATGTACCTTTTGTGCGGGCGTGTTAGATTTCTTTTTTAGCTTGTTTAGCATAAAATAGTTAATAAAATAATAACTTTCTGTTATTCTATCACATAAAATCCTAAAAGAAAAGCCCTATGAATCAGGACTTTAAGGGAGATTTATGCACAAATCGGCTAAGCATCTTATAAACAAGGGATCGGTACTGAGAGTTGGCACACGAAAGTAATATCCATCCTTGATAATTGCTTTATATTCTATATCAAGTTCAACTAGAGTTTCTGAATGCTCAGAAACAAAAGATATAGGTGATAGAACTACAGGTACACCATCAGCTTTTGCGCGTAATAGCTCACTTTCAGTGCTTGGCTCTAGCCATTTTACAGGACCAATCTTACTCTGATAACATATTGACCAATCTAAGTTATTGATAGCTAACTTTTCTACTATTAACTCTACGCTTCTTTCTACCTGTGAAGCGTAAGGGTCGCCCTTTTTAATGATACTAAGAGGTAAGCTATGGGCTGAAAATAGGACTCTTGGTTTACCGATTTTGCTAGCCAATTTATAGTACTTAGCTATCAGATTAGCGTGAGCTTCAATAAAATCTTGGTTATCATAATAACGGTGAATCATTTTTGTATTGCATTTTAGGCCATACCGTTTAGCATTTTTTTGCCAATTCTCGATGGATGACAGAGTTGTGGTAGTTGAATATTGTGGATACAGTGGCAACAGAATTACTTCGTCAGGATCAAATTGTTTTACACTTTTAACAACTTCGTCGGCAAAAGGGTGCCAGTAGCGCATGCAGATGAATACCTTGTATACATGGTTTCTATCTTCATTTAATTTTAGTTCTAAAGCATTAACTTGTGCTTTCGTATTATCCAAAATCGGCGATTTGCCTCCGATTTGCTCATATATTTCTCGTGCAGTATTTTCTCGTTTCGCAGATATAAACTTTGCTAAAAGAAACCGAAAGGGATTCGGTAGATTGATTATTCTCCTGTCATAAAAAAGGTTGAATAAAAAAGGACGAACCGCATTCAATGAATTAGGTCCGCCAAGGTTAAATAAGATAACTGCCTTTTTCACCTACGCACTACTACAACAAGTTACTTTTGGGGTGCCTATAAAATTAGCTACACACTCATCAAATTTAGTTATGGGCACTAAATTTCTTACACTTGCATACAATAAATGACCTGATCTCTGCAGGTTACTCTTGGTAGATGTGAAGCTCCAATCGAAAAATGTATCGACAAAAAGACTTGGTACCGTTTCAAGAAGTTCAACAGCAGCTAAAGATAGCATTATACAACTTTGCAGGACATTCAGAAGAACCTTGAGGGGAAAAAGTAAAACTTTAACGAAAAGAGAGGTGCTATTTGTTTCATCCAGTAGTCGCCCTGAGTTAGGCAAATTATACTCGGTGTGTTTTCTATTTTGATCAAAGATAGGAAATTTTATAGTATCTTTCTTAAATTCCGCGTCTATTTCTTTTCTACTATGGTTAGTGATTTTTTCCATTAACTTCTCACGCAGATGAAAAGTTCTGACAATAAAACATGTGGCAATCATTAAGGAAGCACATAAAAGTGCGCATTGCATGAGGCTCATACTGCCTAGCATAGCTGGCAGTGCAAAACAAACAAGCGGTGCTATGATTGTCATTTCAAGAAATGGAATAGTGTTTCTTTTCATTGCAAAAGCAGCACCTTTTTTTAATTCTGTATTATGATGTAAGCTATATTCCAAAAAGCTTAAAAAGGCCAAATTAAAAGTTAAAAATCCTTTTGTTCCACAAAAAAGTGATGACTTAAAGTTACTTACTAATTTTTTAGTAGTAGATTTAGCTTGTTTTTTAGTGGTAGGCTCAGCTTGTTTAGTAGTGTTATTTTTACAACATTCACCCATACAATACCTCCTTGATGGTTTATTCTTAACTATAAATAAAAAACTGCTTTTATCAAATCAAAATTTACAATAAAATAAATCTATAAATATACTATTTTATATAAGGAAATAATATGGCAATTGAGAGAACACTTTCGATATTAAAACCTGATGCAGTAAAAAATAATATTACAGGCAATATAAATTCCTACATCGAACAATCTGGGCTGAAAATCACAGCACAAAAAATGATGTTACTAACAAAAAAACAAGCAGAGCTGTTTTATGAAATTCATAAAGATAGGCCTTTTTTTGGGGAATTAGTAGAGTTTATGACCTCTGGTTCTGTGGTAGTTCAAGTTTTAGTTGGTGAAAATGCAGTAAGTAAATACAGACAAATCATGGGAGCTACCAATCCAAAGCAGGCAGATAAAGGCACAATCAGGGGTGCTTTTGCTGATGATATTAGTGAAAATAGAGTCCACGGCTCGGATAGTCTAGAAAATGCTCGTAAGGAGATAGCTTTCTTTTTTGCTGAATGTGAGTTGGTATAGTTAACTCAGATTGGCGTCATCCAAGTAGCTGACAACATAGAAACGAAAAAACTTGCTTGACACCCTCCGCCAGCCCCCTTATCATGAAACTGAAGCTATTGTATTTGCTTTCGCCAATCTGCAGATTAAAAGGTAAGGATTACTTAATGTATCGGCGTCTTATGTTCAATTTTTTGCAGTATATAGATACTGTATGTCTTTACAAAACTTCATCTACATCTAGGTTTTTATCTAAATAAGCTGAACGCGCTTATAAAGCGTTACAAGACATCAAAAAATGCCAATACTCGACAGAGATAGTAAAAGACTAGCTAACTCGGGGATTCTTTGTCTTTTTTTCTGCTTAGTAAATTTCTTAAACATTTGCAGCGTAAGTTAGTTGCAATTAAAAGCGGCTGAATCTCGCTTGTCAAGCGTTTAAAACATAAAAAACGCCAATATTTTAAAGCGGATAATAACCCCAGGGCTTCTTTTGCCTTTTTTTTCATTTGGTAAATTTCTTAATATTTATAGCTAAAGTAATTTAAAAGTCCGTGAAGGGTGTCATGCCAGTGCTTGACACTGGCATCCAGTTTTCCATATAATCTCATCAAAAATGTTTATTTTCTAGCTACTTTTATACTTATCAACCCAGTATGCTTACTTACAATTAAAATTTCTGGATCCCAGTGTCTGGGCACTGGGATGACAGCTAGCCTGACAACCGTCATCCCGCTACTTGTTAGCGGGATCTAGAGATACCGAGAATGAATCGCGGTATGACGTAGGACTGCTGTCATTCCAGTCTGGAATCTAGTTCTTATTGTACATTTACTTGGTAGAGTTAAATTTCCTGGATCCAAGTAGTTGGCTGCTCGTATGACAGGAGAAGGTACTGCCGTCATAAAGGAACCAGTGTCAGCTACTTGGATGATACCTTTTTTCTACTTAGTTTGGGTTATGCAAGAAGTCTATTATAATCAGGCTTTAAGTGTGCGGAAGTAATTTTTTTCGTTAAAGTAAAAAATTTTTTCTATAGCTGATCAAAGTGGGATCAAGAGAAACTTACCACTTTCTTTACAAAGGGTTTGATGTTACCATTTGACTGCCTATTCTGAATTTATTGAATGAACGTTAACATAAAAAATCTAGTTCATGCTTTCTCTAAATTGCCAAGTTTAGGGCCATCATCATCACGCAGGTTAGTTATACATTTACTCCAAAACAAAGAAAAAGTTATGCTACCACTTGCATCTTTGATTAAAGAGCTAGCAGATCTTATAATAGAGTGTGAAGTTTGCGGAAATCTAGATACTAAGTCACCTTGTTCTATTTGTACTAACCCAAAACGTGACACTAAGTTACTGTGTGTAGTAGAAGAATTAGGTGATCTATGGGCGTTTGAAAAAGGAAATATATATTCAGGTTTATACCATGTTTTGGGTGGCAGATTGTCTGCAATAAATGGCATAGGTCCAAAAGAACTCAACCTTGACACTATTCTGAAAAGAGTGACAGAGTCTAAAATTGAAGAGATAATTATCGCAATTAATCCGACATTAGAGGGCCAAGTTACTGCACAATATATAATTGAATTGCTAAAAAATTTGGATGTGAAAATATCACGCCTTGCTTGCGGCATACCAATGGGCGGAGAAATTGACTATCTTGATGAAGGAACGCTGAGGATAGCACTTACTTCAAGACAAGAATATGAGTTAAATATAAAATAAGACATGTGCTTAAAAAAACTTATATCGCTAATAACATTCAAAAAGAAAAAAATAGTGCCACCACTTAAAGTGGTGGCTTGGGAAAATAACCACCTAAACTATAAGCAATTTTCAGGTAAATTCAACACTATAATTAAAACAATTGATCAGTCTTTTACAATAATATCTTTGGAAGGATATGATGGATGGGGCAAGACGTTTTTTTTGAAAGAATGGGTAAAAGAGTTAAAACAGCAAAATGAAATTGCAGCTTATTATAGTGCATGGGATATCAATGCATTGGACCAACCACTGCCTTCTTTTTTAAATTTCCTATTTGAAGATTTATTTGTATCGTATAAAGTAAAAAGAAGTGTTATACAACAGTTCAAGAACATAAACCAAGAGCTATTTTCTCTAAACACACTAGGAAAGCTGATCAGTAAATCTCCACTTGCTATGCTTTCAGTATTTCTTGATGCTGCAAAAGAGGCTGATAAAAAAGACATAGGTTTTGTCTTGAGTGAATTAAGTCTTCTCCAAAGAAGAAAAGAGAGTACTAGAGATTTTAAAACACAGTTAGCGGATGTGGTTAATAAAATCAGAAAAGACAAAAACATTTATATAATGGTGGATAATCTTGATGTGTGCCGTCCTAAATTCGTTGTCGATTTTTTGGAATCTATAAAGTATATGCTTGATGTGGAGGGGCTGGTTTTCATTATTTCTGTAAGTAAAGATAAGAGTAATGTACAAAGAGCAATCAGCACAATACTTGGACCAAATTTTGACCTAAAATCTTTTACTGATCTCTCTTTACATTTGCCAAAACAACCGATAGAAAAATTTACAAAAGAACTATTTGAAAATATTAAATTACCGAAAAAGTCAAAAAATTTGATTGTAGATAGTTTTATATTTTATGCAGAAAGCCTGTCACTATCGTTAAAAACAATAGAATACTGCGTAAAAAAAATAAAGCTGTGTCTTCTGAATCACACAAGAGAAGAATTACCTGATCCGAATTTGTTTTCATTTTTGGTAATACTGCAATCGATAAATATTGATATATATGAGGAATTAGGTTTTTCATATCAAAGAGCATTGGAAAAAATTGAAAATGAATATAAATCTTTAGTTCTAAATGGTCAAGAAGAATGGGAAAAACTTAAAACCTCTCTAGAAACTGCTTTTGCAGAGAGGGAGTCAAAAATTAACAAAGCTATAAAGGATATACTATTTTGAAAAGATACCCTACCTTTACATATACAAAGATAGGGTAACATTTGATTAACGCCCTTTTACTATGTCATTACCTTGTTCAAACTTTCTGATTAATTCGCTTACATTGACATTAGATAATTTTTTACCTGCAGATTTGTCATTATGTGAAGCATCAGGTTTACGAAGGTCTTCCTTACTGTTACTCCTAGTAATATTACATCTAACAATGTTTGAATTATTAGACTTATCGCTTACATCTGAAATATTGCTTTTTTCACTACATGAAGACGAATTACTCGACATATTGCCTAAGCTAAAGAGCTTTTTACCTTGATAGATTGGATTCCAATCAAGTGGATTATAAGTTTTTTTGCTAGTCTCAACCTTTTGGTTATTTTGCTGTTTAGGAGAAAAACCAAGTTTTTCTCTTTCTTTCTTGCTTAGCGTTTTGAGAAATTTTACGGTTTCTAATTCATCAGTTGCTTGTACTTTATGTAAATCAAAGCTTTTTTGATGGTTATCCTGCTTAACATTTTCCATCATTTTATCTTTTATTGTTCTATCCTCATCATCAGAAGTGCTGCTACTAATATCACTGATACCACTATCCCCTGAATTGCGGCGTTGTTTGTTAGGAGTGCTATGAATGTTGTCTTCCATGAGTTTTTGCATTGTTGGGCCAAATGTTCTTCCAAGATTGCTACTCACTGTTTTATTACTATCATTTGCTTGAGAATGAGGTACATTTCGCTCAAAAATTGCTTTTATTCCAGCAAATTTAGCTTGGGAAGATTTCGGAGGAACAGGTGGGGCAACCATGCCTTTTGAGTTAATCTTTCCTTCATTTTGAGGAAAAATTTTTGGATTATTTTTTTCTACTGTAGTATTCATTTTTTTACCTCTAAACCTATTAACTAATAAAAGTATAAACTTAGAGGTATTAATTTTGTAATAACAATGCTAATAGATTACCGCAGTTTCAATAAGCATCACCAGAGGATTCTCTATATAATGCTTAAAGGCATTTAAAAACTTTGCTCCGAGTGCCCCATCAACTGCTCTATGGTCAACAGAGAGCGTTACTGTCATTATTTCTGCTATTTCTATTTTCTCATTCATAACAATTGGTTGTTTTTTAGATGCACCAACTGCCATAATGCAAGATTGCGGCGGATTGATTATAGCACTGAAGGCTTTTATACCAAACATCCCTAAGTTGGAGATAGTAAACCCTCCTCCTTGAAACTCTTCAGGTTTCAATTTTCCAGATCTTGCTCTGCTTACTAAATCTTTCACTTCTTTTGATATAGATAAAATACCCTTTTTATCAGCATTTTTTACTATAGGAGTAATTAGCCCATCTTCAAGTGCCACAGCGATTGAAATATCTATATTTGAATATCTCAGTATTTTATTATCTATCCACGAAGAATTTATATCAGGAAATTTTTTCATGCTGAAAGCTGCAGCTTTTATGATTAGATCATTAATTGTTACTTTATTGTTTTCATCTGCTGAGTTAATCTCGTTTTTTAACGATATTAACTTATCAACCTGGCAGTCTACAGTTAAATAAAAATGTGGAACATTCTGTTTTGATTCAGTCAGGCGCTGTGCTATCACTTGGCGCATGTTGCTTACTTCAACTATGGTATCTTTCTCAGGACTTTCAGTATGTATACCACTGCCTAAAAACTCCAACACATCAGCCTTAATTATGCGACCATATGGTCCTGTACCTTTTAATTGCTGCACATTAACCCCTTCATTTTGAGCTATTTTCTTAGCTAATGGGCTTATTTTTGTTCTACCTTCTGCATAACCCTCTGTCATCTGAGTAGCTGACACTGGGATCCATTCTTCTTTTCTAGATCCCAGTGTCAAGCACTGGGATGACATTGAGGGGTTGGATTCCAGCGTCACGCGCTGGAATGACACCGAAGAATGACTTATTGGCTTTCCGTTTAAATCTTGGTGTTCTGATTTTTGATTATCAACAGCACTTTTTGTCACTTCCTTTTTAACTGCACTATTGATGGAAGTTGAAGTATAGTTGTTAAGTGCACTTTCATCTTCTCCTTCTTCCAGCATTAAAGCTATTGGTTGATTTACAGGCACGCCACTTGTTCCTTCTGTTACTAAAATTTTTGCTAAAACTCCTTCATCTATAGATTCAAACTCCATTATGGCTTTATCAGTCTCTATCTCAGCAATTACGTCGCCTACTTCAACTTTGTCTTGTTCTTTTTTATGCCACTTTACAATTTTTCCTCCAGCTTTGCTCATTGTTGGTGAAAGAGCAGGCATTAATATTTCTATAGGCATTGATTTTGCATTTAAAGATCTATTCAATTTTTAATTTACTCTTTATCTTATGTCAACCTAATCGTGAATTATGATGAATAAGTCTGTTACACTATCCCTCACGTTATCCCAGTGCGTGACACTGGGATCTTGGTTCAGTACTATTATCCTATTGTTTTTATTATTTAGCCATAGCTTGTTTGCTAACAACTTTGTTTCAACCAAATCAAATAAGATCAACATGAGAACGGGGCCAGGGTTTCACTATCCTGTAAAATGGATATACACTTGCAAAAATCTGCCCCTGAAAGTGATAGAAGAGTTTGAGAGTTGGAAAAAGGTCTGCGATATAGATGAAGACTGCGGATGGATAAAAGGCAATCTTCTTAGTGATAAGCGCTACGCGATTGTAAAAGAAGATACTTATGGATATCAAAAACAGAGTGTAGACAGCAAGATTACTATGAAAATAGACAAGTTTGTTGTGATGAAGATAGAAAAATGCAACGAAGAATGGTGCTTTCTTTCCACCCCAAAACGCAAAGCATGGGTACAAAAAAAACATATATATGGGGTTGATTAGGTTGACAAAAGATCTGAATTAACACTAGTTTCTAGGCCTTCTGTAGCATGCTCTTCATGTGAAGCAGAGGATGCACTGACTTCTTCATGCTCTGGAGACTGTACAGGGCTATCACAGAAACTCCTTAACATCTCCTCAGCGGATGAATCTAAAATTTGTACAATAGACTTTTCACTTTGTTCTCTTAGCGATTGATCCACTCTAGAAATCAACTCAGAAAACTCGCTACCTGATTTTTCAGCTTCACTTTTTATTTTACTTTCTATGCTTGCAATATTACCTTGGTCAATTTCTTCTTTTGTTATGTTGAATGACTTTGCAACATCTTGATATCCAATCTTGCAATTTCCACAACCAATTATGCAAAAAGTAATAGAATCAGATATTTCGCTTGCAGCCCAATTATGTATAGTGTAAGCCAAATAATTGTCATGGTATTTAATGCTAAATTGTTGTTCTATTAACTCAGAAATTTTATTCTTTAGAGACATAAAGCACCCTCCTACATTCGTTATACCTTTTTGTTAAGATACAGCAATTACACCATTTACTACATGCTTTACTTTAATTAATTATTAAAACAAGAGCATCATTTCCAGAGCTATATCTTTTTACCTTGATAATTCTTTTTTGACTTCCTCTTTAATTATCCCACTTATATTCACGTTAAGATCCCCTACCCAAAAATCAGTCATAGTTTCAAGATCGTATAGATCCTCTATTACTTTTTTAATAGCAGCATTTATTTCTTCTTCGTCAAATTCCTTTATAATAGGTCTAATCTTCACATACCCTGGAGAGCCTTTACCATAAATTCCTTTGCTTTTATTAATGCAGCCACCTGCACCAGATCTACTGCTTCTCAAACCACTTCCACACTCTACTGTTTCATACTTGATTTCACCATTTTCTATATATGCTATTTGATTGTCTTGTGTAGACTTCAGTTTATCTGCCTTTACAATTTTCTCCTCTAGCTTTAAATCTTGCTTATGAATTACTGTTTCCTCATAACCCTTACCACCGTATGTTCTATACTCACCTCCACCTGCAACAGTAATCAGTTGCTGGCAATGTTGCTTCTGCGAATTGCACATTTCTATGAAAACAGGTCCCCCGTCCTTATCTGAGAAGTTACTTTCCTGGTTACCCCCTCCCTCTGTGACTTGCACCTTAATTATAGGATAATTAGGATCGATTTTCAGTTTAGCTTTAATATAATCTCCTGGCATCCCTACTCTGCTTTCAGTAGAATGGCATTTTTGATTGTCACAGCCACTACCTTGTATATGACCTGCTTCACCACTTCCCCACGCTTCTATTTTAATACGATCAAATTTTATTGATAAGTCATCTGTATAAACATCTTTATTTTTATGATCATAGGATTTTTCATTATTTTTTTCAAGATCTGGTTTCTTATTTTTCAGATGTTCCTTGATTATCTCTTTTAATTTTTCTTTTAATTTCTTTTTGAGACCTTCTAAATCGAACCTACACAATTTATCAGCGTAAAAAACCTCTGTTCTGTTTGCTTTAATCAGTTGATCTTTTAATTGTGTACACTTTCGTACTTCATTTTTTTCATCTCTTAATACTTTACCATCCTTATCTTTACAATCCACTTCCTCATACCTTAAGTAGAATGGCTTATCATCTTCATTTTTATTCAAATATTGTTTTGAACGGCTACACTTTCCATCAAAGCAGATGCAACCATCATCACCTTGCTCACATCCTTCTTTATGCTCTACATCCGTCAATTTGTATACTACTTTCAGTCCTTCACCAGATTTTAATTTTTCGTCTATTTTGCTATCTTTCTTCACACAATAACTGCATTCTTCCTTCTTCTGCTCATTTTCATCAGGGAAGAAAACATACTCTTGCTTATTAAATATTATTTTATCCAACCTCTCTTGAGTTTCTTTCAAAGGGTAAACTATTTCCTTGCTTGGAAGATAATAGAACTGATTTGATTCCTTGGAGTAAACAGCATTGTATTTAGTATATCTTGTTCCCATTAATTTTAGTGGTATTATTTTATTTTCTCTTTTAAGAACAAACTCCTCTGGTTCTGGCTGCCATCCAGAAAGACAAAGCATTTTACTGTTAGAATTTCCTTTATACTTTACTTCTATTTCCGGCTGCCCAGAGTTATTAAATTCACATTGAATAGATTTGTCTTTTAACTTTTTCTCAAAATCATTAAAATTATAAAAACTTCCGCCTTTAGAACATTTAATTTGCACATCAGGAACATAGCCATATTCTTTCAGAACTTTAAATTGTTGCGGATTACTTTCTAATATACCTTCTATAATATTATCAATATTACTATCAGTTGTTTTTGCTACTATTGCTGGTTTTACTACTTTTAAAGATAGGGGGCCAATGTTTATAGGATGGTTGAGGTCAGTATTAACATTAAAAGTACAGGAACCATTACTATAGGTTCCATGTGCTTTAGCACAAGTGCTCTCACTCATCTTCATTTCTACTTTCAATGTATTTGCATTTACTATCTCCACTATCTCAGGTTCTGGAGCAGGTGGTGCAGGAAAACAGCGGATGAACTGTGGATTGTTTTCATCTATACTTTGAGTTCCAAGGTATTCAGCGCAGAGCTTATCTTTTTCTCTATAAGTTTTGAAGTAGTACGTGATGCCATCTTTGTCTAAAATAGAGCGCCACTCAGCTTTATTTTCTCCATACCCTTTAGGGAAATCTAATTTTTCTCCAATCTCTCCGTCTCTTCCTTTCAGATCACCAATGATTACCTTAACCTTAGGATTAAAGTAATCATTGTCTTTATCTGTTATAGGAACAATTCTAACTTGTGGAAGCGACATTGCAAGTTGTTCACAAAATGGAGGGGGGCCAGGTGCAAGTGGAACAGGAGCACATTTTACTGCCGTTTGGTAGCAGGTATCACAGACTTTTTCCATCTCCCCAGGACGGAAAATATTCTCACCCGAAAATACTCTAGAACCCCATGAAGAAATTCCTGACATACAAGCCCCTTTTTGACTGCAAGCACATATTTTAAGAGAGTTAGCGAATCTTCTTTTTTCCTCATCAGTAACACCGTCTGCCCATTCCCATTTAAGACCCCGAGCAATTTCTCCTCCAGCTTTTGTTTTATCTCCTTCCCAGTCGATAAAAGCTGCAGCAGAAACTCCAGCTCCTGTACCTTGCGTTCCATATATCTGGCGGCAGGATTCCCCACTTTGTAAGTCATAACAATAACTTTGTCCATCATAAGCACATACTCTAATTTTGGGATTAAAGTAACCATCAACTCCTTGATCTTTTATTGCTTGCACCTTAATTTCCTTTACCCAATCTCCACCAACTATTGCTTCCCACCAAGTATTACTTTCTACAAATGTTGGACAATCAGCATATCCTTGATACGAAAGACCAAGTATCAAAAAAAATATCAATAAGAAATTAAGCCTTACACTTCTCATAAAATACCGGTAACCACTCATTAACTTCTTCTCCTTTTTCTTTTATTGCCTCATACATATACTTTATAGTCTCTTTGTTAGCTGAAAGTACATGTATTTCTTGCATATCCTTCAAATCCAGATTTAAGGTTACTAATCCTTTGTACTGTTTTATCAAAAATAAACCTTCCTGTGTTGGCGTCTGCAGAATTATATTCAGCTCCTCTTTCGATAGAGAAAATGCCTTCATGTATAATCTATTTGCATTGACGTTCGGCATCAAGATTCTTGTATCAACATGTTTATCTAAATATTGAGTAAATTTGCTAGCAAATGCGAGATTTAAATTCTCAGTACTTAGGATTACTACAACATTTAGTTCCGTCATTCTTTGCATCCAGTTATCAAACTCTTTCTCTGTAGGAAAAATATTACTTATCTCCCATGCTTCATCCAAAACAAGTATTGCAGGCGAGCCATCACATTTTGCCTCAAAAGAATATAAAAAATAGTAAAGTATCACGGACATACATTCCTTTTGTTTTGTAAGGTTTGCGGTGTTGAGAGATATAATTTTTGTTTCCCAGTCAATATCTGATTCATCACCATCTTGAAATAAGTAAGCAAAGTCACCATCGTCACACCATCTACTTATCTTACCCCCAAGGAGCAAGAGCACCTCAGAAATTTGTGAAATAGAACGTGATTCATTGGGTATAGCAAATATAGAATCCACAATTTTTCTTATCTTTTCTTCTACGTCCACCAAGCTCGTATCGGCTACCATTCTTCTGATCAGTTCAACCAACATATTGCGATTGGAAGCACTATCTTCAATGTTTAGTGGATTAAATTTTAGGCTTTTGTCCTTATATTTTGGATCGATTATGTAATATTTACCACTCACTGCTTTAGTAAAAATTATTGATTTTCCAGTGTTATCCAATATGACAATTCTTGGGTTAAACTTTCTTGATTCTGATAATAGAAAATTAATGAGTGAAGTTCTGCCTGAATTTGGAGCTCCGAGTATCGTAGTATGGCCATTATTTCTTTTTCCATGAAAATTAAAGAAGTAAGGATTTCCTTTTTTTGAGAAAAAAATCATTACCGCTTCTTTCCACCTTCTTCCTTTTAATGTACCTGACGTAAAATCGTGCAGCATAGCAAAGCTGCAAGCGTATTTTGTTAAGATATTTTTCGGTTGCGTAATAAAAGCAAAATTGCCTGGAAGTTGTGCCCAAAAATGACTTTCCATATGTAAATCAGTTCTAAACATCATGAAGCCAACTAATGACATTATAGAAGATAAATCACTAATACTTTCAGCTAACTTATTCCTATCATCTGCAAATATTGTAAAAATAATTTTCTGTTGGCAGAAGTCTATACTAGAGGTCTTTTCAAGCTCTATTATTTCTTCAATTCCTGAGCTTTTAAGTAAGGTATTATCCTCACTAATTTGCAGCATGTTGATTTGTTTTTTAAATTCTTTTATTGCTTTGTTATTACTAGTAAATATCATTATTTCTGTAATGATAAATTCAGATTCAAGCTGCAAGCATCTATCTATATTACCTAAAGAGATTTCCCGGTATTCTTTTATGCTGAAAATAGAGCCAAATTTCTGTTGATTTTCAAATATTGTTTGAAACGTATTGAAACCAAAAGCTATTTTAAAATTTCTAATATATTGCGACAGGTCCCTTTCATGTATTGGATAATCTTTGTGCGTTAATGTAACAATATAGTGGAGAAATTCTATCATTTCAGAATATATTTTACCTTCACTAAACCTTAGACTCAGTTTTTTAGCTCCAAAAGGTCCTAAATCATCTTGAATTACGTCAGTTATCTTTTGCAACTCCTGATGGCTTTCTTGTAAAGACAACTTATGCTTATTCTTTATTCTATTGAAAAAAAACGAATTATTAGTATGCTTGCCAAAATCGCTAAACAATATTACAATGTATAGTTCATTTATATACTGTAATTTACTATCAGTTAGTTTATTAAACCACGTTGAATGTAGGTTGTCAGAGAAGTCTTCAGTTTTATTCCATTTCAAGCTCAGTTTATTGCGCTTTCTAACGGTATGAATCCAAACGGTAAAACACAGGCTATTAATATTTTTTGATATGCTTTTTCTAATTTCAGTTCTGAGGTCGCTGTAGTTATCAACAGAAGAATAATCTTCTAACTTGATTATTTTTAACAATTCTCCCTGTTTTGTTAGTATGGTTTCTTCATCGTAATGACAAGCATAAGGAACAAAATCTAAATCAATGCTTTCTAGTAATGCTAAGTTGTTCTTTTTTTTAAGCTTAGAGTTAACTGTTGGTACTTTTAACTGCATATGCGTATTCAATAAAGATAATTAAAAAAGATAAAAATACTATCTTAATTTTTATCTTTTTTTTCGCTATCGGATTGTAATTTTATATCTTTTGCAAAGTTAAATTTTTCTTTTAAGTAGTCTGTTGCCTTTTCTGTACTACCGAACATCAGGACCAGTACACCAAACATTATCATAAAAAAGATTAGACCTCTGAACACTACTGCAAGTATCACTGCAGCTATACACAACCCTATGATTGTTGAAGGACTCATATTTTCTACAGTATCTTTAACTGAAAATGAAGAAATAAAATTTTTTACCGTTTCTTGTATACCCTTTAATTCATCACTCGCCGAACTTGCTTCGCTAGAATATGATGCAAAAATGAAACTTAATAAGGCTATAAAAACCAAAACTTTATTCAATTGAATGCGCATCAACTAAACACCTTTTAAACATTCCTCAAATATAACAACTTTTATATCAATAGGCAAGAACTGAATTCACTTATCCACTACAAGTAACACATATTTAATTTTTACCGCTGCGAACATGCTGTAAGCTCTTATCATCAACAAGAGGACTCACATTAATGGATGTTAATTTACTTGATAGGAAGTTTGAATGCAATTCAGCTACTGCTGCTATAGCAAGCACTGCAACCATAGCAAGTAGTCCTGCTCCTATCAATCCTGATGTCATTGCTCCTGCAACAATGCACCCTATTGTGGAGAGAGCACAACCTGCTACAAGTGCAACGTGAAGATTTCTGTTATTGGGTTGGTTTTTAAGTAGGATATCTTTCTTAACTTGATCTGGATTTGCTTGACCATCTGAGTTTTCATTTTCTTGCATTTTTGGCTCTTTTTTTACAGTCTGCTCTGGCTGCACTTGAGTCTCGTTTTCTTTTGGGGATTCCAAATTTGATTCTAATAACTCAGTTTTTTCTCCACCCTCTGGTTGTAAGCCATTATCTCCTTCAACAGAGCTCAATGTTGAGTTTAAACTTTCCTCAGATGAAGTGCTTGTTACTAAAGTTAAACTGCTCCTTCTGCTACTTACTGGTGATTTCAAACTTTCTTTACTCGTTCTAGGTGAGTCTATTCCACTATCTGAGTCATTGCCACTACTGAGTTTAGAAGTTTTCTTCTCCTCTATTTCTTTCACAACCTTGCTATATTTTTCAAACACTTCCTCTGCAACATCTGAATTACTAAGTATTTTATTATCACCACTTTTTTTCTCAGCTACATTCAAGGGTGTTTCTTGTGTGTTGTTTTGCTCTTCAATATGTTTTAGCTGCATTTGATCTTCAATATTTTCTTCAACAGCATTTGGTATTGAGCTTACACTGCTGCTCCTGTTAGTAATATCCAAAATTGTTTTTACTATTTTTCCTCTTATTGTTTGTGGTCTTTGTGATTGTTCTCTTTCATTGTTAAATACTGTAGGTACAGCTAGTTCTTCTGATTTTATTACTTCATCTTTCAATGCAGGAAGAAAGTTTTCGATATAATACTTATAATGTTTTTGATATTCCTCTTGTTTTTCTGGTGATTTTTCTAATTGTTCTCTCAGCGATTTTTCTAATTCAGTTAATACCTCAGGACTAGCTCCTTCCTTGAACAACTCTATGCATTTTTTGATAGTTCCATCTCCCTTTTGTGGGCTTCCATATTTATGATTTTCTTTTGTTACCTTTTTGTATATAGTGTCGTGCAATTGTTGGTTAATATCTTTTTTAGAACTTAGCATAGACTCCTCCATACATAACAAAATGTATAGATACCTCTTTAGCGTTAATTTTACATTAAAACTGGGCAATTATGCCATATTATAAATAATTGCGGCAACTTGCTTATTGGAAGGTCGCTTAACTATTTGCTTTCTGGGCTTTCTACTTCTACAGATTTGCTATTAATATGATTCTTTGCTTGTTGAACTAACATATCCACTACTTCTTTTACAGGCTTTTCCTTATCAACCATGCCAACACTTTGGCCAGCCATTAAAGATCCCGTTTCAACATCTCCATCAATTACTGCTCTTCTTAAAGCTCCAGCCCAGAATTTTTCTATTTCAAGCTGCCCATCTTCTTTTGAGATCTGTCCCTTTTGGTATTCATCAATAACTTCTTTTTGACGCTTCATAAAGTCATCGCTTGCTTTGTTGGCTATAGCTCTTACTGGAATTACAGGAAAATCAGCACTTATCTGTACAGAAGGTATTGCATTACGTGCGGCCGATTTAATAAACACTTCCTTAAAATTTTTGTGGGCAATTGACTCATTAGTGCAGACAAATAATGTACCTATTTGACAGCCACTTGCTCCCATTTCCAGGTAATTAACTATCATTTCACCTCTTCCTATTCCACCTGCAACAAACACTGGTATTTGTTCATTTTTAAAATGAGGCAATATCTCTTGTGCAAGAACAGAAGTGCTAACTGGACCTATATGCCCACCTGCTTCCATTCCTTCTATTATTAATGCATCTACTCCCATTTTTACTAACCTTTTCGCAAGGCTTAATGCTGGTGCAAAGCACATAACTTTAATGCCTGCACCCTTGATTTTTTCTATATTAGGCTTTGTTGGCAGTCCACCGGCAAGCACTATATGGCTCACTTTCGTTTCAATACACACATCTATCAACTCACTTAACTTTGGGTGCATAGTAATTAGATTTACACCAAATGGCTTGTTAGTTAATTGCTGCGTCTCTATGATTTCTTTTTTTAGCAAGTCTGGAAACATTGCACCACATGCAATCACACCAAAACCACCAGCGTTTGAGATTGCTGAGACCAAGTTTCTCTCTGAAACCCAGCTCATAGCACCACCCATTATAGCAAACTCACTGCCAAGAAAATCTGTTCCTTTTTTCCAGAGGCTACTTAACATATAACCTATATCATACGTTTAAAAATGTTTTGTTTATCTATAAATGTGTGTTTTAAGGCGCCAAGTATATGTAAGATTATAAAGAGTACCATAAAATATGCAAGCATCGAATGTAGCTCGTTAGCCGTGTTAGCTAGGTCTTTGTTTTGATTAATCAATAAAGGGATATGAAAAAAATATTTGATCTGTTTGCCAGAAGCAGAAGACATGACATAGCCAGATAGTGGCATTAGCACCATCAAAGAATATAAACCAAAGTGTACTGTTTTACTTGCATTGATTACAAACCGAGAAAAATTTGCTGGAAGTGGTGGAACATAAGTAAAGACGCGAAAAAATATGCGTACTATGATTAATCCAAGAATAGTGATACCGCAAGCCTTATGAATAGCGTATATGTTGAACTTAATTTCATTGCTAAGTGGCAGGCTTTTCATATAAAGTCCAGAACAAAGCATACCGATAATAAAAACAGCCATCAACCAATGGATAACTCTTAAACCTAGGCTATATTTATCGTCTTCCATTTTGATTACTCTAAAGTAGCATTTATATAATAGAAAAACTATTTTTCAATCAAAATTATTAAAGCAATTTAGATTTACCAACAATGTAGCTATACAAATTCGACCCAGCCGGGAGTCAAGGGCACCTAAGCCATAGAAACGGATTAAACGAAAAACTTGCTTGACACCCTTCGCCAGCCCCCTTATCATAAAACTGAAGCTATTGTATTTGCTTTCGCCAATCTGCAGATTAAAAGGTAAGGATTACTTAATGTATCGGCGTCTTATGTTCAATTTTTTGCAGTATATAGATACTGTATGTCTTTACAAAACTTCATCTACATCTAGATTTTTATCTAAATAAGCTGAACGCGCTTATAAAGCGTTACAAGACATCAAAAAATGCCAATACTCGACAGAGATAGTAAAAGACTAGCTAACTCGGGGATTCTTTGTCTTTTTTTCTGCTTAGTAAATTTCTTAAACATTTGCAGCGTAGGTTAGTTGCAATTAAAAGCAGCTAAATCTTGCTTGTCAAGCGTTTAAAACATAAAAAACGCCAATATTTTAAAGCGGATAATAACCCCAGGGCTTCTTTTGCCTTTTTTTTCATTTGGTAAATTTCTTAACGTTTGTAGCTAAACGACAACCGTCATCCCGCTACGTGTTAGCGGCTAAGAGATACCGCGGCGGTATGACGGTTTGCGGCGGCATGACCTCGTCATTCCCCTACGTGTTAGCGGGATCTAGAGATACCGTGACGGTATGACGGTTCGCGCGGTGGCATGACCTCGTCATCCCGCTACGTGTTAGCGGGATCTCTTGTTAGCGCCGCAGCGGTATGACGGTTCGCAGCGGCATGACGATAAGGTTCCAGTGTCAAGCGTTTGGCGTGCAAATTTCCTTAAACGTTCGTATAACTCAAAACTTTACTTTAGGTCAAACTGCTGTATAGTGGCTTTATAGCTTTAGTTTTACAATGAATATACCCAGTATAGAAAATTGTGATCTTCACAATAAAACCGTCTTACTCAGAGTTGACTTCAATGTTCCTATAAAAGATGGAGAAATTCGTGACGTCACTCGTATTTTGAGAGCATTGCCTACTATTCAGTATTTAGTGAATGCGAGTGCAAAGATTATTATTATATCACATTTTGGACGCCCAAAGGCCAGAGACAATAATCTGTCGCTAAAAAATGTAATTGACACTTTATCGCAGTTACTAAATAAAAAAGTGAAATTCATTGACGATTGCTTTGGTGAAAAAGTACAAAGAGCAGTAAGTGTTATGGATGCAGGAGATATAATATTACTAGAGAATCTAAGATTTTATAAAGAGGAAGAGCAAAGTGACTCAAATTTTGCCAAACAACTAGCATCTCTAGCGGATATATATGTAAATGATGCATTTTCTTGCTCTCACAGAGCTCACGCTTCTATTTCACGCATTACAGAATTTTTACCCTCTTATGCAGGGTTTTGCTTGCAAGATGAGCTAAAGTATCTTGAAAAAGCTGTATCGTTTAAAGCTAAACCTATTACTGCGATAGTTGGGGGAGCTAAAATATCAACTAAAATAAAAGTGCTTATGAAGCTAACAGAAAAGGTTAATTACCTAGTTCTAGGTGGTGCAATAGCCAATAATTTTTTGTCATTTAGCAAAGTAAATATAGGGAAATCTTTCTTTCAAAATGGTGTTGACGACCTTCTGCATAATATTCTTGAAACAGCAAATAAAAACAATTGCAAAATAGTTGTGCCAGAAGACGTTCTGGTTGCAGTAAACTCTGATTACAGCACTAGTATTTCAAGAAGAACTGAGTCCATTTTGGACGGTGATATAATTTTGGATATCGGACCACAAACTTTGAGTACAATAAGCAGTATAATAGCAAGCAGTAAGACTCTGCTGTGGAATGGACCTATTGGTGTTTTTGAACATTCAGCTTTTGCAAGCGGTACAATAGGGGTAATGAAAATCGTAAGTGACTTAACGCACAAAGGAAAGTTAACCAGCATAATAGGGGGAGGCGATAGTCTATCTGCAATAAGCGCTGCAGGCCTTGCCGATAAGGATTTTACATATGTTTCCACTGGTGGAGGAGCATTTTTAGATTGGTTAAGTGGCGATGAAATGCCGGGAGTTGCTGCTCTGCAAAAACGATTAGATTAAAACTTTTTTAAATTATTTCTTATAGGCTAGCTTTTTTGTGAACGTGATTATGTCGAAGACAGTTAAACTAATTTTGTGTTTAATAATACCAATAATAGGATTTATTTTTTATATTAAGGATCATTATTTTCACACCGGCTATGTAGAAGAAAATGTTGAAGTCAATTTTGAACCATTTTTCAGTTCACAACCAGCCACCGTTTCAGAATTAACTGACTTCGATAGAGGAGTGTTGAAAGTTTGTGGAGATTGGGGAGCACATCCAGATAAAGAAGATTTCAAAATTTTACTTAGTTGTCCGCAGCATCAAGAAGTAGTGAAAGGAATATATAAGTGATTACGCCAGATGCGGATTTGGAGTTACTTAAAGATGAACTGGCTAACATTTGGTTTACAAATAGTGGAAGTGAAAAAGAAACTATAGGGTTTGGACATATTTTTTGTGGTGAGCCAAACGATAAATTAGGTGGTATGCATTTTGTAGGTAGATATGTTGAAGCTCAAGAGGATAAATGGGCAGTTGGAATCCTGTGCAATGAATCAGATATTAAGCCGCCGGTTTATACATTTGGAATGAAATATTTGGGTAAGGATGGGGAAGTGAAAGTTAAATGCCCAAATGGATACGCATATAACCTTCATGCCGATAATTTCTGCAACTAAGGCGTTTAAGGAATTAGGAAAAGATGGAATGTGTCTATATGAAATGGAAGATGACAATTATCAATCAGTGTTTGTAAGAAAGAATGATGCTATACTCACGTTCTATCCTGACTTAACACCAAAATGTGATGATAAGAGTACTTATTGTAGTTGCGGTAAATCTTAATTTCAAAACCAATAGGGTGAACAAATGATAAAAATGCTATAGGGTGTAGCAAATCTAAATGAGTTAAAATTTTGATTAAAGGGTTTTGTGAATAATAATGAAGAAGGGCATTATTCGTCTAATAAAAGCAATTCAATACTCTTGTGAAGGAATAAAATCAGCTTTTATATCAGAAATTGCGTTCAGACAGGAGTTACTGCTTTTTATAGTATGTGTCTCAATTTTGTTTGTTTTGGATGTAAGTAATCTAGAACGTGCAGTAATGATAAGCAGCCTATTCCTGGTGTTAATTGTGGAAATTATTAACACTGCTTTTGAAACGACAATTGAGCGTATTTCCAGTGAACAACACATACTTTCAAAAAAGGTGAAAGATCTAGGTAGTGCAGCAGTTTTTCTTTCATTAATTAACTTCCTGATAACATGGATGATAATATTGATAGGTTAATACAAATGTTATTAAGATATGTTGTCAAACTCACCAATTAAAGTTTTTATATCTTGCGGTAAATCAGAGACAAATTCCATGTATTCCTTACTTTTTGGGTGGTATAAGCCCAGTGTATAAGCATGTAGTGCTTGTCTATTGAAATTACGAATGAAACTAGAGTTTTTAGCATATTTTGTGCTTTTACTACTATTTTTTCCATAAACTTGATCACCAACTATGGAATGTCCTATGTGGCTCATGTGGACTCGAATTTGGTGTGTTCTGCCTGTCTCTAAAGTGCATTTAACGAGGCTTACTTGTCCTATAACTTTTTGCACTAAATAGTGAGTGATTGCTAATTTGCCTGTGATTTTTGTTACACACATCATTTCTTTATTACCGCGTTTGGGAGCAATGTTAGTTTTTATCGTGCCTTGCTGAGAAGATAATGTTCCCCAAACTACTGCTAAGTATTCCCGCTTTATTTTGCGATTCGATAACAATTCAGACAAAAAACTATGGGCTGCTTCATTTTTTGCAATTACCATTAGCCCACTAGTATCTTTATCGAGTCTATGAACAATTCCTGGTCTTACATTAAGGTGAGCGATAACTGCGTTCAAAAGCGTATCATTGTTTGTCCCAGCACCTGGGTGCACTGTTAATCCACTTTGTTTACTCAGAACTATAATGTCCTCATCTTCATAGACGATATTAAGTTTTATGTCATAATTAGGCTCAATTGATGTGGATATGTCAGGTTGAACGAGATGCACCACATACTCTTCATCTGGTTTTACTATGTAGTCATTATTAATTATCGGTGTGCCAAGTAATTTCACCTGCTCATTTTGTATCAATCTTTGCGCTTTACTGCGTGATATGTTGCATTTTTCAGCTATATAGGTGTCTAACCTTAATTTCTCTTTATCATTATTAACACTTAAGGTTATTATTGAGTGATCTATAGTGATTTACCCCGCGCCATTTCCCATGCTGCTTGAACATTTGGGTCTGTAAACATTGTTGCACTAGACTCAATTTGCAGATCACCTTGTTTTTTAATATGGCAAATTGTTTGAGAGCCATCTTTCCAGTGGATTGTAACTTTATTATCAAAATCTCGTAATGTTGCCTCAACCTTTTTTTCTTTATTATCTTTTTCTTCCAGCTTAATAGATTCTAATAAATAATATAGAAAGTCACTTGGTTTGCCGTTGATTTTTTCTTTCCATTCATCTGTTTTTTCTTGTTCAGATTTTTTTTGCTCTAACTTTTCCTTCTTTTGCTGCAGCTTATTTTGTTCTGCTTCCAGCTCTAACTTTCTAACTGTGTCACGTAGTTCTTTGACTTTATTTTCTAACACTAATAATTTATTAGTATTATTTCCATTGTTAGCTTCTAAATCAGGCGTACTTGGTTGAGCTTGCTTCTTTTTTATTTCTTCTAATTCATTCCTTACTACGTTTAATTGCTTCTTCAATTCCGTTTTTTCCTTTTCTGTATCCTCTTTTAACTTTTTTAGCATGCTAAGGAACTCGTTATTATTAGACTGCGTAGTTGATTGAAGCCAGCCTACAAAGCGGCTTGGTTCAAATCGTTCAATTTTATCTTCAGCAATTTTAATAGCATTCTCTAACCTAGAAAAAGTACCTTCAATATCTAGTGAATGTGCTTTTTTTGTCAATTCTTTAGTGTTGTTTAAAACTTCTGAAATTTCTGCATGTAGCCAATCTAAATCTTTTTTGATGTCTTCTCTGATTTTTTTTAGGTGATCAAGCGTTTCTTTAATGTTAATATTTGCAGGCTTTAAAAGACTATTATCAAGTAAATCGCAAGCTTTTTTAAGGTTACTGTCAAATGAGTTGCAAAGCGGACTAAGTAGTTTTTTCATTAGAGATATTAGTTCATTTTCCCTTTTACCAAGCTTATTTTCTACTACTGATACAACCATGCCCTTTCCAGACCAGTATGGAAATAGAAGACCTAAAGAACTGTGTTTTCTAATAGTATGATTTTCATGATCCACGCTATTACTTATTAGATTGCTAAGTGTTGATATGATGCATAAAAGAATAGCGACTAATAAAGCTATTAATATTATTGGAGCATTAATGGATTGTGATATTGCTGAAACTACTATAATAGTACCAAATACATATGATCCAGTAAACAAGAGAATCCTATTTCTATTTTCTGCTTCTATATCTTCTAGTATTTCTCTCTGCGTCTTAGAAATTGGTAAAACTATTGAAAGCTTTTCCCCCTTTTTATCTAAATTTGTTACAATTTCAATTTTTTTAGCTTCTTGAACAATCTGGCTGTACTGTTCATCAACTTGATAGTTTCCTATTTTTTTATCTATTTCATTCTCTTTTATTTTTTGTGTATTTATAAAGTTTATAACAGCAGTAAATAAGAGAACTATAAGAGGAATAAAGGCAAGAGGTGCTGGCGTGAACGCAAACCCAGCAATACTTACTGTAACAGGCTGAATAGAAAAGGCAGTAAATGCTATAAGAGTAGCAATGGTACTTGCTATAAGAGTAGCAATGGTACTTGCTATAAGAGTAGCAATGGTACTTGCTATCGATATAGTACCAGAATACTTTCTTATAGAGCTCAAAATTCTACTGGGCTGGTCAGAAAGTTTTCTAAATCCTAAAAAATCAAAATAGTCTTTGAAAGGATCTTGAGTGTCTGTAACCATAACATTTTTCTAGTTTAAACTTATTTAGGTATACATTAACCAAACCTTAAAATCAAGTTTCTTAATTTTTCAACATGTGCCAAGGCCTATTGGAGCGCACTGTATTAATCTTTACGTAACGATTTGTTAACCAAACAGAATGTGTGCCATACGTTTCTAGATCAGCATGTTTAATAATTTTAGCGTTGCAAGCTGAATAGTCGAATTCACTTAATTGAATTATTAAATCAACTTTATCACAATTTTCTGAAATATCTTCTTTTTTATAAGCAAGTAGCACTGATTTATTATTTCCTTTATTATATATACAATCATAATCTTCACACTGTAGCCTTTTATTTGAATTGTTATATTTAGTATGATTCAAAATTTGGTTCTGTCCGTTTTGCTTTGCCCACGTTTTGATAACAAAATTTCTGCTTTTTCTAGTGAGAGAATATAGTAAGTTATCACTCTCCTTTGCAGCAACATTATCAGCATTTATTAGGATGTCGGGGGTTTTATATGCAGCGCTAAAGCAAATACCTAGTACAATAAAAAAAAATCCCAAAAAACGCCAATTTCTTTCCCACAAGCACAGCCACAATAACCCAAATGTTATTATAATAATTGATGAGGCAGGAAAAGTACGAATGGGAATAACCAAATACTGAAGACTAGCGATAGCGTTTGTTATATACAAAATGCTGTCAATTGGGCGCTCTATAAATGGCGCTATAATCCATTCAATACCTAAAGGAATCAATAAGACATAAATTATTCCAAGTGGAATAATAATTAATGTAACTATTGGTATAGCAACTAAATTTGTGATAATGCCACTAATTGAAAAATAATTAAAATTATATATCGTATACGGAACAGTTGCTAAACTTGCTATTACTGAGCTGATCATTATCGACACAAAATATTTCATTATTTTTATTTTGAATAATTTATTAGCATTAATTTGATAACTGGCAACCAGTGCCAAAACAGCAGAAAATGACATCTGAAAGCCTGGCTTTAAAATTGCTTCAGGTTCTATGATAAGTATCACTGCAGCAGCAAACGCAATTGCTATTAACCCTCGATATTTTCTCTCTATCATTATTGCAACGAGTACTAAAATCACCATGATGTAGGCACGCTGAGCAGAAATTTGCATACCGGTAATCAACAAATAAAACGTGGTTGGCAAGATAGTAAGGAATGCAGATATTTTCTTGGTGTTATACTTAAGAGTCAAAGTTTCAGATATTGCGAATAAATTACGAAACACTACAAAAAACAGACCAGCAACGAATGATAAATGCAAACCAGATATGGCAAACAAATGTGCTATACCTGAATCTCGTATCGCGTCCATAGTTTTTTGATCTATGCCATCTTTTTTACCGATCAGTAATGCAGAGATTATATCCGCATGTGGTTTCTTGATATTTTGCTGCAGGTTTTCATAAATGTATTGACGGAAAGATTCTATATATTCTTGAAATTTCCTTGCTTCAGCCTTTTTGTGCAGGGCTATTTTGCTTGTTGCAAAGCCTGTTGCACTTATTTTCTGGTAATATGCTATTCTTGCAAAATCGTATGCATACTCCGAGGGCGCAATCTTTAGAGGGAAGAGTTTTGCTGATAATTTTACTTGATCGCCTATTTTAATGCCTTTTTCCACTTTGGTTCTAACTGATATTCTGATGTTATCTAGAGCTCTATCCGGTGTCATTCCAGCGCGTGACGCTGGAATCCATATCTTTTTTTTCTGGATCCCAGTATCAAGTACTGGGATGACAAAAGGGGGCGCTGGGATGACAGGAGAGGATTTTGAGATAGTAGGGGATTTTTCAACAGAAAGCAGAAATTGTTTATATGAGCCCCTGTCGTTAATATCCTTCACTGTGGCAACGATATCTTTTACATATCTCTCTTTATCAAGAATTTGAGTATCAACTAAAGCTGTTCTTAATTTACTAGCTGTAAATCCTATGAGCACTGCAATTAAAGCAATGCATAATATTGCGTACTTTCTGTATAATATTGCAATCAAAATTAGTGTGGGTAAAAGCAAAAGAAAAATAGATATGCAGCTTGGTTCAAAACTTAGGGAAAAATATGTTAAAATTCCTGCACACTGAAGAACAGGAAACCACAGTATCAAGTTATATTGTTCATTGCGCAGATTGTTACGTATATAACTAACTATTATGTCAAGAAAAGTTAATAAGTGTGTCGATATTTGCATGTGGTGAAATTTTATTTTTCTTTTTTCATTATTTGTATATATAATAACTAAATAAGCAACGACGCGGGATGGAGCAGCTCGGTAGCTCGTCAGGCTCATAACCTGAAGGTCGTAGGTTCAAATCCTACTCCCGCAACCATTTTTAAGGATATAGTTGTTCCACTTTCCAATCGCTTCCCTCAACAAGAGTGTATCTAAATCTAATATGCTTCCTATATTCACCTTCTTGCCAAAATTCAATTACTTTTGGGATTACGCAAAATCCCACCCAAAAATCAGGACGAGAAACTTGTGTATTGTGAAATTCTTTTTCCTTCAATTTTATAGCTTGCTCAAAATCTTGCCAATCTTTCAGAATGCTCGATTGTTTTGAGCACCATGCGCTAATTTGACTACCCAGCGCTCGAGAAGAGAAGTATTTGTCAGTTCTTTCATCGTTTAGAAGTTTAACCTCTCCTTCAATTCGCACTTGCCTAGCAAATTCTATCCAATGAAACACTAACGCAGCTTTGGGGTTCTCAGTCAATTCTTTCCCTTTTTTACTGTTTACGTTAGTGAAAAACACAAAACCTTCTTTGCTATATTCCTTTAGTAATACCACTCTTGCAGATGGAATACAGTCTTTGCTACAAGTTGCTAGCGTCATTGCAGTTGGTTGTTCACACGGAGAATTAAGTACTGCTTTGTACCACTTTGAAAACAAATCAAATGGATCTTTTTCAAGTGAAAATATCATATCAAAAAATAAAATCTTAATTCTGGCACGCGTTGCAAAAATAAGTGCTACGGCCATTTTGTCGTATAAGTGTTATGATATTATTGCAAATCTTGCAAGGTTTTTGAACTTTACCATATACGTAAAAGTTATTTTGAAAGTATCCAGCAGATCCAGATGGCTGTGCATAATCTTTCAGTGTTGAACCGCCTGCAGCAATTGCATCACTCAGAGTATTTTTTATTTCAGCAGCAAGTTTTTCGCACTCTCTATAGGTCAAGTTTTTTGCTGACCTGAGTGGTGATATACAGGCTCTAAACAAGCTCTCAGAAGCATATATGTTGCCTACGCCAACTATTGATTTATTGTCCATTAACGCTGATTTGATATTCACTTTTTTGTTTTTCAGCAACTCCTGTAAATAGTCTCCACTGAATTCATCCGTGAGGGGCTCTATTCCAAAATCGCTAAAAAAATCCGTTTCTTGTTCTTTATTTAAAACGATAACTAATCCAAATCTTCTTGGGTCATTAAAAATTATTGAAGTATTGTCAGAAAATAAAAATACCACGTGATCATGCTTATTCCGCACTTGATCGTGGTCAGCATATATAAGCTTTCCGCTCATGCCAAGATGTATGATGACAGCCATACTATCATCTGTATTCGAGATTATGTACTTACCTCTACGTTTAATATCATTTATGACTCTGCCCTTTAGCACATCATCAATATTTTTTGTTATTGGGGCACGTAAATTCCAATTATTAACTATGACATTACTAATTTGCTTGTTTTTAATTTTATCAAGCAAAAAATTAGAGATTACTTCCACTTCCGGTAATTCTGGCATCTTGTCTACTCTGTTGCTGCTTTTTTCTTTTTAAAATATTTTGCTTTAAAGCTTTCGCTAATCTTTTTCTCTCTTCTTCTTTTTCCTTATTTTTTTTTATGTTATTCATTATCATAATATGTGAACTTGCCGTTGTAGCTCAGGTGGTAGAGTACGTCATTGGTAATGACGAGGTCCCAAGTTCGAATCTTGGTAACGGCACACTGATTATACTTATAATATTGCATAACTTGTAAGCAAGGCTTAAAAGAAAGTTAAAGAGGTAAGTTGTCATGCTTTTTCCATATCCTTTCTACCTTCTTGTTTTTGAGTAGCTCTAATGCTTTATAAAAGTGATACCTTGTTTTACTTGGCACTATAATGTCATCAATGTATCCATGTGATGCAGCAAAAAATGGATTAGCGAACTTTTCTTTGTATTCTTTGATTAACGTTTGCTGATCTTTTTCGTGTCGAAATATAATCTCAACTGCACTTTCAGGGCCCATCACAGCTATTTCAGCAGTTGGCCAGGCATAATTTATATCACCTTTTAGATGTTTCGAATTCATAACAATGTATGCACCACCATACGCTTTTCTAGTGATAAGGCTAATTTTCGGCACGGTCGCTTCAGCGTAAGCGTAAAGCAGTTTCGCTCCGTGTTGTATTATATTATTGTATTCTTGATTTGTACCCGGCAAAAATCCTGGAACATCAATAAGTGTGATGATCGGAATGTTAAATGCGTCACAAAACCTTACAAACCTCGCAGCTTTTCTTGAAGAATCAATATCCAAACATCCTGCAAGGTGCATAGGTTGATTTGCAACAATACCGACAGTATTTCCTCCAATTCTACCAAAACCAGTTATGATATTACGAGCAAAATCAGGTTTCAGTTCAAAGAAATTCCTTTCATCACAAACTTTTTCAATGAGTTCATACATATCATAAGGAGTATTAGGATTGCTAGGAATCAGAGTATTTAAAGATTCATCAATCTCATTAACATCATTACAGATTGGTGCAGATTTTGGTGATTCTTGATTATTTGCTGGTAAGAAAGTAAAGAATTCACGCATTTTTAGCAGCATTTCAACATCATTATTGAATGCAAAATCCGCTACTCCTGTTTTGCTTGTATGAATTTTTGCTCCACCAAGGTCTTCGAAACTTACATCTTCGTAGGTAACCTTTTTTACTACATCTGGTCCGGTTATAAACATATATGAACTGTTTTTCACCATGAAAGTAAAGTCAGTTAATGCTGGGGAATAAACTGCACCTCCTGCACATGGGCCCATAATTAAAGAAATTTGTGGTATAACACCCGATGCATTTACGTTTCTTTGAAAAATTTCTCCATAACCAGCAAGAGAATTTACTCCTTCCTGAATTCTGGCTCCACCAGAATCATTTAGTCCGATAATTGGAACTCTGGCATTAATTGCCATATCCATAATTTTGCATATTTTTTTTGCATGTGACGCACCAAGTGAACCACCAAAGACAGTAAAATCCTGAGAATAAACAAAAACTTTTCTGCCATAAATAGTACCATGACCAATCACTACCCCATCACCTAAAAAATTAGCATTTTGCATGCCAAAATCATTTGCATGATGTTTTACGAATTTATCGTATTCTGCAAAAGAACTTTCATCGAGCAATATACTGAGCCTTTCTCTAGCAGTTAATTTCCCTTTTTCATGTTGTTTGGTAATCCTGTCAGAACCGCCTCCTTTTTCAGCTTCTAGTGCTTTGGTTTTTAGATTTTCTAGTATTTTAAAGTCTTGCATACAATAAAGTAGTTTTCAAATTAGTTGTAGACTTTATTAAGTTTACAAACCCTACTAACTATACACATACACTATTGCTATATGCAACAATGTATGTATGATAATTGTTAATGCTCTGGTGATTCATGGTCACTACTTTGAAAATGTTGCGATGTGTCAACACTTTTCATATTAGAAAGAGGTGGACTAACTGCACTGCTTTTCGTTTGTGCAAAACTTTTAGCAGCTTCAACAACCTTGCTTATACGAGGTTCTTTTTCTAGCTCTTTTAGGTACTTTGAGAAGATTTCACAACTTTTGTCATCCATATGTACCATTATTTTACCAAAACTTTCAGCTTTTTCAGAAGATAAAATCATTTCGATCTTTTCATCGCCTACCCTAAAGGTCATTTTTACTTTGCCTTGCATATCATGATATTGCCAGCTTTTTATTCAGATTAGATTATCTCCTTCTCCTATTCGCAATGCACCATATTCTAAGTCCTTAAATTCCGGGGAGTTCATAAATTTTGCAGGAGTGATCACACTTTTTTCTGGACACTGTACATAATAAAATTTATTATCTCTTTCTACTACAATTCCTTTTTTTTTGTCATTTTCAATACTATCACTTACAATTTGTTTTAGACGTGACAAATATTCGCCGCGTTCTTTCAGTATATCTTCTGGCAATAATCTCCGAACTTCTTGGCTCACATCAGTGCCTGTTGAAACTAGATTAAACATTTCTAACATAAGAGGCCGTAGTTTTTCTTTTCCAGTCTCAGTAACATTTTTATCTTGCTCCATGAGGTGGTATAAGATCAGTATCGAATAATCTATTATTGATGACTTTTTTCTCCTTGGAATACATCAACACTAAACATGACCTTGTGCTTTTTTGCATCGTCTATAGATTTTTGAAGTCTCTTTGCTATGTTTTCGATAGCTTCATCATTAGGTAAGTGTTCAGGCAATGGCGTCAACTTAAGGAAAAATATCAGCGATAGTGTATAAAATTTCTCTCTAAATTTTTTATCATTAAATTATCCAAAGAGTGCAAGGGACAGCACTTTTGTTTCTATTTTATTGCAACAAAAAAGTTTAAAATGTGTCTTTTTTAGGTGAAACATGCAAAAAGGAAAAAACCTTATTCTACAAATTAAAAATGCAATATACTCGAAAACTTTTCAGAAAATCCATTGTGTTGAGTTTTACACGAACAAGAAAACTTCCTTTTTCGACAGTATTTTCTATGATTTTAAAGTTAGTTAAAAAAAGTTTGGGAATAGAATGTGAACTTATGGAGCCATTGACATGTACCCTCAAAGCAAGCTTTTTCTAAAGCAAGATATAAGATTTGCCATACAGGCTTTCAAGAATCTAAGCATCCAAACAGCCTATCAGGATGAACCTGAGTTGGAGAGGCTATAGACTTATTGCAGCAGATGGTTCTGGTATGAGATTACCCAGCTCTGGGGAAATTGTATCCGAGTTTGAACCAAATGGAACAACAGGCACCATTGGCAATTTGTTTGTTGATTTGTGTACTTCGCTGATTTGTAGTGCTCGTCTTGCAGCTTGGAATATAGGTGAACAAACGTTGGCGGCAGAGCAATTACCCGAAGTTATCACTCAAATGCGTTTATTAAATCAAGAGAAATTATTATTTATCTATGATCGTCTTCAGTAAAATTCATTCAGCAGCATTATGATTTGGAAGTAGATTTTATTTTTCGCTTGCAAAAAAGAAATTATAGTAAGCTATGGGAACGCTGGCGAATTAGATTTTGATTTTATATTAGAAAATGAAAAGCTAAAAAATAAAATGAAAGGACAGAAAGTAAGAGTTATAGTGCTGACATTAGCCAACTGAGAAACAGAGTTTTTGACCGAGACTTTGGAGCAAAGCTTATGTGTTAAGGTGGCACATAGAGAAGTGCTATAAACGACTCAAAGTAGGAGCAGAGTTAGAGAATTTTTCTGGAGAGGCTGTATTACAAGAATTTTGGGCAAACTTGGTCATGTGCAATATATTATCGCTTCATATATGTGATGCACAAGGGCCTTGGAACCCAGATCAAATTACTGAGAGGTTGTCCGGAAACTAGTAAATTCAAGCATATTCCCTCTTTAACATAACCCTACTTATAGCTAGGTATATGAAATTCTCAGTGGATGTTGTGAGTAAATCATACTCCTTCGATAGCCTTCTATTCCTATTAACCCAAGCAAAAGTCCTTTCTACAACCCATCTTCTTGGCTGTACTTTAAACCCTTGTTCTCTTGTTGGTAGTAGCTCAGGTGGCGTATCTTTGTGCACCCAAAATCTACATGGAGGCCTTTTAACAATTTCAATATCTATGTTATATTCTTCCTTTATGTGATTCTTTAAATTTCTTCCTTGGTATCCCATGTCAGCCCACATTTTTTTAACTTTAGTATATTTTGTTCTCATATTGTTTAATGCTATTTTAATACCATCTCTATCATTTTCGTTAGCAGCGCCTACGTAACAACCTAGTATAAAACCCTGAGTGTCTGTAATTATATGCCTTTTTCTACCCTTTACTTTTTTACTTCCATCATAGCCTTTGATCCCCCCTTTTCTGTAGTCTTTACAGATTGACTATCTACTATACAGGCACTCGGCTGCTCATTCCTTCCTATTTTTCTTCTACTATATTTTGTAATTTCATAATTCATTTTCTCAAAAATTCCCTGCTTCTTCCATTGCCTGAACTGCTCATACACAGTCTTCCATAGCGGAAAATCATTTGGTAAATACCGCCATTGACACCCTGTACGCAATACATAGAAAATTGCTTCTAATATTTCTCTTTTGCTATACTTTGGCGGCCTTCCTCCTTTCTTGTATGATACTCTGAAGTGTTTTTCTATTCTTGCCCATTCCCTTTCGCTTAGATCTGTTGGATACTTTTTTCTCATCTTTACCCCGTACTAAAATTTCAGATATTATAGCCTTTTACTTGTTTCCGGACAACCTCTGAGTATCGTTTAAATTTTTCAGTTTTATTTGGTGTAATGAGGCAGAAACTCTATCAGGTACTTATTGCGCCAAAAAACTTTCAAGCCCTTTTTAAGTATACGCGCTAAAGTTAAAATCCGACCGGGACAGCCGCAATAAAGTAGATAAGCCTAAACGCCATCATGTCTTTAGGAGAGTTTGCTAATGAAAGTTCTTAAGTTGACGCCATTGGCTGAACGGATACGGAATGACACCATCCTTTTTTCTGGATTCCAGACTGGAATGACACCTCTGGACACTTCCGTCGTAAAGGAACCAGTGTCAGCTACTCGGATGACACCTTTTTTCTACTTAGTTTGGGTTATGCAAGAAGTCTAATGAAGTGAAAATAAATTTATTTACCAAAATAGAGTTGCCTTGGTCTACAGATCTTAGTTTCTTTATCATTTATCATTTCATACCACTGAGTAACCCAACCAGTGGTTCTTGCAAGTGCAAAAATAGGCGTGAACATATTTGAGGGGATATCAATAGCATTCATTATTATACCTGAGTAAAAATCAACATTTGGATATAACTTACGCACGATAAAATATTCATCCTTTAAAGCTATTTCTTCAAGTTTTTTTGCAATTTTAAGCAGTTCATTATTTTGTTCTAGTTTACTTAGAACCTCATGGCAAGCGCCTTCCAATATACGCGCGCGCGGATCATAATTTTTATAAACACGATGTCCAAATCCCATCAATTTAAATGGATCTTTATCATCTTTAGCTTTTTCGATGAATTTATCTATATCTCCACTTTGCTCTATCTCTTTTAGCATATTTATAACTGCCTCATTAGCTCCACCATGTGCTGGTCCCCAAAGTGTAGCAACTCCTGCAGAGAGGCTTGCAAACAGATTAGAACCAGCCGATCCCACCAATCTGACAGCCGCCGTAGAAGCATTCTGTTCATGATCAGCATGGAGAGTAAATATTTTATCCAGAGCTTTTGCAAAAAGGGCGCTTTTATCATTATCAACAGCATCGCCAAATATCATCTTTAAGAAATTTTCACTGTAACTTAATTCATTGTTAGCATTTATGAATTCCTGATTGTTGATATGCCTATAAATCATTGCAATAATTGTGGAAACTTGCGCTATTGCAGAAATTCCAAAATCTAGGTCTTCACCATTGACATTGTTGCCATGCTTTTCATGATAAGATGCTGACAAACTTGCAAAACATGCAACTAAGATTGACATAGGGTGAGCAGTTTTTGGAAATGCTTTAATTACATTTGTAACTTGCTCTGATACTTTGGATGATTCTTGTATTTTGAGAAGAAATTTTTTGTGTTGCTCTGAACTGGGTAATTCACCATAGAGCAATAAATAAATCACAGCAGTAAAATTATTATTCTCTGCCAAATCAGCTATATTATGTCCCCTATATTTAAGAACTCCTTCATCTCCATCAATGAATGTAATTGTAGAAGAGCATGAAGCTGTAGAAACAAACCCTGGATCGTAAGTGAATAATCCTGTCATCTTATATAAATCCTTGATATTTAACACATCAGGACCTGTTGTTCCGCTTAATACAGGTAGCTCGATTTTTAATCCATTACTTAGTTCTAATAGCACTTTTTTATCCATCACTTAAGCTACTTAAATTTTATACAGAATATACAAACTGAGGAGTATATATTAATACAGTTAACTTTACATTAACCGTATTAAGCGGTCATCAATGCTTTTACTTTTGCATTTAAGCGACTTATTTTACGCGCAGCAGTATTCCTATGAATAACACCTTTATTCACACACTTGTGTAAATTAGATTCAGCATTCCGAAATGCCAGAACAACATTTTCTTTGTCGCCAGACTTGATTATATCAACCAATTTTCTAATAGAGGTGCGAGTTTTACTTTTCCGCATCTTATTTATTAAAGTGCGCTTTGCTATTACCTTTATCATTTTTTTAGCACTCTTATGATTTGCCATATATTAATACCTAAAATACTGTACTTTTCTTTTAATTATAAAGTTTTTTTGTTAATTTGCAATATCAGTTTTTCCTATGGTTAATCTACTGCTTCTCTCTTCAATAATTTTTTCTAAACTTTGCAAGAATTCATTTTTGTTTAACCCAGGATATATTGGGGGCAATATTTCTATTACTGCCTTTCCGGGATTCTTTCTCAGAGAAAGTATGCTTTTTGGCCAAAACAAACCAGTGTTTAAAGCAACCGGTAACACAGGAACAGATAATACGCTATATAAAGCAGCAATACCTGGTTGATATTTTATATTTTGGTTTATAGTTGTTCTTGTACCTTCAGGAAATATTATTATGCTTCTATTTTCTTTTATACGCATTTTTGCTAGTTTGATTATATGGCGTATAGAACTGATACCATCTGAACGGTTAATAAAAATCATTTTCAGCGCTATAAGATGCAAACCAATGAATGGAATCCATTTCAATTCACGTTTTAAAATAAAAACCGCTTTTCTAAATAGTAGTATAAAAATAAATGTTTCAAATGGAGATTGGTGTTTAGATGCAATGATAAAAGGTTGCTTAGGGATGTTTTCCATTCCCCTCACTTCATATTTAATGCCACATAATAAACGCAGCATGAATAATACAACTCTCACCGAACAGACGAGGAAAATGGTTATTACACACTCAGAAAAGAAAATTACAGGGAGAGTAATGAAAGTATAGAATACCTCCCATAATATAAGAAAGAAATTAAACAATAAACTTGAAATCACAAACTCACATAAATTTATTTAAATTTAACTTTATTACAAATTAAAAACAATAAATTTAATTATTGATCATCTGAGTAATAGGATGCGAATCAGCTAATTTGTCCTTTAACTTTTCGTTAGCAATATGAGTATATATTTGTGTTGTAGAAAGGTTAGTATGGCCAAGAACTTTCTGTATCAACACAACATTTGCTCCGCTATTTAGTAGATGGGTAGCAAAAGAATGCCTAATCACGTGTGGAGAGATCTTATTTTCATCAATATTGCATTTTCTTGCCAACTCCTTCATTAATTGACCGACCCTCTGCCTTGTAATTGGTTTATTAGGTTTATCACCTGGGAATAGCCAATCGGATTCCTTTTCTTTAGAGATCAGATTATCACGAACTGATAAATAATTTCTAAGGCTCTGCAATGCTTGTTCATTAAAAAGAATTTGCCTCTCTCTACCACTTTTTCCTTTTATTATTATATAGCATTCTTTGTTATTACTGTTTATTAAATGTGACACTTCACATAATTTCATACTAATTAGTTCAGAAACACGCATTCCAGAAGAGTAAAGGATATCTAAAATCGCACATAGCCTTTTACTGCTTATCTCTTTATTCGATTCGCTTGCTGATTTTCTCACTGTGTCCATTAGCAAAAATATTTCTTCGACACTTAAATACTTAGGCAAAGGACGAGAAACTTTTGGATTCTTTAATTCAGCATCATTAGCCGGCGCTGGATTAAAATCTATTATTCCGTCATTAAATAGACACTTGTAAAAATTTTTCATAGCGGATATTTTTCTTGATATAGAGCTACTTTTATATTTTTTTTGTGTACATAAAGATTTCACATAATCTTTAATATTGGTTTTGTTTACACCAACCAAGGTAGTGCCGCTTTCCAATAAAAATTCTTCAAACTGGTGTAAATCCGAACGATAACTTTCCAGAGTATTTTGTGCAGCGGACCTCTCTGAAGCTAAAGCATCTATGTAATATGTTATGTAAAGATTTTCTTTTTTATTTTGCGACTGTTTATTTTTCATTATCAGTTCCTATATTTATTTCTTTGGCTATAATTTGATTAGAAGTGTTCCCTGTGTTTCTTATGAGAAAATATGAGACAAATAAAGCATTTATCAATAGAGTGAACATCACAAACTTTTGCTTTAACCTTTTTCTTAAATTTAATCTTACTCTTATCATAGTTAAATTATAACGTTAAATCTATAAAAAACACCTTATAAAGTGAGCTCTACTATAAATATAGAATACTTCTTAGCTGTATCTATCTATATTTATTATAACATAACATTGATTATAATTCTAACATGGACAGATAGAGATTCCAATTACGTTAGTGTTATGGGTGTTAATAAATTTTTAATATACACCTTTACAAAAGAAGAAATCAAATGGCATCTTTTTTTAATAAAGTGCTAATAAAAGGAACGGTCACATTTGACCCTATAGATTCATTATCTATCTTTTCTATAATTTTATCAATGCTATAGAAAGAACGTTCTATTCTTGCTAAAATATAATTAATCACTTTTAAATCAATTTTTAACTGTTTATCTGAAAATCGTTTTATTAGCATAATTCTTAATAATTCCTCGCTTGCAGGCAAAATTTTTACGCTGATAGTTGATAATATTCGAGAACTTAAATCTCTTAGTTTGAAGTTAAGCTTTTTTGGTGAAATTGAAGAAGTGATTAGCAGCCTCTTGTCGTTTTCTTTCATGTAATTGTAACAATGTAATAACATTGCTTCATCTTTAATGTTTTGTACGTCTTCTAAAATAAAAGCATCGCTATACCTAATCTCGCTTACGAAGTTATTCACATTGATAAAGATTGCATCGTTTATTGATTGCCAAATATGAGCAAGATGAGTTTTACCGGAGCTTTTAGGTCCAAAAAGAATCAGACATTTCCAAGATAAATCATTAACTACCGAATTATATACGTGCTTATTTTCATCTAAGATGATGTAATTTTGCCGGCTATAATCAGCTTGATTGTTGTTAAATAAATTTAATTGCACGTTGAACCTCTTACGTAACCTCTTTCTGGTAGTAATTTTTGCGCAGAAATTTACTTACGCTCCTCAAATGTGTCAGGTATTCTGGGCTCATTTCTCCTCTTACCATAAATTGATTATGCAAAAGGTCTGTTAGCCGTTTTTATAAAGCTCACTTTTAAAATATTTATTGATTGCATATTCTACTGATACATTGAACATTGCTATTATTGGAATAAAAAGTAATATACCTGTAAATCCAAAATATGAAGCGCATATAGTAATTCCCAGAATAATTACAGTTGGATGTATATGAACTTTTTTTCCTATTAATAAAGGAACTAATATGTTTGAATCTATTAATTGTCCAACACCAAATAATAGCAAAACAGCAGCACTTTCAAACCATCCACTAAATTGAGTGATAGCGCTCAAAAACCCAATAATGGTATATAATAATGGCCCTACGTAAGGTATGAACGTTAACATTCCTGATAAAATTCCAATAACAATAGAGTGTTCCAATCCAATTATGCTCAGACTCACAGAGTAAAAGACCATCATGACAATACATACATTTACCTGCCCCTTTAGATAATTAGATATAATGAAATCCACTTTGGAAAAATAATCTGCAATTTTTCCTCTGTAAGGAATAGGGATTAATTTACTAGCTTTTTCTATAATTAAAGGCCAATCACGTAATATATAGAAAAACACTACAGGAGTAATCACCATTAATGATACCGTGTTAAAGCTTGAACTTAACACTTGGATTATAAAGTTACTAGCAATATCAAGAGCATTCATGAAATAAGATACATAGTTGCTGTAATTTTCTGCTAGATTTTTAGATAAATGATCAAATAAGCTATCCTCGATTTTCATATTAAGAAATTCTAATACAGAGGGGATTACTTTAAACTTTAATGAAGGCACTTTACTCACTAAGAAATTTAATATTGAAGTAATTTGAACATATATAATAGGTAAAACAAATGTTATGACTAGTATAAAAGCTATTAATAAAATAAGTATTATAAAAATTACAGAACATGAACGTGGTATTCTATACTTTTCAAACTTGACTACTAGCGGATTAAACAAATATGCAATAATAATAGATATTAAACATGGAAAAATCATAGGACGCATCAGGAATAACATCCCTATTATAAAAAGCAGTATGAAACAAATAGTTATATGACGTTTTTGCATGTGTTTAGCATAGCTAATTTACTGAAAAATATGCAATTTATTTTTCCTATGTTGAAAGTATTTTACGATTTGTAATACTATCATTTTTTACTAAAATTTAGTTGTTTAATCCGCAGGCAAAGATAGATTTTGAGCTCTCTAAATATCTCTTTTGCTATTATAATTATGCTAGTTAATAGGGGAAGTAACTTTTATATGATGTCAGAAATTTTATTTTTCGGAAAGAATCTTGGATAGAGAGGAAAGCTTCTACAAAAAGAAATATGTGCGCTAAGAAATACAAAATAGCAGCATTAATAGTTGCAGCGGGAGTAGGCAGTAGATGCAATTCTACGATTCCTAAGCAATATATAAAACTGGCAGGTAAATCTGTTTTATTTCATACAATTAAAAGATTTCTGGCTAACCAATATATAGATTACATAAGAATAGCAATTAATAGAGACCATGAAAGTTTCTATGAGAAAGCTATATCACTAATTACAGACACTAAATTACTAAGCCCTGTATACGGAGGAGAAAACAGGCAAAGTTCAGTTAAACTAGGGCTTGAAAGCTTACAAAAAATTAACCCAGATTTTGTAGTTATACACGATGCTTGTAGGCCTTTTGTGTCAGATGTTCTGATAGATAACTTGGTTGAATCTATGATTAATGATCAATATACAGGAGTAGTTCCAGCAATAGAAGTTGAAGACACTATGTCATTGGTGAGTAATAGTTTTATTGAATCTACGATTTCAAGAGGAAAGCTCAGAGCCATACAAACCCCTCAAATTTTTAATTTCAAAGAATTATTATCATGCCATCAATCAGTCAAAGAATTTACTGACGATTCATCACTAATGGTAGAGCACAAAAAACATGTTGCGATTATTAAAGGTGAGAAAAGCAATTTTAAGTTAACCACAAAAGAGGATATCAATATGGCAAAGCTTCTTTTTGAAGAGCCAAAATTTCGTGTCGGAGCCGGTTATGATATACATAAGTTCATTAAAGTTCAAAATGGTGCTGAAAGCTTTATAAAAATTTGCGGTGTGAAAATTGAACACAACATGGCAATAGAAGCGCACTCTGATGGTGATGTTGCAATACATGCAATCGTTGATGCAATACTCGGAGCACTGGGATGTGGCGACATAGGAGAGCACTTTCCTCCTAGTTCCTCTGAATGGAAAGATTGCAATTCATCTCACTTTCTTGACTTTGCTGCTAAAAAAGCAAAAGAAAAAGGGTACAGCGTGTCTAATTTAGATATTACTATAGTTTGTGAAGAGCCTAAAATATCGCCTTACAAAGTAGAAATGAAGAAATTCATATCAAAAGCATTAGAAATTGATGATGAATTTGTAAATATCAAAGCAACCACTGCAGAGAAATTAGGTTATATTGGAAGAAATGAAGGAATAGCAGTGCATGCTTCTGTGTTATTGCATACAAACTTTTATTGGAAATAGAAACGAAAAAACTTACTTGACACCCTTCGCCAGTCCCCTTATCATGAAACTGAAGCTATTTATTTATCTTCTCTGTACAGATTAAATGACAAAAAAACTCAACGTATTTGGCGTCTCATGTTTAATTCTTTGCACTATGTGCACCTTATGTCTTTATCAAATTTCTAGCTATACAAGCTAAAATGCGCTTATAAAGCATTTAAAACATCAAAAAACGCCAACTTAAAAAATGGATAGTGAGTAATTAGCTACCCTAGGGTTTCTTTTGCCTTTTTTTCTGTTTAGTAAATTTCTTAATGTTTATAATTTAGATTAGTTGCGGCTTAAAAGCAACTAAATCGCGGTTATTAAGCGTTTAGAATAAAAAAACGCCATACTTGAAAGTATAATGTAAGTAATTAGCCAACCACGGGGCTTCTTTTGCCTTTTTTTTATTTGGTAAATTTCTTAATATTTATGGCTAAACGACAATCGTCATCCCGCTACTTGTTAGCGGGATCTAGAGATACCGCGGCGGCATGACGTAGGACTGCTGTCATTCAAGTAGCTGACGCTGGAATCCAGCCTTGCTGTAATCTCATCAAGAACGTTGTGTTTTAACATAAGATCAGCCACTTTTATGCTTACCAACTTAATAAAATTCCTGGATCCAAGTAGTCAGGCTACTCGGATGACACCTTCATAAAGTGAAATGAGATCCCGCTAACAAGCAGCGGGATGACGAGAAAGGGGCTACTCGGATGACACCCTCATAAAGTAAAATGAGATCCCGCTAACAAGCAGCGGAATGACGGGAAAAGAGGTGCTGGGATGACACCTTCATAAAGTGAAATGAGATCCCGCTAACAAGCAGCGGAATGACGGGAAAAGAGGTGCTGGGATGACACCTTCACAAAGTGAAATGAGATCCCGCTAACAAGCAGCGGGATGACGGGAAAAGAGGTGCTAGAATGACACCGTTTACTATGTAACATCTCATCATATCACAATGTTCGTACAGTTGTGGCGGTATGACGTAGAAAAACTGTTAACTTAAATCTATATTGACATGTCCCATTTTACGCTTATCCCTAACCTCTTTTTTCCCATATATGGTTAAACTAGCTTTTTCGTTGCTCAAATACTTATGAGAATCATATATATCATTACCTATTATATTTTTCGTCATACAAGGAAAGCGTAATACTACTTCCTGCATAGGTAGCCCGCATATTATCCTAACTAGCTGTTCAAATTGACTAACGTTACATGCATCCAAGCTCCAGTGGCAAGAATTGTGAGGTCTGGGAGCTAGTTCATTAACTAACAATTCGTTATCCTTAGTAACAAAAAATTCAATAGCCAGAATTCCTATTACATCAAGCGCATTTGCTATTTTCTTTGCAGCTCGTTGTACCTCTTGAGTTAATTTACTATCTATTTTAGCTGGCACTGTTGAAGTATCAAGTATTCCATCAACGTGGTAATTTTCTGCTATAGGAAAAAAAGCTACTTTACCGTTTTTATCTCTTGCAACGACTATTGAAACCTCTTTCAGTAAATCAACACTTGCTTCAAGAATGTACTCTGTATTCCAATCAAAGGAAGCAAATTGCTTCACTTCAGAATCATTCTCAAGCACATATTGCCCTTTTCCATCATAACCCATTTCTGTTGTTTTCAGCCTTGTTGGATAGCCAAAAGCTCTACTGCTTTTCAGTAGCTCATTATAATTTTGTATACTTTTGTATTCAGCAGTTTTTATACTCAAGCTTCTAATGAAATCTTTCTCTCTAAGCCTATTTTGCGCAATGTGTAACGCTTTTTTACCCGGATAAAAATTTACATCGATATCAATTGCACTACATGGAATATTTTCAGACTCAATAGTGACCAAATCCACACTCTGTGCAAAAGATTCAAGCGCTTTCTTATCAGAGAAATCTGCTATTGTGAAATCATCAGCAATAGAACAAGCTGGATCGTCTTTAGCACTGGCAAAAACATGTATTTTTTGTCCAAGTTTTGTTGCAGCGATAGCAGTCATTTTACCTAATTGTCCACCACCTATTATTCCTATTACTTTTTTGCTCAGCGCATCTGGTTCATTCATACTATAAATTGATATTTCCTAATTAAAGTATACTTGAAAAATCTATGAAAAAAGTATATAATTAAAATACTATTTTCTTATCATGAATATTTTATAATGATAGAATACACACTAACTACCAACTTTGTTGAAGTTACAGTTTTACCAATTTATATTGAAGAGCAATCCATTCCTTATGAAAATTGCTATGTATGGATGTATAACGTTAAGATAAAAAACAAAAGCCAATCAACTATTCAATTGTTAAGTCGTCATTGGCAAATAATAGATTATAAGGGAAAAGTAAATGAAATTGCCGGAGTTGGTGTTATCGGAGAACAACCTGTGATAAAATCTGGAGAGGTATTTAAATACACAAGTGGAACATACTTAAATGTACCGTCAGGAATAATGCAGGGTAAGTATGAATTTCTGAATGAAGAAAGCATAAAAGTTTTTGAAGTTATGATACCACCCTTTTCTTTGGATAGTCCATACATCAAAACTAGACCCCATTAACTGTCAAAATAGTTTATTTGTAACCAGACTGCATTCTGTGATTTTTAGCAAAGCACGATCTTTCATTTGAGCTTTCTTCAATTTAAAATAAATACAGAAACTAGCTATCTTCAAAAATATGGTTGAATAATTGTTAATAATAGTGTATAATTATTAATATTTTCAAGCATTTTTGCCATGGCTCTTTCAAAATTTCTCGATCCTCGCAATGATTTGTGTTTCAAAAAAATCTTTGGAACGGAAAAAAATAAGAATATCCTGATCCACTTTTTGAACGATATTTTAGGGTTTACTGAGATAAATGCAATACAAGAAGTTGAGTTTCTTAGCACTATTATGGATCCCGAAGTTGCCTCTGATAAACAAAGTATTGTTGATGTTCTCTGCAAGGATTCTCACGGAAATAGATATATAGCAGAAATGGTGCGACCTGAAAGCCTTCGGTCATATTGTTTAAAAGGAGAGGAATTCATTCAGAAAGAAACTGAAAGGATTCTAAAGCTTATTGAACCAGATGTTTTGCCATCTGAGTCTACGCATCAGTGCGAATTGGGTAACCAGTTGGTGCCGAGCGACGCGGACAATGAACCTCCTCTTGATAAAGAAGATGCTCAATCGTGAGAGAAAGCATAAACTACAAGCATCATGTGGTTGGAGGGCTAGGCTTAGTGGTATGGTGAACGTAAGTGAAGCTTCATAAGTATCGTAACGATTAAAGAGCTAAAGATGCTGATAAGCTCCGACCAAAAGGTAATGTGGATGAGTTACATTTTTCATTTCTGGATGTACGCAAATAATAATTCCACCGGTATAGAGAAGCCACCTAACCCACTATTGTATGACAAAAGGAACAGGATAAGCCTGTATTTTCGCCTATATGGCAGGCAACCCGCAAGGAATGCTGATGGATGTGCAGGTAAAGGATAATGGAGAAAGCGAATGCCATTTTGTAACGAAATGGATAGAATTTGTAACATTAATTCGCGTGAAAACGAGCAGACTTCCATTTGGTCCCTCATGACAAGAAACTTTGTTAACCACTTAAGGTAGGAAAGCAGATGATTACAAGTACAACTGTAAGTGCACCTACCAATAACTCCGAAGCATGGAACCAGTTACCCTGGAAGAAATGCCAAAAAGTTGTTATGAGGCTACAGAGGCGTATTGTTAAGGCTGTCCAACAAGGCAGATGGGGTAAAGGTGAAAACTTTACAACACCTTCTCACACGCTCTTTTAGCGGCAAAGCTTTGGCGGTTAAGAGAGTAACTGAAAACCAAGGAAAAAACACAGCAGGTGTAGATCGTCAAATATGGTCAACTTGCAACACAAAATTTCAAGGAATAAAGCTATTAAAACAAAGAGGATACAAACCTTCTCCGCTAAAACGGATATACATCAGTAAGTCTAATGGCAAAAGAAGACCTCTTGGAATCCCTACGATAAAAGATAGAGCCATGCAAGCATTATACTTGTTTGCTTTGGAACCGATAGCTGAAACGATCAGTGATCGTCACTCTTATGGTTTTAGACCAAAAAGATCCTGCGCAGACGCTACTGTGGCTTGTCACTTGTTACTGGCAAGCCGTAACCAACTACAATGGATACTCGAAGGTGATATTAAAGGGTGTTTTGATAACATTAACCATGAATGGCTCATGAAGCATATTCCTATGGAGAAGAAAATTCTTCATAGCTGGTTAAAAGCTGGCTTCCTAGAATCAAAAACTCTGTATTCCACAACTGCAGGTACCCCACAAGGTAGTATCATCTCTCCAATACTAGCAAGTCTAGCCCTAAATGGACTTGAAAAATCATTGGAAAGTCAATTTGGTAAACTTGGCAGTAAAAGAAGAAGCAAAATCAGAAGTGGAGTAAATGTAATCAGGTACGCAGATGACTTTATCATTTCAGGAATCACACGTGAAGCACTGGAAAATGAAGTAAAACCTCTAGTATCGTCCTTTCTTCAGGAGAGAGGTCTTATCCTTTCCGAAGAGAAAACAAAAATTACATCTATTACAACAGGGTTTGACTTTCTTGGTTGTAATGTACGCAGGTATAATAAGAAGTTAATTATAAAACCTTCAAAAGAAAGTATTAAGAAACTTCTTAATAAAGCACGTACATTGATAAAGGCAAACATAGCGAACACTCAGGCCGTACTAATCAAGTTGCTCAATTCCCTATTAAGGGGATGGGGAAATTACTACAGCCATGTGTGTGCGAAAAGAGCTTTTAACAAAATAGACCATGAAATTATGTGTGCTCTATGGAAATGGGCAAAGAAAAGACATCCTCGTAAAGGATTACGTTGGATAAAGAATCGTTACTTCAAGGTAATGAAACAACGCCAATGGGTCTTTGCTGCACCCATATGCAAGAACAAACCGAAAGAGATAAGGTATTTAAGACTGCTTAGGTTGATTGATATACCTATCAGACGACATGTTAAAATCAGGGCGGATGCAAATCCACTTGACTTAAAATGGAAAAAGTATTTTGATGAAAGAGTGAAACAAACAAAAATGTTAGCAAGCTCTTTCTCAAGAGAAGGTTCTCTACTGTTGGTGTCACCATTAAGAATGATGTTTTCTGAGGAATCATGAAGGACAAGCCGGTTCGAGAAAAGAAGGACTTAGATAAGGGGCTCAAGCGTAGTGTGGGGAAACCTGCATGCTGCGTTTCTAAGGGAGGGAGTAGTAGCAATACTACTTCCTTACCTAACCAGCTTACTCGCGATAAAGGCTTCGAAAAACGAGCTCAACTATATGCTGCTAAGGCTTACTCAAGGCAAGCTGATAAATCTGGTAAGTACATTGATTTAAAGAAGGTTTTCTTTATTGCTATCTCTAATTGTAATTTATTTCCTGATAAGCTTGATTATATATCCAGCCACACTATAAGAGATGAGAAAACCAATGAGCATGACTTAAAAGATTTTCAATTTGTATTTATTGAACTACCTAAATTTCCTAAGAATAAGGAAGAACAGCTAGAAAGCATAGTGGATCGTTGGTTATTTTTCTTCAAATATGCAGATGAAACTACGGAAGAAGACTTAAGGAAAATAGCAGAAAAAGCACCAATAATAAAGTTAGCCTACGATGAATTAGACAGGTTTAGCTGGAATGAAAAAGATTTAGTAGCTTATGAAGAAAGAATAATGGATCTACGGAAAGAAGAAGCCATTCTTGAATACAGACTTGACCTTGCTACTGAAAAAGGCATCCAAATTGGCGAAGAAAGAGGCATCAAAATCGGTAAAGAGGAAGGGAAAATTGAAGGAAAAATCGAAGGAAAAATCGAAGTCGCAAAAGCAATGCTGGCTAACAATGTTGATGTCAACACTATTGTCAAATTTACTGGCCTTTCTATTAGTGAGATTGAAGAATTAAGTGTGAACGGTACAGAGTAATTTCAAAGTGCATTTGCAGTTGGAACGGATACATTTAATGAGAGTCCCATTTCACGGTGTTCAAATCTACTCCTTCTTGTACCATCTCCCAAAGTGGGCTCATTTCTCTCAGTCGGCCAACATTTTTAGCAACAAGATCTGCTGCATACAAAACTTCTTCTCTAGTTGTAAATCGGCCTAGGCCAAATCTAATTGATGAATGCTCAAGGTCATGGCCATTATTTAGCGACCGTACTACATAGGAAGGCTCAAGAGACGCAGACGTGCACGCAGAACCAGAACTTACTGCTAAATCCTTGATTGCCATGATGAGAGACTCACCCTCAACATAGGGAAAGCTCAAGTTTAGGTTGCCAGGAATTCTATTTTCATAATCACCATTTAAAACGATATCAGGAAACGCTTCTTTTATCTTGTTATACAAAATATCCCTTAATTCTTCCACTCTAGTTGTTTCTTTTTTCATTTCTTCTCTAGCAATACGTGCCGCTTCACCAAAACCAACTGCAAGAGGTGTTGGAACTGTTCCAGAACGCATGCCTCTTTCCTGTCCACCACCACTAATTAGTGGTATCAGCCTAACACGAGGATTCTTTCTACGTACATATAATGCGCCTATTCCCATAGGTCCATAAATTTTGTGGCTAGAGAGACTCATAAGATCAATGCACATCTCATTAACATCAATTGGAACTTTTCCAAAGCTTTGAGCTGCATCTGTATGGAAAAATATATTATGCTTTCTGCATATTTTACCAATCTCCTTTACAGGCTGAATTACTCCGATTTCATTATTTACCATCATTACTGAAATCAAAATTGTTTTATCAGTAATTGCTTCCTCAAGCTTTGATAAATCTATAATTCCGTTTTGCTTAACAGGCAAATATGTAACTTTAAAGCCTTCATTTTCCAGATGCCGACAAGAATCCAGAACACACTTATGCTCCGTGCAGACAGTGATTATATGATTTCCTTTATTTTTATAAAAGTGAGCAACGCCCTTGATTGCCGTATTATTTGACTCAGTTGCACCTGAGGTAAAGATAATTTCTTTGCTATCTGCGTTCACCAGATCAGCGATGTGTTTCCTTGCTTTTTCCACTGCTTCTTCAGCAGTCCAACCAAATGAATGGCTGCGAGAGTGTGCATTGCTGAACTCACCAAAGTAAGGTATCATCACCTCTAAAACACGGGGATCTACTTTAGTAGTAGATTGATAATCAAGAAATATTGGTAATTTTATTTTAGCATCGTGTATTTTTTTACTTTCAACATTCATAAAGCTACCACGGAGACAAAATTTACAATTATTTTATAGCATTAAAACTTAATTTTTTCAAGATATAATCTTGCATCAAGTACAAAAGTGTCATCCAAGTAGCTGACACATAACTGTACGAACATTTATTTGCGAAAGCAGTGTGTTAAATGTTATAGCCAGTTTTGCCTCAAACACAAAGGCAGTGCCCAGACACTGGGATGACACCCTATTGGTGGCAATTGCTTCCAAATCATAATGTTTGTACAGCTGTGCGCCGTGCGCTGGAATCCGTTTTAGCCCTTATCTATATCTCAGTTCCACCAACAGTTATTGCGTCGACTTTGAGTGTCGGCTGACCAACTCCAACGGGCACATTTTGTCCATCTTTCGAGCATGTGCCAACACCAGGATCTAACTTTAAGTCATTACCAACCATAGATACTTTTTTCAACACTGTTGGACCGTCACCAATTAGTGTTGCTCCTTTTACTGGCTGTGTAATTTTGCCATTTTCTATTAGGTAAGCTTCCGAAGATGAAAAAACAAATTTTCCTGACGTTATATCAACCTGCCCACCACCGAAATTTACTGCATATAGACCTTTCTTTACGCTAGATATTATTTCCTTCGGTGTATACTTTCCGGGCAACATATAGGTGTTTGTCATGCGCGGCATAATAACTTCTTTATAACTTTCTCTTCTACCATTACCAGTTGGGCTTACACCCATGAGTTTAGCGTTCATATGATCCTGCATGTATCCTTTTAGGATCCCATCCTCTATCAATATATTATAACTGGGTGGAGTGCCTTCATCGTCTACGCTGATAGAGCCGCGCAAATTGGGCAGAGTTCCGTCATCAACTACTGTGATGTCACTAGCTGCTACTTGTTTACCCACAGAATTTGAAAATGCTGAGACTTTTTTGCGATTGAAGTCGCCCTCAAGTCCATGACCCACGGCTTCGTGTAACAATACTCCTGGCCAGCCTGGACCTAAAACGACTGTCATTTCTCCAGCTGGAGTTGGAATTGCTTCAAGATTTATTAGTGCTTGTTTTAATGCTTGATTTGCAACTTCTTTCCACTTTTTCTCAGAAATAAATTTACTATAAGAGTCCCTTCCACCATGCCCTGCAGAACCTCTTTCGGTACGGCCATCTTTTTCTACAATGACTAGCACATTAAAACGTACCAGAGGCCTGATATCGCTTAATCTGTGATCACCCTTTATTATTTGTACAACTTGCCATTCTCCACTTAGAGTTATTTTTACTTGCTTCACGCAGTTATTTTTGGACCTTACATACTCATTAACCTCATTGAGTAGCTTAATCTTTGAATTCAGATCCATTTCATTTATAGGGTTAATCCTCGAATATAGGCTTTTTGTCTCTTCGTTTAAATTTATTGAATTTGTCTTGTTTAAAGACACTGAGCTTTTTACCATAGAAGCAGCATTACTAATTTCTTTTTCGCTGATCTCAGAAGAACAAACGAAAGATGTACTATCTTCACAAAAAGACCTTAAACCAAATCCCCTTCTAGTATTCAAGTCCATGTGTTTTAATATGTTATCCTCAAAAACCAGGGACTCCGACTGGCAAAATTCTAGAAACAGCTCACCACCATCGCTATTGCTCAAAGCGTTATTGACTATTTTATATACGTTATTAATATTAACATTGTTTTGAGCAAAAAATATTTGATCTAGATTTGGCATTACCTTTGAACTAAAAATTGTTTAAGTATATTATTTAACTTTAACATAGTAAACTATAAAAAGCCCGGGTGGCGGAATTGGTAGACGCGCTAGCTTCAGGTGCTAGTAACTTTTTAAGTTGTGGAAGTTCAAGTCTTCTCTCGGGCACTCTTAGCTTCCATATTGCTTATTGAATTAATTAATGTTATAATATAACATATTAGGTAATATTTATGCTATGTATGGTGAAAAAGATAAGTTAGCCTACAGAAAGAAGGTACGAACTTACTCGAAACGCTTAGTTACTACACTATCTACTATCTCTTTCATTGGATACATAGCGGCATTGGTCTTGAATATTCCTGTCTTAAGTCTGTATTTTAGTATTGCCGGCACTATATTCAGTGCACTTTCGTTTGCTTTAAATATATGGTCACTAAATGATCATTCCCGACAACAGAATCTTAATAAGAAATCTGGCATAAAAAACACTCCAGGACAAAAAAAGTTAACAAAGATCTATCTTGATATAGCATCCAGTGCTTCATTTCTAATAGGAGGTATTGCATCTATGTCGCTTTTTGAGTCTTCTGTTATTTATTTTGTTTCTACGCCTTTTTTTATTCTAGGCTGTGTTATTATGGCAGCTAATATCGTTCAAACTATGATTAGTGAACCACAGACAAAAAACGTCCTTGAGAATCTCTCTTCAAATACTGCAAGAGTACAAGCTTAAGTATTAACTTATTTAACTTATACAGGAATATTAGCTATATAATTCCACTGAAGGAAGCCATTCAAAAGAGTTCGATGTAATTAGCGTCAAAAAAGTGTAAGCAGAAATTGTGGGCTTATTGGGGTAGGAGCGCTTAGTACTCCTACTTCCACATCAATTACTTGAATAATTGCTCAAGCTATCAAAATAAAAGTTTTTATTCAGTAATTTGTGTATAAAGGGTACTATTTTACTAGTAGTGAAATAAATCAGAATGAAGTCTATTTTATTAACGAGGCCTTTATTGGACTCGTTCAATACAAGAAATATATTGAGAAAGTATGGATACAAAGTTTTTATAGAACCAGTATTCACAATAAAGTACTTAAATCCTGATATATCTGCGTACGAATTTGACGTTGTGATATCTACAAGTAAAAACAGTGTAAAGGCTCTTAGTCAAATATGCAAAGAGGATGACTTTCCGATTATTACAGTTGGTAATTCAACCATGCAGGCTGCAAAAAATTTGGGATTTTCTGATATAATCTCAGCAGACAGCAACGTTGATGGTCTGATATCATTCATAAAAGCTCATTATTCAAACGCAATAAAGTTCTTGTATATAAGGGGACAAGAAGTATCATGTGACCTAAAAAAGAGATTATCTGAAGAAGATTTTAACGTAAGAGAAGTTGTACTCTATAAAACAATTATAAAAAGGAATCTAACTAATAGGTGTAAAAATTTACTATTGGATGGTAAAATTGATAGTGTTGCTTTTTTTTCCTCACAGACAGCAAGGATATTTTGTTCATTAGTTCTAAAAAGTGGGTTATCTCATGTGATGAATAATGCAGTTGCATATACCATGAGTAAAAACATTGCTGATAGTTTAAAGTTAATCAAATGGAAAAAAATTATAACATCGAGGTTGCCTACTGGGGAGAGTTTAATTGATATAATTAATAAGGATTGTTGATGCTAAAGATTGCAACTTGGAATGTAAACTCCATACGTAAAAGAGTTAACCAACTTTGTAGTTTTATAGTTGATAGTCAGATAGATATAATTTTGCTGCAAGAGATAAAATGTATGGAAGAGCAATTTCCTTATGCAGAGATAGAGAAGCTGGGATATGAATGTGCTGTCTATGGACAAGTTGCAAGAAATGGCGTTTGTGTTTTATCTAAATATCCGATACTGGAGAAGTTTAAGATTGATATCGTAGAAGGTTATCAAGAAGCGCGTTATATAGAGTGCATAATAAAGCACAATAATCAGAAGGTAAGGGTGGGAAGTGTATACGTTCCAAACGGTCAAAGCCCGGACTCTCAAGCATTTGAATATAAACTCAAGTTTTTTGATAATCTATATGAAAGGATGAGCACTTTGTTAAAGAATGAAGAGTTAACTATTATAGCTGGCGATTATAATGTTGCACCGGATGAAATTGATGTCTTTGATTCAAACTTATTGAATGGCCAAGTGTGCTTTCATATAAAAGAACGTGAGAAGTTAAGAGCGATCTTGAATCTTGGGTTTAAAGATGCGTTTAGAATATCTCACCCAAATTTGCAACAATTCACTTGGTGGCATTATCAAGGCAATTCACTCAGAAATAATCAAGGAATGCGAATAGATTATATGCTGTTATCACCACAAGCTGTAGATAAATTGGAAACATGCTACATAGATGATAGATTGCGTAAGCTAGAAAATCCGTCTGACCATACTCCTGTTGTATGTGCTATAGAATAATAGCAGATCTCTTACACAATTCACTTTTAGCAAACCTGAGTAGTCTTACCTTTGCTGCTCTGTGGTTTTTCCCTTCGTTTGTTTTCCTTTCCTGTCCAAGATTGATCGTGCTGCTCACTTTTTTCGTTTCCTACCTGGGAAATTTGCTCAGGAACAGGCTGTTGTTCACTCTTTTCTTTTCCTTGGGAAATTTGTTCAGAAACAGAGGTGCCTTTCTCAACTTCTGTAACTGGGGTTTTTAAAATATCATCAATGCCCTCGAGAATTTTTCCATTCAGTTTTGCTCTCTTTTCTGTATCATCTTTATCTTGTGAGCTAGGGTCATACAAAGTACCTTTTTTGTTATTTGAAAAAAGAACCTCCACTCCTCCTTTTATGGCAAATATTGTGCCGATAGCAGTAAGAACTACTCCGAGTGTAGTAGGACCAAAAATTAACATTGGAATAGTGGAAAGAAGGACAGGAAAAAAGATCTTGCTTAAGAACGTTTTTACCATCTCTTCATCACTAAGTGGTGGTTCATCTTCCTCTTTTTTGTCTTTACCTAAGAATGGTATTTTTTCTTTCACCCCATCCATAAAGGAGCCAGAAATATTTTTCGGGTCTATTTTGATCCCTCCAATTAGCAGCAGCGGCATTTCCAATACGAACTTTATGGATGAATCTTTAGCTTCTGTACCCCGTATATCAGCTACACACTTGGTTATTATTTGTCGTATTTTATCATCATTTAATTTCTCTTCTCTAGCTAAGCCTTGCTCCCTAATTTCTTTAAACACAGAAAGTAAAAACTGAGAAAAATTCTCTTCACTGAGTGGTTCTACATCTTCTAGCTTGACATTATTGAATATAGTTTGATTCTGACTTAGCATGAAAGCGAGTACTGCCTCGTCATCTTCCTTTAATTCTTTAGGTTGTACTTTGTTTTTTAGCAATTGTATAAAGGCATCATAGATTACCTGAGTAGGTAACTTTGGAGGTTTTGAACTTTTTACTTGTGTGCCTATCATGGCTGACCTATTTGCATTTGCTATGTTCTATTCTAACATATTTTTCGTATTAGTTCAAATGATTTATACTCCTAGAATTCACGATGTTTAAGTCATAATTAAGGGAATTTAGACCCCAGTTGTCGCCAACTTTTATTTCTACTTCAAGTGGTACAGAAATTTCTATTGCATTTTCCATTATATCTTTCATAAGTTTTGCTGTTTCTTGTACCTTTTCGTCTTCTACTTCAACCAGTAGTTCATCGTGAACCTGGAGGATTATTTTACCTACTTTTAATTGGTCAAAAAGCTGAATCGTCGCACGTTTTATTATATCAGCGGCGGTGCCTTGCAGTGGTGCGTTTATTGCTGCCCTTTCTGCAAATTGTCTTATATAAGGAATTGTATTGTTTATGTCTCTTACAAAGCATCTCCTGCCAAACAAAGTTTCTACATAACCATGCAATCTTGCGATAGACACTGCTTTTTCCATATAGGCCTTTATTTCTGGGTAACAGGAAAAATAGTAATTAATGTATTCAGCAGCTTCCGCAATGGTAATTCCAAGCCGCTTTGCAAGACCAAATGGGCTAATGCCATATATAATTCCAAAATTGATGGATTTTGCTTTGCGTCTTAATTGCTCATCTATTTCTTGCACTCCAAAAACTTGCCTAGCGGTGATCTCATGAATATCTTGTCCGTTTGCAAAAGCTTCTTTAAATGCTGCAACGTTTGCAACGTGTGCCAGGAGTCTTAACTCTATTTGTGAATAGTCAGCAGAAATTATCTTATGCCCTTTTGGCGCAATAAATGCTTGTCTGATGAGATTTCCCTCTTCGCTTCTGATAGGAATATTCTGTAAATTAGGATTGCTGGAGCTCAGCCTTCCAGTTGCAGTTGCAGTCGTTGAAAAGCTTGTGTGTATTCTACCATCAAGTGGATCAACTTGCTTTATTAATGCATCAGTGTAGGTGCCTTTTAATTTACTTAAATGTCGCCAATTTAAGATTTTACTTGCGATTTCTACCCCTTCTTCTTCGAGTGCCTCTAGAACTTCATAATTGGTGCTATACGATCCAGATTTTTTTGACTTTTTCTTTTTATTAAGCCCCATTTTGTTGAATAAAACATCACTTAATTGTTTTGGCGAAGCAATATTAAATCTTTCTCCTGCCAAATTATATATCTCATCTTCAAGCACGGCAATTACCTGCTGAAATTTATCGGACAGCTCCTGTAATTTTTGTATGTTCAGTAATATCCCATTTTTCTCCATATCAAATATTACTTTCATAAGTGGCTTATCGAAGCGCTCGTAAATTGTGAGCAATTTTTCCTGAAATAACCTTTGCTTTAGCTTTTCATGAATTGCTATTAAAGTTTTTGCCGAGAAAATTTCTGCATTTTCACTCAAATTATGCGCAACTATGTTTGGAATACTGTGATCATGCTTTCCTGTATCCAAGCTATACGACATTATCATCAAATCATCAACTGAATCTAGCATCTTCTCTACTGTAGGGAAGATTTTCCTGATCTCTTTAATGTTATGTATTATTTTAAGCACTCCATTTGAGAGCAAAGTTAAGTTAATTATAATGAGTGCATCTTGTATGCTGTCTTGCTCTATATAAAAAATATTACTTTCGCTATAAGATAGACTTAATACATTGTTTTCAAGGTGGTAATGAATTGCAATTTTGCCTTCATATCTACAATGCTCCAAAAATTTCTCTAACTCTTCACTACTATATTCTATTTTCTCTTTTGTGCTAGACCCATTATAGGAAAAAAGCTTTTCCACTTTCCCTATTAAGGAATTGAATTCATACTTCTTTAAAAAGGATAATAGTTTTTCCATATTTGGAGAATGGACTTCATATTTTGCAATATCATGTTGAAGGTCTACTTTTTCGCATAGTGATAAAAGTTCTCTTGAAATTAGAGCTTTTTCCTTATGTTCGGTGAGAATATTACGAATCCTCGTTTGCTCGATATTATCAATGTTCTCTATAATATTATTCAATGAATCAAATTCATCCAGTAATTTAGCTGCAGTCTTCGGACCTATTCCCGGAACGCCTGGAATGTTGTCAGATGCATCACCAGTTAGAGAAAATAAATCAAGAAGCTTGTGTGAGTTTACACCAAATTTTTCTATTACTTGTTTTTCATCTATATATATATTTTTAATGGGGTCGAATATTAAAATATTGTGGTTCAAGAGTTGAAATAAATCTTTATCTGATGAAACGACTACCACTTTAAAGTCTTGGTGGTTGGCGTATTTTGCAGCTAGTGTTGCAATTATATCATCTGCTTCATAACCTTCAATCTCTTCATAGCTGAGGTTAAAAGCTTCTACCGCTTCCCTCAGTATGGTGAACTGTGGAGTTAGATCCTCAGGAGGCGTTACTCTGTTCGCTTTGTACTCAGGATATAAATTGTGCCTAAAATTCTTTTTCCCTGCATCAAGTGCTATAGTTAAGTAGTCCGAATGGGCAATGTACTTAAGAACCATATTCAGAAAGCCATATACACCACCTATTGGCATTCCTGTTGTGGTAATTAAGTGAGGTAGTACATAGTAAGCTCTGAAAAGAAAACCATAGCCATCGATGATTGTGAAAGTTTTTTCTTTCATTGTAGATATTTATGCGTGCTTTTGATGGTCCACTATTTAGCTGAGAAAATCAAGTTTTTGTTTTTCTGCTTTTGAGCGTTGTAAGAGATTTTACCGAAAATAGCATTCATGATGGGGATGTACACATATGACCTTACCCAGAAAAAGTGGAGAGAAAGTGTGGAATGTTTTTTACAAAAAGAATGATGCATCAAATTGTTCTGGAATGCAATAGTTAATAGTGACGTTGTTTGTTATAAAAAATTTCTATGTATTCAAATATTGCAGTTCTAGTTTGTTGAGCAGAGTGTTGTGAAGTATCAATAAGTATTTCTCTTTTCAATGAGCTAAAGAAGCTTTCTGCAACAGAATTGTCGTAACAACAGCCTTTATTACTCATCTATATTCTTTACAGCGCCGAACGGATGAAGTCTGTTAAACCAGACAAAAAACTCCCTATCTAGATTTTCAGTAATAGTTAGGTATAATTTACAAGAAGCGCTCCTGCAGTTATAACCGAACTATGCAATGGTGCCTTAAGTGCCCGTTTTGCAGCGTGGTTTTGGAGGAAACGGTTAAACCATTGATGGAGTCCTTAGACTACCTCGGTTAGAAGAGTGTATTATTTAACCATTCCAAGCTGAAGCGCTTCACTATTGTAAATTATAAAGAGAAGGTTACCATGAAAAAAGCAAAAAGTAAATTAAAGATAGTCAATCCTGATACAGCGGGGATTGATATTGGTTCAGCTGTACATTACGCATGTGTACCAGAAGGAAGAGATGAACAACGTGTTCAAAAATTTGGCTGTTTTACTGAAGATCTTCATAATTTAGCACGGTGGTTAAAAAAGTGTAAAGTTACGACTGTAGCTATGGAATCTACTGGAGTATACTGGATCCCTTTGTTTCAAATACTTGAATCATCTGGGTTCGAAGTAAAATTGGTAAATGCAAAACATGTAAAGAACGTACCTGGAAGGAAGTCAGATGTTCAAGACTGTCAATGGCTTCAACAACTGCACAGTTACGGATTACTTCAGGGGTCATTTAGACCAGACAATCAAATATGTATACTGCGTAGTTATGTTAGGCAACGTAAGACTCTCACTGAAAGTGCATCTACGCATGTTCTACGTATGCAGAAGGCATTAATTCAAATGAATATTCAGTTACATAAAGTTATAAGTGATATTACTGGTGTTACTGGAATGCACATCATTAAAGCAATTGTAGAAGGTGAAAGGAACCCTGACAAACTGGCTGAGTTCAGGAGTCCAAATATTAAAAACAATAAATCCACTATTGCAAAAGCGTTATCTGGTGACTATAGGGAGGAGCACCTATTCACGCTAAGGCAAGAATTTGAACTATATAATATTTACCAAGAAAAAATAGCAGAGTGTGATAGAAATATTGAGGCCTATTATAAAACGTTTGAAACAAAGTCTTACGAAAGTAAACAGCTGAGTAAGGAAAAGAATAAGTATAGCAAAAGTAAGCCGGGTTTTGCTTTGCAGAACTGCACCGAGTAACTGGTATGGATTTTACTAAAGTTCCAGGACTTGATGTGCTAAGTATACAGACCATAATTTCAGAAACTGGTATAAACCATAATAAATGGTCAACAGAAAAGCACTTTTCATCGTGGTTAGGACTCAGCCCTGCCAATAAAATTACAGGAGAAAAAGTGTTTAGCACAAGAACGCGTAAAGTCATTAATCGTGCTGCGAATGCATTTCGAATGGCTGCTAATTCTGTAGGAAATAGTAAAAGTTCATTGGGTGCATACTACAGGAGATTAAAAAAACGATTAGGAGCGCCAAAAGCAATAACAGCTACTGCAAGAAAAATAGCATGCATATTTTATAGTATGCTCAAATACGGGCAGGAATATGTGGAAAAAGGAATGGAATACTATGAAACACGCTATAAAGATAGAACTGTGAAAAATTTGATCAAAAGAGCAAAGGAATTTGGCTATATCTTGGTAAAACAAGATAAACTAATAGAGGGAGTTTCTTAGAAGCTAAGAGATATTGATACCCTTGCGCAGTATACTGTGAACCTTGGTCACTGTGCAGCAGTAGATTTTTAACAGGTTTACGCCTATTAATGGCCATTAATAAAGAGTTCATAACCAATTGTTTATTTATTGCACTACTCATTAACTACCATACGTGAGAATTATTGCTGCCAAATATAGCCATCCCTCCTTGGTTTTGATGTAAGTAATCCCATACTTTATTTGGTTGATCAACAATAAAGTTTTGATCTAGTATATTGGGAGCTACAGCTCTATTATCTGTTTGTTGTTTTTTAATTTTAAACTTTCTTTTCAGTATAGCCCTGATGTCATTTTTCTGCATAATACTTTGCACTGTTTTTAAGTTGCAACTTTTACCCAAAGCCTTTAATTCAGCATGAATTTTAGGAGCTCCATATCTACATTTAGAAGCTTGATATATTTTTTGAATAGCTTCGAGTAGCTCTTTATTTGCTGATTCTCTACTGCTTATTTTTCTTGTGGTCCACTTATAGTAGCCACTAGCAGAAAACCCTACATAATTCCTGCACTTTATAGTGTTTACTATGCTCTTTTATGAAAAAATATTTTACTCTTTTTGACTGGCCAGGGCTTTTTTTTAAATGTCTCTTTCCCTTGTTACTCTTGCTTTGTAAATCAAACCTCTCTTTGTCGTAAGGAGCCATGTTACCTCTACCTGGAAATGCATTTGCCGCTGACTTTTTTTCGTTGTGTTTCTTTATCCATTTTCCTAATAAACCACCCTTTATTCCTAAATCCTTTGCTATTTTTGTAATTGTTTGACCTGCCTTTCTTTGTTCATTTGCCAGTTTAACAGCTTCCAATTTGAATTCTGCCGTATATTCTCTTACCATTTCTAATCCTCCAAAATTTTATTTTACCCAAAAAAACTCTTTTCTTTCTCTCCACTTTTTCTGGGTAAGGTCACTATTTCTTAAGTAATTTACACTTCAGAGTTTATCTGCTTTAAAGTTTACTCTATTCTGTTTCAGCATTTGTCATAAATCCTTAATTATTTCTGACTTTTTAGTTCAGTTTTTAACCATTCTTTCCTTAACTTAATGGCAGTGACAATAAGCCTATCTATCATTCTGATGTGATTTCAGTTTTTTTTACATGCAAACTCTCTAATCCCACCTTGTAGTTAGGATAAATTAGAGAGACATTAAGATCTTTTTTAATTTTAACATTACTTACTCTTTTTGATCCTAAATAAAAACTCTGTGCATAATCTGGTAACTCAATTGGCTCTGGAGGGCTAACATTGAGAAGTTTGGCTGCATACATTATCACTTCAGATTGTGTAGTGGGTAAATCGTCTGCACAATTGTATATTTCACCAGGTTTTATGTTTTGCATGGAAGAAAATAAAATATTCGATATATCTTCAACGTGAATACGAGAAAAAAAATGCCCTTCTTTTTTCACATTTCTTGCTTTGCTAAGCTGCAAGTCAATTAACACGTTCCTACCAGGACCGTATATTCCAGCTAAACGAAAAATATGTACAGGCAATCTGCTATTCAGCCACTTCCTTTCAGATCTAAGGCGCTTTTCTCCTCTGATTTCTATAGGTTTTGTTTCAGATTCCTCATTCACCCAATTACCAGAGTGATCACCATAGACGCTAGTTGCAGACAAATAACCAAACCATTTAACATTTTGCAGGCAATCACCGTATCTCTCCACAACATCATCACCATCTGGAGGAATAGAAATTAAAACGTGCGTTGCGCTTTTAAGCAGATCTTGGCTAACCTTCTCATAATTAAAGAGGATTACATTTTGTATATCTTTACTTCTTGATGTGCCACTGACTTTCCAACCTAAGTTCAGTAATTTTTTCGATAAAAATTTAGCTACATATCCATAACCAAAGCAAAACAAGTGCATGAAAATTAATTTTTAAAATTCTTCTTGATAAATTCTACTCCTAATTTTATTCCCTCTTCATTAATAATATGCCCTAATGCATGAATTGGGTGTCCTTCAACATTTACTCCATTTTCTTTCAGAGCTTTAACCGCTAAGTCGAGGGACGAAAAAGGTACCACGTCGTCAGCATCACCATGGATAACACATATGTTAGGTTTTGACTTGATCTCTGGTGCAGTTTTTGAAGGTGAAAGAAATCTACCAGAGTATGCAACAACTGATGCACAGGATTGAGAGCGGGTGAGAGCTGTATGTATTGCAAGCATTGCTCCTTGAGAAAATCCAACTAAAGAAAGTTGCGTATCTTTTAAATTAAGCTCCTTTAATTTTGTATCAATGAAATGATTTACAATTGATGTAGCATTTTTTACTCCATTATATAGCGCTTCCTCACTACGATCTTCCAAGCTGAACCACTGATAACCATCACCTATTTCTCTTTCAAACGGAGCATTGGGTACTGCAAAATATGAACCCAGTAAAAACTTGCTCATAACTTTAGCAAGGTGAATGAAATTATCGCCACTTGAGCCCCAACCATGTAAAAAAATAATCAAATTTTTCTTATTTCCGCCTGCACAAATTTCTGGGCCTTTAAGTTCAATCATTTCTTTTCCTTTTGCATTTATATTTTTATTTAACACTAATTTTCAAATTTGTAAAAACCCATGTGCAATTATGTACACTAGCTCATAACTGTATGAACATTGCAATTTGCAGGCAATTCGCGTGGCAGATGAAAGTAGCTGACACTGGAATCCAGTTCTTATTACCTGGTGTAAAGTTAAGTTTCCTGGATTCCAGTGTCAAGCACTGGGATGACACCTCTGGGCACTGCCGTCATAAAGGAACCAGTGTCAGCTACTTTCATGGCATCAATAATTGACCTCGACTTACCGTCCAACTAGAAAGTTGTATATAGAATGACAGAAATCCAGATGTTATTTACTTACTTTCGATCTTTTCTATCAATTTTTTAACTAAGCCTCTTAGCTTTTTACTGGATTCATCAAGCTCTTGAATCTGCGAGCTGTGCTCTTTCATTAGTTCCTTATAGTTACCTCTTATGTAGTCAATCATTTCCTTCATCTGAGCAATCATCTTGTTAACATCCATACTGCCCAAATCAGGTATCATGCCAGGCATAGCCCCTTCTAACATACCACCAGCCATAAGCTGCTGAGACATTTGCATAAGTGGTTTTAAAGTCTGATTAAGCAATTCAGGATCCTTGGCTAATTTTTCTATTTGCTCTTTGCAAGTATCCATATACTGCTTCATAAATTCATCTTCTTGCCCTTTGTCTATCATAATTATAACCTACCTAAAAATACGTGTTCTTTATTATATATTATTTTAAAATTAAAAACAATACAAAATACCTGTCACAATTGCATTAATACTTTTTAAATAATAAAAAATGCTCCTTTGCTTATAAAGGGTCACATACCTTCTTTAACCATTCCTTATCTTTTACGCTATTTTCTAAGTTTTTATAGACAAATTGATGGTAGCCATTTATCCATTCAATTTCATCCTTAGTAAGCATTTGCACATTTATTAGTCTTCTATCATATGGAATAGAGGTCAGTTGTTTAAAGTTTAAGAAGCCGTTTTCTTGTCTGTTGACATACATCAGATTTTCAATCCTTATTCCATACTCTCCCGGAATGTAATAGCCAGGTTCGTTGGAAAGTATCATCCCTGGCGTGAGTTTCACTTTATTACTTTTTGATATTGCTTGTGGTCCTTCGTGTACTGATAGGTAACTTCCTACTCCATGCCCTGTACCATGCATATAGTCCATTCCAAATTTCCATAAATGCGTACGTGCTAATATATCCAATTCTCCACCAGTAGTGCCAGGAGGAAAGATGACACTTGCTATAGCAATGTGAGCTTTGAGTACTATTGTATAGTGGGTTATTTGTTCATCAGTTGGATTGCCAATTGCTACAGTTCTTGTCACATCAGTTGTGCCGTCAAGGTACTGGCCACTAGAGTCAATCAAATACAGTCCATCTTTCTGAATTACTTTATTCGTCTTACTGCTTGCACGATAGTGAATTATTGCCCCATTCTCATTAAATGCTGAAATTATTGGAAAACTTAGTTGCTTAAACAAATTCTGCTCTTTTCTGTATTCTAAAATCTTTTCTTCAGCTTCAAGTTCTGTACCAACATTATTTTCAAGCCAATATAGAAAATTTGTAACTGCCACTCCATCTCTGATATGCGCATTTATAGCCCCAGCTATTTCAGTTTGGTTTTTTGCTGCTTTATAAATTAGACAAGGATCTTCTCTCTCAGCTACCTGTTTATCTTTTATTACAGCCATGATACTCATTGGAGTTGTGCTTGGATCCATGACTATTGAATTTAGCTTGTGCAGCGAATTTTCTAGCTCACTAATATCAAAAATATTTATATGATTGCCTAAATTTGCTTCTATAGTTGAATGTTCTTTATCTTGAATAAACAAACCAACATTACCGCTTTTATACAATATAGCACGGCCCAATATACATGGAGTATATTTAGCATTTTCATTTCTTAAATTTAATAACCACGAAATTGAATTTGGATCAGTTAAAAGCACTGCTTCAGCTTCTTTATCTATACTTTTAGCGACTTTTTCACATTTGTCCTTACTACTTTCACCAGCATATTCAATAGAATGTAAAACCACTGCTTGTTTTCGACAGTCACTTTTTTTTCCAGCTAAACAGGGTATTAATTTACAGATATTCTCATACTTTCTTATATCTTCTATGGTAAAATATTGCAAATAATAACCTAGTGAGGCAGTCGATGTTAAGTTTGCTTTTATCCATTCGCGTGGATCCTCTTCTTGTATATTATATACTTGAAAATTGCCCCGATCGAGCTGATTGCGAGCTTGTGTGATATAGCGTCCATCCGTAAAAAATGGGCACTTGTTGTCTTTTGTAACGATAAGTAGCCCATTTGTTCCTGTAAAGCCACACAGCTTTGTTAGCTCCTCTGAATACTCATTTAAATATTCATCTTTAGTATGCAACATAAATGCATCAACGTTTATCTCGTGCATAAAAGAACGAAATTCTTCGATTTTTGACATAGAACACCTCATACAAAATTAGCAGCCACTTTCGTTTTCCTGTTTCTCAAATACACTAATATGCTCACTATCGCTGCAGGAGTGATGCCTTGTATTTGCTTTGCAATGCCAATCGTCGCTGGTTTTATCGTCTGCAACTTTTCTATTACTTCACTTGACAGGCCTTTAACTTGTGAATAGTTAAAATCAATTGGAATTTGAGTGTTAATTTCCTCTCGTAAAAACTTCATATCCGCTTCTTGTCTTATTAGATAAGGTTTGTATTTTGCTTCAATTTCAACCGCTTCGCATATTTCATTCTTAGTTATGCTACCCATTGCGGTGCCATCCCAGCGCGTGATGCTGCTTAACTCCGGCCATATTTCTTGTAATTTATTCCAGTCGATGTTTGGATAGCTAAGTAAATCTAGTGCCGTTTTTCTTATCCCATCATAAGATATTTTGATACCATAAGACCTAAGCTGCTCAGGAGTAATCGTCAGACTCCCTAACTTCTCTTCAAGCTGCTTAATGGATTCAAGTTTATTCTGTAAAACAGAGTATCTCTCATGCGAAACAAGGGAAATATCATAACCTTTTTGTGTTAATCTTCTATCTGCATTGTCTGACCTGATAGCTAGCCTATATTCTGCACGTGAGGTAAATAATCTATAAGGTTCGATCACCCCTTTGATGACTAGATCATCTATCATTACGCCGATATATGAGTCTGTGCGATGAAGAACAAAGCTTTCTTTTTTTTCAGATGCAGAGAGTGCTGCATTAATTCCGGCAATAATTCCTTGCCCTGCTGCTTCTTCATATCCAGTAGTGCCATTAATTTGGCCAGCAAAATATAGGCCTTTAATTTTCTTAGTTTCAAGAGTATGGCTTAGTTCTCGTGGATCAATATAGTCATACTCAACTGCATATCCAGGTCTTAGTATTTCTGCATTTTCAAGTCCCTTGATACTCTTTATCATTTCACACTGCACTTCAATAGGCAATGAATTTGAAATTCCGTTCGGGTATATAGTATCATCATTCAAGCCCTCTGGTTCTAAAAATATTTGATGACTACTTTTTTCTGCGAATTTTTTAACCTTAGTTTCAATGGATGGGCAGTATCTTGGTGCTATAATATCATCCAAATACGAAGAAGCTGACCTGTGCAGATTCTCTCTAATTATTTTATGCGTGTTTTCATTAGTATGGGTAATAAAGCATGATACCTGAGGTTGATTAATTTTTTCTGTTAAGTAAGAAAACGGCACAGGTGGATTATCACCCACTTGTTCTTGCAATATTGACCAGTTTATAGTGCCACGATCAAGCCTTGGCGGAGTTCCGGTACGCAATCTACCTAATTTAAAATTATATTTCTTCAACGTATTTGCAAGTTCTACGGCAGGCTTATCTCCCATTCTCCCTGAAGGAGTTACCTGCTCTCCTATATGAATCACACCCCGCAGAAAAGTCCCTGTAGTTAGAACGACTTTACTTGTCAGTATATGCTCCCCTGAGCTTGTTATTACAGCTTTAATGCACAATTCTCCATTGTTATTACTCTCTATAAGAAAATCGTCAACCGACTCTTCTTTTACCGTCAAATTATTATAATTTAGAATAATTTCCTGTATTGCTTGCTTGTATAATTTTCGGTCTGCCTGTGCACGCGGGCCCCATACTGCTGCACCTCTGCTGCTATTTAAAATGACTGAGTGTATACTTGCTTGATCGATTGCTCTTCCCATTATTCCATCAAGAGCGTCAACTTCCCTGACTACAACGCCCTTTGCAACTCCTCCGATTGCTGGATTGCAGGACATTTCCCCTATAGTTGAAATTTTATGAGTTATAAGCAGCGTGTTTGCACCAAGGCGAGCTGCAGCAGCAGCAGCTTCGCACCCTGCATGACCACCACCTACTACTACTACATCATATTTATGCATGCCTTCTTGAGTAATTCTTACTCTACTAATATTCTAACTATTAGCGGTTAATGTCAAATTTTACAGTAATTAACTATTTCAATCATCAGTGGCCAATGTATAGCTAACTCACGTCATACCGTCACGGTATCTCTAGATCCCGCTAACAAGCAGCGGGATGACGGTTTTTCAAATTATCGGGTTTTAGTGGGGCGAGCGACCAGGATCGAACTGGCGACATTCAGTACCACAAACTGACGCTCTACCAACTGAGCTACGCCCGCCAAGATATAAAATTTCTAACATAAGAGCGCAAATAGTCAATTGATTATTTAACTCTCCTTTTGCAGAGGGTTTTAAGTTTAGCCAATAAATATTTTCATTGATACTTTTACCATTATAGTTAATTGTATTGACACTAATGAAGTAGTGGTATGTTTAAAAGTATTTTCACATTTAGTTTTTTTACGGCTATTTCAAGGATCTCAGGGTTAATAAGAGATGTATTGATTGCTACTGTTATTGGTGCGAACTCTCTTGCAGACATATTTTTTTCTTCGTTTCGTTTTGCCAATCTATTTCGAGCATTTTTTGCAGAAGGAGCGTTCACTACCTCATTCATACCATTATATTCGACAGAATCATATGATAATAAAAAGGCATTTAATTTTGCAAGTAGTGTAATATCCATTACGTTTATTATCTTAGTAATTTTTTGCCTTATCATGCAAACTTTCTCCCCTTATATGATTCAAATTTTTGCTCCTGGATTTGACCAAAGTAAGTTTACCCTTACTGTTACTTTATCAAGAATTATGATGCCCTACATAATCTTTGTTTCAATTGCATCACTTATTGGTGGAATGCTGCAAGTAAAGCAGCATTTTGCTTCAACAGCTATTGCACCAATCGTTTTGAATCTCTGTTTAATCATCAGTTTGTTTGTGCCTTACGTAAAAACTCCAGCGCACAACCTTTCTATAGCTGTCCTTATAGGAGGAATTTTCCAGCTACTTTTGATACTATTTAGTGCATACAAGTTAAAGGCAGCTTTTTCTTTTAGCCTTGAATTAAGCAATGAAGTAAGGTTATTTTTTAAGCGTGTGATACCTGCAATTATCAACAATTGTGTAACTCAAATAAGCTTATGGATTGATACAATCATGGCGAGTTTTATACCAAATGCGGTGTCCTATATATATTATGCCGATAGACTAAATCAACTACCGCAGGGAATAATCGGTACTGCAATTGGTACAGTGCTTCTTCCTTTAATTTCAAAACAGGTGGATAATACTGAAAATATAGTCAAAATACAGAACAAGGCTCTCAACATAGGATTAATGTTAATTATGCCAACAACTGCTGCCTTTATCATTATTCCCGACATAATTTTACTTACGCTTTTTTCTTACGGCCGGTTTGATCATTATGCAGTGCAGCAAACTGTTCCCACTTTAATAGCATTTTCTCTTTCTTTACCTGCATTTATTATAAATAAAGTATTGCTACCTACATTTTTTGCTAAAGGCAATCTGAAAATACCAACCATATTTTCGCTAATGTGTCTTGGAATTAATGTAGTGCTAAACCTTTTGTTAATGAACGAGTATCAGCATACGGGGATTGCTATTGCTACTTCCGTTTCCACTTGGATAAACTCTATTCTATTAATTAGTTATTTAACAATAAATAAAATGTATAAGGTTAGCCAAGCGTTATTGTTAAATGTCATGAAAATTTTTGTAGCAACGGCAGTCATGTCAATAGCCCTTTATATTTTTAATTCTTTGTTGGCAGGATTATTTTTTGATAAAATGTTGGCTCGTATTGTTTATTTAACGACTTTAATAGCTTTGAGTGTTATTGTTTATTTTGGTATTCTCTATTTAATATTTAAGGGAAACTTTAAGCATGTGTAAATTATGAGACTTTCTTTATATGCTATATTATCAATCTCACTGCTATTAATTCTCATGCATGTTGCTGCAACTTTTAAGGATTGGAGTGGCTACAAGGGATATATTATAAAAGAGTTGGAGAAGACGTATGATGCTAAAGTGCATATTGGAGGAAAAATTAAAGTTTCGTTGATTACCCCAAAGCTCACTATTTATAATGTATACGTACAATACAACGAAAATAAAGAGCAAAAGTTGTCAGATTTAATTAGTGTAAGAAAAATTGAAATAAGGCCATCGTTCCTATCGTTGTTTTTATTTTCGTTGCAACCAAAGTCAATCACATTGTTTGGCATGAAAAGCAACAAAGAAAATTTACTTAATATTATAAATACAAACGCCAGTGGTAACACAGTCGATATAGTAATAAAAGACAGCCAAGTAAGTTTCAAGAATGATTTCGCTGATATTGTTAACATAAAGGAAGTTGCTGTAAAAAAAAATAAGCAGTTTTTTGGTAAAGTAAAGGTAGGTGATAATAATTACGATTTTTCAGGAAAGGTTAATATCACAAAAAGGAATGTACACATTAGTGTTGAATCAAATTTTGTAAATTTGCTATTTACAGGTAATAGAAATCAAGAAGAACTCCAGGGTAATTTAACATTAACAATTAATAACAGTTCCGGTTCTGTGAGTGATTTAGCAAAAATCATTAATCTTAGCTTTCTCTCTTGTGTTATTCCTAGCGAAAATATCAAGATATCATCCAATATAAGTCTTAATGAAAGTGAGTTTACGGCAACTGACTTAAAAATTGATTCCAAAAGCATGCAAGCCAGCGGTACAATACAAAATGATAGAAAAGGCAATCACACTAATTTCAATATTAGCTTCAGTAAAGTTGATTTAGATTCCATACAAAATGATTCACAAAGAACAATGAATATGAAGGATCTTCTGGAATGTTTTAGAGCAGTTGTGCCAAAGAACTTGAGCTTAAATTTTAATATGGAAGCTTCTAACATTCAATATCAAAACAAAATATTGGACAATTTCCGTGCTGTACTAAAATCCACTGATGGCAAAGTAAAAGTTAATACGCTTCTTAAATTTCCTGGAATCAATAATATATCTTACTTATCAGGAGAGATCTCAAACAATAATGTCCTATCTGAATTCAACGGTGATTTATTAGTCGAAGGAAATGATTTTGAGTCATTCATTTCATGTTTTTTCCCTTCTATAAAGATGAAAGAAAACCAGAAAAATCAATTTACACTAAGTTCTAAACTGCACCTTGCACCAAGAATATTATCTATCTCAGACATTAGACTGCTAAATAATAAGGAATCCTTGCAAGGATCAATTAGAGTAAGCCACACAAAAAAACGCAGTGTGATCAATGGTGAATTTAGCATGCATAATCTTGATGCAGATAAATATGATCATTCATTATTTAGCAGTTTACCTAAAATGCAATGGCTGAAAAATTTTCAGTATGATACAAATATAAAGGCCCGTGTTAATAACCTTACATTGAATGATACGAAAATTAAAAATTTGGATTTTTTGCTGAAAATGGAAAAAGGTAAGCTAGTTGCAGATAAAATAAAACTATCTGGAGAAGATTTCGATATTACCGGTAATGCAAAAATATTAGCAGATCAAAAATACGCCAAACCTTTATTAGATGTTAACCTTACGGGCAGTAAATTTAATGGAAAAATTATTACATTACCAAATTTAGTAGAGACGAAAAGAAATTCAAGAAATGAGATAGATCAAATTCAATGGTCAACAAAGCAGCTTGATTTTTTGGATGACAAAGAAGGCTTTGATGCAAATGTGCAAATCAATACTGCAGAATTTAAAACCGAGCAGAATGTTTTAAAAGATTTTAATTTGGATGCGGTAATGAGAAACAACACTATCACTATCAGGCAGGCAAGTTACGTATTAGAACACGGGCAAGTGTTTTTTCAGGGTTATTTAAGATCAGACTCAATGAATACAAGATTTTCTATTGTAAATTTGGACACTAAAAAGATTGGTAAGGTTATAGGAATTGACAATGTAAATGGTCAGGTAAGCTTAAATGGTGAAATCAAAACTCAAGGAAAAAGTTTTCATGATTGGGCTAGTAACTTATCAGGAGATGTAAACTTACAAGCGCAAGGAATAGAAGTTACTAATGTAGATTTCAATTCATTTATCACTAATTTGTTAAGCAGTAAGAATAAATCTGAAATTTCCACACTTGCTTATGTTGATATATATAATGGCAAGACATTTTTTGAAAATATTAGCGGAAAAGCAAGTATTAAGAGTGGTATATGTTCAACTAGTTTACAGTTCGGGATTGATCAAGCATCAGGGTCGATCTCTTCTAATTTAACCTTATCTAACTTCGCTTTAGCTTCTATATTCAGGTTCTTTTTCATACCACCAAACTATAGTAATCCAATCTATATCGATATGCATTTGGATGGCCCTATTTGGCGTCCTAAGATGAGTTTTGATGTAGACCAAATCTTCACCGCTTTAGTTAGCAAGAGAAATGGTTGATTTACTTAGGCGTACGGTTTAGGGGACAATGAACTCATCTGAACGGATACAAACTTAACCTAACTCATCACCACCCGGCAATGGTGGCAAGCCAAATGCTTCTCTCTTTTCGTTGAGCGTCATGAAGCTTGCGTTTTCTACGTATTTCCACAACTTTTGTCTTTTTTCCATGAGAATTTCTATTGCATCTTTGTCATACGACAAGCACAGATCTTCACCAAATTTTGGTGTTAGCCAAGAATTCAGGTGACAGATAATATTTTCTAGCGTTGGTAAAACCGTCTGCTCCCAGAGGGATAAGCGTGCTTCGACTAAATTGCTATAAGTGTTATCACCCGGTATGCCAAGCAATTGCGGTGGAACGCCAAAAGCTAGCGCAATATCACGAGCTGAGCTGTGTTTGGACTCAATAAAATCCATATCCCTTGGCGATAAGCTCATTTCTTTCCACTCCAAGCCTCCTTCAAGCAATATCGGTCTTCCAGCGTTTATAGAACCTGAATAATGATCATTTATCTGCGCTTTTAAGCGTTGGTACTGCTCTTGACTTAAACTTCCACCACTTCCATCTTTTGCTGATTTTACAACTATTGCACCACTTGGTCTTGCCCCATTTTGCAACATCGCTTGATTCCAAGCACCCGCCTGATTATGTTGATCTATGCTATATGCAGCTGCCTCAATTGGTGATAACCCATACCAATCATTCAAAGGATTAAAGGTCTTTAAGTGCAACACTGCTGAACATCCAGTTAGTTTATCAACTTTAAAGTCATAACTGTTGTTATTTATGGTATAACGATAGATATAAGGAACGTTATTTCTCCCTGGAACAATTTCAACCCTATCGGGGCGCAGAAGATAAAGCTCTGTTGGTGGTTTTCTACTATTCTGTGACTCAACCATCAATATATAAGAATTGCCGTTAACTAACCGATAAGTTACAATCCCCTCAATAAATTCCGATTTTGATGTCATTGGATTAGGAGAATAAAGTAATTTCAGTAATGGATGGGCTTTTAATTGCGATTTTCCCTGTTCAGTAAGCTGGCAGAGAGTAAAAGGTACCGAAGATGCAGCACTTGCAATCATATTAATTGCTCGAAAGGCAATAACATTTTTTATGTAACCTTCCTCAGCAAAACTTACATAATCACGCTTACTCCAACTTGGCTCCATCATTAGCTGCAAAGCAGAATATTTAGTAAATACTGCGCTTTTTTTTCTTTGAAAAATATTGAGATTCATATATGCCTCCTAAAAAATTGAATTTGTGGTAGAATTATATCAATTGGTGTCACAGGAAGGATATACTAACGTACGAACATTATGTTTGAGAGCAATCTCTACACAGTAGTTAAATGGCAGGCACAATAAGGGGTAGCAAAAAGAATGAGCTTTTTTTTTGAGCTGAGCGAAGCCACCTAAGGTAGAAAATGAATCAGGAAGGAGTAAAAATATATTTAATATTTATATGATGTACTTACTTATAAATATCTTTTCTGTGTCCTATCTCTGTGATAACCACTTCATATTTTATAATATTTACGGAATAGATAACGCGATAATCACCTACCCTTAATCTTCTTTGTCCTTTAAATCTGTAATATAATGGCTCACCAAGGTTAATGGGATCAACTGTAAGGCGCTTATTTATCGCATTTATGATCCTTAATCTTATTGTTTTTGGAAGAGCTGGAAGGTCTTTCTCAAGAACGCTTTCTATGAAGATAATATTGTATTCCAGTCTACATCCTCACTTCTAATTTTCTTTACACCTGAAACATTACGTTTAGCAGCACGCTCAATTAGTATTTTATCTTCCTCATTTTCAATTGCTTCTTGTATTAGCTTCTCTGTTAGTTCTTTAATGGACTTATTTCTTATTTTAGCCAGTCCAGCAAGACACTCTGAAATTTCGTTGTTGAAAGTTATGCTAAATTTTGAGTTTGCCATATATTTTACCTAAAATCTACTAATAATTATACAACATTTTTCTGAATTTTTCAATAAAAAAAGTTGCCTATACGTAAAGAGGACCTGTGTTGACAAATAATTAAACATTTGTCATGTACTATGTTTGTTAAGGAGAAATAGCACAGAAGTTAGTATTAAGTATATTAGGAATAAGAAAGGCTGCGCCCAGTGTCACACACTGGAATAACAGGAAAAAACGAACTGCTATACTAAAAAAAAAGAAATAGAATATGACAGAATGGCTAATATCTAATCAGCTTATTGATTATAACTGTGCTGTAAAATCCATGGAAGAGAAAATTCAACAAATTCACAATAATTCAGCAGACGAATTGGTATGGCTACTCCAGCACCCTCCACTTTATACTGCAGGAATCAGTGCAACAGCTGATGATATTGTTGAAAAACTATTTCCCATATATAAAACAGGAAGGGGTGGTAAACACACATATCATGGTCCAGGACAGCGCATTATATATTTAATGTTAAACCTTAAAAAAAGAAACAAATGCGATATAAAGCTATATATTAGAGATCTAAGTAAGTGGATCATAAATGTTTTAAAGCAATTTAATATACTTGGAGAGTTTAGAGAAGATAGAATAGGCATTTGGGTAAACCATAACGGAGTAGAAAAAAAAATTGCAGCTTTTGGTATCCGTTTAAGAAAATGGGTAACTTATCATGGCATAGCGCTTAACGTCTTTCCAGACCTCTCTCACTATAAGGGTATTATTCCTTGTGGGTTGCAAGGTTATGGCGTCACGTCAATGGAAGAACTAGGAGTGAAAGTTCCACTCTCTGAATTGGATGATATACTAAAAAAAGAGTTTTATAAGATATTTTAATGATTGTTTACCTTTTATATTTCATTCTCACTTTATGTGCTAACACAGGTATTCATGCAATCGACCAAGTTGATATTATTGCTCCTTCCTCCAAGGGAAAAGAATCAGACCTGACTACCATAAAAGAATATGTAGAAGCTTTGGATTTTAATCCCCATATTTCGGAGAAAATATATAGTAATGATAATCCATTTTATTCCAACTCTGATGAATTCAGAGCAAATGATTTGATTAGTGCACTAACTAATGATAGTAAAATAATTTGGTGTATCAGAGGAGGAGAAGGGGCTTCTCGGTTAATTCCCTATCTAGAAAAGTTACCCAATGATAAAAAAGAAAGGATTGCTCAAAACAAAAAGATCCTCATAGGCTATAGCGATATAACTGCCTTGCACATCCATCTACAAGCTAAATATGATTGGCAAACTCTTCACGGCACCATGTTGGAAATGATAGTAAATAACTCCGTTTCTGAAAGCTCTGTTGAAAAATTGAAAGAGTTAATTCTTAACAAGCGGGATTCTATCAGATTTGATAACCTAAAGACGATAAATAATGGCATTAGACTAAAAGATGGCAGATTAGAGTCTAAAATCATCGGTGGTAATATGACTTTAGTTGAAAACAGTATAGGAACTGTTTGGCAAATAAATGCGAAAGGTAAAATTCTATTTTTAGAGGACATAAGAGTCTACCCATACGCAATAGAGCGCAGTTTAGATCACCTAAAACAAGCTCACATCTTTGATGGAGTACATGCAGTAATCTTTGGGGATTTCGTTAACTGCTATAACGATAACCTTGTTGAAGTTGTAAAAGAAAGGTTTGCAAAAAGTGTTAACTTTCCTGTATTTACTATGAAAGGGGTAGGCCATGGACATACAAATGATCCTTTACCTTTTAACACTCACGCTATTATTAGCGTTCAAGACGAAAAAGAAGGTTTGTTTTTTATGGACGTGCAGAATTTAGCTAATCTTATAGCTAACGCGAGCTCTACGTCATACCGCCGCAGTATCTCTTAGCCGCTAACACGTACTTAACCGTCATACCGCGATTCATTCGCGGTATCTCATCCGCTAACAAGAGATCCCGCTAACATGTAGCGGGATGACGAATTGCTTAACCGTCATTCCGCCGCAGACCGTCATACCGCCGCGGTATCTCTTAGCCGCTAACACGTACTTAACCGTCATACCGCGATTCATTCGCGGTATCTCATCCGCTAACAAGCAGCAGTTCTACGTCATACCGCCGTGGTATCTTTTAGCATAGATCCCGCTAACACGTAGCGGGATGACGAGCTTATCGTCATGCTGCCGCGAACCGTCATACCGCCACGAACTGTCATACCACCACGAACCGTCATACCGCGATTCATTCGTGGTATCTCTAGATCCCGCTAACACGTAGCGGGATGACGGTTGTCAGGGTGTCATGCAAGTAGCTGACTACTTGGATCTGGTAGGCTTAAATCACAATGCCCGTAAAGCTGCGACCCTAGAGCTACTATCTCTCACCCACTGCAAATATTGCACGGTACTATCCACTTGATCATCGTGTCGAGTTTCAGGAAACATTAAAATCTCATACTCAAAATCGTTCAGCCATACTGCTTGGTGCGGCAGAAAAACCTTGCCAGACTCTATAATCGGAACAATTTGATAAAATCGAGTGAGTTTGTCATCATGTGGTACTATTTCGATAATTGGTAAATCACTGTTTGTCTTTAGCTCTTGCACCAATTGCTGACCACTTGTTTTTGCTTCGATTAAAATTGCGTGCGGTGTCCATCTTGCAGCTAGTGACAGAACTTGCTCTTTAAGCTTTGGATACTCAAGCTTTGCGCGATATACATCGAGTAAATAGAATTTATTGCCCACTTTTGTCCAGGTGGTGCAGACGCTAAAGTTGCTCATGCTGCTTGTTGAAACTGCAGTGTCCCAGCTCTGAGTGACATATGAGAGACTATCAGAAAAATTTCTATAGCGCTTCAGCCACTCTCGTTTAATTATACCACTTGAAAGTGGCAGAGGGTTTTGTTGATATTGTGCAGCAAAAGCGTAACTTCCAAGTTCAACCTTTATCATCTCAACTTCTTCTTTTCCTCCATCGAGGGGATATAGCAACTGACCTTCTTCTCTTGAGTATAATATTACGGGTGGTGTCATTCTAGCACTTGATGCTGTAATCCAGCTTTTGTACTCATTTGTAGTTACTCGGGTGACAGGAACAAGAAAAGGAGGCGCTGGCTTTTTGATTGAATAGATAATCTCCTTATTTTCAGATATCATCGGTAAACAAGTATGGTTCCATATGTTTTTCGGTTTGGAGAGAAGGTGCCCGGTTAAATCTTCTTGATGTAGCCTATGCATCACAAGAACAATTACTCCTTTTTTTCTATTGTTGAGCCTGGCTACTAAAGTCTGGTCAAACCAATTTGTAGCACGCTTTCTAAACGTTTCACTCAAAGCTTGGGCGGGACTCAGTGGATCATCCACGATGATGAAATCACCACCTTCACCTGTTAACGTCCCTCCAACTGACGTTGCGATTCTGTATCCTCTCTGCACTGTTTGAAATTTGTATTTGGTATTCTGATCTTTGGATAGTTCTACCTCTGGAAACAGCTCTCTATACCAACTAGACTGCATTATGCATCTTGTATCGAGCGAGTGCTTTTCGCTAAGCAGCCGAGAGTAGCTTGCAACTATTATTCTTGCAGTTGGCTGATTTCCCAGTATCCATGCGGGCCACGCAACACTAGCGCACAGGGACTTCATTGAACGCGGAGGCATATTGAATATTATTCGCCTCATTTTGCCAACATTTGCCGCTTCAAGTCTGTCTGCTATGACTTTTATATACTGATAATCATTATACTCACACCCCGGCACTACCGTTTGAAAACACAGTTCAATGAATTTTAGAAAGTTCATGATATAATGTTGAAACCAACGCGTGACGCTGGGATGACAAAAAAAGGAGCACTGAAGGCTATAGGTGAGACGTTGCGGTATCTCTAGATCCCGCTAACAAGCAGCGGGATGACGAATTACTTAACCATCATTACACCGTCATACCGCGATTCATTCGCGGTATCTCTTAACATAGATCCCCTACTATACCTTAACATAGATCCCGCTAACAAGAGATCCCGCTAACAAGCAGCGGGATGACGAATTACTATGCCGCCGCGAACCGTCATACTGCTGCGGTATCTCAGCCGCTAATAAGTAGCGGGATGACGGTTGTCGTTTAGCTATAAATATTAAGAAATTTACCAAATAAAAAAAAGGCAAAAGAAGCCCCGTGGTTGGCTAATTACTTACATTATACTTTCAAGTATGGCGTTTTTTTATTCTAAACGCTTAATAACCGCGATTTAGCTGCTTTTTAATGCAACTAACCTTTAGTCATAAATGTTTAAGAAATTTACTAAACAGAAAAAAAGGCAAAAGAAACCCTAGGGTAGCTAATTATTCACTATCCATTTTTTAAGTTGGCGTTTTTTGATATTTTAAATGCTTTATAAGCGCATTTCAGCTTATATTAGGTAAAAACCTAGAAATTTTATAAAGACATAAGATGCACATAGTGCAAAAAATTAAACATGGGACGCCAGATACGTGAGTTTTTTTGTCATTTAATCTGTACAGAGAAGATAAATAAATAGCTTCAGTTTCATGATAAGGGGACTGGCAAGGCTTGTCAAGCAAGTTTTTTGCAATATCAGGGGATAATTTCGACCATAAATCCCTATCAATAAATTTTAACAAAAATACTTTAGTGCATTTTCAAATATAAGCATTCCATCGCCATATTTTGGCACAGCAACACCTAAACGCTTGCTCTTTTCTTTTTCAAGGGGCCAATTATCTTGCTGGGTAAAAAATATTCCCCTTTCTGGATGGGGCATTAAAGCTAGCACTCTTCCACTTTTATCTGATAAAGCTGCTAGGTCGTATGTAGATCCATTCGGATTGTAAGGAAATTGTAGGTTAGCATAGTTGCCATTTTTATCAATGTAACGTAATGCGGTGGAATTGCTCTCAATCAATTGGTTCAAAATATCTTGATCCATAAAAAATTTGCCTTCCCCATGAGCAACAGGGAGATATAGTTCACTCAGACCCCGTAGCCAAACAGAATTACTCTGCGGATTAACTCTCACTCTAATCCAGCGGCATTGGTAATTGCCTATATCATTATGGATTAAAGCTAGATTAGAGAACTCTGGAATTAATTTTACTAATATCTGACAACCATTACATATTCCTATAATCAGCTTGTCCTGAGATAAAAACTCTTGAAACTCATCCAACAAGTTGTTTTTAATACGTAAAGCAAACGCATTACCAGCACCAGTGTCATCACCATAGGAAAAACCCCCTGGAATTGCAAGTATATTGCTTAATTTCAGTTCACCTGGATTATCTATGATATCGTTAATGTGAACGATTTTTACTTCAATATTACCAATACCAAGTTTTCTGCTGCATTCCATAAATGCAAATGCAGTTTCTTTTTCGCAATTTAAGCCATAACCAGATAGGACTGTGATTTTCATGAATTGCTAAAAATTAAAAAATTCGAATTTCCTTTTTACAAAATTTGCTACTAAATTTAACGCAAATAACATCAATAATAAAGCTATAATTGCGATAGCAGCAAGTTCAACAAATGCAATTTCAGGATTGCTTGACCATATGTATATTTGCACAGGTAGAACAGTTGCCGGATCGAAAAAGGACGTAGGTGTATCAGCAATAAATGCCACCATACCCATCATAAGTAAAGGAGAAGATTCACCTAAAATCCTTGCAATTGCAAGCACAGTACCATGTATTATTCTTGGTAACGCAATCGGTAAAGAGTGATCTAATATCACCTTGATGTGAGGTGCACCGAGCGCAAACGCTGCATCTTTTATCGTAATAGGAACATTCGCAAAGGCATTTTTTGTTGCAATTATAATATTAGGTAACATCATAAATGAAAGAGTCATTCCACCAACAAGTGGTGAAGAGCGTGGTAGCCCAAATATGCCAAGATAGAGAGTTAAGCCCACTACACCAAATATTATTGAAGGCACTGCAGCAAGATTATTCATGCTAATTTCTACAATATTAGTCATTAGCCTATTTTTAGGCATAAATTCGTAAAGACAGATGCCCGACATAATTCCTATTGGTAATGCTAATGCTAGGCACACTATAATTGTCATTAATGAACCGATAAACGCTCCTAAAATCCCTGCATTTTCAGGTTCACGAGAGTCAGATTTAAGGAATAAAGACTTATTAAAAAATTTTTTCACTCTCCTCTTTTCTTTTAGCCAATCAAGTAATTTAGCATAACGATCATTCAAATATTTATCTTTATTTATTGAATTAATTATACTTGACGCGGTAAACCAGATCTCATATTCACCACTATCTTTTACTTTCTTACGAAAAAATTTCTCTAGTTCTTTGTAAGAATTACGACTTAAAATTTCGTCACCGTCTTTAAAATCAGTTCCTCCAAACACCTTACGTAAAGAATCGTTGAGTAAGCCAATGAACTTATACCGCAAATCACTAGGATTACTCGCCAAAGCAAGATCAGCATTTATTTCAACTGGCAATAAAATTTTCGTTACTGTTAAGGCACTGTAAGAGTTAACTAATATACTCAACAATATACACACAGGACAGCCAAGTGAGATAACTAGTGCCGTGAAAGAACAAAAGCGTAGCGCTCTGTTCTTTTTATTTTTCCTTTTTATACGAGCATGTACACGCCTTGACTGAAGTAATTTAAGGAATTTTTTCTTTATACTCATTTACTTTTCTTTACACGAGGATTTGAAAAAACTTTCCCCTTTTTTGTCATGCAAGTAGCTGACACTGGGATCCAGCAGGCTTTGCCTGCAAATAATTTTTACATTTTCCATGAAAGCACAAACCAAAAGGAGAATAATGAATGCTGGATCCCAGTGTCGGAGCACTGGGATGACACCACAGCGGGAGGCAAACACAATGTTCGTACAGTTGTGTGTCACGCACTGGGATGACAAGAGAGAGTTCTGAGATGACACAATTGACATCACTCCCTATTGTATCTACTTAGATTTCTTTTTAACATAAGTAGTACGCTCTTTGATCCTTGCAGCTTTTCCAAATAGTTTGCACAGATAATACAGTTTTGCTCTACGAACCTTTCCTTTTCTTGTCACTTGCACTGAAACCAGTGCAGGAGAATAAACAAAAAACTGAGACACTATACTTTCTCCATGGCTCACTTTTCTGACTGCAAAAGAAGAATGTAACCCGCGGTTCCTTTTTGATATACATACACCTTCAAATATCTGTATACGTTCACTTGTACCGTCAACTACTTTAAAAGTGACCTTCAAATCATCGCCAGGACGAAATTCTGGTATTTCTTTAGCTAACACTTGCATTTGCTGTTCGTTAAATTTTTTAAGTAAATTTGTCATTTATCTCTCCACTCAATAATTCAGGCCTACGCTTTTTTGTTATAACATGAGACTGCTTCTGCCTCCAATCACTTATTTTTTTGTGATTGCCAGATAACAAAACCTCAGGTACTTTATATCCCTTCCACTGCTCAGGTCTAGTATATTGAGGATATTCAAGTACACCACCACCATAATTAAAACTTTCTTCAGTAATACTATCGGTATTATTTACTACACCTGGAAGAAGTCTAATGCATGCATCAAGAACCACCATTGCAGCTGGCTCACCTCCTGAAAGTATATAATCTCCAATACTTAACTCATAAGGAGTATACGCATCAATTATCCTTTGGTCAATACCTTCAAATCGACCACACAATATTGTTATATGAGGAAACTCTAATAATTCTCTGGCAATATTCTGATTAAACTTAGTTCCAGATGGAGTCATGTAAATAAACTTAGTGTTTTTATGAACAGAGAGCATACTATCTACTGCATCACCAACTACATCAGAACGCATAACCATTCCTGCTCCACCTCCATATGGAACATCATCCACAGTTGAATGTTTATCTTTCGCAAAAGAACGAATATTTATTACTTCAAGGTTCCATATTTTTTTTTCTAACGCTTTTCCGGCAAGAGAATAGTTCAAAAACCCCGGGAACATTTCTGGGAATATGGTTAATATTGTAACATTGAATGCCATTAAGGTTTATTTTAAGTTATTTGGGGCTATACTCTAAGAATAGTAAATTGATATAATATATAGTTAAATTAAACATGTCACTGAATAAAACGATATACGAAGGTAAAGCGAAAGCCATTATTGAAACTGAAGACTTATCAATTGTCATACAGCACTTTAAAGATGATGTTACAGCATTCAATAAGGAAAAATATGAAATAATCGATGGTAAAGGAATAATTAATAATCATATTAGTGCTTTTATCATGGAAAAGCTTGAGAAAGCAGAAATTAGCACACACTTTATAAAAACTCTAAACGAAAGAGAACAGCTAGTCAAAAAACTCAAGATAATACCTCTTGAGGTAGTAGTTAGAAATGTCGCAGCTGGCAGCTTTTGCAAACGTTTTAATATCAAAGAAGGTGAGAGGCTTGCATCTCCTATAATCGATTTTTTTTACAAAAATGATGACCTAGCCGACCCAATGGTAAGTGAAAATCACATACTGTATTTTGATTGGCTATCTAGCAAAGAAATGGATGAAGTTAAAACTACAACTTTAAAAATCAACGAAATATTAGTTCACCTATTTTCAAATGCAAGTATATATTTAGTTGATCTCAAGTTAGAATTTGGCAGATTAATAAATGACAGTACTAAAATCGTTTTAGCTGATGAAATTAGCCCTGATAACTGCAGATTATGGGATAAAAATACTTATAAAAAGCTAGATAAAGATGTCTTTCGTTTGAATTTAGGAGATTTAAAGGAAGCATACCTAGAAGTTGCAAAAAGACTGTCAGTAAAGTTAGGTTAACTAAATACTACTCTATCAAGTGGAGGGTTACATGCCTCATCAAGTTTTCCAATAATTTCAATTTTTTCTCCACGTTTTTGGAAATGATTTTTCACGTTTTGCATATTCTCAGAACTTACGATCAATACCATACCAATACCACAATTAAATGTTTTTAGCATTTCTTTCTTCTCTATTTTACCCTCCTTTGTTAGCCATAAAAATATATCTGGCCATTTCCAGGAATTAATGTCTATGTTTGCAAATAAGTTTTTTGGAAGAATTCGCGGAATATTGTCTACCAAACCACCACCCGTGATGTGCGCAATACCTTTTACTTGTGACATGATAGGCAGCAAAGAATCAACATATATTTTTGTTGGTTCAAGTAGTATTTCACTCCAAGATTTATTATTCCATAGAGATGTATCGTTATAATTTATACCTAAGCTTTTGAAAACATGGCGCACTAAAGAAAACCCATTTGAGTGAATTCCACTTGACTCTAAGCCAACTATATAATCACCTGCTTTCATCATACTACAGTTTGGAAGAATTTGCTTTCGATCAACTACACCAACCACAAACCCTGCAAGGTCATAGTGATTATTACCATACATTCCAGGCATTTCTGCAGTTTCCCCACCAACCAATGCTATTTTAGCTTGCTTGCACCCCTCTGCAATGCCCTTAACCACAGATAATAAAACATCTTTGGTCAAAACGCCTGTTGCAAAGTAATCAAGGAAAAACAAAGGCGTTGCTCCTTGTGCAAGTAAGTCATTTACACACATTGCAACTAAATCTATACCTATAGTATCATGTTTATTCACTTCTTGAGCTATCAACAGTTTCGTACCTACTCCATCAGTTGAGGAAACGAGTACTGGATGGTCATACTTCTTACTTAGTGCAGCAAAATCAAATAACGCAGAAAATGAACCTATTTCGCTGATTACTTCTTCTCTAGTAGTTTCTTGAGCAATAGGCTTGACTTCTTTTATTAACTTATTATATAGTTCAATATCTATTCCTGATCTGGTATAAGTATTCATAATCCTTTTATAAATTTTAAAATTGTTAATACTATATTAATGCCTTGATATAAAAAGTGCAACGAAACTTTCTCTTAATTGACTATTATATACTTACCAATATAGGGTAACTTAAATCATTTATAATTATCCAATGAACAAAAATACCAAAAACATACTGTTAATAACGGAACTGCTATCAGGACGGCTGCTTCATGACTTTGCTAACTCTATGAATGGAATAACGTTTGGCGTAGAAGAGCTTGAAGTAATAGATAAGAATGATGCTGATGCGCAGAAGGAAGCGTTGTTGTTTCTTAAAGAAAGCTCCGATGATTTAATATATAAACATAAAGTTATGAAGCAGGCATATTCTTCTTCAATGGATAATTATAGCTTTGATAAGACCAAATCTAATATCGAAAATTATTTATTAAAAAAAAAGTAAAGCTTACGTGGAAAATAGACGCATACTCTGCAAAAAATAAGGAAGATTTAATTGAAAAGATAAATAAGATAATTTCTAATATGGTGCTAACTATAGCCAGTGCAGTGGCGGAAGTTGAACTAGTATCTGTTTTACTGAGTCAAACAGAAGATAAAATGCTATTAACTATAAAAATTCTAAATGAACACAAACCAATAAGCAAATCATTAGTAGACAAATTAATCAAAAAAAATGACACTAATTTAAATACAAAAGATATTAATATCTATATGACCTCTTTATTATTAGAGTACTATACCACTGAAATGCATTATACTTGCGAAAATAATTTGCTGGAAATAGGTTTAACTATAACTTGAGTTGCATATTTGGTTATTACAACTTTTTCTTCGTGTCAAGGCATTCCCCGACAAGGGGTACCAAATCTAATTTTTGTAATCACTTAAGTCTAGTACTATTTTATTAATGTAGCGCTCATTTGCATCTTTGATGATAAACTTCATACCATTTTTATATTTAATGACTTCATCTACAGAAGGCACTTTACCAGCAATCGAAAGAATCAAACCACCAAGTGTAACATAGTCTTCTTCAGGGTCACGTAATTCTATTTTTAGATCCTCTTCTATATATTTTATAAGAGCCCTTGCTGATACTTCAAACTTATTTTGAGACAATTCAGTAATGGTATATTCTGAATTTATTTCGTTTTCACTATCAATGTTTGGTATTAGTTCCTCTATAAGATCAGTCATTGAAATTAAACCATCAGTTCCACCATATTCATCCAATACGATAGCTAAGCATGATTTAGAAGAGTTCATCCTAACAAAAAGATTAGTTGTCTTCATCGAGGGTGGAACAAATATTACGCTTTGTATAATATGTTTCAGATTAAAATTTTTATCCCTATTAAAAATAACATCTTTTACATAAAAAAAGCCTATTACGTTATCAAAGTTATTTTTATAAATTGGTATTTTAGTGTGGCAAGTGTTTTTTATCTTCTTTATTATTTCACGCTCGCTTGACTCAATGTCTACTGCGCATATCTCTGTACGTGGAGTCATTATATCCATTATACCACAATCACGGAATTTTAATAGACCATTAAATATATTAAGGTCTGGCAGATCTTTCATTAATGCCTCAGTCGCACACTTTTTCAACACAGAAGCTTTTTTGAAAAGGAAGAGAAAAATTCTATATGCTATTTTTTCTACTAAGGTTCTTTTTTTACTCAATTTATTCCCTGTAATGGCAAAAACGTTTTCAGATTAGATTTATCAAGAAAACTGTTATTAAATGTTTAATAAGCATGTGAATAATGTCAAATTAATTTGTGAATTATTTGTTGATATAAAATACCAACAATTGATCAACAACTTTTTCAACAACATATACATAGTTGTGTAACAATGCATGATGGTAAAGTATTTTCCATAAAAGAAAATTACTAACACTCTAAACACCTTACTTATACACATAAATCATAACAGAAAATCAATAATATACGAAAGTTACTCACATATTTATCCACAAGTTGAACAACGCCAATTTTTACTGAATTTTAAGTTAGTAACAAGTTATTGATAGAACTATTATTATTACTATACTTTAATATACAAAAGAATAAATAGAATAGA